>NC_015559.1:0-1200000 GCF_000214215.1 Marinomonas posidonica IVIA-Po-181
TTATGCACATAAAATGATTTTTATCTACCGGTGTGCATAACTATTATTGTTATTAACAAATTCGCGCTCGGCCGCCACCAAGGATTTTTTTATTTAATGTGTGGATAACTCAACTTATCCAAGGTAAAATCCGCTTCTTGTCTGTCACTCAACCAGGGAGTACGTTTACAGTGTCTTTGGAGCATTGGAATCTGTGTCTGCAACGCTTGCAGAGTGAGTTTTCCACATCTCAGTTCAACACTTGGATTCGTCCACTTGAAGCCGAAATGCTCACCGGTGGCGAGCTGTGCTTAAGTGCGCCTAATCGATTTGTGTTGGATTGGGTGAGTAACAAGTATCAAACTCGTATCAAAGAGCTATTATCTGAGTTTGCAGGTGATGATCCCGCGCCAGCGTTAAGCTTGGTGGTTAAATCGCAAGGCTTTGCAACAGCCGCCCCAACACCTCCACCGCCGCCCATTCATCAAAAGCCACCGGTTAATTCGTTTAATACCGAGACCGTGTCTGAATCAGGCTATCGTCCTGGCTTTGGATTAATGGATGAAGAAGACACGCCGCATACAGATTTGGAGTTCGAAGCGCCTTTAACCCTATCGACAGCGGGTTTAAAGGGAGATCCGGAGCCATACGAACAAGGTCAATTGCCACTGACACCGCCAAAGCGCAAGGTGCAAGTCGAAGGCGGTATCAACCACGGCGCTAACCTCAATAATTCCTTTACGTTCGATAACTTTGTTGAAGGTAAGTCGAACCAATTAGCCCATGCAGCGGCTTTGCAAGTTGCTGAAAACCCGGGTGGTGCCTATAACCCATTGTTTATTTACGGTGGTGTGGGACTCGGTAAAACCCACTTAATGCAAGCCGTAGGCACCGAATTAATGCGTCATAACCCTAACGCGAAAGTAGTGTATCTGCATTCTGAGCGGTTTGTGGCGGATATGGTTAAAGCGTTACAACTTAATGCCATTAATGATTTTAAGCGTTACTACCGTTCGGTTGATGCTTTGCTGATTGATGATATTCAATTCTTTGCCGGCAAAGATCGTACACAAGAAGAGTTCTTTCATACTTTTAACGCCTTATTAGAAGGTGGCCAGCAAATGATCCTCACTTGTGATCGCTATCCGAAAGAAATCCAAGGTTTAGAAGATCGATTGAAATCTCGCTTTGGCTGGGGTCTAACGGTTGCTATTGAGCCTCCTGAGTTAGAAACTCGTGTGGCTATCCTGATGCGTAAAGCGGATGAAAGTGGCATCAAGCTTTCTTATGATTCGGCGTTCTTTATTGCTCAGAAAATTCGTTCTAATGTACGTGAATTAGAAGGGGCATTGAAGCGAGTCATTGCCAACTCTCATTTCACTGGTCGAGCGATTACTCCCGATTTTGTTCGTGAGTCATTAAAAGACCTTTTGGCCTTGCAAGACAAGCTAGTGAACATTGATAATATCCAGCGTATCGTAGCGGAATATTATAAAATCAAAATCAGTGATTTATTATCGAAGCGCCGCAGTCGATCTGTGGCACGTCCACGACAAGTGGCCATGTCACTTGCGAAAGAATTAACGAATCACAGCTTGCCGGAAATTGGTGACGCCTTTGGCGGTCGTGACCATACCACGGCGTTGCATGCGATTCGTAAGATTAAAGAGCTACAAGATACGGATTCGGATATCCGTGAAGATTATAAACAATTGATGCGAATTCTGACCACCTAAATGGTCTAAGACTTTGAGTTTACGAGGAAAATAATGAAATTTTCAGTCGTCCGCGAGACACTTCTCAAACCACTTCAACTAGTGGCTGGCGTTGTAGAACGCAAACAAACCATGCCGGTATTAGCCAATGTTTTGGTGGAAGTTAAAGACCAAATATTGACGCTAACGGGCTCCGATTTGGAAGTCGAATTGGTTGGTCATGTACCACTCGATGAGTGCGAAGAAGGTCGCATTACGGTACCTGCTCGTAAGTTGATGGACATTTGTAAAAGTTTGCCAGATAGCGCTGTGATTGAATTCACTTTGGATGAGCAAAAAGCCGTGATTCGTTCTGGACGTTCACGTTTTAGCTTGTCGACCTTGCCAGCAGATGAGTTTCCGAATATCCAAGACATGCAAGGTGACCTGACCGTTGCTATTGCGCAAAACAGTGTTCGTCGTTTGATTGATCGCACCGGTTTTGCCATGGCTAACCAAGATGTTCGTTATTACCTAAATGGCATGTTGTTGGAAGTGGCTGATGGTCAACTACGTGTGGTCGCAACAGATGGTCACCGTTTGGCGACGGCGGTAGAAGACGCTCAAGTTAGTGGTGATCTGACGCAGGTTATTGTGCCGCGCAAAGGTGTCTTGGAGCTCAACCGTTTGTTGAGTGATACTGATGAATTGGTAGAAATTGCCATTGGTACGAACCACATCCGTGCCAAAGTGGCAGATTATGTTTTCACGTCTAAATTAGTGGATGGTAAATTCCCAGATTATCATCGAGTGATTCCACGCAATAATGAAAAAATTGTCATTGCCGATCGTTTGGAATTGCGTCAGGTTTTCCTTCGAGCATCCATTCTTTCCAATGAAAAATATCGTGGTGTGCGTTTGATTTTATCTAACGGCATGTTGCAAGTCTTTGCCAATAACCCAGAGCAAGAAGAAGCCGAAGAGTCGGTTTTGGTTCAATACCAAGGCGACAATATGGAAGTGGGCTTCAATGTTGGTTATTTGTTGGATGTATTAGGTGTGGTTGACTCACAAGAAGTGCGTTTATCCTTAAATGATTCCAACAGCAGTGCCTTGATTGAGGAAGCACAGAGTCATGCCGCACAATATGTTGTGATGCCAATGCGCTTATAATAGCGTATTGATATCTTAGCGTACTCACCCGCTTGCGCCAGCAAGCGGGCCGTTCCTCTCCCGATCAAGGTTTAACGATTATGCCGCTGGTGCGTTTGGACATTTCTCATGTTCGCAACCTTTCTAGTGTGCGCTTTGAACCATCGCCTCAAGTAAATCTCATTGTGGGGAAAAATGGCAGTGGTAAAACCTCGGTTTTAGAAGCCATTCATCTTCTATCCTTTGGTCGATCTTTTCGCAGTCACAAACATAAAACCTACATACAGCATGATAATGAGGCGTGTTTGATCTTTGCTCAACTTGCTCAAGCGGATGGCCGCACCACCCGAGTGGGTTTACAGCGTCAGCGTGATGGACAGATTGATGTGCGTATTCAAGGACAACGAGCGCAATCTGTGATTGAGTTGGCAGAACGTCTGCCGGTGCAATTAATCAACCCAGATGCGTTCCGATTATTAGAGGGTTCCCCAAGTATTAGACGACAATTCATCGACTGGGGAGCGTTCCATTTTGATCATGAATTTATTTCTGCTTGGCGAGGGTGGCAAAAAGCATTAAAACAGCGGAATACCTTGCTCAGACGTGGTAAAATCTCAGCCAGTTTGTTGTCCGCTTTCGATCAAGAATTGATCCGACTGGGAGAGCAAGTCAATCTGTCGAGAAAAGCGTATGTTGAGAAGCTGACGCCGCAATTTCACCGAGTATTATCCCTGTTAACGGATGCGCTCAAAGTGGACCTGCACTTTTTTCAGGGTTGGGATGCGCAAAAGACATTATCAATGGCTGTTGAAGCCGGACGTGAACGAGATATCGAGCTGGGTTACACCCATACTGGCCCGCAGCGCGCCGACTTAAGGGTGAAGACTGCGACGGGAGATGCGTTGGACACGCTGTCACGCGGCCAACAAAAGCTTGTGGTCTCGGCGTTGAAAATTGCCCAAGGGCAATTGTTAATTGATATGGGTCGTCCCCTTGTATTTTTAGTGGACGATTTACCGGCTGAACTCGATAGCCAACATAGACAAAAACTTTGTCAGTTGTTGGAGTCGTTGAACAGTCAAATTTTTATTACCAGTGTTGAGCCTGACACAACGGATTTTACTTGGGCCGACAGCACAGACGTTCGTCAGTTTGTTATGCAGCAAGGCGAGTTGTCATTATTGAGCAAAGGTTTGCAGGAGAGTTAAATGAGTGAAAATAATTATGATTCGTCCAGTATCAAGGTGCTCAAAGGGCTTGATGCCGTTCGTAAACGTCCCGGTATGTATATTGGTGACACGGATGATGGGACAGGTTTACACCACATGGTCTTTGAGGTGGTTGATAACTCCATCGATGAAGCCCTAGCGGGTCATTGTGACACCATTACCGTGCTAATCCACCCAGACGAATCCATTTCGGTTTCGGACAATGGTCGTGGTATTCCTGTCGACATGCACGAAGAAGAAGGCGTTTCCGCGGCCGAAGTCATCATGACAGTATTGCATGCTGGCGGTAAGTTTGACGATAACTCTTACAAGGTTTCAGGTGGTCTACATGGCGTGGGTGTCTCCGTGGTAAACGCCCTATCGGAAAGCCTGACATTAACCATTCGTAAAAACGGCAAAATCTATGAGCAGAATTATGTTCATGGTGTTCCGCAAGCACCACTCGCCATTGTTGGTGATACGGATGGTGCCGGTACAACGGTTCATTTTAAACCTTCTGCAGAAACCTTTAGCAACATTTTATTTGTCTACGATATCCTAGCGAAGCGTTTACGTGAATTATCTTTCTTGAACTCTGGCGTGGCGATTCATTTAAAAGATGAGCGCAGTGGTAAAGATGAGTTTTTCAATTATGAAGGCGGCTTACGTTCTTTCGTAGAGCATTTGAACACCAACAAAACGCCAATCAATGACATTTTCCATTTTATCTGTCAGCGTGATGACCTAGAAGATGGCATCGCGGTGGAAGTGGCATTACAGTGGAATGAAGGCTTTCAGGAAAACATTTACTGTTACACCAACAACATTCCACAACGAGACGGCGGTACTCACCTTGCCGGTTTCCGTGGCGCCTTGACCCGTACCTTGAATAGCTTCATTGAGTCAGAAGGCTTGGCGAAGAAACAAAAAGTGGCGACGACAGGTGATGACTCTCGTGAAGGTTTGACCGCCATTGTGTCGGTGAAAGTGCCTGATCCTAAGTTCTCTTCGCAAACCAAAGACAAGTTAGTGTCTTCGGAAGTGAAAACTGCGGTAGAACAAGAGATGGCGAAACGTTTCGCTGAATACCTGTTAGAGAAACCAAACGAAGCGAAAATCATTGTTAACAAGATGATTGATGCTGCGCGAGCTCGTGAAGCGGCTCGTCGTGCACGTGATATGACGCGACGTAAAGGGGCTCTCGACATCGCTGGTTTGCCTGGCAAGCTGGCTGACTGCCAAGAGAAAGACCCTGCTCTGTCTGAAATCTACCTAGTGGAGGGTGATTCCGCTGGTGGTTCGGCCAAGCAAGGTCGTGATCGTCGTACCCAAGCCATCTTGCCACTAAAAGGTAAGATCTTGAACGTGGAAAAAGCCCGTTTTGATAAGATGTTGTCTTCGGCTGAAGTAGGCACCTTAATCACGGCCTTAGGTTGTGGTATTGGTCGTGATGAATTTAATGCGGACAAACTGCGTTATCACAGCATCGTGATCATGACGGATGCCGACGTGGATGGATCACATATTCGTACCTTGCTACTGACTTTTTTCTTCCGTCAAATGCCTGAAATCATCGAGCGCGGCCACATCTTCATTGCCCAACCACCTTTGTTTAAGATTAAACGTGGTAAGCAAGAGCAGTACATCAAAGATGAAGCGGCGCTTGATCAGCATTTGATTGAAGTGGCGTTAGACGGTGCACATATGCACGTCAATGCTGATGCACCTGGTATCCAAGGTGAGCCACTAGCGAAATTGGTACGTGACTACATTCACATCGAAGAAGACGTTGATCGTTTGGCTCGTGTGTATCCAAAAGATGTTATGGGTAAACTTCTGTACTGCAAAGAGTTGACGCAAGAGCATTTGAAAGACGAAGCCGCTGTGGCCGCTTGGGTGGAAGAGATTCGCCAACAAATGCCTCAAGATGCGCGTACAGGCTTCCGCTTTGACTTTGCTGTTGAGAAAGACGAAGAGCGCAGTCTTTACTTACCTGTCGTGGACATCATGTCTCATGGTGTGTCGAATCGTTATCGTTTTGAAGCTGCGTTCTTTAATTCGCCAGAATACAAACGCATTGTGGCGATGTCAGAAACCATTGCAGAGTTGTTTGGCGAGGAGTCTTACATTCAGCGTGGTGAGCGTCGTCAGCCAGTCACTCAAATTGAAGAGATGAAAGCCTGGTTAATGAAAGAAGCATCCCGTGGCATGACCATCCAACGCTATAAGGGTTTGGGAGAGATGAACCCGGATCAGCTATGGGAAACCACCATGGACCCAGATGCGCGTCGAATGTTACGCGTGACCATCGACGATGCGGTGGCCGCTGACCAGATGTTCACCACCTTGATGGGTGACGAAGTGGAACCACGTCGTAACTTCATTCAAGACAATGCGCTCACGGTCGCTAACTTAGACGTGTAAGCGACATTTGATGCGATGAAAACCCGAAAGGGCTAGACGTTTCGTCTAGCCCTTTTTTGTGTCAAAAAAAGCCCAACCCGCATAAACGGATTGGGCTTGTTGGAGCGTCATGCTATCAACGCACGTCTAAAGAGCGGCTTTAATGCTGTCTACGATAGGCGTAGTTGGACGACCAATTAAAGTGCTTAGATCTTTGCTGTCGCTGTACAGAGCGCCCTTTGAAGCACCTACATCTGAATCTGCAAGGATGCCTGCAAAGCCTTCTGGCAGGCCAGTACCGACTAGGATATTAGTGTACTCTTCGGCTGGAAGGTCTTGGTAAACTACCGTTTTGCCCGTCACTTCACTGATAGCGGCGGCGTATTCCGCAAGAGTGAAAGCTTGGTCACCGGCCAACTCATAGATTTTACCTGCTTGGTTGTCAGCTGTGATGACCACAGCTGCGGCTTCCGCATAGTCTTGACGAGTGGCGGTGGCGTACTTGCCCTCTCCTGCACTGCCTAATACCGCACCATGTTCTAGTGCCATACCAATCGACCCTGTGTAGTTCTCTGAATACCAGCCATTGCGCAGAAGCACGAAAGGCATACCGGATGCGATCAAGGCTTTTTCTGTTTGTATGTGTTCTTCCGCTAAGGCAAGTGGTGACTCTTGAGCTCTCATGATGCTGGTATAGGCCAACAATTCAACACCGGCTTGTTGTGCCGCATGGATGACATTTTTGTGCTGTGGAAAGCGTTGTCCTACTTCACTTGAAGACACTAACATCACGCGTTTAACACCGTCGAACGCGGCGTCTAATGATGCTGGGTCTGAGTAATCGGCTTTGCGCACTACTACACCTTGATCCGCAAGAGCTTGCGCTTTTTCTGGTGAACGAACGGCAGCGACGATTTGATTAGCAGGGGTACCGCGTTTGATTAGGTTGTTAACGATTAGGTTACCAAGTTGACCTGTTGCACCTGTGACTAAGATCATAATGTATCTCCTATAGAGTAGTTGTTTAAACTTGATGAAAAGCAGAATACATCACTAACAAACTTTTAGTAAGTACATACAAAAAGGTAAGTATAAAAATAACCGTTATTTTTCATAAAAAGGTAAAACTTGTTTTATAGTTGAGCCAGAAAGTAAGTGCTTACTTTTATTTTGAGGCTTGTTTTTTCTTATTTGGCTTGTTGTTTTTAGGGCAAGAAGCGCAGAAATTACCTTCTTCTCTACGAAAATGTAAACAACAGGTTTGCCGAACAAACATGGGAGCTTGGCTTGTTTGATCCTCTTGTAATCGCTGTAAGGCTTTGGTGGGTAAGGCTAAAATGTCTGCCCAGAGATGAAATTCTGCTGTTAAATTGAAGCGATTATGATTCTGTTGATCTTGTTGCTGCACATAGCTTTGTAGATACAGCATGGTTTCAATCAGTTGATCAGCCAATAAGGCTTGATAAAGGATAGGACGACCACCCTGCTGGGCAATCAGCTCTGACTGATAGGATTGGAATAACGAATGTAAGCCCTGACCTAGATGTTCAATCAATGCCGCATGTGAGCTTTGGTCGAGCCATTGATCGTCTGCCAGTTGATAACCGCAAACCATTTCCCCCACTTGTTTTTGTTTGATAGTGGCGATGTTACTTGGTACGGCGCGTAAGTGATAAACGCAGATTAGGGCTAAATAAATAGGTTGCCAGCAAAGCAATCCCCAGTTGCGAATACGCCAGTAAGGCGAACCCGTTTTCGGGTGCGCCTTACTGATCGTGTGATGAAGAGAAGCAATGAGTTCTGCTGTGTCAGGCCAAGACTCGGGGGAATCAGCTTGAGTCTTGGCTGTCTCTAAATGATGCATTTGGTTGGGGCGTTGACCATCCAATACGGGAATCAAATGTCGAGCAGTGTGAAATAACTCATCTAGATAAGATGCCATCTAGTTTTAACCTCATTAAAATTCATAACGCCCTGTTAGTTCAAAAGAACGGTCTGCTCCGAACCAGCAGGTTGTTGTGCTGTAGCAACTGAAGTAGGTTTCATCAAGCAGATTTGAAATGGCCAATTGAATACTTGCTCCTTTCCAGTTAGGTGACAGTTGCGCTAGATCATAGCCTACCGAAACATCAACAAGAGTATAGGATGGCATAGTATCCGAATTAGCAGCATCCATTTGCATCTCTCCGACATAACGAATGCCCGCTCCTAAATTTGCTCCAACCAGTTTCCCGGATGCCGGTTTGTAAGACAGCCAAGTACTGAGCTGTTTTTCAGGGATACGAATCGGTGTTGTGCCTTTTAGTCGAGTTTCATCTTTATTAATTTCAACATCCTGTACATTAGCGGCGACTGATAGTTTAATTTCTTCTGTTAGCGCTTTTTGGACTTCCAATTCAATACCACGAGAACGAATTTCGTCTACTTGAGTTTTACTGTAAACATCATCTGGGTCCGTTGTTAGATAATCGTTTTTGGTGATTTCGTAGACAGCCAAGCTGGTATTAAAACCATTTGCGTTGTATTTCAAGCCGGCTTCCCACTGCGAAGACGTTGTTGGGTCGTAGTTTTCTCCTGAATTTCGAGTATCAATGATAGGCTCGAAACTTTGAGAATAACTGATAAAAGGGGATACACCGTTTTCGAATTCATACAATGTGCCTAGACGACCACTAAAATGCGTCTGATCTACGTCTCTAGTTGCTTCAGAACCATAGTTCAAACCACTTTCGTCGTATTTATATTGGTCATACCGACCTCCAGCAATCAAGATTAATTGATCAAAACGCATTTGATCTTGTAGATATAAACCTAATTGCGAGCTTTCGTAGTCATGATCACTATAATCAACAAAAGTTAAGTCATTTGCCGTAAATTGATTGTTATCAGGGTTGTACAAATCAATTGTGGGTACCGCGGTAGCATACTTATATTTAAAGTTTGACTTGGTCTGTAAGTAGTCGACTCCGAAAAGCACATTGTGTTCTACATTCCCTATGTCAAAGACACCAGAAAATTGGTTGTCAATGCTGAAGCTTTCAGATTCTTCATCGGTTATATAAGCGAATCGATTAGCTGTGCGGTTATCTGATTGTAGACCTGTTGCATAAGCCATTTCTTGATAAGACTCTGCAGTGGTAAAACGAGCATTTTGCAAATAGCTCCAAGTGTCATTGATTTTATGGTCAATTTTATAACCTAAAATCAAAAACTCTCTTTCGAATGTATTGAAATCTACATCACCCAAAAACGTATCTGAATCCACTTTCCCATATTCATTATCATAAATGGTCCCTACTCCAGGTAGTACACCAAAAGTCCCCATACTTGGGTCCTTTTGATAGTACATATTGAGATTCACAAGCGTATCTTCACTGACTTTAATGTCTAATGAAGGCGCAATCATAACTCGCTCTTCTGTAGTAGTATCTGCTTGACCATCTTTATCACGGACAAGACCGATTAATCGATAATTAACGGCATCGCTGATGGAACCAGTTGAATCAAATGAAGCTTCTTTTTTATTGTCACTACCTACAGTGACTTCAACAGAGTTTTGGCTAGTGACTTGAGGAGCTTTGCTGATCATATTGACCATACCACCAGGGGGCATGCTGCCATATAAAGTAGAAGCAGGTCCTTTGAATACTTCTATTTGGCTAACAGCACTGGCATCGATTTGAGCTTGTAAATTGTTGCCGTTAGATAGCAAAGGTAAACCGTCGTAGTAAACCAGTGTGTTATCAAAACCACGAATGTTGAATAAATCTAAGCGTGTGATTGAGCCACCGCGAAGCTCACTGTGAACGCCTGCTGTATATCGAACCGCTTCCGATAAGCTTTCTACACCACGCTCTTCAAGTGTTTCTGATTCTATAATACTGATGGCTTGCGGTGTTTCTTCTGCATCCAACTGGGTTTTTGTGGCGGTATTCCGATAGGTTTGGCCCTTCACTTCAAGGGTGCTTAGGTCATTAATATCAATAGTATCTTCAGCGATGGCTTGACCTGTCGCAATGGCGATTGCCAGGGCGATCAAAGTAGGTCGAAATGACTGAGTCGAGTTCATTGTTGCTCCGAGAATAATGTTAGTTATGAGAATGACTCTCATTCTATTGATCTCGTCTTTGGAAAACTTAACGATTTGGTGCAAGTTATAACTCTTGCTCTACTTTCTCGATTCTATGGGAAGCCAATATTCCATATAACTGTTTGGGTCGGCTGGATCATAGTTGGATTGATACATTTCCAGCTCAAAACCAGATACGCCGTTGTAGTCAGAATCTGGTAGCCAATAAAATAGAAACCAACGAACGGCTTCTTCAATGGCCTGAACTTTACCGTGAACGGGTATAACAGCATATTCCTGAGCAGGTACAGTTAGAGTAGGGTAATCTTCGGGCAGCATGGTTTGTTCGAGATAGCTAGCCCAATAGTGTATTTGTTCAGGATGATGGGGACAAAATTTCGTATCAATGACACCAATAGGCTGCCCTTCTAAATTATTTTTAACTAACTCACCGTCGACTTTGCGCCATAATTCTCTGACCTTATATTGAAAGTCCGGTTGATTAGAAAAGGGCCCATAAACCCAGTCGGATTGTGCTTTTAGTTGAAAGGCGCTGCGGTTTTCAATGCGAATCTGGGTAAAGGCTTTGGGGGCTTCCACTCTATGATTGGCTTGTCGATATTGCAAAGGCGTGCGTAAACCTTGGCGTACGCCCCGCTGGCGATAATCTCTTGGTGTGGTGTGGAACATCTGTTTAAAAGCGCGAGAAAAACTGATTTCCGAATCAAACCCACATTGTATCGCAATGTCCAAATGTCGTTGCGGACTGGAAAGAAGCAACTCTGCAGCATGGCTAAGTCTTAGTTCTCGAGTGTATTGGGCCACTGTTAGTCCAGTGGCTTCACCAAAGACACGTTGAAACTGCCAGCGTGACCAACAGCTTTTCTCGGCTAATTCGGCCACATGGATGGTTTCATCTAAATGGTCATGGATATAGTCGAGTACCTTTTCAATGCGATTCAACTTGTCTTGGTTTGTCATATGGGCATCTGGCACAACATTAAATAATAACTATTATCATCTAATTGAGAGGCGCTGCCAATGATCTATCCTCAGCTACCAATGAGTTTTGAAAAGCCCTAGGATTTAATCAGCTTGCATGATTAAATCCAGCAGATTGTGAACAACAATAATCTTCTGTGAGTCATTGAATAGACTGACGTATCAATATGTTTTTGGATGAACTGCGATGAAAGAACTTCCCCGTACAAGCTTATATTGCGCTATGTTCATAGCGATTGGTGCGGTTTCTGGTTTACTGGGACCAAGCTTAATTTACTTAGCGGATCTCATTGATGCCAGTGTGACTGAAATTTCTGTGGTGTTTACCGCTAGGGCCATTGGCAATATTCTTGGCGCTTTGTTAGCGGGCCGCATGTACGATCGCTGGCAAGGACATCATTATATTGTGTTGATGCTGACCATTATGATTATGGCGTTGCTGTTTGTCCCCTTCTCCACTAGTTTAACCATGTTAGTGGTCTTGTTCTTCCTGCTGGGTGCGACAGAAGTCTCTGCCAACGCGGGTGGCAACATGATGATGCTGTGGTTGCATAAAGAAAAAGTGGGCTCATATGTCACTGTGCTGCATTTATGCCATAGTGCGGGTTCTATGTTGGCGCCTTTGATTTTGGTGTTTTCTGGATGGTTAGGACAAGGTTACGGTGCTGGATATTGGTTAGTGGCCATCTACGCTGTCTTTTTGCCTTTATTGTTGTGGCGTCAACCGAGCCCCACGTTTGAAGCAAGAGCGCAAGAGGTCGTGCCTGAGACTAAACAAAAGGCGACCTTTATTGCCTTTGTGACCGTGATATTCCTGTATGTTGGCTTCGAAATTACCATTGCTGGTTGGATCAGTACTTATGCCGTGTTATCCGGTGTTGAGCAAAATACGGCAGCGATTTTAGTGACCTGGTTCTTTGTTAGCCTATCACTTGGACGCTTAGTATCTGTGCCGTTATTAAGATTTATTACGCCTCAACAAGGGGTAAATTTCTTATTGTTCGTTAGTTTTTCCGCGGTTTTGGTAATGTTGTTAACGCAAGCTTCATTGGTATTGGTGGCTTTATGGCTCGGTTTAGGTTGTTCTGCTTTCTTTCCCATGGTGTTTTCGTATGCGAATAGCATCATGGCTTTAAATGGTAAACGAACAGCGATGGTGTTTGTTTGCTGTGGTTTAGGAGCGTTAGTAGCACCCACTCTAACGGGGCCGATTATTGAACTGTTTGGGGTGTCGGCATTTCCCTATTTATTGGCTTGTTTAGCGATTTTGATATCATTGAGTTGGTTCCGTTTGTCAAACATGACCAGATGATTTTTTTAGAACAGAGAGTATGTGATTACTTACATACTCTCTGTTGTTTTGGCTATTGATACTTGTGCAATAATGCAATACTAAAGGCCGCTAAGTCGGTATAGACTTCAAAAGCAAATGGGATGTCTTTGTACTGGGTTTGTCGGCCTTTGCCAGTGAGCACCAATACGGTTTTACAACCTCTGGCCTGACCCGCTTCTAAATCTCGCAAAGCGTCCCCTACCATGATAGCTGGCGTGCTATCGAAGCTGACGCCCAACTGCGTTTCTATCTTCTCTATCATGCCGCTTTTAGGCTTACGGCACCGACAGTTGTCGTCAGGTCCATGAGGACAATATTCAATGCCTTGAATGGTCCCACCTTCTGCTGCGACTAATGTCATCATCTTATCGTGCATGGCTTTTAGAGTCGCTTCATCATAATAGCCACGAGCAATACCAGATTGATTGGTAACGACAAACACTTTGAAGCCTGCTTTTGACAAAGCTGCGATGGACTTGATGCTACCTGGAATCGGTAGCCATTCCTCGACGGATTTTACATAAGCATCAGAATCTTGGTTTATCACCCCATCTCTGTCTAATAGGATGATGGGCTTGGTTTGAGTCATAACGAGTCTCTTTTATGATCAATTAATGGTTCTAAGTTCAGTGAGGTTGAGCAATGTTAGCAAAGTTTGTTTGACGGCATTGTTTGGCGAGATCGTTTGGGGCAATACCTATGTCCAAGCCTCTTTGGCCACCGCTGACATAGATAATGGGAAGGTTTTTTGCTGTCTCATCAATACAGGTGATTAACGCTTTCTTTTGGCCAATAGGGCTAATGCCACCCACCAGATATCCCGTTAATCGTTCCGCTTCTTTTACTTCGGCCATCTGCAGCTTTTTAACACCGAAGGCGGTGGCGGCTCGTTTCAGGTTAAGTTGTCCGGTGACGGGTACAATGGCAACGAAGAACTGCTTCTCATCTGTGACCAATAAAGTTTTAAACACCTCCTGTGGATTGAGGTTTAACTTAATGGCCGCTTCTACACCAAAGTTCTCACAGTGCGCGTCGTGTTCGTATTCATGCAGCGTAAAAGCAATTTTACGCTGTTTTAACTGGTTAATTGCTGGGGTCATCTGCTTAAGCCCTTATTTTTGCCAGAACATAGGGGTAAACAGAACCAATAAGGTAAAGACCTCTAAGCGTCCTAATAGCATGGAAAAACACAACATCCATTTAGCTGGGTCGCCTATGCTGGTGAAGCTGCTGGCCACTTCCCCTAATCCCGGGCCTAGGTTGTTTAGTGTTGCTGCTACCGCCGACCAAGCCGTCACTTGATCCAATCCTGTTGCCATAAGCCCTATCATCAAAATAACATAGACCAAGAGATAGGCTGAGAAGAAGCCCCAAACCGCGGAGACCACACGTTCTTGTACGGCTTTTCCACCGACTTTAACTGGAATGACGGCATTAGGATGAATCAAGCGTTGAATTTCACGTATTCCTTGCTTGAGTATCAATAGAATACGAATGACCTTCATACCACCACCGGTTGAGCTGGCACAGCCACCGACAAAGGAGGTAACAATCAATAAGAAGGGTAAAAAGTGAGGCCACGCTGAAAAGTCAGACGTACCAAATCCTGATGTGGTGGCAATGGATACACTTTCAAAAACGGCATATCGCAAGGATGTTGTCCAATCAAATGTCGCTGTCATGGCCAGAACCAGTGTTGACAAGATAACTGTACAACTGAGGATCAGTAGAAAGAAACGCGCTTCTGGGTCTTTAAAGTAATGCCAAACGCTTTTATGTCGCCATGCATAAAAGTGCAATGCGAAGTTAAAGGCTGACACTATCATGAAGAAGGTACATATCATCTCAATGGCGACACTATTGAAATACCCTATGCTGTCATCATGAGTCGAGAAGCCCCCAATGGCTACAGTGGAGAAGCTATGACAAATGGCATCAAACAAACTCATGCCAGCAATCCAATACCCTAAGGCACACACAGACGTTAAAGTGGCATAAATATACCAAAGGGCTTTTGCTGTCTCGGCGATACGTGGTGTGAGCTTAGTGTCTTTTACTGGACCTGGAGTTTCCGCTCGATATAACTGCATACCACCAATGCCTAGCATTGGCATGATGGCCACAGCCAGCACGATGATACCCATACCACCCAACCAAGTTAGCAACTGACGATAAAACAGAATGGATTTGGGCAGAACATCTATGCCAGTAAGAATGGTCGCTCCTGTGGTAGTGAGTCCTGAAATGGATTCGAATAACGCATCGGTAAAGGTTAAATCAGGGGTTTCGGCAAGGAAAAAAGGTACAGATCCGAATAGGCCTAGAACAGACCAAAATAACACGGTGACTAGAAAACCATCACGTATCTTGAGCTCGCCCCGTTCTTTTCTAACTGGAAACCAAAGTAAAAAACCACCCACTAGATTGACGCCCAGCGCATATAAGAAAGCCATCAATACGCCATCAGAATAGATTAGCGAGACGATAATAGGTGGAATCAGTGACACACTGAAAACCATAACCAATAAACCAATAACGCGTAGGATGACCTTAAAATGCATATCTTTGTCCTAATCTCTGGCGTCTTTATGCGTTGCCAGACAACGGCTGAATGTTATGTGTGGTGTGCGATGACGAAGGCTAGAATCGGTATCCTAGACAAGGGTCAATGAGAATGAGCACACTAGAAAAAGCTTAAGCCTACCTGAAACAGTTGCTCGACGGCTGGAATCTGTTTCTTATTGGTGACGAAGATAATTACGTGATCTTCGGCTTGGATGACCAATTCACTGGTGGCAACGATCACATCGTCTTCTCTTACGATGGCACCTATGGTCGCCCCTTCAGGTAAATTAATATTGGCAATGCTGCGCCCGACGACTTTAGAAGAACGATAGTCCCCGTGGGCGACCGCTTCCAATGCCTCTGCGGCGCCTTTTCGCATCGAGTGCACATTGACCACATCGCCTCGTCGAATGTAGCTTAACAAGGAGCTGATAGTGGTGTGCTGAGGCGAAATGGCGATGTCTATCATGCCCTCTTGTACTATGTCCACGTAAGCGGGATTGTTAATGATGGTCATGACGGTTCGAACCCCCAATACTTTCGCCAACATAGAAGACATGATGTTCGCTTCATCGTTGTTGGTCAGCGCGCAAAAGACATCTGTAGATTCAATGTTTTCTTCTAATAGCAGCTCTTGTTTGGAAGCATCACCATTCAACACTATGGTATTGTCCAAGGTTTCAGATAAGTAGCGACAACGTTCTGGGTCTCGTTCAATGATCTTAACGCGATACTCTTTTTCGAGGCTTTGTGCTAAGCGTTCGCCTATGTTACCGCCGCCTGCAATAATGATGCGTCGATAAGGGGTGTCCAGTGGACGCAGTTCGCTCATCACATCGAGTACATCTCGTTGAGCGGTCAAAAAGAATACTTCATCATTGGCGTGAATATGGGTATTACCGTCAGGTGAAATGGATTTGCCATCACGATAAATTGCCGCAATACGAGTTTGAATAGAGGGCATGTGCTCTTTCAAGAAACTGATAGGTTGGTCAATCAGTGGGCCACCTTTTTCTGCTTTGACAACCACCAACTGTACTTTGCCCTCCGCAAATTCCATGACCTGTAATGCACCAGGATATCGGATTAGACGGCTAAGGTGTTTGGTAACTTCTTTTTCCGGACTGATTCGAACGTCCATTGGTAAGGCTTGATCGCAAAAGAGTTCAGGGTAGCGTGAATAAGCGCTGGAGCGTACTCGACCAATTTTAGTCGGCGTTTTGAACAAGGTATGCGCTACCTGACAGGCCACCATATTGGTTTCATCCTGATTACTTACTGCGATGAGCATATCAGCATCGTTACAGCCAGCTTGGTTAAGAACGTCAGGGTGTGCGCCACTGCCTTCTACTGTTTGTATGTCTAATCTGTCTTGTAGCTCTCTAAGGCGATTTGAATTAGTATCAATGACCGTAATGTCGTTATCTTCGCTTGCTAGATTCTCTGCTAGAGTCGCGCCAACCTGACCGGCTCCAATAATGATGATTTTCATATTTTGCCTTAGCAGAGCTCGTCTATTGCTCTACTGTTTCTTATTCAATTTTCAATTCAGTTTTAGAACGTCGACTAGAAGCTCATCGTAATCGTATCTGGTCGAATACAAACTCATAATCCTAGTAGTAAAGTCTACCTACATAACTAAGATTATTTAACTTGATCTGCAAAAATACTGATAATTATTTTTAGAGGTCAATTATTTTCACTCTTGATGCCCTGTTCCATTTTTTGAATTGTTAAATCTGTTTCTATGAATGTGAAAAGCCTCTTAACTGTGTTTCACATGAAACATTCTGCTTCGTGAAATTAGGCTAAGAGGCTTTTGAGGCTTTTAGATTTCAGGTCTTGGTGTATTAAATAAATCTTAGTAGATCAAACCCAAATAGAAAAAATTAAGCAGACTTTTGTAGTAAGCAATAATAAAAGCCATCATTTCCATTTAGTGTCGGAAACAGTTGTTTGCCATGGCTTACTTCAAGACCCCAATTTAGGCTTAAGTTGGCGTTTAAATGATTTAGTTTAATTTCACTGGCATCGGACTGTTCTGACAAAAAGGCCGCGATCTGTTGCTCATTTTCTTCTGGCATCAAAGAGCAGGTTGCGTAAAGCAAATAGCCATTTGGCTTTAGTGTCGCCCACACCTTGTTAAGAATTTGTTTCTGTATAACGATCAGTTCTTCAATGTCTGCAGGTTTTCGGTTGAGTTTTATATCAGGGTTACGGCGAATTACACCAGTGGCTGAACAAGGTACATCCAGCAGGATCTTGTCGTAAGCTTGATTGTCCCACCACTCTTCTGTTTGTGAGGCGTCCGCGCACATTAATTCTGCGCAATAACCAAGGCGGTCTAGATTGGATTCGATCTTCTCAAGACGCCAGGCTTCTAATTCAATAGCCGTCAGTGAGGGTAATACTGAGTTGCTTTTCTGTTCTTCGGATTGAGAACGACTCAAACATTCTAGTAAATGCCCTGTTTTTCCACCCGGTGCGGCACAAGCGTCGAGTATTCGTTCACTCATGGTTGGGTTCAAAATTTGAGCAGACAACTGAGCGGCTTCATCCTGAACGCTGCAAAGGCCATCGTCGAAACCTGGTAATTGATTAACAGATACTGCTTTAGATAGGTACAAAGAAGCGTCAGATAAGCCACCTTGTGTGGTTTCTATACCCAATTCACTTAAGGTTAACTGGTATGTTTCACGTGAAACTCTGTCCAGATTGACTCGTATACACATCGGCGGATGAACATTACTGGCTTCTATAATTTGCTCGAAAGCATTCGGCCAATGTTTCTTATAGCGTTTAACCAACCATTTTGGATGATTAAATTCGACGGACGGCATCTGCATAAGATTATCTATAATCTCAAGCTCTTCTCGTTGGTAGCGACGCAATACGGCATTGATAAGTTTGGTCGCCCAATCTTTATTAAGAAGTCGACAAGCCTCAACAGATTCGTTTACCGCTGCGTGATCCGGCGTTTTCATGTAGGACAGTTGATATAGACCTAAAAGCAAGACAGCATAAAGATCTGTATCCTTCTCTTCAAAAGGATGTGCCAATAAGCTCAGAGCAATGCTATTAAGCTTAGGGAATTGGCGGCAAACACCAAAGCAAAGTTCCTTAAATAAGGCTTGCTGATCGGAGGTTACCTGCGTCTGCAATCGGTTTAGTTGAGTACTCAATGAACCCTGTTGTAGCAATACATTGGTTAATACTTGAATGGCTACCTGACGTGGCGCTTGCGTTGAAGCTTGATCTAGTTGGTTCATGATTGTTTTGCCTGCTCAATAGCGGAGAATTGCTTACCAACTTCCAATGCGGTTTTGTGTTTGCCATTTAGTGCATCTTGTACCTTCAAGCGTTTGCCGCCAGCAAATTGCAACTCAGAAATTAACAAAGCGTCTTCACCTGCTGCAACAAGGACGCCCTCTTTATCACTTCTTAAAATAGTTCCAGGGGAAAGAATTGTTGAAGCGGATGACGCTGTAACAGCAACAGCCGCATGAATTTTCATGCTACCAGCTTGGCTAAAACTATACGCTGCTGGCCAAGGTGATAAGGCCCTTACTTGACGTTCAAGCAAGGCCGCTGTTTGTGACCAGTCAAGATTGCCTTCCTGTTTGGTAAGCTTGGCTGCATAGCAGGTGTTGGCTTCGTCTTGTGGTTCTGGCGTGATCTCAGAGGTTTTGAGTTTCTCTATGGCGTCGATCAGTGCTATTCCACCTAACTTGGCTAACTTGTCATGGAGAGAAGCATAGGTCTCCGTTGAGCCAATCTCACAATGTGCTTTTAACAACATATCACCTGTATCAAGCCCTACATCCATCTGCATAATAGTGATCCCCGTTTGCTGATCACCCGCAATAATAGCGCGATGGATGGGGGCGGCACCGCGCCAGCGAGGCAATAAGGATGCGTGTACATTGATGCAACCCATCTTCGGAGTGTCTAGGATGTCTTTTGGCAAAATAATGCCATACGCTGCGACAATCATGATATCGGCATTTAACTCAGCCAACACTTTCTTATCGTCATCTTGTTTGAAGTTTATCGGCTGATAAACTGGAATGCCATGCTCAACAGCCAGTTGTTTTACTGAGCTTTGTACGAGTTTCTGACCTCGGCCTGCAGGACGATCAGGCTGAGTGTAAACACCCACTAACTGATATTGGTTGAGATCTTTATGCTCAATTAAGGCTTGCAAGCTAGATGCTGCAAAATCGGGTGTTCCAGCAAAAACAACGCGAAGAGGTGATGATGTCATTGGATATTCCTTAACAAAAAAATCAGGCCAAAAGCCTGATTTTAATAACGGGTTTGTAGTGAGATCTGTACTCACGAAGTTCAAATGATTGTTGTCTTGTAGGGCAGCAGATCAAGGATGGCCTATTTATTTGGCGTTTTTCTGTGCCAATTTGTGAGCCTTCTCTAACTTGCTCTTAATGCGATTACGTTTAAGTGGTGATAAGTAATCAACAAACAGTTTGCCATCTAGATGATCAATCTCATGTTGTACACACACCGCCATTAGTTCATCAACATCCATTTCGAATGGCTTGCCATGTCGATCTAATGCTTTCACTTTGACTCTTGCTGCACGGTATAGGTGTTCATAAAACCCTGGTACGGATAAGCAGCCCTCCTGAAACTCATTCGGTTCATCGTCTAAAACATCGAATTCAGGATTGATAAACACGATTGGTTGATTACGCTCTTCTGAGTGATCCATTACTACCACTCGATAATGGTAGTCCACTTGAGTCGCCGCTAAACCAACGCCATTCTCGTCATACATGGTATCTAACATGTCATCGATTGTGGTTTGCAGCTCATCCGTAAAGTCGCTGACCGGTGCAGCTATTTTACGTAAGCGTGGGTCTGGGTATTCAAGTACAGGTAAAACCGCCATGATGTATTCCAATAATCTCTTTTAAAATGGTTGGCAGGCAAAAGGAGAGCAAGAAGTGAAGGGGTCTCCATGCACTGCATAGGTTAATAGGTGTATTGTAACGCATGTAGCGGGATTGGGCAGTCTTCTCGTGGCGGTTTTTTACCCAATATGATTCAATGAGTTTAATAGTTGTGGTCTATTTTAACGATATCAAATCATCAAAATGCGACTCGGCAGGATGCCAGTAGCAACAACGACCTTAGCAAGGATGCGAAAAACAATGTCTAGCCCTTTCCTTTTATGTCAAGAAGATTGGCTTTGCTTGAGCTTTTTATCAGGCATAGGTCCAGCTCGATTATCTCGATTATTTGCCTATTTATCAGATTTAGATGAGTCGCAAGAAACGCATCCTCATAGCTTAATGTTAGATCGCTATGTATTAGAGGATCATCTTAAGTCGTCTAACATTAAATCAAAGCAATTGGACTCCGTACTATCTTATGAGGTTTTAAGGTCTTTAAAGTGGCCAGATATCACCGCACGTGAAGCCATGGCGTTTTTATCGACTGGCAAGTTGAGTGATGAACAGGAAAAGAAACGTCAGGATACCCTAGCCTGGTTAGACCAGAAGAATCATCACCTCATTTTACCAACACATCCTGATTACCCTGAGGCGCTTAAACAGATCAGTGTTGCCCCCGTTTTACTCTATGTAAGAGGCAATTTGTCCGCGTTAACAGCGCCTAAAATTGGCATTGTCGGCGCTCGGCGATGTTCGAATTATGGGCGGGATATGGCGTTCCATCTAGCTTATGAATTATCCATTTTAGGTATTTCGATTGTTAGTGGTGGCGCAATGGGGGTGGATACCGCGGCACACCAAGGCGCGTTAACTTCTAATATGACACCCAGCATTGCGGTGATGGGGACGGGGTTAAAGCATTTATACCCGCAAAAGAATACTTCATTGTTTGAACAGCTATTAGATCAGAAGGGCGTATTGATAAGTGAATACCCACTAACAACCACTCCAAGACCCAGCTTATTTCCTCCTAGAAATCGGATTATAAGCGGTTTAAGCATGGGCGTACTGGTGGCTGAAGCGTCTATTAAAAGTGGTTCATTAATCAGTGCCAGTTATGCCGTACAACAGAATCGTGAAGTATTTGCCTTACCAGGACGGATTAACGATGCTAACTCTGCGGGCTGTCATCAACTCATTCGTCAGGGGGCGACCTTGGTTCGTAGCGTACAAGACATTCTTGATGAATGCCCTGCTGAATGTCTGTCTATGAATAACGTCAAGGCGCATGATGAGTCTGGTAAAAAAGATGCAATTGAAAGGTCCCCTACCATCTCCGATGCTTATGTTAGCCAGATTACTCTCTTTGGCAAAGACAAAGAATTCAAGGCTAAGCAAGCGCCAGAATCACTGTCATCAAGTGCGAAACAGATTATTAACTATGTCGATGAACAAGCAAGGTCCGTGGATTTTGATGAACTGGTTCGTGCGAGTAAGCTGAATGCAAGTGAGCTAATGCAAGCACTCATAGAGTTGGAGTTGAGTGCTTGCTTAGAGAATAAAGATGGTCGCTATTTTCGTGTTTGATTAAACCGCTCTCAAGCTGGTTAAGACTGGAACTGGCGAAGAGGCATTGTCCTGAAGCTTCTTCTTTAAGAAATGCTGCCTAGCTAGAGAGAGGTAGAGTAAGTCCTTTAATCCAAGTTGCCAAATATGTCTTTTTTTAACTGTTTGATGTCACGACGCTCTTTCTTATTCGGCTTATGATCTGCCATGATACGCCCACCAAAAGACTTGTGTTCCAATGCTCTCTTTTCGCGTTTTTCAATGGATTCAGGGGTTTCTTCATAAAGCAGTCTAGCTTCTGGAGCCCCTCTTCTTTGGCCACTAATGCTTTTGATCTCAACTATCTTTTCGTCCCAGCCAATCCGAATACCAATCAAAGCGCCTACTTCGACATTGCGACTGGCTTTGCCTTTACTACCGTTGTAAGTAATCTTGCCACCGTCAATGGCGTCTTTGCTGAGCGAGCGAGTTTTGAAGAATCGTGCCGCCCAAAGCCACTTATCTAAACGAACAGCTTGTAGTTCTGACTGTTTTTCTGTTTTACTCATAAGGAATACATTGACCCATTTTGTTGTCATATTGAGGCTGTTATGCAGGACGTTAATCAACACCCCGTTTTTCAAGCGCTACAAAAAATAATACACGATGCAGCCACAGCGATCATGGAAATTTATCAAAGTGCCGATTTGGGGATTCAGCAGAAGTCTGATGACAGTCCTGTTACGGCGGCTGACTTGGCGGCACACCGTATTATTTTATCAGGTTTGCAAGCACTTACACCGGACATACCTGTCTTATCAGAAGAAGGTACGGTGAAATTTGAAGAGCGTGTGCACTGGCCGTCTCTTTGGATCGTTGACCCTTTAGATGGCACCAAAGAATTCATTAAGCGAAATGGTGAGTTCAGTATCAACATTGCATTAGTTCAAGACGGCAGACCAATTGTGGGCATGGTGTATTTGCCCACGACACTGGAAGGCTATTTTGGTGTCACGGAGGCTTGGCAAGATTTGCCTGTCGGAGCGATAAAATGGCACGACGACGTTGAGCATGAAGCCACGTATGAATCTATCAATGTCAGAGTGCCAAGAGAGCCTATTATTGTCATGACCAGTCGCAGCCATGGCCCTGCCCTGCCTATCGATTTAAAAGACACCTTAAAGGCTAACTATGAGCAAGTAAGAGAGTTGCCAAAAGGCAGTTCCATTAAGGGTTGTCGTATTGCCGAAGGCATTGCCGATTTGCATTTACGACGTGGTCCAACCAGTGAATGGGATACGGCGGCCCAACAAGCCATTATCGAGGCTGCGGGTGGTATGCTGGTCACACCAGAAGGAAAGCCATTTCGATACAATCAAAGAGAGACCTTATTAAATGGTCATTTCTTTGTCTCTGGTAATGAAATTGCGCCACACATTATGCGTTGGTATGAAAACAAAGACAGTGAGATAGACTAATGAATGTCGTTTTTTAGTGGACTGTTATTCTATCTGTCTATTGTTTGTTCATGTAACGCAGACTTATTTCGTATCGTTATCATTAAAAAGCCATGTGTTTCACGTGAAACACATGGCTTTTTATCTTATTGATCTAGTGTGTTATTTCTAAAACTTGGCTGCTTTATCGCTAATAAAATTATACCTAAGCCATTTTTAATCTAGACACAATGCGTTCATGGGCGCGTTTTAGGAAGTCATTTTGTAATGGTTGACTGATGGAGCGTGCAATGGAGACGGTTCCAACTAATGACACCACAGTCTCCTCAGCTAAGGCTTCCGGCTCAGGGTTACCTCTTTTCTTTAAAATAGTTGCTAGGCGTTCAACCAAGGTATCAAAACAAGCTTGGTAGGCTTGCCTTACTTTTTCTTCTTTGTGGGCCGCGTCTGTGACGAGAAATTCTAAAGGAGAAGGATGATCCTGGTCAGTCTTACTCCAACTTAAATAGCGCGTTACTAGCGCTTTAAGATGAGTTTCTTTGCCTTCTGTTCGTTTGTCGTCTCGTGCCCAAAAAGCATGAGAAACTGCAAATTGCATAGCCGCTTCGTAAAGGCTGCTTTTACCTGAGAAGTGCGCGTAGAAAGCACCGTGGGTCATGTTTGCTTTCTGCATGATTTGCGTTAGCGTGACACGGTCAAATCCTCTGGAGCAAAACAACTTTGCCGCAGCCACTAAGATGCGTTGGCGAGTTTGCTCCTTGTGTTGCTGTGTATAAGGCATCTCGTCTCCTCCTTATTTAGATTTAGCCATCTTGCATTCTATTTCTTATGGTGAACAAATTCTTGCGGTGATCAAAATATTATCTTGATCATATTAACTCTCACTCTAGCATGGGTAAGGTCATTTTGCAGAAAACAAAAAAATCGATCAAAACTGCAAAGCCACTTATTAGAGATGCAGAGGGTTTTCTCATGTCTTCACAAGATCGAATTGTTATTACTGGAATGGGGTTGGTGTCTCCGCTAGGCGTTGGCGTTGAATCCGTATGGGCAAAGCTGATTGCAGGTGAATCTGGTATTCGCCCGTTACCAGAATCCATCTCAGCGAGTTTAGCGACTAAGATCGCTGGCCAAGTACCTAGTATTACAGATCAAGATAATGGTTTGGATGAATCCAACTATCTGTCACCAAAAGAAAGAAAAAGAGTAGATCTGTTTACGCTTTTTGCTTTAGCCGCTGCAGATGAGGCGTTAAAGCAAGCGAATTGGTTACCTGAGACTGAGTTAGACAAACAAGCGACAGCCACAGTAATTGGTACGGGTATTGGGGGCTTTCCTACCATTACCAAAGCTCATACAACGCTTCAGGAGTCAGGTCCAAAACGAGTGTCTGCTTTCACAGTACCGGCCTTTTTGGCCAACTTAGCGGCGGGTAACGTATCGCTAAAATATGGCTTCAAAGGTCCCATCGGTACACCTGTTACCGCTTGCGCCGCTGGTGCTCAGGCCATAGGTGATGCCATGCGTTTGCTCCGTTCCGGTGAAGCTAAGGTCGCGTTAGCTGGTGGCACTGAGGCCTGTATTGATACTTTATCATTGGCAGGCTTTGGGGCTCTGAAAGCTCTATCAACCAATAACGATAAGCCAGAGCAAGCGTCAAAACCCTTTGATGCGGAACGTGATGGCTTTGTCATGGGGGAAGGTGCGGGTTTGATCGTAATGGAGACGTTAGAGCATGCCTTATCAAGAGGCGCGAGCCCTTTAGTCGAAGTGGTTGGTTATGGAACCAGTGCCGATGCTTATCATTTAACTTCTGGACCGGAAAGTGGTGAAGGTGCCGCTCGTGCGATATCCGCTGCTTTGAGCATGGCTGGTATCAGCGCAGATCAAATTGGTTATGTGAATGCGCATGCAACATCGACTCCTGTGGGTGATCGAGGTGAGATTAATGCTTTAAAAAGTATTTTTGGCGATTCTGTGAGCCAAGTGGCGGTCTCTTCTACTAAATCTTCGATTGGTCACTTACTTGGGGCGGCAGGTGGTGTGGAAGCGATTTTCAGTGCGCAAAGTATTCTCTCCGGTAAGTTACCTGCAACATTGAACTTGAATCATCCTGAAGACAGCATAGCGGATATGGATTTGGTGCCATTGGTTTCACGTGAAAAACAAGTCGACTATGTCTTGTCTGACAGTTTCGGTTTTGGTGGAGTGAATGCCGCGATTATTTTAAAGCGCTTTGCTCATTAACAACGGCTTATTAACTGCATAGCGTATTGAAAGAGAAAACTAGTCTAGATAAAAAAGCGGCCCTGTGTGAAAACAGAGCCGCTTTTTGTTCGTGCAATCAATATATTGGGTGGTGTCCCTACCCCATAATTTTGTTTGGCAACCACATCACCATGTCTGGGAAACACATACAAATGATCAGCACCAGTAGTTTGATTAAAACAAATGGTGTTACTGACTTATAAATGTCCAACATGGTAATACCTGGAGGGGCGATACCCTTCAAGTAGAATAAGGCAAAACCATAAGGTGGGGTTTGTACCGCTATCTCAATGTTGAGAATCATCAAGATACCAAACCAAATCGGATCAAAACCTAATGACACTGCAATCGGTGTGAAGATAGGCGCACACATCAAGACAATGATGAACTCGTCAATAATGAAGCCAAGCAACAGCATGATCAGCTGGAACATGATGATGACCATCATCGGCGACAAGCCGAGATCTTGTGTGAAGCTGGCGACCATGTTCTGTACGCCCATCAACAGATGGAAGTTACTGAAAACCGTGGCACCGAAAATGATCCACATAGCGACACTGACCAACAAGGCTGCTTGCATACCAGCATTACGAACCATACGAGGTTTGAAGCGCTTAAAGAGCACCGCCAAACAAATAGCACCCACAACGCCAATTGCCCCTGACTCTGTCGGGGTCGCAACCCCCATGATAATACTGCCTAATACGGCCACAATCAGTAGCAAAGACAATAAACCATCACGAGCCGTAAACCATTTCTCTTTCAAGGTGGGTGCTACGTCTGGAACTTTGTCTAAAGGGGCTTTGCTGTGATCCAGCTTACAAGCAATCACTACATAGGTGATAAGCAAAACAATGGTAATTAAGGCTGGCACTAATGCGGCTATGAACATGCGCCCTACTGAGTTTTGTGTTGCTGATGCAAACATAATCATCGGAATGCTAGGGGGAATCAAGATCCCAAGGCCGCCACCTGCCATGATCACGCCCAATGCCAAACGCTTGTTGTAACCACGTTCTAACATAGGTCGTAATGCAATACTGCCGGATGTCATGATGCCGGCACCTATGATGCCAACCATGGCACCTATCATAGAACACACTATGATCACGCTGATGGCTAATGAGCCGCGTACTCGGCCTATTAACATTTGGCTTGCGTTGAACATGGCGTCGCCAATGCCGGAACGAGTCAGCAATTGTCCCATGTAGATGTACAAGGGAATGGCCAATAGAATAAAACTGAAATGTGTGGCTTCTAACGTGGTTGGAATGACATTAAACAGACCGTCACCCCAAGTAATGTAACCCACGGCCATGGCGATTCCACCCAGACCTAACCCCACAGGTGCACCCAACGCGAAGGTTACTAGAATACAAAGTAGCAAAACGCCGGTAAGAAGTTCGATGCTAATCATGTGGCGTTTCCTCTATATTTCGAACGGAATCAGGAAGCAATTGTTTACCTGTTAATAAGTGAAAGCCTTCTTCTAATAAGTCGCTGCTGAGCTGAAGACCGAGCATAAAGCTAGCTACCGCCATCATTACCCAGTAATGGTGCATATGAGGTGCCCATTCACTCTGGCGACGATAATTGAACTCTAGGGCTTCTTCGAATTTACCTATGCTCATTTTGCAAATGATGGCGACAAAGAAGATGGCGAGGCAGAAAGAAATAATATTGAACAAACTGCGCATACGGGGCGACACTTTGTTATAAAGAATATCGACGTTGATGTGAGCTCGCTGCTGTTGCGCGTAAGCACCACCTAAAGCGGCAATGTAACCAAAAATAAACAGGGATAAGTCGTATGCCCAGATTGTTGGCTGATTTAAGAAGTAGCGCGAGAAAACCTCAAAGGCGACGACAAAAGCCAGCACAGGCATCAAATAAGATATGGATTTGCCGACAAAGGCCACCAGCGCATGAATGGTAAGGCAATAGCGCCTGATCGCTGTCTCTATCATTGTGTAATACCTTAAAAGGATGGGAAGGTTGTGCGAAATTACGAAAACATTTACCAAAAAACAAAGGAGACACAACCAAGTGAGTCTCCTTTGTGTATTGTATCAATCCATTGATAGAAAGGCTGTATTAGTTCGCTTCTTTACGAAGTACTTCAATTAACTCAGCGCTGTATTTATCAGATTTAGCGTATTCGTCCCATAAGCCAGCACCTGCAGATTGCCAAGCTGCTTTGTCAGCATCACTTGGTGCAGGGCTCCACTGTAGACCTTTTGCTTCCATCTCTGCCACGGCTTGAGATTCCCACAATTTAGACTTAGTCAATTGCTCACGAGCGTGTACAGTTGTTGCTGCTGAAACAATTGCTTGTAGATCTGGAGACAACTTGCTCCAAGCATTGCGGTTAACAATAATAGGTAACACTTGAGCACCAGCTAGAGGAAGTGGGTACATGTATTTAGCCACTTCAACGTGATTACCATCGCGGTGATCAATCATGTTAGAACCGATAGAACCATCGATAACACCTGTGGACAAAGAAGTGTAGATCTCACCCCAAGCTAGTGATACTGGCGAAGCACCTAGATTACGTAGGAACTTGCCGTAAGCACCAGGTGCACGGATTTTCAAACCTTTGAAGTCTTCAATTGATTTGATTGGTTTTTTCGTTAAAACGTAAACCGCAGGCTGAATGTATGGATCAAGCCAAACTAGACCTTGAGAGCCATACGCTTCTTTTAGGATAGGTGCCCAACCTTTCTCTTGGAAAAGTGTGGTTAATTCAGTGGCGTCATCAGTGCCGCCAGGAAGACCGATTTCAACAATACCTGCTGGTAGCTCACCGGCGTGCATAGATTGGAAAGGCGCGCCCATTGTGATTAGGCCAGACTTTACGGCACCTAGGATACCTGTTGTACCAACACCTTCACCAGAATAAAGAACTTGAACCTTGATACGGCCGTTAGACATAGTTTCAATGTTTTTCGCCAAGCTTTCGTATACTTCACCGAATGCACTACCGCGACTGTATAGATTAGCGAAACGCCAGTTGTGATCAGCAGCCTGGGCTGCAGTAGAAGCCATTGCTCCTAAGCCAAGTGCCATAGCTAACGAACTTGCAACCAAACGTTTTTTTGCTTTTTGAAACGTCTTTAACATGAACTACCTCATAAACAAAGTTTGCAGAAAAAGGTCACCAACCAAATGTTGTGACAACTTGCATTGGATACTTTCAAAAAGCCAACTGGCGTTAAAGCATACAAAACCCATCTAAAGTTTTGCCATCACCAAACAATTGAAAAATCAAAAAGCCTTAAAAATCAGTTAACTATATAAAAACCTGCACTGTATAGGTGCTTTATGGTTCGTTTTGGTGCAAATGTGGGTTAACTTTAAATCAATAATAACATGAGTAAATCTATTCTATCGCATTGAAATAACTGCATATTTTTTGTGAATTTCAACAATAATAGTCAGTGGCCTGATTCGAGCTATGTTTGCCCTAAAATGGTTCATGACTGAAGGCCTGCTTCAGAAAATTGATCATTCAAGGCCATTATGACAACTCAAAACCTTGAATTTGTTTGGCCAATTGTTTTGTTTGTTGGTGAATATTATCGTTGGCAGATCGAATGGATTCAGTGGCATGATGATTTTCTTTGATCTCTTGGGCGATGATATCCATGTCTTGTGCCATTTGAGTGGTGGTTAAGGCCACTTCCTGAATTGCTTGGCTGATTTCTTGACTGTTCTTCATGGCGTCCAAGGTGTTCATCTCAATCTGATGGACTGTGGTGACAGCATTCTCTCCTTGATCTTTACTCTGCTCGACTTTGGTTAAGCTGTGAACCATGGCATCAATAACGGCTTGCGTCTCTCGCTGAATGTTTTCCACCTTGCTGGTGATGTCTCCTGAGGCTTTAACCGTTTGTTCTGACAGTGCTTTGACTTCATCTGCAACCACCGCAAACCCACGACCAGCCTCACCAGCTCTGGCGGCTTCAATGGCGGCATTAAGGGCTAACAGACTGGTTTGTTCAGCAACCCCGACGATCAGTTCTATCACCACATCGATTTCTTTTGATAAGGTGCCCAATCGATCGACTCGATTATTCGTTTGCTGAATGGAGTCTGCTACATCGCCAATACTGGCCATGGCTTGCTCCATCGTCTTAGCACCACGGCTGGCGGACTCATATGCCAGCTGAGCCCCACTTTCGACGGCATGTGTCATATTGCGGACGGTATCTGCTGTGGCAGAAATCTCTTCTGTCGACGCGGCTAAGGTATGGCTACGATCTCGAATGCGTTGACTGCCGGTAACGATGGTTTGAATGCCTGCATCTAACTCATCAGCGGTAACGATAAGATGTTGATTGCTGGACTGTAGATGAGCAACCAATTGATGCAACTCATTTGACATTTGATAAGAGGCAATAGAAAGCTGCTGGAATTCATCTGGCTTATTGGTATTTGCGTGAAAGCTTTGCGAGGTTAGTTTGCCGCGAGCGACTTGTGTCAACATGCTTAATACAGAAGACAGATTTTGATTTAAGGAGCGCATGACGCTGATTAAAATAAAGCCGATACAAGCTGCGAGTAGCAAGCAAGCGATGATTAAAGAATTACGCGCTTGCTGTGCGGTTTTTTGGGAACGTTGTTGAGCTTGTGATAGTAACGTGCCTTGCAAATAGTCTGTATTTTGATCCATTGACTGAGTAAAGTCACGACTCAGCTTAGCCAGTTTCAGTTGTTGAGACTCAATGGCCATTGCGCGTTTGATAACAGGTGCTAGCGCGTCTTCATAAGTTTGAATAAAAGGGTTAAAGACATCGCCAAAGCCAATATTATTGACGTTGTTTTTAAGTTGGCTAATGGCATTAAATAAAGTGGCTTTGTGACTTTCATCGCGATAAGCGAGGAAGTTTTTTTCTTGATTACGAACTTCTTTAAAGCTGGCGGCAAAACTTGCTAGTGTGCTGAATTGTTCTTCTAAAGAATGGGCTGCTTGATTAAGCTCTCTCAAGGCTCCGGTTTTATCATCCAACCCTAAGGCTTCTAAATAATCTAGTTGTTGGCTCAGGGAGGCAATATAGTTCGGTAGAATGGCTTGGCTTTGATTAAGATACTGGGTACCAAGCTCTCCAACGAGATTCGCTTCGATATCAAAGCCCGCTGCGCTATGCTGCTGAATACTGGTTAGGCTTTTTCGAACTTGAGCTAGGCTATTCGGTGTGACTTCCGACATGGCGCGTTCAAATTTCAATAGCGACACTTCGATGTTCTTTACTTGGGTGGTTAGTGTGCTTAATTGACTGGCGTCGTCTGCAGCGCTCGACATTTTCGACAAGTTATAAATGGCATAGGCCCCAAAGCCACCGTAACCGATAGATACCATGATCACTATGGCGATGAGTTTTTGACGTACGGACAACGCGATCGACATATTAAGCTCCCTAGAATCGCTTTTTCAAATAGGCTATTTGTAAAATTAAAAAAAAGCCCGACTACCTAAAATAGATAGACAGGCCAAAAATAAATAGTCTGGAAGATCGAAATGAAAGATGCGATAGGCAAAAGTCCATTTCTAAGGTATAACCGAGCAAACACTTTACTTAGCCAGTAATCAGATCGTTGTGATCATGAGCGCGTTTGACCTGTATTACCTTAATCAAGCCCTAAGTCTGATGAAAGCCGGATCAATCAATGTAAAGTTAGAGGATCAACGAACTTAGTTGTTAAAATAGCAAGGGATAAGGGATGTCAGTATCTAACATGTCAGGGTCAGAAGAAGGATAATTGACCCATAATAATGAATCACGAAGGCGAACGAGGCAGAGATGAACGCACAAAACTATTCACTAGGACAAGTTGGTGATTATGAAATCAAACAACTTAAAGTATTCAAGACGGTAGTGGACTGTGGCGGCTTCTCAGCGGCAGAAACCTCATTAAACATTGGTCGCTCGACCATTAGTTTACATATCTCAAACCTGGAAGCTCGTTTAAATTTAGTCCTGTGTAAGCGGGGACGTGGTGGTTTTTCACTGACCGAAGAAGGCATTATTATTTATGAGATGACGGAAAAACTACTGGAGTCTCTGGATGCCTTTAGGACCACAGTAAACAATCTCAACGCCAGCCTGACAGGCAAGTTAAGACTCGCTTTATCAGACAAAGTGAGTTTAGACCCTCGCAGTCATTTTCCGGAACTGATACAACGCTTTGTCAGTGAGGCGCCAGAAGTGTCAATCACCACGAATGTGGCGTCCATGTCGAACATAGAGCGCATGATATTAAACGACGAAGCGGACATCGGCTTTATACCTTACCACCGCAAATTGGATGGTTTGGATTACGTTCACCTCTACAGTGATGATTGCTACTTATACTGTGGAAAAAATCATCCTTTGGCGAGCTTTGACGAACCTGAACAGGAACAACAAATTGATATTTATCCGGCTACACACGCAGGATTAAAGCCCCATGAAGCGGTGAGCGAACAGATATCCAATATGAATCTGACGGCCATTTCCTATTTCTATGACAGCCGATTGGCGTTGATACTGTCCGGCCAATACATTGGATTTTTGCCAGAGCAATATGCGCAATCTTATTTGGATAAAGGCGATATTGTTGCGGTAGCACCAAAAACGCGTTCCTACACCCTTGGTGTCGCCGTCATTTGTAAACGTACCAGTCAGCCGAATAAGCCACGTGATTTGTTCTTAAAAGTCCTTCATCAAACTGTCGAAGAACTGATTGTTGCACCTTATTAATTTGTCGTGGTAGTCGTTAGGACGTTCTTTGAGCAAAGAGATAGCCATCAAAATCCGGGGCATCGGTATCAGATAAAATAAAAAGAGTTTGTTTTACATTCTCTAGATGCTGCCACATCGCTTGTCTAGCGCCTTCTGCATTGCGCTTTCTTAATTGAAGCAAAACTTTTTTATGATCTTCTAACCACTGATCGTGATAAGAGGTGTCTTGAATCCTAGAGTGCAGCTTTTTCCACATAGGATTACCATCTCTCATATCCCATAATCGGGTTGCCACATCGAGCAATACTGTATTTTGAGTGGATTGAGCAATTAACAAATGAAAATCTCTATCCGCACTGTTGGCTTTGTCGACAGATTCTAGTTCTGCACTCTCAATTTCAATAATGTCTTGTAAGCGTTGTAAGTCTTGCTTCGTTATGACTTTTGCCGCACAAGATGAAATCGAGCTCTCAAGCTCTTGTCTAGCTTGTAAAAGTTCAAAAGGACCAACGTCGGAGACTTTTTTACTGGATTGAAGGGATAGATTATTTTTCAGATAGCTTCCTGAGCCTTTTTTCACCTCAATTAACTCTTCAATCTCTAGCATGATAAAAGCTTCTCGAACGAGAGTTCGACTAACTCCAAACAGTTCTGCATAAACTCGTTCAGTCGGCAGCTTATCTCCAACTTTCAGATTGGATTTTGATATTTCTTGCTTAATGCTTTCGCCAATTTCTCTATAAAGTCGTTCAGCCATACTTGCGAATCTTAGTGATTAATCTCTTGATTTATCTGGTATGCCATTTTTACTTAAATGATGCATAAAGTCGACATTTTAATCAGGTGTTATCGATTAAATTGCTTTTTGGTATGCCAAATTGATATTTAAGGCTTGTTTTCATTTGCTTAATGGGATACTTTGGCTCAATTATACATATTTGGTATACCAAAAATAATAATTAGGTAACTGATTTTATGAAAATTCGATCAGCAAAAGTCATTGTGACCTGTCCAGGACGCAATTTAGTTACGCTTAAAATTGAAACAGATGAAGGTGTTTATGGTATCGGAGACGCTACTTTAAATGGACGAGAAAAATCTGTGGTTGCGTACCTCGAAGAACATGTTATTCCTACCCTTATTGGTAAAGACCCGCAAAAAATAGAAGACATTTGGCAGTATTTGTATCGTGGCGCTTATTGGCGACGCGGACCTGTAGGGATGACTGCGATAGCGGCTGTGGATGTGGCCTTATGGGATATTAAAGCTAAATTAGCTGGAATGCCGCTCTACCAACTGTTAGGTGGCAAAAGCCGAGAAAAAGTGATGGTGTATAGCCATGCAACGGGCTTAGACATTGAGTCTTGTCTAGAAGAAGTTCGAAAACATGTTGAGCTAGGCTATAAAGCCGTTCGAGTACAATGTGGCATCCCCGGAATTCCAACAACTTATGGTGTATCCAAAGAGGTTGGCAAACCGTATGAGCCTGCAGATTCTTCTTTACCAGCTGAACATGCTTGGTCAACAGAAAAATATTTAACTTATGTACCAAAATTGTTTGCTGCTGTTCGTGCTGAATTTGGTGAAGAGTTGCATATCTTGCATGATGTTCATCACCGTTTAACCCCCATTCAAGCTGCTCGACTTGGTAAAGAGGTTGAGCCATTTCATTTATTTTGGCTTGAAGATTGTACTCCAGGGGAGAATCAAGCGGCTTTTGAGCTAATCCGTCAACATACTACTACACCCCTTGCAATTGGTGAGGTATTTAATAGCTTACATGACTGCCAAGAACTGATTCAAAAACAATTAATAGACTATATTCGTTCACCTATTTCACATGCTGGTGGCATTACGAATGTACGTCGTATTGCTGATTTTGCAGCACTGTATCATGTTAAAACGGGATTTCATGGCGCAACGGATTTGTCTCCAGTCTGTATGGGGGCGGCTTTGCATTTTGATACTTGGGTACCGAATTTTGGTATCCAGGAACACATGCCTCATACCGAAGAAACCGACCTCGTTTTCCCGCATGCTTATCAATTTTCAGATGGTTATTTTACCGCGGGAGAAGCGCCTGGCCATGGTGTGGATATAGATGAAAAACTGGCCAAAAAATACCCTTATAAACCAGCCTATCTTCCTGTAAATCGTCTGGAAGATGGCACTTTGTGGAATTGGTGATAAAAGATGAAAGCGTTCCAAGTAAGTAATGTAAATGATTATGCTCTCATTGATACCCAAGTGCCTGTTGCGGCGACTGGCGAGGTATTAATTAGAACCGCTTTTGCTGGAATTTGTGGTTCGGATTTACATATTATTCACGGCCAAAATCCATTTGTGGAGTTTCCGCGAATTACAGGACATGAGTTCTCTGGTGTTGTGGCGGCAATTGGTGAAGGTGTTGAGCATGTTGCGGTGGGAGACCCCGTTTGTGTCGATCCTGTCATTAGTTGTGGGAAGTGTTACGCATGTCGAGTTGGAAGAGTGAATGTTTGTGCTCATTTGCAGGTGTTTGGAGTTCACCGTAATGGCGGGTTTGGTGAGTTTACGAGTGCACCAGCAAGTAATGTGCTTGCTCTACCGGATAATGTTTCTCTTGAACAAGCGGCATTAGTCGAACCCTATTCTATTGCAACCAATGTGTTAACTCGTATGGAACCGCTACCAGGTGACACTCTTTTGGTATACGGTGCTGGTGTCATTGGTTTAACCATTGTTCAAGTTGCGAGAGCGATGGGAATTGAGCAGGTGATAGTCACGGATATCGTTGATGAGCGCTTAGAAACAGCCAAGTTACTTGGTGCAACGGACGTAATAAACAGTCGTGTGGATAATGTTGAAGAGTGTATTCATCATTGGACTAATGGAGAAGGTATACCCTTGATTGCCGATGCGGCGTGTCTCCCTGCCCTATTACCTGAAATTCTTCGTATTGCTTGCCCTGCCGGTCGTGTTGGATTACTCGGCTTTAATTCAATCCCAAGTGACATGGCTCAAATTGAAGTAATCAAGAAAGAACTCACGATTGTGGGGTCACGCCTTAACAATCGACGCTTTCCTCAAGTGTTGGATATGATCGCATCTGGTCGACTTGATCCTTTGGCTTTGATTAGCCACAGAATTGCTTTGAATGAAATCAGCGATGGTATACAGCTAATGGAAAACCACCCTGAACTTACTCGCAAAGTGCTAGTGGAAATGAGTAAGTAGTTACCAACCCCAATAAAATCTAATAATAACAATGGAGCTTCCCATGATAAAACCAATAATGAAAGTCGCTGTTCTGTCATCCATGCTAATGGCTAGTATGTCCTACGCGGCGGATGTCACCTTAAAATTTGGATACCCCGCAAATGAAGATAATATCTGGCATAAGGCCGCGCTGAAATTTAAGAGTGTAGCGGAAACCAATTCTGATGGTCGCATTGAAGTTAAGCTTTATCCAAATGAGCAGCTGGGTAAAGAAATGGATGTCATAAACAGTATCCAACTCGGCACGGCCGATATGACAATCACGGGTGAGTCTTTACAGAACTGGGCACCTAAAGCGGCATTGATGGCGGTACCCTATGCGTTTACTAGTTCTGAACAGCTTAAAAAAGCGGTCAACGGCGAAGTTGGCAAGGAAATTAGTGATCAAATCACCAAACGAACAGGCTTGAAACCAATTGCTTGGTTTGAGCGCGGATCAAGACATCTTACGTCGAATCGTAAAATTTTGACTCCAAGCGACTTAGATGGTCTTAAACTACGAGTCCCAAATGTTCCTTTGTTTGTAAAAACATGGCAGGCGCTAGGTGCTAAGCCTATTCCAATGGCATTCAGTGAAGTGTTTACCGCGCTACAACAAAGTACGATTGATGGACAAGAAAACCCATTGAGCCTAATTAATAGTGCTAGTTTCTACGAAGTTCAGAAATACGTGAATTTGACGGGTCACGTGCGCAGTTGGATTTATGTGGTTATTGGTCAAAGCAAGTTGAACAGTATGCCTGCCGATCTTCGAGCCATTGTCTTGGACGCTGGCCAACAAATGCAAACGTTTGAACACAATATGTTCGCATCAGATGAAGCAAAACTAAGAACAATATTAGAAGACCGAGGTATGGAGTTTGTTGAACCTGATTTAAAAGCCTTTAAATCAGCAGCGCAAAAAGCGGTTCAAGAGGCACTCTCATCGGAGCAGCTAGAGCTCTATAAAAAAATCTAGTGGTATCAAGTTTTTCTATCTAATGAAGACACCTATTTTTGCTAGATCAATCTAGTGAAAATAGGTCACTTTGGAGTGCCTGTGATGAGTAACTCATGTCAAATGAGTCGCCTTAGGAGCCTTGAGCGATTCAAAATAGCCATACAGCGGACGCTGAACGTTGTGGATTGGCTTTTCTCTGTATTAGCGGTATCAGCATTGTTAGCCATTATAGTGGTTGTTTTAATTCAAGTTTTTTCTCGTTTCTTATTACCAAGTTCTCCTATCTGGACAGAAGAATTATCTCGTTATTTATTCATTTATTTAATTGTCATGGGATCAGGCTTAGTCATTCGCCAGAATCGACATGTTCGTTTGGAGCTATTTCAATCTTCTTTAAATAGATTTTGGTATAAGGCGTATCAGGTATTTTGTCATCTGCTCGCAGGTGGCTTCGCTGTCTATATATTTCCGTATGCAATTAAGTACGCAGAAATAGGTCGATGGCAAACATCTCCGGCTTTGGAAGTACCAATGTATTGGGCGTTTTTGTCAGTTAGTTTTTTCTTTATGTTAACGGCCTTATATAGCGTTACCAGCGTGTTGCTCATATTGCTTGAGCGTGATGATCAAGGAGTAATCTCTTAATGGAAGTTATTTTGTTGTTTGCGGTTTTTTTCTTACTGCTATTGATTGGTGTGCCAATTGTATTTTGTTTAGGTGTTGCCTCTCTGACTTACCTTACATTAGCCGGTATTCCTTTAACCATAGTGCCACAGCGGTTATACGCTGGGATGGACTCGTTTGTTTTACTATGTATTCCGGGCTTTATTTTGGCTGGAAATTTGATGAATGTCGGTAATATTACAGATTATATTATTCGGTTTAGTAATGCTTTATTAGGCCATATTCGCGGTGGACTAGGTCTTGCGAATGTGGGCGGTTCAATGATCTTCGGTGGTATTTCTGGAACGGCTGTGGCGGATACGGCCAGTATTGGTGCCGTGATGATTCCTGGGATGGCGAAGAGCGGTTATGACAAGCCTTTTGCCGCCGCTGTGACGGCGGCATCATCAACAATAGGACCAATAATTCCCCCAAGTGTTCCTATGATTATTGTTGGATCCTTGAGTGGCATCTCTGTTGGAAAAATGTTTTTAGCCGGTGTCATTCCTGGTTTTATGCTGGGATTGGCGATGATGGTAACGGCCTATATTATTGCTGTAAAGCGACAATACCCGAGAGAGAAAAGAGCCACAGTACGAGAAATTTTAACGGTTGGAAAAGGCGCTTTTTGGGCGTTATTAATGACCTTTATTATTTTGTACGGAATCATCGGAGGGATGTTTACGCCGACGGAAGCTTCAATCATGGCAAGCTTATATGCTTTTGTCGTTGGAATGTTCGTTTATAAAGGGCTGACGTGGAAGAATCTTCCTCAATTATTGGTTGATACTGTATTAAGTTCAACAAGTCTTTTGCTTCTAGTTGGTATGGCAAACTTATTTGGCTGGATTTTGACAAGTGAACAAATCCCCCAAATGCTTGCAAGTGCCATTTTTCATATTAGTGAAAACCCAATCATAGTTATTTTAATCATTAACATTGTGTTATTGGTTGTCGGTGGTTTTATGGAAACCATTGCCGCTTTGATTATTCTTTTTCCCACTTTATTAAAAGTTGCAGAAGGAATTGGCATGGACCCGCTGCATTTTGGCGTAATGGCTGTACTTAACTTGATTATAGGCTTAACAACCCCTCCTGTTGGAGTCTGTTTGTTTGTTGCCGCTGGCATCAGTGAATTGCCAATGACGGCTATTGTAAGAGCAATATGGCCTTTCTTAATCTGTAACCTAATCGTACTTCTTTTAGTGGCTTATATCCCTTCTATTTCTTTGTGGCTCCCTTCTTTTCTAGGTTAGGAACTTGGTGATGATAAATTTTCAAACAATACATAGTCGAGTGTTACCTGATCAGCATGATGTTGGGATAGTCCATATAGGTTTAGGTGCATTTCATCGTGCCCATCAAGCCGTTTATCTCGAAAAAGTGCTTTCTGAACAGGGCGGTGATTGGTCAATAGTCAGTGCCAATATTCGTTCAAACTATAGGTTAGTTGACCAACTAAATGCAGCGGGCCTTAGATATCACGTAGTAGAGTATAGTGATAAAGAGACAGCAAAGGTTCGAGAGATACGTGCTATCAAAGAAGCCATTTTTACAGGCACGGAAGATGGTAGAAAGGCACTTTTAAAATACCTGACTGCGTCGACGACTAAAATTGTAACCTTAACCGTGACCGAGAAAGGATATTATCTCGAGCCGGTATCAGGACGGCTGCTGATTGATAATCCAGATATTCGACACGATCTTAATCCAGTAAATCAGCCTAAAACCGCGCTTGGTTTTATAGTGCAAGCCCTAAAGCAACGAAAAGACCAAGGCATAGAAGCATTCACCGTTTTGTCATGTGACAACATGCCTCATAACGGCGTTAGAGCCAAACAAGCGGCGGTTGAATTTGCAAAAGTAAAAGATGAAGCGTTTGCCAAATGGATTGAAAAGAATGTGGCTTTCCCTAGCACTATGGTTGACCGTATTGTGCCAGCTGTTAGTCCAGCGGACATCGAGATGATTTATGCTGATACGGGTCTTAATGAACCGATTTTGGTGAAGACTGAACATTTCAGTCAATGGGTAATAGAGGATGATTTTCCTTTAGGTCGTCCAGACTGGGAAACGGCTGGGGTTCAAATGGTCGACGACGTTGCCAACTATGAAATGATGAAATTACGCATGTTAAATGGCAGTCATTCATTATTGGCTTATCTCGGTAGTCTTGCTGGTTTCAAAACCGTATCGGAAGCGATGCAAGATGAGTCGATTCGAGCTTTTCTTGATTTTTACATGCGGCAAGAAGTGGCGCCAACATTATCCTCTTTTTCCTCAGAAGAACTTGAAGCTTACAGCGAACAGTTATTACAACGCTTTGAAAATACCAGCCTATATCATCAACTTTTACAGATTGCGATGGATGGAAGCCAGAAATTGCCTCAGCGGTGGCTAAGTACATTACTTCAACTTCGTGATCTAAAGCTCCCTTCAACTGCGATAGAGCTTGGTATTGCAGGCTGGATGTCGTTTGTATGTCACGCGGCCTACGGTTCTCAAAGTATTAATGATCCTTTAGAAAGTGAGCTGTTTGAATTGAGTCAAAATCATCGGGAAAGTAGCCATGACTTAGTACAATCTTTTTTAAAGCGAGATGACATATTTCCATCGAGCTTAAAGGAAAATACAGCACTGATTACGCGCTTGGCTGACCTTATAAATCAAATTCATTCCGGTACTAAAATACAACAGATGATGTTGTCAGTTATACAGAATACTAGAGTTGAGAGATAATTTATGGAACATACATGGCGTTGGTTTGGAGTAAAGGATTCCATATCATTACAAGATATTCGTCAGGCCGGAGCAACCGGCATAGTGACAGCGTTACACGATATCCCAAATGGTGAAGTATGGCCGATTGAATCAATTCAAGCCGTAAAAGAAAAGATTGAGTTAGCTGGATTAAGCTGGTCTGTCGTAGAAAGTATCCCTGTGCATGAAGATATCAAACAGCGTACAGGTCAATATCAGCATTACATCAAAAATTATGCTCAAAGTATTCAGAATTTAGCCGAATGTGGGATTTACACCATTTGTTATAACTTCATGCCTGTACTGGATTGGACCAGAACAGATCTTACTTATACATTACCGGATGGATCTAAAGCATTGCGGTTTGATCAGGTTGCCTTTACGGCTTTTGATGTATTCATTTTGAAGAGAGCCAATAGTGAGTCGGAATACTCAGAAGCAGAAATGTTGGCGGCAAGGTCTTATTATGACGCTTTAACAGAGACTCAGGAAAAAAAGCTGATCAATACTATCTTAGCGGGCTTACCTGGGGCAGAAGAAGCCTACACGCTTGATAACTTTAGAGAAGTATTAGCGGCTTACGAGAAAATTGATAAGGCAACTTTAAGAGAAAATTTCGCTTCCTTTTTAGAGCAAATTGTTCCCATCGCAGAAGCCTGCGGTGTCAGTCTGGCGGTTCATCCTGATGACCCTCCTCGGCCAATTTTAGGATTGCCTCGTATTGTTTCCACAAAAGAGGATATTGAGTGGCTGGTAAAGCGCATACCTTCGCCAGCCAATGGCATTACATTCTGTACAGGGTCATATGGCGTACGAGAAGACAATGACCTGTGTGATATGGCGGCCACCTTTGCAGAGCGAATTTATTTTACGCACTTACGCTCTACTCAAAGAGAGGACACTTGGGGCAGCTTTCATGAAGCAGCACATTTAGAAGGCAATACAGATATTTCCGCCATCATTTTGACCTTGTTGGAAGAGGAAAAAAGACGTGGATTAGCGGGTATTCAAAAACCGATTCCATTGCGTCCAGATCATGGACATCAGATCATGGATGATTTACGTAAACAAGCCAAACCAGGTTATTCAGCATTAGGAAGAATGAAAGGCCTTGCCGAGATTCGAGGCGTTGAGTTTGCCCTTAAAAAATATGTCTTGAAAGAGGAAAGTACGCAATAGTCCGTATTCTTTATCAAGATTAATTTTGTTTATCTAACAACTAATTAGCAAACGCTTGGATGCGTTTTTTCTAGGGTGAGCAATTGGTATAAGAGCAATAGAATTCAATGTTTGTTTCTTAAAAGTCCTTCATCAAACTGTCGAAGAACGGATTGTTGCACCTTATTAGTAACTGAATTTAAAAACTGTATCTTTAGGGCCAAGGTAATGGGTTGTGCATAATCGGATCTTTAGAGGGTTTGATATTGGCTGTCACTTCCTGATTTAACCAATCTACAAAGGCTTCAATTCTCGCTTTGCGAGGCGAGTTTTTTGCGTAATAGGTATAAAATTCAATCTTATTTTTTAATGCTTTAGGGTAGGCTTGAATGAGAGTCCCCTCATCTAATTCTGTTTGCACCATAAATTTCGGGCACAAAAATATTCCATGGCCAGCTTTGACTGCGTTGATTCCCATATACCAAGAATTCACCTCGGCCCAAAGGATGTCTTTACTTCGGATCGGACAAATCGCTTGCTCCTCAAACCAAATACGCCACTGATAAGATGGGTCGTCTACTTGTAACATCCAACATTTTAGTAGGTCTGTGGGATGGAATAAGTCAATTCTTGCTGCTAATGAGGGCGAACAAACAGGAATAATATCGGACGATATTAGCTTTCGTTGTACAGTATCTTCTCTTTTGCCAGCCATATGACGATTATCATCAATACCGATATCAATATTCCCCGCATGAATGTCTCTTCGTTCATCGGATGAAAAAAGTTTTACGGTAATATCATTTTGAAGGTCCGAAAAACGCCATAGTTTAGGCATTAGCCATAGTGAGACAAAGCTTTGCAATCCAGAAACCTGAAGCGTACCTTCAAGAGGTTCTAACTTCACGCTGTCTAATCCCTTACTTATATGATCAAACGCCAGAGTGAGATGCTCCGCAAGTTGAAGTCCTTGACTAGTAAGACGCATCTCGCGACCTGCCCGATAAAATAATGACACACCAAGATAGTCTTCTAACAATCGAATCTGTTGGCTGACGGCGGCTTGTGACACATTGAGTTGCTCTGCTGCCTTGGTATAACTCATGGTCTGGCTAGCGATGGAGAAATAATGGGTCGCTTTTAAATGTGTAACACGATGGCTCATAGGCGTTATTCCATAAGGTTTTCTAATCTTTGCCGTAAGAATATAGCATTCGTTTTTACCTGCTTTTACCACCAGAATAAAGTGACAATTCAACAGGAGGTGAGAATATGTGGGCGTTACTACTGTGGATAAATCAAAAAATATTAAATTTAAACAATAAGTTAAAAGAAAAAAGAGAAAAAAATAAAAGACGTGAAGAATCACGAGAAGTGCAGTTAGAGAGTCGTAAATTACCCGAGTACCTAAGAAAGGATTTAGGTCTACCTCCTTATGATTCATATGATAAGCATGATCATTTATAGAAGCTTTGAGGCATAAAAAAAGCCACTTCCGAAGAAGTGGCTTGGTCTACTCATTAGATTAAGGAAAGGCTGAACAAGTCCACTGGTTTCAGCGTGTCGTACCTTTCTTAACAGCAATAAGTTGAACGGAAGTGTTTAGACAAGCTCTTTAAAGCAACGTTTAAAGATTTCCATGCCTTCATCAATGATGTCCATTTCGATGGTCAAAGCTGGTAGGAAACGAATGACGTTACCACGAATACCACATGATAGAAGCACTAAACCGTTTTCAGCGGCTTTTGCCGATAGCTGTTTCGCAAGCTCTGGGTAAGGTTTGTTTACATCGCCATCATGAACAAATTCAACCGCAATCATGGCACCGGCGTTACGCACTTCACCAATGATGCTTGGGTATTCCTGCTGCATATCTGTTAGGTGTTTAACGAAGTGAGCACCGACTTCAACCGCACGGTCGCAAAGCTTCTCTTCTTCAATCACATCAAATACCGCAAGGCCTGCAGCACAACCCACTGGAGAACCGCCATAGGTACCGCCTAGACCACCAGGAATTGGTGCGTCCATGATGTCGGCTTTACCGACCACCGCTGCAATCGGGAATCCGCCCGCGATGCCTTTGGCGGCAGTCATAAGGTCCGCTTCGATGCCTGCTTGCTCGTGGCAGAACATAGTACCTGTACGAGCAAAACCGGCTTGGATTTCATCAAGGATCAACAAAATACCGTGCTCGTCACATAGGGCACGAAGTTTCTGTAGGAAGCTGGCTGACGCCATGTAGAAACCGCCTTCTCCTTGAACAGGCTCAATGATAATAGCCGCAACGCGAGAAGGTTCAATATCACAAGTGAAGCGCATTTGTAGGTCAGCAAGTGCTTGCTCTTCAGTAATACCTAAGTAGTCATTTGGGTATGGCACATGGAAAATATCGCTTGGGAATGGGCCAAAACCAATTTTGTAAGGGTTCACTTTGCCTGTCAGACCCATGGTCATATTGGTACGGCCATGGAAACCACCATTGAAAGCAATGATGCCAGGTCGACCTGTATAAGCGCGGGCAATCTTCACACAGTTTTCTACGGCTTCAGCACCAGTTGTGACGAAGATTGATTTCTTCGGTGTGTTACCTGGTGCGGCTGCATTCAGCTTCTCTGCCAATGCAACCGCTGATTCGTATGGGCTGACCATAACGCAAGTATGAGTAAAACGCTCAAGCTGTTCTTGTACTGCCGCTTTTACTTTCGGGTGATTGTGACCTGTATTGACCACAGCAATACCGGCACCAAAGTCAATGTGACGTTTACCTTCAACGTCCCAAATTTCAGCATTCACTGCACGATCAACGTACAGTGGGGCCATGTTGCCTTGACCACGAGCAATGGCCACTTCTTTGCGTTTTTGTAAATCAGCGTTTTTCATGTGTATTACCTTGGTTATGAAAGCCAGTAATGCCTCACTGGCTTTGCCTTAATGTCTAAAGTGGGTGACCTTTATCACCCTGCCAACAAAATAGAGAAGGTTAAGCTAAGCCGCCCATGCACAAGTACTTAGTTTCAACGTACTCATCGATGCCATACTTAGAACCCTCGCGACCACTGCCAGACTCTTTCACACCACCAAATGGGGCAACTTCACTGGAGATCAGGCCTTCGTTGATGCCTACCATGCCGTATTCTAAGGCTTCAGAAACACGCCAGATTCGGCCCAAGTTTTGGGAATAGAAGTAAGAAGCCAAACCAAATGGGGTATTGTTTGCCATGGCCACCGCTTCTTCTTCAGATTTGAACTTGAACAAGGGCGCAACAGGACCAAAAATCTCATTGGAGAAGATGTCCATCTCTTCGGTGACGCCTGTTAAAACGGTTGGTTCAAAGAATTGAGCGCCAGCCTCTTGTGACACACTGCCGCCGATCAAGGCTTTGGCGCCATTTGATAGTGCGTTTTCAACCAGTTGTTCTACTTTGGAAATGGCGGCTGGGTTGATCAGTGGGCCGATGTTGACACCTTCACCAAAGCCATCTCCCGTTTTAAAACTGGAAACACGTTGTGCCAATTTTTCGGCAAACGCATCGTAAATGCCTTCCTGCACCAGAATACGGTTTGCACACACACAGGTTTGACCTGCGTTGCGGTATTTAGAGTTGATTGCGCCTTCAACGGCAGCGTCAAGATCTGCATCGTCAAACACGATGAAAGGTGCATTACCACCTAACTCCATTGAAGTACGTTTTACGGTTTGTGCGCACTGTGACAGTAACAATTTGCCAACAGGCGTGGAGCCGGTGAAGCTTAACTTACGAACAATTGGATTAGCCGTAAGAACACCACCAATGTCTTTGGCATTTTTACCCACAACCACGTTTAGTACACCGGCTGGAATGCCTGCTTGATGTGCCAACTCTGCTAAAGCAAGAGCACATAATGGCGTTTCATCAGAGGGTTTGATGACAATCGTACAGCCCGCTGCTAAGGCAGGACCTGCTTTACGGGTAATCATCGCAATTGGGAAGTTCCAAGGGGTGATTGCCGCAACTACACCAATGCCTTGTTTGATGGTCAAGACACGACGATCGCTGGCAAAGGTTGGAATCACATCACCGTATAAACGGCGAGCTTCGTCAGCGAACCAATCAATAAAAGACGCCCCATAAGCCACTTCACCTTTGGCTTCAGCGAATGGCTTGCCTTGTTCTAGGGTCATTAACTTGGCCAGATCGTCTTGGTTTTCTAGAATCAATTGATTCCAACGGCGTAATAACGTTGCGCGTTCTTTGGCAGTCAGTGCTTGCCATGGTTTTTGTGCTTTTTCAGCGGCTTCTACAGCTAGAGTTGTTTCTTCTGCGCCTAAGTCAGCCACATCAATAATGTGCTCTCCGTTGGCAGGGTTGGTAATTGCAAACGTTTGACCGGATGTGGCTGATAACCATTCGCCACCGATATAAGAGTGGCTTTTCAATAAAGCTGGTTGAGATAGTGTGACATTCATAATGAGCTCCAGACTAAGCTGTGGAGGAAAATAAGTACCTAACGAACCATAGCAATAAATGGTACCTCTATGTCCATCGATAGTAGGCAAAGGTCAAGCTGGGAAAAATGGAAAGCTATCAATGCTTTGTTTGATGGCGTTCAAACATATTACATCCTAAGGCGAACGCTCAGGTAGGAAAAGTCGTCTTTAACATTGGCTCGCTCTCATGACGTATGCTCAACAGACGGAAGAAACCTTATGCATACCTTCCTGCTCATGCTATTTGTTATACTGGGTTTTCCATTTGCCATACTGTGCGGTTTGTTTAGCTGGTGAGGTGGTGACGCGTGATTGTGTTCAGTCAAAGAGGTAAATCAAGTTGGCACCAAAGAGAGCGGTTATTCGTCAAAGTTTACCGGATGTGATTGTTACGGACTTGCGTAAGCGTATTCTCTCCGGGGAACTCGAAGAAGGGGCTTTGATTCGCCAAGAGCTCTTAGCAGAGGAATATGATGTTTCTCGTATGCCAGTTCGAGAAGCGCTAAAGCGATTGGATGCGGAAGGGCTAGTGGTGTTTAAAAACAACCGTGGCGCCACGGTGACTAAGCACAGTTTAGAAGAAATCGCTGAAATATTTGATGTGCGTTTGTTATTGGAAGTGGATTTGTTCGCACGGGCAATCCCGAATATGACCGCCGAGGACTTCAGTGCTTGTGAAAGCCTTCTTAAGGAAATGGATGATTCCTATCTAGCTGGCAACATTGCCGACTGGGGCCCATTGAATGCAGAGTATCATGGCAAGCTGTACCAAGCGGCAGGACGACATTTAACTGAGAATTTGCTTGAACGAGTGACACTTCAGGCGAATCGTTATGTCAGTATGCACATAGGCAAATTGGATAAGCAACACCACGCCAGTCATGATCATCATGCTTTATTAGCGCTTGCGCGACAGCGCGATATTGAAGGGGCAACCGCCCTGCTTGAATCGCATTTGATGAATACCAAGCTACAAGTTATCGATTGGATTCAGCACGACCGTGATCCACATAACTAACCATCACAGAAGACAATCATCCGTCCGCTATACCTATCTAATATTCACCATCTTCTTGATTCAAATAAGATGGTGAATGTTGTTGTGGTCTGAAACATTGGGATTAAAGAGACTGTAGTGTGATGAGGTCATCGTACAAACTTTTGGGAATGTTAACGGCGTTTCTCGCAAGGTTTCTTTGTTGTGCAGCCTGACGGCGTTGTGAAGGCAAACGCGCGCCTTGGTCGATCACATCGGCAAACAAACGTTCTGCTCTTTGTTGATTGGCTGCCCGTTGGCCGCCACTGAGTAAGTCTGGATCGAAGGCGAGGATAATTTCCCCATGATAAGGCGCTTCCGGTTTGTCTTCCGCAAAGGCCATACTCTCTTTACTGGTCAGATCATCAATCAAAGGGCCTGCCATCAGTTCAATCATCAGTGATAGGGCCGACCCTTTATGGCCGCCAAAGGTCAACATGGCCCCCTGCATGGCGGCGTCGGCGTCTGTGGTTGGTTGACCCTCTTGATCAATGGCAACGCCTTCCGGCAATGGCTTTCCAGCCCGTCGATACAGTTCTATTTCACCACGTGCAAATTGGCTGGTAGCAAAGTCGAACGTGAAAGGCACTTGGCCATCACGAGGCCAGCTAAACGCAAAAGGGTTCGTGCCGAGTAAACCGCGCGTTCCACCCGCTGGTGCCACCCAAGCATGACTGGGCAACATCGCCATGCCTGCCAGCCCTGCTTGCGACAAGATTTCGACTTCGGGCCATAACGCCGAAAAATGGAAACAGCGATTAATCGCCAAGGCAGCGATGCCATTGTGTTTGGCTTTGCTAATCAATTTCGGCATGGCGGCTTGCATGGCCAAAAGAGAGACTCCGTCTTGCGCATTGGCCTTTATAACCGCTGGTCCTGCGTCTTCAATAATCGGCTGGGCGGTGCCGCTCACTCGGCCAGAGCGAATGCTTTCCGTACACATAAACAAGCGAAACAAACCATGAGAATGGCAATCAGCGAGCTGGTTGCTATAGATGATTTCCGTGATGGCGTTGGCGTGATCCGCATTAAAGCCGTGTTGAGTGAGTATGGACTCACTTAGCGATTTGACCTCAGATAAGCTCAAGGTAATCTGCTCGCTCATAATGTCTCCATTGTTTTTGTGTTTTTTTGATGTGCTTTATTAAGGGAAAGCGACACCAATGGTCTCACGTAAAACGTTTTGCCGAATAAGGTGATATATCAATGCTGGTGGCCTTGTTATGGATTAATTCACACACCAACTCGGCTGTCCCTGCTGACTGTGTTAGTCCGAGATGTCCATGGCCAAACGCGTAAACGACCTGTTGAGTTTGACTGGCATAATCAATGACAGGCAAACTGTCTGGCATGGAAGGGCGAAACCCCATCCATTGTTGAGATTCCGTGTCTTCGTCTTGTATTTGGCTTTTGTCTTGTTCATGGCCAAGCTTAGGTAAAAAGCGTTTGGCTTTATCCACCAAATACTGCGCTCTTTGATAATTGGGCGCTAGCTCCAATCCAGCGAACTCTACTGCGCCACCCACTCGAATCTTGTCCTTTATCTTAGTGACGACAAAGCCGTGATTACTGAAAGTAAGGTGTGTTTTCAGTTGCAGTGAACCAGCAGATAATGTGGTGTTGTACCCTCTTTCTGTATCTATAGGTAATGTGTCACCAGTTTGTGCGGCCAGTGGCTTTGACCAAGCCCCTGCCGCGATCACCAATTTGTTGGCTTTATATTGATGCAAATCGTCGTGATGTAAATGGCTTGCTGATGGATCGCCAAACACTGTGACGCTATTGTCTTGAAAGGAAATTTTGTGAACGGATGTGATTTGGATCTTACCCCCCAAGGCGATAAAGGTTTGCGCTAGATGGTCTGCCCAGGCTTTTGGATCGACCGAATTTTTCCATTCTGGTGTAAAAGCAGCGTGAGTAAAGCGAGGGTGAATGCCGGGTTGGATGCGTGCAATGGCGTCTGGGGATTCAAGTAATTCAAACAACACGCCATGTTCTTTACGTGTTTGCCAACCTGATAAGGCGTCTTGAAACTCTTGCTCTCCTTCATACAATTGCAATTGCCCTTCTCGTCGCATAAATGGTTCGCCATCAGTAGATTGAATCTGTTTCTCTAATGCAACTTTGGAAAAGTTCATCAGGCTTGCTTGTGCGGCAACAGCCGTAGTGTATTTATCATGCCAACTGGCACGCCAGAAACGCCATAACCAGGGTAGTAGTGTTAAGGCATAAGCTGGACGAATCGATAAAGGTCCTAGTGGGTCTAAAAACCACCTTGGCGCTTTGCGCAGTATGCCTGGTGTGGCCAGTGGTATCACATCTGCAAAGGCAAACGCACCGGCATTGCCGGCGGAAGTTTCAGCGGCCACGCCTTTGCTGTCCATTACCAACACGCGCTTGCCTGCTTGCTGCAAACGCAAGGCACAGCTGATGCCTATGATGCCTGCGCCAATAACAATCACATCTTGTTCTTGCTGCGTTACCATGAGACACCATGGCGTAATGAGTCGGTTGCATTGGTGATGATTTTGGCTTCCCGTGTGATAAAAGCTTGCCCTGTGATGGAAGGAATCACAGCCCCTGCATTATGACTGAGTTGGTAACTCAAGGTATAAGCGCTGCCGATAATACTTTCTTGGTAGATTTCCTCGTTGGGTGCTAAGCCTTGATCGGCGGCTAAACAGGCCAGTCTTGCTGAGCTGCCTGTGCCACAAGGTGATCGATCGTAAGAGTCATCTGGACAAAGAACAAAGTTGCGGCTGTGTCCTTGTTCAGTGAGTGCTGGGCCATAGAAAATAATGTGGTCGATCATGCCACCATTTTTACCTTCAATGCCCTGTGCATACAGGCATTCTCGTACCTTGATGGCATGATCAGTGAGTTGTCTAATATTGGTGGGCTCAACCGCAGTTGGACTCTCTTTGACAATGAAGAACCAGTTACCGCCGTAAGCAATATCCCCTCTGACCTTGCCAATGCCTTGCACATCCAGCTCAACATTTTGCTGATAACGATGGCTTTCGATGTTTTGCACCGTGACGGTATTTTTGTCCTTGAGTGTGACTTCCACGATTCCGGCAGGTGTTTCTATCTTATGAGTGCCTTCGCCAATGTGACCTAAATGTGCCAAGGTCACGGCTAAGCCTATGGTGCCATGACCGCACATACCGATTACCGCTGCGGCATCAAAATAAATTACGCCCGTTACACAGCTTGGGTCCGTTGGTTGCACTAATAACGCACCGACCATGGCTTCTTGTCCGTAAGGCTCAACCACCAAAGCACGATAGAAGTCTTTATGTTCTGTGGCTAAGCGTTTTGCTTTTTCTGCTAATGATCCTTTGCCAAGATCTGGCCCGCCGGACAAAACAACGCGAGTGGGTTCCCCTCCCGTATGACTATCAATGACATTTAGCATTCCGTTACCTGCATATCCGTTAGCTGAATAATAGACAGTATTCCACCTTGTTGTGACCAATCTGCAAACCAAGTTTTGAACAGAGCATACTGTTGTTCGCAGTAATGGCGCTGCGCATCATTGAGTTCGTCGGTTTCGTTAAAATGTAATCGATACGCTGGTTCGCCGTTAAGAACCAGCAAATATTTGAAAAACAGTACCAGATCAGGGCCTTCGTCAAAGCTGGCGAGAACATGGAAGGCTTCTTCTAGCTCTTGAGCGCGTTTACGTGCTTCTGCATGACCCTGTGCCGCTTTGCGAGATAAGTTAGTAAGCAGTAACACTTCTTTTGGTAAAGCTGTGCCTATGCCGGTAATGGCCCCAACCGCACCACAATTCACAAAGCCGTGGAAAACGGCTGTGTCGACACCCACCATGAGCAGCACATCATCGTCTTGTGAGGTGATGTTTTCAGCGGCATAGCGTAAATCGTCGACCCCACCAAATTCTTTGAAGCCGACTAAATTAGGGTGCTCGGCACGCAATGAGAAAAACAAGTCGGCTCGTGTGGCAAAACCATACACAGGACTGTTGTAAATAATGGCGGGTACATCAGGTGCGGCTTCAAGAATGGCTTTGAAATGATGGCGCTGAGCCGCAATGACGGAGCCTCGGGATAACACACGGGGAATCACCATTAACCCTGCAGCGCCAACCTTTTGTGCGTGGGCGGCCAGAGCGACAGCGGATTTTGTATTAATCGCCCCTGTTCCAACGACCACGGGCACACCGGCAGCGACCAAACGCTCTACCCCTTCCATGCGCTCTGCATCGGTCAGTAAAGGCCAATCCCCCATGGAACCGCAATACACTACGGCCGACATGCCTGCCGCCATCATCTCTTTGCCCTTTTTAATCAGTGCTTCGAAATCTGGCGTGCGATCTGGTTTACAAGGGGTCATCAACGCAGGCATAACGCCATTGAAAACACTTACATCAAAAACGTCATTGCTCATAAGTCGATACCTTTTCTAAGAAATTTAAGGGTTTTGATGTGTATTATTAAAAGTGTATTTTGTATCCAAAATATACCCAGTACAAAAAGTAGTCAATCATGGCAAGGTGAGTTTAGTTAAAAGATTAAAGGGTGGAAGATAAGGTTTTGATTTAGTGGGCTCTTTATTTGCGTCATTAAGATGCTGTTGCCTTGAAGACTACGAAAGTGATTTATTAGGATAGAGGTAACAAGAGTATTTTGATGTGGTGAGAAGAGGTTTTTTTGTCGTATTTAGAGGACTTTATGCAGCAATGGAAAGTGTATTTACAGCATCAACTCTCTCATGCTGGGATCCGCTATAAGGTCACCAATGGCGGGGATGTGTTTGATATCAAAGCGAACTCAATCGCTTATTTGAGTTGGTTGCGAATGAGGTCTCATCTGTCTGTTGAATTGGACGAATCAAGGGATAGTATTGCTTGGTTTATGTTGGAGAAACAATTAAAAGCGCTCGCTTATAAGGCTGAAAAGGGTAGGTCTAATCTTGTCTCTAAACTGTACATTGAAGAAAGCCAAATCCATATCTGTCTTAACTTTAACTATGATGATGAGCAACACGTCATCTATGTTAGTTGATTGAATCAAAGCCATTGGATAGACCCCGAATCGAAGAATTGATGAAATGGTAACTAAGCCGACTAAAAGGTCGGCTTAGTTAAGTAATGACTTTGGACTTCTAACGTAAATCAGCGCTTTGCTTTCCTGTTTGGCAAATCGGTAATGGTGCCTGCGCCTAATTCGGCAGCCAAACCGACCGATTCATGCAAACTTGGGTGGGCATGAATGGTCAAAGCAATGTCCTCCAAGGTGGCGCCAAATTCAATGGCAAGGGTCAGTTCACCGAGTAATTCCCCTGCATGAGCACCGACTACGCCAGCACCTAGCACACGTTCAGAGGCTTCATCGTAGATGAGTTTGGTTTTACCTTGAGTGATGCCTGAGGCAATGGCGCGACCACTGGCACTCCATGGGAAAGTCGCAGTTTTCACTGGAATGCCCTGTTTTTTAGCGTCTATTTCGGTTAAGCCAACCCAAGCGACTTCAGGAAAGGTATAGGCGATGGAAGGAATCGCCAGAGGTTGAAAGTCGACTTTATGACCAGAGATGACTTCCGCCGCAATGTGTCCCTGATGAGAAGCTTTGTGAGCCAGCATTGGGCCATGAGTCACATCGCCAATGGCAAATATATTGGGTATAGATGTTCTACACTGGGTATCTGTAGTGACAAAACCGCGGTCATCAAGTTCGACTCCTATGTCAGGAATGCCTGCTTTTCGACCATTAGGCGAGCGTCCAACAGCGACTAATACGGCATCTACGTTCAGGTTGCGTTGACCGTTTTGATCTTTCAGAGTGACGTTCAGTGTGTCTGACGAGGCTTGAATGTCTGTGACTTGAGTCTTGGTAAGAAAGGTCATGCGGTCTTTATTGGTTTGCTCGAAGACTCGAACCAGATCCTTGTCTGCCCCTGTCATGATTTGCTCGCCTAGCTCAGCGACAGTAATTTTCGCCCCTAGCGCTTGGTACACAGTGGCCATTTCCAGACCAATAATACCGCCGCCTAACACCAGCATGTGTTTGGGAATACGCTCTAGTTGAAGAGCGCTGGTGGCATCCAAGATACGTGGATCATCGTAAGGTACAAAAGGTAGGCGGATGGCTCTGGATCCTACTGCAATGATGGCATTTTCAAATTCTATTTTTAAACGGTCGTTGTCTTGAGTAACGGAAATGGAATGGGTTGACTCAAATTGCCCCTCTCCGTGAAAAATTTCTACCTTACGGCCTTTTGCCATTAAAGCTAGGTTGCCCGTGAGTGTATCGACGGTAGATTGCCTATGATGGCGAATGGCTTCTAAGTCGATTTTAGGTTTGGCATAAGTGACACCATGAGCATCTTCATCGGCCATACGGATTTTGCCGGCTACGTGCAATAACGCTTTTGATGGGATACAACCTACGTTCAAACAGACTCCACCAATGCGTTTATGACGTTCTATCATTGCGACTTTTAGGCCTAAGTCGGCGGCTCGAAAGGCCGCCGCGTAACCACCAGGGCCACTGCCAAGGACAACAAGATCAAATTTCATGAGAATTCCTTTTTATCTATCAGTAGGTAGGTGGTAATGTAGCTTGTAGATTTATATTAAGTCAATAAAATACCTATCTACTGATAGAGAAATGAGAAGACGGCATGACAGTGGAAAAAGTAGACACAAAAAATAAGATTATGGACTTAGCCGAGCAATACATTATAAGTGGCGGCTATGGCGCTTTTAGCTTTCGAGACTTGGCTGATGACATCGGCATAAAGAGTGCAAGTGTTCACTATCACTTTAGAACCAAAAGTGATCTAGTGGCTGCTGTTATGTTTCGTTATACCGACATCTTTTCTAAAAACCTGCCAGATCCTACCGAGCAGGAAGCAGACCCTCAGCGAATGCTAAATGGATTTATCGATGGGTTTAAAGCCAAGATCGTTGATCAAAACCACATGAGTTTGTGCACCATGTTAACAGCGGATAAACACATATTGCCTGAAGAGGTGAATGCCAGCTTGACAGCTTTCTATGACGTCAAGATTACTTGGTTAACTCAGGTATGTCTTCGTTTGCCATCTCTGTCTCAATCCTTGGATCAAGCTCATTCGTCGGCGGTCCGAATATTAGCGAGTCTTCATGGCGCTTCTGTTCTAGTGCAAGCAACAGGTAATGAAGCATTCTTTGAGCAAGTAGTGTCTGCGTGGCGTTGAAGACGCTTTTCTAATAACGGGACATATCATTTTGAGGCGTTCTTGGATTGATGTAAGATAGCGACTTCTACACTACCAAATAGGCTCACATTTTCAATGAGTACATCCGATAAACATTTGCATAACCCTACTTTTGAATGGCGTTTTCTTCTTCCTCGCTTTTGGGGGACGTGGTGTATTGTTTTTATTTCTCTTCTACTGGCTTTTGTTCCCTTCCGTATTCGCGATAAATTGGCTTGTAAAATTGCAAAGTTAATCATTGGAAAAAATGCCAGCACATTAAAGCGTGCTCGCTTGAATCTTGAACAGTGCTTTCCTGAAAAGACACCAGAAGAGCGTCATGCGATGTTATTAAGCAGTATAGAAACGGGTATTCAATTTTGCCTAGCTTACGGTGAGCTGCTTATTCGTAGTGAAAAATATAAAAAAAGTCGTGATGAGGTGATTGGCGGAGAGAATCTTTTTCCTTTAATCGAGCGAGGTGAAAATATAATTTCATTAACCCCTCATTGTTGGTCGATTGACTACACAGGTTCCATGTTAGCTTCTCGCGGAATTACTATCACCACTATTATGCGTCCACATAAAAGCCCCATGCTTGATTGGTTAATGCATAAGCAGCGTATGCAATATGGCCGAGGAATTGTTTACCCTAGAAGTGCTAGCGTTAAGCCATTCTTAAAATCCGTAAAAGAGGGTTGCTTAGGTTATTATTTGCCAGATGAGGATCATGGCCCTCAACAGTCTGCTTTTGTTCCTTTTTTTGGTGCTGAAAAAGCGACGTTAAAAGGGTTAGGTAAATTAACTAAGCTAACTAAAGCGAAAGTAGTTCCTTTTTTTCAAGCTTATAATGCCAAGTCTGGTAAATATGAATTGCATGTCTTTCCTGCACTTGAGAACTTTCCTACTGGGGATGAGACACAAGATGCGATTGTTATGAATCAGGCGCTTGAAAAAATGATCGCGTCTCGACCAGAGCAATATATGTGGATTCTAAATATTCTTAGAAGTCGCCCTGACGGTTCTAAACTTTATTAGACGCTCACATTTTTATTTACCAAGTTTTCTTCAATACTAAGCGCTTGACTAAGCGCTTGTCTAAACACTTAAATGGATCGTAGTTTTAGCTTTTGCGGGAAATACAAAAGCTAAAGACATAAAGCCATGGAGTAATTATGTCTGATCAATCACAAAGCCCGATAAACCATACAGATGTTATTGCGGTAAAAGACTATCTCATGTCGTTACAGGACCATATTTGTGCAGAGCTAGAAGGCTTGGAGCCCAGCATCCGTTTTCATCAGGACGCTTGGGATAGGCCCAATGGCGGCGGTGGTCGTACTCGAGTGATTGCTGGTGGCGAGGTTATTGAAAAAGGCGGCGTTAACTTTTCTCATGTGATGGGAGATACCCTACCACCATCGGCAACAGAGTCGCGTCCTGAGCTGGCAGGTGGGCGTTTTGAGGCCATGGGCGTGTCATTGGTCATTCACCCGAAAAATCCAATGGCTCCTACGTCTCATGCCAATGTACGCTTATTTGTCGTTTATAAAGAAGGGTTGGCGCCGGTTTGGTGGTTTGGTGGTGGATTTGATCTGACACCATATTATGGATTCGATGATGACTGTATCCAATGGCATCAAGCTGCCAAGGACGCGGTGGAACCATTTGGTGATGGGTATTATCAGAGATTTAAAAGCTGGTGTGATGACTACTTTTATTTGAAACACCGTGGAGAGCCTAGAGGCATTGGTGGTTTATTCTTCGACGATTTTAATGAAGGCGAATTTCAACACTGTTTTGCGATGATGAAATCGGTTGGAGACACTTACTCCAAAGCTTATATGCCGATTTTATCACGACGTAAAGATCTGCCATTTAATGAGCGGCAGCGGGATTTCCAATTGCATCGACGAGGACGCTATGTGGAATTTAATCTTGTTTTCGACCGAGGTACGCATTTTGGTCTGCAAAGTGGTCTAGGCCGTACTGAGTCTATACTCATGTCATTGCCGCCAGAGGTTCGCTGGACGTATGAATATCAAATAGAAGCCAACAGCCCAGAAGCTAAATTGACGGATTACTATCTCACGCCAAAAGATTGGCTGGCAGAGTAAATACTTTCCGTTTAATACAACATAGTCCGTTTAGAAGATAGAAGGATGCGTTTTGGATCAATACGCTGTGGTTGGCAACCCAATAGCCCATAGTAAATCCCCCAGTATTCATGCGGAGTTTGCTCAGCAAACGCAGCAATTGCTCAATTATAAGACTTTGTTGGGTGATGAATTGCAGTTTGAGCAACAGGTTGTAGACTTTTTTGCTCAAGGCGGAAAAGGCTTGAATGTGACAGTACCATTCAAAGAACGGGCTTATGCCATGTGTGATGTGCTGAGCCAAAGAGCGAAACAAGCAGGCGCGGTGAATACCTTACTCATGTCGAAAAATGGCGACCTGTTCGGCGACAATACCGACGGGGTCGGTATGGTTCGAGACATTGTTGTGAACCATCGGCAAAGCTTCGCTGGTAAGCGTGTTTTGATTTTGGGGGCTGGGGGGGCCGTACGTGGAGTACTTGAACCTATTTTAGATGAGAAACCAGTATCTGTTACCATCGCAAATCGTACCGTCGAAAAAGCCCAAGTTTTAGCCGATCACTTTGCCTGCTCTGCGTCTTCATTTGAAGCATTGGAAGGAAGCTTTGACATTATCATTAATGGTACGTCAGCTAGCTTATCGGGCCATTTACCACCATTGAAAGAGGAATTGTTAGGAGAACAAACTTGGTGCTATGACATGATGTATGGCAAACATGGCACGGTTTTCTTACAGTGGGCAGAACAGCGAGGTGTTAAAGGTGCTGATGGTTTGGGCATGTTGGTTGGGCAAGCGGCCGAGGCGTTTTATTTATGGCGACAGGTGCGGCCTGAGACCACTGCTTTAGTGGATCAATTACGAGCGCAAATGGACGATTAACAATGAAAGCGCAATGGTTTACGTCGGTAGAAGACATTGGTGAAGATCGTTGGCAAGCTGCCATCGGCGATACCCAATCCCCCTTTGCGAAATTTGCGTTTCATCAAGCCTTAGAAGTCAGTCAGAGTATTGGCGATGGCACAGGTTGGTACCCAGAATATTTGTTGCTAATGGACGATGACGATACGCCCTTAGCCATTGCCCCAACCTATTTGAAAACCCATTCACAGGGAGAGTTTGTCTTCGATTGGGCTTGGGCAGATGCGTATCAACGTCACGGCCTTGGTTATTTCCCCAAACGCATCTGGGCGATACCCTTTTCTCCTGTGACTGGGAGCCGTTTGTTTTCATATCTTGATCCTGATGGCGACGATACCGCCTTCATGCACCTGTATCTGACCGTGGCCGATGTGTTAACGGATGCGAATCAGCAGAGAGACTTTTCTAGCTGGCATCTGTTATTTACCAAACCCGATCATGCTGCGTTATTGAATAAGGAAAACGCTTATTTGGAACGTATATCATGTCAGTTCCATTGGTTTAATCGTGGTTACAAAGACATGGCAGATTACTTTTCCCACTTCTCCAGTCGTAAGCGAAAAGTGGCGCGTAAAGAGCGAGAGAAAGTGATTCAACAGGGTGTGACCTTGACGCGTACTCTTGGTAACAGCTTAACCTCAGCGGACCTTGACTTCTTTTACCTTTGCTATCAATCAACCTACGCGAAACGGGGTCAGCAAGGTTATTTAACTCGGGATTTCTTTGCGCAGCTGGTAGAGAACATGGGTGATAATATCTTGCTTGTACAAGCCTTTAGAGGCGATAACGCCATTGCTGCTTCTTGGTGTTTCTTTGATCATCATTCTCTGTATGGCCGCTATTGGGGTTGCATTGAAGAAGTAGATTGTCTGCATTTTGAGGCCTGTTATTACCAAGGCATTGAGTTTTGTCTTGAAAAAGGGTTACAGCACTTTGATCCTGGAACACAAGGGGAACACAAAATCCCTCGAGGCTTTGAACCCGTTTTTAGCCACAGTATTCATTACATTGCTCATGAAGGCTTTCGAGAAGCGATAGCACGTTTTTGTGAAGAAGAAGCACAAGCGGTGCGCGAGTACCATCAAGATACTCATGCTCTGTTGCCGTTTAAAAAAGCAGACTAGCCGTGCTGCATCTGACTGACCTGACGAATGCGTTCGGCGGGAAATTCGAGCTTATCTATTAGGTAGGATTTTAAATCGTCTGGATAGCCAAGGTGGTCTAATGCATTAGACATACAATTCAACCACATGGCTTTCTCTTTGTCGGTGACCACTAAATGCGCGTGAGCTTGGGGCAAATGAATTTTACCGTATGTCTTTGCATATAGGCGTTCACCGCCCATCCAGCCAGATAAAAAGGCCACTAGCTTATCAATGCTAACTTGTATATCGGGTGGATGCATATCAAACAACGGGTGGTATTCTGGTGTACTTTCCATAATCTGATAGAAGCAGTCAACCAAACGTCTTAGTCCGTCTAACCCACCCACGGCTTGTAGCGTGGCATCACCTTCACCGTAAGTGGGTTTCATTTGATCCGTCATCCGTTATTCGTCATCCGATGTTTTTGGCGCGTTCTTAGCGGCTTTTTCTTTGTCCATTTTGATTGAGTTACGGTAACCCCCAACAGCCGCCAAAGCGCCAATGATAAAACTCATATAAAGCGGTATTTGGAACAGCATGGTAATACTGATAAACACACAACCGACGGCTAAGCCCTCAATAATAGGTCTGAACTTCTTAGGCATGGTCACTCCGGAAGATAAAAAAGTAAGCGCGAGTTTAACAAAATTCTAGGATGAAGTGAGTGTCATTGTGGAAAAAAGCATCAGTTATCCAGTTTTTTTGATATGAGCTGAGTTGTCATTTGGATATTGGGTATATGTGGGTAACTCGATTAAAAGAGGAAGGAATCGGCAAAAATCAGGCCAATATGTTCAAAAAATGCACACGAATGGGAAAAATACCCAAGCCGTGTGAATAACTGTTATGATTTTCCACATAATTTTTCAGCCGAGTCTTTCCTTGTTGGTCGATTTTTATCCACAGAAAGCCCTAATTTCACAGGTGAACCACTGGTGCCAAAATTTCCTCTTTATGCTTTGTTGATGTCATGGCGCTTAAATGCCAATTTGAACCTGCGGATTTGGCACATGGCGTGGCCACCTATGATATCGAACATCACGACGCCGTTATTGGGTTTGGTCGATACGGCTGTGGTGGGTCATTTAGGCACAGCTACCTATCTTGGTGCGGTAGCAATTGGTGCCAGTATTTTTAGCTTTTTATTTTGGGCGTTTGGCTTTTTGCGTATGGGATCGACTGGCCTAACCGCACAAGCTTTAGGCCAAGAAGATTATCGTCGGGTGCGCGAACTCCTATTGCAGTCGATTTTAATGGGACTGGTGATCGGTCTATTGCTGATTCTCTTTCGCGGTCCAATTCTTGAGCTGGCCTTGCACCTCATGTCGCCCAGTGCGGAAGTGGCACCTTGGGCAAAAAGCTACAGTGAGATTCGTATTTACAGTGCGCCGGCTGTTTTAGCGGGTTATGCCTTAATGGGTTGGTTCTTTGGCGTGCAATACTCAAAAGGCCCGTTGTGGATGTTGCTGGTGATTAATCTGGTCAACATGATATTGGATTACTACGCCGTTTACGGTTTGGGCATGGCCAGTGATGGTGTCGCTTGGGCCACCGTGATGGCGCACTACGTTGGGGTGGTATTCGCCTTATTTTTAGCATGGCGTAAGCTGCAAACATTTGACGGGCATGTGCCTCTATCTGCTTTGATAAAGTGGCGTGAATACGTGGCTCTGGTTCGAGTGAATCGCTATTTATTCGTACGTACGATTTTGTTGTTGTTGGTCATGCTGTTCTTTACCTCTCAAGGGGCGCGTCAAGGGGACGCTATTTTGGCTGCCAATGCGGTATTACTGACTTTTTTGATGATTATTTCCAATGCGTTAGACGGTTTTGCTTTTTCTGTGGAAGCTTTATGTGGCGAATACTACGGACGTAAAGATAAGAAAAATTTTCAAAAGGTGATTCGCCTATCAACTTATTGGGCGTTGTTAGCTGCGTTTGCATTGATGTTTGTTTTTTGGCTATTTGGTAATCAAATCATTCATTTACTGACCAATGTGGAGAGCGTGCAAGAAGAAGCGAAACTGTACCTACCCTGGCTGATTGCCTTTCCTCTGTTGGGTATTTGGTCCTTTATGCTGGATGGCGTCTTCATCGGCACCACCAGTGTCAAACAAATGCAGAACACCATGATTCTTTGCGTGCTTGGCGTCTTTTTTCCGGTTTGGTTTATCAGTCAAGGCTTAGGCAATCATGGGCTTTGGCTGAGTCAGGCCGCCCTTTTTATTGCTCGCGCCCTGACTCTTTATTGGTGTTACCAACGTAATTTACGCAAAGGGCTTTGGTTCACACTTTAAGCTGGTGATCACAGCATAAAGGTTGAATACAAACCAAAGGTACAGACGGTCAGTAATGCCCAGCCAACAAATTGAAAGAAGACCGGCGTTTCGGCTTTTTGGATGCGATTATGCAATTTTTGACCGAAGATATGACCGAGCAAGGCGCAAGGCAGTAACCAAAGTTGGTGAATAAGCTGTAGGTCGATGTCTGCGATCAGGAAAGACACCATTTTGATGGTGACGAGAATGAACCAGAGTACAAACAAAGTATCGCGTAATTGATGGCGCGGTACTTTGGTAGCAAAGACAGAAACAATCAAAGGTGCACCAATCAAAGAGGTGCCACTAACATAGCCGCCAAGCATCAGAAAGACGGTATCGAGAATTCGGTTGTTGGTGTAAAACGGTTTGTTGATGATGTAGGACACGGCAAAGACGGCGACGATAACAAAAATTACGCCAGTGACTATGTTGCCCGGTAAGGTTAACAAGCCAAATACGCCGATCAGTTTAGGCACGATCATGATGCCTAAGGCTTTCTTCAAATAGCCCCAAGCAATGTTGCCTGAATTGTCATCTTGGAGTGTTTCTTCTGATGAATTTCGGGGGTGTTGTTCTTTTTGATGCGTTTGTCGCGCTCCCTGCCAAGCGATCCAGCTAGAGAAAATCAGCAGATGAATGGAAATAATGGGCAGGAAAAGTAACGGATCGTTTTCTACTAACAATAAAAAAGGTAAGGCGAGCACCGCGCCGCCAAACCCTAAGCCACTTCGAACAAAACCACTCCAAATAAAAATGACAGCAATGAGTGTGTATTGCCACCAGAGTAAATCCGCCATCTTGCTTCCTTAACTTTGATTAATCGGCTTGTTCAAACCAAGCTTGTTGATATAGAAAGAGAGTCAGTTCATCCCTGAGTAATTGAGCTCTTGCTGACAAACTGCGTTTGTGAGGCCAGACGAGACGAATTTCTCTTTTTTGTCCTCGCCATTCTGGCAGCACTTGAATGAGCTCACCCGCTTGAATGGCGTTATAGACCATACTGATGGGCATTAGGGTGATGCCAGCTCCCGCTTTTACTAGGTTGAGACTGACATTCATATCGTTGCTTAAGTGTTGATGATTCTTTTGCAATGCGCAGATGCTGCCATCTTGATGGACCAGACGCCAGTTGGAAAACATATTGGCGGCAATACTGGGACATTCGGTGATGTCTTCAACTCGATTCGGCAGTGAGAAACTGGTGTTGGGGGAAGCAACCAGAATGGGTTCAATGAAACCGAGCCGTTTTTGAATTAAAGAGGAATCTGGCAATGGGCCTGAACGAAGGGCTAAGTCTGCACGGTTTTCACGCATGTCTTGAATGGCGTTACTGAGTTCAATGTTAAGCTGAATATTTGGGTGTGTAGACGCGAAATGCTGCCAAAATGCATCCAAAGGGCCACTGCCTAAGTTGGTTGGCGCTAAGATTTTAACTTCTCCCGACAAACTGTGAAGGGTTTTATCCAGGTTCGAGATGCGTTGATCGAGCGCGTCTATAAATTCTGCGCATTCTTGATAATAGTCTTCTCCCATTGGCGTCAGAGTAAGGCCTTTGGTCGACCTGTGGAGCAGTTCACAACCGAGCGTTTGCTCCAGTGCCCTGATACGTCTTGATACTGTGGCGATGGTCATGTCCAAGCTTTTAGCCGCTTGTGTCAAACTGTGTTTATTGGCCGCAGTGATAAAAATTTTAAGGTCATCAAGCATATTACATATTTGTAAATTTGGTTTTAATAAATGGCTATATTTGCACATATAATAGTTTGCTAGGATGAGATCAAAGTCAACTAATACATCAAAGTCAACTAATACAATGGTGCGATTCGGGGCAGACGAATGGTCCAGTATAAGGAGAGAAGAATGAAATTCCGTATTTATTTTGCATTGATCATGTCCTGTGTCTTGTCATTTTTGATGTCGGGTTGGATTACTTACGTCAATCTTGGATTGCACCCAGATTTTGTGTTTTTTTGGATGACAGCTTGGCGTTTTGCTTGGCCTGCCGCAGCGGTTATTTCCTTTGTATTCGCGCCGGAAATCCAACGATTAAGTGGTTGGTTAGCGAAAAAACTCTAATTTCTAAATAATGATAAAAGCACGCCATTGGCGTGCTTTTATCATAACCATTCTAATGGACTAAATACGAAAGATTCCCTTCGTTGAGCACCAAATAAACGGCATTTTTGATGTCATTCGCCAAGGCGGTGGACACACTTTGACTTGGATGACAAAGAAATAAACGTAGCAGTAAATTATTGTGGTTTTTATTCATGCCGAGCCGTTCTATGACTGCTTTGGGAAGTTGTTGATAAAGTAAGTGTTTTGAGATCAAGCGAATCGCTTAATATTTGTTTATCTTCTACCTTGAGTCTTCGGCATTACGGCCCTGATGTCCAATTGATGAAGTTCTGCACAATACCAGCTGTCAATGCAATTTCGACGATAGACTAAGCCGTGGCTTAACAGGGATAAACAGTCGGGTCTACTCCTCTCAATATTTTATGTACAAAGAATTTAAAAAGTCGCTTTTTTAAAAACATGGAAACGTTGCCATATTTTTCTTGACAGTTTTTTAGATGGCGAGTACTAATAAAAAATAAGAATTTCGCCATAATGTGGCAACGTTTCCATAATGATAAAAATAAGGAAAATATAAAAATGAAAAGTGCTCGATTAAATCGTCTATTTGGCAAATCTGGTAACTGCTTTGATGTGGCTATTGATCATGGAATGTTCAATGAAAAAAGCTTTTTAAATGGTATTGAAAATATGGAAACAGCGGTTGATATCGTTGCCAATGCCGTGCCTGACGCTATTCAATTACCACCAGGCACTGCTCATCTATTACAAGAAAGAGCAGGTAAAGATCGCCCTGCATTTGTACTACGAACAGATATTGCCAATATATATGGTAATCCCCTTCCTTCCTTAGTTTTCTCGGAAATCATTGATAGACCTGTTGAACAGGCTATTCGTTTAGATGCCGCTTGTGTTGTGGTAAACCTTCTCAGCTTACCAAATGAACCAGAAGTTTATCGTCAATGTATTCGCAATATAAATGCTTTAAAGCATGAGTGTGATTTGGCCTCAATGCCATTAATGATAGAGCCTTTAGTTATGCAGGATAATTCCAACGGTGGTTATATGGTGGATGGGGATTTAGAGAAAATCTTACCTCTTGTCCGTCAAGCCGTTGAATTAGGCGCTGATATTATCAAAGCAGATCCTTGTACTAACCCTTCTGAATATCATCGAGTTATTGAAATTGCGCAAGGTGTTCCTGTGTTGGTGCGTGGAGGGGGGAAAGTATCTGATGAAGAAATTCTTACTCGTACGAAGGAGCTGATGGATCAAGGAGCCCGCGGCATAGTCTATGGCCGTAATGTTATTCATCACGCCAATCCTGGAGCAATGACAAAAGCTCTTATGGCGATTGTTCATGATAATGCTTCTGTAGCTGACGCTTTGGCGATGGTGAAATAATCATGAAAACGATACGTTTTGGCATCATTGGATGCGGCCTTATGGGGCGGGAGTTTGCTTCAGCTGCAGCTCGTTGGCTGCATTTGGTTAATAGTAATGCGCGCCCTGAAATTATTGGAATATGTGACACCAATGAAGAGTTAATGAGTTGGTTTACTTCTAACCTGGCTAGTGTTTCGCAAACCACAACGGATTTTAAAGAGTTATTGTCTAACCCTGAAATTGACGCGATTTATTGTGCTGTTCCTCATGTTTTACATGCGGATTTATACCCACAAATTTTGGCTGCAGGTAAGCATTTATTAGGTGAAAAACCATTTGGTATGGATGCTTCTCAGAACGCAATAATTGAAAAATCGATTGCTGTTCACCCTGATCTGTTGGTGCGTTGCTCTTCTGAAATGCCATTTTACCCAGGTGCTCAAAAAGTGATTGAGTTTGTTCAATCTGGTGCTTGTGGTGACATTTTAGAAGTGGAATCGGCATTTCTGCATTCATCAGATATCAACCCTGACAAGGTGATCAACTGGAAGCGCATGGTTGATGTGAATGGTGAGTATGGTTGCATGGGGGATCTTGGTATGCACGTGTGCCACGTTCCTTTACGTTTGGGTTGGAGACCCGAAAGTGTCTATGCGAGTTTAGTAAATCGAGTCACCGTTCGACCTGATAGTTCTGGGGAGAATGTTCCTTGTGAAACTTGGGATAACGCTACTGTAATAGGCAATGTCGTGAATGAAACAGGGAATTTTCCGTTAGTTTTAAAAACGTGGCGGATTGCGCCTGGAGAGTCGAACACTTGGAGCATTCGAGTTCTGGGGATGAAAGGATCTGCTTATTTCACGACAAAATATCCTCGACAATGGCAGTTTATGGAATACCAAGCTGGCGGTAAGCAAACTTGGCAATCAGAAGATCTTGGTTACCAGTCTGTTTTTCCTGCAATTACAGGTGGAATTTTTGAGTTTGGTTTTACGGATGCTATTCAGCAAATGTGGGCCGCTTTTATTGATGAGCTAAGTGGTGGTGCAAATGGTTTTAGTTGTGCAACTCCAACTGAAGCGAGAGATCATCATTCAATAATGTCTGCAGCACTAGCATCGGGTAAAACAGGTCAAACGCAAAAAGTGGAATATTTATCATGAAACGCTCACAGATAAATCTGGCTTTGCGGCAAGCTGAGATGATGTTGAATCGATACTCTTGGGCTTTGCCTAATTGGGGCAAGTGGTCGATGCTGGATCATTCAAAACACCCTATACAAAGCCGTTGGCTCAGAGAACGACAGCTTGGTTGGGACGTTACTGATTTTGGTTCTGGTGATTTTTTGAAACGAGGATTAACTCTTTTTTGTATCCGCAATGGAAAACCAAATGTTGTTGGAGAGCGTCCTTATGCTGAAAAGGTGATGTTTGTTGGAATAAATCAAGAAACGCCCTTTCATGCTCATAAAAATAAACTAGAAGACATCATTGTTCGCGGTGGCGGAACCTTGTGTGTTGAATTTAGTCGGGATGGCGCTGTTTTAGATAGTGGTACTGATATGGTGTATATCGATGGAAAAGCTGAGGTTTTATTTGGAAAAGTTCATCGGTTGGTAGCTGGACAAAGTATTACGATACCTAAAGGAATTCAGCATCGCTTTTGGGGAGAGCGTGAGGTTGTGTTTGCTGCTGAAGTTAGTCAGTGCAATGATGATATTACGGATAATCATTTTTTAGAGAAAATGGGACGTTTTTCAGAAATTGAAGAAGATGAAGCCCCTTATTTTCCTCTTTGGAATGAGGTGCTTCTATGAGTAATAAGCAAGGAATAGTATGCGCTGGGAACTGGATAGTCGATGTTGTTCATAATATTGGCTTCTGGCCTGCTAAATCGGATTTAGTCCATATTTTAGACGAAACGATTGGCGTAGGAGGAGGTGCTGCGAATGTTGCTTTTGATCTTAAAGCACTTGGAGTGGAGTATCCCCTATTTCCTGTCGGTGTATTGGGTAATGATAATCATGGTCAGGTCATTCTTGAGTTATGTTCTAGTGAAGGATTGTCTACAGAATACCTTTCTATTATCGCCAACCAATCTACTGCTCATACTCATGTTATGAATGTACCTGGTGATAGTAGAACTTTTTTTTATCAACCAGGCGTTAATAATTATTTTAATACCCAATCCGTTCCAATTAATCGCATTGTGGAACAAAATCCTCGAATTTTTTATCTCGGATATTTAAATCTCTTACCTCTACTTGATGCGGTAAATGATGGCCGCTCGATGGCGGCAGAACTATTGGCACTAGTAAGCCAATCAGGAATGATAACCTGTGTAGATCTTGTATCTTCTTCAAATATGAATTATCGGCAGACCGTTATGGGGACTCTTTCTGAGATCGATTGGCTTTTTTTGAATGAGGTTGAGGCAGAGCGAGCTACTGGTGTTTTATTAGGTGGTGAGAACAACCGGGAAAGCATCTCACATGCAGCAAACTTATTAATAGAAGGGGGTGTTAAAAAAGGATGCGTATTGCATACCCCTACCTTGTCACTATGGAAAACGCCAACAGAGGAAATATGGACTGAAGTAGATGTGGTTCCAACATCTGAAATAGTCAGTCCTGTTGGGGCTGGTGATGCCTTTGCTGCAGGTTTGTTACATGGTTTACATGAAGACTGGTCTGCCAAAGATTGTATTCAGCTTGCTAATAAAATGGCTGCAGAATGCCTTCGCTCTGCGACTGCGACAGGAGGTATAAAGCCGTTGAGTTGTTAATAGAAGCTCAACATAAAAAAAACAGGCAAAAAAGTGTAATAGATAGATTTTGTAAAATAAAAATAATATTTCCGTGGAGAAAAACAAATGAAACAGAATATAAAAGCTTTTTTAACCGTGTCTGCGATGGCCCTGACTTTAGCTGTACCTTTTAAGGCCGTAGCAAATGATGAGCCTGTCATTGCTAGTATTGTTTTTCAGGGAGATCAGTTCTTTAAATCTTTGCAGCAAGGAATCCGAGAAGGAGCTGAAGCTAGGGGAGCAGAAGTTCTAGAACTCAATGTTGACGGTGATCAGGCAAGAGAAGCGCAAGCGATAGATACCTATATATCACGAGGTGTTGATGCCATCGTTATTGCGCCTTTATCTGCTACTAATTCAGCTGGTCCTTTAAAGCGAGCTCGAGCGGCGGGAATTAAAGTGATTGCGGTTAACGGAGGTTTAGAAGACAAGTCAATTGCGAATGCAACTTTTTCAACAGCCAATTATGACTTAGGGGCATCAACGGGTGCCGCGGCTTCGGGCTTTATTCGTTCTAAACTGGATGGAAAAGCACATGTAGGTATTTTAGCATTTGCAAGTCTTTTGCCTGAACAAAGTGGTGCTAGAACAAGTGGTTTCAAGAGGGAAGCGAGCAGAGACAATTCAATAACTGTTGTTACTGAACAAGATGCTTGGATGCCAGAAAAAGCGGTTCAGGTTGCTACCGATATGTTAACTGCAAACCCTGAGATCAATATTTTATTTGCCGCAAATGAAGGCGGTACAGTTGGTGCAATGCAAGCTGTTCGTAATGCGGGAAAAGCTGGAAAAGTGTTTGTCTTTGGTATTGATGGATCTGAGCAGCTCGCTCGAGGTCTTATGTCGTCGGATAACGTATTGCAAGCCACTACAGCACAATCAGCTAAAGAGATGGGAGTAATGGGAGCGAATTCTGCTCTTGACCTTATTCAGGGGAAAGGGGTTCAAACCGAAGTCTCAGTTCCAGCCTTATTGCTAAGTCGCAATGATAAAGCCGGTATTACAAGCTTTGTTCAATCTCTAAAGTAAAATTATGTCACCCTGTCATATTAGACAGGGTGACAAAGGATTTCATATGAATGTTCTTCATTTTGATGCCTTGACTAAGCACTATGGGGAGGTCAGGGCTCTCGATAATTTTACCCACAGTTTTGCTGAAGCCCAAGTTCACGCTCTAATTGGTAAAAATGGTTCAGGCAAAAGTACTTTTATAAAGATGTTGGCAGGCGTGATTAAACCGACATCTGGGAAGATGAAACTAGGGTCTTTGGATTTATCTTTTGACAATCCTGCTGATGCATTTGAAGCAGGTATTGTCACTGTTCACCAAGAGCTTTCTTTGGTTCCTGAGCAAAGTGTCGCTGAAAATATATATCTGGGGCGACTTCCAAAGCGAGGATTTTTGGTTAATTGGACTCAACTTTTTGAAGATGCTCGTTTACTACTTGATGAAATAGGTGCAAGTGGTGTAGATCCTAAAGCCAAAGTGAAAGATCTATCCGTTGGTTTACAGCAAATAGTAGAAATAACCAAAGCTATGAGTTTCTCTCCTAAAGTGTTGCTCTTGGATGAACCAACATCGGCTCTCGCACAGAGTGAAGTTAGACAGCTTTTCGCGTTAGTTGAAAGGCTGCGAGCGAAGGGTGTGACGATTATATACATATCTCACCGGCTGGCTGAACTTCCATTAATTGCTGATACAGTAACAGCAATTCGAGACGGTTCTTTTGTTGATTCCGTACCAATATCTGAAGCTTCGCCACAAGCTATTGTGGATATGATGTTTGGTGAGCTATTGCCACTAGATCGTCCTATACGTGATTTTCCAAAGGAATTTCCGTCATTAAGCATTCGGGATCTGTGTCTAGTCCCATTCTTTCAAAATGTTTCTTTTGATTTATATCCCGGTGAAGTTATAGGAATAGCTGGCATGTTAGGCGCTGGCCGAACGGAGTTGCTTCATACCATTTTTGGTGCTCGTTCAGCTGACTCTGGTGATATTTTTATTAATGGAACTTTGATTGAGAATCCCAGTATTACTGTGATGAAAGCCGCAGGAATGGGATATGCCTCAGAGGATAGGAAAGCATCAGGGTTAGTCCAAAGTGCATCTTGTCATGCCAACCTATGTAGGGCAGCTCTTCAAAGAATTGCGCCATCAGGTTGGACTTCTATTAAAAAAGAGTCTTCTTTTGTTGATATCCAGATTCAGGATCTAAATATCAAATTAGGGAACCCAATGAATTCTGTGTCATCTCTTTCTGGTGGTAATCAACAGAAAATAGTTGTGGGAGGCTGGTTAAATAACGCACCAAGCATCTTATTATTTGATGAGCCAGGGAGAGGTGTCGATGTTCAAGCTAAACGTCAAATTTATCAAATAATTTGGGATATGGCCGCACAAGGCTTGTCTTGTATTGTTGTGTCAACTGAACTGGAGGACTTAACAGAATGTTGTGATCGAATACTTGTACTCCACAATGGCTCTATTTCAGAAGAGTTTCTTAATGACGAACTTGACCCTAAAGACCTCTATGCTGCGTGTATGGAAAATGATGATTCTACTGGAGAACCTGTATGAATAAACAACAACTTGTTGGGCTATCGAGACAGCATTCAATGCTTTTAATCTTGATATTGCTTTATATCATCGTTGGTTTTACTGCTCGTGGTTTTATGACAGTGGATAATCAGTTAAATATTCTACGCAATATCGCAGTGCCCGGTATGATTGCGTTTGGTATGGCCTTAGTTATTATTGTCGGTGAAATTGATTTATCTGTTGGTTCAATGGTGGCTGTGTCGGCGTGCCTAACAGCTTGGATCGTTGAAAAGGCATCTGGTCACGCTTTCGAACCTGCTTGGTATTATGTGGTGTTAGGGATCGTTACTACCTTGTGTTTTGCTGCTAGTGTTGGCTGGTTTAATGGCATGTTGCGTCACCGAGTGGGTGTGCCTACTTTTATCTCATCTTTAGCGATGATGGCAACATTGGCTGGAATGGCCAATATGATTACAAATGGTTCAGCTATAGAGGCATTTCCGTCGTGGTATTACATCATTGGCAGTGGACGCTTTTGGGGGATTCCTGTCCCAGTATACTTACTGGTGGTTGCTTTTATTTGTACTTTTATATTGGCAAATTTTACAACGTTTGGACGTGCTGTTTATTCTGTTGGAGGCAATATGGAAGCGGCTCGTCTATCTGGTATTAACGTATGGCGAACAAAAACAATTTGTATGGTTATTGTTGCAGTTTTCGCTGCAACGGGTGGGATTATTTATTCCTCTCTTATTAATTCTGGAAATCCAACCATTGCACGGGGAATGGAGCTTCAAGTTATTTCTGCTGTTATTATTGGTGGGGTGAGTTTATTTGGTGGGCGTGGTTCTATATGGGGGGCATTTATTGGTGTTTTGTTTTTAGGTGTGCTTATTAATGCTATGACACTTTGGGGTTTTAACCCATATGCTCAGCAAGTGGTAAGTGGAGCCTTAATTCTAGGCGCTGTATTTATTAATTTCTATATTGATAGAAAGTGATCTATTAGAGTAAACAATAGCGAGGGTTAGAAAAACTCTCGTTATTGTTTATTTTGAATTGTAGATTTTCTTATTTTAAGGTTAACAGGAAGCATAATTTTCTGATTTATATCGATGTTGGCTTTTTTTATAAAAGATATCATTGTTTTAATAGCCACTTCTGCAATCTCCTCTATTGGTTGGGCGATTGTAGTGATAGGAGGGAATACATAAGACGCCATTGGAGTATCATCAAAGCCTGTAACGGATAAGTCTTCTGGAATATTTATTCCTAATTCTCTTGCCGCGTGTAAAACACCAATAGCAGCAATGTCACTTGTTGCAATAATAGCAGTAGGACGAGGTGAAAAGCTGAGAGCCTCGTTTGCTAATGATTCACAAGCCCAAACGCTATGTTTTGAACCAAGAATAGTGTTTGGAACTTTTATACCCGCTTTCTTACAAGTTTCAATTGCGCCTTCAGTGCGTAATTTAACTGGCTCAGATTGATCTGGCGCTCCAATGATAGAAATAGATTGATGTCCCAGGCTAATAAGATGCTCTGCGGCAAGCCTTCCGCCTTCGAAATGATCTGCTCTAACAAATGGAACATCTAATCCTATTAATTGACGGTCTAATGCCAGAACTGGAATATTTGCATTTTGAAGCTTTGTAAATGCGGCACTCTCATTTCCAACTGAGGCGACCATTACACCAGCTACTTTTTGATTTAATAGCATTTCAATGTATTTTGCTTCGTGCTTCGTATCCTCCGCAGTTGAGCAAATCATTGTTTGATAGCCTTGAGCGAACAACATCTGTTCTAGTTTATGTGCTAGACGAGCAAAAAAGTCCACTTTAATCGATGGCACTAAAATACCAATAAGATTGCTTTTTCCGCTTCGTAGCGTTCTAGCGCCAATATTGGGAGTATATCCTAACTCTATAATAGCTTTTTCGATCCGTAGCCGTGTTGTATTCGATACGTAGCCACTTTTGTTAATGACTCTAGATACGGTAGAAGCTCCAGCACCTGATAGGCGAGCAATGTCTTTTATAGTGGCCATGAATCTTTATCCGAATAAATAACCCTACATTCTATCTTTTTGACAGCATACGTGCCATTAGAACCTTACGGGAATACCTTAAACCACGAGCAGTCATATCCAGTCAGATCATAGATAATATCTTGGTTTTAAATCGAATCTTATTTGCATTCTCTTCTATGCATTTTTAATGGAATGTTACCTCTGTCCAAGAATTAAGAAAGCCTTAGTGTTAGAAAGCCTTTGGTGGCTTTGCTGGGGCAAAGTTCTGTTGTTGAATTGGGTCCGTCTGGGGAGCGCCCCAATGCCTTTCTAAAGGTACAACGCCAGCCCACACTGGCCAATCAATATCGGCTGCGTCGTCGATTGGTGGCTCAGCACGGAATTTAACGGATGCTTCTTCTATTTTAATGCGTACTACCCCAGTGGCTTTAATTTCGCTTTCATTCACTGGTCGCAATTCTTCCCACCGTCCTGGGCTTACCTTGTCTAAGAAGAGTTTAAATTGACGCACTTTCTCTTCTTTATCATCAACTAACTCTGGGACACCAAATAAGGTAACGGAGCGATAGTTCACCGAGTGATGCATGGCAGAACGCGCTAATACCAAGCCATCTAATAAGCTAATATTGATACAAACCTTTTCTGGTTTGTCTATTGGTCCTTTGACATTGCGAGCTTTGGAATGAGCGTGCCAATAGAAGTAATCGCCTTCGCGCCAGTGGCTGGTGGGTGTCACAAATACTTGGCCATCTTTTGTTTGGCCAACATGGCACATTAATGCCGCATCAATAATGTCTAATGCTAGGTCTTTATCGTGTGAGGCTCTGTTCGGCCCTCTTTTTACTTTGCTTAATGGTGTTTCAAGTGTTTGGGTCATGGCTGCCTCTTAACGTTGGTTAAAGGTCTAATGTGTAATAAAAACTGGGACTCTTAATAAAGCCGACTTTTTCATATAGAGCTTGTGCTGGTAAGTTCTTTGCTGAGGTTTCTAGCATTAACCCTCGTGCGCTAGTTTGTTGAGCTAGCGATTTGGCTGCCTCTATTAATTTTTCTGCAATACCTTGTTTTCTATAGCTTTCGTCAACAAATAGGTCGTTTAAAAGCCAGAGCTTTTTCATGCCGGTTGAGGTGAAAAGTGGGTAGAGCTGAACAAACCCTGCTATCTCTTTATTCTGCTTGCCCGTTTCAGCGATAAAAATAATGGACTCCTGTTGCTCCATGCGAGCCTTTATAAAGTCGGTGGCTAATACTGTGTTATTTTCGCATTGATAAAAGTGTCTATATTGCTCAAACATTGAGACAACAGCTGCTAGGTCTTCTAATTCTGCTTGGCGAATGTTGATCACGGTAATATTTCCTTTTAGTAAAAAGAGTTTTGAGTACGTCTGGGTACACTGGTATAAATAAGAATATGCAAATCTGGTCCTTTTAAAAATAGCCAGAATGATTATAAAAAATAAGGCCAGATATCGAATGAAGTATGCTATTGCCAGTTTACGCTTATCCATAGAGGACGAAGGCGGACCTTACTACCAACAACTGATAAGTCAGATTCAGCAAGGCATTGCGTCTGGTGAATTGGCGGTTGGTGATAAGCTGCCCTCTTCGCGGCTACTGGCAACGTCTTTAGGGGTGTCCAGAAGCACCACATCCAGAGCTTATGATCAATTGATTGCGGAAGGCATTCTGGTCAGTGAATTAAAGCGTGGGGTATTTGTGGCCCCGCAATTGGCTTATCGAGCAGAGAGGAAGGTACCTCGAAGGGAGACGTCAACGCTGTCTAATAAAAACCATCTCGCACCTTCTCATAAGAGCCAATATGTTACATTTGATGCGGGTGTTGACGTTGAGGTTTTCCCCAGTAAAGAATGGGCGGCTAGTATGCGACGCAGCTGGCTTAAGCCGGATTATCATGTGATGCAAGGCGGTTATCTTACGGGCTACCCGCCGCTTAAAACGGCTTTAGTGGACTATCTATACCGCGTTCGAGGGTTAGACTGTTGTGCAGAACAAATTATCATTACCGCCGGTAACCGAGATTCGCTGCAACTTCTGCAGCATGCTTTGTCATCGATTGATGGTGGTGCGGTGAATTGGTGGTTAGAAGAACCGACCTATCCACCGATTTGGCAAGCGTTTGGGCAACACTCAAACATACAATCAATTGCTACTGATCATGAAGGCCCGTGTTTAGTTGAGCCCATTCAGGGCGAAAATGTCGCCATCCTGACGCCCAATCGCCAATACCCGCTTGGCACCTCGATTAGCTCCCAGCGTCGCCAAAAGTGGCTGCAAACATTGCAAGAAGAGTCTTCTCCTTGGTGGGTGATTGAGGATGATTACGACAACGAATTTGTCTATCAGGGGCGTATGGAAGTGCCTTTCATGCAAAGTGCACAGGCTCATGAAGCATCGAGAAATAAGGTGTTTTTCGTGGGGAGTTTCTCAAAAGTCTTGTTTCGAGGGCTGAGATTGGGATTCATCGTCGCACCGATGGCGCACGTCACATTACTGGAACAAATTCAATCTAGAATCGGTATGTCAGCTTCGTTGCCAATGCAACCTGTTGTTGCGGATTTCTTGATCCAGGGCAATTTTGATCGACATTTAAATCGTATGCGTCGTCATTATCGACTTAAAAGAGATATGCTTTTAGCGCTTTTGTCTGAGTATTTGTCGGCTTGGTTTGATTGGAAGAAGCCAAGAGGCGGTATGCATGTGTTGATTGAGTTTAAGCCCGAGTGGCGTCGACCTCAAAATGGACAGCAAGCATTAGACTGTATCGTCGCGGAACGATTGCAGCAAGATTCTATCAGCTTGTCGCCCTTGTCTTTGCATTATCGACATGTCATGAATGCGAAGGTGGGGTTTGTATTGGGGTTCAGTGGTATTGATGAATCGACCATGAAGCACCTTTTAATCACCATGCGGTCGGTTTTGTTAAAGATGTTTAAAAACGCCAGCTGACGTCTACTGGCGCAGCAGGCTCCCGATCTTGATTGTAGAATGTGATTTTTGTAAAAATTCGGTGAAGCAAGTGACAACAAAGGCTAAACTAGACTTTGTGTGATTGTTCGGTTTTTGGTATATTCCGCACACCGTAATTTGTGCTTAGTGGCTAAAACGTCGCTATCAAGGGTACGATAACGTGGAAATTGGATAATTAGATTGAGCCAGTTGCCTGGCGTGTTGCTCCTTTAAAATCTTAATAAACATAAGGCTTTAAAGGAATTTTTGTATCTAAGGCACGCAGGAAAACAAACGGATATTAAGCTCTCTGTTATACAAGTTGACTATAGTATTACTGGTTAGATGTGGGTCTGCTATGACCGATATCAACCTTTGCTCGCCAAATTTGGCCATTCGCTGTCTTCGTGATTGCTTTGTGGGAAAGCAGTTAATCGAGTTGTGGCTCGATTCACGGAACGAATGTTGAGTACCTTTTTCAGATTTAGGTGATCCAAAAGAATCGTTATTGCGTTAATTAACTTTAGCCAAGTAATGATTCTTATGCTGTTTTCAGTGTGGTGATCTTTACTGAAATACCCGGCTAGGCCGGATTTTCGTTCTGTTACTTGATGGTCAAGTAGCAGTTTTGTGAACCTCGGGGTTAGAGGATGATTCTCTTGTTAACTCGTATCCTAAGTAAAGTCGCTTTGGCGCTAATGGTGGGCTTGCTCGCCGGTTGTCAGGGTGGTGTGCTCGATCCAAAGGGGCAGGTTGGTATTGAAGAGAAGCAACTTATTATTGTTGCTACTCTATTAATGCTACTTGTGGTGATTCCTGTGATCTTCATGACATTGTATTTCGCTTGGAAATACCGTGAAGGTCGTGATGAAATCTACGAACCTAAGTGGTCGCACTCCACAAAAATTGAAACTATTGTTTGGGCCATTCCAATCGTAATTGTCATCGTTCTTGGTGTGATTACTTGGAAATCTACTCATGCATTGGACCCTTACAAGCCTTTGAAGTCGGATAAAGAACACATCAATGTCCAGGTTGTTTCGATGAACTGGAAATGGTTGTTTATCTATCCGGACCTTGGTATCGCTTCTGTGAACGAGCTGAGATTCCCAGCCAATGTTCCTGTTGCGTTCAAGATTTCTTCCGAAGGTACAATGAACTCATTCTTTATCCCTCAGTTGGGTAGCCAGATCTACTCAATGGCAGGCATGGTGACAAAACTGCACTTGATTGCGAATGAGCCAGGTACATTTGATGGCATATCTTCAAACTACAGTGGTGCTGGGTTTACCGGCATGAAATTCAAAGCCATCGCGACTGAAACAGAAGCGGACTTTGATGCTTGGGTTGAAGGTGTGAAAGCTGAGTCAATTGCTGGGTCAATCAACAACGGCATATTGGATCAGGCTTCTTATGAAGCGCTTGCTGAATTCGATCTAGATGCTCATCATCACGAACCTACTCCAGTTCAATACTACAATTCAATTAAATCAAGTGTTTTCATGGACAATGTAATGAAGTTCATGAAAGATCACGGCAAAGTTGAGTTGCTTAAAGGAACTGTTTTTGATTCTAAAATGATTCACGATAATTCGGCTCATGGCAACATGAACCATGGTGAAATGAATCATGAGGAAATGGACCACAGTGATATGAATCATGACGAGTCTCAACACTCATCGCATGATATGCATACGGAGGCTGATAAATAATGTCTGGTTTCTTAGGCAAACTTTCTATGGAAGCAATTCCACATGATCCTATTGTCATCACCACCTTGTGTGTTGTTGCTGTAGTCGCTTGTGTTGTCGCATTCCTGGTTCTAAAAAATAATTTGTTGGGCGTTCTGTGGCGCGATTGGTTGACCTCGGTTGACCATAAAAAGCTTGGTATCATGTACATTGTGTTGGCTTTGATCATGCTATTGCGTGGTTTTGCCGATGCCATCATGATGCGTTTGCAGCTTGCGCTCGCAACCAGCGGTGATCCAGGTTATCTACCGCCACACCATTACGACCAGATCTTTACTGCTCACGGTGTCATTATGATCATCTTTATGGCTATGCCATTTATGATTGGTTTGATGAACATTGTCGTGCCACTACAGATCGGTGCACGTGACGTTGCCTTCCCATTCTTGAACAACTTAAGTTTCTGGTTGGCTGCATCTGGTGCGATCTTGGTAAACATCTCTCTTGGCCTTGGTGAGTTCGCTAAGACAGGTTGGGTGGCTTATCCGCCTCTTGCTGGATTGGAATACAGTCCGGGTGTTGGGGTTGATTACTACATATGGGCGTTGCAGATATCTGGTATCGGTACGACCTTGACGGCAGTTAACTTCTTGGCAACTGTCTTCAAAATGCGTACTCCTGGTATGAAATTGATGGACATGCCGATCTTTACTTGGACCTGTACTTGGGCCAACATTCTGATCGCTGCTTCGTTCCCAATTTTGACTGCTGTATTGGCGATGTTGACATTAGACCGTTACCTAGACTTCCACTTCTTTACGAATGATGGCGGTGGTAACTCAATGATGTATATCAACCTGTTCTGGGCATGGGGTCACCCTGAGGTGTACATCCTAGTGCTGCCAGCGTTTGGTATCTTCTCTGAAGTCGTCTCTACCTTTACTGGTAAGCGTCTGTTTGGTTACAAATCAATGGTTTGGGCAACGGCTTCGATTTCCATTCTTGGATTTATCGTATGGTTGCACCACTTCTTTACCATGGGTTCAAGTGCCAATGTGAATGCCTTCTTTGGTGTGATGACAATGATCATTGCCGTACCAACGGGTGTGAAACTGTTTAACTGGTTGTTCACTATGTACCGTGGTCGTCTTCGTATGACGGTACCAGTTCTTTGGACACTGGGTTTCATGGTGACCTTCACCATTGGTGGGATGACAGGTGTTCTTCTAGCGGTTCCTGGTGCTGACTATGTGTTGCACAACAGCTTGTTCTTGATTGCTCACTTCCACAACACCATCATTGGTGGTGCGGTATTTGGCTACTTAGCTGGTTTTGCTTTCTGGTTCCCGAAAGCGATGGGCTTCCACTTGAACGTGAAATTGGGCAAAGCGGCATTCTGGTGCTGGTTGGTTGGTTTCTTCCTAGCCTTCATGCCTCTCTACGTATTGGGCTTCTTGGGAATGACTCGTCGTTTGAACCACACAGATAACCCAGACTGGAACATTTGGTTGTACATTGCTCTAGTGGGTGCGGTTGTTATCTTCGCCGGTATTGGTTGTCAGCTTCTGCAGTTGTTCGTGAGCTTCCGTGATCGCAAACAAAACCTTGATACAACGGGTGATCCTTGGGATGGTCATACACTTGAGTGGTCGACTTCATCGCCTCCACAGTACTACAACTTTGCTGAGCTGCCTGTTGTTTCCGATATCGATGCTTTCACCGATATGAAAGAAAAAGGCACGGCTTACCAACGTAAAGCAAGCTATGCGCCAATCCACATGCCGAAAAATACCTCTGCTGGTATTATTATCGGTGGCCTAATTACCGCATTTGGTTTTGCGATGATCTGGCACATTTGGTGGTTAGCAATCCTAGGTTTTGCGGGTTCTATCGTAACCTTCATCATTCGTGCTTACACGAAAGACGTTGACTACTACGTACAGCCTGATGAAATCGCTCAAATCGAAAATGAGCACCTAGATAACGTGGCTAAGGGGTAATCATGAGTACTGCACATATGAATACGCACGATGCTCACGAAGCGGGTGCACATCACGACGAGCACCATGATACTGGTGGCAACACGGTATTTGGGTTCTGGTTATACTTAATGACGGACTGCTTGTTGTTCGCATCCGTCTTTGCGACTTACGCTGTGCTCTTTATGAACACAGCGGGAGGCGCATCTGGTAAAGAAATTTTTGAGTTGGACTTTGTTCTAGCGGAAACCGCAGCGCTACTTGTTTCAAGTATCACTTACGGTTTCGCTATGATCTGTGCGCACAACAAGAACAAGAAAGGCACACTAGGCTGGTTGCTAGTGACTTTCGTTTTGGGTGCCATGTTCATCGCAATGGAAATTTATGAGTTCCATCACCTGATTGTTCACGGTCATGGACCTCAGACGAGTGCTTTCTTGTCTGCCTTCTTTACTCTTGTGGGTACTCACGGTCTTCACGTAACCGCTGGTTTGATTTGGATGTTCGTAATGATCATCGAAGTCATAAAAACCGGTCTTACTAGCCGTGCTGTAACACGTTTAAGCTGCCTAAGTTTGTTCTGGCATTTCTTAGACGTTGTTTGGATTTGTGTATTCACCGTTGTTTATCTGATGGGGGCGATCTAATGAGCGATCATTCTTCTGAAGCACATTCACACGGTAGCGTTAAGTCTTACCTAACTGGCTTTATTTGGTCAGTGATCCTGACGGGTATTCCTTTCTGGATGGTGATGACGGAAGCGTTTGATAAAGGTCCAACTTACATCACGATCGTGGTGTTGGCTGTTATTCAGATTTTTGTACACTTGAAGTACTTCCTTCATTTGGACTTCTCTGATCAAGGCAAATTGGATACTTATTCATTTATCTTTTCAGCTGTCATCATTGTCATGGTTGTTGCGTTGTCCGTATGGATTATCTACGCATCCAACGCCATGATGATGTAAGCCGAGTTGATTGTGATGATGCGGAAATTAAACCGCGAAGGGAGCCCTAAAGATGTTTAAGCGTTACTTACAGGTAACTAAGCCTGGCATCATTATGGGCAACCTTATATCTGTTGCGGGTGGCTTTTTCTTAGCCGCTCGTGGCGATATCGATTGGATGCTGATGTTAATGACGGTCATTGGCTTGTCGTTAGTTGTCGCCTCTGGTTGTGCCATCAACAATTACATCGATCGTGACATTGATGCCAAAATGAAGCGTACACGTAATCGTGTGACGGTGAATGGTGAAATGTCCGGTAAAGCCGCATTTTTTCACGGTGTGGTGCTGGGTGTGATTGGATTTGCTTTGTTGTCGTATTTCACTAACTGGGTAGCGGTTGCTTTTGCTGTCTTCGGTTACGTGGTCTACGTTGGCTTATATACCTTATACTTCAAGCGTAAGTCTGTTTACGGTACTTTCATTGGTAGTCTATCTGGCGCTGTTCCTCCCGTGGTGGGATATTGCGCAGCAGCAGGCCAATTTGATGCCGGCGCAGCTATTTTGTTGACCATGTTCAGCATTTGGCAAATGCCACATTCTTATGCGATTGCGATTTTTCGTTTTGATGATTATAAAGCGGCTGGCATTCCTGTTCTGCCTGTTTCGCAAGGTATTGCCAAAGCGAAGCGTCATATCATCTTGCACATAGCAGCGTTTGCTGTTGTCGCGGCATTATTGCCACTGGCGGGATACGTCGGTATTGGTTTTATGGTCGTGGCTTTGTCGACTAGCCTTTGGTGGTTGGCAATGGCATTAAGAGGATATCGTGCTGACATTGATTTAAACGGTTGGGCACGACAAGTGTTCTTCTTTTCAATCATTACTGTGACAGCCTTGAGCGTAACAATGGCGATTGATTTTAATGAAGTGTCACCAGATTTATTGGTGTTATCGGCACATTAAATTTGATTGATTGAAAACGGGCTCAAATGAGCCCGTTTTTATTTTCCCCTTCCCCAAGTTGATAACTTCCCATTTCCCACATTATTGGGTATTTTGAATACCACCTAAGTCGTTGTTTCAATATTAAACAAGCCTTGTGCCAAGACGACGTTGATTGCTACTCCAATGAAGGACGAAGAAATGAAGAGGTTTTTGATCAACTCTATCGCCTTAATGGCATTTGCTATGAGTAATCAAGTACTGGCAGACGCCATGCAATGTCAGGCACTTAGAGCTCAAGCAACGGATAAGCTTGAAATCAAGACCGCTATGTATGCTCCGACGGAACAAGTTCGAACTGCTTATTGTCTGGTCCAAGGTGTGGTGAGTCGACGTATTGGTAAAGATGGCACCTTCTATACAACTCGGTTTGAACTTCGTTTACCTTCTGGTTGGCAAGGTCGTCTTGCGTATCAATTTGATACGGCCTTTGGTGGTGAGCTTGCCCCTGCTGTTGGTAAAATCACGGGTTTAACGGTTAATCAATATGCAATAAATCAAGGCTTTGCCGTTGTCAGCTCAAATGAAGGTCATGACAATGAGGCGTTTAAAAAAGCGGCGGATGGTTTGTCTACCCCCTTCTTATTCGGTCGGGATGCGACCGCGAGAGAAGAATTTGCGTATCATGCGATGGAAAAAATTATGCCCGTCGCACAGGCTTTAACGGAACAGTATTATACGGCACCAGTGCAATATCGGTATGGTATTGGACAGGCAAACGGTGGTCGAACTGCCATGGTCGCCGCCAGCCGTTTTCCAAAGATGTTTCATGGTTTATTGATTGCTTCTCCTGGTTTAAATGCCCCCAAAGCGGCCTTACAACACCCTTGGGATTATCAAGCATTGCAAGCCATTAATTCGGATATTCGCGCGTCTTTTACCGAAAGAGATTTAGAATTCATTACACGTCAACTGATCCAACAATGTGATGACTTAGATGGCATCAGCGATGATTTGATCTTTGCGATAGACGCCTGTCAGAAACGCTTTAAACCTACAGCCTTAGCTTGTAAGAGTGAGTTTGATCGGAATTGCCTGCCACTGGTGAAAGTTGGCGCTCTAGTACGCATGCACCAAGGTCCGCACAATTCAAAAAATCAGGCACTTTATACTGGCTGGCCTTATGACACTGGCCTGCAATCGAACAATTGGCGTGGCTGGAAAATTGCCAGTAAATTGGATGCTTGGCACCGCATGCCAGCCAGTGTGGTAATAGGCGCAAGTGCGTTAGCGAATCTATACAGTACGCCTTATCAAGCCATTAAAGGGGATGTTTTTGCTTTAACCGATTTTCTACAATCCTTTGATTTTGACCACGCTGCCAACAAAATTTTTGCCACGAATGATGAGTTTACAGAATCCTCGATGTCATTGATGACCCCACCTGATGCAGCCAAGCCAACACTGACTCAATTCAAGCAAGCTGGCGGTAAATTGATTGTGTTTCATGGTAACAGTGACCCGGTATTTTCAGTTCAAGACACGGTGCGTTGGTATGATTTTCTGGATTTCGGTTTAGCGGGTAAAGCTGCTGACTTTGTGCGTTTTTACCGGGTGCCGGGCATGCCACATCAACAAGGTGGATTGTCGGCTGATCAGTTTGATATGTTGCAACCCTTGGTAAATTGGGTGGAGCAACAACGTCCTCCAAGGGAGGTGATCGCAGCCACACGAGCCAATAATCCAGAACTGACCGCTAGAATGGCGGGGTTAAAGCGTCCTTTATGCCCTTACCCAAGCTACGCTCGCTATCGTCAAGGGGACTTGAATTTGGCCAGTTCCTTTCAATGTGTGGTCGCGCAATAAGCCTTCCCTAGCGGCCTCCTGCCACGTCTAGGAAGCTGCCAGTACAGTAGCTGGCTTTCTCACTCAACAGCCAGACAATGGCTTCTGCCACCTCTTCTGCTTGCCCACCGCGTTGCATGGGAATGTTGGGAGCCAATCGATCAACACGATTGGCTTCACCGCCATCGGCATGCATCTCCGTATAAATGCTACCCGGTCTGACGCAGTTAACACGTATCCCTTGTGCGGCCATTTCTTTTGCCAGACCTTTTGTAAAGCTGTCTATCGCGCCTTTACTGGCGGCGTAATCCACGTATTCATGTGGTGAGCCAAAGACAGACGCCAAAGAAGACACATTAACGATACTGCCTTTTAAATGGTGATCGCGCATGTGCGTAATGGCGTGCTGGCAACACAACATAGTGCCAAAGACATTGGTAGCAAAGACTCGGTGCCATCGTTCGGGCGTAATGTCGATAAAATCACTTTGCTGTTCTAAGATACCGGCGTTATTAACGAGCGCGCTAATAGGCCCCCATTGTTCAAGAATGGTGTCGAACAGCTGCTGAGCGTCTTGTTGATTGCTGATGTCGGCTTGTAGACACTCTGCTAAGCCGTTTGTTGCTCGAATCTCATTCACCAATTGCTCCGCTCTGGCTTGATTGTGTTGGTAATTAATCACGACATGAAAGCCTTGTCGTGCTGCCAATCGAGCAGTGGCCGCGCCTATGCCACGGCTACCGCCAGTGATTAATACAATGGGTGTCGACATACTTCTCTCCTTATCCGTTTCCTCAAGATTAACGTTTATGGTTGGGAATTGCATTGATAGGATGGCGATGAAACGGAATCATTAGCTTGATGAGGAGTAGGAATGCCGTCTATCTGGAAGAAAATCGACCATCAGTGAGTGGTTTCGTTCGAGGTTGAGGCTGGTATGCCTTGGCTTGCCGAGCTATCATGCGTGCTTTCAAGCAAATGCAGCGATGGAGACAAGAGTGAGCCTATCTGAGCGACATTTTATTTTAGGCTATGGCAGCCTAATTAACGGTGAAAGTCGATCAAAAACTGGTGAGACTGGACAAGTTTGGCCGGTTAAATTGCAAGGTTATGAACGTCATTGGTCAGTCATGTCGTCTGAATTTGGTATGAGTTCTGTGGCGGTTGTACCGGCTTCTCACGCGAGTTGTAATGGTGTATTAGTCGAAGTTGCTTATGATCAATTTACCTTGTTTGATGAACGAGAGCGAGGGTATCAACGAAGTCAGGTTCAAGCTGAGAATCTAATGCCATACCATGATACCTGCTTACCGGAAGGTACCTATTGGATTTATCACATAGATCAAGTGACGCCTCCTCATGCGGATTGCCCAATTGCATTGAGTTATCTCGATGTGATTCTGTCAGGGTGTCTTGAACACAGCGCTGATTTCGCGGACGATTTTTTATCCCTCACACAAGGTTGGCATTATCCAACGCTGAATGATCGTCATCAACCTCGTTATCCGAGAGTACAGCCAGACTTATCCATCACCAGTTTAAATCCTTTGCTGGAGTCTGTTACCACATTATCTATTAAAGAGCTTTCTGTAACTTATGAATCTTAATTCAACCAGCCAATTATTGGTTCGTAGCGAACCCCAACTTGTTGGTAATGTAATGTTCGCTAATCCTGAAGATACGTACCCGCAAACCTTAATAGGGCAAGCTTCTGTATACGCCTGGTGTCAATCTAAGACCCGTTATGATGCGCTTCTTCAGCTTGGGTTTAAGGAAGACAATCTGGTGTTTTCGGAGCAGTGGCCAGCGGATCATGCGGTCGAATTTGATCATGTGGTGATTTATCAACCTAAAGCCAAAGAACTATTGGATTACCTATTGGCTTCGGTATTGCCGCATGTGAAAGAAGGCGGACAAGTTTGGTTAGTTGGTGATAATAAAAGCGGCGTGAAATCCTCTATGAAGCGTCTAGAGCCAAGTTTAGACGATGTAGGTAAGGTAGACAGTGCGAAACATTGCCTGCTTTTCTCAGGCTACAAGCGTCGTCCTGCTAAGCCGTTTGTGTTTGAGGATTGGATTATGTCTTGGACATTAACGGTAGCTGGTCAGGACATGACCTTGTGCAGCCTGCCAGGGGTGTTTGGCCACGGCAAGTTGGATAAAGGCACTGAGTTGCTGTTGAATCAATTGCAGCAACATCGTTTCATGAGTGATGTGAGTCAGGCCCGCTTATTAGACTTTGGTTGTGGTGACGGCATTATTAGCTTGTGGTTACATGGTCACACGAAAGCCAAGGTAACGGCGTTAGACGACAGTGCTTTGGCGCTTAAGGCAACGGCCCTGACGTTTGCTGAAAATAACGCCAGTGAAGCGTTAACCTTGATTGCTTCCAATGGTCTTACCAATGTGAAGGGGCGCTTTAACTATGTGGTGACGAATCCACCTTTTCACACTGGTGTGAGTACGGATTATAGCGTCGCTGAAAGTTTTTTCATTGGTGTTAAAAATCATTTAACCTTGAATGGTGAGTTGTTTGTTGTGGCCAATGATTTCTTACGCTATCCGCCTATTTTAGACGCGGCGTTAGGTACTCACACTCGTTTACTCAGAGACAAAGGGTTTGCGGTGTATCATGGCCGTCAAATCAAGAAGAAGTAACGCAGACCAAGCGGCTAATATTCTGTACCTATATAAATTATATTATGGGTACAGAAATAGCTAATACGCTAACCAACGTTTAAATGAACGACGAAAGTTGCTGACATCATAGAAATTTAAATAGTCCGCTACTTGACCCTCATCGTACCCCTGTTCATTGATTAATTGCATCGAGACTTTTTTTCGCACCTGATCACACAGTTTTTGATAGTGAGTATGGTGATGTTTTAACTTGCGTTTGAGTGTTGCTGGACTCATTTCAAGCACTTTCGCCAATTGCTCCAAGCTGGGTAGATTCTTAACCTGCAGGTAGAGCATTTCCTCAATCATCGAGAGTAAGCTCTGCGGTGACCCCATGTTGATAAAGGTGTCACGTGACGCTTCTAGAGAGAGTTGATAAATGGTTTGTGATGCCATTTGACAGGGTGCAGATATATGCCCTTTGGCAATACTCATGCTCAGTGTTGCTTGCTCAAAGGTTCGTTGTGAACCAATAAATACCTCGTATTCAGCTTGATGATCGGGAGCGGGATAATCAAATTTCACCGACCAGGGTAAGTGAGTGTTTGCTAACCAATTGCTAAAGGAAATAATCGCTGATACGGTCATTTCTTTTACAAATCGTGCCGCCCTGTTTTGCTCCGAACTGAGTAATAAACTGGGCGCAATGGGGCCGAATGGCTTGTGAAAATCAAGGTATACGTGGCTTGGACTTTCTCTCAATGTTGGGGTCAGTAATGGAAATAAAAGCGCGGCAAATTCCACCATCACATCGAGTGCCTGCCTTACGCTCGTTGCGTTTTGAAGGCAGCTAGAAACATGGCCAAAATACCCAGGCAACATACGTTGGCCAAACACAAATGCCAGCTCATTAGCCAAAGGCGGCTGACTGGCGTTATCACACAATTGGGCAAATTGTTCAGCGCTTAAGGTGCGGTTACCACGGCACACATCATCGTAAAATAACCCAGTTTTGCGTAGAAAGTAGTTAGGCTCTATCTGACGAGAGATAAGCAAGTCCATCAAAATAACAGACTGCTGATGAGCATAAAGATAAGCATCATGACGTTCTAGCCAGCGCTTTTTCATGGTCATTACTCGTAAGCGTTATTCAAAACGTGTTGGTTTTGCTGTGACAAAGCAAAGGAAGCACGGCCGAGTAGATCTTCAGGAGAATCCCCTTCTGCCTGTGCCATAACCATGACCATGGAGGCACCTAAATGGATGCTGTTATCGACGCCTTCAATACGATAACGGAATTGTTTGATCAGTTGTTCTAACTCTTGGGCAGAGGTCTTGGCGGTATGTACATTGACATCATGGAGCACAATGGCAAAACGCCCACCGGCCAAATGGAACAATGTGTCTTCATTTTTTAACGTTAAGCTAATCAATTCGCTAATGATGATTAGAAAGCGATCGGCTTCGCGCCCACCATGGCGATAACTGATATCGGCAAAAGGCACGACATCAATTAAGATCAGCGCATGTTGTTGCCAGTTGGCTTGGCCTTTTGCAAAGGCTTGCTCAAGCTTGCAGCTAAGATGATTGGATTTGGGTAAACAGGTGGTTTCATCTAATGGTGCGGTGTCTTGATAAATGGCTTTACGCTTTGTCAAATAGCGATCAATTTGAACTTGCTCTTTTCGCTTGAGCCAAATGGCCACGGTCAAAGCGAGTAAACCCAAAGGCAAGGATTCCACCCAGCTATCCCATTGGCTACCGAGTGGCAGGTGTACCCACTCATCTAATAGATCTTGGAAGCTGGACGCAAAAATGCCGATAAAGCCAAGAGCAAACCAATTGGTGACTGGGCCTGGTTGGCGCATCGACAGGACCAGCAGTAGCCAAATGACAATACAAAGTGCCGACGAGCCTTCGCCTATGATATCAATCCACACCCACTGATGGGCGGGCTTTAATTGGCCTTGAGAAAAGTTTAAGAACACTAGCATGGCGCACGTCACGCTGAGTACCACTAACCATATTCGGTGACGAAGGATTTTATGAAAATTGTCATTGATTGCATATTGCCAGCGGTCTAACCAGTGACCCATACCGCTCTCCTATTTAGTTGATGTCGGTGTGTGGTAGAGCTTCTATTATGTGACGTCTTTATGACAGATTTAGGTCAGTTAGTCCGATCAGCTCACATAAGCTGTCAACACAATTCAAAAATACACCTCCTTATTCTCTTAATGTTTTTATCTTATTGAATAATAGACATTAATTTTATTTAAAAGGGTTTCGAATGAGCTCAAAATTAAAATTATCGGGTCGTTTAAGAGAGTAAACTGAGGCATCACATCGACCGTTTTTATCATTGTCATAAAAGTGACACTCACCCTGACTAGGGTGGCCTCACTGAGTAAATTGATTCCATTCTTAGGAGAGCGCAGGATGAATGTAAAACTGACGATGATGGCGGTGGTGATTGGTGCAGTGAGCGTTGCTGCACACGCAACCACAGTGATGCCAACTAAGGTTAAAACACAAGCGAGTTATGAGGACATTGCCGATGCTGCGGTTTGGGTAAGCCCAATAAACGCCGCAAAAGATTTATTGATTGCCTCACTGGAAGGGGATGGCCTGGCGGTGTTTGATCAATCAGGACGGCTTCTGCTGACGGATTCATCCAAAGAGATTTTGGGTGCGGATATTCGTTATGGTCTAAAAGACGGCGGAAGCAGCATGGATGTCTTAGCGGTCGGTTTACCCGATGAAGAGGCTTTTGCTTTCTATCGTATTGATCCAATGGCAACGCCGATTCTACAGCAGGTCGGACGTATCGATACCTTCATCGCGCCAGAAGCTGTTTGCCTTTACCAGAACGTCACTACGGGTGAAACCACTGTTACTGGTCTTTCAGATGAAGGCGATGTGGTGCAATACAAGATACGTCATCGTAATGGCCAGATAGAAAGTGCGGTTGTCGACAAAAAAGGTGAGCCGATTGCGGTTCGTCATGCTCAGGTAGGTGGGAAATTAAGTGCTTGTGTGGCCGATGATGAAACCGGCTCCTTGTATGTTGCGGAACAGGATGTTGGTATTTGGGTGTACGGTGCTGATGCTGAGAATGTAAAAGATCGCCGATTGATGGATGTGGTTGCGCCTTTGGGGCATTTAGAAGAAATCGAAAGCATGGATATGGTCTATCAAGCTAATGGCAAAGGCTATTTATTGATTGCCGATGAAGGTGCCGGTTTCTTGGTGTATGACCGAGAAGGTGAACAGTCTTTCAAAGCCAAGTTTGATGTCACCGGTGTGGAAGAGGCAAAAATCCTTGCGGCATCGCCAAATGGCTTGTGGATTGGTAATACCGAAATAGAAGAACCTGTTTATGAAAGAATGGCACTGTCTTCACTTACCAATCAGTTGAGAGGCGTGGCGTTTAATGATTTGCAAAGTCATCGTCATTTATCCCTTGAAGGTGTGAAGTTAGTCAAAGCCTCAGGCGAGACGGAAGAAGTGAGTAAGAGTGGCGATGCGGCGGATGATCCTGCCTTTTGGTTGAACCCAGAAGACGCTTCCAAAAGCTTGATTATTGCGACCAACAAGAAAGGCGGCTTAATGGCGTATGACTTGAAGGGCAAGGAAGTTCAATTTCTAAAAGAAGGTGAGCCCAACAACGTAGACATTCGTACCATGACGGACTGGGATGGGTCTCAGATGGCATTAGCAACGGCGACGAATCGTGATTTGAATACCTTAGCCTTATATAAAATTGTGGGAGGGGATGAGCCAATACAACCGGTGAAAGCCGTGGGTAAACGTGTTCATGAAGAGGCACCAGAACTTGTTTCTGATGTTGATGAAGTGTATGGCTTGTGCATGTATCAAGCGAAAAATGGCCAAGTCTATTCGTTCTTAAATGGGAAAAACGGGGTCATCGAACAGTGGCGTTTAACGCCAACAAAAGCGGGGATTAAAGGTGACATTGTGCGTCGTTTAAAGGTCGACTCTCAACCTGAGGGCTGTGTTGCCGACGATGATGCAGGCATTCTGTATGTCGGTGAAGAAGATGTGGCTATTTGGACCTTTGAAGCGGATGAAAAGGCGAGTACAGAGGCACATTTGTTCGCTGCGGTAGACGGTAAGCAGTTGGTGGATGACATCGAAGGCTTAACCCTTTATCAAAACGGCAAAGACAACTATCTGATTGCGTCTAGCCAAGGCAATAACACCTATGCCGTGTATGACCTAGATAACGACAATCGTTATCTTGCTAGCTTCGCGATTATTGGTGATGATGAAAAAGGCATTGATGGCAGCAGTGATACCGATGGAATTCATGCGGTATCCATTAACTTAGGCGATGCCTATCCGAATGGTCTATTTTTAGCCCAAGATTGGTACAACCTTGATGCTGAATATAATGCTGAAAAGCAGAACTTTAAAATAGTAGATTGGCGAAATATCGAGCGAATTTTACAGCCATAATGGTTTAATTTGCTGATCAATAAGTGGTTTTAACAATAAAAAAATGCCAAGTCATCAGAGGATGACTTGGCATTTTTTGTCACTTATAAGGTTATACTTTGAAATAACTTACGCTTTGGTGAAGTTCTGCTGCCAAGGTATCCAGATCTGCTACGCTGTTTCTTGAACTTTCAACGGCTTTTGCAGTTTCATTGACCATATTTGAAATTTCTTCAACGTGTTGAGCAAGACTCTCAGTTGCTTTGTTTTGTTCATCAGAGGAATGAGAAACTTCGCGAATTCGATTGAGTGTCTTATCTGTACCCGTTCGAATATTGGTTAGCATTTGAGATACCTCATCCGAGCTATTAACACTTTCTTCCACTTTAGGAAGAATGGCTTGCATAGTTTTAGCGACGCCTTCGGTTTCTGTTTGCACAATATTAATGGTTTCGGTGATCTCTGAGGTGGCTGTGGCTGTGCGAGAAGCAAGGGTACGAACTTCATCTGCAACAACCGCAAAACCACGACCTTGCTCACCGGCACGAGCGGCTTCAATCGCTGCATTAAGGGCCAATAGATTTGTTTGTTCAGCAATGTCTCGGATCACATCAACAATGTTACCAATTTGCAGAGAACGCTTTTGCAAACTGTCGATTTCTTCAGTAGAACGGGTAATCTGATTTGAAATGTCATTGATGCTTTGTGCCGATTGCTTAACGACTTCCTCACCATGAAGAGACAGCTTGGAAGATTCTTCTGAATCACTTTCTGTGTTTCGAGCACTGTTGGCAATTTCTTCAATGCATGCTGATAGCTCTTGAATGGCGGAAGCTGTCGAATAAGAAGCATCGGAAGATTTCTGAGACGCAGAAGAAATCTGCTGCATTTGTTCGTTCAATGAGTTGGTTGAGCGTGTTAGTAATGCTGAGCCATTGTTGATGTTACGGACCATCTCTTGTAAAGACTTTTGCATTCGAGCAATGGAACCGAGAAGGCTGTTTTCTGTAAATTTACCTTCAATCGTTTCATTTAAATAACCATCGGCAATACTACTGGTAACGGACATCGCATAGCTTGGCTCGCCACCAATGCTTTTAAGTATGGATCTGGCAATGTAGACAGCAACGATAATAATAGCCGCTAAAATCAGCAGGCCTATTAGGCCGAACGAGATCGCTGAATTGACAAAAACAGCGTTCACATCATCCATATAGATACCAAAACCAATGACCCAATTCCAGTGAGGAAGCTTGGTCATGCCGTTAATTTTTAGCACTTGAACCGTTGTGCCTGGCTTGAAATTTTCACTGATTTTTATAGCGAAATCAACAGATTGAAGCTTTGCTATATCAGACTTGTAGGACTCTTGGAAGGTACCAATTTTTTCAGACTTTGGGTGCACTCGAGAAAGTGAGTTATTATCGTTTGCCCAAATATAGGAAGCGTCATATCGTATGTGTGAAAGTGTCTCAACAACTTTTTCTTCTGCTTCCTCTCTCGACAGCTTGCCTGCTTGTTCCAGGTCAATGTAGTGAGCGACTTGCTCTTTAGCGAGAGTCAAAATGGTTTGTATTTCGTGCTTCCCACTGTCAATCAAACTGGTTCGAAGGGTTTGTAATGCCACTGCTCCGAGAATGATCAGACCGATGGCCGCACAAGTAATAATAATACTGAGTTGTCGAGATAATTTCATGGTATTCCTTCCTATTAACCAGCAAAAGCAGTGCACTGATGCTTGAAAAAATTTGAGCTATAAAATGATGCCCTTTTATAAAGTAAAGAAGCAAGACTTGGAACATTTTTCATCAATAAAAAGACAAAAAAATACAATTATTTTTCTCAAAAACTAAATAGATCATTTTTTAATTTTTTTAAGTTTTTTTAAGTTTTTTTAAGTTTTTTAAGAAACTTTTATAGAATGTTTTCTTATGGATTTCAAAACGATCAAGGCGATTGGTAGAGCATGAAAAAGCAAGATCACCACATTTAAGTCAAAAAGCGCATAAAATGGACTGACTAGCAAAGCCCCGATGGCACTGGCGACCATTTTCATAAAAGCCAAAGCGCTAAATAAGATCAAATGTAAGGATTTAGATTCGAGTTGAATGCTGGATGTTAAACTGACTTCCGCCCCGCCTTCGCCAATACCTGCTAAACACACTAAGACAATAGCCCAACTTAATAGTGATTGTTGGAAGGTCAACACAAAGCCACATGACATGATCAGGCAGGATATGCAGAATCCATTTTCCAGTGACAATAACGCTTTGTCTTTCAGATAAAATCCAGCCTTACTTGCACCAATAAATTTGCCAATGCCCCATGCAGACATTAAGAGCCCCATGGCATAGCTAATATTATGAGGTGTGAGATTTTGTGATAATACCGGGAACCCTACTTGTTGTGCCGCGCAGGCTAAACTGCTAGCAGTCGAAATGGCGAATAACCAGCCTAAAAAAGGTGACTGCAAGGGACGATCGAACAGTCTAAAAGGGTGAATTCGCTGAGCGTCAGGGGCGTTTTGATGATCAGGTATTGGTTGAATGGTAGAGAGTGTCAGTAGGCTAAGGCCAACCAATGAATACAAAACAATATTGAAAATAAAGATGCCTTCGTAACCTCCGACAGCCACCAGTAAACCTATGCTTAGTCCAGCGATGACAGACGCGATGGCGGACAATGCTGTCAGCCAAGCATTGGTGCTGATGCGTTTCGATTTTTCGACCCAAAGTGGAATCTGGCTGTTTAACGTAATCATAAAGAGGGCGTTACAAAAGCCGCCTATTAAGGCGATCCAAGGTAAAACGTTAATTTGTTGGTGCGTAGGAATCAGTACTAAGATAAGGAGCAGAATGAGTCGAATGGTATTTAATAAGCTCAAGGTATGCTTATGTGGCTTTATTGAAAAAAAGCTGACTAGACTCGCGAGGATTCCGCCTGCAACACTTGAAGCCATGAATAAGCTGAGCGTAAAGACATTTTGGCTGATGAAGAAAACATAGCTGGACAATAAGATGAGATTCAACACCCCAGCAAAGTCGGATATCACACGAGTGAAAATAATCCAAATCGTGGCATGTTGAATAAAGGAGTGAGTTTGCTGAGCCTGTTCTAGCTTTGTGTTCATTCTGCCTATCCTTTGGCTGAAAAAAATCGTCCTGATTTATTGACACTGTCTTTTGGTTATACGCTGTTTTAGTCTCTCTTATCAAACTGTTTGATCAAAAAAAAGCGCCCTTACGGACGCAAATACTCGGTGGGAGTTCAGTGCTAAGCCAAGCTATACCGCATGACTGAATTCAATACGTTGCTCTTCGACAGCATGACAGGCAATCAAATGACCTGTTTGATCATCTCGAAGTTCTGGCACTTCCTGATGGCAACGTTCATTTGCATATTGACAACGACCATGGAAAGCACAGCCAGAAGGTGGGTTCAGTGGCGAGGGCAATTCCCCTTGCAATTTAATGCGTTGACGGCGCTTGTCTGGAGACAATTGTGGCGTACTGGACAGTAGCGCTAAGGTATATGGATGCTTAGGGTTATTGAAAAGGTCTTCTTTCGAACCTTGTTCGACGACTTTGCCTAAATACATTACCATCACGTTATCGGCAATGTGTTCGACCACAGATAAGTCGTGAGAGATAAAGACATAGCTTAACCCCAGTTCAGTTTGCAGATCCATCATTAGGTTAAGCACTTGCGCCTGTACTGAAACGTCCAAGGCGGAGACAGGCTCATCGGCGACAATGATGCTTGGGTCTAACATCAGGCCTCGAGCAATGGCGATACGTTGACGTTGCCCCCCAGAAAACATGTGTGGGTAACGATCATAATGTTCCGTCTTTAGCCCCACTTTTGCCATGATACTAAGCGCTTTTGCTTTGCGTTCGGCTTTAGAAAGTTGGCTGTTAATGACTAGCGGTTCTTCTAAGATGCTGCCAATTTTTTTGCGTGGGTTTAGAGATCCGTAAGGATTCTGGAAGATAATTTGAATTTTCTGCCGTAACGTCGCTTGCGCGGCTTTACTGAGACTTAATAGATCTTCTCCTAAATGTTCAAGGCGGCCTGAAGTCGGTGTTTCTATCATGGTTAACATGCGGCCTAATGTGGATTTGCCACAGCCCGATTCGCCAACTATGGCAAGGGTCTTCCCCTTCTCCAACTGAAAACTGATGCCATCTACAGCTTTCACAACCGCGTCGGGTTTAAAGATTCCTTGCTTAACATGATAGTGCTGCTTCAGCGCTTGAGCGTCGAGAATTAAATTGTTGCTACTCATGCGACAGGTCTCCCTTCTGTATCTAAAGGTGTGTGGCATTTTACCTGACGATGCAGGTCGCCTTGGTTATCCGGTTCTACTTGACGGCATTGCTCTGTGGCATAAGGACAACGAGGGCTGAGCAAACAGCCGAGGGGTCTATCATATTGCCCTGGGACTACACCAGATAAAGCATCAAGCCGAGATTTACCGGCCGCAGACTCAGGTAAAGAGGCCAGTAAGGCCTGGGTATAAGGGTGCTTAGGCGTCGCAAAGACTTCCGCTGCTGGACCTGATTCGACGATTTGACCGGCGTACATCACAATCACTCGATCAGCCACTTCGGCAACCAAGGCAAGATCATGGGTAATGAGTACTAAGCCCATTCTTTGTTTACGTTGTAGCTCGATCAACAAGTCGATGATTTGAGCTTGGATGGTGACGTCTAATGCCGTGGTGGGCTCATCAGCAATTAATAGCTTAGGGTCACATGCAATCGCAATGGCAATCATCACACGCTGACTCATCCCGCCGGATAGCTGGTGGGGGTAATTGTCTAAACGGGATTCAGGGGCAGGTATCCCCACTTGTGTCAGCAATTCAACAGCCCGAGTTTTAAGTTCTTTTTTACTACCACCTTGGTGTGTTTTCAAAGCTTCGATGATTTGATAACCCACGGTAAAACATGGGTTTAAGCTGGTCATTGGATCTTGGAATATCATCGCAATGTCTGAGCCAGTTAGCTTACGACGTTGTTTTTCAGGCATGGCCTGTAGATCTTGTCCATTGAAAGACAGGCGTTCTGCGCTGACGTTACCTGGATAATCGATCAGTCCCATAATGGAAAGAGAACTGACACTTTTTCCGGAACCGGACTCGCCCACTATACCAAGTACTTCGCCTTCCTCCACTTGATAGCTGATCTTATCGACGGCTTGGAAAGGACCAAATTGGACGCTTAAATTATTGAGTTCTAATAATGACATTTGGCCTCTCCTATTGCTTTAACTTAGGGTCAAGGGCATCACGTAAACCGTCGCCCATTAAGTTAAATGCCAGAACGGTAATGAGGATCATCAAACCGGGAAAGGTGACAACCCACCAAGCGCGTTGTACGAATTGCAATGCATCGGACAGCATTGAGCCCCACTCTGGTGTTGGTGGTTGAGCGCCTAACCCTAGGAAGCCTAAGGCTGCCATGTCGAGAATGGCACTGGAAAAGCCTAGTGTCGCCTGAACGATTAGAGGCGCCAGACAGTTTGGAAGAATACAAATAAACATCAATCTAAGCGGCCCTGCACCGATAACGCGTGAGGAAGTGACATAGTCTTTTGACATTTCCGCCATGGTGGCAGCTCGAGTCAAACGAACATAATGCGGTAAGGAAACAATGGAGATGGCTAATGCGGCATTGATGATGCTCGGTCCTAAGATGGCCACAATTGCAATCGCCAGTAGCAAGCTTGGCATTGCCAACATGATATCAACAATGCGCATGATTATCGTGTCGATCACACCTTTGAAGTAGCCGGCAATGAGTCCGAGTAATATTCCCATGATGAGTGATGCGGTCACGGCGACAATACCCACTGAGATAGACAAACGAGAGCCGTGAATTAAGCGAGACAGAATGTCTCGGCCCACATCATCTGTTCCCAAAATGAAGGACCAGTTACCTCCTTGTAACCATGCTGGAGGTAAAAGGAGTGCATCACGATATTGTTGTGACGGAGAATGTGGTGCGACAAAATCGGCAAAAATGGCCATAAAAACAATCAGCACAATAAAACCAAGGCCCGCCACAGCGCCTTTATTTGTACTGAAATAATACCAAAATTCTTGCAGTGGTGTTTTCGGTAATGGCGCAGTAATGGTTTGAGAAGACATAAATCGGCGCCCTTTTATTTACTGTGTCTAATGCGAGGATTAACAATGCCATAGGCAATGTCGACTAATAGATTCACCACTATGATGATACAAGCCACAATTAAGATACCGCCTTGTACCACTGGGTAGTCTCGACGTCCGATGGACTCAATTAACCATTTACCAATACCAGGCCAAGCAAACACGGTTTCAGTGAGAATGGCCCCGGACAGCAAGATACCAACTTGCAGACCAATCACGGTAATCACAGGGATCAGAGCATTACGTAAGGCATGGATGATGATAACGCGCCAAGGAGCGATGCCTTTGGCTCGTGCAGTCCGAATGTAGTCTTCACTGAGGACTTCTAACATGGAAGAGCGTGTCATACGAGCGATAACCGCCATTGGAATGGTGCCAAGTACAATGCTGGGCAGAATCAAATGTGCGGCAGCGGAGCGGAATGCGCCTACTTCATCGGAAAGTAACGTATCAATGAGCATAAATCCGGTGACATCATCGATCCAATAGACCACATCAATTCGTCCTGATACGGGTGTCCATCCAAGGTTAACTGAAAACACCAGCATTAGGAGCAAGGCCCACCAAAAAACAGGCATAGAATAACCGGTTAAGGAAAAAGTCATAACAGAGTGATCTAAAACCGTCCCCCGTTTGACCGCCGCGAAGATACCTGCAGGTAAGCCGACTAAGATTGAAAACAGTACCGCGCATATGGCAAGTTCTATTGTCGCTGGAAAGAGGGTTAGAAACTCTTGCATAACGGGCTCTTTGGTGATTAAGGAGTTGCCCAAGTCACCTTGCAAAACACCTGTTACATAGTGAAAGTATTGAATGTAAATTGGCTGGTCAAAGCCTAACTGAGCGCTTAACTCGGCATGGCGCTCTGCACTAACACCACGTTCACCTGCCATGACTTCGATAGGGTCACCAGGGATCAGGCGAATCAGCGTGAAAGTCAGTAAGGTGATGCCAATAAAGGTAGGCACGACCAGACTTAAACGGCGAAAAATAAACTGGAACATAATAGGATGGGCTCTCTCGGGGTACGAATTGATCGAGGACTCACTCGCTCAACAGAATGCCTACTTGCTGACTTTCCCTCATCAACAAGCAGGCATCATTTTGTCCAGGCTAGGACAATTTATTTGCTAACGTTATAGAAGTAATGACCGCCAAGAGGGTCTATTTTATAACCTTTAACGTCTTTGCTGATTGGTTCATAGACAACAGAGTGTGCCAACGTAATCCAAGGTGCTTCGCGCTTGAAGACAACTTGGGCTTGTTCGTAATCCTTGGTACGTTCAGCTTTGTCAGAAGTCCGTTTTGCAGCCAACAGTAAGTCGTTGAACTCTTTGTTACACCATTGTGCACGGTTTGAACCTCCTACAGCATCACACCCCAACAAAACGTATAGGAAGTTATCTGGGTCACCGTTATCACCTGTCCAACCCAATAGTACTGTTTCGTGCTCACCTTTCTTAGAACGGTTTAGATATTCACCCCACTCATAAGAAACGATCTCAGCTTTAACACCGACTTTTGACCAGTCTTCTTGCATGATTTCCGCCATACGACGGGCATTTGGGTTGTAAGGACGCTGTACTGGCATTGCCCAAATATTGGTTGAGAAGCCATCTGGATAACCCGCTTCTGCTAATAGCTTTTTCGCTTTAACAGGGTCATATGGGTAATCTACAACATTGTTGTTGTAAGACCACATGGTGGGTGGAATAGGGTTTTTAGCGGCCTTACCTGCACCTTGGAAAACCGCATCAATGATGGCGCTCTTGTCCGTCGCTAGGTTAAGGGCTTGGCGGACTCGAATGTCATCAAATGGTTTCTTCTTCGTATTGAAGGCTAGATAACCCACGTTTAGACCTTCTTGACTCATTAGATTGATGTTCGGGTCCTGATCCATTTGCTCAAGATCTGCAGGATTTGGGTACGGCATCACATCACACTCACCGGCTTTCAATTTTGCATAGCGAACGGAAGCATCTGGTGTGATAGAGAACACTAAACGATCGACTTTGGCTTTGCCTTTCCAGTAATCTTTAAAGGCTGTGTAGCGAATCAAAGAGTCTTTCTGATATTGAACTTTCTGGAACGGACCTGTTGCAACCGGGTTGATATCAAGCTGCTCTGGTGTGCCTTTCTTCATTAGGTAATCAGCTTGTTCTTTCGAGAAGATAGAGGCAAAGTCCATCGCCAAGTTGGCAATGAAAGGTGCTTCTGGATGATTCAGAACAAACGTCACAGTGTAGTCATCTACTTTCACTATGTCTTTGATTAGGTCGCCCATGCCCATACCGTTGAAGTATTCGTATGATCCACCGGAAACACTGTGATATGGGTTATTTTTGTTCCATTGACGGTCAAATGTAAAGACCACATCGTCTGCGTTAAAATCACGTGTCGGTTTGAACGATTTAGAAGAATGGAACTTCACACCTTTACGCAAATGGAAAGTGTACTCAAGGCCATCAGCAGAAACATCGTAGCTGGTTGCCAAGCCCGGCTCAGTTTCCGTGGTACCGAGTTTGAACTCCATCAAGCGGTTGAACATGTTTTTAGATGTCGCATCAAACGTCGTACCAGCCGTATAAAAAGCAGGGTTAAAGCCTTCAGGACTGCCTTCTGAGCAGTAAACCAAAGTAGTAGCTGCATGAGCTGTAGTACTAATGGCACCGGCGGTCATCAGCGCGAGCGTTAGTTTTGCTAGCCCTTTTTTCATTTGAACTCTCCATTAACATAATTATATTCGTGCTCTGCACGTGGGAAGTCGAACTAAGGTATTCGTTACTTTTGTGATCAGGTGGGAAAGAGCCTTCTCATTGATAAAACAAGCCCCATTTAAACTCCAAGTTTAAATGGGGCTGTTCTGCCTCATCCTTGAGCCCCCTTTAGCCATATGACAAGTCTGCTGAGCAGACAGTCACAACAGCGTTATTGAAGAGTACTGAAGCAATGAGCAATGACCAATCGAAATAACGATATGACCTATACGTCTAATGAATAGAGATTTTCGATAATAAGGGGAAAGGCTTGTTGTTTCTGGCTTGACGCACTAAAGCGCTGAAACTGAAAAAGGCAAAAAAAGTGTAAATTCATTTCGTCAGTTGAGAAAAGTGATAGGCAAAGGCCATCAAAATATGCATAAAGAGGCGGTTAGCTTCGAACCTTGCCAGAGAGGTATAGCCTCTCTAGCTCAGGAAAGGGAAAGCGTTTTAATCAAGCGCTTTTATTAAAACTGAAGTGTCTTGGCGGCCACGACCTGCCTTGATTAGTTGCTGATATTTTTCGTCGACTTCTAGCGTCAGTGGTAAGCTCAGTCCCATTTTTTCTGCCTGCGCCAAGCAAAGTCCAAGGTCTTTATGCATCCATTCAATGGCAAAGCCAAAATCAAATTCATCGTTGGCCATGGTTTCCCCACGGTTTTCTAATTGCCAAGAGCCGGCGGCGCCGTGTTTGAGAGTATCGACTAAGGTTGCTATGTCCAATCCAGCTTGTTGGGCAAAACGAATGCCTTCAGAGAGCCCTGATAAAACACCAGCAATGAGAATTTGATTCACCATCTTGGCCACTTGGCCTTGACCCACATCGCCCATTAGACTGGTGGCTTTGGCATAAGAGTCTAAAACTGGCTTGGCTTTTTCTAGGTGAGCGGGCTCGCCTCCTATCATAACCGTCAACACACCATTTTCGGCGCCCGCTTGACCGCCGGACACAGGCGCATCCATAAAGTCATACCCTTTTTCATTAGCAGCTTGATGCAGTTCTTTAGCAACCTCAGCTGAAGCGGTCGTGTGGTCAATGAATAAGGTGCCAGGTTTGGCCTGCTGAAAGGCACCATTCTGACCTAAGTAAACGGCTTTAAGGTCGTTGTCATTGCCAACACAGGTGAGCACAATGTCAGCATCTTGTGCTGCATCTGCTGGTGTGTCTGCATAGGATCCGACAAAAGAATCGCACCATAATTGCGCCTTTTCGACTGAACGGTTGTAAACCACAACCGAATGACCTGCCTTACTTAAATGTCCGGCCATTGGAAATCCCATGGTACCGAGTCCAATGAAGCTAACCTTCATATTCAACGTCCTTTTTCTAGCAAATGTAGTTTGTATCATACGTCGAAAATCCGAAAAATTGAGGTACAAAATGCACTAAATTCTGACATACAGACAGTATTATTGGGTTTTATCGGTTTATTTGAAGCACAAGATTAGCGCACCACACCTTGTGGATAACTTTGTGAAAGAAATTAAGGGATGACGGATTCTTTCATCTAAATCGAAAAAAGAGCGGATAATCGTGCATATTTCGTACAAAAATTCACTTTTCATCACTATTGCGAATAGGGCTGTGGTTTTGTCAAGATCTAATCCCTAATTAATTTCAGTCAACTTCCCTATCCGTTACGGAGGAAGTGGGCGATAAAGAAACCAATCAGTTAGATTGAATTTGTTTAAAACTCTTTAAAAACAATGAATTAAAAACTTATTTTGTCGCTAATCAATTCAAAAATAGCTTTTGCAAGTTGTTCATTTCCTTGCGTATCTAGGTGTACGCCATCGACATCACTGGGTTGTAATACACCAGCTGAATTTAAGAAGAGACATTGATTTTGTGAGGTAATATCTTGGTAATGTTGATGAAAGTATTGGGATTTTTCGGTTGCACCACTGAAACTTTCTGACATTGCTCCTTTTGGGGATAAAATATTTGGTGGCGCAATGACCAATAAGTTTGGACTTGGAAATCCGTGGTCACTTGGCATTCTTGACTTTTGGATCAGTTTTTCAACACCTTTTGCTGCTTCGTAGGCCCCAACATTGAAATGACGCTTTAAATCATTGGTCCCTAGCATGATGATCAGCAGGTCGACAGGCCCGAAGGTTTCCAATGCCGCTTGCAGATAGGCTAAGCCGTTACGCCCTTCTAAAAAGGGGTCGTTCCAAATTGTCGTTCGTCCAGGTAAGCCAAAATTAATCACTTGGTGTTGTGAACCAAGTAAAGTATTTAGCACGGATGGCCAGCGTAAATGTTTAGGATAACGTCCGCCGTTTGGTACGCTGCCCCAAGTGAGAGAATCGCCGTAGCAGAGTATGGTTGCCATAATACGCTCCTTGCTCTTATTCTTGGTAGATTACAGTACAGTGTAGCCAACCGCCGTGGGTTAGGAAACGATATTGATCAATTAATGGTCAATGTTTTTTTGTCAGGTGAGTTTGGATTAACAATAAAACTTATAAACCATTCGAGGCCAACATGACCAGTACACCTATTGATTCGGAAGCGCAACTTAACTCGGCTTTCTCTCGTTTAAAATCGGTGACTCGAACGAAGCCTTATCCTTCTGAAGAGGCTCGACGACAGCTATTATTGGGACTAAAGACGGCCATATTAGAGTATGAAATACCATTGTTGGCGGCATTACAGCAAGACTTTGGATGCCGTGCCCATGCAGAGTCGCGCTTGATTGAGTTGGTGCCGCTATTTGGTGAAATTAAACACGCTTTAAAGCATCTACATAAATGGATGAAGCCCACTCGACGGGCTCTGCACATTACCAGTTTGCCTGCCAGTGGTAAGGTGTTTTATCAGCCTAAAGGGTTGGTTGGGGTCATTGCGCCTTGGAATTACCCTGTGTTGTTATCTCTTGGCCCTATCGTTGGCGCCATCGCGGCAGGTAATCGAGTGATGTTGAAGGTATCTGAGTTTTGTCCGGCGACCAACAAAGTATTAGGTCAAATTGTGCAAACCGCTTTCGGTGATGAATGGGTCGAAGTGATTGAAGGTGAGGCGAATATTGCCAATCAATTTAGCCAATTGGCATTTGACCACTTGCTGTTTACGGGCTCGACCAATGTTGGTCGAATTGTCATGAAAAATGCCGCTCAACATCTTACGCCAGTCACATTGGAATTGGGCGGTAAGTCGCCTCTCTTGATAGCGCCATCGGCCGATTTGGCGGATACCGCGAAAAAATTGGTGTTTGCTAAGCTAATGAATGCAGGGCAAACCTGTGTCGCACCGGATTATGTGTTGTGCCATGAGTCACAAAAATCCGAGTTGATTGAGCACATTAAACAGGTATTAGCAGATCAATATCCGCAAGGCATTGCCAGTCCAGATTACACCAGCATTATCAATGATCGACAGCTCGAGCGTTTGCAAGGCTACCTAGAAGAGGCGAAAGCGTCTGGGGTCCAATGTGACAATCTTTTACCACAAGGGCCAGACACCATAGAAGGAAAGCTCGCGCTGCATGTTCTGCATGAGGCTGAGGATGAACTCATGGTGATGCAAGATGAAATCTTTGGGCCGATATTGCCTATACAAACTTACCAGGCCATAGACGAAGCGTTTAAATACATTCAGCAACGTCCTCGTCCTTTGGCTATGTATTTATTTACACAACACAAAGAAGACGAACAAGGTTGTGAACAAGGCATTGCTAGCGGCGGTTTGGTGATCAATCATGCTTTGATTCACGTGGCTCAGTCTGATTTGCCTTTTGGTGGAGTAGGTGATTCAGGAATGGGTGCCTATCATGCGGAAGAGGGCTTTCGAACCTTTTCACATAATAAAGCGGTTTTGCGAAAGTCGGGTGTGAATTTGGTGACTCTCATTGCGCCACCTTATGATAATTGGCTGCATCGCATTGTGGCGAAGTTTTGGCCGTATTTGTGACTTGTATTTTAGCGTGAAAAGCCCCATGAACCTAAGGTAGCGCGCATGGGGCCGGATCTAAATCACTTGTTAAGCGCTTTTATTTTAACGTATCGAGACGTTTCGCAATGGCATCAATTTCCTGACTCATGCTACTAAGCTGACTGGAGTCTGCGGCATTACTGCCGGTTAATTCCTGAAGTCTCGCGACAAACATACTTAACTCTTGCGACACTTTTTGTTGTTCACTGGCCGCCACGGAAATTTGAGTGGCTTGGTCGGTAATTTGTGAGAACGCACTCACCACTTGTTGTAAATGAGTAGCGGTAGATTCAGCGGTAACAACCGCTCTTTCGGTCTCGTTGTGCCCTAGCTCCATAGCACTGACGGATTGTTTTGACGTCACTTGTAAGCGGCTTAAGACTTGTTCTATTTCCACGGCAGAGCTTTCACTTTTCGCAGCTAGGTTACGCACCTCATCCGCCACGACGGCGAAACCTCGACCCGTTTCTCCAGCACGAGCCGCTTCAATGGCCGCGTTTAGAGCCAGTAAATTGGTTTGCTCTGCAATGTCACGGATCACACTCAACATACCATTTGCCTGACGACTGTCATCATCCAGTTTTAATATGCTGTTTTGAGCATTGGTCATGGCAGTCATTAAGCTGCGCATGGTGGTGATGACAGTATTCATTTCTTCGCCGCTGCTGCGCACATCTTGGTGAATGCGTTCGACTGTTTCTTTTGTTTCATTGGCGTACATGGCAACATCGTGAGAAGTCGCCCCTAGCTCTTCTGTGGCAGCCGCTAAGGTCGTATTTTCGTCACTTAAACTATTGGCTTTAGCGAGAAAATTGTTACTAAAGTCATTTAAACTTCCGGCATCTTTCACTAAGTTGGCCGATTCAATGTGAATTTGAGCCAATAGTTGTTTGAGCTTATCACCATATGCATTAACGGCTTGACGTAGTTCACCCAGTTCATTGAGTTTGCCAACGGTCAGTGCTTGGCTACTGCCGCCATCCGCTAATTCTTGAATTTGCGCTTTGGTCTGGTTGATCTTACTTAATAAACTTCTAAAGAAGGTGCCAGCGATGAGACTGACGACAATTAATAATGCACCAATGACTAGCATTAGGAAGAGTCCCATGCTTTGGGCAATTTCTGTCATGCGAGCTTTTGGCACCACAAGACCAATGGTCCAGCCTGTTTCTGGATGACGGACTAGGTCTACATAGGCGGCCCCGTTGAGTATGTTATCGTGGCTTAATGAAATGACAGTTTCTTTGTCTGTTACCTTGATTAACGCCGGTTTTAGCCAAGGCAGCTGTTCCCCCAACTCTTGACTGGTCAGCATGCTACCATCACTTTTGACCAACTCAGCCTGTCCTTTCGGAAAGCTTAAGACTTGCCCTGTTTGGTCAATTGCGAACACATAACCTTGGTTTTCTTTACCATATTGCTCGAGTGTTTGTGTGACACCATCTAGCATCATGTCAACTGTGGTCACCCCAGTAAATTGGTTGTGCTCTTTCATTGGGATGGTACAGGTTACCATTGGAATTTGCGTCACAGGGTCAATGTAAGCTTCTGACCAAGCACACAGATCAACTGAGGTTGTTTTTCCCACGGCATACCAGCCCTCATTGTGATAGCCTGACCCTGTCGGATCATTGTAATCGTCTAAATAGGTCATCTTGGAACCATCACGACCCCAGAAAAAGCTGCGACGCTCCACGCCTTTCGCAAACGCTGAGGGCTCTGGCCAAATACCACCTCCGGCAATGCTTTTATCATTATGGTTATTAATAATACTGGGAAAGAGCTTCTTAAAAAGACTTTCTTCTTTGGGCAACTGAGCACCCGCCAAGGCCAGGGTACTGGTCAGTAATTGAATTTTTTCTAATTTCGCATCGAGCAAATCCGTTAAAGCTTTTTGGTTAACCGAAATTTGGTGTTGGCGTTCAGCTGTGAGGTCTGGTTTGACTTTTATTTCAATGACTAGATAAATACTAATGAGTGCAAGTAGTAATATAGCGATAAGGCCAATATTAATTTGCTGGCGAATCTTGATAGGGGATTTCATAGTAACCTCAACCTGCTTACGGCAACGAATAGGAGTAATTTGAGCCAGCGTTCCTTGCTTTTCTAAGCCGAGAGCGACCTGTTCAAATTCTTAATATGACACAACATAATCTGTTGTTGTGCCAGTATATTCACCTTGCAACCATAGTGCCAATACTGACACTAGAATAATAAGTTAACACCTTGATAATGAAGTTGACTTAAAAGAGAGGCGCTAGGTTCTACGTCTGTGATGACGCAATCATAATCACTTATTTTCCCTGATAAACAACGTGATTCCATTTCAAACTTTGTACTGTCTATTAAAAGGATTCGATAATGGCAGTGCTCTATTAGTGCTTCTCTTGCCATGACCTCTTCATCTGTGAAATCGAATAATTGCCCACTTTTATTGACGGCAGCCACAGAAAAAATACCAATATCCGCACGATAATGTTGAAAGAAACGCATGGCGTCACCGCCAATAATATCTTGATCTCGCATTCGGACCCGACCACCAGAGATGGTCAGTTCACAATCAGGGTGTTCGCATAAGTTTCTAGCAGCATGAAGGTTTGTGGTCATCACTTGCAAACCTTGTAACCCCGTTAATTGATTGGCCACCTCAGACACACTCGAGCCACTGCCGAGAAAAATCGTTTGATAATCTGCCAGTTTGGTTCTACAGAGTGCGGCGATGTGTTGTTTACCGAATGCGTTACGAATACGTCTTTGGTCAAAACTAATGTTTTCTCTATGTGGAAAAGGGATGACTTCACCATGGCTGCGAAGAATTAAGCCTTTTTCCGTTAGCAGCCTAATATCCGCACGAATGGTTTGAACTGAAACACTGAATTTCTCTGCGACGGTTTGTAGGCTTTGTCTACCATTCGCATTAACCCATTGAACGATATCATGATGGCGTTGGTTCATTGATTGAGAGCTCGCATTTTATTTGGTCATTAACCTAGGGAAGGTGCGAATAAGTCTTCTGAAAGACCCGAAGGGCGTGGGCTAAGCTCTCTTTATTCTTTGTTAAGCTTATTGCCAATATATTCATATTGGAAGGCGAAACTTGCCTCGAATAAAAGAGAGTGATTCCCACGTTGCCGTAGCCAGTGAACTTGCTCGTACCTTCCCTAGCTCTTTCGAAACGAAAGAAAAACATCATTAAACGAAAATATTTGGTCACTATAGTGTCAAATTATTGCGCTATTGTTTCAACTCCTTAATCAAAATGAGAGTTGCTCCAATGATGCTTAAGAAAACGTTATTAATGTGTGTTGCATTAACCTTTCCTCTAATGGTTCAAGCTCAAGATACCTTGACACTGTATACCAGCCAACCAAACAAAGATGCTCAAATGACGGTAGATGCTTTTGAAAAGGCAAATCCTGATATCAAAGTGGATTGGGTTAGAGATGGTACGACGAAGTTAATGGTTAAGTTGCGAGCAGAATTGTCTTCAGGAGTGGTAAAACCAGACGTACTGTTAATCGCAGATAGTGTCACAATGGAATCTATGGTGGCAGATGACTACTTATATCCCTACTTGAGCCCTTATCGAAAACGCTACGAATCAAGTCTTTATAACTCGAAGGGCTATTACTATGGCACTAAGCTCATTACAACGGGTTTAGTTCGTCATCTAAAAGCACCTCAGACGCCAGTTGATTGGTCTGATTTAGTGAAACCTGAATATAACAATCAGGTCGCCATGCCAAGCCCGTTATATTCCGGAGCTGCCTTGATTCATTTGGCAACTTTAACTGCAGCTCCGTCTTTAGGTTGGCACTATTATGAGCAGCTTCATCAAAACAAAGTGCGCGCCCAAGGCGGTAATGGTGGAGTGTTGAAAGCCGTTGCCTCAGGCACTAAACCGTATGGGGTGATTGTTGATTTTTTAGCCATTCGTGAAGCCGCTAAAGGTTCCCCAATAGAGTTTATTTTCCCAAAGACGGGCGTCAGCATGGTGACTGAGCCGGTTGCGATTATGAAGGGCGCTAAGAACAAGCAGGCTGCCAAGCGTTTTGTTGATTTTGTGTTATCTGACGTTGGCCAAGAACTTGTTCTTAAACAAGGTTATTTACCCGCACTTGATGGCATTGGTGTTCCTGCAGGATTCCCAAAACGAGAGAACATACGTTTAATGCCATTTGATGCAGCTCAGACGCTTAAAAATAATGCGTCAAATAAAGCGCGTTTCAGTGACATCTTTGAAGGCAAATGAGTATGACGTTTGCATCGATAAAAATGGGTTTTGTCTTCGGAGGAAACATGGATAACCAACTTCGTTGGTTATCCACTGGGCTTTTTATTCTCATTGTGTCTTTAAGTGTTTTACCAAGTGTTCGATTATTACTTGAAGCTCTGAGCCAATTGACTTTTTCTGCTTCCTCACCTCTCGCACAAGTGTTGCAAAGTGAGCGTACTTGGGGGGCGTTAAAGAACAGTTTTTATACCTCAGGTTTAGGGGCTTTCATTGCCGTCATACTTGGTGCGGGCTTTAGTTTTATCGTCACCTTAACAAACGTAAGAGGACGCGGCATTTGGGTCTTCTTTTTTATGCTGCCGATGATGATTCCACCACAAGTGACTGCGCTCAGTTGGGTGCAACTGTTCGGTCCAGCAAGCCCAATGTTAAATACCTTTGGCATTGCTCCTGCTATAGGCAGTCCGCAACCCATGTACTCAGCAAATGGTATTGCATTGCTGTTGGGCATTCAGAGCGCGCCTTTGGTTTTTTTGACGATGCGGACTCAACTTGTGTCATTGCCTCAAGATTTGATCGAGGCCGCTCAATTGGCGAAAGCGTCTTCTTTTCAAATTTGGTTAGATATTATTTTTCCTTTGTGTCGTAGCGCCTTGGTCGCTGGGGGCGCATTGGCGTTTGTATCCTCGCTTGGAAACTTTGGTATTCCTGCCATGTTAGGCATTCCAGCTGGTTATATTGTGTTGCCGACATTGATTTATCAGCAAATGGCAGGGTTTGGTAACCAAATGTTGAGTCAAGTCGCTGGTTTATCGATGATCATTGCCTTACTGGTACTGATGGGCATGCTATTACAACAATGGCTACAGCAGCGAAGTCGTTATGCTCTGCTAGGGCACAGCACACATTCCATCGCGTTTTCATTAAAAAACTGGCGTATACCGCTCGAAATATTATTGGCCACCATATTGAGCTTTATTTTAGTGATTCCTTTATTGGCATTGGTAGTCAGTTCAATGGTACCTGCGCTTGGCATGCCGTTAACATTAAATACGTTTACCTTATCTGCATTTGAAGAAATGATTAGCCGTCAGAGTGTGACCTTCAGAGCATTTGAAAATAGCACTTGGTTGGCGTTTTTTAGTGCACTTGTACTGATGTTGGTATCATTACCATTAGGCTATTTATTAATGCGCATGCCGTTGCGCCTTCGTTCCGTGATCGCAAGTTTGATTGAAGTGCCCTATGCCATCCCTGGCATTGTCCTCGCGATTGCTTTCATACTGTTGTTTGCTAAGCCTTTACCTTTCATTGGCATTTCTCTTTACGGTACGTTAAGCATCATCTTTCTGGCGTACTTGTCCTGTTTCTTAAGCGTTTGTTTAAAACCCGTGTTGATGGCCATGTCTCAACTGGATCCGGCCTTAGAGGAAGCGGCACAGCTGGCAGGAGCTAAGTCCATTCGCCGCTTAATTGACATTATCTTGCCTTTAACCGCGCCCGCCTTTTTTGCTGGTGGCTTGTTGGTCTTTCTGATTGCCATTAATGAGCTGACAGTGTCAGCCCTACTCTGGAGTGCGGGAAACGAGACGTTAGGGGTACTGATTTTTAATTTAGATGAAAGTGGTGACAGTGTTATGGCGTCGGCCATTGCGGTATTGGTTGTTGTATTAGTAGCGGGTGTGATGGGGTTATTAAACCTTTGTGCGTCACGCCTGCCAAAAGGAGTGATTCCATGGCACGACTAGTATTGGACCAAGTGCAAAAGTCTTTTCAAGGAGAAAAGGTCATTAATAGCTTGAGTTTAAATATTGAAGCAGGTGCATTTGTGGCACTGCTTGGGCCAAGTGGTTGTGGAAAATCTACAATTTTGAGGATGTTGGCAGGCTTTGAAAATGTGTCGGCAGGAGAAATACGACACGGCGACCAATGTCTCTCCAATGTTGAAGTCCATGTCTCAACGGAAGCGCGCCCCTTTGGTATGGTGTTTCAATCCTATGCCTTGTGGCCTCACATGACTGTTGAGGAAAACATTGGTTACCCTTTGAAAGTACAAAAAATCAATAACAAGGAAAGAGTTAAGCGGATTGCAGAAGCATTAGACATTGTTCAGTTGAATGATTATGCCAAACGTCTACCTGCACAGTTGAGTGGCGGACAGCGCCAACGTGTGGCTTTAGCTCGTAGTTTGGTCACGGAACCGGATGTTATTTTGTTCGATGAGCCTTTGGCAAATTTAGATAAGCATCTGAGATCCTCTATGGAGGAAACCTTTAGAGCGTTCCATCAAAGAACGGGCGCGACCATGGTTTATGTGACACATGATCAAGCCGAAGCCATGTCTCTTGCTGATCAGGTAGCCGTGCTAAAACAAGGAGAATTAGTTCAATGGGGCACACCTCAAGAAATATACAATAATCCTAAGACCGCATGGCTTGCTAATTTCATAGGGCGAGGCTCTGTCCTGAACATTGCTGAAGTGCCGCCATCAAAATATATATATCAAGACGAATTACATGAAAGACTACAGGGTAGTGATCGTGCTGGGGTGACAAGCCATGTTTTAGTTCGTCCACAAGATATTACATTCAGTGATTCTTCGATGTTTGGCTTACCTGTTGTCGTTAAACAATGCATTTATCGTGGTGAACGTTATGACATTGAATTGTTACTCAGCAACGGACAAGCTTTGTTGGCGTATTCAGATGTACCGTTAATGCAGGGCAGCTCGCATTTTGTGGTGTTGCATCAGGCTTGGTCGTTAGAGAGCAAATCATGAGGTTATCGGTAGATATTTTGAGTGGTGGAGGCCGTAAGACCGCGGCAGCAATCTTACTGGTCTGCGACATACCAGAGCAAAATACGTCAGTGCGATTTTTACTGGATGCCGGTGGTGCGCTCGAACTGGATGAGGATAAGGGTTGGCAACAGCCAGACAATTTAGACGCCATTTTTATTTCCCATGACCATCAAGATCATATGGGTGGTTTAGTTGACATAGAAGGGCAAGTTCCTGTTTATGCAACGAAAGCCGTTCAGCCGCAATTACCCAATCATTTAAACTTAAAGGACTTATCTGTTTGTGGTAGCCAAATAGTTTCGGGCATTAAGGTGACGACTGGTTCTGCAGGGCATTCTTTTGGTGGTGTTTGGATGCATTTCGATATAGCGGGAGGAGTATTTTATAGCGGTGATTTTAGTCTTGAATCCAGCCTATTTCGTTTTACGCCGCCACCTACTGCACAATTAGCTTTATTAGATGCATCTTATGGCTTGTATGAGCATTCGTTACAACAGAGTAAGCAAAAGTTAGAGCAGTACCTTCTTCGGAGTGAGTCACTGCTTATGCCGGTTCCGCAGACCGGTCGAGCACTCGAAATAGCCTGTTGGCTAACTTCAATAGGCTTTGATGATTGGAGTTTAGGAAATGACTGTGTCAGTCCTGAACTTGCACTATCTGGACCTGATATGGGGATTTCTGAAGATTCCCAACGCATTTTAGCTGGCATGCCAAGCCATGATTTTAATCCTAATGCCAAAGTGTTGCTGTGTGGTGACCCTGATGGACTAGGGGGAGACTCTGCGCGACTACTGAGCCAAGCTGAACGTTATTTTCCTCTTTACACAGGCCATTTACCTGCTCATGCAAGGCAAGCGGTGGCGATAGGTGAAGCGGATTTTGTACGTTGGAACGTTCACCCTCGTATTCAGGATTTGCAGTTACTTAGTAGCATGTTGTCTTGTCAGATATGTGTTCCTCTGTTTCACGAATTCAAAGATAAAGCGTCTTGGCATGTGGCCTTGGGAAAGTGTTTTTCATCGGATTCTTATATTGAGTATGACTATGATATTGATCAGAAAGCCCTTTGTCTTTGCTCGTCACGCACAGAGTACATTTAATCAAGCGTATTTAATTGGTGGCGCGACAGACAGTCCATTGAGTCCGTTAGGGGTTAAGCAGGCCAAAGCTGCTCAGCCAACCTTGGCAAGAGTCCAATGGAGTCAGGTGGTTACGAGTACACTTAAAAGAACACAACAGACCGCTCAGTTTGCTGTTCCTGATCAGTCTTTGTTGCCGTTAGCGGCGCTGTGCGAGCGAAACTGGGGAGTACTTGAAGGCCAGCCAATCGAAGCACAACTTCCTTATGAAAGAACTCCTGAACAGGGAGAGTCGTGGCGAACATTTGAACTGCGAATTTTAGAAGGCTTAAACCAGGTATTGGAAGTGTATGAATGGCCGTTAATTATTGCTCATTCAGGTGTTTATAGAGTGTTGAATAATTACATAAACGGAACGCCTTATTGTCCGAGGATTGGCAATGTGGTCCCTATTTCTTTTATCCCCAACCAAAACGACAGTGGTTGGGTAATCAGTTCATTTGAAGGAACGTTTGTATGAGTCCAAATGCGGTTATTGTTGATTTAGATGGCACATTAGCTGAGTTCGATCCACAGCAAGTTGCTCATTGGGTATTAGGGGCAGAAAAGCATTGGGATCCATTTTTTGATCATATGAAAGAGGCGCCTGTCATTGAAAATATTCTTCGTTTGGTCAAGATATTAAAACAGCAGGGACAAAATATTTTGATTTGTAGTGGGCGACCAACATCACATGAAGAGCACTCAATCACTTGGCTCAAAAGACATAATATTCCTTTTGATGGGATCTATTTAAGACCGGATGGTGTCGATGGTATGCCTGATGAAGAAGTCAAAAAATTCCTTTTGGAAAAAATTGAAGCAGATGGTTTTGAGCCTTGGTTAGTACTTGATGATCGAGATGCGGTGGTGGCTGGCTGGCGCCAATTAGGCTTAACTTGCTTACAGTGCGCACCGGGAAATTTTTAGTATGACGTGTGTGGCTATTCATTTAGTCACACGTTAGCATGTGGAAAATTTCGTTGGGAGTAATGCAATGTTTCAACTGGTTTTGTTGAGTCAGAAACAGCAGGTTGATGTGGCAAATTTGTCGTTAAACGCTGAGTTAATGGGGTTGCCTAAAGAGATCCCGATACAGGTAGAACAGACGTGTTTGGTCGGTGGTAAACAAGCGGGTTCGCGTGTGATTCGACTAACGGTGGGGGATACTGTGGTGCGAGTGGTGCCGACTCGTGGTATGGCAATTCTCGAAGCCACTCGTCATGGCGTGCGCTTTGGCTGGGATTCTCCCGTGAAAGAAGTCGTGCATCCTAGCTTTATTAATCAGGAAGCGTCTGGTGGTCTTGGCTGGTTAGATGGGTTTAATGAAATGCTGGTACGTTGTGGTTATCAATGGGCTGGGCATCCAGGCCAAGATGGCGATGAATTCCTAACCTTGCATGGACGTATTCAAAATACTCCTGCCGATGAGGTGGTTCTAGAAGTGGAACAAGTGCCTCCGTATCGAGTGACTTTGCGTGGTCGAGTGGATGAGAAACGTTTCAAATTCACCAATTTTGAGCTGCATACTGAGCTGTCATTGACACCCGATCAAGCTTATCTTGACGTCAAAGATCGATTGGTCAATAAGGGAAGTTATCCTCGTGAGTACCAAGCCATTTACCATAATAATTTTGCCCAACCCATCTTAGAAAAAGGGGCGCGTTTGCATGTGCCTGTGGCTGAGTTATCGCCTTTTAATGACTATGCTGCAAATGGTTTAAAAGACTGGTCAGAAATGCCTGCGCCGACCACCGACTTTGATGAAATGGTGTTTAATATTCGCCCTTTAAGTGACTCGGATGGCTTGTCGTATGCTCTGATGCAGAATGCCCAAGCAAATCAAGGCATCGAGGTGTGTTATTCAACCGATACCTTGCCTTTGTTAACGGTGTGGAAAAATACCGATTCATTAGAACAGGGTTATGTTGTTGGCATTGAACCCGGTACCAGTTTTGCCTACAACCGTGCTTACCAGCGACCACTTGGTTTAGTGCCGACCATTGAGGCCGGAGAATCAAAACAGTTTGTGGTGCGTTTTGGTCTATTCACGAGTGAAAAAGAAGTCACTGAGAGTCGTTTACGCATTGAGCAATTGCAGGCTCAAACTTCTCCTCAAGTCTTGTCTAAGCCGGTAGTGGTGTTGGATTAGATTGTTCTTTCAGGAAGCGGGTCCAATCCCCCGCTTCCATATAGGGCGCATTGCCTAATGTTTGATTATAAATGTAAATCCAGCCTTTACCGTAAGGGGTGAAGATCCTTTTGCGAGTATGAATAGAATGGCTTAAGGTGGTTTCATCTAAGCCCTGTAATTGGTCCAGCTCGGCCAATAATTCATCACCTACCTGATACCATTCCACGCGGATACGCCCACTTTCGTCTAGGGTAGGGACAATGGCAGGGAAGTCTCCAAGATTGTGCATACGAAAGCCGGTGAGCCAACCCAAACCAATGCGCTTACAATTGGCGATTAGGCCATGATCAGACAAGCCTTCGCGAAGCGTTCCATATACGGCAACTATGTGTGTAGACATGGTTGAATTCCATCTTTAGCTGTAAAAGCGCACAAAATGGCCTTATTACAGAGGAAATTCAAGCGACTGGAAAAAGCTTTGCTGAAAAATTACCTTGCTATGACGCATCCTTGAAAAGGGTACTGAAAACCTTGCAGTGAGATACAAAAGGTAACTTAAGCGTGTGCCTTCTCGTGTTCAAGTAACCATTTTTTTCGTTCTAAACCACCTGCATAACCCACTAAGCTGCCGTCCTTGCCGATGACCCTATGACAAGGAATGACAATAGCAATGCGATTCATGCCATTGGCTCTGGCGACCGCTCGAACAGCCTTGGGGTTATCCAGCTTGATGGCCTGTTCTTGGTAACTGGCTGTTTGGCCATATGGGATGGTCTGCAGGATCTGCCACACTTGGTTTTGAAAGTCGGTGCCGGGGCTATGCAAAGGCACGGTGAAGTGCTGACGTTGGCCAGCGAAATATTCGTTTAGTTCCGTTTTTAATTGGATGATGTGCTGATTTTCACCATTGATGATGGTGGTTTTTAGACGTCGTTGTAAGTCTTCAAATTCCGTTTCCAGCATACGGCGATCAACGAACTCCAGAAGGCAAATACCTTGATCAGTTGCGCAGACGAACATAGGGCCAATAGGGGTGGTAAGTCGGTCAATTAAAATCACAGATTGCTCCCGGCTGAGTGTGGGGGAATGACCCAACAGTTTTTTATAGGTGTAGCCAAAGCCACTTAAGGAATCATAACCTGAATCCAAGGCTGCATGAGTCGCTGTTTTGCCACTTTTTAGTTCATGGTAAGCGAAGTTGATGCGATACATACGCTGAAAAGCTTGGAATGTCATGCCGTAATGCTGATTAAACCAGCGTCGGACAAAAATCGGCCGAATCCCTGCTTCTCGTAATTGTTGATCGCTGATCTTGGCTTTCGTACAGTCTCTAACTAGGTTCATGGCCGCTTCGACTTCTTGCGGTGCTTGATGGCTGTTTTCTGTTGGACGACAGACTTTACAAGGGCGAAAACCTGCGTCCATGGCGTCTTTGAAGTGAGTGTAGAAGTTAACATTCTCACGTTTTGGCTTGCGAGCACGGCAGGTAGAAATGCAAAAAATAGACGTGGTTTTAACGCCTACAAAGAAGCAACCCACATAGTTTGAGTCTCGTTCTATCAGAGCTTGGTAATATTCGTCGGCTTGTTGACGGTTGGTGATTAGCATACTCAGGTGTCTCTTTTTCTCATTATGGAGAACAGAGTAGCGTTAATGTCAGAATGGGAACAACCGAAAACTGAACAAGTATTTTTATTAGGATTAATTTTTTACAACACTATATGATAAGTGCCCTTTTGTAGTGCTCTTAAGGATGCAGTATGGACTACAGTGTGTTTACGATTAGTTTGTTAATTGGCACCGGATTTATAGCGGGCATTATTAATACCTTGGCAGGCGGCGGTTCCAACCTTACCTTACCCGCTTTAATGGTAATGGGGATGCCGGCGGACATTGCTAATGCTACCAATCGAGTGGGCGTTTTTTTACAGAATGTTGCGGCTACCATGGGTTTTCGCAAAGCCAAGAAATTGGATAATGCTGATATCCTACCTGTTATGGTGCCGTCGTTATTAGGTGGTGTTGTCGGTGCCTTTGCGGCCAGTTATGCCCCCGAAGTCTGGCTAAAACCCTTATTACTCAGTGCCATGATTGGCATGACTTTACTGATGATTATTCGTCCTGCTTTGGTTGCACCACCAGAAGGTACGGTGCCGTTTAAGGTGTCACAAAAGCCAAGTGCCTGGGTCGCCTTGTTTGTCGCTGGTGTGTATGGCGGCTTCGTACAAGCGGGTGTGGGGTTTATTCTAATTGCCGCTTTGGCCGGCACATTGCGCTATGATTTGGTGCGCACTAATGCGCTGAAGATGGTGTGTACCCTTGGTTTTACGGCGTTGGCTCTGGGGGTCTTCATTTGGAACGATCAGATTTTATGGCTGCCGGGTTTGATCCTAGCGTCAGGCACCATGTTGGGCTCTCACCTCGCGGTTAAATTTGCTTTAAAGGCCAATCCAAATCATTTGAAATGGTTTTTATTTGTGATGACGGTTTGTGGCAGTGCGGCAGCTTTATTGAGCGATTGAAGGTGGATGAAAGAAGCCTTATGTTTAACCTTTATCAAAAGGTGCTCAGGGGTCAGTTTTGTTAATGCTAAACTTTAAGGAAGGCTTATGGATTATTTAACGGTAAACAAAACTGCATGGGATAAGCGAACCAAGCTTCATGTTGCATCCAAGTTTTATGATGTTGAAGGTTTTCTGAAAGGTAAATCTTCTCTTAATCCAATTGAGCTTGATCAAGTCGGCAATGTTGCTGGTAAAAGCTTACTTCATTTACAGTGTCATTTTGGGCAGGACACCCTTTCTTGGGCGAGATTGGGCGCCAAGGTAACGGGCGTCGACTTATCGTCTGAAGCAGTAGCACAAGCCAAAAATTTAGCAGTAAGATCCGGATTGGAAGCGACCTTTATTGAGGCCGATATCTATCAATTTGGCGATGAGAATAGTGAACAGTTTGATCTGGTCTTTACCTCTTATGGGGCTTTATGTTGGTTGCCCGATTTGACTAAGTGGGCGCAAACCATTGCTCGCGCGTTGAAGGTAGGTGGCGAGTTTCATCTTGTGGAGTTTCATCCGATTAATGAGTTACTTCCAGCAGGTTATTCTTATTTTTCGCAAGATCAGCCAGATATAGAAGATGGCGGCACTTATACCGAAAATTGTGATGGGCAACAGTCCACTATGATGACTTGGGCTCATCCTTTAAGTGAAGTCATTAACTCGCTCATTACAGCCGGTTTGTCACTTCAAGCGGTTCATGAATATCCATTTAGTCCATATGACTGCTTTGATGGGCTTGAGTTGGTGGAAGGTCATGGTTATCAAATGCTATACAAAGAGCAGCAAGTTCCCCTTGTTTATTCAATTAAAGCGAGTAAAAGCTGATCGAAGAGGTTGGTTACTTTTAAATCATTTTGATGTTCATCTAAGACGATCAAGTTATTTTCTAAAGTGTCACCATAGTATCTATGTGATGCGTATGCATCGTTAGGATAGGTTTCTTAAAGTGGTAGTAAAAAGGTCTGTGCGATGGCATGTTTAAATTCAGAAGCACAGCAATAAAGTGGTTTGGCTTCAAGTTTCAGAAAACGCATTATCATAATAAATAAAACATCGTTTTATTTATTTCATTTCCCCTGCTAATCTATTCTCTTGAGTAGAAAGCTTCTTATCGGCTTTCTGCTTATTCCAAGTAATAAAAATAAAAAATTGATTTTCAAATACACGTGGTGAACTCGCTGAGTGTATTTATTTTCAATACATTGGAGAAACAGATGAATAGAAAAATGTTAGCGGCGTCATGCCTAGTTGCCAGTTTCATCATGGGATGTTCAAACTTTGGCTCGGGTGGCCTCTATGCAGATATCTCTCAACAAGTCTTACCGCCTAGCGATGGCTGGGCGGCTGCTGAGGGAGGCGTAACAGGTGGGGCGAATGCATCTGATGTGCATATTTATACTGTCAGCAGTCGAAAAGCATTGGTAGACGCTTTAAAAATCGCGGGCGATTCACCGAAAATCCTTAAAATTAGTGGCACAGTTAACCTATCGTCCGATGATCAAGGTCGTGAACTCAAAGAAGAGGATTACACCGTTGCACCTTATAACTTCGAAGATTATAAAAATACCTACGCCCCATCAGTTTGGAACATTAAGCCGCTTATCAAGAAGCGTCCAAACAGAAAGCTAACCGGGCCGTTAGAAGAGGCACGTTTGGCTTCTGTCGATAAGCAAAGATCTCAGATCGTCATCGAGATTCCACCCAATACCAGTTTGATCGGCTTGGGAGACGATGCAAAAATTGTCAAAGGCATGCTTTATCTCAGTGCTGGTGTAGAGAATGTCATCATTCGTAATATTCATTTTGAAGATGCCTTTGACTATTTCCCAGGTTGGGATCCTGGTGACAGTTTTAAAATCGATACCAGTTACCCAGGTTGTCAGGCTGAGTATGTGAATGCCAATGTTGGGCCACAAAAATGTCGTGGTGGTCGTTGGAATGCAGAATACGATTTGATCTCTATCAGTGGTGCTAAACGCATCTGGGTTGACCATTGCACTTTTTCTGATGGCGATCGACCTGATGCCTTGTTTCCTCCTGTTTACCCTTTCCCGCAGAATGAAATTACTCAGAAAGTCCAGCATCATGATGGTTTGATCGACATTACAAATCAAGCGGATTTGGTAACCATATCAAACAGTTACTTCCATGATCATGATAAAGCTATGCTCATAGGAAACAGTGACAAAAAGACAAAAGATACCGGCTATTTACGAGTAACACTACATAGTAATTACTTTAGTAATGTTGGTCAGCGTATGCCAAGGGTACGTTACGGACAAGTTCACAGTTACAACAATTACTTTGTGGGAGACGCCTCTGGTGATGGTCAGGGTGACAATAATTATGAGCGCCATGTGGATTCGTTAAAGGATAAACCTACACATAATATCTTACGTCAAGCATTAGGTGCGGGGAAACATTCTGCGATTTTCTCAGAAGCAAATGTATTCGAAATTGCGAATGGCACGCCGGCGAATGCGATTGGTCATATGAAAGGTGACGTGGCGTTTGATCGAGGTTCTATGTTCAACGGTGAGATGCTCGATATCATTGAAGAGGCGAACCGAGTCAGTGGTAAGTCTCTATCAAAAGACGTGGGTTGGCAGCCAAACTTGTATGGCCCTGCTCCGGTTTTACCTGCCAGTGAGGTCATTGAGTATGTAACAGCCAACGCTGGAGCGGGTAAGTTGTAGGATGCTTAAATAAAAAAACATAACCGTCGAGATAATACCGTCGGCGGTTATGTCTTTTTGAGATTGTCAGAATGACGTTATGGACTTTTATGCCAATACTTGAGTTTCCTGACGTCGTCGATTTAAGAAGACTGTCATCATTAGCCCTAAGATGGCGGTTGCAGCACCGGCAATGGAAACCGCAGGTAAACCGAGTCCCGCACTGATCACCGCACCGCCAAGAGCCGCGCCGATTGCATTACCCAGATTGAATGCGCCAATGTTCATAGCGGAGGCCAAATTAGGTGCCTCGCTGGCTTCCTGTACAACAAGGGATTGTAATGGCGGCACCACTGCAAAGCTGCCGACACCCCAGAAAAAGATCAGCGGAGCGGTAATCCAAGCCGATGTCATGGAGGTGGAGAAAAGCAGTAACAATACAGTGACGCTTACCAGAGACACAATTAAGGTACCGTACAGAGATTTATCAGCAAAGCGTCCCCCCAATACATTCCCTACTGATAACCCTACACCGTAGAGCACTAACATCGCGGTAACAAAGGTGGTTGATGCTAATGTTTCTTGCTGCAAAATCGGCACAATGTAAGTGAACACGGTAAACATCGAGCTGGCGCCAACCACGGTAAGCAATAATGCCGCTAGCACTGGGCCGCGAGTTAATACACTCAACTCATGACGTATGTTTGCTTTCTCCGTGTTGGCCAGTGGCGGTAAGCTGAATCTGAGTGCCAGCATGGTAATTACGCCAATGGCGGCAATTCCGAAGAAAGCAATGCGCCAACCTATGGTACTGCCAATAAAACTGGCTAAAGGCACACCGCCAATGGTGGCAAGGGTCAGGCCTGAAAACATAGCAGCTACCGCCCCTGCCCGTTTATTGGCTGGTACTATGCTGGTGGCGACCACAGCACCAACCCCAAAGAAGGCGCCATGATTGAATGACGTAATGATACGACCGATCAATAAGGTTGCGTAACTGTCTGCAAGTGCGCTGATTAAGTTACCCAAGGTAAAAATTGCCATGGATAACAGGAGTAAACGTCTGCGGGGCATGTTGGCAAAAGCCAAGGTCATGATAGGCGCGCCGACCAATACACCAAAAGCATAAGCACTGATTAAAATGCCTGCGGTTGGAATGGAGACGCCTAGGTCATTTGCAATGACAGGCAGCATTCCCATGGGCGAAAACTCGGTCACACCTATGCCAAATGCACCAATGGCTAACGTCAATAGAGGTAAGTTAATTTTCATCTTAATTTCCGTTGATTTATGATTGTGGGGAATATAACCAGAGATGCTTCCTTTGAATAGATAGGGGTTATGTCAATCTCTTTTGCATTGGATTCACAAATGAAACAGTTGAAAGTCGATAAAACCACTGAAATGGAAACCTTTCTAAAGGTGGCAACCACTGGCAGTTTGAGTGCTGCTGGTAAACAAATGGGATTAACCCCTTCTGCGGTGAGTCGCATGATGACGCGACTGGAAACACGTCTTGGTGTACGACTTATTGTAAGAACGACGCGTCATTTGCATTTGACCAGTGAGGGAGAAGCTTATGCCTTGGCAGCACGGCGCATTCTAAATGACCTTGAAGAGACAGAGTCGGCCATTGCCAATCGAGCACGTCCGAGCGGTTTACTTAAAATAAGTACCGCTGCCGCGCACAGTCGATTGACTATGGTTCCCTTATATCAGGAATTTTTAGCGCGCTATCCAGACATTAAGCTAGAAATCGAAGTCAGTGATCTGATCAGTGACGTAGAAGGGGGACACATCGATGTTGCGATTCGCTTTGGTCAGTTGCCCGATAGCAATTTGAGTGCCCGCCGTTTAGGGGAAACGGGGCGAACCATAGTGGCCACACCGAACTATCTGGCAAAGGCTGGTATACCGAAAACGCCAGCCGACCTTGAGCAGCATAATTGCTTGGATTTCAGTTTTAACCGCCTAGAACCTGGTTGGCCAATGTGCGATGAAGGACAACATTATATTTTGCCGATTTCAGGCAATATGATTGCCAATAATGGTGAAACCTTAGTGGAGCTTGCGATGCAGGATATTGGCATCACACGAGTGGGTAATTTTCACATTGAGCATGCATTGAAATCCGGGCAATTAGTGCCCTTATTAGAAGACTATAATCCACAGGATAAAGAGCTGATTCATGCGGTTTTCATTGGCGGACAACATATGCCTGAGCGTGTGCGAGTCTTTATTGATTACCTAGTGGAAAAGCTGTCATCATAACATCGGCGGTGATCTATCCCTCCATCCAGAACGAAAAGGAAGCGCACTATGCAAGAAAAGGAATATTTAGGACGTTGTCATTGTGGAAGCGTAGAATTCAAAATCATTACCGATGCCCCAGAGTTGACGACCTGTGATTGTTCTATTTGCATTCGAAAAAATGCACTCATGGTAAAAGTCCATGAAAGCAAATTCCAACTCATCAAAGGCGAAGATAGTCTGACTGAATATCAATTTCATACTAAAACAGCGCGGCATTTTTTCTGCAAAACTTGCGGAATTTACCCTTTTCACCGTAAACGCGTCTCCCCCGATTTCTTTGGTATCAATGTTTATTGTTTGGCGGGTTTCGAGATTGAAGGCATTCCAGTAAGAGCAACCCTAGGTGCGGGGATGGCGTGAAAATCCGACACTACAAAACTTCCGATGCAAAAGGCATCGCGAATCTTTTTCATGATTCAGTGCATGCAATCAGCCCAGACATCTATTCACAAGAGCAGTTAGATGCATGGTCGCCTTCACCGCCAGATTACAATATGTGGGAAGCGCGGTTAGAAAGAACCAGACCATTTTTGGCAACCATAGATGGTGTCATTGTCGGATTTATTGAGCTGGAGCTAGATGGTCATATAGATTGTCTGTACATCCATCCTGATTACCAAGGTCAAGGTGTTGCTAAGACGCTTTTTCATTATGCGAGAAACACCGCGATAGAAAATGGCTGCCAAACCATGTATGTGGAAGCGAGTAAAATCGCTAAGGCCTTCTTCCTCAAAAGGGGCTTTGAAATCCAAGCAGAAAACAGAGTGATCAAGAACCACCAAGAATTGATCAATTACTCAATGAGCGGCTCACTGAGGTAAATGTGCAGAGGTTGAGCTAGAGAGTATTGTTCGAAAAGATTTTAATCTTTCGATTTTTGAATTTTAATTTTGGCTCTCTCATAGCACTCGCTAATTTCAGACAAATTTACTTGTTGATCGCACAAAAGAAGGATCTGTAATAATAGTTGGCCATCCACTGTGCCTTGACTAAATTTTGAACGTAAGTTAGTCGTTTTCTGACGCACATGAAATTGCTCCCAGAGCTGATTAGAAAGTGTTTCATGATCAAGTCCAGCTCTTTTAATATAAGCGGGTAACCAGCTTTTCAGGGTTTCTTTCCACTCCATTTTACTGACGACAAGAAGGTTATCCAATTCTTGGTTTATTGATGGGGCTTTTTTAGGCATTGTGACTTCTCATTTCGTTTATTGCATTGTACAGAGCATAGCGGAAGGGAGAATATTTTCAACTAAAATTAAATATTATTAATTTTAGTTGAAAGTTATTAATTAGTGTTTTATCTTTTCCATAACTTAGTAACTAATTAGGGAAACATTATTATGGATTGGACATTGGAACGTATACACGAGAGTTTTGATGAAAGAGGGTTCTATGATGCGAATAACGTATCCTTTGACCTAGAGAGTACATCCCTCTTACTTACTTTTCATAATTTTGGTGAACTTCCTATCGTAATTGCAGTGAGTGATAAGCAAGTTCTTGTTGAGGTTGCGCTAGTGGAGCGTCATGAGTTTGATAATCCATCTGAGATTGATTATTTATTATTGACGACACACAAATATCTTCCTTTAAGTACTATTGCAATCCAATCAATAAATAGCGTCGATTGGTACGTTTTATTTGGTGCTTTATCTACCCAATCTAGAATTGAAGTAATTATTGAAGAACTAATGCAGTTAGTAAGCAATACATTTAATGTAATTGATACATTAGAGCCATTGTATAAGTTCAATGCTAAAGCAATTTGAATGTCTATCTAAAGGTAAAGGAGTGTGAAATGACAATTTTTAGGAAGCTATTTACTGCCTTAAAAGGTGGTGCTAATGAGATAGGTGAAGCTGTTGTTGATGCGAATGCAATTCGTATACTTGAACAAGAGCTTAGAGATTCTAGAGAGTCAGTAACTAAAGCCAAAGAAAGTGAGATTTCGTTATTGGCTCGTCAAAAGCAAGCTGTTGCAAAATCAGCCGCGTTAACAGAGCAAATAGAAGATTACGAGCGCAATGTTGTAATGGCATTAAAGAAAGAAAATGAAAATCTTGCTCTCGAAATTGCAGATCGTATTGCAATATTGCAATCAGAGCGAGATCAGCAAAAGAGCCAAGCTCAGAGCTTTGGTAAAAGTGCTTTGAAAATCAGAACACAGATTCAAACTGCAGAGGCTCAAATCAATGACCTCACAACACAGCTTGAGCAAGTGAAAGCGACAGACTCTGTACAAAAAGCCCAAGAAACGATTCATGCGAATATTCTTGCAGGCAAATCTTCTGTTTCATCAGCTAAAGAAAGCTTAGAACGTATTAAAAATAAACAAGAATATTTTGAAGCACGTATTGAAGCAGCCCAGGAAATGGAAACGCAATTTGATCTGGATAAAAAGCTTGAAGAGGCTGGTATTTCATCTCCTCAAACCTCAGCAGTCAGTATTTTAGAAGAGATTAAATCTCGTTCGAATTATAAATAATAAGTTTGGAGTGAATGGATGCTGAGTTTCTTTTTGGCTGATGGGAATTCGCCTTATTTAATCATGGTTGGTATTGTCATTGTCATTGCATTTTTGGAAGGCATTGGGTTGCTGATTGGAATAAGTATCTCATCTTTTCTTGATGATATGCTTTCAATCGATATGGATATTCCAGACGGTTTTTTAACGAAAATATTAGGTTGGATGTGCTTCGGTCAGCTTCCTGTTCTGATTTGGTTAGTTCTCTTATTCGTTAATTTTTCTTTATCGGGCCTCGTTGCGAATTATGTTTCTGAAATTTTATTTTCAGCATTACTCCCTCTGATAGTTTCTTTGCCTATAGCGGTGTTTCTGGGAGTATTTTTGTCAAAAACTATAGGTATTAAGCTCGCACTGGTACTACCAAAGAATGAGTCATCAGCCATCAAAACGGATTCATTTGAAGGTGGTATTGCCACAATTACTATAGGTATAGCTTCTGTAGGTTCACCTGCTGAAGCTAGTATTATAGATGTATTTCAGCAAAAGCATTATCTCATGGTCGAACCTCTAACAACGAAAGAGACCTTTCATAAAGGACAGAGAGTCGTACTAATCCAAAAAGCTGAAGGGCATTGGAAAGCGACTTTAGTTGATACTTCGTTTATCTAAATTAAGGAATATAATATGGAATTTTTAAATGATACAGCCGTCAGTTTTACGTTGACTATTATCGGTATTGTGTTGGTTGGTCTTATTACAATTGGATTAATTTTTGCAAAACTTTATGTGAGAGCCACTAAAGAAACTGCGTTCGTAAGAACGGGACTAGGTGGCGAAAAAGTGGTAAAAGATGGCGGTGTTATCGTATTACCTGTACTACATGAAACGATACCTGTGAACATGAATACTTTGCGTATCGAAGTGGAAAAGATACAAAAAGATGCACTTATTACAAAAGATCGTATGCGAGTAGATGTGAGAGCAGATTTTTATTTACGGGTCGCTCCGAATGCTGAAGGTATTTCAATGGCAGCACAAACACTTGGTATGCGAACAACACGTGTTGATGAACTCAAAAAATTAATGGAGTCCAAATTTGTCGATGTACTACGTGCAGTAGCAGCAGAAATGAGCATGACTGAAATGCATGAGCAGCGTACTGACTTTGTGCAAAAGGTACAGCAAAGTGTTGCCAATGATTTAGAAAAAAATGGATTGGAGCTTGAGTCTGTCTCGCTTACAGGGTTCGACCAAACGGATTTAATTTACTTCAATGAAAATAATGCTTTCGATGCGGAAGGCCGAGCGCGATTAGCTAAAATCATCGAAGAAAAACGTAAAGAAACAAATGATATTCAGCAAGAGAATCGTATCAAAATAGAGCAGCGTAACCTTGAAGCTGAAAAACTTTCTTTGGATGTGAAGCGAAATGAAGAAGAAGCCCGTTTGACGCAAGAGCAAATACTAGCGTTTAAGCGTCAAGAACAAAAAGCAGAAATTGCGAAACAAAGAGAACAAAAAGAGCAAGAAGAACAAGTTGCTATCATTTCAAAGCAAAGAACGATTGAAACAGCAGAAATCGAAAAATCAAAAGAAATTGAAACTCGTGAAATTGCTAAACAACAGGCCTTAGATGAGTCGACAATAATGCAACAGCAAGCAGTAGAAGTTGCTGAGCAAGTGAAACAAATTGCTATCGCTCAAAAATCGGAAGAAGAGTCAGCAGCTAGAGCTAAAGCGGCGGAGGCTGAAAAACTTAAAGCGGAAAAAGAAGAAGAAGTAATAACCGTTAGACAGTTGGCGGAAGCGAATCGTCGTAAACAAACAGAAGTAATTGATGCTAAAAAAGAAGCCGAGCGTGAGGCTGTTGGTATCACCATTGAAGCGTCTGCTAAGAAAGAAGCTGCTCAATACATGGCAGAGGCTATTCTTACCGAAGCAAAAGCGAATTCAGATGCCAAAATCTTACAAGCTGAGGCAGATGAAAAAGTGCTTGCAGTGGAAGCTTCTGGTAAAGAAGCTCTATATGCTGCTGAAAACATCTTGAAAGATGAGCAAATTGGTTTACAGAAAACATTAGCCATCCTGAAAGTACTACCTGAAATGATTTTGAATTCTGTAAAACCGCTTGAAAATATTGACGGGATCAAAATTCTTCAAGGATATGGTAGTCAATCCATTGCTGGTCAAGGTGATGAATCAAAGTCGTCTAATATTGCAGACCAAGTGACAAACGCTGCACTTAATTATCGTGCGAATGCGCCAGTTGTAGATTCTCTTCTTCGGGAATTAGGTATGGTAGATACACAAAATGGAAACTTAAGTGACTTAATCAGTGGTAACAGTTCACTTGTACAAAGTTTAAATGTTGCATCGGTCTCTCCTGACTCTAGACTAGAAGAATAGAAACAATAGTTTAATTTGCTATTCATTGGAGCTATTTGTGAGGGAGGCTCAAACCTCCCCCGCGTTCAGCAACATGCCTTGTGTGCTGGTGTCGAACAGTAAGACTCGGTTTAGATCCACGGACAAGGAAATGTGTTGTTGGCGTTTGACGTGGGAGCGTAAATCCAGTCTGGCTTTCGCATCTTCGCCGCCGAGTTTGAAGAGAATTTCTTTGTCGAAGCCGAGGTTTTCAACAAGGTTTACTTCTATGTTGTTGAATTCAAATAGATTGTCGCTTGGTGATGATAAGGTGCTGTCTTCAAAAAAGTCAGGACGAATGCCGACTAAGACAGTGTCGTGAGCACTGAGAGAGTGCATGTCGACATTGGCGATTTTTGTCGCAGGCAGTCGATAATTGTCGAATACCAGCTCTTCTCCTTCTAGCTTGGCTTCGATCAGATTCATCGCAGGGGAACCAATAAAGGTCGCCACAAAGGTGTTGGTGGGTTGCAGATAAATGTCCATCGGCGTGCCGACCTGTTCTACGATGCCGTCACGCATTACCACGACGCGATCACCCAGCGTCATGGCTTCGATCTGGTCATGGGTCACGTAAATGGCCGTCATGTTGTACTGATGTTGTATACGCGCGATCTCAGTACGCATGTGATGGCGCAGTTTGGCGTCTAGGTTGGAAAGCGGTTCGTCAAACAGGTAAACGTCAGCGTCACGAGCCAGTGCTCGTCCCATAGCGACGCGTTGGCGCTGTCCACCGGACAAGTCCGCAGGTTTGCGATCCAAATACTCGTTGAGTTTGAGCATGTCCGACACATCCGCCAGTTTGTTCTTTATGGTTTCAGCATCGGCACCGGATTTTTTCAGGCCAAAGATGATGTTTTCCCGAACGGACATATGCGGATACAGAGCATAGTTTTGAAACACCATGGCAATGTTGCGTTTATGAGGCGGCAAATCGTTAATGGTTTTATTACCAATCTGAATGTCTCCTTGGGTAATGTCTTCTAACCCGGCGACCATGCGTAAGGTTGTGCTTTTTCCGCAGCCACTTGGACCAACCAAGACCACAAACTCACCGTCTTTTACGTCTAAATTGAGGTTCTTCACTATCGGTAAATTACCGTAGGATTTGTTGACGTTTCTTAAAATCACGGAACTCATAATCGTATTCCTTATTTTTAAAATATCTCTATCTAGGAAGTGCTGAGCGACGCAAAGACGAGGCAAAAATGGGTGAGAAGGCGGAGTTTATAGTTATAAATGAGCACTTCGAGTCCATTTTTAACAAAGTATTTGCAAGCTCAGTCTTCATAGTTAGCCTTTCACTCCACCGTCGGTTAGCCCGCCGGACAAATGTCGATTGGCCAACATAAAGCAAATAATGACGGGCAACAGAGTCAGCATGGAGGCCGCCATAATGCGATCCCAGATGGCATTTTTTGAGGTAAATAAGGTTTGTAATGCCAAGGGCAAAGTGTGGAAATCTTGATACTGTTTTAGAAACACCGAGGCGAATAAATACTCGTTCCAAGCGATGACAAAACAGTAGATAAACACGGTAAACAACATGGGTTTGGATAAGGGCATGATAATTCGCCAAAAGGCTTCCACTCTTGAGCAACCGTCCATCATGGCGGCTTCTTCCAATGAAAAGGGAATAGTGCGGAAATAATTGCCCAGCATGTACATGGCGACGGGTAAGGTTTGAATCAGATAGATTAAAAACAAACTGAAAATCGTACCGCCTGCGCTGGACGCCAATCCCACGTTAACGCTCATTTGGTAGAGCGGCACCATCAGCAAAACCCCACCTACCATGTAGACAAAGAGCACACCGTTAGCCATCAGCGATTGGGCGGGAAAACGCAAACGGGCAATGGCATAGGCTGCGAGTGAGGCTAAGAAAGTCGAGCAAATGCCGGTAATAAAGGAAATTACGAAGGTATTCAGCATGTAGCGCCCGAAGGGGAAGACATCCCCTCCTGAGCTGAATTTTGCCAGTAGCATTTGTTTCTTTTCCGCTGATAAGGCTGGATTGTCCAGTAAGCGTTGGATGCTGGCGGGTACATCAACCTCTTTTGCTGGCATTAAGCCGAGCAATTCTTTATAAGCATCCAAGTGTACTATGCGCGGAATGAGTGACGGATTGCCCCAATCAATGGGGTGTTTAAGCGAGGTTGATAGAATCTGCAAAAATGGAAACACGCAGAAGATCACCAACGCGAGCACTAACGCGTATAAGGTCACGGATTGAAGCGGCGTGCGTTTATTCATCATGAGTCATCTCCTACCACTTGAGTACTTTGCGAACGTACAGCCAGATTAAGCCAACCAAGACCAGCAATTGAATCACTGAAATGGCTGCGGCTGCGCCTTGATCGACTATGCCTGCGAAGGCTTGGTAATAGGTAAAAATTGGCAAGGTCTCGACATTTGGGGCGAGTAAATACACGTCTTCAAAGCGATTTAAGTTCCAGATCACACGCAGTAACACGACGGTCGCGATGACAAATCTTAACTCGGGTAAGGTGACATGCCAAAAACGTCCCCAGGGGTTTTGTCCATCTATCGCGGCGGCTTCGTATAAGTCTTTTGGTACACTTTGCAGCTTGGCTAAGAAAAGCAAATAGGCAATGGGAAAGTGCTTCCAGATATCGAATAAGATTACGACGAACAGGGCAGAATCAGGGTTGCCAATGAGGTTTTCCCTTTCGTTGGTAAGGTGCAATACATCCACTACCACATGGTTGTAAATGCCGTTTACGGGATCAAAGATGAATTGCCAGCCAAACACCACGCTGATCACAGGCGCGAAGTAAGGCAATAGAATTAAACCTCTGGCCAGATTGCGAAATCGAAAGGTCTGGTTCATCAGAATGGCCGCCGCCAATCCTAATACTGTGGTGCCGATGACGGTGCCGATGAGGTAAATAACAGACACGCCAATCGAATGGTAATAGCGTGGATTACCTAGCAACTCCGTATAGTTGTTCAGTCCGACAAAGGTTTTGCTGCCATTGAGCTGCACATCGAAAAAACTTAGGTACAGATTGAACAGAATGGGGTAAATCACCAACAGACCAATAATGCCTACGGCTGGGGCAACCAGTTTTAGTCCCAATCTAGATTCATTTTTTATTAATACGGAAGACATACTTTCTCCTCGAGAACAATCTGCTTTTGAACGCAGCAGATTGTTCTTCCACAGTATGATGATTTACTGTGCCATTATGGTCTTCATTTCAGCTTCCGCCGCATCCAGAGTTTGCTGAGGATCTTTGCCTTCAATTGTGACGTCATAGATCATTCGAGGAATGACCGATTTGGCAAAAATGGCGCCTGAGGCCGGGAAGGTTTTACCGCCGACTACAGAGAAGGAGCGAATGTCATCAAACCCAGACACAATTTGCTTCATTTTGTCTGCACCGTAGAGTTTGAATACACCGTTTGGATCGTCTAAGTAAGCTGGGTCTTCGGCAATGCCTTTTAACATAGGGTTCATACCACCGGGTGCCATATGTAGGAAGGTAATGTAGCTGGCAGGGTCGTACATAAACTCAATGAAGTCTTTGGTTGCCTTGGCGTCTGCCGCGCGGCTGGTTTTCAGCGCCACGAGTCCAGACAAGGTACCGTAAGAGGCCGCGCTTTTATGGGAAATGATGGGAGCAAAGGCGGTGTTTTTGACCAGTTCTGGGTCGAAGGTGCCACCGCTTAACTCTTTGAAGTTCTCGGAGGATAAGGAGCCTTTGGCGACTTCTGCAAGGGCCAAATCATCCATAATATAGGTGGAATAGAAAAACATGCCCATTTTGCCTTGAAGGTAATAATCTCGGGCGCGCCAATTTTGTGGTCCTGGAGGATTATACAGGGCGAGGTCTTTATAATATTGGATGGTTTCTAGAGTGGCTGGGCTGTTGAATACCAAGTGACCCTCGGCATCAAATTCGGCGGCATTATTGGACAGGGCTAATTGTGTGAACACTTGCTCTGTGTAGCTATCTTGTTTGGTGCCCACTAAAATACCATATTGATTATTGGCTTTATCGGTCAGTGCTTTGGCAGCGGTTGCGATGTTTTCCCAAGTATTAGGTGCAGCCAGCCCTTTTTCATCAAACCAGTCTTTGCGGTACCAAATACCTTGAATCCAACCATGATACGGCAAACCGTAATATTGTCCTTGTGGAGACGTCAGTGTGGTCAGAGCACCGGTATGGAAGCGGCGTTTACCTATGTCGTTAATAACGCCTTGGTGGGTTTGTGTGTCGACAATGCCCTCTTCTCCCAATGCCATGATGATTTCGGAGTTCACTTCGATTAATTGCGGTGTGGTCCCAGCTGCAACGGCCGCTGCCATTTGTGTGGCCATTTCGTTTTCATCTACGCCCACCACCTTGACGGTGACACCATCGTTTAAGGCTTCAAAGGTGCTGGCCAAGAGTTCAATGGTTTGCAGTCGATCAGATTGAGTTTGTGCTGTCCAGAACTCTACCGTAGCAGCGTTGGATATTTGACTTATTAATAAGCCACTGAGCAGAATGGAACGGGTGATTGTCAGCGATTGATTCATTGTCGTTTCCTCATGTTATTGTTATACGAGTTTTCCGAACGTTTTTGGGGTTAAAACCCTGTCTTTACCACTCCTGGTGCTAGCATGACCTGTAACTCTTTTACAGGGGTTCCCTTGATGCGCGATACCATCATCTTGGCAAGTTGCTCGCCAATGTGTCCGGGTGTCGCCTGCTGAATGCTGGTGATCCCCATACTGGCGGTCAGCTCATCGGCAGGGGTATCACAACCAATTACACTCACCGGCTTTTCTTTGTGGTTAAGCTGGGTGTGGTGTAATCGCGTTACCGCTAATGCGGCACTGCGCGCACTGGTGCTGGTTAAGCAAATCAGCGCACTGATGTCTGGGTGCTGGATGAGGAACTCGGCACAGGCGAGATAACTTTCTTCCTCGTCAAAGCCAACTTCTAGACAGTGTTCGGAAGCGATCGTTAGCCCAAGTTGTGCGGCGGCGTCTTGAATACCACGGCGTCTTTCATGGGCAAAAAAATAGCGTTCGCTGACCGAGATCACACCAATGTGGCGGTGACCTTGTTCGTAAAGTTGATTGAGACTTAGTTGGCCGACTTGGTAATTATCCAAGTCTAACCAAGCAAACTGCGTCGCCCGTTCGGTGCGTCCATAACACACAAAAGGCACATTAAGCTTGAGTAAACGATGGACTTTAGGGTCGTTGACCCGAGTGCGAAGGAGCAAGAAACCGTCTTGATCGCCCGCTTTAACAAGGCGCTCAAATTCACTCAGTTCCTGCTTGCCAGTATCGATTGTCACCACTTGCAGTAAATAGCCTTCTGCTTGTAGAGCGTTTCGGGTTCCAGCAAGAACCTTCGAAAGAATGGTGTCGAGATACTGCATGTCTTGGTTCGGCACAATGGCCGTGATAACCCGCTTGGATTGCACCCAATGCGCGGCATCCGCCCCTTTTAGTTGGTAACCCTGTCGTGCGGCTTCCTTTAGCACACGTTTTTTGGTTCTAGGGCTAATGTCGGGATAATCATTTAGTGCGCGTGACACTGTGGATACCGACAAATCCAATTGGGTGGCTATCTCTTTAATCGACATAAATTACACACTGCACCATTCTTGTTTTTACACTGTCCATCATTCAGAGCATTTTTAAAAGCCCCAATCGTGCATTTTGTGACCAGCAAGAACTGACGTTAAGACCGAAAATGTTTCGATGCAAAGATTAATTTTCGCACTAAATTTGGGCGTTTTGTCAGATATAGAGAAAAAGACATCAACAGCGAATTTTTCTTTTTAAAACAAGGATAAAAATGTAACGTTTGTTTTCATTACGTTGAAAAAACGAACGTCTCAACTTATTATCGGCGGGTTCTAATGAACATCTTTTTCAGTTTCATGTGATGAATTCAATATAAGGTAGCCTCCATGACGAGGAAGCAAAAAACGCTTGATGTCTTGTTTAATGATCCGTCGATAACGGCTGCTTTAGCGAGAGTGAATGTTTTCGTAATAAATCATTATTCCGGTGGACGAGATGTTATTTCCTCTCTTATTCCAGATGCAGATTTTGCGGCTCAGGTATCATATGATCCATTGATGTGGCTGGATTATGTCCACCCCGATGATCGCGACGTTACTCGACAAGCTTGGAATGACATTGTGGAGGGGATAAGTGACGTTTTTGAAGGTGAATACCGTTTCTTAGTGGATGGAGAATATCGTTGGATTGCCAATAAAGGTACGGTGATCACTCGAGCTGAAGATGGCATGCCCGAACTTTATATCGGTGCAGATCGAGACATCACCGCAGAGCGTCAACTATGTGATTTGTTGGAAGGGGAAAAAGAACGTCTCACGCAATTGGTGATCAGGGATGACTTTCTGAATATTCCCAATCGACGCTATCTTGAAACCAAACAGTCACAGTTTTTTATTGCTGATGGCCGTACGCCGATGGCGGTGCTGGTGTTAGACATCGACAACTTTAAACAATTAAACACGGATCTGACTCACCATGGTTGTGATAAGGTGCTGCAAACCTTTGTTCGTCATATCTCGACTTGTCTTCAGCCTATGGATATTTTGGCGCGTTATGGTGGTGATGAGTTTGTATTAATCTTGCCGAATGCCACGCTAGACGATGCTCAAGCAAAAGCTCAGTGCATTCTTGATGTGGTTAGTCATATTGATCTTTCCTCGATGAAGGATGACCTGTTTGTCTCGGTGAGTATTGGTTTAGTGCATGGCTTGCCTAAAGTGACAGAAGACTTTTGGACGTATTTTGAAGAAGCCGATGCGCAGCTTTTGTTGGCGAAAAAACTTGGTAAAGCGCAGATTCAGTCTAAAGTATTGGGTTAACAACATCTTTGATTATCTGTCAGCCACCGTTAAATGACATATGAGTGCTATTTTGAGGGATTAGCTCGGGATGGTCGCTTAAACTCTTGTCTAGCTTGATCAATTTCCTCTCGCATAAAGCAATCTTCAGCATGATCATTGACCATGCCCATGGACTGCATGAAGGCGTAGATGGTTGTGGGTCCAACGAATTGCCAGCCGCGTTTTTTAAGTTCCTTGGCAAGCGCGATGGATTCAGGGCAAGTGGTTTGTGTCTCTGGGGGCGGCGGTTGTGTGGCTTCGTCAGGTTCGTAGCCCCATAGAAATGCTGCGAGGGAACCTTCCTGTTCAATTAATGGTAAGGCTTTTTGAGCATTGTTGATGACGGCGAGGATTTTGCGTTTGTTACGGACGATGTTTTTATTCTCTAACAGGTCAGCTATGTCTTTTTCTTCGAACTGGGCGACTTTCTGAATGTCAAAGTGTTGAAAGGCTTCTCGAAAGCTGTCGCGCTTTGCCAATATCGTCCGCCAGCTCAAGCCAGATTGGAATGTTTCTAAACAGAGTTTTTCAAACAAACGTTGATCTTCTGCCACAGGAAAACCCCATTCTGTATCGTGGTAATGAGGGAAGTCGGGAGCAGAATCAGCCCAAGTGCAGCGGTTTTTTGTTTCTTTAAGAGTCATGGGTTAACCGTTTTAGTAGACAAACGACTCGCTCTACTTCGTTAAAGCCAAGTTGCCTATGAAGATTGACGCTTTTTTCATTGGTTATTGGCGCATCGCTGCCTAGTTCATGAAAGCCTTGCTCTCTCGCCCAGTTTTCCGCTGTTTTGATTAACGCTTTGCCAATGCCTTGTCCTTGGTAACTAGGGGAGACAAACCAAGCTTCAATATAGGGGGTAGTTTGTTGGCGACTGCCGGGAATGTTATCGCGAAGGTTTAGTTCGATAAAACCAATCATGTTTTGGCTGGTATCATCAAGTGCAATAAAAACTTCTTTTATATTAGGATAGGTGCCTAGAAAAAAGTCATTTACTTCTTGCTGGCTGATATCTTTGATTTCAGGGAGAAATTCTATTCTCAACGCTGACCAAGCTAACGCATCGCGAGATTGAATTTTACGTATCTTCATATGTCTTTAACTCTCAATTACATGCAAAGCACGGTATTCGTCATAAGCAAATTGATCGGTCATGCCGCTGATATAGTCTTGGATAAGACGACAGCGAAAGTAGAGCTCCCAAGCATTATCACTGAGATTGCGTAAAATATCTTCCTCAAACTCTTGTTTAAATTCGGCAAATTGCGACATGGCTTTGTGGTAAGCCGCCAGTTGGCGACCGGCGATCTTATTGCAAAGGCGGGTTTGATAAAGCGGTGTTTGGCCTTCTTGATTGATTATTTTCTCAAAGCTTATTCGGTCAAGTTGCAATAAAGGCAAGTAGATGTCTAATAGGCCAGCAATAATTCGATAGCCTTGCAGCTCTTGCTTTTGCACTTCTTCAGAACAAAATACGTGTTTAAAGGCGACGGCCTTTAATGTGTCCAATATGGCATGAACCAGGCTGCCGTCTTCGAGTAAGGCTTGGTTGTAGGAGCCATGGAAAATCTCTTCGATGTGTTCAATAAATTGTTCGCTGGCATACTGTACCGATTTTGTGTTGATCGCGACTCTGAATTGCACGAAAAAATCACTGATGATGTTGGTTCGTTTGTATTGCCATAGACTTTTTTCGATCAAGTTTGACATTTGTGTTGCATCATCTTCATTGATCTTAGGGTATTTCCCCTGATTGCCTATGATGATTTGGAACTCTTCTTTTAATCTGAGTAACAGCTCATCAAACTTTAAAATGCCCTTCTCAACCGCATCTTCTATGTCTGCTATACAGTAAGAAATGTCGTCAGCCGCTTCCATTACGTAGGCGAAGGGAGAGCGGTTTCCGGCTTGAATGTTTAGGGTGTCGTTGATGGTGTTGACTATGGGCAGCTCGCTTAGATAAAAGCCCACTTTTTTTTGCAGGTAGGCTTTTGCTTGATCGTCATCCGGTTTGGCTTGATCACCACGACGAGTGTATTTCAATATGCCGGAAAGTTGAGTGTAAGTGAGGTTTAACGTCTGTAAAGAATGGACAATCCTAAGAGCCTGAGCATTTCCTTCAAAGTGGCACAGATCGGTTTTTAATCCAGTGAGATTCGCTTCGCTGTCTGTAATGTCATCACGTTGAAATAAGGTGGCGATTCGTTCGTCAAACCATTGGTTAATAGCCGCTTCACCAAAGTGACCAAACGATGGGTTGCCGACGTCGTGCATTAAGCATGACATCTCAATAATGGACTCGAACTGTCGCTCTAAATCCGACAGGCCATAAGCTTCTTGTTGCTCTTTGGAAAGATTTTTAAAGATGGTTTGACTGATAAAACGTCCCACTTGTTGTACTTCCATCGAGTGGGTTAAGCGGCTGCGAACCGCGGCGTTACGTTCTAATGGAAAGACTTGCGTCTTTTGTTGTAGGCGACGAATGGCAGCTGAGTTAATAACTCTCCCTCGATCACTTTCGAATTCACTTAAAGGAACCACTTTAGAATCATCAGGGTCGCGACTGTTATATTCTCGATTAGAACGAACTTTCTGTTTGAAGTTGATGTCCATAGTCTTTAAGTCTCCCCAGCCGTGAATCATGATAGTAGCGATATTTTTGCCAAAAAGTCATGTGAAAATGTCGACCTTATGGTCTATTTTATTGATTGGATTCTTAAAAAACGCGTTTTTGTATTTGAGGCTAGACTCAGGTGAGTACACTGTCGACATATTTCTGTCACATTAGTGTCATCAAGTTGTTGTCTAGTTGGATTAAAGTGAAGAAGACTATTTTAAGGTAAAAGATGTTATGCCTTCGGTTACGAATTTGTCCGCTATACAAGAACATGTGTATTTTCTTCTCAATGAAGTTGAGACACATTGTCAGCTGGTGACTCAATTTTATACCTCTTGCTCAACCGATGTTTTGCCGCGTATCCGCAGTCGTCGCGGGTATGTGCAAACACTGCGAGAAAAGATCGATTTAGAAGCCGCAGGCCTATTGCAACGACGCAAAGCCAAGGGACGTTTTTATTCTCGTGTGAGTGCGATGCGTTCCCTTGCGGTGGCGTTGGACTCCCTGACCCAGTACTGTTTTGATTGTGTGCTAGAAGGAACGTTGGATAAACCCTATGAGCACCCTTCTGCAACGGCGTGCATCAAGCTTATGAAGAAGGTAAAGCGAAGCCTCGATTTAGTGAAGTTTGGTTTAGAGCAAGAGCCACGTCGCACTGGGATTAAGTTGGGCCGCCGCATTCAAAAATTACTGGCGAATTATGCGGCTTTGCAAGCCGATACCCTAAAAGTGAAGTTGACCCTAGGAGATGATGAGTTAAGAGCGTCGATTCTCAGCAATGTTTGCTTAAAACGTCTGATCGAACAGCTTAGTGTGGTGGCGGACGCGCTCATTAAATCTGATCTTGGCCAAGTTGCCAGCTTACAAAACTACCCTCATTTATTGGACAGTGCTGCCAACCTCAATTACGACCTTAGCGATTTAAAGGTGCGTCGTTTGGCTTTAACTCGTTCAGGTAGCGCTATTGCCGCGATTTCTCACAAAGACCAAAGTGGTCAAGAGGTGCTTGCTGTATATAAAGAAGGCGAACGCAGCAAAATCGAAGAGGAAGTGGCGGGCGTGAATCATTGGCGTGAGATTGATCCTAAGTTGGCCCCCTGTGTGTTAGCACAAGCCAATGAGGTGGGAGAACAATCTTCTTTGTTAATTGAGCATATTCCGGGAAAAACATTAGAAGCCTTGCTTCTGGGAGAAGACGAATCGGCCTTGTCGGAAGCCTTAAAGAAGCTTTTTAAAACCCTCAATCAAACCTGGAAAGCCACCTTGACGAGGGAAACCTGCTCAGCTCAATTCATGATGCAGTTGAGTAAGCGAATTGGTGACAGTCGTAAAGTACACCCAGAGTTTTTTAAACAAGAAACACGCATTTGCCAACATGTTTTGCCGAGTTTTGATGCGCTGGTGGCCGATGTGGCCTTGCTAGAACAAGACTGGCGAGCGCCTTTTTGTGTTCTCACCCATGGGGACTTTAACGTCGACAACTTGATTTATGACGGCTTGGAAAAACGCATTTATTTCATTGATCTGCATCGGGCAAGTTATTTCGATTATGTTCAAGATTTGTCCGTGCTGATGGTGTCTATTTACCGTTTGCAGGTGCTCAGTGGTGCCACTCGAAAACGTATGATGGAAAGTGCGAAAGAGGTGTATCGATTTGGTCGTCGTTTTGCTAAACAGCAACATGATGACACGTTTGAAGTACGCATGGCGGCGGGATTGGCTCGCTCTTTTGCTACTTCGACGCGCTTCATCTTTGATAAAAAATTGGCGACACGAATGCACTTAAGGTCGCGCTACTTATTGGAAAAACTGGCCAGACTGACGCCAGAAGACGCTGAAAAATTCACTTTACCGTTAAAGGATCTTTATTTTGAGTAAACCTAAAATTGGGGTGATTGGTATCCCTGGAAAGTGGTCCACAGAAGTCTTAGCCGATCGTTTAGAGGCCCAAACAGGGTTTCGCGCTGTGATTGATATGAATCAGGTTGAGTTATGTTTAGACAGCCAAGGTTTGATGTATCAAGGGCTGGATCTAACCACGCTGGACGGTTTGATCATCAAGAAGATCAGTGAAGTCTATTCTCCTGCGACGGAAGACCGTTTGCGTTTGCTGTCTTACGCTGAGCAAGCAGGTGTGCGCTTGTTTAGCCCAACCCACAGTGTCGGTAATCTGATTAATCGTCTGGCGGGCACCTTAGCGTTACAGCATGGGCAGATTCCGATGCCAAAAACTCGCGTCACCGAAAACCTTGAACTCGCTTTTGAGACGGTAAGAGCGTTTGGTTCGGCCATTTTAAAGCCGCTGTATTCTACCAAAGCCCGCGGCATGATTATGTTGACTCAAGAAGACAGTGATGAGTTTGTACGCAACGCATTAGAAGAGTATCGCCAGCTGCAATCCATTTATTATATTCAGCAGACGGTAAATCTAGATGGACGTGATTTAGGGATGGTGTTCGTCGGGGGAGAGTATGTGTGTACCTATGCTCGTGTCGGCAATGAGGATTCTTGGAACACAACGATTAACAGTGGTGGCCGTTATGAAGGTTTTGAACCGGATGCGGAGCTGATTGAATTGGGGCGCAAAGCACAAGCTTGTTATGACTTAAGTTTCACCACAGTAGACATCGCTTTGACGGACCAAGGTCCAGTGGTGTTTGAGGTATCGGCTTTTGGCGGCTTCAAAGGTGCGTTGGAAGGGTGCGGTGTGGATGCCGCTGAAGTATATGCTGATTACGTGCTAAAAGAGGTCGCTAAGTCATGATACAGAACATTTTAGACCTGACTCATGTGGAAACGCATTTCGCCACCTGTCTTCATCAAACCCAGTTTCAATTTGCGCAATTGCAAGTCAGGGTTCATGCCACAGAGCTTAGTCTGATTGAAGACTTGATGGAGTATTACAAGAGTTATTTGCCTGTCACTCAACCCATCACATCGAGTATGGATTTATATGTGATGGAGCAAGCAGCGGCTGGGGATGAGTTGAACTGGTTAGAAGTTCCTCGTGAGGTAGGAAAGCAAGGTCGTAAAGAAGGCTACTTGGATGTGTCGGGTGGCCGTTGGATTAAGAAGTTCAAAACCGGTATGTCTTTTTTACAGCGTCCAGATCAGCTGGTGGCACTTGGTCCGTGTTCGGTTAACTTAGCACAAATCATTAATTTCATTAACAATCAATTTTTGAACCACTTCTTGCGTCAAGACTTTACCCTTGGTCATGCCTCGGCGTTTAGTGTACAAGGTCAGGTGACGGCAATTGCCGCCGGTGCTGGTGGTGGTAAGTCGACCTTGATGTTGCGCTGCCTTGAAAAGGACACACGTGACTTTTTAACCAATGACCGCATCCTGTTTAAGAAAGTTGGCAATAGTACAGAAACCATAGGCTTGGCTAAATTGCCTCGGGTTAATCCGGGCACGTTATTGTATTCGGAACGCTTACGTCATATCTTGCCTGAGTCTCGTCAGCAAGCTTTATCTTCTATGCCGACCAGTGAACTTTGGTCATTAGAAGAGAAATACGATGTGCAAATTGAAGATGATTACGGTCCTAATCGAGTTCAGTTAACCGGTCAACTGGTGAATTTGATCATGCTGGATTGGTCTTTGGATAGTCCAGAAGAAACCCGATTAGAGCGGGTTGACTTGTCTCAGGAGCCAGATGTGATTGAAGGGCTACGCAAACGCCCTGGGCCTTTTTATCAAGACAATCAAGGCGTATTTGCAGATTTAAATGTCATTGATTCGACAGAGCATTATGTCGATCAGTTAGCGAATGTGACCGTGTATCGTTTGGCTGGGAAAATTGACTTTGATTTGGGTTATCAATTGATTGCTCAGCTTGCGACAGCATAAAGGCCAACTTGGAATGCATTTATCGTGGTGAGTGTTTGTCTTTAATGGAACAAGGATGTTCAAAAAACACTCGAACGTCACCAAATTGTCATAAATCTTTAGCATAATTCGGCCTTCTGTTTGACGCCCATGTATTGTGTTAGAGTGATTTTGACGTCGCCGTTATACGATTCATCTACCAAGGTAAGAGAGACCATGCTTAACCCTATTCCTGCTATTAAGCCCCATTCACATCACACTGAGATTATTGCTCGGTTGCCAACAGAATGGGCGTCATGGCCTAGGGACAAAAGCTCGGTGAACAACCATGTGTTAAATGTCGAAGAAACACCTTCTCATTACACTAAACACAAATTACGTTGGCCAAAATACCCTGTGGTGTTTATATCGGATCCTCATGCGGATGCGATGGCGTTTGAAGCCTCTTTAATTGCCGCTGGTGTCGCGGAACGTAAGAAGAAGTCTGATCTTGGCCATTTAACTTTGACGAAAAAAGGCAAGCAGTCTGAGATTATTATTGGTGGCGATTGCTTAGATAAAGGCCCAAGTAATCTGGATTTATTGCGCAGCGTCCAGCAACTTTATCGTCTGAAAGCGCGGGTGACCTTGTTGGCTGGCAACCATGACTTGCGTCTTCTAATGGGGCTATTGGCATTGGCTCGTAAAAAAGATGTGGGCAATCAGCACTTGTTCGTTCGTATGGGCAAAAAGGTGGTGCCGTTATTCAGAGAAGTGTTTGACCAGTACTTGGCCGATACCAAATGGGATAAGAAAATCCCCGATGAAGACACTTGTCGTAAGCGTTTATTTCCAGGTGAAGCTTGGTTTAAAGAGTTTCCATTTCATGCCGCAGGTTTTTTGACCGCAGAAGGGATTGACCGTGAAGTGCGCAAAATGGAGTCGAAGAATCAAAGCTTTGAGAAACATTGCCATGCGTCAGGGTTAAGCCTTCGTCAAGTCTATGCGGCTTCTCTTAAGTGTCAGCAATTGTTTTTGCATAAGAAGGGTGAGTTTAATTGGTTTTTCCGTAAGATGGAGCTGGTCGCCCAGCGTGGGTCTTTCCTGTTTTTACATGCGGGCTTGGACGACAATATGGGCCAAATGCTATTAAAAAGCGGCCCAAAATACGCTAACAAAGCGTTTCATCGTAACCTTAAACGCCGTGATCTATTTGGCTTCTATTACAGCTCTATCGCCAATACTTTTCGTACCAAGTATCGTGATGCCGATCTACCTTTGACCCATCGTGGGGTGAAGGCGATCCATAAGTCGGGGATTCATGTGGTGGTGCAGGGGCATGTCAATCGCCAAGAAGGTCAGCGCATCACCATTAAAAAAGGCCTGGTGCATGTAGAGGCTGACATTACTTTGGATTCGCATTCTCGTAAGGTCGAAGGCTTAACGGATTATGGCATTGGTGCCACGTTAATTGATAAAAGCACAGGCATTGTCGGACTGAGTTGCGATTACCCAACGGCCAAAGTGATGACAGCAAAAGAGCTAGAAGGCATTTATCAAGAAGGTCACAATGAAGGGAAAAATCATGAAGTCAAAAACTGAGTTTAAGTACGAAGCTCTGCTGGATCCTGATGACATTCAAGATGTGTTGAAAGCGCTTTCAAAAGGCCTGAGTAAGGGGAAGCTGACCTTCAGTGATGAAAAAGAAGGCACGCTAGCCATTGAACCAAAAGGATTACTACGCTTAAAGGTTACCGCTTCAGACGACGAAGACAGCCAGCAATTTGAAGTCAAAGTGCGTTGGGAAAAACACCCTAAACGCTTAAATAAAAATGCGCCTAAAATTAGTTAGGAAGTGAGTATAAAGTATAAAATTACTATAACTAATTGTTCTGTTTAGATTAGTCTGCCCCGTGTCTTTTTAATTCGTATTTTCTCGTTTTATTTCCTTGTTTTTTTGATTGACTTCAGCCCTATTCCTTATCATATTGAACAAATAGTTTAATTTTATAAACTAATATAATGATTAGGGACCATCGACCTTTAGCTGTGGTTGTATGAGTTATTATTCCTATAATAATAAAAAGGAAAATGCTATGAACATCTGTAAGCGAGGGCTCATTATTATTTGTTTGTTGTTCTTACCTGTGTTCGTGTCAGCTAACGCGTCTGTGAATGCAATTAATTCCTGCTTGGCATTGGTGGAATTCTTAGATGATAAAATTTCTAAGGCTGGTGTGGCTTACTCAGAAAAAGAAATAGCAGACATTCAGAAAGGTTTAGGTACCTATTCGCACTACCTTAAGCACGAAGTGATTAAGGTTAGGTTGTTGGATATGTATGCGGGCAACAAGACTCAGGCTAAACTGATGTGGAAACTTTTTCATCATCAAAAGAAAACCTTTATCAAACATCTGAGTCAACATTTTTCGGTTAAGAAAATTCCGAATGAATATGCAGTGGCGTTAAGGAATTGCGTTGTAAAAGCACGTCCCCAAAAAGTGTCTGTTTCTCAACCTCTGGCAAGCGCCATCTATCTAATGGAAAAATGATTCTGCCATGCTATTGGAGAGTCTAGAATACATCAGGTTGAGCGGTTAAATATTGTTATTCTATTGTCAACTCATATGATGTGCATTCCTATCTCGATAGGAATGCACATTTCTGCACATGAAGAACCTTCGTTAGAGCGAACTAAGTTTGCCGACTAACTCACCTTACAAAACGTGTTGAATAGTGGAAACGAAGTTCGAAATAACCACCAAATCGGATAGTGAAAAAAATAGTCGATAAGGTTTTTTTGTATGCTGATTTTCATCATGCAATCCCTATGACTTGCGTAAATAACATTGGGTTTTCATGAAATACATAGTGTTGAGCGAGCATTCCCGCATCGCTTTCATGTTGATGACACTCTACAGGTATTTTTTATATTTTGCTTTTAGATAGGTTCGACCGGTTGAATAGGCTTACGGCGAGCGTTGCGCAGGCGACGAATGGAATCAAAAATCAACATAGCCAAAGCCGACCAGATTAAAACAAAGGTGATGAGCTTGTCGGAGCTGAGAGGTTCGTCATACACAAATACCGCTAGGATAAACATGCCTGTGGGACCTATGTATTGCATAAAGCCTAATGTCGACATGTTGACACGGTTCGCGGCCGCTGCAAAACACATTAATGGCACCATGGTGACGGGCCCTGAGGCGAACAATAACCAATTAATGGTGGCATTATTATCCAGTAAGTTGGCGGTTGGAGATGGGCTTAGAAGCAGATAAATGATGGCAATTGGCAGCATAAAGCTGGTTTCAATGGCCATCCCAGTGAAGCTGTCGACCGCGGCTTTTTTGCGTATTAGTCCGTAGACGCCGAATGTGACGGCTAAGACAAGCGCAACCCATGGAAGAGAACCAAATTGGAATACTTCAAACACCACAGCACAAAAGCACAAGGCAACGGCGAGCTGTCGAATGGGATCAAGTTTTTCTTTAAAAAATACGACACCTAATAAAATGCTGATCAAAGGGTTGATGTAATACCCTAAGCTGGCACTGAGCATTTGATTATTTTGTACTGCCCATATAAACGTCCCCCAGTTAAATCCAATTAATAGGGTAGAGGCGAGCATCGACATGAGAACTTTTTTCGAGGTCAGAGCCGTGATGAGAGCTTTGCTGTATCTCAGTAGGAAGATCAGCACAAAGACCAAAATACAGGACCAGATAATACGGTGGGCAAGGATTTCTTGTGCTGGAACAAACGACATCTCTTTAAAATAAATCGGGGCAATGGCCCAAAGAAAGAATGCAGTGAAAGCAAGCATAAGTCCGCTTTTTGAAGAGGCTGGCATATTGATATTCCAAATCCTTATTAATGGACAGGCGAGTGTAGCGGAATATGAAGGACTTCCCTAGTCTTGTGAGTCGTATTTCCTGAATTCATAACATAAAGCATGAAATAGTCAGAGCTTTCCATAGTAATAGAGAAGCTATATTGCCTATCTAGAGCGATAAGGTTAAAGTTGGCAGATAAATTTCATAAACATCGAACTTCGGGGCGGGGCGAAATTCCCCACCGGCGGTGACTTTGAAAGTGATGAGCTTTCAAACAGCCCGCGAGCGCTTGAAACCCTATTAATGGGCTTTTAAGGTCAGCAGATCTGGTGTGATTCCAGAGCCGACGGTTACAGTCCGGATGATAGAAGATCGACCAAGGCAAAAGAACCTCCTTAATAGGGTGGGCTTTGTGCTGTTGCGTGCTTGCTGTGCGTGCAACTTGGTGTAGTCAGTTTCATCACCCCTGTGCATCTTATTTTTTGGAGAAAGCAAAGATGGCAGGAACATTTTTTATCATGATCGCGTGCTTCACGTGGGCATTGGATACGTTAATTCGTTACCCTTTACTGGGCGCGGGTTATAGCACTCTGCAAATCGTTCTAATCGAACACCTTACGCTGGTTGTCTTTATTGCCCCTATGTTGTGGCGCTACCGTCATGTCTATCGGCATTTGTCGCTGGTGAGCTTATCTTGTCTGTTTTTTATTGGTGGTGTTGGCTCTGCCATTGGTACGCTGGCATTTACCGAGGCCTTTCAATATTTGAATCCAACGGTCGTGATTTTGTTGCAAAAATTGCAGCCTATTGTGGCCATTTTACTGGCTTTTTGGTTTCTCAAAGAGCGAATTGAAGGTCAATTTTTACAGTGGGCCGCGGTCATATTACTGGGCAGTTTTGTGATGATGTGGCCAGACCTACGTCATCTTGGAGATGCTCAATGGCATTATTCGAATGACAGCATGAGCATTATAAAAGGTTATGGATTTACCTTGATTGCCGTTATTGCTTGGGGAGCCGCAACCGTTTGTGGCAAGTATTTGTCTCATCAAAATGTGCCTGCAAATGCCATCATGTCTGGTCGCTTTGTGGCCGGTTTGTTGGTGCTGGCTCCCTTGGCCTTGGTGCAAGCTGAGACCTTGGTGAGTATGCAAATTTCGGATTTAGGTTTGGCTATCTTGATGGCCTTGTTGAGCGGTTTCATTGGTATGTGGTTTTATTATCAAGGTCTAAAAACTGTACCAGCACAATTAGCAACCCTTGCAGAACTGTCTTTTCCTGTTTTTGCCGCCGCTATTAATTGGCTCTTCCTTGATATGGGCTTAACGGTTTATCAAATTATTGGTGGGCTAATGCTTATTCTTGGCAACATTGGCTTGCGTATGAAAGAGCTGCGAAAGACAGAGTTAAACGTGGTATCCCAGAGAATCTAAGTGGCGGATTTAGATCTGGACGACGACATACTCAGTCGTGTTACGAGTAAGTCGTCGTCCACAGTCGCCTTTCCTTATTTATTGCAATAATGGACCGACCAGGCTTGTCTTTTCTTCCTTGTTTTGAACTAGAATAGCGCAGTCAAATTTTGTCCAAAGGGTCAATTATTTTAAATTCGCCCAGATCCAGTTTATAGGAAACCGAATGTCAGAGATTCAATCCCCCGTTACCGTATCGAACACTCAGTGGTTAGAGGTCACTTTGTTGTGGGTGGCTGGGGTGTCGGCAGCGATGCAGTTTGCCAAGTTTTCAGTATCCTTTGAGGCATTGTTGGCACACTATCAACAAGGTGCGACATTAACGGGGATGTCGCTTTCTGTGGTTGGCATTGCTGGACTCATCTTTGGTGTATCCGCTGGCATGATAGCGAGTCGCTTTGGCTACTTGAGGGTTTTGGTAGGTGCACTTCTATTGGGAGGGGTCTTGTCGTTTATTCAATCGACTCTGCCACCTTTCAATGTGTTATTGGTAACTCGCATACTCGAAGGCTTTTCTCAGTTAGGGGTTGTGGTCGCCGCGCCAACCTTGATTGCTAAGTTGAGCGCTCCTCAACATAAATCCTTAACCATGGGAATTTGGGGCACCTTTTTTGGGGTGGCTTTTGCCGTGTGTGGTGGCTTAGGTAAGAACATTTTAGACACCCATGGACTCGGTGCTGTTTTCTTGAATCATGGATTTTTGATCACCGGAATGGGCGTCATTTTATTTTTGGTTTTGAAAAACAACCCAGTATTGGTTCTAGCACCCGTGGCGTCGAATCAAGGCAGTGTGTTGGCGCAAATGTTACGTATTTATCAGAACCCAAGAGCCTTACTGCCAAGTTTGGTCTTCTTGTTTTATACCTGTACCCTAGTGTCCGTTTTAACCTATGTGCCTAGCCTAATTGAAGATAAAACCTTGCATAAAAGCATGCTGGTGATTCTACCCTTGCTAAGCACAGGTGGTACGTTTCTAGCAGGGGCCATTGCTCAGTATTTGATGCGCCCACAACGGGTGGCTTTCATTGCTTACCTTGGTGTGGCTTTGGCCGGTATAAGTTTATTATGGGTGGCGGACATGCCCTGGTTGTTTGCGATTCTGCTAGGGACAATGGTGTTATGCCTTGGGATGATTCCTGGTGCGTCACTGGCGATGATCCCAACACTGGCGCGCAACCCAGCAGAGCAAGCTCAGGGTTATGGACTATTGGCTCAGTTTGGTAATTTGGGGGCCACCATTGGACCGCCAAGTTATGCAGCTTTAATGACCTTGTTTGGTTTGCCTGGGATTGTCGGTTTGGTGTCCTTAATCTGTGTCTTTGGCGTATTATTTAGTCTGTTAGCCAATCGAATCAAAGCAAGCGTCTAATCCTTTCTGGTTGAATGAGTTCTCCATACTATGACAAAGAATGTCTTTCTTTGTCATAGTGCACCAAGTGGTCATTTCCTTTTCCCATTGTTTTTCCATTATGCTGTAAGAATGGTCTACCTTAGTCAGTCTAACCTGCTAAGGATAGAATCAAATTAATGACCCTAACTGGGCGTTGTGAGGTAATGAATGAAGAAAACAGGATTATTGGTACTCATTGCTTTACTGGCAGCTGGCTTTTTTTATTTTGATTTACACCAGTTGTTGACACTGTCTGGTTTAAAATCTGGTCTAGTGCAATTCGAAGCATGGCGCAGTGCTAGCCCTATTCTAGTGGGCGGCGTTTTTCTATTGATGTATGTGCTAGTGACAGCACTTTCCTTGCCTGGAGCGGCCATCATGACGTTGGCGGCTGGTGCTTTATTTGGTTTAGGTTGGGGGCTGTTAATTGTGTCCTTTGCCAGTTCCATTGGCGCTACATTGGCCTTTTTAGTCTCCCGTTATTTGTTGCAAGATATGGTGCAATCCAAGTTTGCTGATCGGCTCATGGCCATTAATCAAGGGGTGGAAAAAGAAGGCGCGTTTTACCTTTTCACCTTACGCTTGGTTCCTGTTTTCCCTTTCTTCTTAATTAATTTATTGATGGGTTTAACGCGTATCCGGGCGTTGACCTTTTACTGGGTGAGTCAGCTAGGCATGTTGGCGGGGACTCTGGTGTATGTGAACGCAGGAACGCAATTGGGTCAAATTGACAGTTTATCCGGTATTTTATCGCCTTCATTGTTGTTTTCATTTGTTCTGCTTGGAGTGTTTCCTTTAGTGGCTAAAAAGAGTTTGAATTGGCTAAAAGGACGACGAGTGTACGCGGGTTACTCTAACCCCAAGACGTTTGATCGAAATATGATTGTTATTGGTGCGGGTGCTGGTGGATTAGTGAGTGCTTACATTGCGGCGGCGGTTAAGGCAAAGGTGACCTTGATTGAAGCGCACAAAATGGGGGGCGACTGCTTAAATTATGGCTGTGTCCCGAGCAAGGCACTGATTAAAAGCGCGAAAGTGGCCAACCAGATTCGCCATGCAGAGCATTATGGTTTGCAGAGTAGTGAGCCAAGCTTTTCGTTCCAGCAAGTGATGGCGCGAGTTCAAGATGTGGTGCGTCAAGTGGAACCTCATGACAGTGTGGAACGTTACACTGAGTTAGGGGTGGATGTGGTTCAAGGTTATGCCAAGTTAATTGACCCATGGACAGTGGAAATCCAGCTAAATGAGGGCGGTACGCAACGTATGACCGCTCGCAGTATTGTGTTAGCAACTGGAGCGCGTCCATTTATTCTCAAATTAGAAGGCCTTGAAGACGTAGGGTATTTGACCAGTGATACCTTGTGGGAGGCTTTCTCTAAGCGCGACACACCTCCTAAGCGTTTGGTGATTCTTGGTGGTGGCCCAATTGGTTGTGAGTTAGCTCAAAGCTTTGCCAGACTAGGATCTGAGGTGATTCAGGTGGAACGTTCTCAACGCTTAATGGCACGAGAGGACGAAGAAGTTTCGGAGCTAGTGGAAACCTCTTTACTTCAAGATGGTGTGGCGGTTCTGACGTCTCATACGGCGTTGCGTTGTGAGCGTGATGGCGACGTAAAGCGCATTGTGGTTGAGCATGAAGGCGAAGAGCGAGTTATTGAATTTGATGAGCTGATTTGTGCGGTGGGTCGTGAAGCCAGATTAGAAGGTTATGGTTTGGAAAATCTGGGCATCGAAACAAAAGGAACCATTGTTACTAATGACTATTTAGAAACCCTGTACCCAAATATTTATGCCGCAGGTGACGTGGCTGGACCATATCAATTTACCCATGTGGCGGCGCATCAAGCTTGGTACGCAGCCGTGAATGCATTGTTTGGTTCGTTAAAACGCTTCCGTGTGGATTACCGAGTGATTCCTTGGACGACTTTCATCGACCCAGAAGTGGCGCGTGTTGGCCTAAGTGAGCAGGATGCGAAAGTCAAAGGCGTGGCCTACGAAGTGGTGCGTTATGGCTTGGATGATTTAGATCGTGCCATTGCAGATGGGGCGCGAACGGGTTTCGTGAAGGTTTTGACTGTGCCTGGCAAAGACAAAATTTTGGGGGTCACCATTGTTGGTGAACACGCTGGTGATTTGTTGGCGGAATTTGTCTTAGCCATGAAGCATGGTCTTGGTTTGAATAAGATTTTAGGCACGATTCACACTTATCCTACTTGGGCGGAAGCCAATAAATATGCCGCCGGAGAATGGAAGCGTGCACATGCACCTGCCAAAATACTGAACTGGCTTGAGAAGTACCACAGTTGGCGTCGAGGCTAGGCTGATGAAAACTTGGTTATTGGTGACGTCTATACTGATTGGTTTATTCAGTCAGTCGCTTAGCGCAGCAGAGGATGGTTTTGATCATACGGAATGGGGGCAATTGCTCAAACAGCACGTGAGAGTGTTACAGGGCGGACAAACGACGCAGGTAGATTATCAGGGCTTTGCTGAGGAGCAGATGAATCTCAATGCTTATTTAGATCGTTTGTCTGAGGTGTCACGTTCGCATTTTGATACTTGGTCAACAGCGGAGCAGTTGGCGTTCTTGATTAATGCTTATAATGCTTGGACGGTTGCCTTGATCCTCACGCAATGGCCTGATCTTGAGTCGATCAAAGATCTCGGAAGCCTCTTCCGTTCGCCTTGGTCAAAAGACATGGTGTCACTCTTTGGTGACATGGTCTCTTTGGATGACATCGAGCACAAGATGATACGTGGGTCGGATCGTTACCAAGATCCACGCATACACTTTGTCGTCAATTGTGCCAGCATTGGCTGCCCAGCGTTACGGGCTGAAGCCTATCAGGGCCAAAAGTTAGAGGTCCAACTCAATGAACAAACGCGCCTATTTTTATCCGATGTTAGTCGTAATCGACTAGAAGACGGTGAGTTGAAACTCTCGTCAATCTTCAAATGGTATAAACAAGACTTTGAGAAAGGTTGGTCAGGTTATGCTTCCTTAGAGTCGTTCTTGTTGGATTATGTCGTTGAATTGTCATTGGACGCACGGGCTATTCAGGCGTTGAAAAATGGTGATCTGGATATTGTCTATCTAGATTATGATTGGGCCTTGAATGTAACACCTTGATAATCTGATTTTTTACGTCTTGTTTAATATTATCGAGACGTAAAAGATCGCATCATTTCCCAGAACAAATTAACTTGGTAACTATGAGTTTGCTGTCGTAGTCGTACCATGTAGATAGGCACGTGATTACGTGACATGAAATTGTCTACTTCTATTGGCACTAACTGCTCGTTTTCCAACTCCGAAAGAATCATGTGTTTTGGCATTCTCGCCCACCCCATGCTATTGAGTAACAGGCTCTTTTTAGCCTGAAAATCGTTCACATACCAACGTTTTCCGGTTGTTAATACATGCCTGTGTCCATGGCTTGAGCCATCGCTGGCAGTATTGATGACGAGAATTTGTGGAAGCAGTTGTAGAGACGCTTGTTTGACCTTGTGGGCGTTTAGATTAAGTTGTTCAAGTAAGTTTGAACTCATGACAGTAATCATTTCCATTTTATAGAGTTCCAGTAACGAATGCCGATCATCTAAGCCATATCTTGGGCCAATGGTAACGTCACATTTTCCCTTGGCGAGTTTATCTTGCAAACCATACAAATGATCGGTTGTGATCTCTAAGTCGACTTCAGGGTATTGCTGTTGGAATGCTTGAATGCGTTTTATACAGTCTGGATCCAGGCTCATTTGGCTTAAACAAAGATGCAGTGGCGGCGTATCGACGCCCTTCGCCAAATCATGCCCCAAGGACTCTAGCTGAATGACTTGCGACATGAGTTTTTTCGCCTGCCTGAAAAAGGCATGACCTTCAGGTGTCAAGCCTGGGCGATAACTATTGCGATCAAACAAGGTAATGTCATATTGGTTTTCCAGCGCTTTGATGGCAGCACTGACACTCGGTTGGGTCTTGTGAATGGCTTCGGCAGCAGAACGAAAACTGCCGGTTTCTACCACTGCAATAAAGGCTTTGATCTGATCGATTTTCATAAGCACTCCAAGATGATCGTTTTTTCATATCGTTTTAATAGTAAAACGAGATTATTTATTTTTCATCAATTGCCTTATCATAAACCCATGAAATACAGATTAGATAAGGTGTGTAGGAGGTTTATATGGACACATCCATAGTGGTATTATTCCTCGCTGGATTAATTACTGGTTTTTCAAAATTCTCGGTCGGTGGTATGGGGCTTTTAGTGCTGCCGATTGTGATGATTGCGTTCCCTGGCCCTGAAGCCTTAGGGGTGTTGCTGCCACTGTATATTATTACGGACCTGATGGCGGTATCGAGTTATAAAAATAAGATTGCCTGGTCAGTACTGGCGCGTTTTTTACCCTTGGCGTTTATTGGTGTGATCACTGCGAGTCATTTCTTGGCGAACATTAATGCTGATCAGTTTATTGGTTTTCTAGGCTTCACTATCATTGCGATGATTGCATTGGGTTTGTATCTGGATGTGCGACCCGCGTCTTTCATGCGTCGCCCATTGGCGGCTTATTCGATGGGCTTCTTTGGTGGGGTAGTGAGTATGATTGCTAACGCAGCAGGACCATTGTTTAGTTTATTCTTACTTGAGCAGAAACTCGATAAAAAGACCTATGTTAGTACACGAGCATGGGCTTTCTTGATCATTAATTTATTGAAACTGCCTTTCTACATTGGTTTGGGGTTGCTTACTGCTAACAGTGCTGAAAGCAGTTTGTATGCCATACCTGGTTTGCTGGTGGGCTCCCTCATTGGTTACCACTTCTTGAAAAAGGTGCAGCCAACTCAGTTCAAATGGTTAATTCGAATTATGTCTACCATCGCGGCTTTCAAGCTGTTCCTATTTTCCTAGCCTTCTTAAGTTAGTACAAAAATCATACAAAAAAGCCATCCTCGTTGCTTGTATTGGAAAGGGGGTTACGTATTACTTGTAGGCAATCGTGACCATTGGACTTAGGTCACATGAGTAGATACGTGGAATTTGTTATGACGCACTCTGAAAATGAGCTATTTCGACTGGAGGCCTTGGTAGACTCTTCACCCATCCCGGCATTTTGGTCCAGTACCGATAATGGTTCGATAGAATACATTAATTCAGCTTTTCACAGTTTATTTGGCTTTGTTTTAGCAGACCTTTCTGATGTTCGTTCTTGGTACCGCCTTGCCTCGCGTCAGCCTGAATTCTACTCACAGGTGATAGAGCCTTGGCTGCATGAAACAGAGTTGCCTCATTCCATGCGAGATATTCAATTAAAGCTGTTTGATAAGCAAGGGGCCACATGTTACGTCAATTTATGCTTTTCCATTATTGGTAATAAGCGCTTCTGGTATTTCAATGACGTCACCAATTACTGTGTCGCTGAACAACGCCTGTGTGCTCGCAATAACATGTTGGAAAGAGTGGCAAAGAGCTCGGCTTTGGTTGATACCTTACACATGTTGGTTAAGCAAATTCAATATGAGACCCCGCAAGCCATTTGCAGTGTTTTACTGTTTGACCCACAGACGCAAAGCTTAAAATTGGGTGCTGCGCCGAACTTACCAGAGGCCTATAACCGAGCGATAGATGGGGTCAGGATTGGCTTAAATATGGGGTCTTGTGGTACGGCGGCGTTTCTGCGCCAGCGCGTTATTGTCGAAGACGTGTTTCAGCATCCGTATTGGGCTGACTTTCACGATCTTGCAAGATTGGCTGGTATTGCCGCTTGTTGGTCAGATCCTATTATCTCTTCAAAAGGCACCTTGTTGGGTACGTTTGCCATTTATAAGACTGTACCGTCCGTGCCCTCTATCAAAGAACTGGAACTCATTCATTTCGCCAGTAACTTGGCGAGCATTGCCATTGAAAGTTTTAGAGCGCAAGAAGAACTAGAGCGACGAGCTTATTATGATCACTTGACTGGGCTAGCCAATCGTGGCCATTTCTTTGAGTTGTGTGAGCAAGCTTTGAATCTTGCGCTCACAAAATCCTCTCCGGTTGCTTTGATCATGTTGGATGTGGATCACTTTAAACAGGTTAATGATCTATATGGCCATAAAACTGGTGATTTGGTACTGCAAGCTTTAGCCGATAATGGTCGTAGTATATTAGCTGAAGAGGAAGTGCTTGCACGCATTGGAGGGGAAGAATTTATCGTCTTGTTGCCAGCTTCTACACTAGATCAGGCGATGCAAAAAGCCGAGCTCTTGAGAATGAAAATGGAACACAGCATGGTGCTCAGTTGTGATAATCAAAAGGTTTATTTCACCGTCTCTATTGGCGTGGCCTACAAAGCGGCGGGTCAATGTTCGGTTGACGAAATGCTCAGTCGCGCAGACAAAGCCCTCTATCAATCGAAAGCCGCTGGTCGAAATTGTGTGTCAGTACTGGAATGTCAAAGTCAGGATATGTTGTTTTAGCCGCGTCAATGGATCCGATTTAACCTCCTTTCTTGTTGTTTCACTAATATTCAATTCATTGATCTAAAAGACCAATTTTCAATAATAGTGATCTGCTCTCGGCAAATTTGCATCCATGCGATGTCAGGTTTTGTGTGTGTATCAGCGCATGCAACAAGCATTAATATGAGGCATGAGATTGTGCCAGAGTATGATGATCAGGCGGCCAGTCATTCTGATCGTATAGAAGTCAGTCATCGCTTTTCTAATGGCATTGGCTTTGGTGTCGAAGCGAAATGGAAGAGTAATAATGAAAGTGCATTCGGAGAGCTATCGGGTAATGGTCAGCAGAGTAATATTAGCTATCGTATTAAGCTATCTGACGATTTAACTTTCACCCCTCAATATAAGTGGGAATCTGGCTCGAGCAAATTAAGCCATCAGTTTAATTTTAGCTTTGGTTACAAAGTGAGCAGCGATTGGTCTGTTGGTTTTAGGCATCGCTATAATTATCAAGCCAAAGTGGACGATGATAATTCCCATTACAACCGTTGGACTTTCTCTGCTGGTTACAAAGGCGTTGAGGATTGGTCACTAAGTTCTTCGATAGACTACACATTTAACCCTGAAGCCTCTGGCCCACGTTGGGAAGATAAGCAGTCTTGGTTTTCAGATGTGAACTTTAAAGGTGAATACACAGGTCTTAATAATAGCTGGAAACCGTTTTTGGAATTTGGTTTGAAGCCCTATAAGTCTGGTGAGACTTATCGCTTTAATGGGGAAGATGTTAGCGCAAATGATAAGTGGCGTCCTCGTTATCGTTTAGGTCTTAAGTACAGTTATTAATCCCCTTGAATAACGACTGAGGGTTCATTCTTCTTTATATTCAAAGGCCTATTTCTTAGAAATAGGCCTTTCTTTATTCATTATCTTGCAGAGCTTGCCAAGCTAAAGTTTGGCTGGATTTGCGTTAACTTCTTTGCCAGAAAGTTAAGCAATACACCGTACATAGGGACAAACAACCCTAAGCTAATGATCAGCTTAAAGGTAAAGTCCACCATCGCGATTTCAGGCCAATGTGTGGCCATGAAGTCATCTGGACTGCGATAGAAGGCAATGCCAAAAAAGGCCAGTGTATCCAATCCATTTCCGACTAAGGTGGAGGCCATTGGCGCGACCCACCACTGTTTCAATTGGCGTAGACGATTAAAGACTTGAATGTCTAATGCTTGCCCAAGCAAATAAGCCATCAAGCTGGCAAAGGCAATTCGAGCCACAAAGCTATCAAAATTCAACAAGGCTGAGAAACCTTGGAATGCGCCTTGAGCGAAGAGAACAGACAGCACATAGGAAATAATCAATGATGGAATCATGACCGCAAAAATAATCTGACGGGCAAGCTGAGCACCAAAGATCCTAACGGTTAAGTCGGTCGCTACAAAGATTAAAGGGAAAGTAAAGGCGCCCCAGGTAGTGTGGAAGCCAAAAAGGGTAAACGGGATCTGAACTAGATAGTTACTCGATGCAATGACCAGTAAATGGAACATTGCGAGGTAGCCTAGGGCTTTGCCCTGTTGCTCGGGGGTGAAGGTGCTCATATTGTACCTTTTTCGTTTTATTGGGGTGAGGGAACCCAAATCGATTTAAAATGAACTGACCCAGTGGTCAAATACGTGGCGCGATTATAGCGAAGTGTCACCAGAGTGCAATTGTTTTGTTTAAAAAACACACAGTTTGATGCGTTTAAATGTGCAAGAAATAAGTTTGTTTATTGTTTGGTGTGACAACAATTTTTCGATAACTTATTCTTTTTGATCTAAAAAAATAGTTTGAAAATAATAATATGGAGAATGACATGTCACGTACGATGATCCCTTTAGTGTCTTTGGCGACCGCCTTATTAACAGCATTGCCCGCTTATGCTGATTGGTCAAAGCAGCAAGTAGAAGTAGAAGGCTTTAATTTGCCTTATCAATTATTTGAACCTGAAAATGTTGTTGGGAAGATTCCGCTGGTGATTCATCTCCATGGCTCAGGTGAAGCCGGCGTAGATAATGAAAAACAAATGTATTCAGGTCAAAACATTGGACCGGATTATTTCGCGTCAGATGACATTCAAGCGATTCAAGCGGCTTATGTCCTTGCGCCTCAAACGCCAGGGCCAATGCGATGGGCGAATACGAGTTTAGCGCCATATGATTTTTCATCCACGCCTTCGACACCTTCTATGACCACACTGCTGGCCTTGATTGATAACATGGTAAAAGAGAACTCACATATTGATACGGGTCGTATTTATATGACGGGATTATCCCGTGGTGGTCAGGGTGTGTGGAATGCGGCGTTCCAACGTCCAGAATTGTTTGCTGCCATTGTCCCAATCGCTGGCTCGGCCAGCCCCAAAGACGCGGTTACGATTAAAGACATTCCCACTTGGGCATTTCATGGCTCGTGTGATCCAGTGACTAAGCCGAAATACACCAAAGACATGGTTGATGCCATGATTCGTGCTGGTGGTAGCACTCAATGGATTCGTTATACTGAGATTGAGTGTGGTGGTCATGACTCGTCTTGGTTGACGGCCTTCTCGAATGCAAACTTATATCAATGGATGCTGAAGCAACACCAATAGTCTGTGTTATTAACAACCTCGTAACGCTGTCCGCGTTGTGAGGTTGTTGCTCTGTAAAGGAAATCGCCGAGAGGCTTAGGGAAGGTACGAATAAGTCTACTAAGACTCGTAGGGCAAGGTCTAAAAGCCTGTCTTCTTTGTTGAGCACCTCGACAATAGGCCAACTATTCACATTCGGCACTCGCCTCGAATAACAGGCTTTTATCCACATGCTGAGGCAAGAGGGCTTGTTCGCACCTTCCTTAGGCAGATGGGTTACGTCGTTGGTATTCGCTTTGAATCAGCTGCTCAACCATTTCATTGATTTTTAACTCATGTTCTTCCGCTAACGCATTAAGCTTTTGTTTGGTGTTTTGTGTCATGCTGATACTGTAAGGTTTTTTACCGTTGGATTTTTCGCGGAATTTCTTCTGACTCCAAGCTTTCTTCATCTTATCTATCAGTAAAGCTTTACGGTCTTGATTGTTCGACAAGTCAATTGTCGCGATGACAATGTCACGTTTTTCACTGTCTTTATGGCTGGTCCAAGCAAGAGGAAGTGGACGTGTTTTAACATTTTGTAGATAAGAATAGGCCCACTGCCACTGGCTGACATTACTGTCTTCAAGCCAAGATGTGACAGAGGTATCTGCTTCTATATCAAACCACATGACTTTTAGAGAGTCGAGTAAGTCTTGTTGTTGCTTAGCGTCTAACTCACCATGATAAAAAGCATTTAAAATGTCTGTGTGGCGGTCTGCATTAGTGTCTTTTTCGATTAAAAAAGGTTGTCCTGTAAGACGCTTAAGTGAGCGATGGATGTCCTGAGTGTCGTGCTCCTGATCTTTATCTAGGGTGTGTTTTTTGAGATAACACCAAAGCCAATGGCACAATCGACTATCGAGTTTGTCTATCCAGCGGAAATAGCTATGGGGCAGCTGAGTGGCGGCAAAAGCCGTGGTCATTTGCGTAGCAAAGTTCTTTGGCGCCTTCTTTTTACGAATCAGCAGATCTAGTTCAGTATTGATGTTCTTAATTCGCTCTTCTACCGTTCTGCCTTGCAGGTTTTTCGCCGCGGTACTGCGAACTTGCTGGACTAAATAATCAGCGTAGAAGGCACATTCGCGATCTGAGTTGGCTTCTAAGATTTCAACATCAACATTGCTTCTGAACATCGTTTTCCTTTCCTTTATTATCGATTTTCCAAGTTTACTACATAGTAGCATCGATCGTAAATTTTATGTAATTAAATGCGTGATGGCAAATGATTAGATACTGCAACGCACGCTATCGCGACCAGATTGCTTAGCTTCATACAGATTGCTGTCCGCGATGGTGAACACTTCCTGTCGCGTTTTGGCTAGGTCAGAGAAGCCAATGCCAATACTGACGGTTATGTCAGACACATCCTCCAGTGATAGCTGGCTGATACCAAACCGTAATTGTTCTGCCAACGCTAATACCTCTTGGGGGGTGCGGTTCAATGTTAAGACCACAAATTCTTCGCCTCCCCAACGTCCAAGGACGTCTTCTGGGCGGATGGTTCGATTTAATTTCGCTGCTACCTTGGTTAAAATTTTATCTCCCATAGCATGGCCAAATTGATCGTTTACCTGCTTAAAATAATCAATGTCTATGATCATTAAAGCATAGCGTTGAGAACCTGTTTTAATCTGATCAATGCCTAATTCATCGAAGACTTTTTCCATGCCTCTGCGGTTCAAAATGCCAGTTAATAGATCCACGTAAGCATAGTTTTCCAGAAGGTTAATACGAGTATTGGCTTGAGCCGCTTTTACCCTTAATCGCACGACCGTCCACAGCAAAATAATATAGACAATATGGGCAACGGCAATATTCAACACCACTCCTATAGTATCTTCTAGGCCATGGTTTTGAATAAGCACCACATAATGGCCAATTAGGGTTGCAGCAAGAATTAATATGGTGGTTGATGCCGCGCGTTTTACTTCCAGAAACAAGTAAGCAATGACGTAGTTTAGACCTAGCCATTGAGCAGCGTTGGAAAACAATGCATTACTACCGATGTGATGCCAAATACTGGTACTGATTAAATAACCTGCCACGATAAGATATGTCAGTAAATGTAGATTGTTTTGCCAGGAAGCAGAAGAATAGCGGCTAGCCACATAAATAGCGGCAAAAGCGCAGATACAAATCGGATAGGCCGCAGCATCATACTGAGAAATAATGCCGCTGCTTTCGTCAATTAGCCAAATAAGCATAAAGCTAATACAAGCCAATACCAGCAAGCGCCGAAAAACCTTCGGCTCCATGATGGGCGGGTGGCGTGCTGGTTGTTTGTTGCGATGGCTCATTTAATCAGCTTACTCATATGGTAATTCATATTTCATAACATAATTTTTGATCGGGCTTTTGGGCTTAGACTTCCATGAGAATGATCGTGGAAGACAATAGTATTCGTTGGATTGAGCATTATGCCGAAAAGCCATTTCGATTTGATAAAGTAAGAACCTTACTGCCTCTTGTTCAAGAGGTAAAGCTCTCTCAAGATTTTGCGTAAGGGGCTTGGCTTAAAGAGGGACAAGAAAATTTCATTTCGTTTCGGCCAGAGTATTGTTTTATCTGGAGAAATATTGGAAAAAAGTACTGGGAAGATTAGGCCTGAGAGCAGGCACAGCCATATATGAATAATGTCTTCAGATCAAAGTACTTAGGGAAGGTACGAACAAGTTCACTGGCTACGGCAACGCGCTCCTCGGCAACCGCTCCTGCGTTGCCCTACTAACACCACATCCTTGTGGTTATGCGTTGCTCTAATCCCCTTCCATGTCGGGGGCAGCGTGGGAATAACGCTCTTTTATTCGAGGCAATTAACAAAGAATAAAGAGAGCTTAGCCCACGCCCTTAGGTCCTTTCAGAAGACTTATTCGCACCTTCCTTAGCCACCTTAATGGCTAAGTGCTTTGGATGTTGTTACTTAGACTAAGCAGACGCAGGGTGATTCAACGAGTCGCTGTGAGTGTTCGATATTTCCTTTAGATCGGACAAGCGCTGATCCGTTAATTGGTAACCCCACAAAAAGATCACCAGTCCAATTGCTGCGCCAATTGCATGACCTAGGTTTAACACATCCCACATGCCCTGAACAACGTGTGGTGGCTGTTGAACAACATGGCCAGCAGAGGACTGCACAAATCCTACCCAGGCTAAATAACCCATGGCGATTGCGCCGCCAGCCGCTGAGACCGCTTTATTAGCAAATGTCTGAGCCGCGAAAGTCACGGCTTCTAGTCTTTGACCTGATTTCATTTGACCATATTCAATACAGTCGGCAATGAAGATACTGGGCATGACTAAAGTGACCCCAAGCGCAATGGCTTTTAACATGTTGAGTCCGAGAAACACCGACAGACTGTCATACCCTACTCCCCAAGTGATGATGGAAAGAATGACCAAGGCTGCAGACGCACTCGCGAAAGTGGTGATTTTGCCAAAATAACGAATGGCAATGGGCACTAACGGTGAGGCGAGCATAGCAGGGGCAATAATGGAAAATAGCAGTAAACTGGTTAGTCCTGAATCTTGAAACACATCACGAGCTATAAACGGCATTAGAGTAAAAGCAAAATTGGCGCCGCCGATAAAGATAAAGGCAATGATGAAGATGAGTAAATAGCGGTTTCCAGTGATGGCTTGGATGATGTTGTTAAGGGTCGGTACCGCTTGTTCAATCACATGGCGTTCTTGTACATTACGAATGGGCACCATGAATATCATGGCCAATATGCCCATTATCATGGCGGCAAACATCCATTGTCCATTCAAACTGTCTAGCAGTAATGGCGCGCCCACCATGGCAATCACCATACCGGCAAAACCACCAAAGCGAACATAGGAATAAAGGGTGGTGCGTTCTTCAACGTTTTTGGTGATCACGGTTCCCAGAGCATAAGCGGGCGCATCTGAGATGGTGTAGAGCATGCCCCATAAAATATAAGTGATGCTGGCATAGGCCACTTTCGTCCACATTGGAAGCTGCGCAATTTGCTCACCAAATGAAAAAATCAAGATGGTCGCAATTGGAACGGCCCAAGTGATGGCCTTAATCCAAGGCTTAAACTTTCCCCCTGGCAGGCGACTTTTTTCGATCAGGATCGATAGCATTGGATCATTAACAGCATCCCATACTCGAGCGACCAATAAAATCATTCCTACGGTTGCGGCTGATAAGCCCAAAACCGAGGTATAGTAAATGCTCAAAAAGATGGTCACAAACATGTAGATAATGTTCTGACCCGTGAAAAAACTGTAATAGCTGAGTCGTTCGGGGCGGCTGGTTTCAAATGTTGTGTTGGGCATAATCCCTTTCCTTATTGTTGTTATTTACGTCTTTGTCTATTGATAGGACGCGCTTGTCTGTCGACAAGAGCGTCCAGTTATTTATGAATTTAAGTCGGCTAATAAAGCCAATAAAGCCTCCTCGGAATAACTTTGGCTGTTGAATACGGGTAAATTTCGTAGTGGCATGTCGGATACCATGGCTTCCGCCATGAGTTTGTCCGCTTCCGCAGCGGAATCGTTGGTATCCCCTTCCATCATTTTGCTAAACACACTGAGCATGGCATTAAACAGAGGCTTACCCTGTTCGGTTTGAGCAATGTCCCCTAATGTAGAATTAAGGGTATAGGGTGTGATCGGCGTGGCATCTGGAATGGGTTTGCCTAGCAATGCGCTGAAACTCTGGTCGTTGAATTGACGATCTGCTGGTGTGAAGTAGGCCGATAGGGTGGCATTTTGTGGTGCCAAAGGTGTATCTGTTTTTAAAGTGATCAGGGTCGTGAGGCGAATGTCTTCTACTGATGCCCCAATCTGAATGTGATAATCGTCGCTTTCCACTCGCCATTGTGAGTCGGCTTCGCACCAGAAGGCAAAGTCACGGTAGTTGAGTTCCAGTTCAACGCATTTGCTTTGCCCTGCTTCTAAAAAGACTTTTTGATAAGCTCGTAGTTCTTTGGCCGGTCTTGGTTGCGACGGTTTGTTTTGACCAAGGTAACATTGCACGACTTCAGCACCTGCACGGTCGCCAGTATTCGTCACGGTAACTTGTAAGCGAATGCGAGTTTGCTCATCAAAAGAGACGGCTTTAAGGTCCAGTTTGTCATCCATGATGCGTAATTCAGAGAAGCTAAATTCGCTATAGGTTAAACCATGTCCGAACGGGAAAAGAACGGGCTGTGCTGTGTGTGCAAAGTAGCGATAGCCAACCCAAATGGCTTCACGATACTGAGTCTGTTTGGTTGTGCCAGGAAAGTATGGCTGACTTGGTACATCGTCTAGGGATAATGGAAAGGTTTCGGCCAGTTTTCCGCTTGGGTTAACATCCCCAGCTAATATCTTGGCGATGGCTGAGGCGCCAGCCTGTCCCCCTAGATAGGCTTCTAGAATGGCGGGCACTTTATCAACAAAAGGCAAGGTGACAGGTGCACCATTTTGCAAAATGACCGCAGTTTTGCCTAGTTGGTCTCCCAGAGCGTCAATTAAGTCGAGCTGAACTTGTGGTAAGTTGAGGTGCTGTCGGTCAAACCCTTCCGATTCGTATTTAGGGGTTAAGCCTGCGAATAGAAAGATCACATCGGCTTGTTCGGCTTGCGCCACTGCGTCTTCAATCATGGTTTGATCAGATTCATCGTTCAGCTGATAGCCTTGGCTATAACGCACATTATTCGTCCCAAATACGGCCTCGATTTGCGCCAAAGGCTGCTCGAGTTTAAAAGGATTTATCTTTGAACTGCCAGCCCCTTGGTAACGCGTGTTGTTGGCGAGTGCGCCGATGACCAGTACATTCTGGTCTTTCTGAGCGGGCAGTAATTGATCATTTTTTAGCAGTACGCAGGACTCTTCAGCCACTTTGCTGGCCAACGTATGATGACGTTCCAGATCGACATTTACTGGGGCATTGTTAAGAGCGGCTTGCGATTTAACGATGAGTTCCAGTACGCGTAATACGGATTTATCCAAGGCTGCTATGCTGAGTCGGCCACTGTCGATGGCGTCTAAAATTTTCTGGGTATTCAATTCTCCTGAACTTGGCATTTCCAAATGTTGACCATGCTTAATGCCCTCGACACGATCATTATTGGCTCCCCAGTCGGTGACCACTATGCCTTCAAATCCCCATTCTTTTACCAGAATGTCATCGAGCAATTGCTGATGCTCTGCGGCATAGGTGCCATTGATTTTGTTGTAAGCACACATCACAGTCCAAGGTTGGGATTGCTTGATGGCTTTTTCAAAGGCGGGCAAATAGATTTCTCGAAGTGTTCTTTGGTCCACCACAGCATCAACTGTCATGCGGCAATGCTCGTGATTGTTTACTGCATAATGTTTTAAGCTGGTGCCCACATCTTGGCTTTGTACGCCTTTGATCCAAGCAGTCGACATATCACCTGCGATCAGAGGGTCTTCAGAAAAGTATTCAAAGTTACGGCCGCCTAACGGATTGCGTTTAATGTTGATGCCAGGGCCAAGTAGGACCGAAACGTTTTCAGCACGACATTCTTTGCCTAATGCGACTCCCATCTTTTCAATCAGTGCTGGGTTCCAAGACGAAGCCAGTCCGGATGCCGTTGGGAAGCAGGTTGCTTTTACAGACGCGTTTAATCCTACATGATCCCCTTCTCCTGACTGTTTCCGCAGGCCATGTGGGCCATCTGTCACCATGATAGAAGGTAACTCTAGTCGTTCAATGCCATGTAAATGCCAGAAGTCTTTGCCAGTACAAAGTCTGGCTTTTTCCTCGACTGTGAGGGCGTTCAAAATGTCTTTAGGGGTCATGTATGTCATCCTTCTTAGGCTTGTTTTACGGCTTTCATGCCATCGATTAAGAGCTGTATCAGCATAGGTGTGAGCGGTTGAATGGCACGAGGATCGATTTCCATTAGAGCGTTTTGGCGTAATAGCATTCGACGATAAAAGGTTGGAACCGCATTCAGTAAGGTCACCGCGAGATGATTTGCGTCAAGATCATGGCGCACACTGCCATCGTTTTGACCGCGCACCACTATGTCTGTCAGGCGTTCGGTGATGTCTTGTGGTAAGGCTTCGGTCAGCTTAGTGCGAAATTCAGTTGGAATACGAGCACCGGCATAATAACCATCAAATTCCGCAATAAAACGGTCGTCGTCTTCATAGTGTGGATCGGCATAGGCGTTTAACAAGGCTTCGATACCTTGCAGAGTGTTTGGGTATTGCTGGGCATAAATGCCATGGATGATGTCGTCATAAAAAGACATTTTACGCTGTAGGGCGGCCACTAGGATGGCGAACCCCAAATCGTACTTATTTTGATAATAGCGATACAAGGTATTGCGGCTCATACCAGTTGCGGCTGCTATGTCTATCATTTGAGTACCAGCAAAGCCATTTTGGATGAACAATGCTTCGGCCTTATTGATAATCTTGTTCCGAGTCGCCTCGGTTTGGTGGACCATTCGAGTTTTTATCATAAATGTTACACGTGTTATATTTTTTGTATTCCTAATCTAAAAGGAGTAAGCGCTGGAGTCAATAGCTTGTTGTGCCGCTAAACAGTTTTAATCGCCAAAAATATCAATTCAGTAAATAGCGTGCAAGCGATTGAAATTCCCTTACCTAGCCACACTAACTAGCTATCTTTGATATCAAGTTTATTTTTTTGGAGACTCAACATGAGTACAGAGAATTCACTTTTTACCCCGGTTAAATTGGGTGATTTTGAACTACCGAACCGCTTTGCAATGGCTCCGCTTACCCGTTGTCGTGCACCAGAACATCAACCGAATGAGTTGATGGCAGAATATTATTCACAACGTGCTTCAACGGGTTTGTTGATTACAGAATGTACTATGGTCAGCGAAGGTACGTCGGCGTTTGGAAATGACCCAGGTATTTATTCTGTTGAGCAAATCCAAGGCTGGAAACTCACGACAGAAGCGGTTCATAAAGCAGACGGCCGTATTTTTATGCAGATCTGGCACGCGGGGCGTGCCGCTCACCCTTTGTTAAATGGTGGTCAAGAAGCGGTTGCGCCAAGCGCCATCGCCATTGACGGTGAGACTCATACACCAGAAGGAAAAAAAGCCTACTCAGTGCCAAAAGCATTAACCAAAGCGGACATTGCCGACATTGTGCAGGATTTCAAACAAGCGGCAATCAATGCCAAAGAAGCTGGTTTTGATGGTGTGGAAGTACATGCGGCAAACGGCTATTTGATTGACCAATTCCTAAGAGACAGCGCGAATCAACGAGAAGATGAATACGGTGGATCATTTGAAAATCGTGCTCGCTTCTTGATGGAAGTATTGGATGCGGTAACGGCAGTCATGGGCAGTGGCCGTGTGGGTGTGCGTTTGTCACCTTTGAACAGTTTCCAAAGCATGAAAGACAGTGACCCTGTTGGTTTGGTGAGTTACTTGGCGAAAGCCTTGAGTCCTTATAATTTGGCCTACCTACATTTGATGCGTGCCGACTTCTTTGGTCTACAACAAGCGGATGTGGTGCCTGTTGCTCGAGAAGCTTATCAGGGGCATTTGATGGTCAACATGGGTTACACACCTGCCGAAGCCGCTCAAGTGATTGCTAACAAGCAAGCTGACAGTGTGGCGTTTGGTACCGGTATTTTGGCAAACCCTGATTTTGTGACTCGTGTACAACAAGGCGCGGATCTCAATCAACCGAACCCAGATACGTTTTACTCCCCTGGCGCTGAAGGTTATATCGATTACCCGACGTTACAAGCGGGTTAGTGGTTTTTAATCAGACAACACCTTAAAACCAAAGCCGAGGCATTGCCTTGGCTTTTTTGTTTTTGCTGCAAATGGCTAGGGAAGGTACGAATAAGTCTACTAAGCATCAGTCTTTCAGAGAAATCGTCAAATAAGGCGCGACTCTGAAGGAATGTAGGTACCTTTCAAAGAGTCGCAACGCAGTAGGACGTTTTCTCTGAAAGACCCGTACGCTTACATGGATGTGGGTAATAAGAGCAATGCATAACCACAGGGATGTGGTGCAGTAGGGCAACGCAGGAGCGGTTGCCGAGGCAAGAGGACTTGTTCGCACCTTCTATAGAGTAGTTGACCAAAACCTACTAAGTCTTTTAACTTAGTCTTTTTCGATTGACCCTGTAAGGCCACCCTACTGTGAACATTGCTTCAAAATTGCCCAATGTCGGCACGACGATTTTTACCAAAATGTCTGCTTTGGCAGCTGAAAAAGGCGCCATTAATTTATCCCAAGGCTTTCCTGATTTTCCAGCGGATACTCGATTATTAGAGCGTGCCTCACAGGCGTTGTTACAGGGAAATAATCAATATTCTCCGATGACCGGCTTACCCATTTTACGTGACGCAATAGGCGATTTAATCGCTCGTCACTATGACCGGAAAGTCGATCCAGTCAATGAAATCACAGTGACCAGTGGCGCTTCAGAGGCCATTTTTGATGCCATTAGTAGCTTGGTTCATCCTGGTGATGAAGTCCTCTTATTTGACCCTGCTTATGACCTATATGAACCGGCTGTTCAGTTAGCGGGTGGAGTGTGTAAGCGAGTGGTGCTGAAGGCGCCAGCGTTCCGTCCTGATTGGACTGAAGTAGACACCCTAGTGTCAGACAAGACACGTTTAGTATTAATCAATACGCCGCATAACCCGACGGGAACTTGTTGGCAGAATGAAGACCTAGAGCAGCTTTGGCAAATTATCTCGACACGAGATATTCATGTGTTGTCGGATGAAGTCTATGAATTTATTCATTTTCAAACGAAGAGCGTCAGTGTGCATCAACATGAATTACTTCGAGAACGCAGTGTCATTGTTTCTTCATTCGGTAAGAGTTTTCACCTGACTGGCTGGAAAGTGGGTTATGTGGTCGCCCCATCAGCGTTAACGCGAGAGCTGAGGAAAGTCCATCAGTTTGTTACCTTTTGCACTGCAACGCCTTTCCAGCAGGCCATCGCCGAACACCTTAATGAGGTACCAGAGGCCAGTGCTGAACTGGCTGGCTTTTATCAACAAAAGCGAGATGTATTGCGTCAAGCCTTAGAGGGGAGTCGCTTTACATTGCTGCCTTGTGAGGGCACCTATTTTCAACTCTTGGATTACAGCGCCATCAGTGATTTGGATGATGTGGCCTTTTGCGAACATCTGATTGAGCAAGTGGGTGTGGCGGCGATCCCTGTTAGTGTTTTCTATCAGAATCCACCAACAGGGCAGAAATTAATACGCCTGTGTTTTGCCAAAGACGAGAGTACCTTGATCGTCGCAGCGCAACAACTGGCTCAACTCTAATCTGGTGTTAGCTGGGCATAGCATCAAAGCAGGGAGCCTGACTGAGGTCCTCATCCCAATTGCCTTTGCTGCCCATAAAGATGTTGGCTTGGGCCTTAATGTCGAGATCAGAATCCAAGCTGCCTGCTGGCACCACGACTAAACCACGGGCTTTGGCATCGACCGGGACATTGGAGCCACAGGTTTGGCAGAAAGCGCGAGCAAATTGGCTGTCAGGGTGGCGATAAAAGCCGATCTTATCTTCTCCGCTTAACCAAGTTAGTTCAGCTCCTGGTGCAAACAGGTTGGCACAGTGTGAAGTGCCAGAAGTTTTGCGACAACGACTGCAGTGGCACAAAAAGAACTTTTTAAACTCACCACTCAGCTCGTAACTGATCTGCCCACATAAACAAGAACCGTTATGATGTTGTGACATTTGTCCCTCCGTTTTTATTATGCTTGTATCAGACTTTCTTTATAGCAAATTTATGCCTCAGCGAAAGGTGTTTTTTTCGATAAGGTTAAAGTCACGAAGAGCAAGGCGATAAGCGAACAACAGGTCATACCCAACACCATAGGCAAAGGTTCTTTGTTCATCAGTGGGCTTAGAATGGCAATAAAAATCGGACCAATAGCAATTTGCATTGTGCCCAATAAAGCCGATGCGGTTCCAGCAATTCGACCATGATTTTCCATCGCAAGAATCGAGGTCGTTGGAATCACTAAGCCGACACCAGCACTGGCGATCAAATAACATCCCATAAACAGATACAAAGAATCGAAGCCAACAAGATACAAGCTAGTCATACAGCACATGGCAATGGCACCAATCCATTTTCCGGCTTTGATGACATTCTCTATGCCATATAGGGAGCATAAACGGCCATTCAGTTGAGCGGATAAGAAAAAACACATGGCATTTAAACCAAAGGCGATTCCGTACTGGGTTTCGTTCAGGCCGTAATGTTCGATCAGCACAAAGGGGGAATTGGCCAAATAAATAAAGAAATTGGCGAGGGCAAAGCTGCCGGCAAATACTAACCCCATGTAGTGATGGTCTTTTAAAAGCGTTAAATAGGCTTGTAAACTGCTACCTTGAGAACGCGTATGTTGACGTTGTTCAAGCGAGTGACTTTCGCGTAGGCCGAATTGAATCAGTAATAGCCCCAGTCCTGCACAAATGGCAACGAGCACAAAAATACCATGCCAATCGGTGAACGTGAGAATCGTGCTACCAACCAAAGGTGCCAGAATAGGTGAAATTCCGAACACCAACATCAAAAGTGACATCAATTTCGTGGCTTCAATGCCAGTGTATAGATCGCGCACAATCGCACGAGCAATGACCACGCCTGCTGCGGCGCCAATGCCTTGTAAAAAACGAAACACAACCAGCTCATTGAGAGAAGACGCGTAAATGCAGCCCAGAGTGGATAAAAAGAAAATGATCATGCCAATGTATAAAGGTCGCTTTCGGCCAAATTTGTCGGATAAGGGACCATAGAATAGTTGTGACACACTTTGGGCAATCAAGAATACGGTTAAGCTCAGTTGTATTTCTGCTACGCCAACAGAGAAAAATTGGCTAATTTGCGGTAAGGCAGGTAAATACATATCTATGGCAAAAGGGCCAATCGCTGACAGTAAACCCAAAATAATGGCGATTTTATAAAATCCTATTTGACGGCCTGATGTGTGCATTTTCGTTCCCGTGAAAATTGAAAAGTCGCCATTGTAACCTTGTTTTGCGATTAAAAAAGGACGAGCGCAATAAAAACGTCTTTTATAAGGGCGAGTCTTGAAGCAAACAATTCAATCCATGTCTGCTTTCTCTTAGCTTGGCGTTCATTTTAGTATCCATGCGACTAAGGTAAAGTGAGAATAATATGACCAGTGGAACCCGATAGGCCGCCGATTAGCTGGCGGCCTTTGCCTGTTCTGCTTGTGCTTTATTCTCGATTTGAAAAATTCTCTCTTAACGCCTGAATCCAATTGCCAAACTGATGCATCAGTGTGCTGCCCTTGTCTAAAATTTCATGCAATTCTTCTTCGAATTTAGACTGCTTAACCTGTTCAGGTTCTGGTAACGGCGGCAAAATGTGAGCGTAATAGGTTTTATCCAACAGTCGATGCAATAACCTTTCCCCTAAAAAGGGTTTGTTGCTGTTTAAAGCGCGAGCGCCTTTAATCAAATTGCGAATGTCATATTGAGTCGGGCTAATGTCTGGTACTTGTTTGGGTATGTTCAGTAACTTATAGACCCCAATACGAGCGGTTCGAATGGACGCTTCCATGGTAAAGATGATGTCGTTACGAGTCTCGACGAACTGTCCTATCAGGCCAAGGTTGGTACAGCCTTCTGGTACAGGATGAGGTCGGTCACCCGTCGCACGAGGCATAAATTGAGCGGTAATGTACGGCATAAGTGCGACTCGAATTTTGGTCTTGCTGAGGATGTCCTTTAACTGATCCTGTAATCCGAGGTGATAGCAAAGCTCGGTGATGATTTCTTTTCCAGTACATTCCGGCATGGTTTTCTTTACCGCGTTCCCTTGTTGATCCATTAATAGGCCATAGACCCAAAGTACTAATGTGTCGTTTGGTTGGTTGGGAAAATGAGGTTGACGATTACAGGTAACGCTGAGTAACCATTTCGAATCGGTAAAGGTAATAATGCCGCCTGTTGCAGTGCGACCTGTGTATGGATCGTTGACGGCCAGCTCGATGATTTTTTGGGTTAATGGTGAGGGTTTACAGGTGAGCGTCGCGGACTCCCACATGGATTGTTCGGTATCGCCGTAGAACTTTTCGGGTTTGCCAAACACAGGGGATTTTTTCGCTAGGTTTTTCCATAACATCCAGCCACTTTGTTCCCCTGGGTCATCTTGTTCACAGGTTAATTGCGGCACCGTCTCCATGCTGGCGTAAGCGGTTTGCTCTGTCATTGAACCGGTTAGAGCAAATACCAAATCCTGATGATTAACGGCGATCGTTAGAGGCTGTTCTTGGTCATTTTCTCGAACCATGGCTTGAATGCCCGTCACGATTTTTTGATCCTCTGTTATCTGCATGTCCAAATCGACAACCCGGGTAGCGAATTGGAACTGCACGCCTTGCTGACGAAGGTAATCAGATAAGGGTTTAATGAAGGTATCGTATTGATTGTATTTTGGAAAAACCAAGGCCGACAGGTCAGCAAAACCGTCGATTGAATCGAGAAAACGGTGCAGGTAAAGCTTAGTCTCAAGCAAACTGTGGCTGTCTTTGAAGGCAAACATAGAGCGAAATAAGAACCAGAAATTACTCTTAAGAAAGCCTTTACTAAAATAATCTTCAATTCGAATGTCGTCTAATGCTTCTTTCCGCTTGAGCATTAAACGGATTAGTTCCCATTGTTGGGACTTGTTTAGGCCAAACTCTTTAGCATCCAGAATATCGCCATTTTTCGCCATGAGACGCGCTTTCGAATAATTGGCATCGTTGTCATTTATTAAACGATATTCATCCAATACTGAATAACCTTCGGGCAGCTCTGCCGCTGGAATGTCTTGGAACATGTCCCAAAGCGTATCGTAATTCCAATTCATCTCTCGGCCACCGCGGATGATATAACCTTCTTCTGGGTTGCCTGAGCCATCCATTGAGCCGCCTTCTAGGGTCATTTCTTCTAGAATATAAATGTTTTCGGCCGGCATATGAGCGTCACGAATGAGATAAAAAGCCGCCGCCAAACCACCAACGCCGCCGCCAATGATCCAAGCTTTGCGCTGCTCTATTCCCGGGGTTGGTAACGTCTTATGACGAGCGTAAGGTGAAATGAAATCGTAAGGTGGTAAGGTGTTCTTTGCTGAATGTTGCCAGTAGTCACGAGTGGCGTCGGGCTCGTGTTCAAATCCTTCTGCTGCTATGGTTGGAATATCAAATGTTGCAATCTTGTCGTAGCGCATCACAAATCCCTCTCGTTAAATAGCCTAGTGGATAGACTGATTCATTGAGTGTGGCATGGATCAACCATACCAAAGCTGAGATACATCAAGCGCTGAGCACTTATTACTAGGGATAACCAAGGGAAGGGAGAATAAGAGACTTTTTTCTCTTACTCTGAGTCCGCCTTTAATGCAGATTCCGGTACCACGACACTCAAGGATTTTGGTCTAACAACCACTTCTAAAGTGTCCGCTTCACGTGCTTCCCCATCCACCACATAATGTCCAATCTGACGGATGTCGACAGCCACTTTCAGGGCCGTTTTATGGAACACGCCAGAAGACGATTGCTGGCTTTTACCTTGCTTTTGACGGTTATCTCCAAGGCCTAACATAGCGAGCTCGGCAAGGTTGAGGATTTGCATGCGTTCTGGGTCTAACCAGGTTAAATCGAGTTCACCATCTTTAATGTCCGGCCCCCCTTTTCCTTGCGCTAACAGAGCGGTGACTGGCGACGCATTGGCAATGGTCAAACTGGGAGTATCAATTTCAAAGGTGTCACTGTCATTGAGCGTGACCTTGAAGGTATGGACATCATTCTGGCTGATGGCTTCCCATAAATCCTGTAAATACGCGATTTGTCCACTGTTGTTGTTTTTCTCACGGTCGGCTTTTTCAATCATTTGTTGTTCAAAGCCGACACCAGCCAACAGCAGCATCAATTCGTCGTTACAGGTCGCCGTATCAATGCGTTGTTCACAGCCATCAATGATGTTTAAGCAAATGGTTTTGGTTGATGGGATTTTTGACAGGCTTCCACATAAAGCATGACTGAGCGCATTGGTCGTGCCGAATGGAATAATGCCAAGTTTCACTTTTGTACCAACTAAGGCGGTTGCAACTTCCGTTACTGTGCCATCGCCACCACAAGCAATGACTAAATCTGGCGAGTTTTTGAGTGCCTGCTTGGCCAGCTCAGTACCATTGACCTCAAGTGTGGTGGTTTTAACCGTCAGGTTGTAATAGCCTGACAAGAGCTTCAGTATGGTGTCGTGTTCTTCTTCCCACTGACGTTTGCCAGCGACCGGATTGGCAATAATCCAAGCACTGTTGTGTACCACTAGGCGCTTATTTTCAAACGCTTGATTCAGTTGTTCAAACTGTTTGTTATTGAGCCGAACGGTGGGGCGAATGTCACGGATTTTGTTCATGATTTCTTTTGGTTTGGCATCTGGATATTGGCTTAATAGATAGGCCGCCACCATGAAAACTGAGCGACCGCGACCAAGAGCGCAATGTACGACGACCGACCGACCGTTCTTTTTATGAGTGTGTATCCAGTTTAAAGCCCGTTGAATTTGTGTGTCTGTTGGTACCGAATGATCCAAAATGGGAATGTTTAAGTAATCGATATTGGCTTGTAAAGACATCCAATTTAACGAACTGAATTCCGCTGTTACATCCAATACAGCACGGATTTTTTCATTTTTTATGTCGTGAATATCGGAGGGAAAGAGCCGTCTTGCCAGATAAACCCCGTCGTCTATTTTTTGCAGAGCTGGCACAGGGTCATTGCTGCGTGCCCAACTGTTATAGAGCTGAGTGCTCCATAGAAACGGCATAAAAACCCAGCGGATATAAAAGGGCATAGTGCCGTCAGAGCGTTTACGAAAGATGGTCGGTTTGTTCAATAAATAGGCTAAGCTGACGGAAAAAAAAGATAAGGCGAACCAAGCCCAAGCCAGCTTGAAATACAGGTGGCTAGTGAAAATAGCCAATAAAATAAAAGTGGCAGTGACCCATAAAAAATAATTTGGTTTAAACAAGTCCACTCTCCTAGCATACGACTTAGACTTAAAGAGTAGCTTAAATAATAGTCAGCGGAAAGAAAGCATTATGTATGTTTAATCAATTAGTTATTGGGTAACTGGGTGAGCGAACACTCACCTCAGCATGGTGTTGAAAATGGGGCAGACGTGTTGGAAATAGGTGATTAAGCGTTAGTTTTTCAGAATAGCGGCTAAGTAATGGCTGCCTAATTGGCGCATTTGCAGTTCAACCCAGACCGAACGTTTGCGTAGGTAGCGAGTAAGGTTAACAGGGTCACGCGTTCGAGGGCTGGGTAATAACACAGCCAAACGGGCCGCTTGATCCTTGGTTAAACGTTCGGCGGAACGGCCAAAATAGTGCTGACTGGCGGCTTCCACACCATAAATGCCTTTACCAAACTCGGCCACATTCAAATAGACTTCAAGAATGCGTTTCTTGCCCCAAAGCGCTTCCAAACCGAGCGCCAATCCAGCTTCCAGACTTTTGCGCAGAAAACTTTGCCCAGGCCAGAGAAAAATATTCTTAGCGGTTTGTTGGGTAATGGTGCTGGCGCCTCGTAATCCGTTGCCATTAAAATATTGCTTCAGCGCGTTACGAATGGCCGCGAAATCCACACCATAATGCTTGGGGAATCGTTGATCTTCAGAAGCCACCATCGCCAACGCCACATGATTAGGCAACTTATCAATACTAATCCATTCCTGCTTTACAGGGTAATCACTTTGCAGCATAAATGCCGTTGTCGGCAAAGGAACGAATCGGAATAAAACTGTGACCAAGATAAGCAGTAACAATCCCCGCCAGAAAAGCGCCCAGAATTTGCTCAACAAAGAACGACATAAGCGACCCAATACACTGTGCTTAGTTTTAGACTGAGACTTTGTTTTTGGCATTGATGGTGACTTCCTACTGCTTAAAGCATCCTCTGCTGTACACAAAGTAAACCACAAGCGCATGGTGGAGTCATCTCAGATGGAAATTAACCATTATTAGGTAGCTCTGATTTCCTGTTTTGCCTATTGTGAGGCGCTTAATGCGCCTCGTCCCAGTTATCCCCAACGCCTGCTTCTACCAGCAAAGGCACGTCGATTTTGCTGCTGTTCTGCATGATGTCGACGATTTTGGCTTGGGCGGCGTCGAGGTCTTTTTCAGCCACTTCAAAGATCAATTCATCGTGCACTTGCATGATCATGCATACATCAAGGTCGGTGCTTTCTAACCAGTTGTGCAAGCCTATTTTAAATATACAGTTACCGTGTCGTGTGGCCGGAGCAAGGAAAACGGCCTTAAAACCTATCAGCTGGTTTAAATATCCAGAAAAATCCAAGATATTGTGAAGATCCTAAGCCTGAAAGGTGTCGAAGGCAGTGTGCTAAAAGCATGGAAATGGCTAGAGCGCCCATTGCATCATGCAGATGGACTGGAAAATATGGAAGGTATTCCATTTGAACTTATGGATGAAAACGCATTGGATATAATCTATCAGAACGCGAAACCATATTTAAATTACAAAATTGACGTTGAAATGCTCTGGCGCGATTAATTTTGATCTAATCCTAATTTCTCGAAAAGAGAATCGGACTGTCAAATAGCTAGATAATCTCAAATCTATTTTAAATTTTCTCATAAATACACTGTGTTTCTATTATATCATTTAGTATTTCATAAATAGTTTTTTATAGAGGTGATTGTTCATTATCTGATATCCATTGCTCATATAATGGGGTCAATATTTTTTTAGAGATGAAAGAAATTACAGGGACGCATACGGCATCCCCCATTGCAAATAATGCTTTGTTTTCAATGTCAGGTAATTTATAACTATCTCTTAAACCTTGTAATCTAGCATATTCTCTTGATGTTAAATAACGAACGTCCCAGCTACCATTTCCTGATCTTATTAAAATCTGTTTACTCGAACCTCCTCTTGGTGTTCTTAAGCAACCAGCAATTCCATCTGTTTTGATTTCAGCAGTTGATTTACCATTTCTCATTCGTCTAAAAACTGTTGAATAAGATAAATTCTTAGCATTTACCAGTGAATCAAGCCTATCCTTGTGTGTCCTTGTCATTTGGGAATAAAGATATTCTTTTCTAGTCTGATTCCACCATTTTTTTGAAGTCATTGGTAAGTTTTTTTGTATGTATTTTTCAAGATCATTATGTATTTCATTATTGAAGTTGATTTTAAAAATTCCCCATTTTAGATCAGGGCAATTTAAAATTACTTTTTTTATTTGTGCTGTTCTTATTTTTTTATTACTATCGAATTCTGTCCACCAATTAGCTTCTTCGTTCTCATTTTTTATTTTCATTTCTTTTTCGGCTAATGATTTTTCAACAGCAATTATAAATATCCTTTTTCGACTTTGTGCTGTGAAAAAGTTGGCATCAATTTCTAAAATATCAATGTAATAGTCAAGTTCAGAAAAAGCTTCGATAGTATGTTTTATGTCCTTTCCATTATGAGAGTTTAAGAAGCCATTCACATTTTCAAGTAAAATTACTTTTGGTTCTTCATTCTTTGATTTTTTGATTTTTATGATTTCAAAAAATGCCTTTATGGTTCCAGAATGTATTCCTGCTAAGCCGGCTCTATTTCCTGAAATTGACAAATCTGTACAAGGGAAAGAGGCTGTATATAAAAAAGCACTTCCTTCTAAAGCAGAAATATCTTTGGATATATTCCAAATATCTTCTAATAAAAAATCCTTTTCCCCATAGTTTTTTACATATGTATCTTTTTTATCCGTTGAAACATCACTAGAAAGACTACATATCCAATTATCGGAACTTAATCCTTCTCTTATTAATCCTACGCCAGCGAAGAATTCAAAAAAATTTTTTTTCATATTAAAATTCATTTATTTTTCGTGTCATATTTTATATTTAGTAATTCCGAAGCTGGTTTTACTAAATTTTCGATTTCCCATTGATAGATTTTTTCTTCTCTAATATCACAAAATAAATCAATTTTTCCATCATTGAAAATATTTATTAATTCATCATCTAGGAAATTACTTTCTAATTCATTTTCAGATATGTTATTTATGTCTATGGCTTTGTTGTTTCTAGATATGAAGTATAAACCACTACGGTGGATTTTTTTTGTTTCTATTGTTGGGTGTTTTATTTTCCTTAATATTTTTCCTCTGCTTTCTATCAAAGATATTTGGTTTTCAGAATTACCTTTTAATTCATCAAGCCTTATAGAAAGTGAAAGGCTCCAAGCTTTTACTCGAGCTGTTTTATAATTAATGTTTTTAGTCCATTTTTCAACATTTATTGATGAGTTCAAAGTCCAGTTAAGTGTCCCAGTTTTTAATAAGATCTGAAAATCATTAATAGCATTTGAGGAGTTCCTTGCTGTAGTTCCAAATGCGCCAGTATAAGTCGTAAATGTAAACCAAGCTTTGAGTGTTTCATCATCTATTTTTTTCATGTTTGCTCTGAAAGCTTGGGCTAAAGTTATAAGCTGTAACTTATATGGGAAGTCGTTTGGACTGTTGATGCAAAAATTTTCGTTGGAAAAAATAGCTAGTTTTTTTAGCGATTTAAAAATATCAACTATAAGGTCTTCGTTTATTTTTTTCACTAATTCTTCAGTTCTTTTGCTGTATATATCAAATCCCACAAAGACCTTTATTAACAATATTAAATAACTGTTATCTATATCATACCAATCATTATTATTTATTAAGTAATTTTCCTTGGCACCTTCAATTACTTTTAATAAATCAAAGTCTGTGGAATAGCTTAATGCATTTAACATATGAGTTTCGGACATTTGCGTTCCGCGAGTGTTTATACGTTCGAAGCTTTTTGTTACGATGTCTTGATCATTAGTTTCAAGAGGGACTACAGGGAGCTTATAACTAATGAATGCTGAAACTATATCATCAGATCTATCAAGCCATTTTGATTTTTCTATGGGGATTGTTCTCTGGTATTTAAGGAGTTTTTTTGTGTCCATTATAGCGCTTAAAGGCATATATCTTGGGCTTATATATTGATCGCTATGTATTTTTTGGATTGTCTTTTTTTGAAAGAATGTATTATTTATATCGCTGGAATTTAAATCACAATAAATATCATAATTGTTAGATTCCACATGGTTTTTTATTTGATCTGTGGGATGATAAATAGATAAAAATAAGGTGGTTAATCTTTGTAATCCATCCATAAGAAAAATATTATGTTCGGAGTTTGATTTTTTTAATTCAAAAGGGCCTATGTTTTCAATATATTTCATATTGCTTTTTCTTGTTTCCCATAGCAATATTGCACCAATAGGTAGGCCTTCCAATATGCTACATAAAAGGTCGTGCTGCTGCTCCCAATCCCATACAAACTCACGTTGGAATCTAGGTATTTTAATTTCACCTAAGTTTAACTGTTTTAGTAAATGAGTCATAAAGACAACTCTCGGTTCTGAATTATGTAGAGAGCTCATGATGGCAACCTTGTGAAGTTTAATAAATTGTCTATTAAATTTTTTATTTCAAGAGAAGAATCTTTTTTTTCTATCAGTCTTCTAATTATCTCATCCTCATTTTTATTTTCATTTGTTAGACGAATAAACTTAGAAAATATTCCTTTTCCAAATCCTGAATATAACTCATTTTCACGAATCATTTCCTCTATATTATCGTATAGTCCAGAGTTTTTGCATGAAGTATCTTTTAATCCTCTCTTCATATGATAATAATATTTTTGTTCTTGATTCATTGATAAAAACGCGCTATATTTTTTTTGATCTCTATCATTTTTGTTGAGTTTATTTTTCAAATGTTCAATTGGCAAGTAATTTTCAATTGCTCTTCTATTCCAGCAATGGTGTTTTAGACAGTTTTCCGAACAGACTTCAATTACTTCTTTAGCTTGTCTGGATATGTTATCTTTTTTGTTTTTGTCACTATCAAATATAACAAAAACTTTATTTTTAATGTGGTTTTTATCTTTGCTAGAGACTATGTGCTTTTTAATTTCACCTAAACCACCTTTACCAACAAAAATTATTTGATTTTTATCGGATTTATCTAAGAAGTATTTTTTTATTTCTTCTGCCATCAAAAGTAATAAAAAATCTCTGTCATCAATTCCATTTTCAAGCCAAATTTCATATGGCTTGTCAATTATTTTTATTGCTTCTTCTATTTTAATTATGGGGTATTGTAAGTTCCAATTATCTTTTTCTTTGTTGTTTACAACTTCGAACTGATGTTCTATTTTGAAATTTGACTTGCATGTTGTTGTATATTCTTTAATAAGCGTCCAAAGCTCAGGATCATTTTTATCGATCCAATCTTGTACAGTGCTATCTTCATCATTAAAATCAATAAACGCTCGTCCACGAAGTGAAGCTAGAGCCATATAATTCAAAGAATGTTTGTTTTCATCATTGAATGCATTATTTTTAATGTTGAATATCATTATTAACCTTTAAATTTCTAAGCGGCTTTGTATGATTTTTTTTGACTGATGTATAGTTTCTTTGAACACGTTATTTGGCCAGTCGTTGGATAAATATCCATTATCATCAATGTCTATTTTCTTTAATTCTGATGTATATTGTGTCTTTTTAATCCAGATACATGAAAAATCATCTTTCGAAAATTCCTTTTTTATGATTGCCAACTGTATCGCTTTTAAAAAACTCTCAGAGTGTGTTTCAAAAATATATGAAGCAGAAGGATTATCTTTAGAGCATTTAACAAGAAAGTTGGCTAATTCAACCGTTGCTTGCGGATGTAAGTGTAGCTCAGGTTGTTCGATCGTAACTACTGGGAATTCTCCCAATTCTCCTTCAGCAGCCATAGCGCACAACATGACTACAGGTAGAGCCTGAGCTATACCTTCTCCTGAATCAAGAATTGCTATTCTAGTAGGAGAAAAATCATTTTCATCTTCTTTAATTATCGTTGGAGCTGTCATAATAGTTTCTAATCCGACAGTTCTCAAGCCATTCTTAGAATTATGAATAGCGCTAAAGTCTAATTCTCTTCCACATACGGAATTTAACCACATATTAATTCTATTTATTGATTTTGATTTGTTTTCAGCTAAATTCCATAGGATTGGTCCAATACCTTGCCCATCGGGACTTAAATATAAGGGGACACCTAGACCTATATTAAAATACCTAGGGGGAAAAGCTCTAACTGAGGATACCCAGTGCAATGAATTTGAAAAATTAGAAATTAACTTGTCTAATCCCAAAAACTCTTCAGGGCAGCGAAAGTTGTAAAAGTCGATGACTTCATTTGGTTCTGATTTATTTTCTAATTTATTCTCTTCTTCAAGAGAGCGTACATACTGTTTAATTAAAGATTTAGACTTTAAAGTTAAATCAGTCATTCTTTCAGGTTGGTCGCCTATTTGTTGTAGAGAAAAGTTTATACAACTGCCTTCCTCCCAATCTACACCAAATCCAAGCCGATTTTCTCCATTAAACAGAATATTTTCGTGTAGTCCTCCTCTTAATGATTTACATGAATAATCTAAATAGCTTGGGGTAAAATAACTACTAGTTTTCCTGAAACTTGATGATAAAAGTGGAAAAGCTCTTAATAGCGCACTTTTCCCTGTGTTGTTATAGCCAAATATGAGTGTCAGGTTATTAATGGGGATAATATGTTTCCCTCTAAATGCTTTGTAATTTTCTACGGTAATAGATTTTATTTTACTCACACCATCGCTCCTAATTTTTCAAAAAATTTACTACTATATTTATTATCAGAAGAATTTAATGCGCCTCGTCCCAATTATCTCCCACGCCTGCCTCTACCAGCAAAGGCACGTCGATTTTGCTGCTGTTCTGCATGATGTCGACGATCTTGGCTTGCGCGGCGTCTAGGTCTTTTTCAGCCACTTCAAAGATTAATTCATCGTGTACTTGCATGATCATGCGCACATCAAGGTCGGTGTCGGCGAGCCAGTGGTGCATTTTGATCATGGCGCGTTTGATGATGTCGGCGGCGGAGCCTTGCATCGGCGCGTTGATCGCGGTGCGTTCGGCAGCTTGGCGCATCATGGCGTTTTTTGCTTTGATGTCAGGCAAGTACAAACGACGGCCGTAAATGGTTTCAACGAAACCTTTCTCTTTGGCATTTTCACGAGTGTTGTCCATGTAGGTGCGGACGCCTGGGTAGCGTTCAAAATAGCGTTGTACGTATTTTTGCGCTTCAGGACGGGCGATGCCGAGCTGTTTGGCTAAACCAAAGGCTGACATGCCGTAAATCAAACCAAAGTTGATGGCTTTTGCACGACGACGTTGCTCTGTGGTGACTTCCTCTGGTGTAGTTTCAAACACTTCTGCGGCGGTGGCTCTGTGTACGTCGGCATTGTTGGCGAAGGCATCCAGCAAGCCTTGGTCTTGTGACAAGTGAGCCATAATGCGCAGTTCGATTTGCGAGTAGTCGGCGGCGACCAGTTTGTAACCTTCTGGTGCAATAAAGGCTTGGCGAATACGGCGGCCTTCTGCGGTACGAATTGGGATGTTCTGCAAGTTCGGATCCGTCGACGATAAACGACCAGTGGCGGTTACCGCTTGATGATACGAGGTATGAATGCGTCCTGTTTTTTGCAACATTTCCGGCAGCTTGTCGGTGTAAGTGGACTTAAGTTTCGACAAACTACGGTGTTCCATGATGATGCGAGGCAGTTCGTAGTTTTCGGCCAGTTCTTGCAAAATCGGTTCGGCGGTGGAAGGCTGGCCTTTAGGCGTTTTCTTGATGATGGGCAGTTCCAGCTTTTCAAACAGTATGACTTGTAACTGTTTCGGTGAGCTTAGATTAAAGCTTTCCCCTGCTGCTTCATGAGCTTTAATTTCCAGTTCTTGCAGCTTGGCGGCGATTTCACTACTTTGCGCATGCAATAATTCAGGGTCAATCAGTGCGCCGGTTTGTTCCATTTTTGCCAACACGGGCACCAACGGACATTCAATGTCTTTGAATATGCTCACTAACTCAGGTGTCTTTTCTAACTGTGGCCAAATGGCTTGATGCAAGCGCAAGGTAATGTCGGCGTCTTCTGCGGCATAAAAAGCAGCTTGTTCTAAGTCGATCTGATTGAAGGTTTTTTGCTTCGCGCCTTTACCGGCAATGTCTTCAAAGCTGACGCATTTATGGTCAAGGAATTTTTCCGCCAAGCTGCCCATGTCATGGCGCGAGCTGACCGAGTTAAAGACATAAGACTCCAACATGGTGTCGTAAACAATACCTCGTAAGGCGATGCCGTAATTGTTCAACACATTGGCGTCGTATTTTAGATGCTGACCGACTTTTGCCGCCGTCTCGTCTTCCAACCAAGGTTTGAGTTGTTCTAATACCCAATCGCGATCCAGTTGTTCTGGCGCATCTTCATAGTCGTGAGCAAGGGGGACATAAGCTGCTTTGCCTACTTCGGTGGAAAACGACAAGCCCACCAGTTCTGCTGCCATGTAATTTAAGCTGGTGGTCTCGGTATCAAAGGCTACCAAGTCGGCTTGTTGGATTTGTTCGAACCATTTGGTGAAGCTTGCTTGATCTAAGAGAGTGTCGTATTGCACTTCAATGTCAGACTTGCTGGCGGTGGCTTGTCCATCCAAATTGCTTGCAGTGTCATTAGGGCCATCGATGCTTGGTGCTTTGTCTAAGTCCTTCAGCCAAGTTTTGAATTCTAGCTTGGTAAACCACTCACGTAAGGCGTCTTTGTCTATTTGCTTGTTTTGCAGTTCCAATGCATTGAATGGCAGTTCAACGTCACACTTGATGGTGGCCAAGACGTAAGACAGCTCCGCCATTTCTTGATTGTCGGCCATTTTTTGCTTCATGGTTTTAGAGCCACGGAAGCCAAGGGCGGCGATCTCGTCTAAGCGATTGTAGATGTCTTTTAAGCTGCCTAGTCCTTGCAATAGTGCGAGTGCCGTTTTTTCACCCACGCCCGGTACGCCAGGAATGTTGTCGACTTTGTCACCCATCAGCGCCAAGTAATCGATAATTAGCTCAGGCGGAATACCAAACTTATCTTTCACGCCCTGAATATCCATCACGGTGTCCGTCATGGTATTTACCAAGGTCACTTTGTCGGTCACCAATTGCGCCATGTCTTTATCGCCGGTGGAAACGATCACATCACGACCCGTTTCACCGACTTGTTTGGCGATGGTGCCAATGACATCGTCGGCTTCTACCCCTTCAATAATCACTAAAGGTAAGCCCATGGCGTCAATCATGCGATGAATGGGTTCAATTTGAAGACGCAATTCATCTGGCATAGGGGGACGTTGTGCTTTGTAATCACTGTAGATGTCGTCGCGGAAGGTTTTTCCTTTGGCGTCAAAGATCACTACGATGGGGGAATTTGGGTAGGTTTTAATAAGGCTACGAATCATGCTGATCACACCACGAGCCGCATTGGTTGGTTGCCCTTCGCTGGTCGTGAGTGGTGGGATGGCATGAAAAGCTCGATATAGGTAGGACGAGCCATCCACTAAAATCATAGGTGTGTTTTGAGTTGTCGAATCCGTAGCCAAAATGAAACCTCTATAAAAAATGGCAAAGTTGGCTCTATTCTATGTGTTTATGGATTAATTTTCAGTGCCAATGAGGAAATTAGTGGTGGCTAGCGTGTGGCTTTATAGTCTTTTCAATATCAGAGAATAGAACGGCTTGGTTGCGGCCATTATGTTTGGCGTGATACAAGGCTTTATCGGCTTGATTGATGAGAGCAAGAAAGTGCTCGTGATGAGCAATGTGTGACATCCCCACACAAGCGGTGATTTGTCCGACATCCTGATAAGGCAATTGGCTTAATTTGATTTGGAATTGATCGGCAATGTGAGCCATTGAGCCTGAATCTGGGTTAATAAATACCGCGATGAACTCTTCCCCACCCCATCGACCGATGATATGGGAGCCTCGGTAAATGGTTCGTAAGCGAGACGCGAATTCGACCAACACTTGATCGCCCATGTCGTGTCCATAGGTATCGTTCACTCGTTTGAAGTGATCAACGTCGATTAATGCCAGACTGATTAAATCATCGTGTTTAAGTTGTGCAAGCCAATTCTGAAGGCCTCGTCGGTTATAAGTATCAGTTAAAAAATCTCGGTCTGCTTCAAGCTCTGAGCGCTGTAAATCTGTTGCGACTCGGAGCATATGATTGCGAATGCTTTTTTGATAGGGCGCCACCATATAGAGCAACAGGCAGCCTGGCCCCCAGAGGCCAAGTAATTCATAGCTGTGCCTCGTGTGCAGTTCCAGTGGGTGCAAAACGAGATAGTGCACCAAGGGGATGGCGGTACAGGCCCAGCTTAAGACAATGTATTTTTTGAACTCTTTGGGCAAAATGGTCAAACCGAGAGTCAGTATTGCAATGATGACCCCTGAGATGGGGGGGTAAAAATCGATTAGCCTGTGTTGTTCCCCTTGCCAAGCGAGCCAAACGTGTATCCAGGTGGCCGGTATAAACGCAGATAAGGTCAGCACAACATAGATGGTGATGACCTTGCTGATTCGGTTGTGTGGATCTTGATTGAGAAAGGCCAGCAAGGCTAAGAACAATCCACTGATAAGGGTAGGAATGAGGGAATCTGTAATTAAAGGTGTGGGAAAAAAATGGAAAAACGCCGCATACATTAGACTGCTAAAAAAAGAAGCCCACAATAGCCTTTGTAAAGCAGAGATGGTGATTTGTTCTTCGTCGTTTTGTAATCGCATAATCAAGTCTGATTGGTTTTTGTGTGTATTTTAGAAAATACTAGATGTATGTGCTGTAGTGTTTTCGTGAAGAAGTGTCGACAAACATGTATCCGAGGTAGGTTTTTGCAATCCAATGATGGCTTTTTTGTGGTGAACTAGGTGAATTAAGTGTGTCTTAGATTGACCTTTTAGTGCTTATTGTGGAGCATAAGCAGTTTCGTATCGCTTCAATTTCTGATTATCAATAGGTAGCACAACTTGGCAGTTTACACTTCCCTTTCTGACTCTGACATGCGGGCTTTAGTCGCGGATTATTATTTAGGCGAGCTAGTGTCATTTCAAGGTATTTCTGGTGGCGTGGAGAATACAAATTATTTTTTAACCACCACCACAGGGAAGTACGTATTAACCTTATTCGAAGAGTTTGAGTACGATGAAGTGCCTTACTTTTTAGACGTAGTCGCGCATTTGAAACATAAAGGGTTTAATGTTCCAGCGGCGTTAATTGATATTCACGGTGAGCGCTTGAGAATGGTCAAAGAACGGCCAGCGATTATTGTGGATTGTTTTTCTGGTGATGGCTTGGAACAGACCTCGGTCGAGAGTTGTCGGCAAATGGGCTCAGCCTTGGCAAAATTGCACATAGCGGGAGAGGATTTTCCTGATCATCGGGAAAGTCATCGAGGCATGGCTTGGTGGCATGCGACCAGCGAAGCGATTTTGCCTGAATTAGAGCCAGATCAAGCGAGGCTACTGGCATCCCAAATTGCCGAGTTTGATGCTTTTATCGCCGAACATGATGATTTGCCGAAAACGACCATTCATGGGGATTTGTTTTTTAACAATACCTTGTTTGATGGTGAATCGTTATCGGCCATCATCGATTTTTATAATGCTTGTTATTCATGGGTTATGTACGATTTAGCCATTGTTGTGAATGACTGGTGTTCGGACATTGAGACGGGTGAACTGGATATGGCCAAGTATCGAGCATTGTTAAAAGCGTATCTATATGAAAGAGAACCAAGTGTGGACGAAATCAAAGCTTGGCCATATATGTTACGAATTGCGGCGGTGCGTTTTTGGCTTTCCCGTTTAGAAGCTTGGCATGGCGCGAAGGACGACCCTGAACGCCTTGCACAGCAACATGACCCGCGTGAGTTACAGCGTATTTTAGAAGCTAGGCTGCGTTACACCCCAGCCCTGATGGAGTTCTGATGTTTCGTTTTATTCTTGCTGCCATTTTAGGCTTAACGACGTTACAAGCTTTGGCCCATCCACATGTTTGGGTGGACACTCAGTATCGTGTCAAGGTAGATGCGACCAGTATTGATCAATTAGAAGCGACGTGGAGCTTGGACTTATTTACCTCCACAAGTTTGATTGCTGAATATGATATTGATGCCAATGGTGAGCTGGAAGGGCAAGAAAAGCTCGACATGCTTGAGGTACTCAAAAGCTTTGAGACTTATGGTTATTTCATCAAACTGAAGCGTGATGGTACGGATTTTGTTCCTGATGAAGTGCATGTCATGGATGTGCGTATTCGCGATCAAATGTTATGGATTCGAATGGCCATTCATTTGCCTGAGCTAGTGAATTTGGAAACCTCGACCTTAAGTCTCGCGTTTGGTGATGATGAGTTGTATTTTGCCATGGAACCTGTGGAAGAAGGTTTGGTTCGTTTGACGGGGGCTTTCGCTGAAATCTGTACCCCTGCGGAACGTGAAGCCGAAGAAACATCGGTCGCCTTTTGGGTCGATTTAACCTGCAAACCATAATTGACTTGTCTATTTTCTGGAACGAATCTGTATGCTAGAGCATTTTCAGTGGTTGCCCTTTTTATTGGCCATTAGTGTCTTGACCATGAGTCCCGGCGTTGACACTATTTTGGTGATGCGCAATACCGCTTTGGGTGGCTGGCGTTTGGGCTTTCTGAGCAGTTTAGGAATTTGTTTGGGACTGTTCGCTCATGCCACTGTGTCGGCATTAGGTTTGTCGGTTATTTTACTTGGCTCGGCGGGCTTGTTTACCGCATTCAAATTATTGGGCGCGGCCTATTTAGTGTATCTCGGTGTGCAAGCATTACGCAGCGCTGCGAAGCCTGTAGGCTTGAGCTTTAACACCGCAAGTGATGTTCATCGAGTGACGGCGTGGAGTAGCTTTCGACAAGGTATTTTGTCTAATGTCTTGAACCCCAAACCGATTGTTTTCTACATGGCGTTCTTGCCACAGTTTATTGACCCAAGCCACTCGGCATTGGTGCAATCTCTGTTTATGGCCTCCCTTCACTTTATGATTGCGATGGTGTGGCAAATGTTTCTGGCGCTGATGATTCATCGAGCGCGAGTTTGGCTGGCGCGACCAAAAGTCGCACAGGTCATGGATAGTCTGACTGGTGTATTACTGGTGGGCTTTGGTGTAAAACTCGCATTAAGCCAGCGCTGATCGTGTGGTGTAATGCTTTTTGGTAAAGCGATCAATGAGTCTACTTATTTCTACCTGGATTAAATTCTTTTTTCTATTTGCGCCCTTTTTTGTGTTATCGATGTTTCTTGCGTTAACCCGTGGTGAAACGGCGACATCGCGTAAACAGGTGGCCAATAAAGCCATCATTGCAGCAGCGGTGATTGCACTGGTGTTGTTGTTTTTTGGCGGCAGTTTGTTTGCAGTATTAGGCATTACCTTGGACTCGTTCCGCATTGGCTCTGGTATTTTGCTCTTTATGTCGGCGTTGAGTTTAGTGCGTGACGGTACTCGAAATCATGCGGTGGGGATGCCCAGTGAAGAACGGGATGATGTGTCGGTTGTACCGCTTGCGGTGCCGACCATTATTGGTCCAGCAACCATAGGTACGATATTGGTGTACGGTGCTGAGCTGCAAGGTTGGGACTTGGTCATTGGCCTTTGTGGTTTGTTATTAGCGCTCGGTACCTTGGCTGTGATTCTGTATTCTGGTTCCTTGATTGAAAAAATGCTTGGCCGAACTGGATTGAATGTATTGTCCAAGATCACAGGCTTGATTTTGGCGGCCATGGCGGCGCAAATTTTTATGAGTGGCGTGATGGGATTTTTAAATCCTGCCTTAGTTCAATAAGTCAGTGCAGCTCTCGGTTTTCCCTTGTTTTTACCTGACGACTTCTCCTAAGGTTAGACTTGTTATACCATAACAAAATCAGTCTAACCTTAAGTGAGTGCCATGATGGCGAAGAATGTTGTTCTAATCTTTTTGTCTTTCTTCTGTTTTACCTCACCACTTTATGCAGCGGTGGATTTCTCTTTCTATCAGGACTTTATTCAGTGGGTAATTGGACAGCAAGCGAATTTTCATCGTGAGCTAGTGTCCTTAGTGCGAGCCATAAGCAAAGGCGGCAGTGTCGCTTTGTTGTGGAGTTTGGTTTCGGTGAGCTTTTTGTACGGTGTGTTTCATGCCGCCGGACCAGGCCATGGTAAAGCGGTGATTTCGTCTTATATGTTGGCCAGCCAAGCTTCTATGCGCAAAGGCATTTTGATTGCTTTTCTGTGTGCTGCAGTACAAGGCCTCATGGCAGTGGCGTTAATTTTAGTCCTAGGTCAGGTCTTTTCTCTAGCGGGTCGCGCTATGCAGATTTCTCGCTTTTTTGAGATCGCCAGCTTCGCGGCAGTGGGCTTGATCGGTGTGTGGATTTTATCGCGCTTATTGCGAGGTAAGTCTGGCTGTGGTCATGACCACTCGAAAGACCATCTTCATCACGATCACGATCACGATCACGATCACGATCACGATCACGATCACGATCACGGTCACGGTCACGGTCACGGTCACGGTCACGGTCACGGTCACGGTCATCATGCATGTTGTGATCAACATCATGACGTAGAGGACAGTGTCGTGGCGAAACGCAGTGTGTGGGCGATGATTGTAGCGGTAGGCATTCGCCCTTGTACTGGGGCTGTATTGGTATTGCTGTTTTCCATGAGTGCCGGGATTTTTCAATGGGGCTTAGCCGCCACCTTTGCCATGTCTTTGGGGACGGCGATTACAGTGGCTGGGCTAGCGGCTGTCAGTGTATTAGTCCGAGATACGGGTTTTCTTTTGAGCCGTGGGCAAAGTGTGTGGCGTCAACGAGTGTCAAGGGGCTTTGGATTTGTGGCGGCCTTGGCGTTGATTCTAATTAGTAGCTCGATGATTTGGAGCTATTTAAGCAATGCGGGCAGGGCATTTTAATGAGCGAAGATAACGCACATAACCATAATGATTGTATTGATACAGCCTTGGCAACGGCTGAGACCTTATGTTTGGAGCAGGGGCAGCGACTAACAAAGGTGCGTCGTCGAGCATTAGAGTTGATTTGGGAGAGTCATCGTCCATTAGGTGCGTATCAGTTATTGGCAAAATTGGCGGAAGAAGGCTTCAACTCCGCGCCACCTACAGTGTACCGTGCTTTGGACTTTCTATTGAATGCCGGTTTGATTCACAAAGTGGAATCCATGAACGCGTATTTGGGTTGTGCGCACGCGGATAAAGAGCACAAGGGCTATTTTTTGATATGTGATGAATGTCATAACGTCATGGAGTTTGATTATCAGGACATTCATGCTTCGTTGGTCGCGAAGGCTGCTCAGCATGGTTTCGAATTAAGATCGGAAACCATTGAGTTAACTGGCTTATGTGCTGACTGTCGGAACGCCGAAGCTGAGGTAAGAGCATGAGCAAGCGTTTAGTCGAGTTTACCGATATTGGTATTGAATTTGATGGTCGCATCTTATTAAACAAGATCAATATGACCATCAGCGAAGGGGAAATCGTCACTCTGATTGGCCCCAATGGCAGTGGTAAAAGTACGCTGATCCGTACTTTATTAGGTTTACAGAGCGCGACATCTGGTCGTGTCCTTCGTCATGAAGGTTTGCGTATTGGCTATATGCCGCAAAAGTTGCATGTTGACCCAACCTTGCCATTAACGGTGAAGCACTTTTTAGCTTTAGTACGTGGTGTCGATAAAAAAGCCATTGAACCTACCTTAGACAAACTTGGTATTGCTCACTTGTTGAATTCACAGGTTCATGTGTTGTCCGGTGGTGAGACACAACGAGTATTGTTAGCGCGTGCTTTGTTGAATAAACCCAATCTATTGGTGTTGGATGAACCGGTACAAGGAGTGGATGTGAATGGTCAGGTTGAGTTGTATAACTTGATCGAAAGCATCCGTGATGAGTTGGGATGTGGTGTGCTGATGGTGTCTCACGATCTGCATTTGGTGATGGCCAAAACGGATACGGTTGTTTGTATCAATCAACATGTCTGTTGTTCCGGTACGCCACAGCATGTTACTGGTCATCCAGCCTATCAGGCGCTGTTTGGTGTTCCTGGCGCAGATGAATCCATCGCGATTTATGCCCATCAGCACGATCATGTTCACGATGACCATGGTGGTATTTTATCTGACCAAGATGCCCATGCGCATTGTCATCATTAAGTCGTTTCACAACAAGCAGCGTAGTCATTGGAGTAAGTAATAACATGTTAGATCTTTTGCTCAGAGCCTTGATTGGTGGTTTGGGTGTGGCGTCCGTGGCTGGACCCTTGGGCGCATTTGTCGTGTGGCGTCGAATGGCTTATTTCGGAGACACCTTAGCGCACTCGGCGTTGTTAGGTGTAGCATTGGGGTTGTTGTTTAACATCAATTTGAATTTGGCCATCATTGTCTTGTGTGTCGGTCTTGCCGCAGTCTTGGTGACTTTGCAGAAAAAGCACATCATTGCGACGGATACTTTATTGGGGATTTTGGCGCACTCGTCCCTGTCTCTTGGTCTGGTCGCAGTGAGTTTCTTAGACGATGTGCGCATTGATTTAATGGCGTATTTATTTGGTGATTTGTTGGCCATCAGTCCGTTGGACGTGTATTGGATTTATGGTGGTGGTTTGGCCGTTATTGCGTTGTTGGTGACCTTTTGGAAGCCTTTGCTGGCGGTGACGGTGAATGAAGAGCTGGCCAAAGTGGAAGGTTATCCGGTTGAGGCCATTCGATTACTCTTGATGTTGCTGGTGGCCTTGGTCATTGCCGTCGCCATGAAGATTGTAGGGGTCTTGTTGATTACCTCCTTAATGATTATCCCTGCAGCAACGGCACGTAAACTGTCAAATACGCCTGTGCAGATGGCTTTCATTGCCAGTGTGATTGGTTGTTTAGCGGTTTGTGGTGGTTTGTGGAGTTCCTATCGTTGGGATACTCCAACTGGGCCTAGCGTGGTGGTGTGCGCGGCGGTGTTATTTTTGATTGCTTATACCTTGCCCTTTAAACGATTGCGTTAAGAGTTTTCAAAGAAATGTATTACAAAAAAGCCAACATACAAATATGTTGGCTTTTTTGTAAGAAAAATTCGACATTCACGTCTAATCTTAACACTGACCAGTCGTAGTCTTTTTAAACAAAATAGGGGACAGTTTTATGCTTGGATTTGCAACTATTAAAGGGCGATTAAGAGCCAGTTATTTATTGTTATTGGTGCTGTTGTTATTTGTTGTGCTCTTGTCTGTGATGCGTTTCCAAGCTTTGTCCGGCAACATTCGCAGCATAGTGGATGAAAATGCGGCTTTAGTGGAGCTAAGCGGTGAATTGAATTTGGATGCAGAGAGTCTCGCAAGTCGTTTGCTATTACTGTTTGTGTTGGAGGAGCGTGACGCTAGAGTGGCGATTTACAAAGAAATCGATGCTCGTAACAAGAGTCTAGATGATAACTTAGAAACAATGGCTACGTTGGTTCGAAGCGATCAGGATACAGCGTCAGTTGAGTCTTTAAAACGGCAAAAAGTGGTGTATCAAAATGCCCTACAAGCCACGGTTGAAGTACTTGAGTTTGGAGAATTAGAGGAAGCAAAAGCTTTAATGGCTGGTAATACTCGCGCCCAGTTACAGACCTTTTTAGCCCAAGCGGATCAGCTTTCAGAGCGGCAACGTAATGCCATGCAGTCTCGACAGCATAGTGTTTTAGCCGATTCCGAACTGGCGATTTTGCTCATTGTTGGACTGGGGATCGCGGCCTTGTTGGTGGGGGTGATTATGTCGATATTGATTACCCGTAGTATTGTGAATCCGCTTAATCAAATCATTTTGTTCTTAGATCAAGTGGCCAGTGGCGATTTGTCGGACGAGTTTAAAGAATCTTATACGGGAGAGCTTGGTCACCTTGTTGAGAGTCTAAATCACATGAGAACAAGCTTGGTGAGTCTGGTGACGAAAATGGACGCCAGTGCGAAAACAGTGGTGGATGCTGTAAAAGACATTCGTGTTAGCGTAACGGATGTTCAGCAAGGCTCTTCTTCTCAAATGGACATGGCGGGTGACATTCAGACCACCGTTGGCGTGTTGTCAGACGACGCGACCATTATGGTGGAGCATGCCACGGCGTCACGTCATCAAGCGGAAGCTGCACATGACTTGGCTAAGCATGGGAAACAGGTAATTACTCAAGCATCGCAAGACATTACTGACGTGGCGTCTTATATAGAAGAAACGGCTCGTTCTGTTGCGAAATTGAATGAAAGCACGGCTCAAGTGACAGGCTTTGTGAACAGTATCCGAGACATTGCTGAGCAGACGAACTTGTTGGCGCTAAATGCCTCAATCGAAGCGGCGAGAGCCGGCGAAAGTGGGCGTGGTTTTGCTGTTGTGGCCGATGAAGTACGTAACCTGGCCACCAATACAGCAGACGTGACCGCCTCAATAGATACCATCATTACTAAGATTAGCCAATTATCGACTCAAATCTCCTCTGAAATGTCTCATGGGCAGGAAAAAATGCGTCAAGGTGTGACTCAGATTGAAAATGTGGTGACCCCTCTTAGTCAGTTAGAAACCGATGCGCAAATGGCGAAGCAGAGATTAGAAGGCTTAGCTGAATTGGTTGATAAACAAGCGCAAGAAGCGACCGAGATTGCAGAACATATTGCTCAAATTGTTAGTGTGTCAACCAACAATGACACGACTTCGACTAAGTTGGGGCGTTTAACTGGCGATTTATCCGGTGCCGCTGAGCAAGCCTATGAAGTGGCTTCTAGTTTTGTTTTGAAGAAATGATCTTCAACGATTTGACTAGAATGCTTTTAGCTTACGTTGCCTTACTTTATTGATAATAAACTTAAAGTAAATCAGTAGGATGTAGTCATTGTTCTTAGTCACAATTAAAACGGTTTTGTTGTGATCCTAATTCAGGGGGCACAAATACTCTGTAATGAAGGATGTACTTGTATTTTTAAAAGTGTAGCCAGTGACATAGGTTCGATTTAAACCAGCATCTTGTTCTTATAAAGCCTCTCTAATTATTTGATTAGAGAGGCTTTTTTTTTTGCTTAAAATGAATATTAATGATTATTAATAAAGCCATCTCGTCATTTTGTTGCGAATAGTTATCATCTGCACTAACCTCTCCCGACATTATATTGAATCACTCTTGAGAGTTTCGTTGTTGATGAAAACCTTTTGCTGGCATACCTATGCTTCGACTATACGACATGCATTAAGCTCTTTTTTAAAAGGCGATTCTGGCGCGGCCTTACCTTTTATTGTGCTGATATTAGTAGGTGCGCTTGTGGGGTTTTCATTTGCGCTTGATACGACTCGAATGGTGAATACTGCCGGACAGCTAAAACGTGCCACTGACGCTGCCGCTCTTGCGATTGGTCAGATACAACTGCGAAATAACAACGATGATGAAACCGATCTAGATTCCATTGCTCAAGGCTATTTACTGAATAACCTTGGTATGGACTCGAGTCTTATTGATCAAATGAAGATGGCGCCCATTTCGGTCACGCAAGGCACGAAGGATGGCCACCCGACTTTTACCGTCACGGTGACGCTTGATGTTCAGTCTGACTTATTGAATTCACAGGTGGAAGATCAGCTTATTTCTTCAACGGTTGAGGTGGTGTCTATTCCCACGGAAGTCGCATTGCTACTGCCGAATACCCTAACAGAGGATGAATCTGAACTGGTCGCTTTGCGAACACTGGGGAAAAACTTTGCTCGAAACCTTCTTGGGGAAGATACGGATGCGTCTAAGAGCACACAAAAAGTCTGGCTGTCTTTAGTGCCATTTAGTCAGACCGTGAATGTCTATGATGCTGATGATCCGGAACGAATCTCCAGATGGGCGGCCGCCGGAGCCTTGAACCCCCCTGAACTACGCAGCTTATTTAAGACCGGAAAAGTCCGCAGTTTAGCGGACCCTCGTTTTCCAGACCGCATAGCGAAGTTGCTCTGTATGTATCGTGGGTTGGGTGCAGGAGAGAATTTTTATTGGGATCAACAGCCTGACAGTCAATTCGAGGTGTATTACCGTCATGATCTCCCTCAAAACGGCAGTCCCGGCGCGACACCCATTTCGTGGGTAGGCCCTAACCCAAGCTTATGGCCAAGTTCGGTGGCTGAAGATGTTCGCTGGATTGTTGCGGATAAAGGCTGCCCTGATGCCCCACTCTTACCCTTAACAAATGACTTAGATGCGATTGATGCCCGCCTTGATGAAATGTCGACACGATTCAACGTCAATTATGCCATTGCAATGGGGTGGGCCGGCCATGCTCTCTCACCAAACATGCGAGGAAGCTCTGGCTGGGGGGACAGCGAATTACCGCTTGATTTCAGTAACAGTAAGAGCAATGTGAAGGTGATGGTGATGTTGGCAAATACGACCGGAGATTGGTTCGACACCGATGCTTATAACTTCAACTCTGATCAAGTTTTAGGTTCGGGTACAAACTCAGCTAAAACCTTTTCTGCCCAGCGCTTCCATGATGTGTGCCGGAGTTTTAGAGATAAGAATATTAAGTTTTTCTTCATCGGTGTTCGCCCGGGCGACCCAGCAGATTTTGGTAGGACTTTATTTGCTGACATTGCAGGCCCTGGATTACGAGAATGTGCGGGTGGCGGTGGCGGCTTGTATTTTGCTGATTCTTCTAGTTTTACCGAAGGGAGAAGCCAAGTTGACAGCTTACTTGAAGAGATCGCAGAAGAGATTCGACAGAATTATTACGTACGCTTAATAAAGTAAAAAACGTCAGGAAAAAGATTCACTGAGCAGGAGTATTGCTATGTTGTTTGCCAAACCATCGCGTTCATTAGGGGTCTTTGCCCTTGAGCAGAGAATGATGTTCGATGCTGCTGGGGCCGCCACTTTGGAAGTGGAGTCAACCAACATTGATTATGTCGACGAGACGAACGATTACGATTCAAGCACGTATTCTAATGTATTGGCTGCGGCCGAAGACGTGTCTGTCTCTGAAGACGGCAATTTTGTCTATGCCGTGAGCAGTAACTCAAGTTCATGGAGCACTGATTCCTCCGTTTTAAGTGTGTTTAGCATGGCGGAAGATGGCTCATTAACCTTAGTGCAAAGCTATTACAACTATACGTCTGTGTTCAATTTAGAGACTTATACTAACGACCAAGTGGTACAAAACGAGGGCTTGGCGGGTGCCAGTTTGATCAGTATGTCGTCTGATCAAAACTACCTCTATGTGTTTGGTGAAGACGACAACAGCTTGGTTGTGTTTAGTCGAGATACGCAGACGGGTGAGTTAACACGCCTGAGCAGTACTGAAATAACCGACTTTGGTATTGATGGCGTATCCAGTTTTGTCTTCGATATAGAAACCTCCGGCGATTATTTGTACGTCACGGGAGGCGACCAAGTCCTTGTTTTATCGTCAGATGATGAAGGGTCGCTGTCTCTTGTTGCACAATACAGTAATGAAACGGAAGGTGTTTCTGGGTTAACAGGCGCAAACAGTATTGCGATTAGTGCCGACGGTACTCGTCTGGTGGTGGGAGCCAGTGGTGGTTCGAATGCGGTGACACTCTTTGATGTAAACGACGACGGCACACTTACCTACGTCAGCTCCGTAACGGGAGAAGACGATCAGTATTTTATCAATTCGGTAAAAATTTCTGCTGACGGTCAAACCGTCTATGCGCTGAATGATAACGACGGCTCTAGTTTATTGGTCATGACGTACGACGATGCCGGTGAATTGACCTTGGCGGATACTTATTCTGTGTCCGATGAAGCCAGAACCATTTTAGTGTCGGAAGACGGTACGGGCGTTTTTGTTATGGGCGCATACATAGATGTCTTCTTGCAAGATGACAATGCCGACCTAACGGCAGTTCAAACCATTGATGGCTCTGACAACGATCTCGGTGCGAACTTTTCAAGCATCACTCAAGCCTATTTAAGCGCAGATCATTCAAAACTGTTTGTGGTGATCAGTGATGGCATTTTATCGTTTAGTTTTGATGTCCCTGCGGTGTCTTACACCGAAAATGAACAAGGTACGCTATTGCTGCCCACTGGCATCATTAGTGATTCGGAGCTGGATGCACTGGATGATTATCAGGGGGCCAGCTACACCATCACCCGCGAATCTGGCGCGTTAGAAGAAGACGAATTCGATTTTCAAGAGGCGAATGGCCTAACACTTGAAGACGGAAAGATTCTCAAGGATGGAAGTGAAATCGCGACATTCACGGTGGTAGATAATGTGTTAACCGTGTCTTTTACGGCTTCAACGTCTCAAGCCACGGCACAACAAGTGTTGCGTCAAATCACCTATTCCAACTCAAGTAATGATCCGGTAGCGAATGGCGCCAGTCCTAGTTTTTCAATCACGGTCAATGACGGGGACGGCAATGAAACCTCGGTGAATGTTCAAGTGAATTTGATCGGGGTGAATAATCCGGCGGAGATCTCCTCGACCACAAGTGAGATAACCTACCAGACCGGCGATGATTACACTCTCTTGTTTAGCGATACCAGCATCGAAACCATAGAAGCAGACCAGACCATCTGGAAAGTTCAGATCGCCATTACAGGAGCCACAGCCGATGACCTACTAAAAGTAGGCAAGGGTAAGATCGCTTTAGAAGCTTTTTCAGGGACATCGCAAACGGTTGACAATACATCGTACTCCGTCACAGAAGAAGATGGTGTCGTGACGGTGACGCTTTATATCATGGACTCTTCGGAAAATGCGGCGTCAGTTATTGATGGTATTGCTTATAAATATACGGGGGATGACACGAGTGGAGAGCGAACCGTAAGCCTCAGCATTATCGAGTACACAAGCCAGTCGGATATCGGTGAAGCGACCACTTTGTACGATGGTACAACCACAATCACCTTAGCCGCCGCAGATGAAGATAATGTTGCGCCAACTATAACCAGCACAACCAATCAGATCGCTTACACAGAAAATGGTGCCGCCACGTCAGTGTTCCCCGATGCTGTTCTAACAGATTCACAAATGGACGCCTACAACGATGGGGCAGGTAATTATCACGGTGCTGAATTAATTGTGTCTATTACTGGCGCAACGTCGAGTGATCAGCTGGTATTTGAGGAGGCAAATGGACTGGTTTTAACGGGGAGTTCTTTGACAAAAGACGGTGTGGTGATTGCCACTGTCTCGAATGTGGATGGGATTTTAACCATTACCTTTACGGAAGATAACGGCACTGTCCCTACCTCAGAAGACGTGCAAAATGTGATCAATCAAATTCAATATCAGAACAGCAGCGAAACGCCTGAGTCGACCGTCAATGTGTCCGTGACCTTGTCGGATCAATTTGGCCTCACGTCAAATGTCCTGATGGCTCAAATTAATATTACAGCGCTCAACGATACGCCTGAGGTGACCCAAGACGCTTCCATTGCGGCGGGTGAAATGTCTTTAACTGAGACGTTAAGTGCGGCCGAAGGTCTTACGGATGTTAGTGCTTCCAGCGTGTCGAGTGACGGCGGTGTGCTTTATGTGGCGGACAGCAGTGGCAACATTGCGGTCTTTACCCTCAATGATGAAAGCAGTGAATGGGAATATCAAAGCACCCTAACCTCCGTTGATGGTGTTGATTCCGTGGATAAATTAATTACCACGGCCGATGGTCAAAACCTTTATCTGCTTGGCAATGAGGGCGATGTTATCGCCGTGTATTCGTTATCAGAAGATCTTGTGTTGTCGAATACTCAAGTAATTGTTGCTGACTATGAAACCAACGAAATCACCGTGAGTGGTGTTCAAGACATTGTCTTATCAGAAGATGGACTGCACTTTTATTACATCAACAGTACAGCGTTAAGTGAAATGACTCGTGACGCCGAAACCGGTGAATTAAGCTTTGTGCAAAAGATAGCCGATGCGTGGAGCTCCCCCTATCTGTGGAACCCTAGCAGCCTGACTGTTTCGGGAGATTATGTCTTCGTAACCACTAATTTTCGTACCTCAACGCTAATTGTATTTGAACAAGAGGAATCCGGCCTTGCATGGAAAGCTTACATTCGTGATGGCAGTGAAGACTCGGCAGGCAATAATGCCATATTGAGTTCAACCACACATGTGGCGGCAACAGACGACGGTGAGTACATCTATGTGGTCAACGATACGAGTATTTATACCTATGCGTATGATGCTGAAAGCGAATCCTTTTTACTGGTTACTGATGAGGCCATTCTTGTCGAAAACCTATCGGATTTAGTCGTGTCTGCGGATAACGAGAAGTTGTTTGTATTGACCTCCGACGGCAGCTTATACCGCTATATTATCGGTGAAGACGGATCCTTAACTCAGGCGGGCATCATGCAAGGAGCGTCGTCTGAGGGAGCGTATCTTTCTATTTCGGATGCTGGTCATGTGTTCCTGCAAGGTACTGATGTCGTTGCGATTTATGATGCGACGGGGCGCGAAGAGTCCTTGTATGAAATTGGTTTTGATGCGGTTGTATTGGCTCCTGAACTGACCATTTTTGATGAAGAAATGTCAGCCTCTGACAATTACTCAGGCCTAAGCATTACGCTTTCAGGTTCGACCATCAATGCCACCGATACCTTCGGTTTGGCAAGCGACAGTGAGTTTACACTGGACGGTGAAAATTTATTGTATCAAGGCGAGGTGGTTGGGCGCTTTGTAAATGATGGCGGAACTCTCTTAGTCACAATCTCATCCGCGCTAACGCAAGATCAAGTAAACGCCCTAGCAAGAAGCCTAACCTTTGAAAATGCCTCACTCACGCAAGCGGCTACCTTGTCTTTTACCGTCTCAATTAATGACGGCGACGCATCGAGTAATTCTGTCGAAATAGCGCTAAATGTCTCAGAAAATCTACCGCCACAGCTTGCAGGCAGTTATCAATTTTCTACTATCACGGAAACGGAATCCGTAAGTATCCAGCTACCGGATACATTGTTCTCCGATGCCTCTAATGACACGTTAACTTGGCAAGTCACAGGGTTGCCAAACGGTTTAAGCTTCAATGCAGACACCTTGGTTATTTCTGGTAATGCGGTCGAATTGGGTGAATTTTTAGTGGTCATACAGACAACCGATACGCAAGGACAGAGCGCTCAAATTGAAGTGACGCTCACGGTTGAACCTATGGTGGTTGCCTCGTCGTCTAGTTCGTCTCAAATAGACACGAGCGAAACGACCGCTAGCCAAATAGACACGAGCGAAACGACCGCTAGCCCAAGTGGCGCGACGGTAAGTCCAAGCGAAGCAGCAATGCAGTTTTTTTCACAATCCTTTATACAAGATACCCAGATAAATACGATTGATGTTTTTGCAAGCGCAGTAGATGTTTCTGAAAATGCCGTCGATGTTTCTACAAATACCTCCCTTATCAAATCAACCCTTGGTTCCGATTCATTTAGCACGTCACTTTCATTTATTGAAAATACTCAATTAGACAGCGTACAAACCGACTCTATAGCATCATTACAGGCCTATAGATCAACGTCCATAGAATGGTCGCAAGGCATAACTAACCTTCAACTTTCCTTGCTAGACAGTGTGATGTCAGAAGAGGAAAAAGCCATTCTTGCGGTGATGTCGGCAGATGGTATTGGGTTGCCAGAAGGCGTTGAATATGACCTTGAAACGGGCCGGCTGAATCTAGACAAGGACGTGCTTGGGGAAACTCAACAGATAGAGCTGCATGTGCTTGTAGTTGATGAAAATGGTGAGACGTCAGTCATACCCGTAGAAGTAAAATTGGAATCTGACAGCCATGCCCAAGTGAATAACGCGCCTTTCTCAGAACAGGTGAATGACGCGAGTTCGCTGAGTGTTTTTAACATTAACAAGCTGTTAATGAATGATCTGATGGCAGCATCTTAAGAATTGTAATGATGGAATTAAAAGGTTTATAACGTGACTATAAAAAGCAAAGTATTAGAGTATAAAACGTTACATCGTACGGCGGTTGCAACTGCCATTTTATTCAGTCTGACAGCCTGCTCTGTCACGCCGACCCCCATTACGTTTGAGCAAAAATTAGCATTGGTGAATGCTGACCGAAAAGCCATGTTTCAGGATCAAGAGCCAATTACACAGCCAATTAGTCTTGAAGAAGCGATGGCGAGAGCCGTTAAATACAACCTTAAAGAGCGTCTTGCCTTGATGGAAAAATTGGCGCAAGACAATATATTAGGTTTACAAAGCTTTGATATGTTGCCAAAAGTGGCCGCCAGTGCGGGCTGGACCGGGAGAAATAATGAGGCGGCATCATCGAGTAAATCGATTGCCACAGGCACCGAGTCCCTAGTGTCTTCTACTAGCCAAGATAAGCAATCGTCATCGGCGGATTTGAGTGTCTCTTGGAATGTTCTGGACTTTGGAATTGGGTATTTTGGCTCGAAAGCGCAGGCGAATAATGTCCTAGCCGCAGAAGAAAGACGTCGCAGTGTGGTCGCCGATATTATTCAAAATGTCCGAGGTGCGTATTGGGAGGCAGTGAAAGCTCAGGAACTTCAGCCGCTGGTGAAAGGTACGTTAAAAGATGCCTACAGTGCGTTAGAAACCTCTAAAAAAACCGCCGCAGAGCGTTTAATTTCGCCATTGGAATCCTTGAGATACCAGAAAAGCTTGCTTGAAATGATCAGTCGTTTGGAAACGCTGGAAGGCGATCTAGCGGCGTCCAAATCCCGTTTAGCGAGCTTAATGAATCTTCCCCCTGCCACTCAATATGAACTTGCCTCGCAAAACACTCAGCCTTTAGTACTGCCTTATCAATTGGAAGAGCTTGAGACACTCTCCATGGTCAATCGACCAGAAATCAATGAAGAGGCTTATCGTGCAAGAAATACTGTCTTAGAGACTCGTTCTTCATTAATGCGTTTGTTGCCAGGTGCGTCTCTGTTTGTCGGTGCTCACTATAATAGCAACAGTTACTCCTTGAATAATGATTGGGCTGATGCGGGAGTCCAGGTAAGTTGGAATCTACTCAGTGCGTTTTCCTATAGCGATGTAAAAAACGTTGGTCAGGCAAAAGAAAAAATTGCAGATTTACGTCGTCAAGCATTGAGAATGGCGGTTCTAACTCAGGTGAATCTTGCATGGCAACAGTACAAACAAGCTGATAATCAATTTCAACGTACGGCTGAGCTGTCGAGGATTCAAGACGCCATTTTTGTGCAAAGTACGGGAGCGTATCAAAATAACACCCAATCTTTGGTTGAACGTGTCCGCATCGCGACAGAAAGTGTGTTGGCGAAACGTAACCGTGATCAAAGCTTCGCTATGATGCAAAGTGCTTATGGTGCGATTTACAAAGCCGCAGGGCTTGATCCATTACCGAAATCCATTGCAGACACCAGTGTTGAAACATTATCTGCATCAATTGCGCATCAAGATGCATTACTTCAGCAAGGTCGCATTTCAGACGAAACGCTTGTGTCACGTGTTGCTCTGAACAGCGCGTTAGGCAGCATGTTAGATCAATATGAAAAGGCCGACACTGAACCGAAAAAAGAAGAGGCATCGAAGCCACAACTGGTGATGCTGTCCACTGGCGATTCTTTACAAGAAACGGCCATTATTGATTATACGAATTACGTCCAGCCATGAGTGTTCATTGTCGTACTAGATCGTGTGTTACGTTTGTTCTTGGCATGATGTTAAGCGGTGTCTTAAATGCAAACGCCTTGTTAAAGGACAATGAACAGCTTGGCGCGAAGAGGGTGTCTCAGCCGACTATTCGAGTGCAGTTGAACGCTAAAGACAGAGTTGTGCTGTCTAGCCAGCTTTCTGGTCGGATTAAAACACTGACCTTAAAAGAAGGTCAAAGTTTTAAAAAGGGGCAACCGCTCGTTGAATTTGACTGCGACATTTATAAAGCCAAATTGGATTATGCTAAAGCGGCCGCGGCTGCAGCCGAGCAAAAGCGTGTCGTTGCTAAGCGCTTAGACAATTTGCAGTCAATTAGTGTGATGGAAGTCAACCAAGCTGAATCCGATGCCTTGATGGCGCAAGCGGAGCGTCGCATTGGTGAAATAATGGTCAGCCGATGTGGCGTTTACGCCCCTTTTAATGGTCGTGTGGTAAAACGTTTAGTACAGCAAGGCGAGTTCGTATCGGAAGGCGAACCTATTCTTGAAGTCTATAGCAGCAAAGTCTATGAGGTCGCTTTAATTGTCCCATCTCGTTGGATTAGCGAGATAAAAATTGGGCATGCTTTCCAAGTTAAGTTGGATGAAACTCAGCAAATGTATAACGCTAAGGTAACGCGTTTAGGCGCAGTCATAGACCCGCTTAGTCAGTCTTTTACGGTTTTTGGAGAGATCCTAAAGACGCCAAATGTGCGCCTAATCCCCGGAATGAGTGGCAATGCTTATTTTGATCCGTCTCAATGGACATCGACAACTGAGAATGTGAAATGACGACCAACTCAAAGGATCAAAAGGCCGTTACCATAGAGGAAACGCTACTCACCTTACTGCAGTTAGAGCAAAAAATACGGGGCGCTAAAAATTTACAAGAATGGCAATTTATCTGCCTTAATGACACGCATTTATTAGTGCCCTTCCAGCAAAGTGTGTTGTGGATGTTTGGCTCTAAAAAATTAGAAGGCGCATCAGGCTTAGTCGATGTCGATTCCAATGCCCCCTTTTGCAGTTGGTTAAATCGTGTGTTATCTGGAATCGCGAAAACCGATAAAGCCGACAGAATCCATGCAATTGACGTGACAGATTTGAGTCCTGAAGATGCAAAACAAGGTTCGGAATACTTTTCTACGCGATTAATTTGGCTTCCGATTAAATCCACCGAGGGGGATTTAATCGGGGCTTTATTATTATCGAGATCGACCTCTTTAAACCTACGAGACAAAAAACTATTAGGTTTTCTGCTAGAGGCCTACGGTCATGCTTGGATTGGATTAACCTGTGCTAGAAAGCCCAAAGGGCAGCGGAAAAAATCCGCACTGTGGTGGTTGTTGGGCCTGCTTGTGACGATTGGGGTTTTATCGCTCCCTGTTCAGCAATCTGTTATCGCACCGGCGGATATCGTACCGCAGCAGCCAAATGTGTTAAGAGCCCCCATTGAAGGGGTGATCAGCGAGCTATTGGTTAAACCCAATGAACAGGTTGAGCAAGGTCAACTGGTCGCTAAGCTGGATGCTCAAGCATTAACACAAGAATTAGAAAGCGCACATCAGACCTATGTGGTAACCGGTGCGGAGTTGAGAATGGCCCAACAGCAGTCGTTCATTGATGAACAGAGGAAGGCGACTCTGGCCATTCTAGAAGGCAAGCTTGCGCAAGCCAAATCGGATATGAGCTACTTGCAGGATCAGCTGCGCCGCACCGAATTTAGAGCACCTCACAGTGGCGTCGCTATTTTTGATGATGCGGGCGATTGGCTGGGTAAGCCCATGACGCTTGGTGAACCACTTATGATAATCGCCAATCCGGATGAGATTGAGCTTGAGGTGCGTTTGCCTCTTGAAGATGTGATTGGAATCACAACAGGCTCTAGTGTGAAATACTTTCTAGATAGCGACCCTAGTGCGCCAATTAAAGCGCAGGTTCGGAGTATTGATTACCAAGCCCGGCCCACTCAAGATGGGCAATATGCTTTACACCTTACAGCAGTATTTGTGAATGATAATGCGACGCTCAGGTTAGGAAAAAAGGGCTTAGCAAAGTTATATGGGGAGCAAACTTCTCTGTTTTACTATGTGTTTAGAAAGCCGCTCACCAAGCTACGTATTTGGTTAAGTTGGTAGTCAATGATGCTTGATGCAACGGCGACAGAATGGGCACCGTTAAGAGAAGATCTGAAACTCTTCGAAGCGCCAGAAGATGCATTCGGTGCGCCGACTTGGACACTAGAAGATCCAATCAGTGGGCAATTTTATCGTCTCGGTTGGCATGAAATGGAGATGCTAGCACGCTGGTCGCTGAACAGTGCTCAAGCGATTGTAGAAGATATTTGCCAGCACTTGGCTCTGTTTATCTCAGTAGAGGATGTGAAGGCCTTTTATGGTTTTTTGCAGGGACATCATTTATTGAAAAATACGTGTCTCACCAAGCCTCAGAGCGAAGCGAAATGGGATTCAATAAAGCCTATTCGTTGGCTGTTACGCCATTATTTATTTTTTCGCGTTCCCCTATGTCGCCCTGATGCTTTTTTAGCGCTTACCTTGCCTTTAGCGCGGTTCTTTTTCAGTCGGTTATTTATATTCCTCTCTGTACTTGCGGCTGTTCTCGGGCTTTTTTTAGTGAGCCGCCAATGGCAAGCGTTTACGCACACTTATATGCACTTTTTTTCTTTTGAAGGCATGTTAGCCCTTGTGTTGGCGCTTTTTTTCACTAAGTCGTTGCATGAGTTAGGGCATGCCTATACTTGCAAACATTACGGTGGAAAGGTTGCAACAATGGGCGTTGCATTGCTCGTACTGTGGCCTGTTTTATACACAGACACATCGAGTGCTTGGCGATTAAAAAGTAAAGGGCAAAGGATGCTGATTGGTGCGGCTGGCGTCATCGTTGAATTGTTAGTGGGTGCTTGGGCACTGTTGTTCTGGAGTTTTATGCCAGAAGGAACGGGCAAGAGCCTTGCCTTTATGTTGGCTACGACGACTTGGATCTTATCCTTACTGATTAATTTAAGCCCCTTTATGCGTTTTGATGGGTATTTTTTGTTGTCTGATTTTCTTGGAATAGCAAACTTACAAGCCAGAGCTTTTGCGGTCACTCGGTGGAAGATTAGAGAATGGATTTTTGCGTTTAATCAGTCGCCACCAGAAACCTACTCTCCTCGTATGCAGAGAGTATTGATGAGTTATACGCTTGTCACCTGGTTGTATCGATTGTTTTTATATGTCGGCATCGCCCTTATGGTCTACCACTTTGCGTTTAAGTTATTAGGCATTGTTTTATTTATTGTGGAACTGTTGGTGTTTATTGTATTGCCCGTATTCAGAGAGTTGAGAGTTTGGCAGCAGAAGAGAAGTATTATGAGTTGGAATAAAAACACCCTATGCAGTCTGACACTGTTGGCCTTACTGTTATTTGTATTGTGTTATCCATGGCAAAGCCAAGTCGGTGCGCCTGCTGTGATGCGATCTTCTCAACAGTTTAACCTATACGTTCCTGCAAATGCGCAGCTGCATCGTTCATTTGTTAAGTCTCATCAGACCGTAAAGAAAGGGCAAAAGCTATTTGAATTTGTTTCGCCGGAACTGAATCAAGCAGCGGATAGGTTGACGTTGCGTATTACTCGATTGCAAAAACAAGCCGATGTTAATCCATTCAGTCCGAACGCTTCCGCCAGTGTGAAGGTGCTTAACGAGGAGCTTTCAGCAGCCAATCAGCGTTTAACGCTAATCAACCAACAATTGACACAGTTAACCCTAACCGCGCCCTTTGAAGGTGTCGTGGTGACGCAATCCAATCAGCATCATGAAGGCGATTGGCTGGCCGCAGGGGAAGGGTTAGGAATGCTTGTTAATACCCGATCAAATACAGTAGAAGCTTATATAAAGGAAAGCGATCTCAATCGAATTAAGGTCGATTCTAACGCGTATTTTATCCCCGAAAGCCTTTCTTATCCGAAGTTGTCTCTATTCTTAGAAGGTGTTGAAAATATTGCTTCGACTAAATTAACTTCTGCACCGGAATTAGCTTCGGTTTATGGCGGAAGAGTGGCGGCTAGCAACGCTAAAAATGACCCAATTCCTATCGCTGAGGAGGCGGTCTATCGGGCTTTTCTAACACCAACAGAACCTAATGCGGTTTCGCCAAATTGGGTAATACGGGGTGAAGTCTATATTGATGCCAAGGCAGAAAGTCTATTGAGTCAGCTTGTAAAGAGAGTGGTCTCAGTCCTCGTTAGGGAATCTTCGTTCTAGTTTATTTCATTAGAGTGAAGTGCGATGCAGACGGTTAATCCCGGATGATTATTGATTAGCGTTAACTCGCCATTATGTAAAGTGGTGATGGCTTGAACTAGAGTGAGTCCCAAACCATGACCAAAAACATCTTGTTTACTGGTGAGCCGTTTGAAGCGCTTGGTGACAACAGATTGATCTTCTTCGGCGATCCCTTTTCCTTGATCAGACACCTTGATAAGGGTGTTACCTAATGAAGATTCTATGCTAAGAGTGATGATTTTACTGTCAGGCGCATACTTGAGAGCATTATCTAATAGGTTGGCAATGGCCTGAAAAATTAAGATCTTATCCGCATAAAAATGATATTTTTTATTGGCCACTATGTTTAATTGAATATCGAGGTTTTCTGCCAGAGGTAGATAGTATTCATACGCTTCATGGAGTATGTCGTATGCATTTATTTTATTTTTTTGATGACTGACTTGTCCTGTTTCAACCTCAGACAAACGCATAATTGAACGAAACAACCTCTGGATTTGTTCTGTTTCTTTAATCGCCTCTTCCAGCTCCTGAAGCTCGTGCTCATCGGTTTTTTCAGACAAGTTGATGAGTTTATGTTGTAACCGGGTTAATGGCGTTCTCAGTTCATGGGCAACATGGCTAGTAATGGTACGTACCTCGCCCATTAATGTTTCCGTGCGACTGAGAACCAAGTTAATTTCTTTACCCAGTTGGCCAAACTCATCACCGTTATTTTTATAGTTAACCCTAACATCGTGTTTGCCTTGCGCATATTGTTCTAAAGCTTCAATGATGTGGTTTACACGAAATAAATTATGCAGGCTAAAAGGCAGACTAATGAGTAAGATTGACAATTGGATGGCCAGTAAGCCGGCACCTGTCATCAATGGAATAATGCGTGTTTGTTGTAGCATGGGTTGAATGTTATAGGCATTAAAATAAAGGCCGCCGTCAGCCAGTGGTGTCAGTAAGCCGAATAATTCACTGTGCTTACTTTTTAGCGATAAAATCTTTGGGGCATTTGACCGGTTATGGCTCAATGTTTGAATTTGGTTTCGCGTTAGTGTCGCTTGTTGACCATATAGAAGTTGATCTTGCCTATCCAGAATGAACGAAAAATGGTCTTTTCGAGTATCTAATTGATAGTTTGTGGTGAGCTGATTAGCAAGCAGTCTACTGCTGTTAAACAACCCCTTAAGTTTCTGATTTTCAAAATTTTCGAAGATCATTCCGCGAACATGGCTTTTCATAATGTTGCTGAGAACATGATCACAAATGGGTATGGCGGCAGAGGAAATAAGCAAACAAATAAACGCAATGGTCGCAGCTTGTCGGAAGCTACTGCTATGAAGTAATGGCTTAATAAACACGGTTTACCCTAATGCATACCCGACGGATCGAATGGTTCGGATGATGGGATTTTTTGAGCCGCCATCTAATTTGTTTCTAAGTTTTGACAAGTGAACATCCAGCACATTGGTCTGTGGATCAAAGTGGTAGCCCCATGCTTTTTCAAGCAACATACTGCGTGTCACTGTCTGACCTGGATGCTCAGCCAACACATAAAGCAGTTTGAATTCCTTGTTGGTGAGGTCTACTCGATGGCCGTCGCGAGTCACTTCATGACGCTCTAGATTAATGATCATGTCTTTGATTTTTATAAAGTTACTAGATGCAACTTGTTTTGTACGGCAGTAAAGTCTTTCCAAACGAAGAAGTAATTCAGCAAAATCAAATGGCTTACCTAGGTAGTCATCCGCTCCGGCTCTCAGACCTTCAATACGATCTGAGGTCTGATCATTCGCGGATAAGATTAAAACCGGTGGATGAGACTCCTTTGCCAACAAGCCCAACAGTTGAATGCCATCGATTTTTGGGATGATACGATCAAGCAAGATGACATCAAACACTTCTTCTTTAATGAGCTTAAGGGCATCTTCTCCATTATCGACTAATTTACATGTGTGCCCTGAAGCATGCAGTTTGCTGCTAATCCAATGACTGACAGAGACATCATCTTCAACAATCAGAATACGCATAGTATTTATCTCAGTAAGGTTTGAGTTTATAGAATTAGAAAACAATTCAGGGGATTCTAAAGTATAATGATAACTATTATCAATAAATATTTTAACGTAACTTTACAAGCCGTTTTGTCTAATACTGAAAATACTTATTTCAACTCTTTGTAATCGATAGATATTAATTAATTTAAGCGCTTAATTTCATTTCGGCTTCAGTCATATTAATTGATGCTCACATCCTACCAATGGCAGCCTAAAGAGAACCAGCTTCTATTCATTAAGCATTCTTAATGCTTTGCCTATTGTTTCGCTAATGAGAATCAATCTTAATATGTCTCGACTAAGTACAACCATTATTGTGAAGTTGAGAGGAAGTGATGAAATCAAGCATAAAACGTTTTTTGTCTGATGAACGAGGCGTAACCGCCATTGAGTACGGCATTCTTGCCGCGGCAATGGCAGCGGCAATTGGTGTCATATTTGGTTCAGATGGCGTCTTTGTAACGGCATTAAAAGAGCGTTTTTCTTCGATCGCCGAACAGATCACAAATACTGACAACCCTGGCACAGAATAGGTAATAGACACTCCAATGTTTGATTTAGCCATGCCTGCCATCCTGACATTAGCTTCCCTGTGGGTCATTGTGACGGACTTATTTTACCGACGTATACACAATCGTTTGGTATTGGTGCTGTTGGTGCTTTGGCTGGCTTCCGCTGCGATAACTTTAATCATGTCAGGTGAAAATAGAGCGGCGTTATTGGCTGATTTTGGTTATACCGGTTTGGGCGCTGTCGGTGTATTGCTGGTGGGGTTCTGTCTGTTTTTAGTCGGTCAAATGGGTGCCGGAGACGTTAAATTGATGTCGATTTTATGCTTATGGGTAGGCGTTGATCAGCAGCTGACTTTTTTGGTGGTGACGGCGTTGGCAGGTGGTGTACTTGCCTTGTTTTTGCCGATTATTTCGCTAATCGAGCTTGCTGGCGCGAGAGCCATTGTGCAATTTTCAGAGCGATATCCAGGTTTAAGAATTCCGGCTCCTATTGCGTTCTCCCGTGAAGGGGTGAAAGGACTGCCCTATGGACTGGCCATATCGGTTGGCTATTTTTATGTGCTCATAAGCCCTTTATTTCGTTAACACAAGAGTGAATGTTAAATGAAAGCTTCATCTGTTTTTTTTGTGTCTGGTGCACTGATTTTCGCATTGGGCGGAGCACTTCTTGGTAGCGCTCTTCTAACTTCAGAGCCGTCACCAAAAAAGGTGGCTAAAGTTGTGCCGAAAAAGCCCAATTATCGAGCGGTTTTGGTGGCGTCAAACACCTTAAGGCCGGGGGACTTTATGAATGCTACGTCCTTAGAGTGGCAATCTGCGGAAAAACAATATCCAGAAGATGCATTTTTCTTAAAAGGGTTGGATGAAAAAAGCCAACTGTATGGCGCGACCGTAACACAAACGATTCTAGCGGGAACGGCATTAGAAAGTGACTTGCTGGTTTCTCCGGGGGAGCCTGGATTTATTGCGTCAGTGCTAAAGCCGGGAATGAGAGCCGTGGCGATACCGGCTGATGTGGTAACGAGTAATGCTGGGTTGATCTCAGGTGGCGATCGTGTCGATGTGATTTTAAGCTTAAAAAGAGACCATGAACAAGGCGCAGACAATGACCCGCTTGCCACCATTAAACTGCCAAAATTAGCGTCTCAAACCTTGTTACGTAATGTCCGAGTCTTAGCGCTTAACGGCACAGTGGACGCGTTTCGAGAAAAGGTACAGAAAGTCGAATCAAAAAAAGACAAGAAAACCGATTCAAATAAGCGTAAATCCTACGAAACAGTCACGTTAGAAGTGCTGCCAAAAGACGTTGAGCGACTCACCGTTGCACGCGAAGTGGGTACGTTGCAGTTGGCTCTAAGAAGCGTTCAGGGTCACGACCTTGTCGTGTCCACGATCTCAACAAATGAGTCTCAAAGTGAAGTCACCACGTTAGGGCAAGTGACAGACATTTATGACAGCTTTAAGCCTAAGCAAAATGCTGAAAAGACCTCGGTGATGATGTTTCGAGGAGAGAGTCAGGATACCGCACAATTCATGAATTGAATGCGACTCATGAACCGCCTAGTAAATTTTACAATGGATTTTTTTTGATGTTTTCCAAATACTATTTTTTGACATTGTTTGCCGTTTGTAGCCTTCAGTCAACGCTCAGTTATGCCACCTATGATGTGGATCAAGAGGCGGATAATAACGTGCGTGTCACCGAGTCCCGATTTGAAGAGGTTGTGGTAAGTGGTCAAGTCAAGCTGCACGTAAACCAAGGCACATTGCTTAATTTACCGAAAGCCGCGTCAAAGGTGTTGATTGCCAATCCACAAGTGGCCAGTTTTCAAATGCCTTCACCTGATAATGTCTTCGTATTTGCCAAAGCGCCGGGGGACACAACCTTGTACGCATTGGATGAAAACAACGATGTGATTATTGCTGTGACGTTAACTTCTGGTTATGACCTAGCTGGGTTAACCCGTCAGGTAGCAGAAGAGGTACCTGGTACAGAAGTTCAAGTTGGGCCTGCGACGGATAAAGGATTAATTGTCCGTGGGACAGTGCAGACACCGCAGCAAGCCAAACAAGTCATTAGCAGTGTGGAGTCGTATCTGGGGGCCAGCACTTCGACAAACGGTCCGGGCGGTGCACCAGGACAAGGTCTACGAATTGTGAATCAGTTGAAAGTCGCCTTATCCTCGCAAGTTAACATCAGCGTTCGAATCGTTGAAGTGTCTCGTAGCCTAAGTCACAGCTTAGGGTTTAGTTGGGATGCATTGTTTGACAACAATACGGGATTTATTCGTAACGGTAGTAGCTTATTCGATGCCTCAACGGGTGTCTTTGATGGAAGTGGTATCACCAATGGGGTGTTGGGCGGCACCATTGGTAATGTGGGGGGCGTACTTTCTGCACTGTCTAGCGATGGTATGGCGAGTATTTTAGCAGAGCCCAACTTGACCGCCATGTCTGGTGAAACAGCGGGCTTTGCAGTAGGCGGTGAAGTACCTATCGTGATTCAGACAAACAACAGCGTAACCATTGAATATAAACAATATGGGGTCATTATGCGCATGACGCCAACACTCCTATCACCTAATCGAATCAGTTTGCACATTGCCCCTGAAGTTAGTGATCTATCAGATGAAGGGTCCGTTGTGCTCAGCGATCTCACTGTTCCTGCCTTTAAAGTTCGTCGTGCTGATACAACCGTTGAACTTGCCAGTGGCCAAAGTTTTGCGTTGGCCGGCATGCTGCGAAGCAGTGTCAGTCAAACGGTAAGCGGCGTCCCAGGCTTGCGAAGTATTCCTGGATTAGGGCGCTTATTTGAAACGGAGGCGAGTGAAAAGGAAGAAACAGAATTAGTCATTATCGCAACGGCTTATATTGTTGAGCCCACGTCAGCCAGTAATTATCAATCCCCAGCGCAAGGCATCAGTACGATTGAAGGGCATTTACCGCCTTTAGCATCGGCGGGTTATTTATATTGATTAAGAAGGTTCTAGTATGCGTATTCTTTCTATAGGTGTTGTGTTTTTACTCTTTCTAAGTGGCTGTGATCATACGGTTCATCGCTTGCGTAATGGTTCTGCTGAAGCTGAAAAAGGAACCCCTGCGTTTGTTGTAAAACCAACGGTTTCGTCTATTTCATTAACGTTACAAGAGAACGGTAGTTTGAAGCGATCGGCGCTGGACGCTGTGAATGCTTTATTACGAAATCAAGGGCGTTTATCCAGTCAAGAAATCTGGCTACAGCCCTATACCGACAAAGGTGATGAATTTGCTTCGCATTTAAAAGCCTCTTTGTTGTCGTTAGGTGTTCAGGAAAACAAGCTTGAGGTTCTGCCCATTCAATATCAAGCCACGGCGACATCCCCTAGTTCCACGAAAGACAAGCCAGAAGCATGGGATTTATCTCTCAGATCCGAGGCCATGGTGGTGGTGACGAAAAATTGCGGCATTCAGGATTCGCAGGCTTGGTCGGTTAACCCATATAAGGCAATTGGGACGCTTGGTTGTGCCAATCGGGTCAATCTTGCCCAAATGGTTGCTGACCCTCGTGATCTTATACGTGGTAGGACACTGGATGACGCTGATGGTATTCATGCCGTTGAAGCGATGACTCGTTATCACGAATCTGACGTGACACCGCTTTTAGATATTGATTTCAATGAAGACTAAGCTTGGAGATGCGAGATGAGTGATAAAATTATGCAAACTGAGAAAGCTTCTTCCATTGTCTATTTTACAGCGCAAAAAGAAGAAAAATCGACCATCTCAGATCGTTTGGTGAGGTTGGGGTACGCTCCGGACGTGGTGCACTCTGGTGGTATTTCGGCGGCAAACGAGTGGTGTAAACACAACCCCATCCCCCATCTTATTTTTGCGGATATCGATAAGGTTCATACACCTTTGGTGGCGGTTTCCGAGTTGTTAGAGCGAACAAGCCCCAGTAGCAAACTGATTATCGTGGGGTCAGATCAGAGTATTGATCAATACCGCGCATTGCTTTCCATTGGGGTGTTTGATTACTTGGTGAAACCCGCTCCTTTAGACATGATGGCCAAAATGATCCAGAAGGCTCAAAAAGGCGAGGACAGTGAATCGCTTGGCACTGGTCGTACTATTGCCGTAACTGGGTCTTCAGGTGGCATTGGCACATCACTCGTTGCCTATGCTTTGGGGAGGCTGCTTTCAAATCAACGCTACTTTAAATCTGCATTAGTGGACTTTGACCGAAGAAATGGTTGTCTCGATCTGATGTTAGGGGCGAAAGGCGAGTCTGGCTTAGACAGTGTGTTAAAAACTGACAAGATTGATACGCGTCTGCTAGAACGTTCTATGACAGAAATTGATGGTCGCTTGAGTCTGCTGGCACAACAACCTAACTATCAAGCTAAAGACATAGACGATACCGATCAAATGCTGCTATTGGGAGCAGGGCTATGTCGTATATTTAACCAAGTCATTTGGGATTTACCTTCTTCTCAACCTAATGGTTCGTTGGAAGTTCTAAAGCACAGCCAAGCCCGAATTATTCTGGTTGATCTGACCGTGACCGATGCCCGAAATACCTTGAGGTTACTTAACGAAATCGGTGATGAGTCAAATGGTCAGCGAATAGTATTAGTACGAAACGCTTCTCGTCAGCCGGGTGTTGAGGTGATTACTCAAGCCGCTTTTGAGGAATTTGTAGGCCGAAAAATTGACATTCAGCTGCCGTTTGTGGGCGGCGGCTTAAGTAAAAGTCTGCTGCAAGGTAAATTGTCATTTGACGCGTTTCCAGAGTTAACTCATCGTTTATTGCATCTTGCTGATCTGGCATGTGGAAAAGAACCTCAAGACCGTATGTCTTCGCTCCCTCCTATGATGCATTTTTTGAGCAAAATTCGACTGAATAATGATAGCAAGAAGCTGCGCGTTAAAGGGGCACGATTGTGATCATTAAGTCGGCTCTAAAGGTCAAGCAAACGGAAAAGAAAGCGTCTGATCATTCACCATCAGGGAACCTGAGCAAATCCAATGAGCCGCCGATTTCTCGACCTAAGATGGCGGATGAGTTAGGCGACTTGAATCATAAAAATAAGCGTTTGATTCGTCAGCAGCTGTACGAACAAATTGATCCCGTTAAAGCTGCCACGCTTAGCCACGAGCAACTTAATCAACAAATTGAATCGATTATTCGTGGAATTTGTGACCACAACCGATTGCAGTTATCACTCGATGATGAGCAAGCCATTTGTCGTGAAATGTTCCATGAAATGATCGGCATTGGCCCAATTGAACCCTTATTAGCCGATGATTCCGTGAACGATATTTTGGTGAATGGTGCTGGTCAAGTATTTATCGAGCGCTACGGTAAGCTTGAATTATCAAGGATTCGGTTTATTGATGAAGAGCATGTATTGAATATTGCGCAACGAATTGCCGCAGCCGTTGGCCGTCGTATCGATGAAACTCAACCTATGGTGGACGCACGTCTGGCTGATGGCAGTCGAGTCAATATTATCACTCACCCTCTTGCGATTGATGGTACGTCAATTTCGATACGAAAATTCATGCGTCGGAACATGTCGTTGGAAGTGTTGGAAAGTGGTAATGCCCTATCGGCTGATATGGTGACAGTACTGCGTAGAGCCATGCAGGGAAAATTAAACATCATTGTTTCAGGGGGAACTGGCGCGGGTAAAACAACGCTTCTTAATGCCTTGTCTCAAGAGATTAGCGGGGATGATCGAATCATCACAATTGAAGATGCTGCAGAGCTTCAATTGCAACAAATCCACGTGGTGCGTTTAGAGACTCGCCCTGTCAGCGCTGAAGGTACTGGCAAGGTAGATCAGCGTGATTTGGTGCGGAATGCGCTACGGATGCGACCTGATCGTATTATTTTGGGTGAGGTCCGAGGAGGTGAAAGTTTTGACATGCTACAAGCCATGAACACTGGGCATGACGGCTCGCTTTGTACGGTACACGCGAATACCCCACGTGATGCCATTATGCGACTTGAAAATATGGTGATGATGGCGGGAATGCAATTACCACAAGAAGCCATACGACGACAAATAGCAAGTGCGGTCGATTTGGTCGTACAGGTTGAAAGGATGCGAGATGGCTCTCGTCGAATTGTTTCTGTGACGGAAGTTTGCGGCATGGAGGACGATGTCATTCAAACTCAAGAATTATATGGATTTCAAACAGACAGTATTGATTCGTCCGGTAAAATTGTCGGTGACTTTGTTTCCTCTGGTCAAAGGCCCGCTTTCTACGCCACTCATTCTCATTATTTTGGGGATATTGAGTAAATGAACCAAAATTATCTGCTTCCTTTTATTATCTTTAGCCTCATCATGAGTGCATTTTTGCTGATCTATTTTGGTGTCCAAAGTCGACAGAAAGCAAAGCAGAATGAGGCTTTTCTGAGCTCTTTAAAACAGCAATTAATCATGAGTCAACGTGCTGCCGTTGAAGACTCCATGAACATAAAACGAAAAAATGCGGAATCATTATGGTTTGATTTTCCTGTAATGGGGGGATGGGTCAAACGCGTATGGCTGGGTTTTTCCTTACTTGGTTGGCAAGAAAAATGGCGCTCTAGAGCAATGTTATTAGCAGCACCTTGTTTGCTGTTGGGTTTTACCTTGGGAAAAAGCAGCCAATTCCCCATTGTAGGAAGTGTGTTGTTGTCCTTGGGGTTCTTTATCGCCCTTGTTTTTTTGTTGTATCGCAATGCGATGGGAAAGCATTTAAAAGAATTTAAGCAGAGCCTACCACAAGCCATAGATTCCATTGTACGTGTCGTAAAAGCGGGCGTACCTGCAACCAATGCCTTTGGTTTAATTGCGAATAACTTACCTGGCCCACTTGCAAAGGAACTTGCCTTAATTGATAAATGGCTGTCATTAGGGCTGTCTTTACGTCAAGCAATGCAAGATTCCGCCATCCGAGTTCCTCTTAATGAATATCGATTTTTTGCGGTCATTTTGGTGATTAACCAAGAGGCGGGGGGACGACTGAGCGATACCTTAGAGCGCCTTTCTGAAACGTTACGCGAACGTCAGGAGCTGGCACTAAAGATTCGCGCTAAAACCTCAGAGGTGAGAGCGTCTGCTGTTATTGTGGCAATGCTAGCGCCTTTATCCTTAGCCTATATGTATTTCAATTCACCCAAAGATTTTACGTTTTTGCTCACTGACCCCACAGGTAACAGTGTCTTGATCTATGCGTTTGGCAGTGTTCTGACCGGGTTAACGATTACGCACTTTATGATCAAACGGGTGATTCGATGAAAGAAGAGATGATACTCCCAGTATTGTTGGGGCTTTTTCTGTGCGCCGCTGGCATGATTTTATTGGCTCTGTATGTGCGGACCAAACCAAAAACACTGGCCGAGCGCTTGTCGTCGCATCAAGATCCTGTCTTGGTTACAGCACTTGAAACTTCTCTTTTGATTGAAGCCGATATGGCCACCTCATGGTGGCGCAAATGCTTGGCCCCTTTAGATCGAATTGGCCGAGAGTTAGCTGGTACCGAAAGCGATCGCTTTGCCACGAGAAAATTATTGCTGATGGCGGGCTTAAGGCATTCTCAATCTTTAGGACTTTATACCTTCGGCAAACTGGCATTAGGTCTGTTCTTGTCCGTTATGTTTGTGATTTTTGTGTTAGAGAAAGGCGACAGACTCAGCTTAACTGGCTTAGCAGGCAGTTTGATTATTCTCTTTTTATCGTCATTCGGTGCAGAAGTTTGGTTAAAGATGCGTGCGGCCAGTCGAGGTGGAAAATTGTCATCGAGCTTACCTGATGCATTGGACTTGATGGTGATTTGCGCCGAAGCAGGCTTGCCCTTAGGGCGTATTTTTAAAACCGTTTCTAAAGAGTTGGCATTTTCCTCACCGGAATTGGCCGAAGAGATTGGTTATACCCATGCTGAATTACAAATTCTCAGTGATCGATCAAAAGCACTGATGAATTTGGCTGACCGTTGTGGTGTCGATAATGTCGCTGCCATGGTATCGACCTTGATACAAGCTGAACGTTACGGCACACCCCTGTCTCAGGCTCTACGCACCATTTCGGTAGAAAGTAGAAAAAACATGGTTTTAGAGTTGGAAGAGAAAGCGGGAAAGTTACCGGCTCAATTAAGTGTCCCGCTGATGGTTTTTATTTTACCTCCAGTAATTGCCATGATGGGAACGCCCGCCATGATTCGCATTATCCGTATGTTAGGAAGTTAACAATGTTGTTGGAAAAGAACACACACAATACATGCCGTGGATGGGCTATCACCACTCTCTTGTTAATGGGATTGACGGGGTGCACCAGTCAAGTGACAAGAGACGGTGTGCCGGTGATAGAGAGTGCACCATATGAAGCCGAAAATGCTGAGGAAGCGTTAAAGTTGGCGCATTTGCTGAGAGACAATGGTCGCTATAAAGCAGCGTATGAAGTCTATGAAAATATGGATGAAAAAGGTCAATTAGAAGAGGCCTTTGTGCTGGAGTATGCCAGTTTATCCGCGTCCGTTTTGTCACCTCTTGAAGCCATTGCTTTGTTTAAGCGTGCAGAATTAGCATTAGAAGGGGATATAACGTCGGAGCAGAAACAGGCGATTTGTGTTGGCTTAGGTCGAGCCCATTTGGCGTTATCACAGTTTGATCAAGCCTCATCCAATTTTCAATGCGCTCTTCAGGCTAATCCAAACAGTGTTGTCGCATTGAATGGCATGGGGGTGGTTCTAAATAGACAGGGAGACTTTCCTGAAGCCTTAAAAAAACTGCAAAAAGCCATCGACCTGTCTCCTTCAAGTAAGTTGGTTGTGAATAACTTATCTTTGACTTGGCTCGCTTTAGGGGAGCATCAAAAAGCCATTAGTTTGTTAAGGACAAAACACAATAACATGGCCATTTCGACTCGTCTTAATTTAGCCTTGGTGTATGTTTTTTATCATAGAGAAGACATGGCAAGAGAGGTGTTAATGGCAGCGCTTCCTCAACAAAACACGGAACACATACTCGATCAATATTCGACTTCTCTTCATCGTGTCGAAAATGGTGTTGCTGTCGAAACTGAACTTTTTGCGCTGAGTAATACACCCCTAAAATTAAAGGATGTTGAATAATGGGCACATTTCCATTTTTTTTGAGAAGTAAAAGTGCCGTTGTTTCAATCGAAGTCGCTCTTATATTCCCCGTGATTTTATTTATATTAATGATGTTTTTTGAGTTGGCAAGAATTGCGCTTATTATTACCTTAGTCGATGTGTCTATTGAGCGGAGTGTGCAGAGCTTTAGAGAAGATTCGTTGTTTAATACATTAAGCGAAGCAGAAATAAAAAAAGTGACGAGTGATAATATCATTGAAGGGTCATTTAATATAATTCATCCAGATAATATCCAAATCGAATTGCAGCGATTCTCAAATTTGAATGAATTTGCTGGTGTAAAAGAGTCAGAAAATACATATTATTCTTTACCTATTCTGAATTTCAGCGTGTACCTTAACGAAACTTTCATAACACCTTTACCCAGTTTTTTTGGCCTTGGTGATTCATTTCAGCATGAATATCGACATGTTTTAGGCGATCTTTTAGGGGATGAAGCCTAATGCGACAACGCTTTTTAGTCAGCGATTATGGGACTACTGTTATTGAATTTGCATTGTCGCTGCCTATTATTATTGGAATTCTGTTAGTGAGTACTGACTTATACAACATCAATCGTATGAGGGGTGTTATGGAACAGGCTTCTCATAATCTTTCTTCTATTTTGGCCAATCAGCAGGAGTGGAATATCGACAGCTTTGACTATTTAGTTGAACACACTATTGATGACCTTGTGGATGAAGAGTATGAGCTGATTGTGTCCAAGGTCAATATAGATAGATCAATGGATTGGTTACCCATTAGGCGAGGAAAGATAAGCGGTGTTTGTGCTGAAATGAGCTCAGGAAAACAATATTTAGATCAAATGCCAGAAGAGGATTCCGATGCCAATAATGCCTCCTTTTTGGTCATTCAGTTATGTCGTTACAGTGATGATTTGATAATAAACAGCGGTTTGTTGGGAAGTAAAAAAATGGAGTCGATGTCAGTCAATCGTCTGCTTTATCATTCTGTTGTGTTGGATCAGAGGCTTTCAGGTGAAGTCGGTGTGGATTATGAAGAATAAGGGTAAATAGACACAGTGTTGATAAAAAGTAAAAAACTAATGTATCAAATAATCGCCGTAATAAGTTTAGGTCTGGCTATATTTGGAGTCATTACCCCGGGTTTTCCGGCAACAGAGTTTGTATTGTTGTGCGCTTGGTCTTCCGCAAAAGGATCGCCAAAAATCCATCATTTTTTACATGCCAATCGCTTCACTGGTCCGGTTTTAAATGATTGGAGAAATGGAAAAGTTATATCGCTAAATAATAAAATTTTCTCATCAATTAGCATGCTTCTATGTGTGTGCTTTTTATTTTATAGCGGCCTCAATATTTATTTTATTGGTTTTGGCTTATTCGGAATCTCTATTAGTTTTATTTGGGTTTGGTCACGTCCGAGTCATGTATAAAAGGACAAACGAACATGAGTTTTTCTTAATATAAATTTCATGGCTATTTTGTCGGTCCATTCTTATTATTTTAAGAGTTTCAAATGTTATCGAGGTGCCCAATGGAAACCGTTCAAGAAAAACCAGAAATTCTTACCTTTGCTAAAAAGCTGAAATATTCAACCAGAACCAATCACGATAGTGTTGACCAACTCGTGATGCAATCTGAACCTTTTTTAAATAACGAAAATTATGCCAAGTTTCTGCGTCTACAGCATATCTTTCACTTAAGTGTCGCGCCTTTTTATCAGAATGATGATTTGCAAGAATGGTTTCCTGGTTTAGCCGATTTACCTAGGCTGTCAGCGGTGGAGTCTGATCTAAAAGATTTGGAACTTGAGCCGAATGTTTCGCCTGATCAAATCGCGTCAGTCTCAAATCTATTCCAAGCAATTGGTTGGCTGTATTGTGCTGAAGGCTCCAACATCGGCGCCGCGTTTCTTTATAAGGAAACGCAGAAGCTCAATTTTGATGCGGAGCATGGTGCTAAACACTTGGCGGCACATCCTGAAGGACGGGCACCGCATTGGCGTAAATTTGTTGCACAACTGGATGCGTTAAAGCTGACAGAAGAACAAGAGATCGAAGCTGTGAAGGGGGCAACTGAAGCCTTTGCGTTCTACAAGAAAACATTAAAGAGCTTAGCTTAACGATTCAATCTATAAAGCACCTAACCCTAGGTGCTTTTTCGGGTCTACAACGGGCGTCTGAGCTGATCCAGTGAGAATTTTCCTGCCCCTTTACGCATCAACAATAGACTAATCGCCAGCCAGGTACCGTGTGTCGCATAAGCATCTGGATACACAAAGATCTGAATCACTAAGGTCATCAATGCTAGACCAAGTGCAGCATAACGAGTTAGAAAACCGATCAGAACCAGCACAGCGAGTACGTGCTCGGCAATGGTTGCCATCACCGCCGCAAATGCGGGTGGCAAAAGTGGTAAGGCATATTCGTGTTCAAATAAGAAATAGGTGGTGTCCGAAATGTGCGGCCATCCGAGTTGGAATTGCATGCTGATGAAGTTAATGGCAAAGCCATCTATTTTTGTCTGAGCAGACAACCAGAACACGGCCGCTAGGGAAAAACGGGCGATTAATAAAATCAGAGATTCTGGGATGTTCTTTAAGGCCGTTTCAAGGGTGTTAAATAATGTCGATAGCATGGCGTTGTCTCTTTTAGTCAGTCATTAGGGAAATGTTACGGATTAGCTTCCATTCAATGAGTTTGGCTAGGCTGCTACCAAGATCGAAATCGTCTGATTCAGGGACGGCGCTTGCTAACGGTATGTGTTCTTGTAGTGCTTTGATAAAACAGGCTTGATCAAATGAGATGACACTTAGTTTAGCGTATAAAAAGCTTTTATGGAGAAGTATGTACTCACTTTCATTGATGTCGATGTGATCACTTGAGACATCCTGCTGATTCGCCAGAAACAAGGAGCCAATCGCGAAAGGGGCATGTAAAAGCTGGCAGTTTGGCGTGATCTCCATCAAGAGTTGGCCCGGGTCATGTGTCTTTTCAAAGGTTACCGCGATGGATTGATGATTTAACGTATCCATTTCAGCGGCATGGGTCAGTTGCAGTAATTGATACTCCAAGCTGGCCATATCAGGTAGAAAAGCTACACTTTGAGCCGGTTCGAATTGTCTAATAAACTCTGAAAAATTGGCCCCATACTCACTGATAATCGGGGACGTAGGGGGGTGATGAAGTAAAAATTCCCGCGCCATGGCGCGAAAAAAATCCTCGCCAACGAGTTTTTGCGTGACCGGGAAAATATCCGCCAATGCTTCCTGTAATGACACCACCAGATTATTTTGATACACCTGAAAGCGCACGGCTTTTTCTGTCGCTTCACCACTGAGTAGAGGATAAAGGTGGCTTTTGTCCTGCGATAACAAGGCTTGGATAAAATCACGATGCATTCAATGAGCCTCCCTGTTTTACCATTTGTCGAATGCGATCTGCAAAGGCCGCTTCGGCCATCAATTCTACCCACTCGGGTAAGTTACCGTCTCGCTCGATGAGTGTAGGGCAATCGCCGAGTCGTTGTAAGGTGTATTGATACAAGGACCAAACATCTTGGCTGACAGCCTCATCATGACTGTCTATTTTTAATGGCACGACCGGGTTGTTATCTAACGTATGGCCAGCCAAATGGATCTGTTTAACCGCTTCTATTGGGAAAGCCTCTAGGTAATCCATGGCTTGGTTATTCTGGTTAAAACAGGATACTTCAACATTATTAACATCAAGCAATAGACCGCAGCCAGTGCGTTTTACCATTTCTCTAATGAAATCAATTTCGCTGAAGTCACTATTGGTGAATGTCAGATACGTGGACGGATTTTCCATTAAGATCGGTTGTTTCATCAGGGTTTGAACTTGGTCTATGTGCTGACACACTCGATCTAAACTTTCTTTGTCGTATCGAATGGGCAGTAAGTCGTTATAAAAGTGGTGTCCATGAGTGGACCAAGCAAGGTGTTCTGAAAAATAGGCTGGCTGAATCTCTTCAACGAGTTGTGCGACTTTTTGGAGATGCGTGGTATCAAGAGGCGTTTTACCACCAATTGATAACCCCACGCCATGAATCGTCATGTCGTAATCTTGGCGAATTTGGCGCAAAAAATAGGCCGCAGGACCACCTTGGCTAAGGTAGTTTTCAGCATGTATTTCAAAAAAACCCACTGCTGGGCGATTTTCTAAAATGGTCTGATAATAGATGGGTTTGAGACTAACGCCAGAATGAGACGCAAAACAAGGAGTCGTTGTCTGCCCTTCTTGTTTTGCATGAGTCTCGTTTAACAAGGGATAGGTCATGATACGTCGCGTTGATTAAAACGCTTTTAACTGACCATGGCCTGTTGATGACGTTTTCGATGTCATCTCAGTGCAAGTGCCTGCAGGTACAAATTTCCATGCATTGGATTGGTAGTCTGTTTTTGATGTACCAGCGCAAGAAGTACCAGGACCCGCAGCACAGTCATTTTGACCTGCCAATGACACGCCGTAGCATTTTTCTTTGCTAGCGGCGTGAGCAGGCATGGCCACGGCAGAAAGCGCAATAGCAGTACTTAGAGCAACAGATAAAGTAGCGGTTGAATTTTTCATTGTTAAAACCTCATAGTTTGTTATTTAAAAGACACGTGTCTTTGGGTTACAAGCTTTTGACGTAGAATGGTTTTCATTTCTTACACACAAGACGAAAAATTATTTTTTGTCGTCTTGATCAGGTAGTTTAGTATAGTGTTTGGAGATCGTGCGAAGATCTTCCATTTGTTTTCCAAATTGTTTGCATGACGAACATATCGCAGTGTGAACACCTAAGAGAACTTTCTCTTTGGTGGCGAGAGGTCGATCAAGCTTTTCCGATAGTAGCTGGGTAGCTTCTTTGCAATTCATCATAGTTAGGACGCCTTTGCTTGATACCAATTATCTTCTAGGCACTCTCTTAAACGTAAGCGAGCGCGATATAGGGTCACATTGAGGCTGGTAACGGAGATCTCTTCATTATGACAAATCTCAGGCGTTTCCATTTCTAAAAACTCACGCATCATAAAAAGGCGACCGTATTTCTCAGGAAGCGCATTCAAACAAGCATCAAACACTCGCCAGAAATGTTCATTTTCGATCCCATGGTCTGGATCATCCCATTTCTGAGGGCGCTCGTGTTTTTGCCAATGGCCATTTTCACTAAAGAGTTTGTCCATCAACGCTTCCCCTGAAATATTTGGCCCCTCTTCCAGCTGACTGGCCACCACAAGACGTTTTTCTTTGCGCAGCAAGTCGATGAGTTTATTTTTTAAAATCGAAAATACCCAGGTTTTGAGTGCCGCTTGACGACCAAATTTATCAATATTCTGATACGCCGACAGCATCGCCTCTTGAACGGCATCCTCGGCAAGCTGAGCATCTTTGACTTGTAACATGGCAAATTTCAGCATTTGATTACGGAGTTCTTCCATAAATTCAAGATCGGTAAAAATGCCAACGGATGGCGAATTCGGTATATCAGACGATGGGTTTGCGTTAACCATTTTAACCTCAGTACCTTAAGCGTTAGACGTTTGACGTTCACATTACTTACAAAGTTTGCCAATGTTTTTTTATTGGCCGATGTTTGAATCTTCCGCTTCTGCTAGATATTCATCTTTGAGCTTAACGTAGTTTAGTCCAGCATATTGAAAGTATTCGATTTCTTTGACCTTAAGAGGACGAATTTGTTTCACTGGCGAGCCCATATACATAAACCCAGTTTCCAATCGTTTGCCTGGCGGCACAAGAGAACCGGCCCCAATAATGACTTCATCTTCAATAATCGCGCCATCAAGAATCGTGGTGCCCATGCCGACCAAGACTCGGCTGCCAATGGTACAACCATGCAACATGGCCATGTGACCAACGGTGACATCATCCCCAATGGTAAGCGGATGTCCTTCTGGTTTATAGGTGCTGGCATGGGTGATATGAAGGCATGAGTTGTCCTGAATGCTAGTGCGCTTGCCAATGCGAATGCGGTGCATATCGCCTCGGATGGCGACCAGCGGCCAAACGGAACTGTCGTCACCAATGATCACATCACCAATCACCACGGCATTGTCATCGACCCAAACTCGCTCACCTAATTGTGGTGTATTACCGCGAAACGATTTCATCACCATTTGCACTCTCCTAGGTTTATAACCTGCATAATTAAGGTAACTATTAAGGCAATAGTCTTTCATGCATTGAAAAAAGCAAAAGACTACCTATCTTATTAAGCATTAGTTTTATTTGTACCTTACTACTGAAAGAGGACATTCTTCCTCAGTCGAAGGCTTAATTACATTGTCAAAAGGATACCATGATATGTCTCAATCCGTGTGGGATGCGACGAGTTTACCGAATTTCTCCGGCGTGGAAGTGTCTAGTATAGAGGCGGACTTAGACGCCATTTTAGCGCGCAATAAAGAGCAAATTGATGCTTGTGTCACAGCCAATCAAGAGCCCAGCTGGGAAAGCCTTATCCTACCTCTAGATCAATTAGAGGACGACCTGAGTAACTTTTGGTCGCCAATCAGTCATTTAAATGCCGTGCAAAATACACCTGAGTTGCGTGCCGCTTATAATGCTTGCTTACCTAAACTAACTCAGTACTACACTGAATTAGGCCAGAATAAAGCCTTGTATCAGGCTTATAAAACCTTAGCGGAAAGCCCAGAAGCCACTCATTTATCAATTGCGCAACAAGAAACCTTAAAGCAAGCGGTGCGCGATTTTGAATTGTCAGGAGTGGGCTTAGAAGGTGAGGCAAAGCAACGTTATGGTGAAATCAGTCAGCGCTTGTCAGAGCTGAGCAGTCAATTTAGCGAAAATGTACTGGATGCTACGCAAGCTTGGAGCAAATTGATTACCGACGAGTCTGAATTGGCGGGTTTACCGGAATCTGCACTGGCTCAAGCCAAACAAATGGCGCAAGCAAAGGATAAAGAAGGTTGGTTATTTACCCTAGACTTCCCTTCTTACATGCCAGTCATGAGCTACGCGGACAGTCCCGTGTTACGTGAAGAAATGTATCGTGCCTTTGCAACACGAGCATCGGATCAAGCGGATGTGAAATACGATAACGCGCCACTCATCAAGGACATTCTAGCCTTACGTCATGAAATGGCCGATATCCTTGGGTTTGAAAATTATGCTGAGCTGTCTGTGGCCACTAAAATGGCTGAAAATGGCCAGCAAGTTATTGATTTCTTAGATGATCTTGCGAGGCGATCAAAGCCTTCTGCTGAGCAGGATTTGGCCAACCTTGAAGCGTATGCCAAAGAAGAAAGTGGCATTGATCAATTACAGGCTTGGGACATGACGTACTACGCAGAAAAACTGCGTCAGTATAAATACAGCATCTCACAAGAGGCATTACGTCCCTACTTCCCAATGGGTACAGTGTTGTCCGGATTGTTTCACGTGGCACAAACCTTATTTGCTGTGGATATCCGTGAAGAAAGTGAATTTGATCGTTACCATCAAGACGTCAAACTTTTCACCATCAGCAAGGAAGGAACAGACATTGCCCGTTTCTATCTCGACCCTTATGCTCGCGAAGGCAAGCGTGGCGGTGCTTGGATGGACGCTTGTCGAACCCGCCGTCGTTTGAGCGATGCTCGTTTACAATTACCGGTTGCTTATCTGGTGTGTAATTTCACCCCGCCAATCGGTGAGCAAGCCGCTTTGTTAACCCATGACGAAGTGACCACTCTGTTCCACGAATTTGGGCATGGCTTACATCATATGTTGACCCAAGTAGAAGAATCCGCCGTATCAGGTATTAATGGGGTGGCATGGGATGCGGTCGAACTGCCTAGCCAATTTATGGAAAACTGGTGTTACGAGCCTGAAGCACTGGCTTACATTGCGGGACATCATGAAACCGGGGAACCTTTGCCGCAAGATTTGCTAGATAAAATGCTCGCGGCGAAAAACTTTCAGTCCGCTATGCAAATGGTAAGACAATTAGAATTTTCTTTATTCGATTTCAAATTGCACAAAGATTATCAGCCGGGTGTATCTGTTCAGTCCGTGCTAGATCAGGTACGTGCTGAGGTAGCCGTCGTGACACCGCCGTCGTTTAATCGTTTTCAAAATGGTTTCTCGCATATTTTTGCGGGTGGTTATGCCGCTGGCTACTACAGTTATAAATGGGCGGAAGTCTTGTCGGCCGATGCGTTTTCGAAATTTGAAGAGGATGGCATCTTTAACCAAGATACGGGCGCGCACTTCCGTGATACCATATTGGCTAATGGTGGTTCGCGACCTGCAGCCGAGTTGTTTGCTGCCTTCCGTGGCCGTGAGCCAAGCACGGATGCTTTGTTAAGACACAGTGGTATTGCCGCGTAACCATAAACAAGGCTGCATTAAGCCGCCCTAGCGTTCACTTCGGCGGCTTTGATGAGGACACAAAATGACAGTAAAACGCTTTATTGCAGGGGCGGTATGTCCGCGTTGTAATGAGATGGATAAAATCCGTGCATGGCGAGATGATGATGCTGAAAAGCAGCACAGAGAATGTGTCGCTTGTGGTTATCAAGATGAGCAATCGACTAATGTACAGGCGCAAGCGCCTGAATTGGCGACTCGTGTTAATCAGCCACACGCCAGTGCGCCACAAGCAGAAGAAATGGTCATTAATTTCATACCAAACCCAGGCTCAACGAAACATTAATGGTTGTTCATAGAAGATAAAACGGATCCCTTCGGGTCCGTTTTTTTGTGCCTGAGGTTACTGAGTATCCTTGTTGGCATAACCGCTGCCGATGGCGCTAAAGGGGAGTTTGAGTCCAAGTTCTGGTACTTGCTGACCAACCCAAGCAGGAAAGGTATTGCTGTTTGGGCCAGGAAAGACTTTGTAATGATTTGCCCAGGGGTAACGCTTAACTGCTTGCTCTATATCGGGAATCAGAGACTGTGCTTTTGCCCCTGTGATGGAAAGTAGTTTTTCAGGTTTGGCACCAAACCAATAACGATCCGGTGTCGGCGTTTGATAATGGGATAACGCTGGTAGCCCTCGATTGACGCGCCAGCCAACGACTTCATAAACTTGATATTGTGCCGCATTGACATCTTTCGTGGCGATCCAGGTGTGCACGGCGAACCAACCTCGCCAGCTATAAGCATCGGCGGCATAAACTTCAATGACCGCTTGCTTTTCCTGCTCTGGCGATGGCGCGATGCCAGCAGGTTCGCGGCTAGCGGTTTTCCAACCGTCACTAGAACAAGCACTGAGTAACCCTGTTAACAATATAAATCCACAGTGTTTATACATTGAAATCTCCTGATAGCTGATTCATTAGAGTGCTCAGATAAAAAAGGGTTCCATGTTATTTTTGTGTATTAACGGTATCAATAAAAACGCCGACTCAGGGTCGGCGCTTTAGATATGTTTTCACAGAGTTTGATTACTTCATCTCAGTCACAAAATTGTCTTTGCTGCGGCGTACTTTTTTCAAATCTTTAAGCCAATCGCCATCGTCGGCACGGTAACCTAAAGGTAACAGGATGACAGAGCGCAAGCCGCGTTCTGTTAATCCCAAAATTTCGTCCACTTTCGCTGGGTCGAAACCTTCCATTGGCGTGCTATCAACCCCTTCTTCAGCGGCGGCAATCAAAGCCGTCCCTAAACCTATGTAAGCTTGACGAGCGGCGTGTTGGTAGTTGGTTTCTGCATCACGAGTAGGGTATGCGTTTAATAGCATTTGACGGTAGTTTTCCCAGCCTTCGCTTTTAAAACCGCGTTCATCGTTCACTAGGTCAAACATTTCGTTGATGCGACCTTCTGTGTAGTTGTCCCATGCCGCGAAGACAAGTAGATGAGAGCCATCGGTAATTTGAGCTTGATTCCACGCGTGTGGCACGATTTGTTCACGCAGTTCGTTATTGGTCACGACGATGACTTCATAAGGTTGTAAACCACTGGACGTCGCCGTTAGGCGAACCGCTTCTAGAATACGATCGACTTTCTCTTGTTCTACTGCCTTGTTTGGGTTCATTTTTTTGGTGGCATAGCGCCAGTTCAATTTGTCTAACAAATTTGACATGAGACATCCTTAATGGAAATGTTTTTGATTCTCTCGATATGGGGCTTTTCTATCAGGAGTTCAATATGTACTTTATGGACAAAGTGAGGAAGCCAAAGAAAAGAACACTGATATCCGGTGGAAACGGCTTTGAACAAGTCAACGGACGCTTTGTTTACGGCGGCTTGTTTGTCTGAAGATAAAGCGTAAGTTCTCAGGATATTGACGAAGGGAGCATAAGCTGCCTTTTCTTGTGTTGTTGAATGTGCTCTGCTTAGTCTCTTGTCGATTACAGTGCGCGATTCTCAGGAGAACCATTTGCCCAATACCTTTCGATCCCTTGCTAATCCTAATTATCGCCTTTGGTTCAGTGGCGCGGTCATTTCTAATATTGGTGGTTGGTTACAGCGGACGGCGCAAGATTGGCTGGTGATCTCAGAGTTATCTGATAACAATGCCGCGGCGGTAGGTTTAGTGGTGTTTCTGCAATTTGCGCCCCAAATCTTTTTATTGCCCATCACGGGCTGGACGGCCGATCGAGTAGAACGTCGGAAACTGTTGTTTGTGACGCAATCCTTAATGGCAATACTGGCACTTGTTCTCGGTGTATTGGTTTTGTCTGCACAAGTAGAGTTGTGGCAGGTATGTCTTTGTGCACTTGGCTTAGGGTGTGTGGCGGCATTTGATGCGCCGGCTCGTCATGCGTTTGTTTCCGACATTGTCAGTGAAAAAGAGTTGTCTAATGCGGTTGGATTAAATGCGGTTTCTTTTAACAGTGCGCGTTTAGTTGGGCCCGCTGTTGCGGGGATCTTAATCGCTTTGGTGGGCAGTGGTTGGGTCTTTATGATCAATGTGGTGTCTTTTTTACCCTTGTTAACGGCCTTGTTTTTATTGAAACGTCGCTTACCAAAAGTTGAAGCTGAGCAAGGTCCGCCTGGCCCAGATTTAGCGAAATTTTTAGATGGATTTCGATACATCTGGCATCACCGAGAAATGACGGTGATCTGCATCATGTCGTTTTTAATTTGTTGTTTTGGTATGAACTTTCCGGTGTATTTATCGTCTATGACTGTACAGGTATTTGAAGGGCAGGCAGATCAATATGGTTTTCTTGTGTCCATGATGGCGATCGGATCCATTACTGGGGCGATTGTAACGGCGAGTCGTAAATCTTCACCATCGTTCCATTTTATGATTTATGTGGCAGGGTTTTATGCCGTGAGTTGCTTTGCCGTTGCTTTGAGCTCAAGCTTTTGGCTGTTTGCCATTATGCTGATTACACTTGGTTTGGGCGCTCAGCTATTTACGACTTCTACGGCCTCGTACATGCAGCTTGCCACAGAAAAAGTGTATCGTGGTCGTGTGATGGCGGTGGTGTTGGCCATTGCGATGGGTGGCACTGCTTTAGGAGCGCCTATTGTTGGTTTTATGGCGGATCATTATGGTGCGAGAGCTTCGATCCTATTGTGTGGGGTATCAGGAGCCTTAGCTGCCCTATTAGGTTTTTGGTTTTTTCATCGACAAGAACGCGCCAAAGGTGCTGGGTGATGGCGAAACAGAGACTTTCGCCTATGCTAAGGAAAGCCTTTTATGTAACTGATTCATAGTCAACGGAGACGAACATGTCGCAACATCTTGTATTGAGTTTTATTGGAGAAGACAAACCGGGCATCGTTGAGTGTTTATCTGACGTGATTGCTCGTCATCAAGGGAATTGGCTGGAAAGTCGAATGGCTCATTTGGCGGATAAATTTGCTGGCATTTTGACGGTTTCGGTTCCCCCTGCTGAGCAACAAGGCTTAATAGAAGCCCTACACGGTTTGGTCAGTTTAGGGCTTCATGTCACGGTCGAAATGGCCGTTGAAAAAGCCGTGGAAGGCTCAACTCTGTCACTGTCTGTAGTGGGTAATGATCGAGCCGGTATTGTGAATGAAGTGTCTCAAGTGCTGCACTCTTTGATGGTGAATGTGAAAGAGTTAACCACAAGCTGTGAACCCGCCGCCATGAGTTCGGAGATGTTGTTTAAGACCGAAATGGTATTGTCGGTGCCTGCGGATTTGCCATTATCTGAGTTGGAGGACGCTCTGGAGGGCATCAGTAGCGACCTGATAGTTGAATTATCCGTTAACCAGTTTGGCTAGAAGCTCATAAACTTTCGATGTGGGTCAAACACCATTCTGCTCTTTCCAGCACGGCGTGTTGTTGTGCTGAGCTTTGTTTGTCCCAATTGCCGTAAATCATGCTGATGCGCGGATTCTTCGCCAGCCAATCTCTGTGTTTCATCATAAATCGCCAATATAAGCTGTTGAGTGGGCAGGCTTGCTCGCCTGTTTTGTCCTTCACCTTGTAATGGCAAGAACCACAGTAGTCACTCATTTTCTGTACATAGCGGCCACTTGCCGCATAGGGTTTGGAGGCGACCCAACCCCCGTCTGCGAATTGGCTCATGCCACGAGTATTGGGCAATTCAACCCATTCAATGGCATCAACATAAATTCCCAAATACCATTCATCGACTTGTTTTGGCTCAATGCCGGTTAAGAGCGCAAAATTCCCCGTAATCATTAAGCGTTGAATATGGTGTGCATAAGCAAATTCCAAAGATTGACCAATGGCATTGGCCAAACAATTCATTTTGGTTTCACCCGTCCAAAAATACTCAGGTAAATCACGGTTGGCCTGCAAGGCGTTTTGATGATGGTAGTCCGGCATATTGATCCAATACATACCGCGTACGTATTCTCGCCAACCAAGAATTTGTCGAACGAATCCCTCTATTTGAGCAAGGTCGATTTGATCGTTCTGCCGATAGCTGGCTATGGCAGTCTGAATGACTTGCATGGGGGAGATCAGTTTACAGTTTAGGGCAAAGGATAGACGCGAGTGGTATAGGCTCCAAGCGTGTTCAGATTGGCTGGTCATGGCATCTTGGAAACGACCGAAATTGACCAATAAGCGATCACAAAAGTACCCTAATAGTTGATGGGCTTCGCGTCTTGTGATGGGCCAGCTTAAGCTTTCCCCAACATGCCCAATGGCCACTATATGGTGTCTTTTGAGGCGAGCCAATAGGCCTTTAATATCGTGTTGAAAACACAGTGGTTGAGGGATACTGCTTAAATCGTCGGTTTTGAGTTTTTGACGATTGCTAGCGTCGTAATTCCATTTTCCTCCTTCGGGCTGACCTTCTTCGTTCATTAAAATGTCAAAGCGTTGGCGCATTTTGCGATAAAAATGTTCCATACGAACGCTGTGTTTTTCTTTAAAGTGCTGTGGGATTTCGTCAAAGGGTAATAAAAAATGTTCGGTATCACACATGCTGACGGTTAATTCACTGGTCTCGACGAATGCCTTAAAAACCGTCAGTAGTCGATATTCGTCTGGTCTTTGAAGCTCAATTTTCTGTGCCCCAATATCATTGGCGAGAGACGTTAAAATGTCATTGATCGTGCAATCCTGTGTTTCATCAAGGGTTAGGTATTGAACCTCGTGACCTGCACTTTGGAGGGCTTTAGCAAAGCCTTCCATGGCGAGAAAAAAAGCACACAGCTTTTGTATATGGTGTTTGACGTAGCTCGTTTCGGAAGGCAATTCGGCAATAAGGTACAATACCCCCGCATCTTGTTGATGGAACCAAGAATGACTGGCGTTGAGCTGATCACCCAATAAAAAACGGAGAGTATGATATTGGTTCATGAGTGAGGGTAGACTGGCCAATCTGCGGCATCGACTGAATCCAGCTGAGGGTCAAAATCTGCCCCTTGCCATTGATCAATAAAAGCATGGTTCGGATCATAGAGCTGGGTTTGTTTCTCCAAATCAAAATGGCGGCCTCCTCTAGGATCAGCACCGACACCTGCGATGTATTGCCAATTTCCCCAGTTTGAACCAACGTCATAGTCGATTAATTGCTCTTCAAAGTAAGCGGCGCCATAGCGCCAATCAATGCCCAATTCGTAAATCAAACAACTGGCGGCAATCTGACGCCCACGATTACTCATGTAGCCAGTTTGGTTTAACTGTTTCATACAGGCATTGACAAGCGGATAGGGGGTATTGCCTCGACACCATTTGCGAAAACGCTCTGGGTAAAAACTTAAATGATGCGCTGTAGCGGTGAGCCCATTTACCGTGAACAAGGCGCGACCATGACAGGTGGCGTACCAATGAAAATATTCGCGCCAGAGCAGCTCGAAATAGATCCAGTCAGTCGATTCATTCGCGCCTTGTTCGGCTTCGTACTTTGTTAACGCAGCGATTACCTGTTTCGGTGACAAGCTGCCTTGCGCTAGCCAAGCAGAAAATTTGGTGGAGTTCTCCCAACCAGCTAATGCATTGCGTACCTGCTTGTAATGGCGTGGTAAGTTGCTGTTGAAGTAGTACTTCAATTGCTGTTGCGCGGCTTTTTCGCCACCAGTAAAGAGTGATTCAGTTGTGACTGGGCGAATTTGCCAAGCCTGTATCTGGGTGAGCGAACAGTGGACAGGGAGCGGTAATTGCAGAATGCTCGGCAACGGCTCTGTGATGTTTAAAGACGTAATTTGGCGGCGAAACTTTGAAAAGGTATCTGGCAACTCTGTGATGTTAAAAGGCAGTCGCCAAGCTTCAAACAGTGACTGTCCATGATCAATGTGAAAGCGTACATCCGAGAACTGACTTGTCAAATGGCGTAGGGACTCTTGTTCATTCCAGCCTGCCCGATGATTCATGTAAATATGTGAAATAGGCAACTCATTAAGCAATAATGTCAGGCTGTTAATGGCGTCTAATTGACTCACAAACAGGGGATGACCCAATGAATCGAGCTGCTGTGCAAGACTGTCTAACCCTTGATAGAGGAATTGGCGTCTGTTGTCTGACATGCCTTGTGTCGCATACCGACTGGGGCGTGTGTGTTCCGGTTCATCGCAATATAGGCAAATAAGCTGATCCACTTCCTGGGCCGCACGCCATAACATTTGTTGGTCGGTACAACGCAGGTCATTACCGAACCATACCAATCCCATTTTCATCACACACCCTCATTGATCGGATCGCTTTATTTCGATACGCAACGTCGGCTTATTTGGATTGCTTTCTAGGATGGTTACGCATAAAAAAAGGAATTTTTGCCGACAAACAAAAACCTTAGTAAAAATGGGGTTATAATGCGGCGAAATTTATTATGTTGAACGAAAGGTCTTAACCAATATGAGTCTTCCAAATTGTCCTAAATGTAATTCTGAGTATGTTTATGAAGATCAGGCAATGTTGATTTGCCCTGAATGTGCCCATGAATGGAATCCCAATGAAGTGGAAGTGGACGAAGAGGCATTGATCATTAAAGATGCCAGCGGTAAACAGTTGCAAGAAGGGGACAAGGTCACGCTAGCAAAAGACTTAAAAGTGAAAGGGTCTTCACAAGTCCTTAAGATTGGCACTAAAGCAACGATTAAACGCTTGGTTGATGGCGATCACGACATTGACTGTAAAGTGGATGGTGCTGGTGACATGATGCTGAAGTCCCAATTTGTGAAAAAAGCGTCAGCCTAGTCTCCGGACGGAAAAAGAGCTGGGAAACGTCTCTTGTGAATACTGAAAAATGAGCATAATAATGCTCATTTTTTGTTTCTGCAGAATAAAATGAGTAATTATTTTCCCATTCATCCAATGTAGACTATATTTTGAGCATGATATTGCGCATTGGAGGCTTATCGTGAAATCGACTTTGACAGACGAGCAGAAACAGAATTTGCTCATTGATCTTCTTAGGCAACACATGCTGGGAGAGCTGACTCAGGGGCAGCTACTGAAGTATCTGCGTAAGCAATTTCTTGGGATCTCTCAAGGTGAGTTTGCTGATCAAGTGGGTGTGAGTCGTCGTAGCTTAACGGACATTGAGTTAGACAAAGGCAGCCCAGCACAAGCCATGATTAATAAGGTGTTCGAACCTTTTGGGGTCAAATCCAGCTTAGCGCCGATAGAGCCCCATTTGGCATGCTATTTATTGGTTGGAAAAACGCTGGGTTAATTTTCTAATGAGCGGCGAACGATGAATCCTGTCAGTTTAGCGTTTAGTGTTTAAGCGCCAATACGCTTTGGTGTGGTTGTTCCTTCCCATGACTTTTCGCTCGTTGCGTAAAAAGTGACGAACTTGTTTGGCGGAGTCGGACTCAAACGCTCCCCAAACCGCATCAATCTCAGTGATTTTCTCCAGAACCGTTAACACTTTCTTCCCTTGTTGTTGAGGGGCGCAAACAATGCGTTCTATTTGAGCGTCATTTGGCAAGTCTGTGTGGCTGAAATAAGCTTGTTCCGATTCTTTCTCGCTGAGTAAGATGATGTAAGGTGCGATGGGGTTTTGCCATTGCTCTAAAATACCGGCAAGGGCTGGGTAGGCGGTTTCGTCTGCGATGAGTAACGCTTGGCCTTGATGCAAATGTGGGTGTTTGTCTTTGGCTTCCGAGCGACTGGAAATAATGTCACCTTTGTTAAGGCTGTTTGCCCATTGACTGCCTAGCGTGTTGTCATGGGTAAAAATATCAACATGAGCTTGATCGATAAAGTCAGACGCTTCTGATTGCCAAGCTTTACGAAGCGTGTAAAGGCGAACGTCTTTGTTGGCGCTCATCAGGAGTTTTTGACGCTGTTTATTGGACAGATGTTTCATTAACCAGATAAAGACGCGATCAAATAGGTTTTTCTGCCAGGATTTTTTATTCTGTGGGGATGCCACGAATTCCGGTCGCTTCTGCAAACTTTTTAACACAAAAGCAAAGGCATGACCTGGGTAGTAATCTGGTAATGGCGTTGAAGATTGCAGCGTTAATCGTGTGATATTTCGTGTGATATTCTGCGTATTAATGACTTCGAAAAAGCGTTTTCCAGTGCCGCTAAAATCACGGCCTTGTTTCACAATCGCGGCATAGGCAAGGTATAAAATTTTATCTTCTAAGCTACCGTTAATGACAAAAGGAGCGAAAACATCTTGATGATTATCTGAGGTGTTGCTCTCAGACGTTTTCTCATCCAATGTGCTAGCTTGAATTAAAACCCCTTCTTCAAAGAGATCCACTATCTTGGCCGACACTATCTTGAATGAGCCGTTTAGATGGCTTTCGGCAATGGCCAATACTTCTTCACTGTGATCTTGATTAACGTGTTCAAGTATATCGAGTTTGTGATCTGAGTCTTGGATGGGGGAACGTGATGCCATGTTACCTCTGGTGAGCTGGTGGCGAAAAATTTAAATAGCCATAGGGGTAAGCAAGCCCCTATGGTGAGTTATGTCTTAGTGGCAGACGCTTGGATACTACAAATGGTACAGGGCACTGATGCCAATTGTACGAGTTTGCCCTACTGTCGCGACGGTGCCTTCACGGTAATACACTAGGTCTTCGTTCGTGAGGTTTTTAACATAGCCAGTGATGGTCAAATCACCTAAGAGATATTGAGCGCGAGCATCAAAAACAGTGTGATTGCCGACTTCGCTGTCGGCACTGTTATCAAGGGTGGAGTAATATTGACCAACATAATTTGCATCGCCACCGAATGACCAATTGTCGCCTACGTATTGTGTGAAGCCTAAGCCAATGTTTGTTTCTGGAGCACCTGATAACTGATTGCCTTTATTGCCATCATTTTTATCGATTTCAGTGCGTAATAAACCAATAGAACCGTGTAATTCTACGTCGTTTGTCAGCCAAGTGCTGGTTTCCAGTTCGACGCCATAAGTATGAGCGGCTTCGACATTGACGACGGTAAAACCACTTGCCGCTTGATAGTCCGTATAGTCATTGTAGAAAAGGTTGGCGCTTATTCGTGTGCCATTGTCGAAGACGCTCTTACTGCTGACTTCATAGGCGGTCACGGTTTCACTGTCGAATTCATATGCTTCATTTGTCGATGTGTTAATGCCAGTACCAGAAGGGCTATAGCCTTTGCGAATGCTCGCCCCAAGCGTGGTTGAGTCTGACATCGCGTGAGTGAGACCGATCTTAGGTAGGTAGTGGGTCTGGTCTAGGTCTTGATTTACATCGCTGCGTCCAAAAAATGAACCGGTTTTATCAACGTCTTCGTGTTCGATGCGCAACCCTAGACTGGCCTGAGTCAGGTTGGATAAGGCATACGTCGTTTCGCCATAGGCCGCGGTGGTATTTGTCGTGTAGCGAGTATCTATGTTCAAGATACCTTGTGTGGCGTCAATCACAGAATCCTTGCTAGAAGCATAAAGTCCTAATACACCGGCCCAGTTAGATTCTTGATCGTTAAAGATCAGTCGGTTTTCTAACGAGCTAGTGTCTTGTTGAATGTCATATGTGTTGGTAGCCGTAGCCACAGAATAGCCATCTGCGTATAAATCCGAGTTACTATGGCTGACGTGCAGTGAGTTGGTGAGGCCGCTTTTGAGTTGGTAGTCCACATCAAGGGCAATGGATTTGTCCGTTGAATCTTGTTGGCGAGAGATGGTTCCGCTGCCCAAGGTAAGTGTTTGGCTATCTATTCCCTCTTCTGTATTACTGGCGAAGCGAATGTGTTCACCCTTGTTTTTATGATGATTGACGGTCAGCTTGGCAGAGAGTTCAGGCAGGCTAGCAGGCTGCCACAGGAGTTTACCTCGGATATTTAGACTCTCAGATTCACTTAAGTTCGGCGTGTCATCATACCCATTGGTATCATAGTTTAGCCAACCTTCTCCTTTGGTTTCATCCATGGCGATGCGATACGCCAACTCATCTTCCATAATGGCCCCAGATGTCATGGCGGCTAGATTGTATTTCAGATTGCCGTTTTTGTAGCTTTCTAAACCGACTTGAACCGCGGCGTCGTTTTCAAAGGTCGGGTCATTGGTATTGATGACAAGGGCGCCGGCGATCGCACTCGCGCCTTGTGCTGTTGATTGTGGCCCACGTAAGACTTCCACTTGCTGAGCGTCCCATAAACCAATAGGCGAAAAGTTGTATCCGGACCAGTCTTGTGACATACCGTCAACTACGGTAGCGACTCGAGCACGAGAGCCGGTTATTAAAGCTAGACCACCGGTTGCCGCGCCACCGCCCGAAATACCTCGTATGTTAATGTTGCCAAAGGACCCAGGAATAACATTGGGCGCTTGTGTTGCTATGTCTTTTGCCTGCTTGGTTTCGCCTGTTTCAAGCTCGTCAGATGTCATCACTGTGACGGCTGTGATGGTGTCTTTCAGCGTCTTATCCATTTTTTCGCCTGTGATGACTATGGTATCGAGATCAACTTCAGCCGCGAACAGTGGCTGGGTCATCATGGCACTCATAATAGACAAGGCGACCACGGAGAGCTTGTAAGAGCTGTGAGCGCGTATTTTTATTCTATTCGACATTGAATCTTTCCTTATTATGATATGGCTAACGTATGGCATGACGGTGAGGTGGCAAAGCCTGTATTTGGCTTCGTTTTAATAATGGGCGAATCACGCAGGCAATCAGTAGGGTGATGACGGCGCCGCCAGCGACAACACTGCTGTACTGCAGGTGTTTTGCTAGTGCTAAGCTTGCCGCGGAATAGGCAAAACCAAGTAGGGATGCCACGCTGAACTGAAGCGTGAAAAAAGTCGCTTTTCTTAGCGTGAGGGCTGCTTTGTCCATCATGATGGTGGAAGACACAACCAACATCGCGGGGAAGCTGATGAAATGTAAGGTAATGGCTGCATAAACCATGCCTTTACTGGTGGCACCTAGTGTTAAGAACAGCACAAAAATCAGGGAGGTGAATTGTATAAACGTCACCATGACCAGAGCATTTAAGCGCCCAATTTGATTGATGAGTGGTGTGGCGAGTAGCGCTGAAAAGAGTCCTACGATAGAACCGTAAATTTTCATCACGAAGCCAATGTCATCGAGTGGCCAGCCTTGATCGACAAGAAGAGGGTTTAGTAACGCGAATCCACAGGTTGAGCCAATCGGATACAGACCTAATATTAGAAACCAAGGTTTGTGCTTTAGAATGAACTCTTTAATGTCTTTAAGAAGGTATTGGTCGCTTTCGTTGTATGGTCTTGGTTCTGCAGCGTGATCTGGCTCTTTGAAAAACAGCATTTGCACAAGTGATAGGGCGGTCAAACCGGCCAACAACCATAAAGATCCTTGCCATCCTAACCAAGGGTAAAACATTAGAATCAAGCCACCACCAATGATGTTGCCGAGTAAGTTTCCTGAGAATTGAACACTGTTCGCAAACTTACGGGTGTCTGCATCAAACAATTTGCAGGAGAGACCATCAATTGAGACATCTTGAATGCTCATGAAAAAAACATAGCAGGCCAACACCAACAATATCCCGCTAAATTGCGTTTCGAAGTCTAAAGCGCCCGCTAAGACAAGCAGTAATGTCATGCCCCCTTGAGCGAGTATGAGCCAACTTTGGTATCTACCTTGTAGATTTACTAAACATATATATCGTAAGTTTACGTGAAATTTATCAATTATCGGGGCATAGAAAATCTTCCCGGCAAGAGGCAGTACAGCGAGGTTTAATAGGGCTAACTGATCCAGTTCAGCGCCCTGCTGACGCAGGATAGCAACGGCCGCTGAGAGAATAAAGGCGACTCCTATGTATTGCGTCACATAGGTGCTGGCTATCATGAACCAGGGGTAATGGCTGTTTTTCATGGGTAAATCCTAAAGGTCATCTTATGCGGATCATTAAGACGCAAGTGAGCGACGTCAATGTCGTTTGCATAAGGGGTTAACTGTCGAAGTAAGCTTTTGTGAAAAAGAAACAGACCTGCTAAGACGGTTTAAAGAGTCTATCGAGGAAAGAGAGAGCCTTCTTTCGAAAGCAGACATGTCACTTTTGAAAACGGAAAAAATGGCTAAGCTGAGTGTCGTATGCTCAGAGATTGGCGATATTCACTTGGGGTAACGCCCACCTCGCTTTTAAACAGGGTGGCGAAATGTGCTTGGCTTTTGAAGCCGATATCGTGAGCGATATCGGTAATAGGTTGGCTGCTGCCGAGTCGCTTTTGAGCGGTTTCGATACGAGTTTTACGTAGCCAATCGCGAAAGCTCATGCCCAGTAACTGTTTGATGTCTTGTTTAACATAAGTGCGATTGCTGCCTGCGAGACGAGCTACGGCCGACAGGGGCCAGTCCAGTTGCAAGTTCATTTGTATGTGGTTTAAGGCGTGATTTAATTGATCGATTCGAATATTCTGAGTAGCTTGGCTTTTTAGACGGTGTTGGTGAAGAAACAATGCCAGCACTTCTTGGGCTTTGGCTTTAATAAAAAGCTCGCGCTCAAACCCTTGTAAATCACAGTTCCATACCGCTTCGCAGCATTGAAGGATGTCCACTGGAATTGGACCCGCTTCTGCTAATCGTACTTGAGGAACATTATGCGGCACATTGCTGGTTAATTCAGGCAGTATGCTCCTTTGTCCTAGGTGCTCTAAAGACAAGTGAATGGAAAAGGTTTGCCAGGTGCTGTCGCTTGGGAAGTTCATGTAGGAAGGGCACGATTCGTCAACTAACGCTACCATGTAGTTATGACTGTAGTCCTTTTGTCTGTCCATGCCTTTGTTCAATGTTTGGCACTGACACTTTCCTATCATGGAAATATACAGGCCCGGTTGGTGAACATTCACAATGGAAGTGTCTTCATCAAAATGATGGTTAACTGTCCGGACCCAGCTTGATGGATCGAAATCTAAGTTAAATTGTTCAAACGTCGCAATTTGCTCAACAGAATGAAAAGACACGGTGCTTTCTCCTAACAAGGTAGTGCCAGCAAAGCCAGCAACAGATAACTGTTATAGTATTAATAATCATTATCAATTGCGAAGGTTATTTTCTAAAATTCTTTGCGTTAACTTGAGTTCGGAGAATGACAACGCACTGTTGCGTATTTAGAAGTGTGATATGCGTATTTATTGAATAATTACGGCGTATGATGATCTAGACTTCATTTATTCATGAATATTAATGAGTCGTATATTGATCGTATTAAAGGGGATTAGAATGACATTGGCCGTCATGTTTAAAAAATTAACGTTAGGATTTGTGGTTTTGGGGATGCTATCAACATCGGTGCATGCGGTAGAGATGATAAAAGATGTTCGCTATGGAGATCGGGAGCGTAATCAGTTGGATGTGTATTTGCCTGATAATGTGTCGAATCCTCCTGTTGTTGTCTTCATTCATGGGGGTCGTTGGTTCCGTAATGATAAGTCTCAAATTGAGCTCTATGATCGTGTAAATCAATTGATGAAAGCAGGTATGGCGTTAGTGTCTATTAACTACACATACAGCACACAAGCAACCTGGCCAACGCAATTGAATGATCTGAGAGCCGCATTCGACTTTATTCGGAATAACGCAGATCAATATGGCTATGATGGAAGTAAGGTGGCCGTTTGGGGGCAATCCTCAGGCGCTCATTTAGCATTGTGGTCAGGTTTCGACCAGGCTCAGTCGTCTGCTACACAATTAAAAGCGATAGTGTCATGGTATGCGCCGTCCGATTTATATCACATAGCAACGGATAGAGAGCAGGATGACGTAACGGATCGCAAAGGCATGGACGAAGAGCCAACACCAGAATCCATATTGGTTGGAGCAACAGTGACTGAAAATAAAGCTTTGGCCGATGCCGCCAGCCCACTGATATTTTTACAAGGCATGCCAGAGGATGCGAGCATTCCGCCGACTTTGTTGGTGCATGGTACAAGTGACTTCGTTGTTTCGCCCCTGCAATCAAAAAGATTGTATTCCGTGATGGAAGGTCGTTCAGGGGTAACATCCGTTGAGCTTCGTTTGGTGGAAGGTGGTCGTCATGGCGGTGACAAGTTTGATGCCGAAGTGGCACCTGTGATCGATTTCCTAAAACGCGCCTTTGCTCAATAAAGGCGCTTAGTGACTGAGTTCTGCCGCTTATTATAAGTCCTTCATTGTCTAGCACTCTCTGTGTTTTATCCATTGTGCTTTAGTCACCAGTAATTTGGCATAAAGGTGCTAGGCAATATATTTACTAACAAATTTACGGCGTAGTAAATGAGTTGAAACATTTCCAACAAGTGTTCCTAGTAAAATACAGATTAGGGCAATGGTTAAGCCTAAGCTCCAACTTTCGCCAAACAAGGGGACTGCCAAGGTACTGGCAAATACCGGTACTAATGCCATTAGGCTACCCATTCTGGTCGCACCGATTAAGTGAACCGCTCGTCCATAGCAAACCATTTGAACTGTGGTTGCCATCACACCTTGATAAAACGCTTGTAGGCTAATCATTTCCCAAGAGGCCTGACCTATCTGATGAGGTAGAAACAAAGCATAAATGGGGGCGAATAAACCCGTTGTCACTGCAATGATGCCTAGTGTTGCTTGCCAAGGAGCAAATTTCCAGCGACGTAATAGCACGGTAAAAATGCCCCAGAACATACAGGCTAGGATAAAGCTTGCATCACCAAGCCAATAAGATGCCCCAGTTATTAGGGTTTCAGAGATGAGCGCCACAATGCCTAAACTACTGAGCATAATGCCGAACCAAGCGACGTGATTGTGACGCTCATTCGCCAGGAAGAAAGCAAATACGGCAATCATGATTGGCATTAAACCAGGCAGCAATAATGCCGCATGAGTGGCGGGGGCATGGTCAAAACCATTGAATACAGATAAAGCATAAGCGAGTCCACCAATGCTGCCTAACACCAGCATACGCCACTGAAGAATGGTGTGGCGATGTTGCCAAATAAAGGGGAAAAATAAGACAAAGGCGGTGCCGAAGCGAACCATCATCATATCGGGTAGTGCCAGTGCGGCCAGTGATCCCGCTTTAGAGACCAAGATAAAGCCAGTCCATATCACCACTGCCGCGAGTGCATAGCTAATACCTGTAATGGGTAGGGTGTTCGAGTGGGAGTTGCTCATGAGGATGCCTTTTCTGTTTGTCTTTTAATCAGTTTAGGCTATGCTACATTTCATTAATAATGAATAATAAAGAACATATCGTTCATTTAAAATGAATCAAATAGATTGAATTAGGTGTTGTGTGGATATTTCAGATTTAATTGTTTTTAAAGCCGTGGTTGAACATAAAGGGGTAACGCGTGCCGCAGAGGCATTGCATCGGGTACCGTCTAACGTTACGGCACGACTGAAAAAGTTAGAAGCTGAACTGAATGTGAACCTATTTTTACGCGAACACAACCGACTTTCGGTGACATCGGCTGGTCTTAGATTGTTGGATTACACCGATAAAATACTGCAGTTACAAAAACAAGCGATCGCCGAATTGACGCATCAAGAACCCTCAGGGTTGTTTCGCTTAGGCTCCATGGAAAGTAGCGCGGCTTCGCGTTTGCCAAGCTTATTAACGGATTACCATACAACCTACCCACAAGTTCAAATTGAGTTAATGACCTCGGCGTCCATGCCATTGATTGAAAAGGTGTTGGAAGGCGAATTAGACTTGGCCATGGTGTCTGATCCACCTGACGATCCGAGATTGATCTGTCACCCTTGCTATGAAGAAGAGCTGGTTTTGATCATGCCTGAAGCTTGGCTAGCACGAGAAGAATTGCCTAATACTTTAACTATGGTGGGCTATAACAAAGGCTGTTCCTATCGCCATCGTTTGGAAAAATGGTTGAAACGACAAGCGCGAACCTGTGAACGCGTGATTGAAATACCCAGTCACTACACCATGCTTGGTTGTGTGATTGCAGGCATGGGAATAGGTATGGTGCCTAAGTCTTTGCTGGCATTGCATAAAACGGATGGCTTAGCTTATCGTCAAGTTGATGATGATATTGCTCAAGCAACGACCTATTTAGTCGCCCGAAAAGACAACCCTACCAGCGCCATCAGTGCATTTGTTGAGCTGGCGACAAGCGTAAAAAAACCATAAAAATGAACCGACTACAAAAGGGGTCTAAATTGATCCATAAAGTTTCAACGATTCCTGCTTGGCACCACATAGCCATACTTTACATGCCTTGTTAGACTGGATGTTAGTCAACTTAATGCATTGATGTCTAAACGAAAGAAGGAATTTACCATGTCAGTCGATTTTCATTCGCCAAGCGAACTGCTTAAACAGGCCATTCAAAAACATCAAACCGTGCTGAAAATCATTGCAGGTGTTTTTATTGTATTGGGGCTTTATGCTTTAATCGCGCCCACCGCGTTTGCCCTTGGCATTGAAACCATTCTAGGTTGGACATTGTTTATAGCAGCTGTGACCAGCTTTGCTCATGCCTTCTTTATACGCCATTGGCGCGGCGTGGCTTACGATTTGGTGAATGGTCTTATCTTCGCGCTCATTGCGTTTATCTTGTTAAGCAATCCTCTTAGCGGCGTGATTAGCTTAGGCTTAATCATGGCGGTCATTTTTGGTGTGGATGGTGTGGTGAAACTCATTCGCCTGTTTACAGGAAAATTAACCGGCAGTTATCGTGCTATGGTTGCGGTGTCGGCTGTCTTATCTCTCGCCATGGCCTTACTTATGTTATGGGATTTACCAAAAAACGCGCCAATCTTTTTAAGCGTCATTGTAGGGATTAACCTGATTATCAATGGTTTTGGTTTATGGGCTTTGGTGAAAGCGTTTAGTCGCTAGATTGGATCAGATCCAGTATAAAGATAAAGAGCTCAAAACCCTTAATATTCGCTAATGTCTAGATCAGAAAAAGCCTCTTGAGGTGCAAGACCACAAGAGGCGAAAACAGAAGTGAGTAGCGACTGAGCAGTGGGAAGGGAATACCGCTCAGTCAGGTGATGACCTACTCCACTTAGTGGCGGATTAGGTAATCAAATGCGCCAAGTGCTGCCGTTGCTCCGGACCCCATGGAGACGATGATTTGCTTGTAAGGTGCAGTGGTCACATCCCCAGCGGCAAAGACACCGGGTAATGAGGTTTCACCATGTCCGTTCACCACAATTTCTCCTCGGTTGGTCAGTTCCAGCGTATCTTTTAGGAATTCGCTGTTTGGCACCAAGCCAATCTGTACGAAGATACCTGCCACATCGACCAAGTGAGACTCGTCGGTTTTGCGATCTGTGTATTTCAAGCCAATGACGCGTTCGTCATCGCCCAATACTTCGGTCGTCATGGCATTTTTAATGATGGACACGTTTGGCAATGATTCCGCTTTTTTCACCAATACATCGTCTGCACGTAGTGTGTCACCAAATTCCAGAACAGTGACATGTTCTACGATACCCGCTAGGTCAATGGCCGCTTCAATTCCCGAGTTACCACCACCGATAACCGCCGTTTTCTTACCTTTGAACAATGGGCCGTCACAGTGTGGGCAGTAAGCCACGCCTTTGCCACGGTACTCTTGTTCGCCGGGTACGTTCATTTCTCTCCAACGTGCACCAGTGGCTAGAACAACGGATTTACTCTTAAGAATCGCGCCATTTTCCAGTTCTACTTCGACAAATTCTTTCTTTTCTAAGCGAACGGCTTTTTGAGTTTTCATTAGGTCAACATCGTATTCTAAAACGTGTTGTTCCAACCCTGCGACCAATTTAGGACCGTCGGTGGCTTTGACTGAAATAAAGTTTTCAATGGCCATGGTGTCAGATACTTGACCACCAAAGCGCTCTGCAACCACACCGGTACGTATGCCTTTACGTGCTGAATAGATTGCCGCAGCGGCACCTGCTGGGCCTCCACCAACGATTAAAACATCGTAAGCTTCTTTTTCGGATAAGGCGGCGGCTTGCTTATCCGATGCCCCCGTGTCGACCTTGTTTAGAATCTCGTCCAAGGTCATGCGGCCTTGTCCAAAGTGCTCACCGTTTAGGTAAACCGACGGTACGGCCATGATATTGCGCTCGTCTACTTCGCCTTGGAAGAGTGCGCCGTCGATCATGGTGGCCGTGATTTTCGGGTTAAGGACCGCCATTAGGTTAACGGCCTGTACGACGTCTGGGCAGTTATGACAAGAGAGGGAAATGTACACCTCGAAGTTCAGTTCGCTGTCCAAACCTTTAATTTGCTCTAGTGTGTCTTGCGCCGCTTTTGAAGGGTGGCCACCGGCTTGAAGTAAGGCAAGTACTAGAGACGTAAATTCGTGTCCCATTGGGATACCAGCAAAGCGAACACGAGGTGCTTCGCCTTTAGGACTAATGGCCATTTGTGGCGCACGACCAGATGGATTTTCATCTGTTATCAAAGTGATTTTGCTGCTGTTTAATGACTCGATGTCTTGCGCTAGTGCAAGTAATTCCGCTGATTTGTCGTTGCCATTAGTGGACACAGTAATCTCAATCGGATTAACGATATTTTGAAGGTAGGTGCCCAATTGTTGTTTCATATTTGCGTCTAACATAGTGTCTAATCCGTTTAAAATTGAGAATTACCGTAAATTTCGGGCGAAAAAAACCACTCCTAACAAGCGAGGCTTGAGGATTGAGTGCCGAAATTTAATTATTGAGGGCTGTTATCCAAGATCTGGTGAAAGCCCGAAGTTGGGCGCGGCGCGCCCAACTACAGGGAAGTCGTCTTAGATTTTGCCGACTAGGTCTAGAGAAGGAGCCAATGTTGCTTCGCCTTCTTTCCATTTAGCAGGGCAAACTTCGCCTGGGTGAGCGGCAACGTATTGTGCTGCTTTTACTTTGCGAAGTAGGTCTTCTGCGTCACGGCCAATACCTTCCGCTGTGATTTCCATCGCTTGGATAGTGCCTTCTGGATCGATCAGGAAAGTAGCACGATCTGCAAGGCCTTGGCCTTCACGCATGACGTTGAAGTTGTTGGTGATGTTGCCAGTTTGGTCGCCAACCATGTAGTAGTTGATTTTACTAATGGTGTCAGAGCTGTCGTGCCATGCTTTGTGAGTGAAGTGAGTGTCTGTTGAAACAGAGAATACTTCAACACCACGAGATTGCAGTTCTTCGTATTTGTCAGCCACGTCACCAAGTTCCGTTGGGCAGACAAAAGTGAAGTCAGCAGGGTAAAAGAAGAACACGGCCCATTTGCCTAGTACGTCTTTTTCAGAGATTTCTACGAATTCGCCGTTTTTAAAAGCAGTTGCATTGAATGGTTTGATTTGAGTGTTGATCATTGTGTATCTCCTAATAAGTGTTTGCGTTACCAACGAGAGCCATAGTAGGAGATTATTAATTATTAATAAAATTGTTATTATTTAGCGAGTTGATTTAAAAAAACTATATTGCTGGTTGTTGTCTTCATGATCTGGATAAAGTTCCAATATTTCAATGATTTGCGGTAATTGTTCGATGGCAATGTCGGTTAAATTTGGATCAAAATGTTGACCTTTTTGTTCCATTAGATAGTTGACAATGTGTTGTTCTGTCCAAGTTGCCTCTTCATGGCTTGGTGACATTAGGGTATCCAGAGCATCGGCTAGGGCGACAATACGACCCTCAAGTGGAATTTGGTCTGTTTGTAAGCCATTTGGGTAGCCACTACCATCCCATTTTTCATGGTGAGTTAAGGCGATCACACTGGCCATGAGTAACAGGGGGTCATTATCTGATTCAAGGATTTGTGCCCCGAAGAGAGTATGTTCTTGCATGATTCGGACTTCATCGGGTGTGAGATTTTCTGTCTTGTGAAGTATGCTGTCAGGCACACCAATTTTGCCGACATCATGCATGGGGGTGGCATGGAATATACGTTCTACCCAAGCCTGATCTTGCTCAGTATATTCGGCTAATAGCTTGCTGATCAGACTCATTCGAATAACATGAGCGTGGGATTCGTTATCCTTATGTTTGCCTGCGCGATGCAGGTGCTGGATGACTTGTATCTTACTGTTATGCAAGTCTTTAGTGTGTTGTTTTAGCCGTTTTAAAAGCTGACGATTTTGCTTGTGTAATGTGACATGAGTCCGTACACGTGCGAGAACTTGTTTGGGATGAAAAGGCTTGGTGATGTAATCCACGGCGTTGCTATCTTCTCTAAAATTTTCCTCTTCTTTGTCATTATCATGAACGATAAGAATAACCGGAGCATGTTTGGTCGTGTGGTCTTTGTTTAATTGTTGGCTAAGTTGGTCAATTTCAATGTCCGCGGAGGTCGCGTTAAGCAGGATTAGATCCGGTTTTGGAATATCGGCTTCGTTTAACATGGACAACGCATTTTCGACATCGGCCGCCACACTGATTTGATGATCCCTATAGAGCCACATAGTCAGTAAATTGATGTCTTCTTTTGAATCATCAATTAAAAGCAAATTCGGCTTAGACAGAGCAGCCTCTAAATCAATGCGGTTTATCATTGTCATTATCTTAACTCTATTAGGTTTATCTACTGCGTTACGGTTTTCTCAACGTAAGTCGAAATAAACATAGTCAAATATGAGACAAGAATGTTATTTCACTGTTGATACCTTCCTAATAAAGGGTAAGCGATAAGTGAGAAATTCTCAGACAGAGATCTGTCATGATATGTAAGATAGACATGAGGAATGTTGCGCTCTTTTACACGACTGAAACAGAATGTAAAAGAGCGGCTTAAGTCCGGATCGAGTTTAGCGCCATTGCTGCAGTCGAGCCATTTGAAGGTGACGCTCATGTTCTGCTTGGTCGACGGTAATGGGGGTGAATTGAATGTGTTCTCCCGGTTTTTTCTGGGCCAATAGACCACCGCCAAAACGAGTCACACAACCCATTTTAGGGTACCCACCAATGGTTTGACGGTCCCTTAATAAGACAATGGGTTGCCCGTCTTTGGGGATCTGTACGGCACCATAGGCAATGCCTTCTGAAATGATGCCAGGGGTTTCGCTGATAATGGCATGACCTTCTAAGCGATATCCCATGCGATCACTGTTTTGCGATATGGTGTAATCGTTGGAAAAAAAGTGAGCTCTTTCTAAATCTGAAAAGCTTTGATATTGATAACCTAATATCAATGGGATTTCACGCAGACTGTAATTTGGGATTGCCGCTCTAGGGACCGATCTTGGTTGATGGGTTTGGTTGGCGAGATAGGGTAAGACATCGCCCTTTTGAAGCTTTTCACCTGTTCCAGTTAGACCGCCAATTTTCTCACGCATCACAGTCGCGACACTGCCAAGAGTGGTATCAGCTTGGAAGCCGCCTTTTACCGATAGATACGCGCGGAGTCCCCATACGGGCTGCTGGAATGAAAGAATGTCCCCTTGTTTAACTGCATAGGTTTGCCAAGGTGTGAGGCTTTTATCATTGAGGGTGGCGGCTAAGTCGGCGCCGGTCAGTGCAATGCTGGTATCGGCTTGAGCTTCCAGAGACAGCATGCCAAACGTAATTTCCAACTGCTGTGTATTATCGTCATTGTCGAGTAAAGCGTTGCCCCAACGAAAGGCCAATTCATCCATTGGCCCTCCGGTGGTCAAACCAATGGCCTGATGACCGTGACGACCGAGATCCTGAAGTAATGCCAGCATACCGGGCTTGATAACCTTAAAAGCCATCCAGTTTGCCTCCTTGAGCTAAAAAATCTTGTCGTGATATGGGCTCAAAGCGAACCTTGTCCCCCATCGCAATCAGCGCCAAATTGTCACTTCCCCAATCGATCAATTGAATAGGCGTACGACCTATTATCTGCCAGCCCCCCGGTGTCACACTTGGGTAAACGGCGGTTTGGTTTTCGGCAATGGCGACACTGCCAATGGGGACTTTTAGACGAGGGGTGGTTTTACGACCGATATGCAGTGCTGCAGGCGTATTGCCTAAAAACGCAAACCCTGGGGTAAAGCCGATGGCATAGGCACGATAAAGGTTCGAGCTGTGCTGTTTAATGACCTCATTACTTGACATCCCACAGTGTGCGGCAACGTCGTCTAAGTCCGGTCCTACCTCGGTACCGTAATACACTGGAATCACAATCTCGCGGACATCGGTTTGTTGACTTGTGTTGGGGACAGGGTCAGCAATTCGGTCACGAATGGCTTTGCAAATTGCAAAACGATCATAATGATCGCCATCAAATATCACCAATAACGTTGTGTAGGATGGCACTAAATCAATAATGCCAGAAAGTGACGTAAGCTGGTGGCTGACATGGGCGATACGATCCGAAACGGCTTCGCTAATGGTCTGACTGAATGTCAGTAGACAGGCATTATCACTGACCATATCAATGTCAGGTAAAGGGGGAAGAACAGCTTGGATCATGATTTATTTCGTGTTTCCAGAATGAATGGCATTAACTAACGTGCGGATACGAGTGACTGCATCCAGCGCGTGATCCCCATCGCCGTGGACACAAATAGTATCGGCATGAATCGGCAGAGCTTGGCCTGAAGCTGTGGTTAACGTGCCCGTTTCACAGAGTTGTACCACTTGTTGTTCAATTTTCTCAAAGCTGGCATGAACGGCATCAGGCTCTTTGCGTGGGGTCAGTCGACCTTCGTCAGTATACAAACGGTCTGCGAACGCTTCAAACCATAAGGTTAGCGCATATTTTTCTGCCATGAGTTTGATTTGTGGTGCTTCTGGAACCGCCATGACCATGAGGATTAAGCGGTTATCCAATTCACTGACGGCCTGCATAACCGTGTCTAGCACAGTGAAATCGGCCATCATGGTGTTATATAAAGCTCCGTGAGGCTTAACGTAAGTCACTTGGGTATTTTGACCAGCACAAATGCCGTTCAATGCCCCAATTTGATATTGAATTAAGGCTTTTAACTCGGCTGGCGCGATGTCCATATTACGGCGACCAAAGCCGACTAGGTCTGGGTAGGCCGGGTGAGCCCCAATCGTGACATTATGTTGTTTTGCCAAGGCCACGGTTTTGGCCATGGTGTGTGGATCGGATGCATGGAAACCGCAAGCGATGTTGGCTTGATCTACGAAAGGCATGATGTGATCATCTTGCCCCATTTTCCAAGCGCCGAAGGCTTCGCCCATATCACAATTTAATTTCATTTTAATCGATCCTTAGAGATTTACTTTTGCGACATGGTCGCAGGTAAGTAGGTGACAATTTCGGGGAACAAGCTAATCAAACCTATGGCCACACCAATTAACAAGAAAAATGGCAGAGCGGCTTTAGCAACGTAAAGGATGTTCTTCCCCGTTAAGGCTTGAATGACAAATAAATTAAAGCCGACTGGAGGCGTAATTTGCGACATTTCGACCACCAACACAATGAAAATACCGAACCAAAGTAGATCAATATTGGCCGCTTCGACCATAGGTAAAACGACCGCCACCGTTAGTACCACAACCGAGATTCCATCAAGGAAACACCCTAAAACAACAAACAACAGGGTAAGGTAAAGGATCAATTCCATTGGTGATAAAGAAAGTCCACCAATCCATAATGCTAGGGCTTTAGGAATGCCTAGGAAGCCCATGGCCAAGGTTAGGAAGTGAGCGCCGACCAGAATAAAGCCGATCATACAGGAACTTTTCACCGCGCCAAGTAAGCTTTTCATAAAACTATTACGACTTAATGATCCGGTTGCGGCTGCGAGCACTAAGGCCCCTGTGACGCCGATGGCGGCGGCTTCTGTCGGAGTGGTGATGCCGCCATAAATTGACCCCAGTACGAAACCAATTAAGCCGACCACAGGTAAGAGTTTACGCAGTGCTTTAAGGCGAGCAGACCAACTGGTGTCTTGCTTGCTGGTCTTTGGCAGTTCGTCCTTGCGAAGATAGCCCCACATCATGGTAAAGCCCATAAACAAACTGACCAGTAACAGACCCGGTAAGGCGCCAGCAATGAACAAACGAGCAATGGACACTTCGGCGGCGACGCCATAGACAATGAGAATGATAGAGGGGGGAATCAGCAAGCCTAAGGTCCCCGAACCGGCTAAGGTGCCGATGGCCATCCGCTCACTGTAACCTTGTTTGCGCAGTTCGGGTAAGGTCATACGGCCAATAGTAGCAGCAGTCGCCGCGGAAGAACCTGACACAGCGGCGAAAATGCCACAGCTTAAAATATTGACGTGTAACAGCTTGCCTGGTACTCCGCTCAACCAAGGAGATAAGCCTTTGAATAAGTCTTCTGATAAACGCGTTCGAAATAACACTTCGCCCATCCAGATAAACAGGGGCAAAGCGGTTAATGACCAAGCGGTGCTGGCCCCCCAACTGGAAGTCGCAAACAAAAGATCCACTTGATAATTTTCAGATAAAACCAGTCCAAGTCCACCAATGGCGATCAGGGTAAAGGATACCCAAACACCCAGTGATAATAGTGCCAATAAAGCAAAGGCGAGGAGAATCGAAATCCACAGCATATCCATTAGATTTCCTCCAGCGCAAGCGTGTCTTCGTGCTCACTGTAGTTAGGTGTTTTGCCCTTTAGGACGGTAATGAATGCATCCAATATGGCCAAATTTAAGGCAATGACACCTATAGCAACTGGGGTTTGAGGAATCCAAAGAGGCACCGGAATGTAACCGTAAGAGACCTCATCGTAAAGGTAAGATTCATACACCATGTAAGCACAGGCGTAAGACACATAACTCATGAGCGCTAACGAAAACGCGAGGATAAGGCCTTCTTGCCATTTACGAGACACGGGAGAGAAGCGCTGAATCAGCAGTGTGACCCGAATGTGGCCACCTTCTTTGAAGGTGTAGGCGAGGCCAAGAAAGGTCGAAGCGGCTAACGCATAACCGGCGAAGTCTTCCGCCGACGGTACAATGAAACCGAATAAACGTCCGACAATTTGTGCCAGCAATAATAAGGTGATGAGGATAATGCACAAACCAGCCAGTAAGCCGGAACAGAGATACAGTTTTTCTTTTATTTGCTTCATAGTGTTCACTTTTGCTGGAAAGACACCGTCTAGCCTACTGAGATGGGGGCGAAGAAACCAGACGGTGTTGGAAGACCAAATTCGATGCTAAGCCGAATTTAGTTTTGGTAACGCGTTAAGATTTCGCCAACTTCTTTTGGCGCTTCGGCTTTCCATTCCTCAATCATAGTTGCGCCAATGGCTTGTAATTGATTTAGCAATTCAGGAGACGGATCGCTGACTTTCATACCATTGTCTATCAGCTTGGCTTTATCACTGGCCGCCCGTTCAGCGACTTTTTCCCAACCTAGGGCTTCAGCATGCTTTGCGGCTTCTAGGATGGCATTTTGGGTGTTTTTATCTAAGCGACGAAAAGCGCGCTTGTTCACCACCACGACGTTTTTAGGAATCCAGGCTTTTACGTCTGTGTAGTAGCTCACATAATCCCATGCTTGGCTGTCGACACCGGTAGATGGAGAGGTAATCATGGCTTGGATGATGCCGGTACTGAAGGCTTGAGGAATATCCGGCACTTGAATCGTTGTTGGAGTGGTGCCCATTAAGTCAGCTAAGCGAGAGGTGGATGGGCTGTAAGCACGCATTTTTGCGCCTGCAAGATCGCTTAACGTGTTGACTGGCATTTTGGTGTACAGACTTTGTGCAGGCCAGGCAACCGCATACAAGAGTTTCATTCCGCTTTTGTCTAACTGCTGTTCGACTTGTGGTTTGGCGGCTTCCCAGAGTTTTTTTGCGTCCTCAAAGGAGGTGGCTAGGAATGGAATGTTGTCGTGTTTGAACACCGGGTGTTCGTTGCCTAAGATACCGAGGAAGACTTCTCCCATTTGTACTTGGCCTGTTTTTACAGCGCGAGGAATCTCGGTGTGTTTTACCAAAGAGCCTGCAGAGTGAACGGTAATGTCTAAATCGCCGCTGGTTTTGTCTTTGATTTCTTCAGCAAAGCCATAAGCAATTTGCGTTGGCAGGTTACCATCGCCATAAGGGGTTGGCATGTGCCATTTGGCCGCGAGTGCGGAGGTGGATAAGACACTGCCGATAACGAGTGCTGTGGTGAGTTTTTTCATTGTTCCTGATCCTTTCGTTGAAGGGTTAAGTTTGTTTTTTGTTATTAAAAGCGCCACCTCGCCTGGGAGGGAAAGGCAGCGTAAAGCAAAGAGATTAGAGGACGGCTAAGTCCATATCTAACATGTCAGTGACCAGCATTTTGCCGGGTGCATGGGTGATACAAAACGGTGGTTTAGCGTTGCGTACAGCGACTTGGGGTGTTACGCCACAGGCCCAGAAGATTGGTACTTCACCGTCTTTAACGGAAACCGCATCGCCGAAATCAGGCTTGTCTAAGTCATGAATACCAATGTCTTGTGGGGTACCGAAATGCAGTGGTGCGCCATGTGCTTTAGGGAAGCGTGTGGTGATCTGAATCGCTCGAATCGCTTCTTTAGGGGTATAAGGACGCATAGTGACCACGGTATTACCAAAAAAACGTCCGGCTGGCACAGTGGCAATGTTGGATTCATACATGGAGACATTGACGTCTTCACTGATGTTGCGCGGTGTTAATCCAGCTTGCGATAAGGCATTTTCAAAGGAGAAAGAGCAGCCTAAAACAAATACCACGAGATCGTCTCGCCACAAATCGGCAATGTCAGCGCGGCTTTCGACTTTCACCCCATCACGGTAGACATAATATTCTGGCAGATCATGTCGCATGTCGATGTCTTTACCCAAGTCTGGCAGGTGAAAATCCCCGACTTCTGACACACCGATTAATGGGCAAGCGATAGGATTCTTTTGGCAGTAGAGTAAAAACTCATTAGCCCATTCAGCTGGCAGTATGACAATGTTGCCTTGCATTGCGCCGGTCGCTAAGCCACTGGTTGGCCCGGTATGGGCTCGACTACGAATGGCTTGACGCAATTCATACGTTTGTTGCAGTAGAGGCGTTGCCAGTTGGGTCATTAGAGTGGTTCCTTATTCTTGCACATTCTGTTTTTTCTAAGAGTAGAGTGCCGAGCCACAAAAAGTCTAATCGTGTTTTTTTGGGTTATTTGATCAATTTAATTTATCAAGTAAGGTGTTCTCGTATTTCTGTGCCGCTTCCACGGCTAGATCCACTGCCATTTCCGCCAACGGATTAAAGGGCTCGTCCGAATAAGAGGCGGTGAATTTCAAATCATGGGGTGTCCAAATAGTGTGGATTTTACGTAGGACGTTATCTTCCAGTTCTTTGGCAATCATGATGTCTGGCAAGGTGGCAATGCCCACCGCATCAATGGCAAGACTGCGAATCGCCGCTAAGGAGGTTGAGGCATAAAAATGCGGAGGGTTGCCTTCTAGTCCGCGAAATTTTTGGACTATCTCGGCATAGGGTTTGGTGGACTTAGCGTAAGTGATGATTGGCCAAGGCGTGAGTTCTTCTAAATAGAGCAAACGTTCCGGTAACGACAATCTAGGGCTGCAGACCCAAGACAATGCAAAGGTACATAAGTCTCGATTGACAATACTGGGTTCGGAAATCGGTCCCATTAATAAGCCCAAATCCAGGGTGCGATCTTTCACTCCAGCGGCCAGAATAGTCGTGATGTCGACGGTGAGTTCAACATTTAGATTGGGGGATTTTTGGTTTAGGCGTGCTAGAAAATCAGGTAACCAAGTATTAACGATGGTTTCTGATACCCCTAAACGCAGTACCCCAGAATATGCGGCATTTGCTTCTGCGCGTTTGCGTAATTGTTCTGACTGATAGAGGATTTTTTCTATGTAAGGTAAAAGCTCTTTGCCTTTTGACGTCAAAATAATTGGACTAGAGCCACCTTCCCTCTCGAACAATTTCACGCCGAACTCTTCTTCTAATCCGGCGATCCGTGCCGAAATGGCCGGTTGAGTGGTGTGTAAGCGTTCTGCTGTTTTGCAAAAACTTCCTAATGTGGCTACCCAGACAAAGGTTTCGAGACGTTTATAGTTCAAGGCTTGGCTCCTTTGAGTTGGCTCGGCTTAGCGGGCTAAGCCCCGATAATGAGCCGAGTTGATCGTTGTTGTATCGTATTGAATCTGTTGGTAAAAACTGCGCTAAATTAACATCATTAAGCCCACATTATTCACTCTACTGTCTAGGTTGTCATAGTCAGTTTTTGTTCAGGCAGAGTCTTCGGTGTCCTTGATGATTTGTTTTCTGGAAAATGGCCGTCTATTAACGGGGCAATCTCTTGCTTGATGTACACTATACAGCGCTATTGATAACTGGGTGAAATAGATATGAATAAATTGATGTCTCTGTTGTTAAAAGGTTTGGTGACTGTGTTGCCGATCGGATTGACCTTGTATTTGATTTATTGGTTGTTATCAACGGGTGAGTCACTCGCCAAACCAGTGATTTTACTATTGGTTCCTGATGCCTATTATTTTCCTGGTGTGGGCTTGGTAATGAGTCTGGTGACCTTAGTATTGATTGGGTTGTTGGTGAATCTATATGGGATCCGCTATCTGGTGAAACTCAGCCATAACCTGTTGGAACGCATTCCTTTGGTGAAGTCCATTTATGGTGCTTTCAAAGACATGATGATGGTGTTTAATCTGTCTGATAAAAAGGACATGAAAAGTGTTGTGTCACTTGAGTGGAATGGCGCGCAGGTGATTGGTTTTGTGACTGGAGAACAAACGGGAAAAAACGTGTTTCCTGAGCAGGAGTTAGTCGGAGTGTATGTGCCATTGAGTTACCAAATTGGTGGCATCACCTTATACATCGCCCGAGATCGATTAACGGAACTCGACATCGGTGTGGAAGAAGCCATGCGATTGACGTTAACGGCCGGCGTGCAAAGCCAGAAAGTGGCGTCAGAATAAGCGGATTGTGTTTGACCTCTTGGTGATCTGAGGGAATTTCATTATCATGCCTTTCCTTTTGAAATGAGTGGGTAGTCATGCAGAAAAATGTCATGGTGATTGGGGCCGGTCCAGCCGGTTTAATGGCCGCTGAAACCATGGCCGCGGCTGGTCATCAGGTTCATGTATACGATGCCAAACCAAGTGCTTGTCGCAAGTTTTTGCTGGCGGGTGTGGGCGGTATGAACATTACCCATTCAGAAGCGTATGATGATTTTATTCAGCGATATTATGATAAAGCCGATTGGCTTGATACGGCGATTCGTCAGTTTGATGGACAGGCATTACGAGCGTGGATTCATGACCTAGGCGTTGATACTTTTGTTGGCAGTTCGGGACGAGTGTTTCCAACTGATATGAAAGCCGCTCCGTTGTTACGCCACTGGCTATCACGTTTGCGTGAGGCGGATGTCGTGTTTCATATGCGACATAAGATGCTGAGCTTAGAGGCAGGCCAAGCCAGATTTGATCATCAAGGCGATGTGGTGGTGGCAAAGGCCGATGCGATTGTTTTGGCCATGGGAGGTGCTAGTTGGCCAAAACTTGGGTCGGATGGCGCATGGCAAACGATATTGTCTGAACAAGGTGTGGGTTTAGCGCCTCTGCAAAGTGCCAATTGCGGTTTTTACAGTCACTGGAGTGAACATTTACAAACCAAGTTTGCTGGTAGTCCATTGAAAGGCATCGCATTTAATATGCGCCTAGCAAGTGGCGAACGAGTGATGAAAAAAGGCGAATGCATTGTGACCCGGGACGGTATGGAAGGCAGTTTGATTTATGCCTTTTCAAAATACTTGCGAGATCAAATTAATGCATCAGGGGAGGCTTCCTTAACCATTGATTTGATGCCTGAATTGAGTGTCCAGCAACTCCAGAGCAAACTAAAAAACACCAAAGCGAAAGAATCATTCAGTAAATACCTTAAGCGGACATTGGGGTTGAGCGGGGTGAAAACCGCATTGTTATACGAGGCTTTTCAAAAACAGCGTTTGCTTTCGCCAGCTGGGTTGGCGGAATGTGTGAAACAGGTGCCAGTGTCGTTTTATCGGACCAAACCCATTGCAGAAGTGATTTCCAGTGCTGGTGGAGTTCAACAAAAAAGTGTGGATTCAACGCTGATGTTGCAGGCGCTGGAAGGTGTTTTTTGTGCGGGTGAAATGCTTGACTGGGAAGCGCCAACGGGTGGCTATTTGTTAACGGCTTGTTTTGCAACGGGGCGTCTTGCTGGTCAAGGTGTTTGCCAATGGTTAGACACACATAAGTAGACATTTAAGACGCCTTAGCAACATCATTATTAGCCTAAAAACGCTCGGTTAAGCTGGGCGTTTTTAGGCGCTATCTTGGTTTAATTTAGTTGCTATGTTGCAAGGCTGGCTCGCCGAAAGCGTACTGCACGCCCAGCGAGGTGACATTGTCTAAATAGTTGTCTTCAATGTCTTTTACGAGGCGAAAATCGGCTCTTAAACTGATATCTTGATTCAGCGCGTATTTCACTCCCCCACCCGCATTAATCAATAAATTGGTACTGGAATCAGAGCCATCCACATCGGTCATACCGACCCCTGCGGCTAGGTAAGGGGTTAAATTGACTTGAGTGAAGGCGGGTAGACTGTATAAACCATCCATTCTAACTTGGTTTATATCTTGGTCTTGGCCGCGCTTGTGAGCGTCTGAATGAAGGTAAGTAGCCTCAACCGCGAGAGGGCTCTCAAATTGATAGCCAAGACCAATGGCATAAGCCTGATCATTACCACCATCACGATCATTGTCGGTGTTGTAAAAGCCAATGCTTGGGGTCACTGTGAAGCCAGGCTTGCTGGACTCGGCATACGCCATTGTGGTTAATGTAGAAGCCATTAGGACTCCGCCGAAAAGAGTTCGCTTTGTATATGAAATTGCCATGTTAATTCTCCTAATGATCAAGATTAACGAAGATTGAGTATTGCTTTGTCTTCATGCTCATCATCCAGATTACGCGCATCTGGGTGGATGAAAAGCCCATGCCAAGGGTGCACGAAATGGGGCTTTCCCACTGCTTCTTCATTCATGACAAAGGCTTTACCGAACTCGGATTTTATTGAGGTAAATGGTCATAAAGTCAGCCTTTAAGGTGTAGGAAATTTGTTTTTTATTACAAGACTTTTGCATTGCAATATTGTCATTTAGGGATTGTGGAAAGTGTGTAAGCGATCAGGGGGCAAGCTATTTCAAAATATGACACAGCACAAAAAAAGCCCAATCAAAGATTGGGCTGGGCCGAAATGTGAGGCTTAGTTGGGAGTGCTTGAATTACGCTTGGTTGTTGGAAATAACCGCAATCACTCGGCGGTTAGCCTTCCGGTGTGCCGCAGAATCGTTGTCAAATAAAGGCTTGTCTTCACCGTAACCAATGGCACTGACACGGTTCTCGGGAATACCGAAGATTTCTACCAACACATCTGCAATGGCATTGGCGCGTTCTTCAGATACTTTTTGGTTGTAGCGGGCGGCACCGGTATCATCCGTGTGGCCTTCTATTACCACAGTCGTATTTGGATTTTCCATTAGGAAGGTCGCCAGTTTTTCAATTTCTGGATAGAACTTCTGCTCGACTTGAGTCTGGTTGCTGCCAAATTGAATATTCAGTTTGACGGGCGGTTGCGCTGCCACCACTGCGGCTTGTTCAGACAAGCTTGGTTCTGTGCCATCGGCTGTCACCGGTGGCTCAGGCAGTGGTTCTTCTTGTTCTAGCTTGTTTGTCATTGGTTGCTTGTCTTCAGCGATCACAGGTTGCTCTATTTCTGTGATGGTTTCTGGTTCATTTGCAGGTGTTGTCTCAGCCATTTCTTCTGTTGCTTGATCGGCTTTTTGGTCAAGCTCAATAGGCTGAAAGTCCATATCCTGACGGACTGCGGTTTTCTCCTTGTGGCCAAAGGTCATTTGTAAGCCAATAGAAGAGACCTTGTCGACATGATGATCTTCGACGTCGTTTACTAGACGAAAATCGGCGCGTAGGGCGAGAGAATCATTGATCGCGTATTTCAGACCACCGCCAGCATTAAGCTCAACATGCTGGTCAGAGCGTGAACTCAAGTCTGTGGTGCCAACCCCCGCCGCTAAATAAGGTGTTAGGTTATAGCGGGAGACGTTGGGTAGGTGGTAAAGACCATCAAGACGATATTGCTCGACATCGATTTTGTCACCATTCGCGGCGGATTTGGTATCGGCATTGAGGTAGACAAGCTCGATGGCCCATGGGTTATCAAATTGATAGCCCAAACTTAAAGAATACGCTGTGTCGTTTTCTTCGTCTCTGTCATTGTCCATATCATAAAAACCAATACTGGGTGTGATGGTGAAACCTGGCTGAGGCTGTGCCATGGTCACAGTAGAAAAAGAAGCAGCCGCAATGAGACTGCTTAAAAGCGTGCGTTTTGCGATGGTAAAAGACATGTTGTTATCTCCTGATAGGTCTCTAGGTTGTGTCGTATTTTTATCCAGAATAGCGTTTTTTTAGGGCCAGAAAAGGTACCCATGAAATGGTGTTAAAGCCTTTAATTACAGGGGGTTGCACTATCATTACGGAGAGTTTACTTAACAGGCATTTTCAACACGTAGAGGTAGAAAGTTAGGTCAGTAATAGGCTAGAAAGGGTGAAATTTATTACAGGATTTTTGCACTTAAAACGTCGTGAAAATGGTGCTCGTACTCTTTCCACGACCTTGAATATTAGCTTTCTTGCATTAATGAATGGTGAGCACCGACTCCTGCCATGACACCTGCGGCAGACGCAAAGGTCGCATTTTGCATTGGGTTGACTATATCCCCCGCGGTAAATAATCCCATAACATTGGTTTGTTTCATGTCATCGGTTTTGACCACCAACCCTAAAGGGCCGTCTTCAAATTCACAGCCAAGTTGCTCTGCTAATGGGCTGGTCATATGAGTTTTGGGTGTGACAAAGATTCCACCAAGCTGAATGGTGCGACCGTCGGCGAGGTTCTGGCTGGTAATTTTCGGAGGTCGCCCCAGAACTTCAATAACCACAGTACGTTCAATCGTTACTCCTCGTTTGGTTAACTGTGCCAACTGCTCGCCATCCGGCTCAAACTCGCCTTGGGTGAAGTAGGTAGTCGGCCCCCCATCGCTCTCTCAAGGCGGGAATGTCTGGGATCTCATTTTTCAGTCCGGTTGCCAGAATCAACTTTCTACTGCTTATGGTATGGCCATTACCTAAGGTGACATGAAATAGGTTATCGTCTTTTAAGGCGGCCGTGGCGAGCCAGCTTAACGACTACTGACATAAACTGACACTTCTACTGTTTAGGATATGGAATATCAAGTATAGGCTTCAAAGAAGACCTTTTAATGAGAGATTTTTGATAAGGAAGACAGTATGGAACTTTCAAACTTTCCGATTTTTTACGTAGATGATGTGCAAGCAAGCGTAGATTTCTATCGCCCTCTTTTAGAACGAGACCCTGTTGAACAGCAAAAAGATTTTGCCTTATTTGTCAGTGAATCAGGCAATAAATTTGGTTTATGGGCTTGGCATGATGTATTGCCTAAGACCGATAAAGTGGTATCCGCCAGTATGGAAATCGCCCTTGAAGTAGGCAATTTAATTACCCTGCAAATTCATTATCGGAAATGGTCTGAGTTGGGCGTTGAGATGATTCAAGACATAGATGTGATGGACTTTGGTACAAGCTTTACAGCACTTGATCCTGACGGTCACAGACTAAGAGTGTTTTGTTACGAGAAATAAGGGGTAAAACGCTCGCCAAAGTGCGGGCTTTTTTGTACTTAAATGAAATATCGATAAGGTTTTTTATTTAACTATTTCTTATTTAGAAATTATGGATTAACTGAATGCATATTGATCAGCTTGGTGCCCGAGCCTAGACTGAGGGCAATTCCATTGGTTCTCTCAGCAGGAGTTTGAATCAATCTAACCAAGTTATGAGGTGTCGTTTATGTTACCCACTTATTATATTTCTCATGGTGGAGGCCCTTGGCCATACATGCCTGATTTACGCGCTATGTTAGCGACGTTGGAAACGGCGTTGGCGGATATGCCAAATCAGTTAACCGAGAAGCCAAAGGCCATTTTAATGATATCCGGGCACTGGGAGACCAAAAAACTGGCTGTGCAGTCTAGTCCGGCACCCGGAATGGAATACGATTACTACGGCTTTCCAGAACATACCTATCAGGTGAAGTATCAAGCGCCGGGGTCACCTGAGGTGGCAGCACGAGTCGCTGAGTTAGTCTCCGCAGCTGGCTTTCCTGTTGATTTAGATGATAAGAAGGGGTTTGATCATGGTGCATTTACTCCGATGGTGATCATGTACCCAAATGAAGATATGCCATTGATTCAGCTGTCCTTGAAATCCAACTTAGACCCTGAAGAGCATCTTGCGATGGGTCGCGCCTTAAGACCTTTGCGTGAAGAAGGAGTCTTAATCATTGGGAGTGGTTTGAGTTATCACAACTTAGGTTTGTTTGGCCCGCAAGCGAAAGAACCTTCTGCCGAATTTGATGCTTGGTTGCAAACGACACTCATGTCTTCTTCGCCTGAGCTGCGTCATGAGCGTATCGTGGCATGGGAAAATGCACCGCAAGCGCGAGTTTGTCATCCCAGAGAAGATCATCTTATCCCACTTATGGTGGCGTTAGGCGCCGCGGAAGATGCTGAAACGACAAGAGTTTATCATGACAAAAATGTCTTTGGTGGGGTCACGGCATCCAGCTTCCGTTTTGATTAAATGCTGAAGGTTTGTGAAGCATTTGATCATATCGTAAATAGTATGGAACAAGATTTTTCATAAAAAAAGCCAGCACCAAGCTGGCTTTTTTTATTTTATTTCAAAAGGTTATGACTTTTTAAAAGAGGCTATACAAGGCCTTTTAATGGCTGGCATAGGCTTTGCTATCCCCGTATGGAGCAATGACAATAATAAGAAGGTATAGCCGTGCAAAATCTGAATCTAGAAGTTGGAAATATTCGTGTTCGTTATCAAGATACGGGAGGTAACTTACCTGTATTGGTTTTGCTACATGGTATTGGTGGGTCATTGGAGCTGTGGCAGTATCAGCTGGCGTCGTTATCTTCTTCCTTTCGAGTGATTGCACTGGATTTGCCGAATCATGGTTTATCTGAGATCAGTGAAAAACCTTTTGATGTGGTTGAGTATGCTGAAATTGTTTGGGCCTTGTTGGATAAATTGGCCATTTCCCAAGTTTACCTTGCGGGGAACTCCATGGGCGGGGCGATTAGCATTCATATGTCTGGTTTGCAGCCGGATAGAGTTGCCAAAATATTGCTGCTTAATGCCGCTACTTTAGGTAAAGAAACCCCATTGCCTTTTAAACTCATGTCGCTACCCATCGTAGGGCGAATATTGGCTCGACCTAATCAAGTTGCTGTTGATCAACAAATGCATAGCATCTTCTTGCATTCTGACAAAGTAGCCGAGGAAATAAAATCGGTTATTACTCGAAATGTCATGCGCGAAGGAGCACAAAGAGCCTTTGTTAGAACCTTGCAAAAAATGGTCGATTGGTCTGGGCAAAAAACGTCGTTATGTCGACTCAGCCTAAGCAGGCTTGAGAAGGCGTCTTGCCCTGTGTACTTTGTGCACGGTCGTCAAGATGCGGTCTTGCCTTATCAACATTCAGAAATAGCGTATCAGAACACCCCAGACAGTAAGTTGTTGATATTGGACAATTGTGGTCATACCCCACAAGTTGAGGTGCCCACTGAGGTAAATGATCTTTTTCTGCGGTTTTTTAACTGAACTTACGAATTTTTACAAAGACTTTTCTTTTAAATGAACACAAAGCGAAGAAAGCTCAACTATGGTTAGTGGTGTTCTACACAATGTTTGCAAGGAGCACTTTGATGAAGCAGGAAACAGACAAGGATTTAACACACCTAACCCAATTGCTGGAAGATCTTGAGCAAATATCCTTAGATGATATTGCTAAGATTCCAAAAGATAAGCAGCATTTAATGGTGGAAACCATCGAACTCCTTCAGGACCAACTGAAAGAAGTGGTGAATGACAGTAAGCTTTTGCATTGATGATATAACAGGCGGTTCACAGGTCAGTCAAAAATGACAAGATGCGATTCATTCGCCTAGATAATATCAGAAATGAAAAGACCGGCAGAAAGCCGGTCTTTTCATGTTTAGCATGAGGATAATATTGTTCATTAAGGGAGAGAATGGAATGTTTTCACTATGTTCGATAAGGATTGTACATCGACTGCTTTACAGATCTTGTCATTAGGCTGTTTGAACGTGGGGGTATCCTCTGCTGCGACCATTGCATTGATGACAGATTCTTCTATCGCTTCCACCGCGGCCATATAAAACGCATCGAAAAATTCATCGTTCAGGCAGGTCATAGAGGTCAGTGGGCCAGACAACTGAGGTAAATCTTGTTCGTTTGCTGTGCTAAAGGCAAGGAAGATATCCCCTGAATTGTTACCACCTGGTGAGCCATTTTTTCCAATACCAAGAGCGGCCCGTTTCGCGAGGCGTTTTAATTGGTGAGGTAACATCGGAGCATCGGTCGCAAGGATGACAATGATGGAGCCTTGTTCATGTAACGGATGAATACAATCTTGGGTCATTAACTTTCCAACAGGGGCACCAAGTACGGTAAACCATGGACGAATGCCGTGATTGGCTTGGACCAAAGCGGCGACAGTGTAAGTTTCACCAGCAATGTTAATGAGTCGAGAGGAGGTCCCTGTACCGCCTTTAAAGTCATAGGCAATCATGCCCGTTCCACCGCCAACATTGCCTTCTGAAATGGCACCGGACTTAGCATTGTTGAGTGCGTCCAAGGCATCTTGTTCGGACACATGCATGGCGTTGATATCATTGAGTACGCCATCATAAGTTTCTGCGACAACTGGCATAGCCCATAGGTGATTATTTTGCCACGCTTGTTGGTATTGTTTTATTGTCCATTTGACTGCGGCGTGGTGAGTAATACCGACAGCATGGGAATTGGTCAGCATGATAGGCCCAACAAAATAGCCGCCATCTTGTATCCAATGGGTGCCGGTCATTTCACCATTGCCGTTGAGGGCATACATTCCAGCCCATACAGGTTGCGGTGTGGTGTTTCTGCCCCGTGGCAGTATGGCGGTGACTCCGGTTCTAGCAGGTGAAATGGGGTCATTATTCATGAGAGTCTTAAAACCCACCTGAATGCCAGGAACGTCCGTGATGGCATTGTTTGGGCCTGTCATGCCAGGGAAAGGTAGCCCTAGTGCTCTTGCGCGTAATTTGGACATAATTTGGCTTACTGTTCCTTAGTGTGTGGATGTGTTTTTGGATTTGAAGTAAATGCCTGCGGATGCGATAACAACCGAAAAAAGCAGCATTAATGTGGCGATCGCGTTGATTTCAGGTTTAATGCCTCGACGGATCATGCCAAGAATAAAAACGGGTAAAGTGGTTGAGTCCACCCCACTGATGAAATATGTGATCACCAAATCATCCATGGAAATGATAAAACTGAGTAACGCACCACCGATTACGCCTGGCAGAATCAAGGGCAAAGTGACACGACGAAATGTTTGCCATTCATTCGCTCCAAGATCAGCAGAAGCGGCTTCTGTGAGAGGGTTCATACCCGCTAATCTGGCACTGACAACAATAAAAACATAGCTGGTTAAAAAAGTGCAATGACCAATAATGATGGTGCTGTTTCCCAGGGTGAAACCCGCACCAACGAAGAAAATGAGTAGTGCAATGCCTAGGACGATATCGGGCATAACCATAGGCACAAACAATAATAATCGATAAAACGAGTGTAGCTTAAAGCGATAGCGGGCTAAGGCAACCGCGGTACTGGTGCCGAGGAAGGTGGCTACGAGCGTCGCACTGGCAGCCACAATTAAACTGTTCAATAATGCGTTAAGAAGCTGATCTGTGGAGTCTACGTAGCTAGAGGAATCAGTCAATGAGGTTTCTAGACCAAAAATGCTGCGGTACCAATCGAAAGTGAAGCCATCCCAAATCATAATATTGATCGGATTTGAATTGAACGAATAGATCACGATGAGTATGACGGGGGCATAGAGGAACAGAAAAAAGAACACACTGTAAATGGATAATAAGCGGCCTAAGGGCGTTTGTTTTTTCATGCTTAGCTCCTATAACCCAGCTTGTTTTTTGGTAGATTTATAGAGATAAATGGACAAAATTATCATCATCATGAAGATAATCACCATCGAAAGTGTCGCCCCAAAAGGCCAGTTCCGTGCGTATAAGAATTGTTGCTCAATCATATTTCCTATCATCAATACCTTGGCACCACCTAGAAGATCAGGCACGACAAAGTTACCCAGGCTAGGAATAAAGACCAAAATGCAGCCTGCAACAATGCCTGGCAAGGTTAAGGGAAAAACAACCCTGCGGAAGGTGGTAAAAGGTGTTGCGCCTAAGTCTTCAGATGCTTGAAGTAGATTTTTGTCGAGCTTTTCGACACTGGAATAGATGGGTAAGAACATAAAAGGAATGAATATATAGACCATGCCAATGATCACAGCGGTCCCGGAAAACATAAGATTTAATGGCTCAGTTATTAACCCAGTGGCTTCTAAAAATTGATTTGCAAAACCTGAGTTCCGTAAGATTAATACCCACGCGTAAAGGCGAACCACCATGCTGGCGAAAAAGGGCAGTGTCATTAAAAAGATGCATAGAGCTTTGTTTTTTGCCGATAAGGTTGAAACCCAGAAGGCAACGGGGTAACAGATGAATAATGTGCAAAGAACGGTGGCCACCGACAATCCAATAGAGCGTAATAAAATCTTCAAATAAACCGGGTCGAATTCTTCATAAATACCATCAGCCCAGCCAAGTACTCGACCATAATTCCAGTGATAAAAATGCCATTCAACGCCCCCATATAAGCCTGGTTCTAAGAAGCTATAGGTCAGCATGATTAACATTGGGCCTATGAAAAAAATCAATAGGAATAGGCTGGTTGGTGTCAGTAAGGTTATTAGTGCAAGTTGTTTACGAGACAGGTTAAGGGGATTCATATATGCCCCTTAATCGACTTTTGCTTGGCAGGAATGGTGTGCAGCGCGTCGACTTGATAATACAGGGTTAGTTGCTGACCTTTTATCAAAGGCGTGTTCGTTTTTCTGGTTAAGGCTGAAAATGGTAGGCCATTGCTTAATTCGCCATGTAATTGATAGTCGGAGCCAACAAAGACGGTTTGGTTTAATGTCATTGTCAGCTGAGCTTGGGGGCCTTCTAGTTCATTTGGGGTTAAAGATAAATGTTCAGGTCGCAACAGGAGTTTCACCTCTTCGCCTAGTTTCAGTGTTTGATCATGACTGAATATAGTGCAGCCGTTGCAATCAATGTTGACCCCGTTTTCAGATTTGCTAATGACCATGCCGGATAAAATATTACTTTCACCTATGAATCTGGCAACAAACTCTGTTTTTGGGGTGTGGTAAATTTCATCCGGTGTGCCAATTTGGTCAATTTTGCCACTGTTAAGCACCACGATTTGGTCAGACATGGTGAGCGCTTCTTCCTGATCATGGGTCACAAAAATAAAACAAATTCCGAGTTCTGTTTGTAGGTTTTTCAGCTCGAGTTGCATTTGCAATCGTAAATTTTTATCTAAGGCTGAAAGGGGTTCATCAAGAAGCAGTAGTTTTGGGCGATTAATGATGGCGCGAGCGAGAGCAACACGTTGTTGTTGACCTCCTGATAATTGTGACGGAAGACGCTGTTCTATGCCACTTAGTCCCACCATAGTAAGCGCTTCCGCAACGCGTTGATTGCGTTCTACTTTGTTGACTTTTGCAATGTCCAAACCATAACCAACATTGTCACCAACTGTCATATGTGGAAACAAGGCATAGGATTGGAATACAGTATTAACCGGACGTTTATGAGCGGGTTGTTGGATAATGGATTGCCCATCTAACAGGATATCGCCACTGTCTAGCTCTTCAAATCCGGCGATGATTTTTAGCAGGGTTGTTTTTCCACATCCCGAAGGACCCAATAAGGTAATAAATTCACTCTGCGCGATGGACAGGCTGATATTATCTAATGCATTGATAATGCCACCTTCAGGTGTCATGAACTGACGATGTGCATGGTGAATTTTTATATATTCAGGCGATGGGATAGACGCTGACATAACAAACCTCTAAGTGAGAGAAAAGGGCGGGCGATCCCGCCCTGCCCCAAGGATATTATTGATTTTACGATGTGCGAATCTTGGTCCAGGCTCGATCATATAGCTTGATGCCTTTGCCTAGTTCTTTGAACAGTTGTAGCTTCGCCTTTACTTCTGCAGGAGGATTAATGCTTGGGTTGTTGCGCAAAGAGTCAGGTAATAGTTTGACGGCCTCGGTATTCATGGTGCCATTGGTTTGTTGCTTAGTATTGAGTGCCGCAATTTCAGGTTGAGTAAAGAACTCCAGAAATTTCTTCGCATTCACTTTATTGGGGGCGCTTTTCAGTACACACATATCTTCTTGATACATGGTTGCGCCTTCTTTTGGAATGACATAAGCAAGATCATCAGGATTTTGGAAGACGTATAGCATCGAGCCGACATACCATTGTGCAGCGGCAATATCACCAGATTGCACCATGGGAATACTGTCGTAGGTAAAGGCTGAGACATTGTGTTTTTGCTTGATAATATAGTCTTGAGCCGCTTTTAAATCGTCACGATTTGTTGTGTTGACACTTTTTCCATCAGTGATTAAACCGACGCTAATGACTTCTCGCATATCATCCAGCATGGCGATGTTTTTACCGTCATTTGGTAACGCGAAAAAGTCAGCCCATGAGTTCAGCTCGGGCACGAGTTTTTTGTTATAAAGAATGCCTACGGTGCCCCAAGCGTAGGGCAGGCAATATTCGCCATTTGGATCAGATTCAGCATTCAGAAAATTTTTATCGATATGTTTAAAGCCTGAATATTGGTTGATGTTGGTCTTTTCTAGCAGGTTTAATTTCGCCATGATGTCTTGCATATGGACGGAGGGAAATACAATGTCGTAACCCGTTGCTCCAGCTTGTAACTTGGCTAACATCTCTTCATTTGATGAATAGGTATCCAGCTTAACCTTGATACCCGTTTCCTCAGTAAAGCGCTGCAGTACTTCCGGGTTAATGTATTCTCCCCAATTATAAAGACTTAGAGTTTCCTCAGCGGATGCCGAGTGTGTAAAGCCGAGAGCGGTAATGGCGATACTCGTCATAGCGAGTGCTTTTTTTACCTTTCGACTACTTTTTAAAGAAATTGATTGTTTCATAATGCGGCCTTCTTGATCGTTTCTAAAGGAGTTGTCTTGGTCTGTAAAAGCACCGTCATTTCATTCTAAGTGATGGTATCATTCTTTCAATATCACAATATGTTATGTTTCTAACAATTTTGAAATGGTATAAATATGAAGGGATTAGATCTAAATTATGATTATTGACCCGAAACAAACGGATTTTTTCTGCACTTATTTAGTTTGTTTTTGATCAAGGTTGCACCATGTTGCTGCAAAAAATCTATTGAAAAGAGCAAGGCTGACAGAATGAAAAATACATTCTCCTCAAAACCTGAACACATTGCGACGACAACGTCACAACGCATTCAAGAGTTAATTCCCTTGGTATCCAAATCTGAGGCCCGAGTGGCGCAGTTTATTCTGCTCAACCTAGATCATATCAGTTATGAAACCGGTGCTTCCATTGCTGAAAAAGCCGCGGTTAGCCAAATTACCGTCAGCCGCTTTTTAAAACGAGCAGGTTATCAGGGCATCTCAGCACTGAAAGAAGAGTTACAGAAAGAGCTTATTCCGATTGAAGCCAACGAAAGTCAGAGGCTCGCTCCAGATTCATTTTATAAAGACAATTTGAAACAAGAGCTGAAAAGTATGGTTCGTCTTTATGAGCAGTTTGAGACAGAAAATTGGGAGAGTTTGGTCAGTTGCGTTAGCGCTGCAACGCGGGTTTATGTCACAGGATTTCAATCCATTCGAGGCACGGCGGAAGATTTTACACGGCGACTTTCCCTTGCCCGTGATCGGGTTCAGTATCTTTCACCTCATGATGGCATGTTAGGTGAGTGGCTTGAAGACAGTTCAAGGAGCCGGAAGGGTTACGATACTTTAATTATCCTTGATGTTGTTCCTTATGCCTCAGAAGTCCGAAAATTGTGTGAAGTTGCCGTGGAAAAAGGCATTCAAATTGTGATTATTAGCGATGAATTTTGTCATTGGGCAAGTGAATACGATGCCCATATTGTGTATTCCAAATCTAAGTCGGGATTATTCTTAGAATCAACGTGGGGCTTGGTTCTAACAACGAATATGCTCGTGGATGCCGTCTCTAGGCGAGATGTAAACAGTGATACTCGTATTAAGCGTTGGCAAGAGATGGCAAAACGCCTTGATCTTTTTTAATCGAAAAAAGACCGGCAGAAAGCCGGTCTTTTGGTTTTAGGCGTAAGGTCAGTTTATTCCCAAGAACGAAGCAGTTCGTCGTAAGATACCGTGACACCTTGTGGTTTCTCGTTCGACAGTTTCGCTTTAGGCGAACCTGGCTGTGCCAACCAATACGCTTCATCACGAGGCTTATTCAGTTTAGGACCACAGTTATCTTGCACCTTAGCACGTTCAAGACGTTGCATCACTTTATCCTGAGCGGCCGCGAGACCATTTAAGGCTTCTTGTGGGGATGCTTCACCACTGGCGGCTTGTGAAATGTACTGCCACCAAAGCTGAGCGAGCTTAGGATAGTCAGGAACGTTGGTTCCCGTTGGTGACCATTCTTTACGAGCAGGCCCTTTATAGAACTCAACCAAACCACCTAGTTTCGGTGCGGCAGCGGCCATTTCTGGTGAGTTGATGTCTGACTCACGAATTGGCGTTAGACCCACCAAGGTTTTCTGCAAAGACACGGTTTTAGACGTAGTGAACTGAGCGTACAACCAAGCGGCTAAACGACGATCATCCGGTGTTGAGTTCATGAAGGTCCAAGCGCCAACGTCTTGATAACCTTTTTTCATCCCCTCTTCCCAGTATGGCCCAACCGGAGATGGCGCCATGCGCCATTTCGGAGAACCATCTTCGTTCACCACGGGTAGGCCTTTTGCAGTCATGTCTGCAGTGAAAGCTGTATACCAGAAAATTTGCTGAGCCACGCCGCCTTGAGCAGGAACCGGGCCGGACTCAGAGAAGGTCATGCCTTGTGCTTCTGGTGGTGCGTACTTACGTAGCCAATCAACGTATTTTGTGGTCGCGTAAACGGCAGCAGGACCATTGGTCGCTCCGCCTCGTGAAACACTTGAGCCCACGGGATGACAGTTCTCTACGCGAATACCCCATTCATCAACAGGCAAACCATTTGGGATACCCTTGTCACCCGCGCCTGCCATAGAGAACCAAGCGTCGGTGAATCGCCAGCCTAGAGATGGGTCTTTTTTGCCATAATCCATGTGACCATAAACAGGCTCGCCATCGATGGTTTTCACTTTATCTGTGAAGAATTCAGCAATGTCTTCATAAGCTGACCAGTTCACCGGTACACCTAAGTCATAGCCATAAATGGATTTGAATTTGGCTTTCAAATCGGCACGTGCAAACCAGTCTGCGCGGAACCAATATAGGTTGGCGAATTGCTGGGTAGGCAGTTGGTAAAGTTTACCGTCTGGCCCTGTGGTAAAAGACAGACCAATGAAATCGTCTAGGTCTAATGTTGGTGACGTATAGTCTTTTCCATCACCCTTCATCATGTCAGAAATCGGCACCACTTTACCGTAACGGAAGTGCGTACCAATCAGATCTGAGTCATTAACATAAGCATCATAGATGTTACGGCCAGATTGCATTTGAGTTTGCAGTTTTTCGACTACATCCCCTTCTTGAATCAGGTCATGGTTTACCTTGATGCCAGTAATTTCTTGGAAGGCTTTCGCCAACACTTGAGATTCGTATTTGTGAGTGGTTAGGGTTTCGGATGCGACATTAATTTCCATACCGCGAAACTTTTTCGCGGCTTGAGTAAACCAACTTAACTCATCAAGTTGCTGCTGTTGGGTTAAAGTGGAAACTGAAAATTCGTCCTTCACCCACTTTTCCGCTGCATCTGAATACGCATCTGCCCATAGGCTAGCTGAATGCAACATAACAGCAAAGGGCAAGGTGGCTAGTGCAATTTTTTTCTTATTGTAGCGCATGATTTACCTCAACAATTTTAGTTTTTTGGCGTCCTGCCAAGTTTTCCATAAGGGCAACCGTTAGCCCCAACGCATTAGGATGATCATCCAAACAGCGCATAAGACGGTTGCTATCGCAATACTCACATTTGTTAGAGCAACAAATGCAAGGTGGATAAAGGCACTGCTAAGCAGGCCAATAAACAAACGATCACCTCGGGTGGTGGCAAGTGGCAAAAAACCACGGCGTTCTACACAAGGTGAGAGGATTTGCCAGACGGTCATGCTGACCAAAATGGCCGCAATCCCGATAAAAAACAAAGCGGTTGGTAGTGTCCAAGACATCCAAGCCATGATATTTCTCCTTACACTCGACCAAGGGCAAAACCCTTAGCGACATGGTTACGAACAAAGTAGATGACGAGCATGCCTGGAATGATGGTGAGCACACCGGCGGCGGCCAACAATCCCCAATCCATACCAGAGGCGGACACCGTTCGCGTCATAATGGCGGCAATCGGTTTTGCGTCTACTGACGTTAAGGTTCGTGCTAGCAAGAGTTCGACCCAAGAGAACATGAAGCAGAAGAAGGCGGTTACCCCAATGCCTGAACGGATCAGAGGAATAAAAATGCGTACAAAAAAGCGTGGGAAGGTGTAACCATCAATGTAGGCTGTTTCATCAATTTCTCTTGGCACACCGCTCATAAAGCCTTCTAGAATCCACACGGCGAGTGGCACGTTAAACAAGCAATGGGCGAGTGCAACGGCGATGTGCGTGTCGAATAATCCCACGGACGAATACAGTTGAAAGAATGGCAATAAGAAAACCGCAGGAGGTGCCATGCGATTGGACAGTAGCCAAAAGAACATGTGCTTATCACCGATGAACTTATAGCGACTAAAAGCATAAGCGGCTGGCAATGCCACTAATAAACTGATGACCATGTTCATCGACACATAGAAAATTGAATTGACGTAGCCCATATACCAGGTCGCATCACCAAAAATTTTGGCGTAATTTTCCAGAGTGAAATTGTCTGGGAAGAAGGATAATCCGCTGAGAATTTCAGTATTGGTTTTAAAGGACATATTGATTAGCCAATAGATTGGCAAGAGCAATAGGACAATGTAGAGCACAAGTCCGAAACGACCACGCCATTGGGCATGTCGGGCCTTACGTTCGGCAGTGCTATGAACTGGTGCTTGTGTATTAGAAGGTGTCATAGTCGCCCCTATTTATCTTTCTGCATGTTCATGATGGTGGTATAGAAAACCCAGCACACCAACAAGATGATTAAGAAGTAAACCAATGAGAATGCCGCCGCTGGACCAAGGTCAAACTGACCAATGGCTTGTTGCACGAGTGCTTGGCTCAAAAAGGTTGTCGAACTACCTGGGCCACCACCGGTTAAGACAAATGGTTCTGTGTAAATCATGAAGGAATCCATGAAGCGTAATAACACACCGATAATCAGCACATTGGTTAACTTTGGTAGTTGGATATAGCGGAACACAGCCCAGCGTGATGCGCGGTCGATGCGAGCAGCTTGATAGTAAACTTCAGGAATGGCTCTTAAACCTGAGTAGCAGAGTAAAGCGACCAGAGGAGTCCAGTGCCAAACGTCCATCAAAACAACGGTTAGCCAAGCGTCAGTCGGGTTCGATGCATAGTTGTAGTCAACGCCGATGTAACTCATGAAGGCGCCAAATAAGCCAATGTCAGCACGGCCGAAAATTTGCCAGATGGTGCCAACCACGTTCCAAGGTATCAACAAAGGAATGGCCACTAAAATGAGTGCAAGTGAAGCGCCTTTTCCTTTTGTCGGCATCATCAGCGCAACACAAATACCGAGTGGTATCTCAATGGCTAAGACCGTGAAGGAATAGATAAATTGACGCAATAGAGCATCATGCAGACGGCTATCGAGCATGACTTGTTGGAACCATTCGGTGCCAACAAAGTAGCGTGTAGATGGGTCAAAAATATCTTGTACGGAATAATTCACCACCGTCATTAATGGAATGATGGCGGAGAAAGCCACAATCAAGAAAACGGGCAGTACAAGAAACCAGGCTTTATTATTTTCGACTTTAGTTTGCATCTTGTGTCTCCTGTTTAGGCTCGACTAGATAGTCGTTGACATAGACTTTGGTCCATTGCTCAGGGAAGCTGACATAAACTTGCCCTGATGGGACTTTCTGGTCTTCACTGAGTCGAGCTTTCATCATTTGTCCGTTGAATAAGAAAGACAAAATCTTGTATGTGCCGAGGTCTTCTACGTAGTCGACTTCTACTTTGAAAGCATCATCACTTTTGCCATCCCAAACGTGTACAAATTCAGGCCGAATCCCCAATGTGACCTTGCTGGCTTGCATATCCGTAAGTTGTGAGAGCATGGCTTGGCTGGCGGTGATCTGGTAATCACCAAAGAGAATAGTCGAAGTGCCATCGGCCTGTTGAATCAGATCAGCGTCGAAAAAGTTCATTCCAGGGCTGCCAATAAAGTAACCTACAAAGGTATGAGCAGGGTTTTCAAATAGCTCTCTTGGGGTACCAAATTGCACGATTTGACCGTTGTACATGACGGCAATTTTGTCCGCGAAGGTAGAGGCTTCTAACTGGTCATGGGTCACGTACACCATGGTGATGTTAAATTGTTCATGAATTTGTTTGAGCTTACGGCGCAGCTTCCATTTCAGCTGAGGGTCAATGACCGTAAGTGGTTCATCAAATAAAATGGCGGAGACATCATCTCGTACTAAACCGCGGCCCATCGAGACTTTTTGTTTTTGGTCAGCAGACAGTCCTTTGGCTTTGCGTTTTAGCTGGTCTGTGAGTTCGAGAATCTCTGCCACTTCATGTACTTTTGAGCGTACTTTGTATTCAGGCACCCCAATGTTTCGTAATGGAAAGGCCAGATTGTCATACACTGACATGGTGTCGTATACCACAGGGAACTGAAATACCTGCGCGATATTGCGTTCTTCTGGTTTGAGCTCATTGACGCGTTTACCATCAAATAAGACTTCACCCTCTGAAGGTTCCAGTAACCCAGAAATAATATTCAACAAGGTGGACTTACCACACCCAGAAGGGCCCAGTAGAGCAAAGGCCCCACCCTGTCCCCAAACGTGTGTCATTTCTCGAATGGCATACTCTTTTTGACCATCTGATTTTTCGCCATAACTGTGGGCGAGTGAATTAAGTGTAATTTCTGCCATGATTATTGCTCCCTCATACGTGCTGGGGAATGCACCATTTTACCTTCACTATCAAAGGCATAGAGTTTATGGGTTGGGAAATAGACCTTAATGTCTTGATCCACTTGGTATTCGTGTACGCCAGACAAGTGCAATACCAGATCAAAGTTTGAATTGTGAACATGAAGAAAGGTTTCTGAACCACTGATCTCGGCTAGATCCACCTTGACTGGCAGTTCTAAGTCGTCATCTGAATGTGGTACTAAACCAATGTGTGAGGCCCTCACGCCGAATTTATATAGACCGGGTGTTAAGCCTCTTAAGTCACTGTTCAGACGAAAATGAACCGTATCGTCAAAGGTGACTTCTTCATCGCTCACGCGACCAGGAACTAGGTTGATGGGCGGTTCAGAAAACATTTCGGCCGTAATAATGTCTTTCGGTTGGTGGTAAACCTGCGCTGTTGGTCCCATTTGCAATAACTGGCCTTCATGCAGAACTGCTGTGTTACCACCAAGGGCAAGGGCTTCATTTGGCTCTGTGGTTGCGTAAATGGCAATACAGTTACGCGCTTTAAACAAGGCTCTGAGTTCTTGTCTGAGTTCTTCGCGAAGCTTGTAATCCAAGTTAACCAGGGGTTCATCAAACAGAATGATTTGTGAATCTTTTACTAAGGCACGAGCCATGGCCGTTCGTTGTTGCTGGCCTCCAGACAGTTGCAGAGGTAATCGATCTAGAAAAGGATCAATGCGCAGCATGGTTGCCGTTTCTCTGACTCTTTGGTCGACTTCGGTTTCGTCCATTTTGGCGAGACGTAAAGGTGAAGCGATGTTTTCGTAGACCGTTAGGTTGGGGTAATTGATGAACTGCTGATAGACCATTGAAATGTTGCGTTCACGAACGGGGAGTCCGGTCACATCAACGCCATTCATGAGAATGCTTCCTGTGCTCGGTCGGTCAAGACCGGCCATCAGTCGCATTAACGTCGTTTTACCAGACAAGGTGCGCCCAAGTAACACATTGAAGGAGCCTGGCTCAAGCGTCATGTTGACCTTGTCTATCCAAGTTTCTCCCTCAACAACGCGCGAGACATTTTGCAGCGTCAGAGACATGTTTAGAACCTTATTTGTTGTTATTGTTTTAAATAGCACGGCTGTTCAGTGTGAATTGCAAAGTGAACACGCAGGCTTTGTAAGGACTAATACAAAGCGTGTGCCAAAATACTAAAACGCCTCTTAATGTTTTTAACTGCATGAAAAATATGAAGAAATAATTCCATTCTTGACTTGGAAGAAAATGTTCATATGTGAAAAAGACTGTTCAGCAGTGTTCAAAGTGTTTAGAGTGGAAAAAATTGTGAACACTGGATGAACACCTTAGCGTCATCTGAGTAAACACCAAATAATAATAAAGAATGGACATGGCGAATGCCCCTGACGCGTCGGAGCTGGAAATGCCTGAGGAAGAACAACCACTAGAAAAGATGCAATCAAATGCCTTAGCTGAAGGGGTTCGATCCATCGATAAAACCCACAAAGAGCAAATCCAAGCCTCTTGGTATCGGTGTGAGCAGTTTGGTTTGGAGCATGGGAGTCGACCGGATTTTGCCAGTTTACCGAGAGGTGAGTTGCACGATTTACTGGATCAACATCGCAGTCTATTGGAAACCACTGAAAACGAAGTATTGCCCTATTACGAGAATATATTGAGTAATTCGGCTTGCATGATAGTGCTTGCAGATCGACAAGGGCATGTCTTGAATACGTGGGGACAGCCGCGCTTTGGAACCGCGTCAGAGCATGGTCTTGTTGGTGGTAATCAGTGGAGTGAAATCGGTGTGGGTACCAACGCCATCGGAACCGCTTTGATTACGGGTCAAGCAATTCAGGTTGGTCGCGATGAACATTACTTAAGAGCGAATCGCTTTATGGTGGGTTCGGCCTCACCTATTTATAATACTCAAAACGATTTAGTCGGTGTATTGGATATCTCATCGGACGCCTATTTGCCTCAGGATCATACCTTTGGCATGGTGAAGCTGATGTCTTTGAGTGTGGAAAATCGACTCATTTTTTCAGCCTTTCAACAAGCCCATTTTATTCTCAGTTTTAATACCAATGTGACCAGTTTGGACAGTCATTGGTCGGGTATTTTAGTTTTGGATGAAAATGGCACCATTGTGTCTGCGAACCGTCGTGCTGAAGTCGTGTTAGCGAGAGATCTAGCCCTCCTAAATATTCGTCAAATTTTTGATATTGAAATGCGAGAAATCAAACACCATCCTGCCAGTTTGCCGCTAAAATTACTGGCCTTGGGGCGCTATCAATTTTATGTCAAAGTCATACCGCCAGTGCAACAAATTATGCGTGTGCCAGATTTTCGTCAAGGTTCTGGGTATGTTCCTCCAACGCCTGAAAACAATAAAAATACTATGAAAAACAATTTCGAAGACTTATCTGACACGAAACAGGAAGAGGTCGATTCTGCGCCTCATAATGTGCCTCCCAATGTCATTCCATTAGCTGAATTACAACATGGTGACCCACATGTAGAGCGCTTGATAAAACAGGCTCATAAAATCATGGAAAAGGATATTCCGATTTTAATTCATGGTGAAACGGGAGCCGGAAAAGAGATTTTTGTGCGCAGTTTGCATTATCACAGCTCTCGACGCCAAGAGATGCTGGTGGCCGTTAATTGTGCGGCCATTCCGGCTGAATTGGTTGAGTCTGAACTTTTTGGTTACGAAAAAGGAGCCTTTACGGGAGCACAAAATAAAGGCTCGATTGGATTGATCCGCCGAGCGCATAGGGGCACTTTGTTTCTGGACGAAATTGGGGAAATGCCAATGGCAGTGCAGTCTCGTTTATTGCGAGTGCTGCAAGAAAGAGTAGTGACGCCGTTAGGCTCAACTGAAGTCTACCCGGTGGACATTAAATTAATCTCTGCCACTAACAGAGCATTAAAGACAGAGGTAAAAGACGGTCGTTTCCGGCAGGATTTATACTATCGCATTTCCGGCTTGAACATTGAGCTCCCCCCTTTGCGTAAACGACACGATAAGGTGAAACTGATCGCCTATTTGCACGCCAGGCTGAGTCAAGAAGAGCCCAGTCCACCTTTGTCAGATACCATGCTCGCCTTGCTTGAGAAGCATCCTTGGCCAGGCAATATGCGTCAATTGGCTCATACGTTAAAGGTTGGCATGGCCATGGCGGATGGAGATGAGCTGGAAGAATGGCATTTACCCGATGATTTCTTTGATGACCTAATGATGTCGCCTCCTGAGAGTACTGAGGTGAGTGTTGACAGTGTTGCGACTGAACCGCTTGAGCAGCTGATCCCACGTTTATTGAGTGAGTACAAAGGCAATGTTTCACAAACTGCTAAAGCAGCGGGTGTCAGCCGAAATACTGTGTACAAATATACTAAGCTTAAGACACCAAACTAAAGGCGGGTTAAAGGTGATAGGTTTGTCTGTTCAAAAACGATGAGTCTTGATACCTTGTGAGAGCCCGAAAATTGATTGTCTGTTCAAGTGGAGGCCAAGTGTGCTAAACCGTTTTGTGTTATTGATCTTGTTACCCCTGTTGCTCGTCGGCTGTGCGTCGACACAGGAGAACAGTGCACGTTTGCCGGTGTTTCAAGCTTGGCATGATGGTGAGCAGGTAGCTTATATCACCACAGATGTCTCTGATCGTAAAATGGCGAAGGAAATGCAGGCGAATTATGCGCCACGTTTACGAGATGCGATTCCTCGTTACCCAAAACCACCGCAAGTCAAAACGGTGCTGGAGCGGGTATATGGTTTTCCAAATAAAGAACAACAAAATGTCTTTGCCTCAGCACCTGTCCCATTAGGCTATTTAAGCCGAGATCGTCACTATTCACCGCTCTGGCTAATGTATTGGGTGGTTTGGCAAAAACCACAAGAAGCCTACGAATTGACTTCTGAAGAGGCCGTTTTGGCAGCAGAAGAGGCCGGATTTGTCCGTATTGAGCGCAGTAATATTGTGGTAAATTGTCCTGTGTTGCCATTTTTACCGGAATAAATCATGGGCAGCCTGTCTATTTGTAATATGTTCTGAAGACCACCATAAGCTGTATGTATATCAGACAGTTTACTTTACATTTATAAACTTTTTTACACAGTCTTTTGTTGGTAGTTTGTTACTTATATGGCATTATTTGACCTGTTACACTTTATTACAAAGGGTTGAATTGCAGATGGATGGCACATGTAATAAGAGGGATTTATGCTTCGTAAGTTGAGCGTATTATTTCCTTCTAGTAAGCGAGTCCTATTTTCCTTCGCCTTGATATCAGTAGTGTGTTCCCTATTGCTTTTCGCATTAGGTTTATATTTTTTTCTATTGAAAGATATCACTACTCGAACGGATCAAGCCAAAGTCTCATTAGCTTCGCAAATGGATGCGATTTTGGTTGAACTCAAAAGTATCGGCAATAACCCCCGCCTTTCTTGTAACAAAGAAGACATCAGGGGATTGCGCAGTGCGACGTTTTATTCTCCCATTTTTAAAGAGTTTGGCTTGTTCAATTCAGACTACCACGTCTTTTGTACCAATTTAGGCCCCAGAAACTTTAAGCTTTTTTCCAGCATTGTTGAGCGTATTGAAGCCAGTCCTTCTCGCAGAACCGTAGCGCTTGTTAAATCACATACCTTAGGCGACAGAGCGTTCCTTGTTTTTTATAAAGGCGAAAAAGGCATAGGAGTGAGTGGATTAGCACCACCGAAGCGTTTGGGGAGCTATGTTGATCGATGGTTGACATCGGGTTATGCCTATCAGCTAACTCTGGGTAAACAGATGGTTGTATCCAATGGGGCTGACATTGAAGGTTTAATATTAGATAAACAAGTTCGAACGCTTGATGATTGGTCTATGAGTTTGGCCGTGTATTTACCAGAACGCTATTATTGGCAAATGTATCAGTCAATGTGGCCTTGCATCATTTTGTTCGCGGTTTTTTTATTTGTTTTATTAAGCGCCATTCATTGGAGTTTTTTATATTATCGCCGCTCTTTGCCACAATGTATAAAAAGAGCCATTCGTAATAATGCCATGGAAGTTTATTTCCAGCCCATTGTGTCATTGAACGAAAATTCTACCCATGAATTAGAAGCATTAATTCGCTGGCATTCCCCTTATCATGGTCAGGTTTCACCGTTATCCATTGTTGAGGTGTCTGAGCGTTTAGGATTGATTGATGACTTAACTTGGTTGGTGATTCGGAAAGTCGGTGCGTTCTATCGTCAAAATGCGGACTTACTTAAAGACATTCGAATATCGGTTAATGTGGATCGACACAGTTTAATTCATGAAGATTTTGCTCCAACGCTGGCTAAGGTTATGGATGAATGGCCTGAATTAAAAGGCCGGTTAGGGTTAGAGGTGACGGAAACGACCGCTCTGAATTCCATTGAACTACCTATAATGGTGAGCCGTTTCGAACACATTAAAGCTTTGGATATTCGTTTGTCGGTGGATGATTTTGGTACTGGTTATGCTGGTTTGGATTTTTTACGACGTTTCCCATATGACACATTAAAATTAGATCAAGTTTTTATTGCCAGTTTAAAAGACGATCAGTTCACCCGTCAGGTTTTAACCTCGGTCACCAAGTTGGCTAAAGAGCTCAATATGGAAGTGGTTGCTGAAGGTGTAGAAAGGAAAGACCAGTTGGAAGCGGTGAGAGAGTTAGGGGTTGAAAGAGTGCAAGGTTATTATTTCTGTCGACCTTTACCGATTGATCAAATTATAGAGTGGTTGGTGGCTGAACAAGCGAGAAAAAGCCGTTTATAGCATTGTATTCCGCGTGGCCTTCTCTTACTCTTTGCTCCCTTTTATTTTCAAAGAGCGATTCGCATGGCGACTTTGGTGTTTCGATTAAAATATGTTCCTGAGGAAGAAGCCGATGATATCCGTCAACTTCTCACGGAACATGATATTGATTTTTATGAAACCAGTGCGGGTCGTTGGCAAATCTCTATGGCCGGTCTTTGGGTAAGAGATAAGCAGCAGGCCGAACAAGCACGAGCTCTGATCCGCGAAGATCAGCTTGAACGCAGTCGTCATATGACAACCCCTAGTGTTGGTGAGTATCTATTAGGGTATTTGCAGCATGCACGTCAAAATCCAGCAGAAGCCCTGTTTACGCTTTTAGCCATAGGCTTGATTTTAAGCGTATCGATTCTACCTTTCATCTTGTCGTCGTAATCTTTAGCTTTAAGTGTTTGTTAATGTGCTTTTAGCAACATTGGCACGCTGTGACTGAGCGCTGATGAGTTGAACCTTGATGGCGCAAAGAATGACGATGAACATGCCAAACAAGCTCAATACATCCGCATGAGAGCTTTCAATGAGTGTTGTCCACCATCCGAAAAACATCACCAGTTCCGTTAGGATAAAGGCCATAACCGGAGTTAGCGCCACGGATGCGCTGACTTGCACGGTTTGCCAATAACGCATGGCTTGAGCAAACGCGCCATAAGCGATCAAGGTATTAAGACAGCAAAAAGCCGCAATCCAAAATTCGTCATTCGATAAACCAGTGAGATCACTTAGTCTAGCAAATGGCAGCATGACGATGCTGGCATAGGCATAAATGGCCAATAAAATATTGCTTGGCGATAAGTATCTAAAGAGCGATTTTTGCAATAAGGCGTAGCACGACCAAGCAGAGGCTGAGATCTGAATAATAAAAAATCCTAACCACATATTGGCGTGATCCGCTTGTCCAAGAATCGGGTGAAAGAAGATCAGCATGCCTAATCCTATTCCTGCAAAGCAAAGCCATTGTTGCCAGTTTACCTTCTCTTGTAGAAAAAACAGTCCGCCTAAGGCCAGGAATAAAGGCGCACTTTGAAAGCTCAACTGAGCAGAGCCTGGCAACATATAAGATAAGCTCCAGGCAAAGCAGGTGTAGTTGATGATCAAAAAGCTCCCAGCCGCAAACAGCCGTAACCATTGTTGGCGAGAGAGGCGGCGAAATTCCTGCAACTGACCACGCTGCCATTGCCAAGCTCCCAGCAAAAGACCGGCGACGCAGAATCTTAGCCAAGTTAAGGTAATCGGATCAGAGAAATCACCAGAGAGCTTTAACGCAATGGGTAACATCCCCCAAAACAATACCGTGATGGCACTGAAGAAGAGTCCGTATAAAAAAGTCTGTTTGGCGTTCAGCATGACCGTCTCTCATGAAAGGGAACAATATAGGCAAAGAATGCCGTGTCTTAATCATGTTATCCAATGCATAATGTTTCTAATCATTATGCAATAAATGGGTTTTGGTTATGATATCGAATGCATTGCAGCAACTTGATTTAAAAGCCTTAACAGGTTTAATTTTATTGCTTGAAGAACGACATGTTAGCCGTGCGGCACAGCGCATGTCTTTAAGTCAATCCGCCATGAGTCGTTTGCTGATGCGCTTGCGTCATGCATTTGATGATCCGTTATTCATTCGAACATCGAGCGGAATGGCGCCCACCGCTAAAGCCTTAGAGCTCGAAGGTCCGATTAAACTCATGCTTGAGCAGATGGCCAGCATGCAGGTCTCACCGGATTTCGACCCTAATACCAGTCGACGTGTGTTCCGCTTGTTCACCACTCACTACCAAGCGCAGGCTTATGTACCGTCGATCGCGGAACGGTTTTATCGAGAGGCGCCGATGGCGTCCTTAGAAACCACCACCATTACCGAAACCAGTTTATTGAGGCAGACCGAACAGTCTGGTGATTTGTATTTATGCAGTGATTACATAGAGGTGCCGAATCATTTTAAACGGACTTTATTTGGTCGTGAAAAATTTCGCTGCATTATGTCTCAGTCACACCCTCTTGCGAATCAACCCAAGCTGACATTAGACGATTACATGCGTTATCAGCATGTGTTGGTGAACATGGGCGGTTCAATGCGAGTCGTGAGTGACTCTCTATTGGGTGAAAGAGCAAAAGAGCGACGATTCGCATTCCGAACGCCTTATTTTATGGCCGCGTTGGAAACGGTTTCGAGAACCCAGTTGCTGCTTAGTACCAGTGGTTTATTGCCCTCTCGATTTCAACAGGTATTTGGCTTAGTGATGAAAGATCTTCCGTTCGAGTTTCCTGATGTGCATTACTATTTGTGTTGGCCTAGAACCTCGTCGGGTGACCCCGCTGCTGAATGGTTTCGACAAATGGCGCGAGAGGTGGTGCAATCTTTGGTGCCTTATCCTGATCACCTTGGTTAAGGTGCTTCTTGCCAGCTTAGGAATTCGGTTATACTTATCTTTTAGCAACCAACAACGGCGACTCTGTGGCTCATAAAAGCAAGCATACCAATGGTAAACGTAGTAACAAACTAGAGTTGCATTCTCGCAATCCTCATCGTGCACGTTATGATTTTGCCTTGCTGGCGGATTCTTGTCCTGAGTTATCCCATTACATTCAGCTCAATAAATATGGCAATGAATCGATTGATTTTGCGAACCCTGATGCGGTGAAAACGCTCAATCGTGCTTTGTTAAATCATTTTTATGGGGTAGCGTTTTGGGACATTCCAACAGGCTTTTTATGTCCACCAATCCCAGGTCGTGCTGATTACATCCATTATTTGGCTGACCTTTTGGCGGCCAGTCATGAGGGCGTTATTCCGCGTGGTAAAAATGTCAAAGTGTTGGACGTTGGCGTTGGGGCAAATTGTGTGTATCCGATAGTGGGACATCAGGAATATGGCTGGCAATTTGTGGGCTCCGATGTGAATCCCATTGCGATAGCCACTTGCTCGACCATTATAAAGTCCAATCCCTGTTTGAAAAATGCAGTGAGTGTACGACAACAAGCGTCGGAGAAAGCGATTTTCAAAGACATTTGGCAGGCTGATGAACGTTTTGACCTGACCTTATGTAATCCGCCATTCCATACCAGCGAATCGGCCATGTTAGAAGAGTCCCAGCGTAAGTGGCGTGGTGTAAAAGGGACGTCAAATATGGCTCGAAAAAATGCCCCTCAAAAAACATCACTTAACTTTGGAGGAACGGCTCCTGAGCTGTGGTGTGACGGTGGCGAAGCGGGTTTTATTATACGTATGGTTAAGGAAAGTATCGCCTATCGCGATCAATGCTTTTGGTTTACCTCGTTAGTGGCTCGACAAAGCAATTTAGACACCATCCAAAAAGCCCTAAAAGACGTTGGAGCAAGGCAAGTAAAAGTGGTTGAGATGGCGCAAGGTCAAAAAATCAGTCGGTTTGTCGCCTGGAGTTTCCTGGCAGACGATCAAATCGACTATTGGCGCGACCATTATTGGCAGCAGTAGTTGCTAACCATGATGTCGCTGTGTCATCTTTGTGTGTTTGGTTATAACGCCGTGGCGATTTCAGCGGCCAGACGGGCGTTGTTAAACACTAATTGAATATTGCTGGCGAGACTATTACCGCCAGTCAGCTCAGCAACACGTGCTAGTAAGAAAGGCGTAGATTCTTTACCACCCACTCCTTGTTCTTCCATTTCTGCCAGGGCTTGATTGATGGCAGAATCAATCGCCTTTTTGTCCATTGCAAACTCTTCTGGGATCGGGTTGGCAATCACAGTCCCGCCATGTAATTGCATGTGCCATTTGGCGCTAATAAATTGTGCAATGTCCTTGGCGCTAGCCATGTTGTAATCCACGGTCTGATCACTCTCGCGTGTATAGAAAGCCGGTAAGGCATCCGTCTTATAGCCTAACACTGGGACACCTTGAGTCTCTAAGTACTCGCGAGTTAAGGCCAAATCCAAAATCGACTTCGCTCCCGCACAAACCACCGCGACATTGGTTTTGGCCAACTCTTGAAGGTCTGCTGATATGTCAAATGTCTGTTGTGCGCCACGGTGAACGCCACCAATGCCACCTGTTGCGAACACTCTAATGCCCGCCATAGAGGCGATGATCATAGTGGCGGCAACGGTAGTGGCACCGTGTTGTTTTTGTGCGACCACAAAGGGTAGATCCCGACGTGAGCATTTGGTCACAGACAGACCGGCTTTTGCCAATGTGTCGATTTCGTCATTGCTTAGACCAGCTTTTAAACGACCGTCGATAATCGCGATGGTGGCGGGAATGGCGCCATTGTCACGAATGATTTGCTCGACTTTTTTGGCGGTTTCCGCATTTTGAGGCCAAGGCATACCATGGGAAATAATGGTGCTTTCTAGTGCCACAACGGGCTTACCGGAAGCTATGGCTTCAGCGACTTCTGGGTGAATATCAAGAAATTGGTTCATAGTGTTTGCATCCATTGAGTGACATTTTGAACACTGAGTTCAGGGTGATTAGCATGAGGGCTCTCTAAGGTCATGGCTGCACAAGCCAGTGCAAAAGAGAGTCGTTGTGGTGTTTGTTCGAATTGTTCGCAAGCGCTCAAATAGCCCGAAAGTAGAGCATCGCCTGCACCTGTGTCGCTAGTCGGCGTCGTTGGGTGGCAGGTTTGATAATGATGTCCCGATGCATCGGCAAGTAGTAAGCCTTGGCTTCCAAGACTCAGTAGAACGGTGTTGACCCCATGTTTTTGTAGGGCTTGCACGAGCTGTTTGGGGTCTTTTTCTTGACTGTTGAGTATGGCTCTGGCTTCATCTTGATTGACCTTTAGGACATCTAGATGGGCGAGAATAGGTAATAGTTTTGGCGCTTTAGCAGCGGATACCGCATCGGCAATGAAGGTGGCATTAATGGCTTGTTGAGCTAACCAGGTTATGCACTCTTGCGATAAATTTGCGTCTACAATAATGCCTCGCGCACCTTGTAGTAAGGCTGTTTTAGCCGCTAAGCGATGGGGTTCTAATGTGTCAATAATGCGCATATCGGCAATGGCAGCTTGCAACTGACCGACTTCATTACTGATTGCCAGATAAGTCCCCGTTGGTAAGGTGTCATGGCGAATCACGTGATGAGTATCTACTCCGCTGGTTCGAGTCTGCTCGATTAGCCAGTCGCCGCGTTGGTCTAAACCAATAGGGGCAATCAGATGTACTTTTTCACCTAAGCGAGCTAAGTTTTCCGCAATGTTACGGCCAACGCCACCGGGACTTTGGTTGATTTGACCTGGGTTGGAGTCTTGGGGTAGCCATTGGGCAAGGCTATTACCATTAATGTCGACGTTGGCTCCACCAATCACAACATAGGCATCTTGTTCCGCTAGAAGATAACCTTTACCTAAGATATAGCCTTGTCTTGTTAGCTGCATAATGTGGCTGGCGACTGACTCACGAGTCATATTGAGTCGATCAGCGAGGGCTTTTTGCGAAGCTAACGGATCTTGTTTAATTGCTTCATAAACGCGCAAGGTTTGTTCTTTCATAATTCATCTTTAACAAAAGTTGAAACAAATAACTTATGTTAGAGTTTTTCTTATGACAAGCCTTTTTGTCCAATGTGGCATAAATATTCGATAAGCCCTATTATTCAATATTCAAGAAATGTGGCGAGCAAGATCAACATGAGGATGTAAGGTGTTCAGCAGCTTTCAGGCGCGACTGATTTTATTTGTTTTGGCTTTATTGGCCTTTGCCCAGTTGGGAACAGCACTGGCTGTTTTGTCGTCTTTAAAAGAGGATAACTATCGACAGGGGGTGCAATCGATTGATGTGTCTCGCAATGTCTTTGATTTGTTATTAGAAGCCAGGGCTGAGCAGCTCACCAAAGGGGTAGAAATTTTGACCTCGGATTTTGGCTTCAAACAAGCGGTTGCGACCAAAGAAACCGGCACCATTCGTTCTGTCTTACAAAATCACGGCGCGCGGATTAACGCGGATGTGTCTCTTTTAGTCTCCCCGTCGGGTGACGTTATTACCATGACTCAAGAGCTGAATGCCAGCGATGCCGTGGCGGATTTAGTCTTTGCTGCAAGACGTTCCGGTGGCTCGTCCATTAGTACCATGATTGCGCTTGGCGATCTGGCTTACCAATTGGTACTGGTGCCTGTGAGGTCGCCTAATATCGTAGCTTGGGTCGGCATGGCGTTTTTATTGGATCAGTCTCTGGCGGAAGAGATTAAAGGGGTGACGGGACTCGACATCAGCTTTGTTTATAAAAACCAAGATGAGCAGATTCACTTTGGTGGCACCACCTTGCCATCAGCAGAAGGGGGACAACTGTTAAGTGAAATCGAAAAAATCGAAGATATTTTGCAAGAGCCGGCGTTTTCGAACGATGAAAAGTACCTGTCTTTGGCGGTCGATCTAGGGGTGAAAAACCAGTGGGGGATGATTCATTTACCTTATGGGCCCTGGAAAGAAAGTTATAACTTCACGCGCAACCAATTGTTGGGCATTTTTGCGGGTGCCTTGGCCTTAGCTTTGCTTCTGGGTGTGGCATTGGCGCGTAATATGACGCGCCCTATTGGCCATTTGGTTGAATTCGCGACCAGCATAGGGAAAAGCGTACAACGAGCTGAGTTGACTGTGCCAAACATGACGGGTGAGTTTGGGGTTTTGTCTAACACCATGAAAACCATGCAGCACTCTATTTTAATGCGTGAAGAAGAGCTGACTTTTCGCGCCTCTCACGACATGCTAACTGGGTTGAATAATCAAAGTGCTGTCGAACTGTATCTGCAAGATGCGTTGCCAGCGAAGGAAGGCGGACTTTTATTGTTGAACATTCGTCGCTTTCGCGACATCAATAATATGCTGGGGTTTGATCTAGGTAATATTTTGCTCGGTAAGGTGGCGAATCGACTGCAAGAGTGGGCTTGCCAAGCAGACATGATTGCACGTTTAGGAGACGATAAGTTTCTATTGATTTTTCAGCGTAACATTACGGCTCAGGATTGCACTGATTTGAAAGAAGTCATGAATGACGAACTTGAAATTGAGCCAGGTTCAGAAATTCGCATTGACGTTAGTATTGGTGTTTTACCTCTGGAACACGCGACAGAAAGCGTGAATGCGGTGTTAAGACGTCTTGATATTGTGGCTGAAAAAGCCAAGGAAGAAAGTGATGGTTGTGCTTTCTATCACGTTGGCGAAGACGAGAATCACCGTCGTCAGTTAACCATTATTCGTGATCTTCCTGCCGCGTTAGAAGCGAATCAATTGTTTGTAGTGTATCAGCCTAAAGTTGGTGTGGCGCAAGACGATTGCCATGAAGCGGAAGCCTTAATTCGTTGGATTCATCCAGAGTTGGGCTTTATTCCTCCCGACGAATTTATTGCGCTGTTAGAACACGCCGGCAGTATTCAAGTTTTGACGAAATGGGTGCTTAATACCGTATTGATGCAATTGAGTCAGTGGTGGCAACAAGGTCATCAGATTCGGGTGGCTGTGAACTTATCTGCTCATGACCTCATTAATGAAGAGTTACCTTTAATCGTGTCGTTGGCGCTTGAGGCGAATCAATTGCCGGTACAAGCCCTAGCCTTAGAGGTGACGGAAAGCGCTGTAATGTCAGACAGAAATAAGGTCATTAGCGTGCTTGAATCATTACAAAACATGGGCATTCATTTGGCCATTGATGACTTTGGGACAGGACAATCATCGCTTGCTTATCTTCGGGATTTACCTGTCAACGAAGTGAAGATAGATCGAGCCTTCATCCAATATATCGATACGAAGCAAGAAGATGCCTCGATCACTAAAGCCAGTATCGATCTATCTCATAGTTTGGGCTTTCAGGTCACGGCAGAGGGTGCCGAAAATGCCCAGAGTGTGGCACTTTTGAGGGAGTTTCACTGTGATAAAATACAGGGTTACTTCTTTTCAAAGCCTCTTGGTAGCGAGGCATTTTTTGCTTGGCGTGAAGCGTTTAATAGGGTATCTGAATCTTACTCGTCGTAATTTGTGAGGTGAAATTCAATATGTTGCTTTTGATACGGATGGCGGCACTGCTGATATTGATTGTGTTAGTCACCCTATTTGGGATTGTCTTTTGCTTATTGACCTTAAAATCAAAAAACCGTGTCTATTACCTTGGTCGAGTGTTTGCACAGGTTGGGCCTTTATTTGGCTTGTCGGTTGAAGGTCGTGTGTCCGAGGCCGCGAAACAAGTACCTCAAGCTGTGTATGTCGCCAATCATCAAAATAATTTTGATTTGTTTACGTTGGCGACAGTCGTGCCAAAAGGCATGGTGACGGTCGGCAAAACCAGCTTGCGTTGGATCCCCTTCTTTGGCCTGCTGTACTGGGTAAGTGGCAACATTCTAATCAATCGTAACGATCGAAAAAAAGCCATCGCCACCATAGATCAGGTAGTGAATGGGATGAAGCGTACCGGCTTATCTATTTGGATGTTTCCAGAAGGAACGCGCAGTCGAGGACGCGGTTGGTTACCCTTTAAGCGAGGCGCATTTCACGCGGCGGTGCAAGCCGGAGTGCCAGTGATTCCGGTGGTGTGCAGCAGTACTCACAATCAGGTTAAGCTTAACCGATTGCATAATGGCAAGGTCATTGTTGAAATGCTGGAGCCGATCGATACCACGGGCTTACATGAGACCGATGTAATAAACATTATGACGGATTGCGAACGGCACATGCATGCGACTCAACGACGGCTTGATGATGAGCTAGCTAAGACCAGATGAGTCATCGTTCAACTTTGACTGTAATGCTTGTGTCAAAGTGTCCTCCACCTCTGTTTTAAGGGGATGGTCGGCTTGATACCAGTTAGGATGTTGCTTAGCTTGTCGCCAATAGAATGGCAATTTTCGTAGGGCCGCGTTGTCCGAAGCATGATTTTTGCTGAGTTGAAAAGGCTGCTGTGATGCATGTCCTCGCTGATGTAAATGACGAATGGCATCCAGCCCTCGCAAACTCAATAGAGTTAAGGTGCTGTTTTCTAAACACAAAAAATATTGTTTGGTGAGTTTGCTTTTAATCGTGTCTTTGTAATGTTTTCCGGTTTGCCAGCCAGCACCTAATAGAGCGCCGACACTGGTGGCGGTGCCGAGAGTCAGTCCTGCCGATATCATATCAATGCCGGCGCCAATAGCCGCCCCGGTTAGGGCGCTGGTTCCTGTTTCTATGCCCCATTCTTTCAATACCTCTTTATCAAACATATCTTGTTGCCAGCGATCGTACTGGATATGAAATTGACTCTGTACTAGGTCGTCAGGGCGAAAATCATAAAGTTTTAATAGCTGTTGAATGTATTGGTTCTCGAGTGCTTTGATGTGCTCTTCAAACTGGTTTGTTTGCTCATTAGACGCTGGATATTGATCGCAGAGGCTGCGGAAGCTGGCAGCATTGGTTAACCATTCAGCGAGTAAGCTGATCGCAGCGCTAAGTCTCAGTTGAGCGGCTTCTTCTCGCGCGAGAATCAATGCTTTCAAAGCATCGTATTGGTCCGGCATCAGGCTTTGGAGGCTTTGATAAAGGCGCTTTTCATCTTCAAAATAGAAGGCCACAGAATCGTATTTTACGACGGCATGCAGGTGCCGTTCGGTGAGAATCTGTCGCCAAGCCTGATGGTGCGAGCTTGGGCTTGCACTGAAGTTTAGGATGGGAATAATGGGTTTGTTAGCACTGGCTAAGAGCGAGAGTTCGTCTAAGTATTTTCCCAATGGAGCCTGACGTAAGTCGATGACATAGAGAATAATGTCGGTCAAGGTCAGTTGCTTTAGTATCTTAGCTTCTTGTTCGAACTCATTATCAGCCAGTGGGCTGTGACAAAAGGCCATTAACCAATCTCGTCCAGACAGCTCGTTAAACGGTGGCTGATGGCGGCATTCCCAAAGCCCAATCGAATCTTCAAAGCCAGGGGTGTCGATTAGAGTGAGGATGTTTTGCCCTGCCATCTCAATGTCGACACTTTCAACATGACGAGTGGTTCCGGCTTGATCATTGACCTCACCAAAATCGTGACGGCGCAATAAAGTACGAATCAGTGAGGTTTTTCCGGTGTTGGCATGACCCACTACTAATAATGACATGGTCATCACTTAATCCTCTATCATCCATTGTGGTGTTGACAGCTTTAGGTCGCTAGCGAGACGGATCCAGTCTTTTGAAAATTGGTCTGACGAATTTTTTTGCATCACCATTTTTAGATTTGGGTGTGTTTGGGCCAGACTCTGAAAGAAACGGTGGCTGCCACGATCAGGGCTTTGAGCGGTATTCACTAGAACATAAAGCAGCTGACTAGTGGGTATAGCGATAAAGGCTTGTTGCTGCGTTCGATCATTTAAAACATCCACATGACTGGCTTGGGCTAAAGGTTCTGGCGGTAATGCGCTCCATTCAAATAATCCCCAGTGCCCTGTAAGAGCGGATGAACAGATGGTGGTGCAGTCATTTGTCACGCTGGGATGTGATGTTGGCGTTTGAGTGTCTTCATCCAGAAGCTGATTGAGGTGTGTTTCCTGAACAGAATATCGTGCTTTGATGATATTTTCTTGTGAACTCAAGGGACGCTTTAGCCTTGTTAGATGATAGTTCATTAGACTCAAGGCCAATAAAGCAAATCTAGGCAGAATACCGTAAACAAACAAACTGGCCAGTAGGAAATTTGCCCAATGTTGTCGAGTAAGATCACTTTGTACAGCCTGATCAAGGCGACTGATTAAAATGTCTGTATGAGAGGGAAGCGAAACGCCGAGCCAATATAAAGGTCCGCTGAGACATTGCGTAAGGCGTAAGAAACTGTCTGGCGTTAGTAGGGTTGTTTCCCAAACAAAACTGACTTGATTGGTTAGCAGTAAGAGTAATGTCATCAACCAGCCCGCCAGTAGGTAACATCCCCATGCGCCATGGGAAAGACTGCTCGCCAACCATGCTTGGCTGTGCTTTGGGCATTGCCAGTGCCAGAAAGCATTACCAATGTTGGGTGAGATGCGAAAAACCCGACAGATTTTAGTATTTATGAAAGACAGGGCATTTAGCCAGATAAAAGAGGGATGACGGGGTCGTTTAAGAGACGCCAGTACGAGGCTGAGTCCCCACACAATAAGATTGATGAAATGAAATCCTAGCAAACTGATGAGTAACCAGAAAATATTGATCTGTTGGCTGGCATGAGTCAGAAAACTGCTCGGCACTATCATAGCCCCGAGAATAAACGCCAAGATGAATAACATCAGCACGCCACGATTAAAACCATGCTTGAGTTTGATGAATTGGGATAATGGTGTGTGATCAGCGTCACCTACTTCAAGGTGTGCTAGAGCCTGATGTAGATTGTTAGCATGACTTGGTAAAGTAAACGTGGAATGGCTTTCTAAATAGGCCGCTAATACTAATTTGTCATCTTGTGATGGAAACGTCATAACCAATGGAGTCTCATATGCCTTACAGAAAGTCGCTTTGCCTTGAGCAAAAACGTTATTTATCTTGTACGCGAAGTCAGCAGGAAAGGCAAAATTAGTTGATTGATTGGCATTTACCAAAAAAAATAACTATCATTCTTATGACATACTTCATGTTTTTTCGCCGAAAATATCCACTTCTTATGATGTAAATCATTGTTTTTTTGATTTAACGTGTCTTTTTTTCTTTGTAGGTAAAATCCTACAGGGTTAGTGTGTGTATTTGTTAATCCTGATTGAATTCATGACCAGCCACCGCCTACTATTGCCCTAAATAACAACGCGTAATTTCTAGGAGGTTTAGAATGCGTTTAAATTCGGTCAGAGTTAAAAGTTCACTGCCGGTTATCGTCATGGCGATAACTTTTATTATCGCAATGCTTTCTATGGGATTCATCATTAATCAATTAAAAGCGTCGCTAAATGAGCATACCAACAATTATGAAAAGGCGATTTCAGTCATTTTGAATGCCGACCGTGACGCGTATCAAGCCAAATTGGCTGAACAGCGTCTTGTTGTTGGATTAGGAGAGTCCGAAAGTGAAGAAGCCAATCGTACCGAGAATATTCAGCAGGTAAGTGATCGCTTTGCTTTGTACAAAAAGCATATGTCAGTGGCACCAGAAGTGGTGAACAATCTGGGCGATTTTGAAAGTGCATTTAATGCTTGGGTAGCCGCATCAGATGCGTTGGTTAACCTAGACAGTAATTCTGCTAATTTTGAAGCGGCAGAAACACTGTCTAATGATACCTTTAGCAGCATGCGAGATATTTTGGATGCGGCAGGTGTGGCCATTAATGAACACGCTGTTAAAAGCAAAAATATTCTTGAAGCACAGCTGGAATCCTCAGTTCGTGTTGCCACCATTGTCGTTATTATAGGTGTGCTTATTGCCGTATGGTTCAGCTATAAAACACCTAAAACATTAACGGATCAAGTACGTTACCTTGGCCAACGAATTCGTGAAATCTCAGAAGGCGATGGGGATTTAACTCAGCGTATTGAGTTCTCAACCAAGGATGAACTAGGCGATCTTGCAGGCGAATTTAACGGTTTTGTCGACAACCTTAGAAGCATTATTTCTAACATCCATCAGCAAGCCAATGCCTTAGGCAAGGTGACGGGGGAGTTGAATAATGCTGCGTTGCAAACCTCGGAAATCACAGGGTCACTGGCCAATGCATCCGCGTCAATTGTGAGTGCTGGTCATCAAATGGATATGTCGAATCAACAAATGGCGGCGGTCGCTCGTGATGCGGCGAATGAAGCCAACAATTCGAGCAGTTTGACGGAAAACGGTATTACGGCAGTGAATAAATCTCACTCAGCTGTGACCGAATTGGTGTCAGATATTGAACTCGCGCTTGGTCGATCTGACGAGTTGCACAAGAGCTCTGAGAGCATTGCTTCTGTATTAGAAGTGATTCGAAACATTGCTGAGCAGACTAACTTGTTGGCCCTTAACGCGGCCATTGAGGCGGCTCGTGCAGGTGAGCAAGGTCGTGGTTTCGCGGTAGTCGCGGATGAAGTCCGTACATTGGCAACCCGAACTCAAGACAGTACTAATGAAATTGAAGCCATGATTGAGCAGTTGAAAGTCAATGTCGCAGAGTCTTCAAAAGCCATTCAGAATAGCCGTAACAATGCCGACTTTACGGTGAACAATTTTGGTGATGTGACCAAAGCCTTCCAAGACTTGCAAGAATCCTTTGCGAAAGTTCAAGAAATGGCAGCTCAAACAGCACAAGCGACACAAGAGCAGTCGATTGTAGCGAACGACATCAATCAAAATATGGTGTCTTTGAAAGAGCAAACAGATTCAGTTCAGTCTGTTTCGGACAATATTAAGAAACAGTCGGGTGATATTTCTGACCTATACGAAGCGCTTGATAAGCAAGTCGGCAGCTTTAAAGTTTAGTCTTCAGTCGAATCCAGTCCTTCAAAAACCGCCAAGGGATCCCTTGGCGGTTTTTTTTATGTCTTATGCTTATAGCATGGTTTTGGCCAAAGGCAGTGGTGCTGAGGTTTTAACAGAGCGAATCGCAAAATAGCTTTGAATGTCTTTCACATGTGGCAAGGATTGAATCTGCTTTAAAATGCTTTCGTAATCTGGCAAGTCTCGCGCGACGACTTCTAGTTTGTAATCCGCTAACCCTGAAACCAGATGAGCACTGATGATGTCCTCCATTTCAATGATCGCATTTTCGAAGGCGATGTGATGATCATCAGCGTGTTTATTCAGTCTGACTTCGACAAAAACTGTCATGGAGAACCCCGCCTTTAATCGGTCGATTCTTGCATGGTAGCCTTGTATCACGCCTTGTGCTTCCAACTGCTTAACGCGACGTAGACACGGCGAAGGGGATAGGTGTATGTCGTCAGCTAGGGCGACATTGCTAAGACGACCATCCTCCTGAAGTTTGGTGAGAATGTCTAAGTCAGTTTTGTCTAAATTGGCATATTTCATATTATTGGTCTTTTTAAAGGGCTATATATGCTAAAAAATAGACGATAAAGGGGGTAAATAGCAAGGACATGCCCTCGCTTTTGTATGGATAATAGGACCTAATATTATCCGGCGAGGTGCGTATGGCTCAAACAGCAACCCAACACTATTCCAATCCAGCTCAGCATACTCCTCAGTATAAGCAATATGCCACAGGCTGGGGCTTTAAACTGGGTCTGTTGGCCGCGTTTATGTGCATTCTGATTTGGGCTTCTTGGCTCGTTAGTATGCGTGCTGGTGTGACCAATACTCTGACCCAATTTGACTTGGGGTTGTTACGGTATTCGCCTCCAGCTTTAGTGTTATTGCCCATTTTGTGGCGAGGACGAGAGCAGATAAAAGCGGTTTCCCCAACCCTATTATTGGGCATTGTATGTGGTGCAGGTGTACCGTTTTTCTTCTTGAGTGCAACCGGCTTAAAGTACGCACCAGCCTCCCATGCTGGATTGCTGATTTTAGGCGCATACCCTTTTTTTGTTACCTTATTAGCCGTGGTGTTTTATCAAGAAAAAGTCACTCGTGCGCGCAAAATTGGCTTGAGTCTCGTGTGTACTGGTGTGCTTGTATTATTGGGATTATCCACTCTAACGGCTGCAGAAGGCACTTGGAAAGGTGACTTATTATTGCTTGCGGCAAGTGTATTTTGGGCAATTTATACGGTCAGCTTACGGATTGCTGGTTTACCTCCTTTACTGTCAACCGCACTGATGGGTTTTGTCTCCTTGTTAGTCTTGATTGCGTTGTGGGGTTCCGGATTAGTGTCTAGTGGATTCAGTGAGACATCATGGAGCATGATCGCCTTACAGTTTGTTGTGCAAAGCTTATTGGTTGGTCTCTTAACGGGTTTCACTTATGGCTATGCAATTCATAAGCTAGGAGCTGAAAACATGGCCGCCATTGGTGCCTTCACGCCTGTTTTAGCCTCATTGATCGCGATTCCCGTGCTGGGAGAAACATTAGAGGTCTACTCGATTGTTGGGTTAGGGTTGGTGGCCACAGGGGTGTTAATTGCCAGTGGTATTTTGAAGAAGCGCTAACCTCACGGTATCGACTACATGATCTTTTCTGTTTTGATAGGGCGTTGAAGGACGTCCTAACAAGTCCTTTTCTTTTACTCATTGTTTTTCAATTAACGTTCGTCAAATCGCTTATCTTATCTTTACGAGCTTGTTAGATGGCTCAAATATTTCTTACTAAAATTGATAAAGTGGTAGTGGTAAATCCTGCATAAAAATTGCGCTTTTTTTGTCGTAGACGTCGAAGAGAGTGTTGCGGTTAATAGGTGGTAAGCTAAAAACAAACACAGGATGTGTTGAGTATTGTTGAAATGCTACCCATGGAGGGTATACTTTTGATTTATAAAACCAAAGAGTTTTGTTCTTTAACTAAAAAAGATCGTTTGTCTAATAAGGATCTTATTGAAGCGTGTGATGAGATCCAGAGAGGATTATTGGATGCTGACCTAGGTGGCTCTCTCTATAAAAAGAGAGTGGCAACAGAAAGCAAAGGCAAGAGTGGCGATTATCGAACAATTATTGGTGCTGTCATTGGAGAGAAGTATTTTTTCTTGTATGCCTTTGCTAAAAACAAACGCGCTAACATCACCAAAAAAGAGCAAATAGCGCTAAGGGAACTAGCTCAAGTCCTTATTAGTTTTAGCCAAAGTGAACTAGAAAGTTTGATAGCTTCGAAAGAGTTAATCAAAGTAGAAGATTGCCAAGAAGGAGGTCATCATGAGTGATATTTTAAAGTCTGTTCATAAGACAGCCAAAGGTCTTAGAAAAGCGGGAGCGATTGATAAAACCACCATGCGTCAATTTGATGCCTTATGCTTAACCTCTATTCATGACTTCACGCCTGAACAAGTCAAGAAACTAAGACTCGCCAACAACCTTTCTCAACCTGTGTTTGCACAATATCTTAACGTCAGCGATAAGCTTGTTAAAAAATGGGAACAGGGCGAAAGTAAACCCAGAGGCGCTGCGCTGAAAATGCTGTCTCTTGTTGAGAGAAAGGGTATAGAAGTGATTGCTTGATTAATGTAATTTTCATTTATTAGGGAATTGATTTGGAATACTATAAAATTTTTTTTATGCGCCTTTTCCAACTTAAAGATCGGAAAAATTAGCAGAGCTGTATAAAGTGTGTTGTATTTATAAAACGTTAAGAAATAAGTAAAGATTAGCTTCTCCATAAAAAAACCGCTTCCATTTCTGCAAGCGGTTTTTTGTTTTCTAAACGAAGTCGAGCTAATTACGCATCAATGCGTTTGTATTTAATACGCGTTGGTGTCGCATCGTTGCCGGTACGTTGTTTGTAGTCAGCTTCGTATTCTGCGTAGTTACCTTCGAAGAAGACGGCTTTTGAGTCACCTTCGTACGCTAGGATGTGGGTTGCGATACGGTCAAGGAACCAACGGTCATGGGAAATCACAATGGCAGCGCCTGGGAAGGCTAATAGCGCGTCTTCCAATGAACGTAAGGTTTCAACATCAAGGTCGTTGGTCGGCTCATCCAGTAGCAAGACGTTGCCCCCTTCTTTTAGCAGTTTGGCAAGGTGCAAACGGTTACGTTCCCCACCGGACAAGTGCTTAACGAATTTTTGTTGATCAGATCCTTTGAAGTTAAAGCGACCAATGTAAGCACGAGACGGCACCTTGTAGTTGTGAACCGTGATCATGTCTTGGCCATCTGAAATTTCTTCGAAGACGGTTTTGTCGCCATCCAATTCACGCATTTGGTCAACGTAAGCAAGCTGAACTGTCTCACCTATTGTGACTGTGCCTGTATCAGGTTGCTCAATACCAGCAATCATTTTGAACAGCGTCGATTTACCGGCACCGTTACCACCGACCACACCAACAATCGCACCCTGCGGCACCACCATGTTGAAGTCTTCTAGTAGCATTTTATGTTCGAAGCTTTTGCTCACGCCTTCGATCTCGATCACTTTAGAGCCAAGGCGAGGTCCAGGCGGAATGTACAATTCGTTGGTTTCGTTGCGGTCTTGGAACTCTTGAGAGTTCATTTCTTCGAAACGGGCTAAACGTGCTTTGGACTTAGACTGACGACCTTTGGCGTTTTGACGAACCCATTCAAGCTCAGACTTAATGGCTTTTTGGTGAGAGGCTTGTTGCTTGGCTTCACTTGCAAGTCGTGCATCTTTTTGCTCTAGCCAAGACGAGTAGTTGCCTTCGTATGGAATGCCGTGACCACGGTCCAGTTCCAGAATCCAACCAGCAGCGTTGTCTAGGAAGTAACGGTCGTGGGTAATGGCGACCACGGTACCTGGGTAATCTTTCAAGAAGCGCTCTAACCAAGCAACGGATTCGGCATCCAAGTGGTTGGTTGGTTCGTCTAGAAGGATCATGTCTGGCTTGTCGAGCAATAGACGACACAATGCCACGCGACGACGCTCACCACCGGAAAGGTGTTCAACATTGGCTTCCCAAGGTGGCAGGCGCAGTGCTTCTGCAGCAACTTCTAAGGCGCGTTCTAAATTGTGACCTTCTTTTGCTTCGATCAAGGCTTCCAATTGACCTTGCTCTTTTGCTAGCGCATCGAAGTCGGCATCCGGTTCAGCGTATTCAGCGTATACCGCATCTAAGCGTGCCATGGCCTCGATGACATCGGTGAAGGCTTCTTCCACTATGCCGCGAACGTTTTTAGTGGGGTCAAGGTGAGGTTCTTGTTCCAAGTAGCCGATTTTGATTCCCGGCATCGGACGCGCTTCACCATTATGTTCGGTATCGACGCCTGCCATGATGCGTAACAGTGTGGATTTACCAGAACCGTTAAGACCCAATACGCCGATTTTGGCACCAGGGAAGAAAGAAAGAGAAATGTCTTTAAGAATTTCGCGTTTAGGAGGAACGACTTTTCCTACGCGATTCATACTGTATACAAACTGAGCCATAACAGAGCCAACTTATTCCTGAGATTGATAAAACGCGCTTTATCATGATTAATGTCGATAGGCTTCATGATGGGATAGCACGCTGATATATAAGTGCGCTAAGAATAGCACATGGGAACAGGGGGAAAAATATAACCACAGGCAAGAAACGCAAATTCTATATTATTTTCTGGCGTTCATTTTAAGTGAGGGCTATGAGTGACTAAATTGCATAATTAAACCAGCACCAATCACCACCAGAATGGCCCCCAGCCAAGCGCCAAATGCTGGACGTTGTCCTGTGGTAATCCATAAACCAGGGAGAATAAGCACCGGAACGACCGCAGATAAGGTCGTGACAATACCCACATTCGCATTGCCAACCCCCCAGACTAACACGCTCATGCCTATGACCATGCCGATGGTCGCTAGAGCACTGATGCCGATAAAGTCTCGTTTTGTCAGTTGTGAAAAAGGGATGGCGTCGACTGGTTGCTTGTGACGATAGTACAAACTGTAGGCCAGAATTAAGGCGATCGCCCCTGTGGTAACCCGCAGGCCAGAGACGGCAATCGGATCGGCCCCGCTGAGCAACGCCGGCTTACTCAATAAAGCACCACTGGCTTGTCCAAGAGCACCACCCAGGGCCATGGTAATGCCAAATCCCAGATGGCCTCGGGTTTGTTCCCAAGCATGGGCATTGTCGCGTTTGCCAAATAAGATGGCGATGATGACACCGGTTAACACCAATCCACAGGCAAATAATTGCAGAATGGACAGATGTTCATTGAGGAAGAGCCAGCCTAATACAATGGAAATGGGAGCGTTCATTGAGAATAAAACGCCAGCTCGTCTTGGTCCAAGGCGATGAACGGCGGTGAAGAGCATGGTATCGCCTAAGAAAATACCCAATACACCAGATAGCATAACAAGCTCAGCATGTTGCCAAAGTGTGTCGTCAAAGCGATTAGTCGCCAAACAGAGTATTAATAAAATGCTGCTGGCGATGGTGATTCGACAGGTATTAAAGCGCATGGTGCCAAAGCGAAGAATCAGTCGTGGTGCCATCAAGCTGGATAAGGTCCAGCATAAGGCAGCGACCAGACCGGATAATTCAGCAAAAGCCATTAGATTCCTTATTAATGTATTTACTGGGCGAGCAAACAGCGCGCTTAGTGGCTATCTAAGAATGGGGTTGGTATCATCTGAGCCAGAAATAATAGCCAAACATTCTTACATCAAACCTGTGATATTGGAAGCACTATGCGATGCCCTTTTTGTGGAACTCAAGATACTAAAGTAGTGGATTCTCGACTTGTGTCAGAAGGCGCACAGGTTCGACGTCGGCGCACTTGCATTCACTGTCAGGAGCGCTTCACCACTTTTGAAGTGGCTGAATTACAAATGCCTAAATTGATCAAGAGTGATGGCAGCCGAGAGTCGTTCGACGATGACAAATTACGCAATGGCATACTTAAAGCCATTGAAAAACGCCCAGTGAGTATGGAAGCGGTGGAAACCGCGATTACGCGTATTAAAGAAAAAATGCAAGCGACAGGTGAGCGGGAATTGCCGTCTCGTTGGACTGGGGAAGCGGTCATGGAAGAGCTTCAGCGACTTGATCAAGTTGCTTATGTTCGCTTTGCTTCTGTGTATCGAAGCTTTAAAGACATCAGCGAATTTCGTGAGGCCATTGACCGCCTTGAAAGCCACAGTGTGGCATTGCCAACCGCCATTGAAGAAGACAAAGATGATGCATAACCACGAATATTGGATGGCCAAAGCGCTGCAACTCGCTCAAAAAGGCCTGTTTACCACACACCCAAACCCAAGAGTGGGCTGCGTGCTGGTGAAACAAGATGAATTGATTGGACAAGGTTACCACGAGAAAGCCGGTGAAGGTCATGCTGAAGTCAATGCTTTAGCGGATGCCAAGCAAGATGTTAGCGGTGCGACCGCGTATGTCACTTTAGAGCCTTGCAGTCATCAGGGCAAAACACCGCCTTGTGCTGACGCACTGATTAAAGCGGGAGTGGCTTGTGTTGTGTATGGCTTGCAAGATCCGAATCCGGAGGTGGCGGGCAATGGCTTGGCGAAACTCAAAGCCGCTGGAATAGAGGTCATCGGGCCCATCCTAGAAGCCGAATGTAACGCTTTAAACCCAGGCTTCAATAAACGCATGCGCGAAGGCTTACCCTTTGTTCGAGTGAAATTGGCCATGAGTCTAGATGGTCGAACGGCCATGGAATCCGGTGAAAGTCAGTGGATTACAGGGGGCGATGCGCGCTTGGATGTACAGAAATGGCGTGCTCAAAGTGATGCAATTGTAACGGGCATTGGGTCGGTATTAGCCGATAACCCCAGTATGACAGTACGCATTGATGAACAAGGTCAGGAAGTCGATGCCAAGACGGTTCGTCAACCTTTGCGTGTCATTATGGACACGGCGCTTTCTGTTCTGCCGGAAGCAAAAATTCTCTACCCTAGTTCACAGGCATGTGTATTTGCCATTGAAGAGGAAGTGGAAGCCGAGCATTTGGAGACATTGCAGCAAAAAGGTGTGCAGGTGAAATTTTCGTCACCCGGAGACGATGGTCGCTTGGATCTGGTTGATGCCATGGAACAATTGGCGGATATGGGCATTAATGAGGTTTTGCTGGAAACTGGCGCCGAGCTAGCAGGTGGTTTTTTACAGGCAGGCTTGATTGATGAAATCATTGTGTATATGGCACCAAAATTACTGGGTTCCAATGCTCGTGCCTTATTTCAGCTACCCTTAGAGGTGATGGCGGATGCGGTAGATTTGCAATTAAAGTCTGTGCGTCAGGTGGGGCAAGATCTTCGCTTGGTGTATCAACCGGTTTATCTTGATGAGTCAGAAGACCAGCAAGAATGAGTGGGTATCGATCACTGAGTCATTGCTTTCACTCGCTTTTTTGAGGAAAGCGGAAAAACCTTAAAAACTTGGTGAAATTTCGATAAGTTTGCCGAGAAACCTAGCATAAATGTTGCTATAATCGCCCGCCAAGATAATGCGTATTCTCGTGTTCTTGGCCATAATGGCTTAGAGCACAACAAAACAGACTGAACACACATACTCAAAAGGTCGTGTAGTCTGGATAACTGAGGCAAAAAATGAGCGAAGTGGAAACTACAAACGAACAAAACCCAGCACCGCAGCGTAAGGACAAAAAACCTTCACGCTCACAAATGCGCAGTGCGTCGCGTCGTTTGGCATTGCAAGCTGTCTATCAATGGCAGATGAATCACACTGCGGTAAGTGAAATTGAGACCCAATTCGTGATGGACCAAGACATGGGAGCTTGTGATAAAGCGTATTTCCGTGAAGTGTTACAAGGTGTCACGTCTGGTGCGAAGAAACTGGATGGCCTGTTTGAAGAGCTATTAGATCGTCCATTCGCAGAGCTTGATCCGATTGAACTCGCTGTATTACGTATTGGGGCTTTTGAGTTGTCTGAGCGTTTGGACGTCCCATATCGAGTGGCGATCAATGAAAGCGTTGAATTAGCAAAAGGCTTTGGTGCCACAGAAAGTCATAAATATGTGAATGGTATTTTGGACAAGTTAGCGCAACGTGTGCGCCGTGAAGAGATTGCCGCACGTCGCAATCGCTAAGCGAGAATATCGTGTTTAGGCGATCTGCTATCGTACTTGCTTTAACTTCCATGCCATAGCAAACGGATAGCGTCAAAGTGATCGTAAAAAAGCCCCCGTGTTATTGCCCAACGGCAATAACACGGGGGCTTTTTTTATGGTGAAAATGGTCTGCCGCGTGTGGGCATAAAGTTGACGTAGTTAGTCTTGAAATAAAATGGTGTATCGCTATACATTAGCGATACTGTTGGCGTTTAACTACATCCAATAATTAGGGAAGGTACGAACAAGTTCGCAGGCTACGGCAACCGCTCCTGCGTACACCACATCCTTGTGGTTATGCGTTGCTCTAATCCCCTACATCCATGTAGGGGGCAGCGTGGGAATAACTTTCTTTTATTCGTACCTTCCTAAGAGCGCTTTGCTTAATATAAGTAAATTCAATGCCACAAACAGCGTCTCAATCGTTCATATGAGGATGGGTTATGGTCAATGTATTGTTAAGAGTGTGGGCATTATTACTCGGTATTGTTTTGATCATGCTGGGCAACGGTATGCATTTTACCTTGATTGGTTTGCGCGGCGGGATTGAAGGCTTTTCGTCAGCAGAATTGGCGGTTATTACTTCCAGCTATTTTGTCGGTTTCTTATCCGGTGCTCGATTTACCCCTTTATTGATTCGTCGAGTGGGCCATGTGCGTGTCTTTGCGGCACTGGGCAGTTTTATTTCGGCTGGGCTCATTGCTTTCCCTTTACTGACGGAACCTTGGGCTTGGACAGTGTTACGCTTGCTGGTTGGCTTTTGTATGTCGGGTATCTATGTTGTGGCTGAGAGTTGGTTAAACGACGCCGCAACCAATGAGACTCGGGGTAAGGTGTTATCGGCTTATATGATTGCCCAGACGCTTGGCATTATTGGTGCGCAGGGTATGTTAACGCTGGGCGACGCGGCAACATCTGTGCTGTTTATTTGTGCTTCGATCCTGGTTTCTATTTCATTTGCGCCTATTCTTCTTTCCGTGGCTTCTGTTCCCGCGGTAGATGTGGCGCGCCCAATGGCATTAAGCTTTCTATTTAAACGCTCGCCTTTAGGGACGGTTGGCATCTTCTTATTAGGCAGTGCATATGCCACGCAAGCTGGTATGGGAGCCGTGTTTGGTAGTCAGATTGGGTTAACTGCGAACAGCATAGCTTTGTTTATTGCGACACTGTTTGCGGGGGCATTGGTATTGCAATATCCCATTGGTTGGCTGTCCGATCGAATGGATCGACGTAAATTAATTTTTAGTGCGGCCTTTATTGGTGGTCTGTCTTGTGCTGTCGGTTGGATAGCGCATGACGGAATATGGTCTTTAATGGCGGCGGCTTTCTTTGCTGGTGGTGTTACCACACCACTGTATGCTTTGTTTTTGGCTTATACCAATGATTCTCTTTCCGCCAATGATATGCCAGCGGCATCAGGTGGACTGGTGTTTACCTTCGGATTGGGGGCGATTACTGGACCGCTGGTGACTGGGTGGGCCATGCAATGGTTAGGGCCGTTCGCATTCTGGCTGGTTTTGAGCGCTATTTTTGCAGTGATTGCCTTCTATGCTATTTATTGTATAAAGCTGAATCATGTGGTTGTTCCGACAGAAGAAACGGAAAGTTATCTTGGGGTCGTGCCGACGTCTTCAGTGGTAGCGGTTGAAGCGGCAGGTGAGTGGGCGGCAGAACATGCTGAAGCGGAGCGAGAGGCCACAGACACACCTTGATTTTTTGAATGCTTTTTTTCGCCTGAATGAAGACGAGTGGTGATTTAAAAGTGCTTTGCCCTTTCATATCGATAGCTGGTTGATGGTTAACCCGCTATCATAGGCACATCAAGGCGGCTAAAACGCAGCCTTACTCAATATTTTAGGATTAACATGAAAAAGACGTTTGCTCTCTCCCACCCCAAGCTTTCTTACCAGCGCGTGATCGAAGTGGCCAAAAACGAAGTAAAGAAATACATTAAGCAAGAGCGTGCTAGAGCCTTACCAGAAGGGGCTGATTTTTGGGGATTTAACTGTAAGTTTGGGCAAGTAGAAAGCAAAGCTCGTGAGATTCATGAAGGGGATATCAACGTCAATATCAGTTCTGCACAAAGTCAGCACTGGAAGTCTTTTTATCTCGAAGTGGTACCAACGCCTAAGACACGAATGAAACGCCCGAAAGAAGATTGATCACGGGACAGTGAACCGCCCATTGACGATTAACAAGGCTGATCAGCGATAAGCGATCGGCCTTGTTTGGTTTTTAACGCTTGATTCAGTCTCACTGTTTTGCTTCTGACATCTTAATGACAATACGGTATCCTCTTGGTGAGTAAATTGGTTTTCCTTAACCCCTTGTTAATGGGTTTGGTTTGGGAATAAAAGGACATTCTGTTGAAAGAATTTGAGTTGATACAAAACATCTTTCAAGCCTCTGAAATGGCTAGCGTTCGTGGTCGTGACGATCTTTTATTGGGCATCGGTGATGACTGTGCTCAGGTGCAAGTGCCTACAGGTCAAAGTTTGGTGTTTTCAATGGATACCTTGGTTGAAGGTCGTCATTTTCCCCATGATGCCGACCCTGTCGATATTGGTTATCGTGCGGTGGCCACCTGTGTCAGCGACTTAGCGGCAATGGGAGCCAAACCGGCCTTCTTCACCCTAGCCTTGACGTTACCTCACTCGGATCCACAATGGCTTGCAGGGTTAGCGCAAGGCATGGCTGAGCTGGCGGAACCCATTGGTTTGATACTGGTCGGTGGGGACACCACAAAAGGTCCTTTAACCATCAGTTTGCAAGTTCATGGCTATGTCGAGCACAATCAAACCCCTCGTCGTGCCAATGCGCAAGTGGGAGATGATATTTATGTCACTGGTTGTTTGGGGGATGCGGCAGCGGCCGTGGCGATTGTGACCGGACAAACACAGGTCTCCAGTGAGCGTTTTGACTATTTCTATGATCGCTTCTGGCGTCCATCACCACGTTTGATTGCTGGCATGGCGTTGAAGCGAGTGGTGAATGCCATGATGGATATTTCGGATGGTTTAGCGCAAGATATTCAGCACATTTTAGCGGCGTCAAAGGTCGGAGCAAGCTTGGATGCCAGTCGCATACCGATTTCCTATGAGTTGAGGCAATGGCAGCCAGAGCAGGCATTGAATTTGGCGTTAACCGGTGGCGACGATTATGAATTGTGCTTTACCGCAGAGCCTTCCCAAGCGGCTGAAATTGCTTTGATTACCCAAACATTGGGGTTGCCTTGTGCTAAAGTCGGTGGCGTGACGACGTCGGGTTTCATCATTCAAGGGTATGACGGTGATGTGTCCGGTTGGCAACATTTTTAGCAGTACAATACATTTAATTTTTTAGAAGGTTTACAGCGTTATGGCCAATTCTGCCCCCGCCTCTGTGTGGCGAAATCCCATTCATTTTTTGGCCTTCGGCCTCGGTTCAGGTGCTGCGCCTAAAGCCCCAGGAACATTTGGAACCTTGGCGGCAGTGCCGTTGTTTATTTGGTTTCTACAAGACTTAGCCACAGTCGAGTACTTTGCGGTATTGGTCATCACTTCTTTAGTGGGTATTTATTTATGTGGTAAGACATCCCGTGATTTAGGGGTTCATGATCATGCGGGTATTGTGTGGGATGAATTCGTTGGTTTCTGGATCACCATGTGGATGGCGCCTGCTGGCTGGCTCTACCTAGTGTTGGGATTCATCTTGTTTCGTCTATTCGACATTTTGAAACCTTGGCCGATTTCATGGGTCGATAAAAAAGTCCATGGCGGTTTTGGCATTATGCTCGATGACATCCTCGCGGGTGTCATGTCTTTCGTGGTACTACAAGCCATAGCGCATTTTGTCTGAATAGTCCATTAAAAAAAGCGATGTTGGTTACAACATCGCTTTTTTGTGTATCGTACTTTTTGAGTCCGTGTGTGTTGTATTAACGTGCCACTGCGACCGGTTTGTTCAATTCTTTGCGCTTACGCAGAGCTTCATAGAAAGGCGCATAGGTGGGGCGATCTATGTATTCTCCTTCACCCGGTTTGGCGATAAGGGTATTGTTATGCCAAGCCAATTTGCCATTACAAATCGTTGTCTCTGGAACCCCGTTTATTTCCATGCCTTCGAAAATGCTGTGTTCAATTTTTGAGTGATGGGTTTTCGCGGAAATGGTCTTTTTCGCGGCTGGGTCCCAGATGACTAAATCGGCATCAGCGCCGACTCGAATACAACCTTTGTTCGGGTAAATGTTGAATATTTTTGCTGTATTGGTTGAGGTCAAAGCGACAAATTCGTTGGCGGTTATCTTGCCTTCATTCACGCCTTTTTCCCATAACACCATCATGCGCTCTTCGACACCGGCAGTGCCATTTGGGATCTGGGCAAAGTTGTCTTTCCCCATGGCTTTTTGATCTGCGCAAAACGCACAGTGGTCGGTCGCTGTGGTCTGTAAAGTTCCTCCTTGTACTCCTTTCCAAAGAGCATCTTGGTGATGCTGAGGACGAAATGGCGGGCTCATTACGTGGGCGGCGGCCGTAGCCCAGTCGGGGTTTTGGTAAACACTGTCATCAACGGTTAAATGACCGGCGAGTACTTCGCCAAATACCGTTTGACCGTGGTCTTTGGCATAGCGAATGGCGTCAACGGCTTCCTCTGTGGAAACGTGAACCAAATAAATAGGCGCGCCTAATGTGTTCGCGATACTAATGGCGCGATTCGCAGCCTCACCTTCAACAGAGGATGGGCGAGACAACGGATGAGCTTCTGGCCCGGTCATGCCTTCTGCTAACATTTTGTTTTGTAAGTGATACACCAGCTCACCATTTTCGGCATGAACGGTAGGAATTGCCCCCAGCTCAAGGCATTTTGTGAAGCTGGACACCAGAATGTCGTCTGTTGCCATGATGGCATTTTTATACGCCATGAAGTGTTTAAAACTGTTCACACCATGTTGATCAACCAGTACTTTCATTTCTTCCGCGACGGAGTCATCCCACCAGGTGATGGCCACGTGAAAGGTATAGTTTGAATGGGCTTTTTTCGCCCAGCCACGCCATTGATGGTAAGCGTCTAAAAGTGACTGCTGTGGGTTTGGAATAACAAAATCAATGATGCTGGTGGTTCCTCCAGCCAAAGCCGCAGCCGTACCTGAGGCAAAGTCGTCTTTTGCCACTGTGCCCATAAAGGGCAATTGCATGTGAGTATGAGGGTCTATTCCGCCCGGCATGATGAGCTTACCGGTCGCATCAATGGTTTCTACATCATTTGGTAGCTGACTGATGCTGCCAATTTCGACTATTTTATTGCCTTTACAGAGAATGTCGGCTTGAAAGGTTTCTTCATGGGTGACAATGGTTCCGCCTTTGATTAATAGACTCATATGCCGTCCTTTTTCTACAGGTTTATTGAGATTGGCAAGCACGTCCGACTTGCAAGAATGGATCTTGCCCGCTCGCGGATTGCCGACGTTGAAGGATGACGTTGCCTTTGTCATTGTCTAGACGGAAACAGGCAACGCCAATGAGGTTAAATCAGGCTTTACGAGGCCACAGCATCGGTTTGGTTCGCTGAGGCGCTTTGTAGATTTGCTAAGATGAAGTACAGCAAAGCCCCAGTGAAAGCACCGGTAAACCAACCATAGTTATAGAACCAGCCTAATGACGGTACATTCAACGCCATGAGGGTGATCAATACTGGGACCGCGAAAGCGATAAGTCCTGCGCTATTGAAAGCTGGGTACAAGCTACTCGGTGTATACAGGGCAACCAGATCCAAATGCTGACGTTTGATTAAGAAGTAATCGACAATCATAATGCCAGCAATGGGACCAAGTAGGCTGGAGTAACCTAATAGCCAGTTAGAGTACATGCTTTCAACACTGACATCCGATTCCAACATGCCCATTTTTTTGAGCAATTCCCAGCCCATCAATACGATGCCAATAAGCCCCGTCAATAAGGCTCCGCGAGTATGGTTGATGAGTTTCGGCGCAATGTTCTGGAAGTCATTGGTCGGTGACACTACGTTGGCCGCTGTGTTGGTTGATAGGGTCGCAATCACAATCAATACCATAGCCACCGCAACCCAAACTGGGCTGTCAATTTTACCAATTAATGAAATCGGATCGGAAATGGTTTCCCCGACTAATGTACTAGAAGCGGCCGTTAGTACGACACCTAACGCGGCGAAGAAAAACATGGTGATCGGCAGACCAATGATTTGCCCAATAACTTGGTCTTTTTGTGTTTTAGCATAACGACTGAAGTCAGGAATATTGAGTGACAGTGTCGCCCAAAAGCCGACCATCGCGGTTAAACCACCTAAAAAATAACCCATAAAGCCAGCGTCTTCTGGACGGTTAGCAGGTGTGGCTAAAATTTCCGTAAAGGATACTTTACCACCGGCCCATACCATTAGCCCAATGCCAACAATAAGGAGTAACGGGGCGGCCAATGTTTCAAGCCATTTGATGGATTCTGCCCCTTTGATGACGACGTACATATTGAGCGCCCAGAAGATGAAGAAGCCTATGACTTCGCCAACGCCGCCTAAGCTGGCCCAACCATCAGAAATCGCTGACATAAATAAGTGAATCGCTAAGCCACCAAACATGGTTTGAATACCAAACCAGCCACAGGCGACAATGGCTCGAATCAAACAAGGGATATTCGAGCCCACCATGCCAAAGGACGAGCGCAATAGTACAGGGAAAGGGATACCGAATTTTGTGCCTGGGTAGGCATTCAATGTTAGCGGTACTAACAAGATAATATTCGCAATCAAAATAGTGAACAGTGCTTCCGTAACAGATAGCCCGAAGTAAGCGGTCAGTACGCCACCTAGGGTGTAAGTCGGCACACAAATAGACATGCCTACCCAAAGGGCGGCGATGTTCCATTTGCTCCATGTGCGGTCTTTGATCTTAGTCGGAGCAAGGTCGTCATTATAGGCTGTGCTATTTTGTAGGTCGCTGTCGACCTCTAACTCATAAAACTCACCTTGCTTAACAGACTTGCTGGTCATTTTTGCCACCTCTTCTATTCTAGGGTTGATCGTTATTATGGGATTATTGCTTCATTCAAGGTGGGCACTCAGTTTATTAAGCGCCCTTTCATCTATTGTCTCTAGTGGACAAGGGTTATGCTTTGGTATGCTCTTGGGCGATTCGGTCACTGGCTTCTAACATGGTATGCAAGAGTACGTTGGCACCAGCGGCACACTCTTCAGGTGAACTGTACTCGGCTTCGTTATGACTAATGCCTTTTAAACAAGGTGTGAAAATCATCCCTGTTGGTACCAAATCCGCCATATAGCAGGCGTCATGTCCAGCGCCGGCATAGATGTCCATATGGCTATAGCCTAATTTCTCGGTGGCGGCTTTTACATCATCAGAAGAATTAAACTCCACCGGAGCGAAATACCAGAAGTGATCCAGATTAACGTCAAGTTCATGTTCTTTGGCGATTTTTTCACAAAAGGCTGCCAGTTCTTCATGCATGGCCAATAACACATCAGGACGGGGGTTACGTAAATCAGCACTGAAGGTTACCTTGCCCGGAATGGTATTACGCGAGTTTGGCCATACGTCCATATAACCAACCGTTCCCAAACCATTTTCGTGACGGTGAGCGATGTTATTCATTTCGGTCACTATGGCTGAGGCGGCGAGCATGGCGTCTTTGCGTAAATGCATTGGGGTTGTGCCTGAGTGAGAAGGGCGACCGACCACCTCGATGTTATACCAGCGGATGCCCTGGCCTAAGCGCACAATACCAATGGCCTTTTTTTCATCTTCCAGTATAGGGCCTTGTTCAATATGTGCTTCAAAAAATGCCCCCATATGGCGGCTACCCAATTCCATATCTCCTAAATAGCCGATGCGTTCCAACTCATCGCCTAGACGAATGCCATTCACATCGGTTTTATTCAATTCGGCTTCTAACTCGAAGCGACCGACATAGGTACCAGACCCTTGCATGGCGGGTTGGAAACGGGAGCCTTCTTCGTTAGTCCAAACGGAGAATTCCATCGCCGTTGGCGTCTCTATCTTGTTTTCATGAAGGGTCCGTAATACCTCAACACCAGATAGCACACCAAAGACGCCATCAAACTTGCCACCGGTGGGCTGCGTATCAAGATGGCTGCCTGTGCCGACCGCTGGTAAATCGTTATTGGTACCAGGTCGACGAGCAAAAATGTTACCAATTTTGTCCACTTCCACTGTGCAGCCACACGCTTCGCACCAAGACACAAATAGATCACGAGCTTGTTTATCCAAATCCGTTCCGGCTAAGCGATTACAACCGCCTTTTTCGGTACCGCCAATTTCCCCCATTTCCATTAACGTATCCCAAAGGCGTTGTTCGTTAATTCGAAGGTCTTGCATGGCCATCTCCTATTACCGTTAAATACATTTACCAAAAGGTAAAAAAGCTGAATAAAAAAATTTGAACTTGTCTTTTCGGTCAGCAATAACTAGGCCAAGTTTTTAAATGACACCATCTTGATTCAGTGGAACAAAGCCATATTAATAGCCATTAGAACTCTCAAAATGATGTTGAGTAATTAAAAATTAACCTTTAAAAACATATGCTTGTGATATTTTAGAAAAGCGGTTAAAGACGAACAAAAGGTGGAATAAAGTTTGGTAGTGAAAAAACAGAAACAAACAAAGCAGTCTATTAATCGACAAGAATTGGAAGCGAGAATTTTACGCTCAGCGGAAATTGTCTTTGCTGAAAAGGGCTATAACGGATCGTCTATGGAAGCCATTGCCGCCGTCGCTAATATATCCAAGCAAAATCTAATTTATTACTTTTCAAACAAAGAGTTATTGTACAAACGAGTGCTTAAAGAGATGCTCGATATTTGGATCGAAAAGCTGTCTATTCTTGAAAAAGACGGCGAGACTCCTGAGTTGGTCATTCGTCGTTATGTACATGAAAAAATGCAGTTATCCCGCCTCTATCCGAACGGTTCGAAAGTCTTTGCTCATGAAATTATTAGCGGTGCGCCAATGCTAAAAGACTACCTAGTGAGCCATTTAAAACCGCAATTTGAGCGTGATGTTGAACTGGTTAAGTCTTGGATAAGTAAAGGATTAATTGCTGACATAGACGCTGAACACTTGTTTTTTACCATCTGGGCAGCGACGCAAACCTATGCAGATTTTTCACTGCAAATGGAAGTGTTACTTGCTAAGACGGCGTTGGACGAAGGCGACTTTGAACGAGCTGAGTTGGCCGTCACTGAGTTTGTAATGCGCGCTCTTGGTGCCAAAAAAATAAATTAAATTTTTTCCTCACTTAAATTCTTTCTCATTTCTGATTGTCTGGTTAAAAAATAGCCAGTCTAAAGCCTTCAAAAAAGTACGGCTTTTCATGATCTTAACCATTTAGTTAACTTTTTGTTTAACTAAACTTTAATTCAATAGCGCAATTTTAGTGCGCAATTTGCACTAAAAAAAACAATTTACTACCACCAAAATGCTTGTTATTAATTTTTATACCAAATGGTAAAAAAGTTAATTTCCAGACACTGAGTGGAGTGAATATGATCTCTATTACTGAAGCCATATCTTATGAGTTTGCGACTGGACCAGACTTGTACGCACTCTGCCAACAGGCGGCAAATACCCGTGATCAAGCTTGGGGGAAAGCCATCAGTTATTCGAAAAAAGTCTTTATACCTTTGACGAATATGTGTCGTGACACTTGCGGTTATTGCACCTTTGTTCAATCACCAGATTCCATTCACGCTAACTACATGACGCCTGATCAAGTGTTGAAAACGGCGCAAGAAGGCGCGGCTTTAGATTGCAAAGAGGCGTTATTTAGTTTGGGGGAGCGTCCTGAACTGCGTTATCAAAAGGCGCGGGATAAGCTGGCGGAATTAGGTTACGACAACACCTTAGAATACCTCCATGATCAATGCGCCAATGTGCTCGACAACTCCACTCTACTACCGCATGTGAACGCAGGGGCTTTGACTTATGACGAATTAAAACGTCTAAAACCAGTGGCTGCGAGTATGGGCATGATGTTGGAAAATGTCACCACAGATTTACTCAAACAAGGCCAAGCCCATTATGCCTGCCCTGATAAAACCCCGAAGCGTCGCTTAAATACCCTTGAGTACGCTGGTCGTTTAGACATTGCCTTTACCACGGGAATTTTAATTGGCATAGGGGAAAGTTGGGAAGACCGAGTGCGCAGTCTGGTCGCCATTCGTGATCGCCACTTGGTATACGGCCACATTCAAGAGGTGATTATTCAGAACTTTCGTGCCAAACCAGGGACGCAAATGGCAGGCTGCCAAGAGCCGGATTTGGATGACATGAAGCGCACCATAGCAGTGGCGAGATTGATTTTACCGAGTGACATTAGTCTGCAGGCACCGCCCAATTTAGAAGAAGAATATGGCAGCTATCTTCATGCTGGCATCAATGACTGGGGAGGCATCTCTCCTCTGACCAAAGATTTTATTAACCCTGAAAGAGCTTGGCCACAAATTAGTAGTGTGGCGAAGGCGTGTGAAGGCTTGGGTTACTCATTGAATGAGCGACTGACCATTTATCCTCGCTTTCAGCAAGCGCAGGGTAAATACCTGACAGAAAACCTAATGCAGCGAGTGGCGTCCATGTCGACGCCGCATGCGCCATCTGCTTACTCTCTTTCCGCCACAGGAGGACTTGTCGCATGAGTCTAAATACCATCAATGAAACCTCGACCTCTGAGGCGATTTTTAGATCCCAACAGCTGAATTCGGAGATTCAGACGATTCTGAATAAGGCGGTTTTGGGCGAGGAACTGAGTGTTGACGAAGCCTGTGTGCTGTTTGCAACGGAAGGTGACGAAGCACAGGCGGTATTAGCGGCGGCCGATCAGGTACGAGAACGACGTGTTGGTAACACAGCTAGCTTTGTGGTGACTCGCAATATTAATTTCACCAATGTCTGCTACATGGGCTGTCGTTTTTGTAACTTTGCGACGGAAAAAGGCAGTAAAGACGCGGAGTTTTTGACGGTGGAGCAAGTGGCTGATCGTGCCGAAGAGGCTTGGCAGCGTGGCGCCACCGAGGTTTGTATTCAAGGTGGTTTGCACCCAGACATAGACGCAGATTATTACCGGAATCTAGTCATTGCCGTCAAAAAACGTGTGCCAAAGATTCATATCCATGCGTTTTCACCGTTTGAAATTTGGTATGGCTGTAAAAAAGCTCGCCTTGAACCAGAAGTGTTTTTGTCTGAGTTAAAAGCATTAGGTCTAGGTTCTATGCCGGGCACCGCTGCGGAAATTCTTGATACGGAAGTGCGTAAACAGCTGACCAAGAACAAACTCACCACAGAAGAGTGGGTGCGTATTATACGTGCTGCGCATTCAGTGGGTGTTCCGACAACTTCTACCATTATGTACGGTCATGTGGATCAGCCGATTCATTGGGCGAATCACCTCAAATTGCTGCGAGATATTCAAAAAGACACCGGCGGTTTTACCGAGTTTGTGCCGCTTGGTTTTATCCATTATGAAACACGTTTATATAAGGATAATCCAGACAAGGTTCGTCCCGGCCCAACCCGAGATGAACACTTTAAAATGCACGCCATTGCACGTCTTATGTTGCAAGGCCATATCGACAATATCCAAGCTTCGTGGGTGAAAATGGGGCCGGATGTTGCGGCTCAAATGCTGCGCTCCGGTGCCAATGATCTGGGCGGTACCTTGATGAATGAAAGCATTTCCCGTGCCGCCGGAGCGACTCATGGTCAGGAAGTGATGCCAGAAGACATGGTCGCCAATATTGAAGCGGCGGGGTTAAGTGCGATTCAGCGTAATACCAAGTATCAGACCGTGAGAGATTTTACCCAAGATCCTGTGCAACCGAATCGTATTGCGATCCAAGGAGTGGCCTGATGGCAGGGGTAAATATCACCTTATTAGCCGGCGGAGTAGGGGGTGCCAAAGCGGCAGAAGGCTTGGCGTTTGGGCACTATGCGCAAGGGGTGAAAGTGATTGGAAACGTCGCCGATGACGATGAGTTTCATGGGCTTTGGGTCTCCCCAGACATTGATACCTTGATCTATTCCCTTGGTGATCAAATAGATCGTCAGCAAGGTTGGGGGCGTAAAGGCGAAAGCCATCAAACGTTAAAAGAGCTTGCGGCGTTGGGGCAAGATACTTGGATGACCTTAGGCGATTTAGATCTGGCGACGCACATTTATCGCACTCAGCAAAGAAAGCAAGGCGTCAGCATGAGTGACATTACTCAAGGGCTAGCGACGCGCCATGGGGTGAATCTGCCGATTTTATTACCGACTGATGACATGGTGCAGACTCGTGTTAAAACACCCACTGGTTGGTTGTCTTTCCAAGAGTTCTTTGTCCGCGAACATTGTCAGCCGGACGTGATTGAGGTGGCTTATCAAGGGGCGGATCAAGCGACACCAAATGCCGCCGCCTTAGCTCAATTATCGACCAGTGATTTGATTGTCATTGCGCCCAGTAACCCTGTGGTTAGCATCGGAGCCATTCTGGCCATCCCTGATATTCGTCAAGCGGTTATCGACAGTGCCGCTTATGTTGTGGCTGTTTCACCCTTGATCGGGGGGAAAACGGTTAAAGGTCCAGCAGACAAAATGCTGGCAAGCGAAGGGAAGAGTGTCGATTCAAAGGGCATTTACGATTCTTACCAAGGCTTTATAGATGGCATGGTGATTGACCCGCAAGATGCACAAGAAGCCGATTGGTTGCTTGCTCAAGGTGTGGATGTCTTAGTGACGCCAACCTTGATGAAAGAGCGTGATGACAAAGTGAGCTTGCTTGATCAAGTGGTGGCTTTTGCATTGGATAAACAGGCAATGAGGGCGGCTTGATGAAACCAAAAGTGAACAACCTTTGTGTGGTTATTCCGATGAAATCACCTGCTAAAGGAAAGCAGCGTTTGTCGGCGAACTTGCCAACTGAAGCGCGAGAAAGCTTGTCACTCAGTTTGTTTGAAACGACTTTGCAGTTTTTTCAGCGACATTTTCCTGAGTTAGATGTGTTAGTGGTGAGTGAGTCGTTGGATGTCCTTCGGTTAGCGCAAGATTACCAAGCCAACAGTTTATTTGATGACGGTGAAGCGGGCTTGAATGGGGCCTTACGGTTTGCCTGTGATTGGGTGAAGCAGTCTGGTTATGATGGTCAATTGATCATCCCGAGTGACATTGCCATGTTGGATGAATCTGAGGTTCACGCCTTGTTAACGGCAGGATTAGAAGCCCAAGTTGTCATTGCAGTGGCCAAAGATGGTGGCACCAATGCTTTGTTAACCTCTCCGCCAGATGCCATCGAATTTGAATACGGTTGTCACTCTGCGGTGGCACATCAAACCAATGCGCAAATGCAGCAACTTAATTGTCGTAGCCTGCATTTGACTCACCTGTCATTGGACATTGATCAAAAGGAAGACTTGTCGCTGGCGTCGCGTCGTCAACCAGAGCGTTTCCAATTTTGGCATAAGTCACTTATTGCTCCCGTTAAGGCGGTCCGATATGCCTGATTCTATGAGCATGTTTCGTTTGATGGGGTTACCGGATTTTCAATCAGGTGATGATCTCGCGCAGAATATTATTGATACCTTATCGATACAAAATCAACGTTTGCAGCAGGGCGACATTCTGGTGATTGCACACAAGGTGGTATCCAAAACAGAAGGAGCTTGTGTCTATCTAGCGGATGTAACGCCCAGTAAGGAAGCCATTGAGCTGGCGAAAACAGTGAATAAAGATCCGCGTAAAGTGGAAGTTATCTTGTCTCAGTCGAATCGTATTGTGCGTGCGATGAAACGGCCAGATCAGCAAGAAGGCGTGCTGATTGCAGAGCATAAAAAAGGCTACATCTGTGCCAATGCAGCGGTGGATGAATCCAATGCGGATCATCCTGGGCAATTGATCTTATTGCCTGAGGACCCTGATAAAAGTGCGAACGCATTATGTCAGCGCTTGGAAGCACATTTTCAATGTGAGTTAGGCGTCGTGATCAGCGATACCTTTGGTCGCCCTTGGCGCTTAGGTCAAACCAATGTGGCTATCGGTCTAGCCAATGTACCTGGGGTCATGCATATGCAGGGAGAAGTCGATGCCTTTGGTCGCCCGTTGAGTGTCACAGCCCCTGCGTTTGCTGACGAACTGGCGGCCGCGTCAGGTCTTTTGATGGCAAAAAGCGCCAAGTCCCCAGTGATTCTTTTTCGAGGCCTAGATTGGCCAAAAACACAGAGCTCAAGTCGAGACCTTATCCGTTCACATAACGAGGATTTATTTAGATGAGTGTAGTAACCACAGTCGCTATTTTGGGTGGAACTGGTCCACAAGGTAAAGGACTAGCCCTGCGTTTGGCACAGGCTGGTGTTCATATTGTGCTTGGATCGAGAGACGCCAGTAAAGCTCAGCAGACCGCCATTGAGCTAACGGAACAACTGAACTCGCTGGGCGTAAATGCTCAGATAACGGGGGCTGATATGGTAACAGCGACCGAAACGGCTGACGATTTTGTAATTTTGTCAGTGCCATATGCCGGGCACGATGAGACCTTAAAGGCATTGGCTCCAACGTTGGCCGGCAAAACCCTAGTGGATATTGTTGTGCCTCTGGCACCGGGGAACCCAAAAGCGGTAGAAATGCCGCTTGAAGGCTCGGTGACCGAAGCTGCACAAGCCTTGTTAGGCGACGACATTCCTGTCGTCGGTGCGCTGCATAATGTGTCAGCCATCACTTTAAACGATTTATCGCGTCCAATTAATTGCGACATTCTGGTGTGTGGTAATGATTTGGCCGCGAAAAAACGGGTGATTCAATTATGCCAAACGATGGGCACGCAAGCCTATAACGCGGGGTTGGCTGAGAGCGCCCGTTGTATCGAGGCGTTAACTCCCATTCTCATTCGTCTGAACATTTCAAAGGATGTGCCTTTTTCCCATGCTGGGGTGCGAATTTGCCCTCCAGAGCAGGCTCATTAAGGTTTTATCTCGCAAGAACTCATACTAAAAAATGATCACAAGAGGAACTTACTATGGAATTCGGCATTACCTTTAAAGGCTTTGTCAGCCCAGACCGTGCACGCAGCTTGGTGCGTCAGGCTGAAGAAGCGGGTTTTACTTACTGTTGGTTTTACGATTCTCACATTTTATGGCGCGAATCGTTTGTCGCCATGGCCATGTGTATGGAACACACCAAAAACATGCGGTTTGGCCCTTGTGTGACCAACCCTAACATTCGTGATTGGTCCTTATCTGCGAGTTTATACGCCAGTTTAGCGCATCAAAGTAATGGTCGTTTTGATATCGGTTTGGGGCGTGGGGATTCATCGATGCGGGTGATGGGGAAAAAACCTGCCACGTTGGCTCGTTTGTCTGAATTTACTACTAAAGTAAAAGCCATGGTACGAGGGGAAGAGGTGGAATATGGTGAATGTCCTGAGCCGGTTAAATTGCCTTGGGCGACAGGCTATGAACTGCCTGTTTGGATTGGGGCTTATGGGCCAAAAGCCTTGGCCACAGCAGGACAAGTAGGGGATGGTTTGATCTTGCAAATCGGTGACCCAGATTTGGTGAAATGGTTCAAAGATCAAGCCATTGCCGCCGGTAACGAAGCAGGCCGTGATATGTCCAATTTCAAAGTTCAAGCAGCGGCACCAGCTTACTTTGGTGACATGGACTACTGCATTGAACACACCAAATGGTTTCCTGCCATGGTGGGTAACCATGTGGCTGACATCGTAGAGAAGTATGGCAGTGATTCAGGCTTAGTACCGAAGAGTTTAACGGACTACATTGAAAACCGTAAAGGTTATGATTACTCGAAACACGGTCAAAGTGATAACCCATTTTTGGATTTCATCACAGAAGACATTATTAAAAGTTTCTGTGTGTTGGGAACGGTGGAAGACCACATCACTAAGATCAAAGCGCTGGAAGCAGCAGGAACCACCCAGTTTAATATTTATCTGGATAGTGGTGACGAAGAAGGAATCATTGCCAAGTATGGTGCAGAAATCATTCCAAAATTCAGCTAATGAAAGGGGTTGGATGATGAAAAATAGCCAACTCAGCGTTGGCTATTTTTTGCTACTTCCCCGTTTTTTAGATAAGGGCAGAGCTGTTTCCTACCTTTCAACTTAACGGTTTGTTAGGCGGGTTGATCCTGCAAGTTCGTCAAAATCCATTGCTTGAAAATTTCAGCATTAGGGTGAAGGTATTGTTGTACTGGATGGGTTAAGAAAAACGCTTCAGACGTTTCCAGCTTATCTTCAAAGGGAGCGATTAAACTGCCTTCTTCTAACATGCTAGAAACCAATGAGGTGCGACCGAGTGCAAAGCCTAGTCCAAGCTTCGCCATTTCGAGAGCCGAGATTAGCGTGTCGAATTGTATGCCTTGGCCTTTGTCATGGAAGTCGGTACTGGTTTGGTTGAGCCAATAGCCCCAACCTTCTTCATAACCTAATACGTGCAACAATCTGTGCTCTGATAGTAGGTCTTTTTCGAGTGGAAGCGCGTGGTCTTTAACAAGATCAGGACTGCAGACAGGAAAGAGCTCATCCCAGGTCAGTCTCTCGGCTTTCACATCGGACCATATGCCTCGACCGTAACGGATATCTAAATCTGTGTCTTTCTCTTTTTCCTCTTTCCAAATATTACTGGTAAAGCGTATTTGAATATCTGGGTATTGTTCGTAAAAAAGTGGCAATTTTGGAGCCAACCAAGTGGTAAAAAACACCAAGGTGACACGGATGGTCACTTGTCGACTTCGGCCTTGGCCAAACAATTCATCTGTGACCGCGGCCAGTCTGACAATGGAGTCATGAATGGCGGGCATGTAGGCTAAGCCTGCATCAGTCAGGGCGAGACCTCGTGGCAGTCGTTTAAAGAGGGTCGTACCCAGTTGCGATTCAAGACTTTTGACTTGCTGGCTAATGGCCGCTTGGGTGAGGTTGAGTTCATTGGCCGCTTGAGTGAAGTTTAGGTGGCGAGCAGACGCTTCGAATGAACGTAACCAATTTAGAGGAGGCAGTCTTTTTTTCATGTTAGTAATCTCAACATATATTTCAATGTTAGCTATTAATTGATGCCAAAACTTCCTATTTCAGTAACCCTAAGCTGAAATAGAACTTAATAGACTTTTATATTGCTGTTTTCATATTTATTTTTATAAAACAACGCCATAGCTCTTAGTCATCAGAGCTATGGCGATGAGAAGATAACACTTTTGCTGTCCCTAGCATTGATTTTTTTACTTCATGGTTGGCATTGAAAATTCAACACCTTCGCGAACACCAGCAGAAGGCCAGCGTTGTGTCACTGTTTTACGCTTAGTGTAAAAACGTACTGCATCTGGACCATAGGCATGCAGGTCGCCAAACAATGAACGTTTCCAGCCACCGAAGCTGTGATACGCCACAGGCACAGGCAATGGAACGTTAATGCCAACCATACCGACCTGAATGTTGTCAGAGAAATAACGAGCCGCTTCACCATCACGGGTAAAGATACAGGTACCATTACCGTATTCGTGTGCATCGATTAGATCCATCGCTTCTTGCATGGTGCCAACTCGTACTACTTGTAGTACTGGACCAAAGATTTCTTCTTTGTAGCTGACCATGTCAGAGCTCACATTATCAATTAGCGTCGCGCCAACAAAGAAGCCGTTCTCATAACCGGCAACCGTCGTTTGTCGACCATCAACGACAATCTTGGAACCTTGCTGTTCTGCACTATTAATATAGCCGATAACTTTCTCTTGATGAGCCTTGGTGATGACAGGGCCAAAATCGTTTGTGGCATCAGAGTAGGCACCAACGTTTAGATTCTTCATGGCTTCCTGCATTTTTGATACAAGAGCATCCCCCGCAGCATCGCCTACGGCAACGGCCACAGACAGAGCCATACAGCGTTCGCCAGAAGAACCAAACGCCGCGCCGACGAGCTGGTTAACGGCATTGTCCATATCCGCATCAGGCATCACGATGGCGTGGTTTTTCGCACCACCTAGTGCTTGGCAACGTTTGCCATTGGCATTGGCAGTGGTATAGATGTATTCGGCAATGGGAGTTGACCCAACAAAGCTCACGGCCTTGATATGGTCATCATGCAGTAGAGTATCAACGGCTTCTTTGTCGCCGTTAATTACATTCATGACACCGTCTGGTAGCCCAGCTTCTTTTAGCAACTGAGCAATGAAAAGCGTTGAGCTTGGATCACGCTCAGACGGCTTAAGGATGAAGCAGTTACCGCAAACCAATGCCATTGGGAACATCCACAGTGGCACCATGGCTGGGAAGTTGAACGGCGTGATACCAGCGACAACACCAAGTGGCTGGAATTCGCTCCAAGAATCGATGTTTGGACCAACATTTTTGCTGTGTTCACCTTTTAGAAGTTCAGGAGCACCGCATGCGTATTCTACGTTCTCAATACCACGTTGCAGTTCGCCTGCAGCATCATGACTGATCTTGCCATGTTCTTCGCCGATCATGGCGCAAATTTTATCGGCATGTTCTTCCAGCAAGGTTTTAAACTTAAACATGATGCGAGCACGTTTAATGGCTGGAGTATTACGCCAAGCTGGGAAAGCAGCTTGAGCAGCGGCAATGGCACTTTCGACTGTACTTTTAGAGGCAAGATCTACTTGCTTGCTCACCTCACCAGTAGATGGGTTGTAAACGTCTTGTTGACGAGTGCCTTCGACGATGACTTCGCCATTAATCAGTTGTCCAATGGTATTCATTTATGTTTCCTCAAAAAATTATCTGAGCCGTAGTAAAGGCTCTCAATGTTTAAATCGAATTTAATCCCAAAGTTGTTTATAAAGCTCAATGACTTCTTCTGGACTTGGTACTCTCGGGTTGTTGCCCGGTGAGCCAGAAGCGATCGCTTGTTCAGCCATGGTGTCTAGTAATCCCATGTAATGGGCTCTGTCGATGCCAAATTCTTCCGGTGTGGGGACTTTTAGCTCTTCGTTTAGGGCTTTAAGCTCAGCGATCAGCTTTTCGTTGGCACTGTCGTTACTGTCTTGTTGTGACGCAATGCCCATTGCTCGAGCACAATCCGCGTAGCGTTGAACGGCGGCAGGAATAGAATATTCAGTGACAGCAGGCAATAACATGGCGTTGGATAAACCATGTGGAACGTGGAACGCAGCGCCAATGGGGCGACTCATGCCATGCACCAATGCCACAGAAGCATTTGAGAATGCGATGCCAGCTAGTGTCGAACCAAGCATCATGGCTTCACGAGCGGTTTCGTCAGTGCCATCATGATATACACGGCGAAGATTCGGTGCGATTAAACGCATGGCTTCCAAAGCTTGAGCATCACTGTATAAGCTGGCTTTTTTACTGACATAGGCTTCCATCGCATGGGTCAGCGCATCAATCCCCGTATCGGCCGTGGTACGTGGTGGCAAGGATAGCGTCAAGTTGTAATCAACCAAGGCTGCCACAGGCATAAAACCGACGCCCATGCAGAGCATTTTTTCGTCTGTGTTTTCATCTGTAATGATGGTTACCTTGGTGACTTCTGAGCCTGTACCCGCCGTCGTTGGGATGGCAATAATGGGTAAACCAGCTTCAGTGACAACGCGAGGAAATTTATAATCGCGCATTTCGCCACCAAATTTACCCAGTATGCTAATGGCTTTAGCACTGTCGATTGGGCTACCGCCACCCAAGGCAATAATGCTGTCGTAATCGCCTTCTCTTACTTTGTTAACGCCAGATTGAATCGACGCGACAGTGGGTTCTGGTACTGTGTCGTCAAAGATGTCAGCCGACATGTTTTGGTCAGCGAGAACGGCTTGAATTTTTGCCGCATAGCCCAATTGCACCATCATTTTATCTGTGATGATCAAAGGACGGCGACAGCCAAGGCTCTCTAGAATATTAGGAGTGGCATGACTGGCGTCTTTGCCGACCTGTAACATGCGCGGAAGAATGATTTGAGTAGACATACTGTTTCCTAATGTTATGAGTGTGAAAAACGGTTGCGTCGTTGATCGATTACAGACCGCGATTTGCCATAATGCAGAAGCAAATCGCGGCTATTTGATAGTCTAGTCAAATAGTCAGTTATCGATTAAGACTTTCCTTCCGTTGAGGGTTTCAGTTGTTCATCCTGACTGTTTCGGATCTCTTCTTTTAGCGATTTAACCAGTCCGTAAGCCGCCATAATGACGATGAAAGAGAAAGGCAGAGCGGCGACGATTGACGCTGTTTGCAAGGCTTTCAATCCACCAGCATAGAGAAGTACTGCGGCAACAGCACCGATGGCCGCGCCCCAAAAGACTCTGAATTTTGCTGGTGGATGTTCATCACCAAAAGACACAATAGTACAAATAACTAGAGTGGCGGAGTCCGCAGAGGTAACAAAGTAAGTCACGAGCATCAAGGTACACAGGCTGGAAATAATGATGGTGACAATATCCCCTGCGTTCATGCTTTCAATGGTCGTGAACAATGCCATGGTGGTGTCGGCATTCACGGCTTCAGTGATGCCGCCTGCGCCAAACAACTCAACAAACATCGCTGTGTTACCAAAAATAGAAATCCAGAAAGCGGCCAATAGCGTTGGTGCAATTAACACACCGAAGACGAATTCACGAATGGTACGGCCTTTAGAGATACGCGCGATGAAGATACCGCAGAAAGGTGCCCAAGCGATCCACCAACCCCAGTAGAAAATCGTCCACCAACCTTGCCATTGACCTTTTGGATCTGGATCGACCCAGAAACCTAGCTCAACGACGTTGGCAACATAATCACCCAAGTTAGTAATAAACGCGCCTAATACATAAACCGTTGGTCCAAAGACAATGAACAGCAAAAGGATCACGATGGTTAAGTGCATATTCCACTCACTTAAGATCTTGATACCTTTATTTAGGCCAGTTAAAACCGAGCCTGTTGCAATCACCGACAAGATGGCAATGAGGACAATTTGATTGGTCGTCGAAATCTCGATACCAAACAAATAAGACAGACCCGCGTTCATCTGCTGCGCGCCTAAACCTAGAGAGGTCGCAATACCAAATACAGTACCGAATACCGCTAGCAAATCTGCGGCGTGACCGATTGGTCCGTAGATTCGGTCTCCAAAGATTGGGTGTAAGCTAGATCGAATGGAAAGTGGTAGGCCTTTTCGGTAAGAAAAGTAAGCCAATGCCAAACCAATCACAGCGAACAATCCCCAACCGTGAAGTCCCCAATGGAAAATCGCGATACGCATGGCCACTTGTGCTGCCTCAACTGTATTTTGTTGGGATTCTGCGATTAGCGGGTTGCTCTGCAAATGATAAATGGGTTCAGCAATACTCCAAAATAGGATGCCTATGCCAATACCGGCACTGAACAGCATGGAGAACCAAGCATAATTACTGAATTCTGGGCGATCTGAATCTTTTCCAAGGCGAACATCACCGTATGGACTGAAGCTTATCCAGACCGCGAAAAATAGGAAAAAACTAATTAAACCAATGTAATACCAATCTAGATTAGTCGAGATATAGCTATTGGCTGAACTGTAAAGACTGTTTGCTAGGGTTGGATCGAAGACGGTAAACAAGACAAACAAGGTCACCAGTAGAGCAGAACCAACGGCTAATATTGGGTGAGTACCCGAAAAGACACCTGTTTTTGGAAGGACATAAGATTTGTTATTCATAGTGTTGACTCCGTCTGCGCGTTGTTATGCTTTGACAATTGCAAAGTAAATTCAGCCAGTATGGACTGTTTTGCGTAGACGAGACAAGAGTGCACTGTATGTTTCATATTGCGATTCTCTCTTTTATTTTTATTGTATTGTTAAGACATTCATCGGCCACTAACGAAGATCAAATCTCGTCGGTTTGTCTTAATGGTTTTGTTGCGAAAAACATTGTTATGAATCTCTTCCAAACTGAGAAGCAATAAAAAATTCACCTAAGACCCCATAAATTTTATGGGTCATTTTTGCCATTTTTTAGGCATAAAAAAAATGATATCTGAGGCCATTTATATTTTGCTGGTTCACGCTCAAATTCACTCCTAAGATTCTGTTTTCGACGATTCGCTGGGTAAATTCACTATTACCAATCACGTCGTACAAACCTAAAAGCAGCCGGTTTACCGGTATAAAAATAAATAATGCCAGTCTATTTAAACCCTTTATATAAGCGGTTTTGGCACTAGGTTAACTAGGATGAAGTGAATATGAACAAACACAATCAATTACCTTTAACAGGTGTCCGTGTGGCCGATTTTGGTCAGCAAATTGCCGGTCCTGCTGTTGCTATGGTATTGGCCGATTTAGGGGCAACGGTGGTACATATAGACCCACCAACTGGGCCCAGCTGGCAGCATCCTGCCAATGCAATTTTGAATCGGAATAAAGCGTCTCTGCGGTTGGACCTCAAGAGTCAATCTGGTTTAGAACAAGCGCTAGAAATTATTGCCAATGCCGACATTGTGATTGAAAGTTTTCGCCCAGATGTGATGAAAAACTTGGGCATTGATTTTGCTGAGTTACGCCAACAGCGTCCGGAATTAATCACACTTTCCATGCCGGGCTTTGCCAGTAACGACCAACTTCGTCGTGATTGGAAAGCGACCGAAGCGGTCGTGGCCGCCACGTCAGGTGCCTTTACCGATATGGGCTTTAACCGAGTGTTAATGGGGGTCAATCCGAGCTATTCGCCACTGCCTTTAGGCTCGGCTTATGCCATTACCTTAGCGGCCAGTTCCATTGCTTTAGCTTTGTTTGAAAGAGAAAAAACGGGTCGTGGAGATACCATTGAAGTGCCCGTTGCAGCGGCGTTGATGGAAGGTCTTTCCTACAATTCCTATGTGGTTGATCAATTACCTGAGCGTTATAAAACCATGCGTGAATTGGAAATTGAACATCGCAAGTTGAATAACATCGAAATGGACTTGGACTATGAGCAGTTGCAAGAGTATTTAGACCCATTTTACCGTACCTATCTTTGTGCCGATGGGCGTATGTTTTATTGCGTTTGCCCTTCTCACCGTAATCATGCCAAAAGAGCGTTACAAGTTTTGGGTATTTATGATGAATTGATCGCAGAAGGCTTACCGGATGTGAAAGATTTACACGCCCCGATTCGTGAATGGGAAGGGGAAACCTCGATTGGTGTTTACCCATTGCCGAAAAAGTGGGCGGATATTATTTCAGCCAAAATGAAACGCGCCTTTTTGCAAAAAACCTCCGAAGAATGGGGCGTTATTTTTGGTGAAGGTCAAATTCCGGGGGCACCTCATCGTACCACTCAAGAGTGGGTAAACTGCGAATACACCAAAGAATCTGGCTTAATTGTGGAAGTAGACGATGCTGAGTTTGGCACCATGAAGCAGCCTGGGCCGATTGTTTGGTTTGAAGGCGAAGCCGATGCCATGTTGTCACCGAAAGCGCGTGAAGACGTTTCTTTTGATGAGGCGGTAAGCCGTTTGAAAGAGGCGGAACAGATGGATCAATCATCACGTCCTCATGGTACAGACATTCAAGCTGCCAGTGGCGACGGTTGGCTAAGTGGTATTCGTATTTTGGATTTGACCAATGTGATTGCAGGGCCACATTCGTCTGCATTTTTGTCCCGTTTCGGCGCAGATATCATCAAGTTAGACCCAGTAACACCCCTATATGATCCTTTGATTGGCATTCTCTTTACCTTCCAAGCTGGGGTGGGTAAGAAAAGTGTTCTGATGGATATTATGACCCCGGAAGGACGAGAAATATTTGAACAGCTGGTGAAAAGTGTCGACATGGTGGTGATGAATGCCCCAGAGCGTCAAATGGTGCCTTTAGGATTAGATCAAGCGACTCTGAGTGCGATTAATCCAGAGGTACTTTTTTGTCGTCTTGACTGCTTCGGTGCGCCGCGTAAAGGACGCAAAACCAATTACATTGGTTATGATGACATTATTCAGGCGAACAGTGGCATCATGAGTCGTTTTGGTCGCCCAGAAACGCCAGAGGAACATGCCCATCTAGGTACCCTTGATGTGAACTGTGGTTTTGCCGCCGGTTTAGGCATGGCATTGGCGTTATATCAGAAACGTAAAACTGGCAAAGTGAGTCGTGTGAGAACCTCTTTGTCGGCGGTGACTAATATTGCCCAGTTACCATTTGCTTTTGATTATGAAGGCCGCGAGTCTTTTGACGAGCCATCTGGTCGAGAAGTTCTCGGTAGTCATGCCTTGTCTCATTTTTATCAAACTCAAAATGGTTGGCTATTCTTGGATGCGAAGCCAGAGGAGTTGGATAAAATCAATCAAATTGCAGAGCTTGAAGGCATTCAAGCGAGTGAAAATATTGAGTGTTTCTTAAGCGATGCCTTTGTCACGCAAGAAACTGAGTTTTGGTTAGAGGCTTTCCGTCAAGTCGATGTGGCCTGTGCTGAGCCTTTATCTATTGAGTATTTACGCGATAATAACAGCCGTCCAGCCGATCAAACGGTTGGCATTGACCGAGGCAGTTATGCTTTTTCGGTTTACGCTGATCATCCGAGCGGGCATTGCGTCACACAAATTGACCAATATGCGATTCGTCCAGCGGAGTCGACTATTAAAGCGGCGACACCAACAGAGAAATTTGGCCACTCGACCAAAATCGTATTGGCCGATCTTGGCTTTAGTGACGAAGACATTGACAAGATGTTAGCGAAAAGAATCGTGGCCACCAAGTGGAGTAATGAATTCTTACCAAGCTAATGGATAGAAAGTCAGTACATAGAGATTACCAAACTTAGCCAACTCAATGAGTTGGCTTTTTTTTTGTGTTTGTCTACATGAGCACCAATCTTTTACTTATTTTGGGAGGGGAAAAAATAGCCAAAGGCTGAAAATCCAGCGGATTATACTAATATTGAAAAAGAGTAACTGTGTGTGTACGGCGATTGGAAAGTGACATTTTTGGAGAGCTCATGCCATTCAATATTAATCAAATTGATGAATATATGCAGACTCTCATTGTAAATGCTAAAGCGTTATTGAGAGAGTCTGAGGTTTTGTTTGAGCATAAAGCCTTTGCTCGTTCTTACACTCTTTCTCATATTGCCAGAGAAGAAATTGTGATGTGCAAAATCCTGTATGCGACTGGTCTTAGAATCACTTCTGGAATAGAAGTGGATTGGAAACTGACCATGAAGAGATTGCAGAGTCATCAATTGAAGCTAAAACAAGAAATAGTTGGAAATTCAATTTTAGCGGCCATGTTAGATGACAAAGAAGATTTTGGAAAAATGACAGTTAGCGCGGACGTGTTACCTTATAAAACACACAACATGAAAATTAACTCTCTTTATGTTGATATATCTACGGATGGAAAAATGAGCGATCCCAGCAAAGTAATTAGTAAACGTCTGGCCAAACGTAATATACAGTTGGCGTGTCACGCTATTGATGAAGAGGCTTCAGCCCAAGCCAAAATGAGAAAACGATCAGGTTGGAAAGTAAAGAATAGGCCAGATGTTCCCTCTGTCAATAATATGAGCTTCGAGGATAAAAAGGCATTGATTAAAAGCGTGGTGTCTTTTTTAGTGAAGCATTCTGAACAATGATGCAAATAAGGTGAGTCAGTTGTCTCCCGGAATAGGTAACACAACAGTTAAGGCATCATTGTGACGTTACGATTGATTAAACAGACTGATTAACGGTTGTTTTCCTATGGATCAGTGATGGTCATTGCGTCTTAGATGGGCTTCAAAAGCTCTAATTAATAAGGATAAACTGAGAGTCAGGGTGAGGTACATGAAGGCCACGACGTTATAGGTTTCGAAGAACTGAAAGGTCGAGGAACTGTAGACTTTGGCGAGCTGGGTAATGTCTTGCACACCTAATACAGAAACCAGTGCAGAATCTTTTATCATGGCGACAAAGTCATTACCTAATGGCGGTAAAATCTTTCGCATGGCTTGCGGCAAGATGATCAAGCGAAATCGTAACCAGCTGGATAAGCCAAGGGATTGCGCGGCTTCAATTTGGCCTTTGCTGACCTCCTGAATACCGGCACGAAACACTTCAGCAATAAAAGCACTGTAACTGATGGATAAGGCCAAAATAGCGCGCCAGAGCATGTTGAAGTCTCGAGTTCTAGCCATTTCGATCCAGCCAGCTTCAATAGGCCATTGTAATAGCCAATTATAAAGATGGACCATTTCGCCAGCACCGACAAAGGCGATGTAAAAAAGCAGTACCAACACGGGAATACCACGAAAAATTTCCACATAAAAACGAGCGAACTCTCGCAAAATACGCCATCTTGAGAAGCCGGTTAGGGCAATGATTAAGCCCATTGCACTGGCTAATAAAAAGGCGACTAAGGTCACGCCAATGGTGGTCAATAATCCGTTACTTAACGCGCCAGCGATTCTTTGATAACTGTGGTTTGCCACCATGTTCCATAGCAAGACTAAGCCTATGATAAGAGTAGTGACAAGCCACCAAGGGGTGCGATCTAAGGTCTTTTTAAGGGGCATCATATTTCAGTTGTAGGTTATAAGGAAAGCAAACCGATAACCGTTTTTAACCGATTATCGGTGATGTGTTAGTCATGTTGTGGCGTCATCACTGGCACCTAAACCATGAATGATGGATTACTGGTTATAGTCAAAAAACCATTTCTTGTTTAACGCCTCTAAGGTGCCATCCGCTTTCATACTACGGATCGCTGCATTTACCGGTGCTACCAGATCAGACTCAGGTGTAAAGATAAAACCGAAATCTTCTGTGCCAAGTGGGCCACCAACAATTTTAAACATCCCTGGGTTGGCACCTATGTATCCACGCGCCGAGGTGGCATCCATTAACACACTGTCAACATCGCCCGATTTTAAGGCTTGTACAGAAGCGCCAAAGGTCTCTAATAAGGTAATGCGGGGATTGTCTTCGTTGCCATCTAATACGTCATACACGGCCACATAGAAGTTCGTTGTGCCAGCTTGTGCGCCAAAGTGTAGGTCGTCATTAGCAGCAAAGCTTTTGGCATCGGTAAATCGGTCCTCATCCGCTCGTACTAACATGAACTGTTGCGAGGTCATGTAGGGAATTGAGAAATCAATTTGCTTAGAGCGTTCGGCATTAATGGTAATGCCATCCATGCCGATGTCGTACTGGCCTTGTCTTACGGCTTGGATCATGGCGTCCCAGCTACTTAACTGCCATTCAATGTTAGCATTTAGGCGTTTGCCGATTTCATTCATGGCATCGTATTCCCAACCTATACCTTGACCTGTGTTGGCATCGACAAAATTCAGTGGTGTATAGGCGTTTTCGGTAACGGCTAGAATAGTACGACCTTGAAGATCGGGTAGGGCAGCAGCCTGGCTTGTACAGGCAAATAGTAAGCTCGCCGCGAAAACCAAACGGGACAGCAATAAAAGCATGATGATTACCTTATTAAAAAATGGTTGAAAGGGCGCTATCGATTCGATATTAGTTGAGGATTATACACATTTGTGTCACTCGACACTATGTGGAACGGGCTGTTCGGTAGCATCTAAGCAAGGAAACGCGTATATTCTGGTTATTCGAAACAGCCCTTATTCACTATCGTCATTGATGAGTCATAACCATTATGAGTAATCGCTTACGCGAATTATCGTCACAGCATGCTTTTCAAACCCAGTGCCTTGCACAGATGGGGGTGGTGACTTGGCTGAATGGTGTGGAAGAAACGACGGGGCAAGTGTATTTCCCTGCGCAACCTTGGCAAGCTCAAGGCAATGTGTTGACGGACTCTGAAACCTCGATTGATGAGATAGCTCCCTCTGTCCCAGATGACAGAGAGTCTGGCTTCTCGGCCAAAGCCGCTCAACCCCAGGTGAGGTTAGACCCCGAAGAAAAACAACAATCTGTTTCCAATTTGCGCGAGCAGCTAAATGCGGCGCCTGAAATCATTGTTGAAGATCTACAGCCGATTGAAGAATTGGCCGTCGACATTGAAGTGGCGGCGGACGTTAGTTTGAGTCAGGTATCCTCGATTGAGCTTAGAGCTTATGCTTTGTCGAATAAACTGTTGATTCTGAGTGATGTGCCTGCGGTTTTCTCGCAGCAAGAAGCAATCGATCAGTTGGCGTTGAAATTGGCACAGGCTTTATTAAAAGAGCCGGTTGAAAACTGGCAGCGTTATGCGTTTGCTTGGCCTGGGGTATTGAAAAATCCACACTTTTCAAATCGTACTGATTGGTTGATTGGTGCGTTGGAATCCTCGGTTCAACGTTGGACCCAAGAATTTTTACCCGAAGCGAAGCTGGTGATAGCGGGAAGTAAAATCGCCCAATTAATGGACGACTTGCCCGGCAGTAGCCCGTTAAAATCCTATGCTACAGCTAGGATTGTGAGTTTATCTGAGTTACACCGAATTCCTGAGTTGCGAAAGGAAGCTTGGAATAGCATGCAAACGAGTTTCTTTTCGTCCCATTAATACAATGAAATGCGGCGTCTATCTATGAATTCTACCTACGTGATTCGTCCAGCTGTTGAATCTGATGTGTTAGGTCTCGAAAGCTTGGACAAACATTCAAATCCTCATCCTTGGGGCCGCACTTTGGTGGCCGATGCTTTGGAAGTTCGCCTAAATTGGGTGATGTGCGAAGCACAAAATCCCAACACCATCGTCGCTTGGCTGACCGCGTCTCGCTGTGTTGATCAATCCGAACTGGAGTTGGTATTGGTTGATTCAAATGTGCGCCGGCAAGGCATTGCTAAACAATTGGTGCAGCATTGGCTCGACAGTTTGAATAAGCAAGGTGTTGCGGAATTTCTATTAGAAGTGCGTGAATCAAATTTGGCCGCGATTTATTTGTATGAAGCTCTAGGGTTTGAATTGGTGGGTCGGCGTAAACAGTATTATCAAACAGAGACAGGTCGCGAATCGGCTTGTTTGTACACGTTAGTTTCCCCTGTCGGAAGAGGATAGAAAGATGAGCAAAGTATTGGTACCGGTCGCCAATGGCAACGAAGACATCGAAACCATCACCATGATTGATGTGTTGAGACGTGGCGGCGTGGAGGTAACAGTCGCCAGTGTCCACGAAACAACCAATGTGACCCTAGCCAATGGTTGCCAACTAACGGCGGACACTCTGTTGAGTGAACACACTGAGAAAATGTTTGATGCCATTGCTTTGCCAGGTGGTATGCCGGGGGCCGAGCATCTTCGTGATAGTGACGTCCTAGTGGACTTGCTGGAAAAACACGATATTCAAGATGCATTATTGGCGGCGATTTGTGCATCGCCTGCGCTGGTGCTGGGAACGCATGGTTTTGTCGTGGACAAGCAAGCAACTTGTTACCCTGGATTTGAATCAGGTTTAACGGGAGCGGAATACGTGGCGGATGAGCCTGTGGTGATGGACGGTAATATTTTAACCGCGAAAGGTCCTGCGGTTTCCATGGTGTTTGCATTGACCTTGTTGGCGAATCTTAAAGGCTATGAAGAGGCGCAAAAAGTCGCCGAAGGCTTGTTGTGTTAAAGAATGCTCATTCCTGACCAAAGAGTTAGTTAAAAAGCACGAAAATAGGCTGCATTTCACCATTTCAGCGCCATTCTTAGGTGGACGATTCAACCTGTTCAGAGTAAAATTAGGCAGATTTTTTGAACGCGAGATCCATCTACATTCTGATGATGGATAGACGGCAAAAACGCAATTTCTTAAAAGCGAGATGGGCCGCCGGTTCGTCTCGCTTTTTTGCAACCTGATAGGCTCTAAACGGGAGGTTCCTTTGGCAACATCAGCGATTCTAGCTCTGGAAGACGGCACAATTTTTAAGGGCGTGTCGATCGGAGCGGATGGCTCATCAACCGCAGAGGTGGTATTCAACACCTCAATGACTGGTTATCAAGAAATTCTTACTGATCCTTCCTACGCTCGACAAATGGTCACTTTGACTTACCCACATATCGGTAATACTGGTGTTAACTCTGAAGATGAAGAGTCTAACCAAGTGTGGTGTTCGGGTTTAATTATTCGTGATTTACCTTTATTAGCCAGCAGCTGGCGCAAAGAAGAGACCTTGTCTGACTACCTAACTCGTAAAGGTGTGGTTGGCATCGCGGATATTGATACTCGTAAATTGACTCGTATTCTTCGTGAGAAAGGTGCACAAGCTGGTTGCATTATAGCGGGTGACAGCATTAATGAAGAAGAAGCCATTGCTGCAGCGCGTGCTTTCCCTGGCTTAAAAGGCATGGATTTAGCGAAAGAAGTGACGGTGCAAGAAACGTACGAATGGACTGAATCCACTTGGGATTTGGTTGAAGGTCATACTACTCCAGAAAGTTCCGAATTTCATGTTGTTGCCTATGATTTCGGTGTGAAGCGTAATATTTTACGTATGTTGGTTGAGCGTGGTTGCCGCTTAACCGTTGTACCAGCGAAAACACCAGCCAGTGACGTCTTGGCGTTGAATCCAGATGGTGTGTTTCTATCAAACGGCCCAGGTGATCCAGAGCCATGTGATTACGCAATCCAAGCGATCAAAGACATTCTAGAAACTGAGCTTCCTGTATTTGGTATCTGTCTTGGTCACCAATTGTTGGCGCTGGCCAGTGGTGCTAAGACCAAGAAAATGAAATTTGGTCACCATGGTGCCAACCACCCAGTTCAAGACATCAAGCAAGGTACTGTGATGATCACTAGCCAAAACCATGGTTTTGCGGTGGATGAAGACAGTTTGCCTGCTAACTTGGAGATGACACATAAGTCTCTGTTTGATGGCTCTTTGCAGGGAATTAGTCGAACCGATAAAAAAGCGTTCAGCTTCCAAGGTCACCCAGAAGCGAGCCCAGGGCCACATGATGTTGCGCCTTTGTTCGACCAATTTATTGACAACATCAAAGCCTCAAAAGCCTAAAAGGAGCGGAACGAAAGATTATGCCAAAACGTACTGACATAAAAAGCGTCTTAATTTTAGGTGCTGGCCCGATTGTTATTGGTCAAGCCTGTGAGTTTGATTACTCAGGTGCGCAAGCCTGTAAAGCCCTGCGTGAAGAAGGCTTCCGAGTGATTCTAGTCAACTCGAACCCTGCCACTATCATGACGGATCCAGTCATGGCCGATGCTACTTACATCGAGCCGATTGAGTGGAAAACGGTTGAAAAAATCATTGAGAAAGAGCGTCCAGACGCGGTATTGCCAACCATGGGTGGGCAAACGGCATTGAACTGTGCGTTGGATCTAGAGCGTCATGGTGTTCTGGAAAAATACAATGTTGAAATGATTGGTGCGACGGCTGACGCGATCGATAAAGCAGAAGACCGTAATCGTTTTGACCAAGCGATGAAGTCAATTGGCCTTGAGTGTCCTCGTGCGGGCATTGCACACAATATGGAAGAGGCCTTGAAAGTACAGGCTGAAGTCGGCTTCCCTTGTATTATCCGTCCTTCTTTCACCATGGGTGGTACCGGTGGTGGTATTGCTTACAACATGGAAGAGTTTGAAGAAATTTGTACTCGTGGTTTGGATTTGTCACCAACCAACGAATTGCTAATCGATGAGTCTTTGATCGGTTGGAAAGAATACGAAATGGAAGTGGTACGAGACAAAAAAGACAATTGCATTATTGTTTGTGCCATTGAAAACTTCGATGCCATGGGCGTTCACACAGGTGACTCCATCACAGTAGCACCAGCCCAAACCCTGACGGACAAAGAATACCAAATCATGCGTAACGCTTCTTTAGCTGTATTGCGTGAGATTGGTGTTGAAACCGGTGGTTCGAACGTACAGTTCGGTATGGATCCGAAAACGGGCCGTCTTGTGGTGATTGAAATGAATCCTCGCGTGTCTCGTTCCTCTGCCTTGGCATCAAAAGCGACTGGTTTCCCGATTGCGAAAATTGCTGCTAAGTTGGCCATTGGTTACACCTTGGATGAATTGCAGAACGACATCACTGGCGGTCAAACGCCTGCAAGTTTCGAACCTGCGATTGACTATGTTGTGACTAAGATTCCTCGTTTCACTTTTGAAAAATTCCCTACGGCGAACGATCGACTCACTACACAAATGAAGTCGGTTGGTGAAGTCATGGCGATTGGTCGTAGCTTCCAAGAGTCTTTGCAAAAAGCTCTGCGTGGTTTGGAGACGGGTTCCGACGGTTTCAATCCTCAGCTGGACATGGCAGAAGAAAACAGCAAAGAGAAATTGTCACATGAGTTGCAATCACCAGGTGCCGATCGTATTTGGTACATTGGTGATGGTTTCCGTTCAGGTATGTCTGTAGACGAATTGTATGCTGTGACCGGGGTTGATCCTTGGTTCTTGGTACAGATCGAAGACCTTATCAAAGAAGAAACCGCTTTGTCTGACAAAGGCTTGGCTGACATGACGTTTGACGTGATGCGTCGCTTGAAGCGCAAAGGTTTCTCCGATGCTCGCCTTGCAGACTTACTACAAGTAACGGAGAAATCCTTACGCGAGCGCCGTTATTTGTTGGATGTGCATCCGGTTTATAAGCGCGTTGATACCTGTGCGGCGGAGTTTGCGACGAATACCGCTTACATGTACTCCTCTTATGAAGACGAATGTGAAGCGGCACCAACCGACAAAGATAAGGTCATCATTCTAGGTGGTGGCCCTAACCGTATCGGTCAAGGTATCGAATTTGATTACTGCTGTGTCCACGCGGCGCTTGGTTTGCGTGAAGACGGTTACGAAACCATCATGGTGAACTGTAACCCAGAAACGGTTTCAACCGATTACGATACCTCTGATCGTCTGTACTTTGAGCCAGTCACACTAGAAGACGTATTGGAAATCGTACGTACTGAGAAGCCAAAAGGGGTGATTGTTCAGTTCGGCGGACAAACGCCTCTGAAAATTGCTCGTGCTCTTCAGAATGAAGGTGTGCCTATCATTGGTACAACGCCAGAAGCCATTGACCGTGCGGAAGACCGTGAACGTTTCCAAAGCATGATTCAGCGTCTTGGTTACAAGCAGCCTAACAATGCGACAGTACGTTCTACAGAACAGGCGATTGTGAAAGCGGCGGAAATTGGTTATCCATTAGTGGTTCGCCCATCTTATGTTTTGGGTGGTCGGGCAATGGAAATTGTTTATAACGAGAAAGAACTGACTCGTTATATGACAACGGCCGTTAAAGTTTCTAACGACAGCCCAGTATTGCTTGATCACTTCCTGAATGCTGCTATCGAGATCGACATTGATTGTGTGTCTGATGGTGAGCAAGTGGTGATCGGCGGTATTATGCAGCACATTGAGCAAGCGGGTGTTCACTCTGGTGATTCTGCATGTTCATTGCCACCTTATTCTTTACCTGCAGCAACGCAAGATAATATTCGCGAGATGATTAAGAGCATGGCGCTTGAGTTGGGTGTGATCGGTTTGATGAACACTCAGCTAGCGGTTCAGGATGGTGAAATCTACGTCATTGAGGTGAATCCTCGTGCATCACGTACGGTTCCATTCGTGTCTAAGTGCATTGGTCGCTCTCTGGCGCAAGTGGCGGCCTTGGTCATGGCAGGTAAGAGTCTGGTTGAATTGGGCTTTACAGAAGAGATCATTCCTTCTTACTACAGTGTTAAAGAAGCAGTCTTCCCATTCAATAAGTTCCAAGGTGTGGATCCTATTCTTGGTCCTGAAATGAAGTCGACTGGTGAAGTCATGGGGGTTGGCGATACGTTCGCAGAAGCCTTTGGTAAAGCGGTATTAGGTGGTGGTACAGAATTGCCAACATCAGGGCGTGCTTTTATCAGTGTACGTGATATGGATAAAGAAGGTGCGGTCGCGGTTGCTCAGCGTCTGGCGCAACAAGGTTTTGATCTTGTTGGTACAGAAGGCACAGCGAAATATCTGACGGAACATGGCGTTGAAGTTCGTAAGGTGAATAAAGTAAACGAAGGTCGTCCTCATATTGTGGATATGATGAAAAATGGCGAAATCGATTACATAATTAACACCACATCAGGTACTCAAGCGATTACCGACTCTTCTTTGATTCGTCGTACAGCATTACAGCGCAAGGTTTGTTACACTACGACATTGGCTGGCGCTGAGGCGACGAGTTTGGCAATTGGCCTAACCGGCGAAACCAAAGTCAGAAGATTACAAGATTTGCACTTGGGGAAATGATGAAAAAGGTTCCAATGACAGTAGAGGGTGAAGCTCGTCTTAGAGAAGAGCTGAATCACTTGAAAACTGTTGTCCGTCCTCGTGTTATTGCAGACATTGCAACGGCACGTGAGCATGGCGACTTAAAAGAAAACGCGGAATATCATGCTGCTCGTGAAGAGCAAGGTTTTACTGAAGGTCGTATTAAAGAGATCGAAGGTAAACTGTCTGATTCACAAGTGATTGATGTGAAGTCTATGCCTGCGACTGGTAAGGTTGTCTTTGGTACAACTGTTACTCTGTATAATGTTGATACAGAAGATACGGTCACTTATCAGATCGTTGGTGATGATGAAGCGGATGTGAAAGTGAAGAAGATTTCTTATGCTTCACCTATCGCAAAAGCTATTATCGGCAAGGAAGAAGGCGACGAAGTGGCTGTTAAGATTCCTAGTGGCGAAGCGGTTTATGAAATCGAAAAAGTTCAATACCTTTAATATTGGACTGAGTTAAAAAACCACCCTGTGAAAGCAGGGTGGTTTTTTTGTGTCTAAGGTAACGAAAGGCTATTGGGCCTGTTTAGTCTTAGTGTGATTGAAAGCCTTATTTAGCATTAAATAAGTGAGTGTTAGAGACCAAAAAAGCTTTAAGGTCTTCGAGTTTTAGTGGTTTTGAGAAGTAATACCCTTGGAACACATCACACTCCAAATCGGCGAGTATTTTTCTTTGTTCATCTGTTTCAACCCCTTCCACTACGGTTGTGATGTTTAATCTTCTAGCGATTGCAATAATGCCTTCTACCATAGCAAGGGTATTGCTGTTGGTTGTAATGTCATCAACAAAGCTCTTGTCTATCTTAAGTTCATCAATCGGCAACTGATTTAACAAGCTCAATGAAGAGTAGCCTGTTCCAAAATCGTCCAAGGAAATACGAATGCCCTTCTCGCGTATTTTTTTCATTAAATTTTGAATGCCGATAACATCGTCGATAAAGAGGTTTTCTGTTACTTCAAGTACCAATTCAACGTGAATGAAGCTGTGCTTTTCTATCAGTTCAATCAATCTATCGAAGAATTCATTATGCTGAAATTGGCGTACTGAAATATTGATGGATACGGTTACAGGTAAGCCTGTTTGGTTTTGAATTTCGGTTATGTCAGCAAACGTTTGGTCGATAATAAATTCACCGATAGGTAACATTAGTCCACAAGTTTCCGCAACGGCAATGAATTTATCTGGTGGGACAAAACCTAGTAATTGATTTTCCCAGCGAACTAATGCTTCGACACCAAGGGTTCCGCCATCGCGACGTATTTGTGGCTGATACATCATGTACAGCTCATTCTGTAATATGGCTTTCTTCAGCTCTTGCTCCATCTGTGCACGATATTTATAAGCTTGCTTGAAGTCCTCGCGAAAGAAGGTAATGGTGTTGCGTATTTTCTTTGCTTCGTACATAGCAAGATCGGCATAGCGTTTGAGCTCGTCCAAATCTTGACCATCTTCTGGGAAGGCGGCTATACCAATGCTGGCGCTTAACACAAAACGATAATCACCGATCATTGAAGGTGATGCCAAACGGCTCTGAATGGCTTGGCAGAAGGTGCTGATGCTGCTCTCGTTCTTGTTGAAGGCCACAATAATGAACTCGTCGCCGCTGTAGCGTACCAAAACATCTTGTGGGCTCACTAAGGATTGCAATCTTTCGGCAACTAGGCAGAGTACTCTGTCGCCAATTTCGTGACCGTAACCATCATTGATGGCTTTGAAATTATCTAGGTCGATGAAAATAAGATAATAATTCGAGCCTTTTTTCATTGAAGCTAATTGTTGATCCAAATAAAAACGATTGTGAAGCGCGGTTAGATAGTCGTGACTGGCTTGATGCTCTAGGGCATCTTTGATGCGTTTTTCATTGGTGGCGATGCCTCTGAATAGCAAATAAATCAGTAATAAGGAACCGACAAAAATGCTAATGAGTACCTGTAATTCTTTGAAAAACAAGCCTAATACATAGTCATTGTCTAATGTTAGTTCTGCCCACAAATCATATTGAGGTAAATAACGGCTTACAGCTTGGCTGGTTGAGCCTGGTTGCACACTGGTGGTAATGACTTCCAAGTCATTCGCTTTGATGTCTTCAATGCTCAGGCCTTTTTTCAGTTTTAGTGTGCGAAAAGCTTGTGCAATATTGGCTTGAGGAATTTGGTAGTTGTAAATTTCCGGATCGAGTTGATGGTGAGTCAGCACTATTTGAAAATACCTATCGCTGCCGCGATAGAGATAGAGGTCACTGTTGTTTTGATTGCTTTCACCCTCGAAGAAAAACTTAAAGCCTTTCGGAATGTTTATTACGGTAGATAATACGAATAAAGCATTACCGTCTGGGTCTACAACGGATTTTCGCATTGGGAAGGCAATGGTTTTTAAGACTTCACTTTGGTAGGTGCGCCCCAACACCATTTTGTTGGATGCCAGTGTTTGTTGGAAGCTTTCACGGTTTTCTGCTTGTGATAAGAGGTTAAAGTTGGCTGGGAGTTTGACGCCTGAAGAGGCTGCATATACATCGCCATTGGGTAAAAACAAGCCGACGCCAATCATAGAATTGTCGACTTCTACAACAGAGTCCATGACTTTTTGAATGATGTTTTTATCTGTCAATTCTCCGTAGGCCGTGACTTCTTTGGCTACGAGATCAAGCAGAACCTCATATTGACGCAAGGTAGATTGAATAGAGTTGGCCGTCAATGACATAAGCTTCTTTTGTTCAGCGGTATATTCTTCATAAACTGTTTGGTAGCTCACAAAAGTCGCCGCGCCAAAAAATAAAAACCAAATCAGAGTGGTTAGATAAAAAGCTGTCCAAATATTTTTTTTGAAAAAGGTCATTTTTGTCTCGTACAGATAAAATGTTTGTCGGAGTTAAGGTATTAAGCGGGTTTTAGTATTTGTCTTTAGTATAAAAAATAGTTAGGCACTTTATTAAATATAGAGCCCAAAGAATGTAACCACCACTGTAATCAGTAGGCTTGTTGTGGATTTGTGTAACGCTTTGTTGGTGGTGTTAAATTGTTTTCTGACTTTTTTACTGGAAATTGATCGGCATGGTTATCCCTATTTTACTTTAGACAGGTTTTTTTTTAGATACAAAGCATAGAGAGCTTAATCATCTCTAGGACAAGCTCAAAGAACGTAATCATTTCTAGTACAAGCTCAAAGCATCACATTGGAGGCGATGGAGTGTGTGATGCCAATGGGCGCAATAAAAATTATACCTGCATGAACCATGATCATGTCTGAATCGACTCTAAGGTTGAGCTGACCATCAATAACGAAAAGTCTTTCTGGGGTATCGTGTGCCTCGTCTGAATTGAGTGTGCCGTCCAAAGACGTGAGAATAAAAACACCAGCCGAGGCTGGTGTTTTTCTAACTTAATCTAACACATACTTGTTAGTGTTGAGCTTTCTTAAAGGCTTTAATCAAAGCTTGAGTTGATGCATCCAGTGCGCTGTTGTCGCTGTTGCTGACTAGGCGGTTATAGATGTCTGTACCCAATACTTTACCTAGTTCAACGCCCCATTGATCGAATGAGTTGATGCCCCAAATGGTACCTTGGACAAAAGTGCGGTGCTCGTAAAGCGCGATTAACGCTCCGACACTTGCGGGTGTCATTTTGTCAGTCAGTAAGGTGTTGCTTGGACGATTTCCCTTGATCACTTTATGTGGTGCAATCTTAGCAACTTGTTCGTCTGTTGCTCCGGCATCTTTTAGCTCTTGTTGTGCTTGTTCAAGGGTTTTACCTACCATTAGCGCTTGCGACTGACTCAGGCAGTTCGCGAACAAGTGCGTGTGGTGTTCTGCAATGGGGTTGTGGCTGGTTAATGGTGCGATGAAATCCACAGGTACAAGGCGAGTGCCTTGGTGCAACAATTGGTGGTAAGCATGTTGACCATTTGTGCCAGCGCCACCCCAGATGATTGGACCTGTGTCTGTTTCGACAGCGTCGCCATTGAGTAGATTTGCTTTACCATTACTTTCCATATCAAGCTGCTGAATATGAGCAGGCATGGCGCGTAAATAGTGGTCGTATGGAATCAATGCATGGGTTTGTGCATTGTGGAAGTTGATGTACCACACGCCCAAGACACCCATAATGACAGGTAGGTTTTCTTCAAGCGGCGCGGTACGGAAGTGCTCATCCATTTGGTGAGCGCCGTCTAGCAATTCGTAAAAGTTATCCATGCCAACGGCAATGGCCACGGGTAAACCAATCGCAGACCAAAGCGAGTAGCGTCCGCCAACCCAATCCCACATAGGGAAAATGTTTTCTTTAGCCATGCCAAAATCAACGGCTTTCTTGACGTTTGAGCTAACCGCCGCAAAGTGTTTGCTGACATTGTCTTGTGAGCCACCGTTGCTTAGGAACCAGTCGCGCGCGGCATTGGCGTTAGACAGGGTTTCCAGTGTGCCGAAGGTTTTTGATGAGATCACGAATAGCGTGGTTTCTGGATTAAGTTGCTTTAGTTTGCCAGTGATGTCTGAACCGTCAATATTGGCGACGAAGTGAACCTTTATGCTGTCTTTTTTGTACGGCGTGAGCGCCTCAGCGACGACTTTAGGACCAAGGTAAGAGCCACCAATACCAATTGACACCACATCGGTAATGGCTTTTCCGGTATAGCCTTGCCATTCACCAGTGTGCAGTTGCGCAACAAATTGTTCCATCTGCTTTAATGTGGCACGAACTTCCGCGAGTACATTTACGCCATCCACCATAAGAGTGTCTTGTGCTTGGCTTGCACGTAGGGCGACATGTAGTACTGAGCGATCTTCTGTGTTGTTGATGTGGGCGCCGCTGAACATACCGTCAATGGCGTTTTTCATACCCGCTTCATTTGCCAGTTCTGTCAGCAAAGAAAGGGTGGTGTCATTGGCTCGGTTTTTGGCATAGTCAAGGGTCCAGCCAGCCGCTTGTGCTTGATATTTGTCAGCGCGCTTAGGGTCGGCTTGGAAAAGTGATGTCATATCAACAGAGATCATCTCCTGTTGATGTTCCGCCAGTTTTTTCCAGGCAGAAAATTCAGTGGGTGAACGCATTACAATCTCCCTCGTGTTTGAAAGTGAATTAGGTTATGGGGTTGAGTTTAAGGTTAAATTACTCAGCTTGCCCAAGTTCTACGCGCAAGTTGTCAATAAGACGTGCGCTCCCTAGATGTGCTGCGGCCAAGATGACCAAGCACTTCTCTTCCTCTGTTGGCGTTTGTAAGTTATCTTGCGCGCGGATTTCAAAATAATCACGACGGAAACCAGCCGCTTCAAGCTTCTGTTGAGCTTGTTCGCGGATGTCCTCGTGACTCGCGCTGTTTGCTATGAGCTGTTCTTTTGCCCAGAGTAGTGTTTTGTACATTGTCGGTGCAATGTCTCGTTCTTGTTCTGTTAGATAGCCATTACGAGAACTCATCGCCAAACCATCGTCATTTCGGGCGGTGTCTATCCCTATAATGCGAACATTAGAGCTGAGATCTCGTGTCATGTCTTCGATGACTTTTAATTGTTGGAAATCTTTATTACCAAAAATAGCGCAATCAGGCTGCACTATGTTGAATAATTTAGTGACGACAGTCGCCACGCCGACAAAATGCCCAGGGCGAGAAGCACCACAGAGTATGTCGGATAAGCCAACTACTTCAATCTGTGTCTGACTGCGTTTTCCATCTGGGTACATTTCTAACGCATCTGGAGCAAAGACATAGTTACAGCCATTGGCCTTTAATACCTTCTTATCTTCTTCAAGGGTTTTTGGGTAGCGCTCTAAGTCTTCGTTGGCGGAAAACTGCATTGGGTTGACGAAGATAGATGAAACGACAATGTCTGCTTCTTGTGCTGCTCGACGGATTAATGACATATGGCCGTCGTGTAGGTTGCCCATGGTTGGTACAAAAGCAATGCTCTTATCTTGAAGGCGTAAGGTTTTGAGTGCTGCTCTTAATTCGGCAACGGTATGAAACGTCTGCATTATTGAAATCCGTGTTCTGGGCCAGGAAAGCTGGTGCTTTTTACTTCGTCTACATAGGCTTCAAAGGCCTGAGTCACATTACGACCATCGATTAAAAAGTTTTTGACGAATCGAGGGACATGGCCAAGGTTGATGCCTAACATATCGTGTAAAACTAATACTTGGCCATCCGTGTGATGACCTGCGCCAATGCCGATGGTTGGGACTGGAACCGCTTCGGTTAACGTCTTGCCAAGTTCAGTAGGGATGCACTCGTAAAGTAGAATGTCGGCGCCAGCTTCCACTAGATCTAATGACTCTTGTAACAATAATTCGGCCGCATCTTGGCTCTTGCCCTGTACTTTATAGCCGCCTAACTTATGAACGGATTGAGGGGTTAAGCCTAAATGAGCGCAAACTGGGATGCCGCGTTGGCTTAACAGTTTAATGGTGTCAGCAAGCCAGCTGCCACCTTCTAGTTTCACCATGTTGGCCCCGGCTTGCATCAGTTTAGCGGCATTGTCTAATGCCTGCTCTGGCTTGCTGTAACTCATGAAAGACATATCTGACATGATAAAGGCATTGGTGTTGCCACGTTTAACGGCGGCGGTGTGATAGCACATTTCTTCGATCGTCACTGGCAAAGTACTGTCTTTGCCCTGAATGACCATACCAAGGGAGTCGCCGACCAGAATGGTTTCAACGCCAGCCGCATTCATAACGTTCGTGAAGGAGGCGTCATAAGAGGTCAGGCAGGTGATTTTTTCTTTATCGATCTTCATTTTTTTGAGTGTCGACAAAGTAACGGGTTTGGCCAGTTTTTTTTGTGAGTTGTCTGAATACATATCTTATTCTTCTGTGATAATAACCAAGTCGCTGGTATCAAGTTGGTGTAACTGCTCGGTAACGGTTGTGCCATTCACCAAGAGCATATCGGGAGCAAGATCATGAAGAGGTTGGATGACAAAGCCTCGTTCAAGCATAAAAGGATGTGGCACAGTCAATCTTGGTAAATCAATCTGCTCTTGTCCATACAATAACAGATCTAAATCTAAGGTGCGCGGTCCCCAATGACGTTCGCGAAGCCTGTGATGATCTTGTTCAATGGATTGCAGTAGATCCAATAATTCGATGCCAGATAATGACGTTTCGAATGACGCAACTGCATTCACATAATCCGGTTGATCTTGTGGACCAACCGGTTTGCTGGCGTACAGTTTAGATATTCTCAAATTGTTCAAACTCGGCTGTTTAGCAAGAGTTTGGATGGCTTGGCGAATCTGCTCAAGTGGCTGATCAAGATTACTGCCAAGACCAATGTAAGCTGTCATCATCTGCCTGTCTCTTATGAGTCGCTTGAAATGTCTCTCTGTGGGGCATTGCTTTTACGACGTCGACGAGGGCGACGTTTCTTCGGCCCTTCATTATTATTCGAGCGGCTATCAATTTGTTTAATAAGGTCGCGTTGTTGGTTCTCGTTGCCATGCTGGAAAGCTTCCCACCAGGCGCCAAGATCGTTCAACTCAGTGCCGCTTTGTTCACGTATCAGTAAAAAATCAAAGCCAGCTCGAAACCTTGGGTGCTCTAACAGTTGAAAAGCGCGTTTGCCATAACGTTTCGGTAGCCTAAGTTGCATGTCCCAAATTTCACGCATTGGTGTTGAGAATCGACGTGGGATGGCGGTAGAAGCGACCTGATTATCAAGCACCATGTTGGCTGCTTGATGAAGCGCAGGTGTGACAGGCATGCCTTGCGCCTGAAATTCTTCGTGTCTTAGGACGACACTTGGCCACATTAGGATGGCATATAGGAAGTAAGGCGCGGTACTTTTACCGCTTTGAATGCGTTCGTCCGTGTTCTTCAGACCGCGCAGAATAAAGGCTTCAGGGTCAATGTCATCACGTTTCCAGCCACTTTGAAGCAAGGCGTCTGTGTCTGGGAACAAGTAGCGAAACAGGCCATATTCACGTAGCAGGGCAAAGGTTCTAATGCCGTTACCACTGCCCAGCAGTTTTAATACTTCTTCAAATAAGCGAGCAGGGGGAATGTGGTCAAGTAAATGGGCCATTTCTTTTATCGGGGCTGCTGTACTGGCTTCTATCTGAAAGCCAAGCTTACCCGCAAAGCGAATCGCGCGAAGCATCCGCACAGGGTCTTCTTGGTAACGCTGTTTAGGGTCACCAATAATACGAATTTGCTTGTTTTTAATGTCGGCAAGACCGCCACAATAATCGTGAATGCTAAAGTCTTGAACATTGTAATAAAGGGCATTGAAGGTAAAGTCTCGGCGCTCAGCATCTTCTTCTATGTTGCCGTAAACATTGTCACGTAGAATGATACCGTGCGTGGAGCGAGCCGAATCTTTGTCTTTTAATGACGTTTGCGTGGCACCTGGGCTCGGTGTCTCTTCTTGTGCTGTATTGGCTCGAAAGGTGGAGACTTCAATAATTTCTCGACCAAAGGTGACATGCACTAAACGAAAGCGTCGTCCAATCAATCGGGAGTTCGAAAAGATGGCGTGCACTTCTTCAGGTGTGGCATTGGTGACCACGTCAAAGTCTTTGGGTTCTATGTCTATCAAGTGGTCTCGTATGCAACCACCCACTAAATAAGCATCATAACCGGCTTTATTAAGACGATATAAAACCTTAACAGCATTCGGACTCATGTCCTGTCTTGAAAGGCTGTGTTGTTTACGAGGTATGATAATGGGGTAAGTCTGTGCTTTAGTCGGTGTGAACACAGAAGAGGCTTTACGTACCAGAGATTTGAATCCTGTAAGCATTAGACAACAAATTTAAAAGTTAACGAAAATGGCATTCTACACGTGATGGCGAAAAGTTACACGATTTATGAGGTAGTTTCAGTGAATTTGGTGGAGATCGGAAAATAATGAGATGAATTAAGAAATAAAATAATCGCTTTGGATACATGAAGATACTAGTTCCGAAAACAAAGTCAGTGCTGCTTCTGCAGTTCTACTTGGGTCTTATTTTTATTTTTGCATTGTTTTCATTGCCCGAGGGCTTGTATATCTAAAAAAATCAATTATCCAAAGCGATTTTCCATCCATGGCCTCAAATTTTATTTTTATTTGAAGAGGCCACGGTGTTCTTAATTATTATTCTTATTGTTAAGAACCTAACATACGACGATTAACTTATTTTTATTCTTGGTCAATCTTATTATCGTTGTGGCATATATAAGGCATTAGTTGTGCCAAAAAACATAATAGACTGATTTAATTGGTTTTTTGTAAAAACCTGTACACTTTTTTTACAATATTCTTATCTTTTTTTGGGTATTTTGGTAGCAAGTGTTACTTTTTGTTTGTTACTTTTTTGGGTATTGCTAACTTTTGCCTTCTTTCCCATAAACTTTTGCGGGATATGCCCAAAGAATGTGCAAGCTGGGTTTCCGTCATTTTGTGTTGGTGCGTGAGTACGAAATGTTTAAAGTAATCGTCAAGGGTCGTGCCTTCTGGAAGTGTGGCTTTAACACTGTCATCAGAGGAGGTTCGTGAGCTCTGTCCCTGACTGTGATGTTGGCTTGCCAATTTGAGGTTGGCGGCTTCTACTCTGTCCATGGGGCTGAGTATGATCGCGCGTTCAATGGCATTTTCCAGTTCACGAACGTTCCCCGGCCAATCGTGTGAACGAATGGTTCTGTCGAATGTTTTATTATAGGGTACGGGTGGGCGTCGATGCTTTAAACAGGTCTTTTCCAGTAAGGCTTCCGCCAGTATGGAAATGTCTTCTCCTCGATCTCGTAATGGCGGCAAAAGCAGTTCCATGACATAGAGTCGATAGTATAAGTCTTCTCGAAATTGGCCGTTTTTGACCATTTCAAAGAGGTTTCTATGGGTTGCTGTGATGAGGCGAATGTCGACATGAGTGGACTGTGTTGCACCGACACGACGAATCTCGCCTTCTTGCAGTACCCTTAACAATCTGGCTTGAGCTTCGAGGGGGAGTTCACCAATTTCATCCAAAAATAAAGTGCCTTTGTCAGCCGCTATAATCAAACCATCATGGGCCGTGGTTGCGCCAGTGAAAGCACCTTTCTCATGGCCGAAAAGCTCTGATTCTATTAGGTTTTCGGGGATGGCGGCGCAGTTGACCGTGATGATAGGCTGGTCGTGTCGTTGGCTTAGATTATGGAGTGCTTTGGCCACGAGTTCTTTACCTGTCCCTGACTCGCCTCGTATCAATACCGTAACGTCTGTGCCTGAGACTTTTCGCATGTCACTGAACAATTCCAGCATGGGTGGGCATTGTCCAATAATGCCACTGCCAGGTGAGCCAAGAGGAAGCGCGGCTTCACGTTCGCTGGCAGCAAATAATACCGGGTTTGAGGATACAATCTCAGACGCTGGTGTGGCTTTTTCTTGGTCCCCTTGTTCGAGCGTGTTGACGACGTGCTTGAGAAGCGTCTCTATGTCTGTTGGTAAGGGTAAATAATAAACCGCGCCTTCTGCCATGCTGTTCACTCCAGTGCTTAAGCTGGGTTTGGCATCCAGTACAATGTGTTTTGGGTTTTCTGGGATCTCGTTGGTTGGATTCTCTAATAGTTCAATGGCTGCCTGATCCACTAACATTAAGTCAAATGCGGAGAGGTCGTAATATTTGTTGGCTTGCTCAAAAGATTGGCTGGTATTAATTTGAAAGCCGTATTTTGATAACCACCTTTCCGACTCTTTCAATAGGGAATTATCGGGGCAGATAATCATAATGCTGTGCATGCGGTGTCACCTCTTGTAACCAATGTAACGATTATACACATGGATGAAGAGAGGTTGGAATAGAGGCGTTATTGAATGAGATGCCAGTCTTGTGGTTGGATCGGCAGAGCGCTTTGACCTTTTAGACGTTTTATATCCCATAATCTGATGGCCTGATCTAAGGCGTCTTGCATGTTGAGTGCTTGGATCTTGAGTCCAAGATACTTGAGGGCGCACAGTAAGGTGGTGATGTCTCCATCGGTAATGGCTTTGGCGTGATTTTGTTTGCTGATTTTATCGCCATTCTGATTCACGATAAGAGGAATATGGCACAGCTCGGGTGGTGTCCAATTAAACAATGAGTACAGGTGCAACTGTTGGGCGGTGGTTTCGATTAGGTCGGCGCCACGAACAAGGTGGGTGATGTTCTGTCTATGGTCGTCCACTACTACCGCTAATTGATAGGAAAAGTAACCATCTTTTCGTTTTAGAATGGGGCTGGTATTTTTTAGATCGTCTGTAAAAATGAGTGTCCCTTGAATGGGGTCCTGATATTGATAAACCAATTCGCAGCTCTTTAATCGCCAGGAATGTGGGGCGTCAGTATGACTATCGCAAATGTGTGGATGACGACCTTGGAATGGCTGGAGGGACTGGCGAGTGCAGTTACAAGGGAAAAGCTGCCCTTGTTGTTCTAGTTGCTCTAAGTAGTATTGATAAGATGGATGGTGTTGGCTTTGAACTTCGACTTTATCGTCAGAAATAAGGTGATAGCTTTGCAGTGTGGTTAGAATTTGTTCAGCGAAAGCGGGTTTACAACGTGTACCATCCACATCTTCAATGCGAATAAACCATTTGCCTTGTCGCTGCCTAGCTTCCAAATAACTTGCTAACGCACTCACCAGCGAGCCAAAATGAAGCGGACCGGTTGGCGAGGGCGCAAACCGGCCTATGTAGGTGCTTGCCACGGGTTAACCGCCGACTTGCTTCTCTTTGATTTCAGCAAGTGTTTTACAGTCAATGCACATGGTCGCCGTTGGGCGAGCTTCTAAGCGGCGAATACCAATCTCGATACCGCACTCTTCACAAAAACCGTAATCGTCATTGTCGATTAACTCGATGGTTTGAGAGATTTTTTTGACCAATTTGCGCTCACGATCACGGGCGCGCAATTCAAGGCTAAACTCTTCTTCTTGGCTAGCACGGTCATTTGGATCTGCATAGTTTACCGCTTCTTCTTTCAGATGGTGAACAGTGCGATCCACTTCTTCCATTAAGTTTTGTTTCCAGTTGAGTAGGATGCTTTTGAAATGCGCCAACTGGTTCTCGTTCATGTATTCTTCACCTTCCTTAGCGACATAAGGGGTGAAGTCTTTCATTAATGAATCTGGGTTCATATTTGGCATACGCATTGCCTCACTTCGCAGGTATCCGTTGTGGTAACCTGTAACCAATAAAATTAGGTGTTTATTTTTCGGCCGGAAACTTACCAGATTATTCGGTTATTCACCACTTTTTTTGCGCAAAATGTGACGAAAATTTTTAATTAGGTAGAGAAAACCGAATGAAACAGCATAAATTGGCGGCTCGAGTTGAGCAAATTTCCCCTTTTCAAGTGATGGCGGTGCTGGAGAAAGCAAAGGCATTAGAGGCAGAAGGAAAGCCTGTGATTCACCTGGAAATAGGTGAGCCAGATTTCTCAGCTGTATCTCAGGTTGAGCAAGCCGGTATACAAGCGATTGAGCAACATCAGACAGGTTATACGGCGGCAACTGGGTTATTAGAACTAAAGCAGGCGATTAGTCATTATTACGCTTCGCAGTATCAGGTTGAAGTGGCGCCAGAGCGAATCATTGTGACTCCCGGTGCGTCAGGGGGCTTATTGTTAATGGCGTCTCTGATGGTTAATGCGGGTGATGACGTGCTTATGCCAGACCCCTGTTATCCCTGTAACCGACATTTTGTGATGCAGGTTGGTGCTCGGGCAAGGTTGTTGGAGACGCGGGCAGAAGAGGCTTTTGCTATGACGCCAGAAGCCGTTGAGGCAACATGGCAAGCGACGACGTCGGGAGTGTGGTTAGCCTCGCCTTCTAATCCAACCGGGGCGGTGCTTAGTCGGTCTTATGTAGAATCTATGTATGACACAGTGCAGCGCTTGGGTGGGCATTTGTTGGTCGATGAAATTTATCAAGGCTTGGTATACGAAGGGGAGGATTTTTCCGCTTTATCCATTGCAGACGATGTGTTTGTGATTAACAGTTTTTCAAAATATTTTGCCATGACAGGCTGGCGACTTGGGTGGTTAGTGGTACCGGAGTGGGCCGTCGAAGGCGCGACCAAGTTAGCGCAAAATCTGTTTATCTCGGCCCCCAGTGTGTCTCAACATGCAGCGATACGAGCCTTTGGTCAAGATGTGTTGGATGAATGTGAACAACGTCGACAAACGTTGAATGCCCGTCGTTTGGTTTTGCTAAAGGGGCTTGAAAGGCTTGGTTTGCCTGTCGCCTCACCAGCTCAAGGTGCGTTTTATGTGTATGTAGATGTGTCCAGTGTGACTCAAGATGCCATGGCTTGGTGTCTGGCTTTATTAGAAACAGAATATGTGGCATTGACGCCGGGAGCAGATTTTGGCTCTAAAGATGCCAATCTCTATGTGCGATTTGCCTATGCTTGTGATGAGATGGATTTGCTGGAGGCTTTATCTCGAATTGAGCGCTTCATCAAGAAATAACTCAGCGGGTTGAGTTTGAAGAGAGAGGGTTAGCCTCTTCTCTTCATGAGGACTATGCCGGCACAAAGACAAATAGCGATAGGGATGCTCACGCCAATGACAGGGGGGAAATCCACCGCTACACTCATGCGGCCAAATAGGTTAAGTGCATTCTGAAACGCTAAACCAATCAAGACCCCTGAGAAAATTCGCCCTCCCATGGTAGAGGACCTCAGTGGACCAAAGACACTCGACAAGGCGACTAGGACTAATGCCATCGCCGCTATGGGTCTTAGCATAGTGATCCAGAATTCCAATTCGTATTGTGATGCATCCAAATTTTGTTCGCTTAAATACCCTTGGTAGCTGATGGATTGACTCAAGGATAGGGTTTCTGGATCTTGCGAAGCCAGATATAAGTGTTCTGGTTTGATGCTCATGTGCCAGTCTTGTGTCTTAGCCTTTTGGATGTCGATCCGATCTGGGTAAAAGACGGTTTCAGAAACTTGATTGAGCTGCCAGAGTGAATCCTTTACATAAGTTGCGGTTGCGGCTTTTTTAATACTTTCTAGTTGTTGATCTTGAGGGGCAAAAATTTCAATGCCATACAGTTTGCCGGTATTATCCGCAGCGTCTATATAGATTAACCGATTGTCCGCTTTTAACCATACTCCGCCTGTGAGGGAAAACTCGCCACTTTTTTGATTGCGGAATTTTTCAATGAGATTGGCTTTTTGCTCACTAACCGGAGAGACAAATTCAGACACACCAAGGCCAATAAGAGACACCAATAAAATGGGCTGGCAGGCGGCAAATCCGATGCGCCAAATGGGCATCCCCGCGGCTCTCATAACGGTTAATTCAGATGTCGCGGCAAGGGTTCCCAATCCCATTAAAGTGCCAATAAGAGAGGCTATGGGAACGTATTCTGCGAATTTTCCAGGTAAGCGAAAGAGAATGACTTGCAGCAAGGAAGCGACTGTATAGTGGTCGTTGACCTTTTTAATCTGTTCGATGAAGGTTAATGCAAAGTCGAGTCCGAGTAACACCAGAACTACAATCAAAAAGGCCCATAACACGCTACTGGCAATGTACTTGTCTATTTTATTCATGGTTTGCTATTCGGCCTCCGAAACGCTGGGTAACCGTGCTTTACGGCGATGGAATAACTGATTGTATTGGGCAAAAAGTAACGCGGCTAACAGTAAGAAAATGCCGTGAATCCACCATAATCCGAATTGCATTGGGAGTTTGCCTTTCTCCAGTCCCGTTCGGCCCCAAATTAGTAGCGCGAGATATAAAATCATAATCAAAATCGCGGGCAGCATTTTGAAGAAACGGCCCTGCCTTGGGTTTACCTGACTCAGAGATAAACCAATGATCGCTAGAATCGGGATGATGATAACTAAGGACAAGCGCCATTGCAGTTCGATTTTGTCAATTTTTCGATCACTGTTAATCAAAGTAAGTGTGCTTTGAGTGTAAGGGTCATCGATTGGTTTGCTGGCCTGATTTTCCATTCGAACGGCGTAGGTATCGAATTGCGTAACACGATATTCTGCTGTGCCGGGTTGGCCTTCGTAGCGAGTGCCATTTTTAAAAACCAAGTAATTCTGATCGCCTTTGTCGCTGATGCGGATCTGTTCGGCATTGGCGGCAAAAGTCTGAACCGGGATGTCTTTCCCTTTTTGGCGAATCACGTCAGAAATAAAGAGGTTATTCATCCAGCCTTCTTCTGGTGTGAAGCTGTCAACGTAGGTTGTGCGTTGGCCACGGCCTTCAAAACGTCCTGGAATCAGGAAATCAAAGGTTGAGAGCTGATTTTGCTGTTCAGAAGCTTCAGCGGCTTTGTACTCACTGGCAGGGGCTAGCCAAAGGTTAATGGTCGCACTGAAAAGGCTAATTAAGCAGGCGATGCCGAGCGTGTAGCCCGCCAATTTTACTTTGCTGATGCCGCTGGAGAAAAAAACCGACATTTCATTTTCAATGTACAAGCGGCCAAATGCTAGTAGTAAAGAGAGAAAGAATGCCAAAGGAATAATCATTTGCACAAAGCTTGGGACGTGGTAGCCCAGAATGACAAACAGGAATTCGAATGTCATTTTGCCTTCCGCGACACGCCCTAAATAATAGGAAAAGCGTCCACTTAAAATGACCAATAATAGAATTAGCGTGACGCCAGCGGTTGACACTAGCACTTCTTTCGCTAAATATCGGAATAGTCTCAAAGTCACCTCTGATGAATAATGCTTTTTAAGCCGAGAGTTGATTACACATCTAAAGCCCCCATTATCTCGTGGTAAGAAGGACATTATCCAGTATTTTTTAAAAGTTATTTTGTTGAGGGTTCTTTCATGAATATGGCGTTATTTGATCGCCTGCCTAATGTCGAGGCAGATTTGTTGGTTGTGTTTGTTCCTAGTGAAGGTGATTTACCTGAGTCGACGGCTTGGGTGGATGAAAATGCAGCAGGGCACATTTCCCAATTGCGTGAAACCGGTGTTTTCAAAGGCAGTGTTGCACAAACTTTATTATTGCCTTCTTTAACTCAAGATTTCGCGCAAGCGGTTTTGTTGGTTGGCCTTGGCAAAGGCGACACGTTAAGTGACATGCAGTCACGTAAAGTTGTGGCGGCCATTGCGGCACAAGTTAAAGGTTTGCCTTTTGCTAAAGTGGCTGTTGCCAGCCAAGCGCTCGTTATGAAAGGTCGTTCGGAGTCTGAAATCATTGCCTTGGTTGCTCAATGGCTGAACGAAGGTTTTTACAACTTTATCGGCTTTAAGCAGGACGATGCTGAGAAAGCCACGAAAGTTGACACATTATTGCTACAGGGCAGTGATGAGTCTGCGTTGGCAATTGGTAAAGCCACCGCGAGTGGTTCAGCGTTTGCTCGTCAATTGGGGAATTTGCCCGGCAATGTGTGTACACCCAGTTACTTGGCCTCAAAAGCGCAGCAGTTAGCAGAAGATTTTCCCATTGACGTTGAGTTGTTAGACGAAACCAAAATGGATGAATTAGGCATGCATTGTATGTTATCGGTCGGTCGCGGTAGTGATCAGCCGAGTTACTTGATTGTCATGCATTATCGTGGCGGTGAAGCAGGGGATGCACCACATGTCATATTAGGTAAAGGCATTACCTTTGATACAGGCGGCATTTCATTAAAACCTGGTCCTAAAATGGATGAGATGAAATACGACATGTGTGGAGCGGCAAGTGTCTTCGGTACCATGAAGGCCATTTGTGAATTGAAGCCTAAGATGAACTTCACCGCAGTGATTGCGGCGGCAGAAAACATGCCAAGTGGTCATGCGACTAAGCCTGGAGACATAGTGAAAACCATGTCTGGTAAAACCGTGGAAATCCTTAATACCGATGCGGAAGGTCGTTTGGTATTGTGTGATGCCTTGTCTTATATCGAGCGTTTTGAGCCTAAATCCGTGGTTGATATCGCCACCCTAACGGGCGCTTGTGTAGTGGCCTTGGGTAGCGTGAATTCAGGCATGTATGCGAACAATGATGCGTTAGCTGCTGAGTTGAAAACGGCAGGAAAGGTGTCCGCTGATAAGCTTTGGCAGATGCCATTAGATGAAGAATATCAGCAGCAGTTAGACAGTAACTTCGCTGACATTGCCAACATTGGTGGACCTGAAGCGGGTTCTGTGACGGCGGCTTGTTTCTTGTCCCGCTTTACAGAATCTTACCCTTGGGCACATTTAGACATTGCTGGTACGGCTTGGTCGGGTGGTGCGAATAAAGGGGCAAGTGGCCGTCCTGTTGCCTTGTTGACACGTTACTTGCTCAGTAAAGCTTAAGCGACTTTCTCATCCAGAGAAAAACGCAGGGTTTAATGATCATAAAGCGGCGATATTTTTATCGCCGCTTTTTTTTGAGAAACATAATAGGAATCAAGATATTAGTTTTCAAACGTACCATTTTTATCGACTGTTTGTGTGTTTGACAGACTAGACTTTTGAGGTCTTCAATGCGACAGTGGACGGAATAAGAGGTCAGTTTGACCTTGCCACAAACAATTTCATTTAGTATTTCAATGATTGGTTTTATATGTCAGATCTAGCGACGAATCAAAACGAAGAGATTCATGAACCGGATGAAGAGGCGTTAATTTCTGCGCTACGCAACCAGGACGACATTCCCATTTTAATGGATGTTGTGACGGATCCAGATTCAGAAGAAGATGGGGTGAGCCAGGAAGAACATTTCGTGCATTCCGTTGAGGACATTGCTGCGCAGGCCAAATCTTCCGTTGATGATGTTGCGGTGGCCTATCCTACATCACCAGAAGCGTTAGAATATGCCATTGCGTCGGTATTGGAAAAGCGCTTGCCTGAGTTGGTGGCCGAAGTGATTCAGGTCATGCAGGTCACTGGATCAAAACACAAAAACTAAGCTAGCACGCTGTTTTTGTACGATATTCACTGAAAATCTACCCTATAGTTCTTTATCTGGCTATGACAGGGTATAATTCCATCCCATTAATTTTGACCGCGACATTACAAAGAGCTTTAAGACACCATAATGGAAAAAACTTACCAACCTCAAAGTATCGAACAGCCTATTTATAAACGTTGGGAAGAGAGTGGCTATTTTTCACCTCAAGGCAACGGCACTCCTTTTTCGATCATGATTCCACCGCCAAACGTCACCGGTAGTCTTCACATGGGGCATGCTTTCCAGCATAGCTTGATGGATGCCATGATTCGTCGTGAGCGTATGAAAGGCAGTCGTACATTATGGCAACCAGGTTGTGACCATGCTGGTATCGCCACTCAGATGGTGGTTGAGCGTCAATTAGCAGCACAAAATGTCACTCGTCATGACTTGGGTCGTGCGAAATTTCTAGACAAGGTCTGGGAGTGGAAAGGTCAATCCGGCGGTACTATTTCTGATCAAATGAGAGTTCTTGGTGATTCTGTTGCTTGGGACAAAGAGCGCTTTACCATGGACCCAGGTATGTCGGCTGCCGTTCAAGACGTCTTTGTACGCTTGTTCGACGAAGACATTATTTATCGTGGTCAGCGTTTGGTTAACTGGGATCCTGTATTACATACCGCGATCTCCGACCTAGAGGTTATTTCGGAAGAAGAAAATGGTTTCATGTGGTATTTCCGTTACCCGCTGGCAGATGGTGTCAAAACATCCGACGGTAAAGACCATATTGTTGTTGCGACTACACGTCCTGAAACCATGTTTGGTGATACGGCGGTGGCGGTGGCCCCTGATGATGAGCGTTTTGCTTCCTTGGTGGGGAAAGACGTTGAATTACCCTTGGTTGGGCGTCGCATTCCGATCGTTGCTGATGAATACGTGGATAAAGAATTTGGTACTGGGTGTGTGAAAATTACGCCAGCTCATGACTTCAACGACTATGAAGTGGGTAAACGTCATGACATGCCGCTAATCAATATCTTTAATGATGATGCGGCGATTAATGACAATGCACCGGAAAAATACCGTGGCATGGATCGTTTTGATGCTCGTAAAGCCGTTGTGGCAGATTTTGAAGCACTTGGTTTATTAGAAAAAATCGCCGATCACAAATTGAAGGTGCCACGTGGTGAACGTGGTAACACCATTATCGAACCATATTTGACTCAACAATGGTATGTGGCGGTGGAAAGCCTTGCCAAACCTGCCATTGAAGCGGTTGAAAATGGTGATATTCAGTTTGTGCCTAAGCAGTGGGAAAATACCTACTTTGCTTGGATGCGAGACCTACAAGATTGGTGTATCTCTCGTCAGTTATGGTGGGGTCACCAAATCCCAGCTTGGTACGATGCCGATGGTAAGGTTTATGTTGGCAAAGACGAAGCCAGTGTGCGTGCTAAATACGGTTTGGCAGCCGGCCTTGAATTAACGCAAGACGAAGATGTTCTAGACACTTGGTTCTCTTCCGCTTTATGGACCTTTGCGACACAGGGTTGGCCTGAAGAAACGCAAGATTTCATGGATTTCAGTGAATCTGATGTTTTGGTAACGGGCTTCGATATTATTTTCTTCTGGGTGGCCAGAATGATCATGATGACCTTGAAGTTCACAAATAAAGTGCCTTTCAAAACCGTTTATATTACTGGCCTGATCCGTGATGAACGCGGCGATAAAATGTCCAAGTCAAAAGGCAATGTCATTGATCCATTGGATTTGATTAATGGTATTGATATTGATGCGCTGGTGGCGAAACGTACTTACGGCATGATGCAGCCGCGCCTGGCCGAAAAAGTAGAGAAAAACACTCGCGAAACTTACCCAGAAGGCATTCAAGCTTACGGTACAGACGCCTTGCGTTTCACCTTATGCTCTTTGGCATCGGGTGGTCGTGATATTAAGTTCGATCTAAACCGTCTAGAAGGTTACCGCAATTTTTGTAACAAAATCTGGAACGCGACGCGTTATGTGTTGATGAACACAGAAGAACAAGATTGTGGGCAAAATGGCGCTGAGGTTGAGTTGTCGCTTGCTGATAAATGGATTATTTCGCGCTTGCAGCATGCGGAAGAGGCGGTGAATCGTGCTTTTGAAACGCATCGCTATGATTTAGCGGCACAAGCATTGTATGAATTTATGTGGCACGAATACTGCGATTGGTATTTGGAATTGTCTAAGCCTGTGTTGTGGGATGAGAATGCCACAGCAGCGCAACTAACCGGGACACGTCGTACTCTGGTTCGTGTATTGGAAAGCTTTTTGCGTTTAGCGCACCCTATGATGCCATTCTTAACTGAAGAAATCTGGCAGCGCATTGCGCCATTGGCTGGTGTTGAAGGTGACACCATTATGCTAGCGCAGTATCCAGAGGCTGAAGATGCTAAAAAAGATGCGCAAGCAGAAGCGGATGTAGAGTGGCTTAAAGGTGTCATTCTAGGGGTGCGTAATATTCGTGGTGAAATGGACATTGCGCCTTCTAAGCCATTGTCTGTGTTGTTCCGTAATGGTTCGGAGCAAGATAAAATACGTTTAGAAGCCAACCTGACTTTCTTACAAAAACTGGCTAAGTTGGAAACCGTCACTTGGTTGACCGCTGGAGACGAAGCGCCTATGTCTGCCACTGCTTTGGTGGGTGATATGGAAGTCTTGGTACCGATGGCGGGTCTGATTGATAAAGACGCCGAGCTGGCTCGTTTGCAAAAAGAAATCGATAAATCGACGAAAGATCTACAGCGCATCGAAGGCAAGTTGTCGAACGAGAGTTTTGTGGCAAAAGCACCAGAAGCGGTAGTGGCAAAAGAAAGAGCGAAATGTGATGACCTTAAGTTGGCAGTGAGTAAGTTAGAAGATCAAAAAGCCAGCATAGAATCATTGTAAAAAATTAGAAGTCAGGGCACAGGTCCTGACTTCGCGCTTACTTTAATAAAAATAAAAAAAGAGGCGATCAAAATGCAGCGACTGACGGGAAATGTTAAGTGGTTTAATGATGCAAAGGGCATCGGCTTTATTAAACGAGAAGCGGATACCGATGTGTTTGTACATTATAAATCCATTTCTTGCACCGGACATAAAACCCTCAAGAAAGGGCAGAGTGTGAGTTTTGTCTTAACGAAAACAGACTTTGGTCTGCAGGCAATGGATGTGCAGGTGGAAAATAGCGTGACTCAGCCTGCTCATAAAGACATCAATGAACAGGCTGTGGGTCATTAGCTGTTGAGCATTTGATGAGCCAGTTTGACAAAATCGACTGGGGTCAAAATGCCCACCAGTTTGTTGTCTTCTAACACCGGCAAACAGCCATATTTATTGTCAATGAAAAACTCGGCCGCCGTGTCGAGTGGCATCTCAGGGCTGATGGTCAAAATGTCTTTGTTCATGGCGTTGGCAATGGGGGTTTGTTGTTCTTTCTTGGATAATAGTTGAGTGCCAAATTGGCTGACAAGATGGAAAGCATGACGCAAATACTCTCTCTGAGTTAACATACCCACGCATTCATTCTCGTCATTGATGATGGGAATGTTGCGAATGTTTCTTTCCTGCATAATGGTTTTGGCAGTCGCCAAAGAGTCATTTTCTCTTAATGTAATTAGCTTGGTAACCATTAAATCTGCGACGGTTTGCATTCTTGTTATCTCCTTGTACAACTTATAGATTTGCATTGAGTTTGGGTGAAGAATGCATAAAACGCAATGTGCCCCAATTGAGGTGGATCAATGATGACAGAAGAAGACTGGATGGCCTTGGCCATTAAGCAAGCCGAAAAAGCCGCAAGCGAAAGTGAAATTCCAGTTGGTGCCATTATTGTGCAACATGGCGAAGTGATCGGAGAAGGTTATAATTCGCCTATTTCGAAATGCGATCCGACGGCTCATGCTGAGATTCAAGCGATTCGTGATGCTTGTCAACGAGTGGGTAATTATCGTCTTCCCGAGGCCACGCTTTATGTCACGCTTGAGCCTTGTTCTATGTGTGCGGGAGCGATAATTCATGCTCGTATTGCACGAGTTGTGTATGCTGCAACGGAACCAAAAAGTGGTATTGTTGAAAGTCAGGGTCAGTTTTTTGATGCGCCTTATCTGAATCACTCTGTTGTGTCGCAAGGTGGTGTGCTGGCCGAAGTGGCGTCTGAACAGCTGACGCGTTTTTTCCAGTACCGCCGAGCCCAAAAGAAAAAGCTAAAAGAGCAGGCTAATCCTCCCATTTCATAATTAATTTGTTCATTTCTTGCAGAAAAGTCAGACTCTGCTGGCCTCTATTTACCTCATTGATTTAAAATACCCGCACCATTTCCCCCAAAACTACAAATGAGGCAATAACCAACATGCTAACCCTGCATGGTTCCGCAGCGCTATCAGCGTTTCGTAAGGCAAAGTTATTAGCGAATATGACTGCATCTGTCCCGTCTGTTACTGATGTTGACGCTCAGTTTATTCATTTTGTTGAACTGGCTGATGATCAGTCTCTTACGGCTGAACAAAATGTTGTTTTGCAACGAGCGCTTGCATACGGCCCTAAGTCGGCAGACATTCAATCGTCTGATCAGAGCGTATTAGTTGTCCCTCGCTTGGGCACAATTTCTCCTTGGTCTTCTAAAGCAACGGACATTCTTCATAACTGTGGTTTGGCTGCGGTGACTCGTGTAGAGCGTGGTGTTGAATATTTTATTCACAGTAGCAAGCCTCTGACGTTAGAAGAGTTAGACTTGTTATCCGCTATGTTGCATGACCGTATGACAGAAAGCGTGCTCCCGGCATTGAGTGACGCTGCGCAAATGTTCTCACATGCAGAACCGGCTCCAATGACCAGTGTTGATATATTAGCTGGTGGTCGTGCCGCTTTGGTTGAGGCAAACCAAAGTTTAGGCTTAGCACTGGCTGACGATGAAATTGATTATTTGGTTGAGTCTTTTGTCGAGTTAGGACGTAACCCCATCGACGTTGAATTAATGATGTTTGCTCAAGCGAACTCAGAGCATTGTCGTCATAAAATTTTCAATGCGTCTTGGACCATTGATGGCGAAGAGCAAGAACGCTCTTTGTTTAAGATGATCAAAAACACCCATGAGCACAATCCTCATGGCACCTTGTCTGCTTATAAAGACAATGCAGCAGTGATGGAAGGTCATCATGCTGGCCGTTTCTTCCCGTCTTCTGAGTCTCGTGAATACGACTTCAGTCAAGAAAACATCGATATTTTGATGAAGGTGGAAACCCATAATCACCCAACGGCGATATCGCCTTTTTCCGGTGCGGCGACCGGTTCTGGCGGCGAAATTCGTGACGAAGGTGCGACTGGAATTGGTTCAAAACCCAAAGCTGGGCTGAGTGGTTACACAGTATCCGACCTTAAAATCCCAGGGTACGAACAGCCATGGGAAAGCCATTACGGCAAACCTGCCCGTATTGTGACGCCATTGGACATTATGATCGAAGGTCCAATTGGTGGTGCGGCATTTAACAATGAATTCGGACGTCCAAATCTACTGGGCTATTTCCGAACTTACGAACAAAAAATTCAGGGCGCGTCACAAGAAGAAGTGCGTGGTTATCACAAGCCGATTATGTTGGCCGGTGGTCTTGGTAACATTCGTCGTGAACACGTTGAAAAAGATGAGATTAAAGTCGGCGCTAAGCTTATTGTGCTTGGTGGACCGGCAATGTTGATCGGTCTGGGGGGCGGTGCAGCCTCATCTATGGCCTCGTCTGATGGCAACGAAGACCTTGATTTTGCTTCCGTGCAGCGTGGAAACCCTGAAATGGAACGTCGTTGTCAGGAAGTGATCGACCGTTGCTGGCAATTAGGGGATAAAAACCCAATTAGCTTTATCCACGATGTGGGCGCAGGTGGTTTGTCGAATGCCTTGCCAGAGTTGGTCAAAGACGGTGATCGTGGTGGTAACTTCGATTTACGTAAAGTGTTAAACGATGAGCCTGGTATGTCGCCACTTGAAATTTGGTGTAACGAGTCGCAAGAACGTTATGTTATGGCCGTCTCGGCTGATCGAGTGGATGAGTTTAGTGCGATTTGTGAGCGTGAGCGTTGCCCGTTTGCCATTGTAGGGGAAGCGAAAGAAGAGATGCACTTGCAAGTGGCCGATGGGCACTTTGATAACAAGCCTGTGGATCTTCCCATGTCAGTCCTATTCGGTAAGCCGCCGAAGATGCATCGTGAAGCCACCAAAGCGGTGATTGCTGGTGATGATTTCGCCGCAGACAAGTTGGATTTGGCCGATGCGGCTCAGCGAGTATTGAGTTTGCCGACGGTGGCGAGCAAAAACTTCCTGATTACCATTGGGGATCGTACGATTACTGGTATGGTTGCGCGCGATCAAATGGTCGGCCCTTGGCAAGTGCCGGTAGCGGATGTGGCCGTGACCACGTCTTCTCTAGATAGCTATACGGGCGAAGCCATGACCATGGGAGAGCGTACTCCTGTTGCGCTATTAGATGCGCCGGCTTCTGGTCGTATGGCCGTTGGTGAGGCCTTGACTAACTTAGCGGCGGCTCAGATTACTCAGCGTAACCAGATTAAGCTGTCAGCAAACTGGATGGCTGCTGCAGGTCATGAAGGGGAAGACGAGAAACTTTATCAAACGGTTAAAGCGGTTGGTATGGAACTGTGTCCTGCACTGGATATCGCGATTCCAGTGGGTAAAGATTCCATGTCGATGAAGACAGTTTGGAAAGAAGGCGAGCAAGAAAAAGCCGTCACGTCACCATTGTCTTTGGTGATTTCGGCATTTGCACCGGTTGTCGATGCTCGTAAAACCTTAACGCCAGAATTACAAAATAAAGCCGATACTCAGCTTTTATTGATCGACTTGGGTGCGGGTAAGAACCGTCTAGGTGGATCCGTGATTGCTCAGGTTTACAATAAGTTAGGTAAGCAAGTGCCAGATGTTGATGATGCGGCTGCTTTGGCTGGTTTCTTTGATACCACTCAAGCATTAAACGCGGAAGGTAAACTGTTGGCCTACCATGACCGCTCTGATGGTGGTGCTTTTGCTACGCTAACAGAAATGTCATTTGCTAGCCATTTAGGTTTGAATATTGACCTTGATGCGATGGTGTCTTCGGCTTCTCAAGTTGCGCCAGCCTTATTTAATGAAGAGCTGGGTGCGGTGGTTCAGGTTAATCAAGCTGATGTTGAGGGTGTTATTGCTGCCTATGCGAAAGCAGGCGTTGCTGTTGCCTCAATTGCTACCTTATCGGGCGATGATCAAATTCGTGTGCGTTTAGCGGGTGAAACACTGTTAGAGGAAACTCGTGTAAATTGGCAGCGAGTTTGGTCAGAGACCAGTTACCGTATTCAGGCGATGCGCGATAATCCAGAATCGGCACAGCAGGAATTTGATAACTTATTAGATGCGCAAGATCCGGGCTTATCTACTAAGGTAGCTTTTGATCATAATGAAGATTTGGCCGCCCCTTTTATTGCAAGCGGTGTTAAACCTCGCATGGCGGTTCTCCGTGAACAGGGTGTTAACGGTCAAGTTGAAATGGCTGCTGCATTTCATAAGTCAGGTTTTACCCCTGTCGATGTTCATATGAGTGATATTTTGTCAGGTCGAATTGATTTGGCGGAATTCCATGGTTTGGTTGCCTGCGGTGGATTCTCTTACGGTGATGTTTTAGGTGCGGGTGAGGGGTGGGCGAAATCCATTCTGTTTAATGCTCGTGCGCGAGACCAGTTTGAGGCGTTTTTCAACCGCCAAGATACCTTTAGTTTAGGGGTGTGTAATGGTTGTCAGATGTTGTCTAACTTACATGAACTGATTCCGGGAGCACAAAATTGGCCGAAGTTTGTTCGAAATCAATCGTCGCAATTTGAAGCGCGTTTGGTGCAAGTTGAAGTTCAAAAGACAAATTCGATTTTGTTGGCTGGTATGGAAGGTTCTCGTTTGCCAATCGCCGTAGCACATGGTGAAGGTCAAACGGAATATCGTAGTGAGCAGCATTTGACGGCACTAGAAAGTGCGTCGCAAATTGCGCTACGTTATGTTGATAACTATGGTCAAGCGACGGAACGTTATCCGTTCAACCCGAATGGATCGGCTCAAGGTATAACGGGCCTAACAACGGAAGATGGTCGAGTCACCATTATGATGCCGCACCCAGAGCGTGTGTATCGTACGGTTCAGCATAGCTGGCACCCAAGTGATTGGGAAGAACAAGCGCCTTGGTTGCGCTTGTTCCAAAACGGCCGTAAATGGTTAGGCTAATGTAGTCGGTTAGCAAATTATAAAAGTGTTAAGAAGGCCCTCTAAGCAATTGGTTAGAGGGCTTTTTTTATGACTGGTGATTCGTGTTTTGTTGTAAATAATGGATGAGTTGTTGCAGGTTGGGTTGAGCGTAAGAGCTGTATTCCAGCCCGTAATAACGGTCTTTGTTCCCTTCTTGTGGAAATAGGGCAATCAAACGGCCTGCTGCCAACTCATCTTGAATCAAAGCACTAGGGCAAAGTGCGACCCCTTGGCCTGCAAGTGTGGCCATTTTTAATAAATGGAAATCTTCATAGATCAGCTTTCGATCAGAGGAGAGTGTGAGATCAAACTGAGAAAACCACGTCTGCCAACTGTGTTCGGAATGGTCGTGCAACAAGTTTACTTTGAGCAAAGAGGTTGGGCTGTCTATTGGATTGGAGTGGTTCAAATAAAGAGGGCTACAGACTGGAATCGTTTGGCCTGTAAACAAGGAGACGATCTTGTACTGACTGCTATGATTTGGGAGAAAACTGCTGATGCGTAGGCTATTCTCGTCTAAATATTCAGGTGCTGAAGAGTGATAACGAATGATTAAATCCAGCTCTGGGTGAGCTTCTTTGAACGTCAGTATTAGTGGCAATAACCAAGGCTCTAACAAAGATGGTAAGCAATATAGTGTCAGCCGTTGCTGATGGTTTGGTGTTTCATTTAATAGAGTGTGATCAATGTGGTCAAAAGGTTGGGCTAGTTGTTCAGCGAGAGCCAAGCCTCTGGGAGTCGCTTTTAATTGGCGGCCATTTTTATAAAACAAGGCGTAACCCAGCTGTGACTCTAATCGTTTAATCTGATGGCTAACTGCGGATTCAGTCAAACTTAAATGGTCAGCAGTTTGCTTTAGGCTGCCAAAACGTACGACCAAATGAAAGGTGTGGAGCGAAGTGTAGGGAAGGCTCATATAATCACTTTAATAATTGTCATGTATTTAGAAATAATATCAATTTATTAATGTATCTGCTTTTCCTAAGCTTAGGTTACTCACTTATCGTATTTGGAGATCATCATGGCAAAAGTGGAAGCGGCTTATCGCAAAGGTCCTGATTCAAAACTCACGATTGATACCGATTTTTATGATGCTTTAAAAGAAGGCAAGGCCAAGCGTACCTTGGTTGAAAAAGTGCACATACCATTGCGCTCTGGAAAGGCTTGGAAAGTGCCGGCTGGTCACATATTTCGGGTATTGGTACCTGAGGGACCGCAAGTTGGAGATTTCAATATGTGGAACTTGCATGACCCGAGGGAGAAAATGTGGGCGTCCAGAACACGACAACTACAAAGTGCCCATGTCAGTACGCACGATAGGATTTGGTCAACCTTGCCATTTTTACGTCCAATGGTAACCATAATTGATGATTCTTTGGCGGAATACGGTGAAGACAAAGATGGTGGACGAGTGCACGATCTATTGGGAACTCGTTGCGATCCTTATGTTAATCATCTCTTAACAGGAGAAGACTTTGATTTTCATTGTCATTCAAATTTAGTGAGGGCGGTTGTGCCATTTGGTTTAACCGAATTTGATGTGCATGATGTTTTGAACATATTCCAATGTACTGGTCTGAATGAAGACGACCAATACTTTATGAAAGCCTGTCCTGCGAAAAAAGGTGACTATCTAGAGTTCTTTGCCGAGATAGATTTGTTATGTGCATTATCTTGTTGTCCAGGAGGGGACTTGTCGGTCGATCTTTGGGGGCCGGATGCGAAAGATCCATTATCCACATGTCATCCTTTGGAAGTTGAAATCTATCAATTAGAAGAAAGTGCTTTGTCGACATGGCAAAGTCCTAAAAGCCCAAATTATAAAGGTGGTCATGGAATGCAATCGCCAAGCACGGATTGGAATCTAATCAAAAAGGCGCAAAGTTAGTCTTGCTGTTTGTTTTTTATACAAAAATGCCTGTATATATTGCAAAAAAAGTGTATGTGACGTTTTTTTTACATTAATTAAAATAAAGCTAAAAAAGGGCTTGCTAAAAATCTGTAGATCCTTAATATACGCCCTCGCTGACACGGACAGGGCTTCACTCTCTAGTAGAGGTAAGCAGCTTAAGTGGCACGGCAACGCTCTTTAAAATAGATAATCAGATAATTTGTGTGGGCGCTCGCTAGGGCTTCAAAAAAAATTGAAGTCTTACGAGAGTCAAACACGTCAATTCGCTTTATTAAGTAATTGTTAGTGTTTCGAATTTTGAGTAAGCAAACTTTTTAACTGAAGAGTTTGATCATGGCTCAGATTGAACGCTGGCGGCAGGCTTAACACATGCAAGTCGAGCGGAAACGATGATAGCTTGCTATCAGGCGTCGAGCGGCGGACGGGTGAGTAACGCGTAGGAATCTGCCTAGTAGAGGGGGACAACATGTGGAAACGCATGCTAATACCGCATACGCCCTTTTGGGGAAAGGAGGGGATCTTCGGACCTTCCGCTATTAGATGAGCCTGCGTGAGATTAGCTAGTTGGTGGGGTAAAGGCCTACCAAGGCGACGATCTCTAACTGGTCTGAGAGGATGACCAGTCACACTGGGACTGAGACACGGCCCAGACTCCTACGGGAGGCAGCAGTGGGGAATATTGGACAATGGGCGCAAGCCTGATCCAGCCATGCCGCGTGTGTGAAGAAGGCCTTAGGGTTGTAAAGCACTTTCAGGAGTGAGGAAGGGTAGTTTGTTAATACCAAATTACTTTGACGTTAGCTCCAGAAGAAGCACCGGCTAACTCTGTGCCAGCAGCCGCGGTAATACAGAGGGTGCAAGCGTTAATCGGAATTACTGGGCGTAAAGCGCGCGTAGGTGGTTTGTTAAGTCTGATGTGAAATCCCAGGGCTCAACCTTGGAATGGCACCGGATACTGGCAGGCTAGAGTACGGTAGAGGGGTGTGGAATTTCCTGTGTAGCGGTGAAATGCGTAGATATAGGAAGGAACATCAGTGGCGAAGGCGACACCCTGGACTGATACTGACACTGAGGTGCGAAAGCGTGGGGAGCAAACAGGATTAGATACCCTGGTAGTCCACGCCGTAAACGATGTCTACTAGCCGTTGGGTTGTAATGACTTAGTGGCGCAGCTAACGCAATAAGTAGACCGCCTGGGGAGTACGGCCGCAAGGTTAAAACTCAAATGAATTGACGGGGGCCCGCACAAGCGGTGGAGCATGTGGTTTAATTCGAAGCAACGCGAAGAACCTTACCTACTCTTGACATCCAGAGAACTTAGCAGAGATGCTTTGGTGCCTTCGGGAACTCTGAGACAGGTGCTGCATGGCTGTCGTCAGCTCGTGTTGTGAAATGTTGGGTTAAGTCCCGTAACGAGCGCAACCCTTATCCTTACTTGCCAGCACTTCGGGTGGGAACTTTAAGGAGACTGCCGGTGACAAACCGGAGGAAGGTGGGGACGACGTCAAGTCATCATGGCCCTTACGAGTAGGGCTACACACGTGCTACAATGGCGTATACAAAGGGCAGCTAACTTGCGAGAGTGTGCAAATCCCATAAAGTACGTCGTAGTCCGGATTGGAGTCTGCAACTCGACTCCATGAAGTCGGAATCGCTAGTAATCGTGGATCAGAATGCCACGGTGAATACGTTCCCGGGCCTTGTACACACCGCCCGTCACACCATGGGAGTTGATTGCTCCAGAAGTAGCTAGCTTAACCTTTCGGGGATGGCGGTTACCACGGAGTGGTCAATGACTGGGGTGAAGTCGTAACAAGGTAGCCCTAGGGGAACCTGGGGCTGGATCACCTCCTTAAACGATATGAAGCACTGGTGAGCGTTCACACAAATTATCTGATGGCTATGAGTTCTCATAGCAACCTATCTTAAAAGCGTTTTAGACAAAGTGTTAAGCAAGACACTAATCACAACACATTGTGTTGGTTAGTTTCTGACTTAGTGCTTTGCACTAAACTTGCTCTTTAACAATTCGAATTTTGAAATAACGATGAATCAAGCGTTAAACCGGTGGAAAGCACTTTAACCTAGTGACTTTCTATTATCGTAAATCCAGAGAAGAGACAAAAGCTTCTTTGGTATGTGATTCTTAATATGACACTCTTCTGAGTGGAAACTATTTTGGGTTATATGGTCAAGTGACCAAGCGTGCACGGTGGATGCCTTGGCAGTCAGAGGCGATGAAGGACGTGGTAATCTGCGAAAAGCTCGGGGGAGTCGATAAACAGACTTTGATCCCGAGATGTCCGAATGGGGAAACCCACTCTACTTGTAGAGTATCCCACAGTGAATACATAGCTGTGTGGAGGCGAACCCGGGGAACTGAAACATCTAAGTACCCGGAGGAAAAGAAATCAACCGAGATTCCCTAAGTAGCGGCGAGCGAAAGGGGATTAGCCCTTAAGTTGATTTGGTGTTAGTAGAAGACTCTGGAAAGGGTCGCCGTAGAGGGTGATAGCCCCGTATACGAAAACGCCATTTTAATGAAAACGAGTAGGACGGGACACGTGTTATCCTGTCTGAATATGGGGGGACCATCCTCCAAGGCTAAATACTCCTGACTGACCGATAGTGAACCAGTACCGTGAGGGAAAGGCGAAAAGAACCCCTGTGAGGGGAGTGAAATAGATCCTGAAACCGTGTACGTACAAGCAGTGGGAGCCGATTTATTCGGTGACTGCGTACCTTTTGTATAATGGGTCAACGACTTATTTTCAGTAGCAAGGTTAAGCGAATAGTGGAGCCGTAGGGAAACCGAGTCTTAATAGGGCGTTTAGTTGCTGGGAATAGACCCGAAACCGGGCGATCTATCCATGAGCAGGTTGAAGGTTGGGTAACACTAACTGGAGGACCGAACCCACGTACGTTGAAAAGTCCGGGGATGACTTGTGGATAGGAGTGAAAGGCTAATCAAGCTCGGAGATAGCTGGTTCTCCTCGAAAGCTATTTAGGTAGCGCCTCGCGTATTGCCATTGGGGGTAGAGCACTGTTTGGGCTAGGGGGTCATCCCGACTTACCAACCCCATGCAAACTCCGAATACCAATGAGTATGAGCGCGGGAGACACACGGCGGGTGCTAACGTCCGTCGTGGAAAGGGAAACAACCCAGACCGTCAGCTAAGGTCCCAAAGTTACAGTTAAGTGGGAAACGATGTGGGAAGGCTCAGACAGCTAGGAGGTTGGCTTAGAAGCAGCCATCCTTTAAAGAAAGCGTAATAGCTCACTAGTCGAGTCGGCCTGCGCGGAAGATATAACGGGGCTCAAACTGTACACCGAAGCTACGGATTCAAGATTTATCTTGGATGGTAGAGGAGCGTTCTGTAGGCCGTTGAAGGGAAAGCTGTAAGGCATCCTGGAGGTATCAGAAGTGCGAATGTTGACATGAGTAACGATAAGGGGAGTGAAAAACTCCCCCGCCGGAAGACCAAGGTTTCCTGTCCCATGTTAATCAGGGCAGGGTGAGTCGGCCCCTAAGGCGAGGCAGAAATGCGTAGTCGATGGGAAACAGGTTAATATTCCTGTACTCGTGTATATTGCGATGGAGAGACGGAGAAGGCTAGGCCAGCGCGGCGATGGTTGTCCGCGTTTAAGGTTGTAGGCTGGGGTTTTAGGTAAATCCGGAACCCTTTAAGGCTGAGAATTGATGACGAGTCCTCTTTTGGACGAAGTGGTTGATGCCCTGCTTCCAGGAAAAACTTCTAAGCTTCAGATATACAGGAACCGTACCCCAAACCGACACAGGTGGTCAGGTAGAGAATACCAAGGCGCTTGAGAGAACTCGGGTGAAGGAACTAGGCAAAATGGTACCGTAACTTCGGGAGAAGGTACGCCGGCCGGTGTGAAGGACTTGCTCCGTAAGCACTAGTCGGTCGAAGATACCAGGTGGCTGCGACTGTTTATTAAAAACACAGCACTCTGCAAACACGAAAGTGGACGTATAGGGTGTGACGCCTGCCCGGTGCTTGAAGGTTAATTGATGGGGTTAGCGTAAGCGAAGCTCTTGATCGAAGCCCAAGTAAACGGCGGCCGTAACTATAACGGTCCTAAGGTAGCGAAATTCCTTGTCGGGTAAGTTCCGACCTGCACGAATGGCGTAACGATGGCCACACTGTCTCCACCCGAGACTCAGTGAAATTGAAATCGCAGTGAAGATGCTGTGTATCCGCGGCTAGACGGAAAGACCCCGTGAACCTTTACTATAGCTTCACAGTGAACTTTGAACCTACTTGTGTAGGATAGGTGGGAGGCTTTGAAGATAGGACGCCAGTTCTATTGGAGCCAATCTTGAAATACCACCCTGGTACGTTTGAGGTTCTAACTCAGGTCCCTTATCGGGATCGAGGACACTGTGTGGTGGGTAGTTTGACTGGGGCGGTCTCCTCCCAAAGAGTAACGGAGGAGCACGAAGGTGTGCTCAGCATGGTCGGAAATCATGCATAGAGTGTAAAGGCAAAAGCACGCTTAACTGCGAGACAGACACGTCGAGCAGGTACGAAAGTAGGTCTTAGTGATCCGGTGGTTCTGTATGGAAGGGCCATCGCTCAACGGATAAAAGGTACTCCGGGGATAACAGGCTGATACCGCCCAAGAGTTCACATCGACGGCGGTGTTTGGCACCTCGATGTCGGCTCATCACATCCTGGGGCTGAAGCCGGTCCCAAGGGTATGGCTGTTCGCCATTTAAAGTGGTACGCGAGCTGGGTTTAGAACGTCGTGAGACAGTTCGGTCCCTATCTGCCGTGGACGTTTGAGATTTGAGAGGAGCTGCTCCTAGTACGAGAGGACCGGAGTGGACGAACCTCTGGTGTTCCGGTTGTCACGCCAGTGGCATTGCCGGGTAGCTACGTTCGGACGGGATAACCGCTGAAAGCATCTAAGCGGGAAGCCTCCCTCAAGATAAGATCTCACTGGAACATAAGTTCCCTAAAGAGCCGTTGAAGACTACGACGTTGATAGGTTGGGTGTGTAAGTGCTGTGAGGCATTGAGCTAACCAATACTAATTGCTCGTGAGGCTTGACCATATAACACCAAAGTGGTTTTACTGTATAATGGAGCGATTCATTAACAGGCACATAGATTACGATCCGGTTTAACACTTGATCCACGTTATTTCAAAATGAATTGTTAAAGATCCAAGCAACGTATTCGCGTGTTTTGGTTGCAGAGTAGAAGAGCTCGAACCGGAACGATACGCAAACCGAATTGCTTGACGATCATAGAGGCGTTGAACCACCTGATCCCATCCCGAACTCAGAAGTGAAAAGCGCCATCGCCGATGGTAGTGTGGGGGATCCCATGTGAGAGTAGGTCGTCGTCAAGCTTTAAATTAAGAAGCCCTGATAGGTTATCCTGTCAGGGCTTTTTTACGTCTGGAGAAAAGTCAGTCATTGCCACATCACATCCTCAGAAGCTCTATATACAAATGGTCTTTATCTTAAGGGATTTGCCATAGGTCAGCTCATCGAGCGGGAAATCGCAAATACTATTCAATTTTAGGACTAAAAAATTGCAGAATTATCTTTCTCCAATTGAAGTATTGTTAAGCGCGTGACACTTATTACTGATATCTAGGATTCACTATGAGGTGGTAGGAATTCATTTTAGTGTTAGAAAATGTTTAGGATTCGAACAACTTAAGATAAATAAAAAGAGTGAGAACTTCTGAATTTAATTCAAAAAAATTTGAAGTCAATTATTAATTTTTAATAAAAATATCATTTTTGCCTGTATTGTTTGTGTAAGGAAAATATAGTTTTCCTCCACATTCTTCAGTTTTTTTTTCACATTCTTCAGTTTTTTTCCGCTTATTATAGTTTTTCGTGAACAATGTAGCTTTGTGTAATTTTTATGCAGCTTTTGTGCGACTTTTGTGCGGTTTTTGCGTGGTTTGCATTCTCTTCTATTTTTTAAGTGTATGGTATGCAAGTTTCTAATTCGATGGGTATTTATTTAAGGAAGTACTGTGAAATTAAATTTAAAACAAAAGTTATTTGTCATTTTTTCTGCGATTCTATGTATCACATTGGTTTTAGGTTTTTATCCGTTGCGTTCACAGTCTGATCAAAGTGAAATACTTCTCAATGTTATTTTTGCTGATGAAGCCTTTTATCGGTCTCGGCTTGCACAAGCGGATTATATTATTTTAAACGATTCAGAGCTTATCAATGAAGTGTCTGATAATGCTCGAAATGCTTTTCAACATCTTGATGATGCTAGCTCCAGTATGTCTCTCGAAAGTTCCATTGAGCGTGTTGGTGAAATTAAGAAAAATATCAGTGATTTTTTGGATTTATTTAATGAATATGCAGAAATAAATAATGAATTGTCGGTAAAACTAGATGTGCTCCTTCAAGAGGCCGCTGACATAAGAATCATTATTAAAGAAATAAAAGATGATTTAATTAAAAATAACTCTGCCTCTTCTGTCGATCAAAAAACGCTCATTAGTCTGGATAGGTTAGGTAATCATTTTAATGCTGCTGATGTGTATTTTTGGCGTTATAGTGAAAAGAAAACGGACGAGCTAAAAGGTCTTATTGAGCAATCAATAGCAGGTCTTTATAAAGAAAAAGATAATTTTGAATTAATCTATAAAACTCAAAACGAGATTTTGTTTAATCGATTGGACAAGGATATTGCCGCTTATCGAGAGGCTTTTGAACATGTAGTCAAACATAACGCCTTGCTGGAAAAAAATAAGGTGACAATGATCGCTGCGGCCTATACCGCTTCTAATGATACTTCTGTCCTGGTTGATGCTGAGGTGCTAGTCGCTAAGCAGCATACTGAGTTTGTTAATAAGGTGACCATAGGACTGATTGTTGCGGCCTTTATTATTTGTTTGCTGTTAGGGCGATGGTTAACTCAGAGCATTATGCGCTCTCTAAAAAACTCTATTGATTTTGCCGAGGGCATTGCAAAGGGAGACTTATCTCATACCCTTGATGACTTAGGACATGATGAATTCAGTCAATTGAATAGAGCATTGTGTGAAATTGTGGTTTCGCTACGTAAGGTGATGGATCAAATCATTCTTGTGACCCGTGAGCTTGAGCAATCCAGTCATCAGATTTCCCTGTCTGTAGATAATACGGTGGTGTCAGTACAACAACAGCAACAGGAGACGGAGTTGGTTGCCACAGCGGTTAATGAATTAGCTGCCGCCGCCGTGCAAATTACACAGAATGCTCAGGGGGCATCAAGTACCAGTCTTGAAGCGGAGAAAGGCGTTGCCGTCTCACAAAAAGTCGTCGCTCAAACAGAAGGGGCCATGTCAGAGTTATCTAATACACTTAAGCATGCGACGTCAGTAGTGGATGATCTGAGTAGCAATAGTGCAAATATAGAAGGTATTTTGGTGGTTATTCGCGGTATTGCAGATCAAACCAATCTTTTAGCTTTGAATGCCGCTATTGAAGCTGCGCGAGCAGGAGAGCAGGGACGGGGTTTTGCTGTTGTGGCGGATGAAGTTCGTACACTAGCACAGAAAACACAAGATTCGATCAGTGAAATTAATACCATCATAGAATCTATTCAACAGGGTGCCGAGAGCGTTGTGCGCGAGATGGTATCTTCCAATGAAAAAGGTGAATTGGTGGTTTCCTTAACCACAGAATCGAGCGATTCGCTCAATCAAATAGTGAATTCAATCAGAGCCATTGTGGAGACCAATAATCAGGTCGCGGTTGGCGCACAAGAACAATCGCTTGTGGCGGAAGAAGTGGATAGAAATATTATTAAAATTAAAGGGCTATCGGATGGTAATAGTAACCACTTGGGAGCTATAAAAGGTCAGATTGATGCGTTGTCTGTGCAGACTAAATCGATGGGGCAGTTGGTTAGCTTTTTTAAAGTCTAGCTAGGGAAGGTACGAACAAGTTCACTGGATACGGCAACGGCTTCTCTGTGTTAAGAGTGATTGAAAGGTATTAACCTTCCTGCTCACTCTTGCCTTGATAGACCGTTTCTCTGATAAGACTGACGTTCAGAAGACTTATTCGTACCTTCCCTAGGACTTAATTGCATTTTAAAGAAAGAGGCTATGGCCTCTTTCTTTCGTTTATCGCCAAGGGTAAGAGTATTGTTCATTCGCATTTTTAATTTGCGTTATTTGAGTCTTTTCGTGAGCTTGATGGTAGCAATAACTTGGCTGATGTCATCCGGGTCTCTTTGAATTTGAAAGCCTAGGTGTTTACAGAATTGAATCATGCGTTTGTTTTCCGCCAACACGATGCCTTTCATGATTTTTAACCCCTTGTCATATGCGACTAAAAACAGTTGTCTCATCAGGTAGGAGGCTAAGCCTAGTCCTTGGAATTCATCTCCTAAGACCACAGCGAATTCACAACTCTGATCGTCAAAGTTATCAATATAACGAGCGGTTCCAATCAGTAAGTCCGTGTCTTCTCGGTTAATGACGGCAAGTAGGGCCATTTCTCTGTCGTAATCTATGTGCGACATGGTAGACAGCATGCGAGGCGTAAGTTCTTCAATGTTTGAGATAAAACGGAAGTAGCGGGTTTCATGTGACATATTGCGAACAAAGTCCGCTATGATGCCTGAGTCTCTTGGTAATACTGGACGAACGATCGCCTGTTCGCCATTTTTAAGTGACAATTCGCTGACCCATTGTCTAGGGTAGGGTTGGATGGCAAGGTGTTCATAACGTCTTAAATGTTTGCTGTCTTTCAAACTGGCACTGACATCGGCATACAGACTGCCACTATCATGAATACGAACGTCCGCTAGGTCTAAATGGTCAATCTCAGGCAGCTCACAGACAAGGGTAGACAGGTTGCGTAACAAGCCTTCCAATTCATAAGACGTCTCATTTGGTAAGGCTCTTTGTATTAGGTCTTTTGCCAGCAAAGTATTCAATGGAGGCAAGGCAACGGCTTCGGCTTGTTGGTGTTGTTGCGCGCCTTCTAATGCTAAGCCAATGGCTGGTCCAAATACTGGATCTTGAAATACCCGTATGTGTAAAGGCGCAGCCAGCAGGTGGTGGGCCTGTCTTCGTGTTGTTAGTCGAATATGAAATAGTTCAAAGATGTCTTTGAGATCGTCTAACCCCAAACTTGACGACTGTCGTTTGTGGAGTTTTGTGAGTTGCTTACTGGCTTGATTCACGTCTATTTGAAAACGAAAAGCGTGGCTGTCGGCGGCTTGTTTTGCCAACAGTTGGTTGCGTTGAAATTGGACGAGAAATTGAAAGCCTTCGATCGCAGTTTCGGGGGTTCTAAAGGTCGGAATGCCCGCTTCATTAATACGCGTTCGCATTTTTGTCATGCCTCCACCACCAAGCAAACAGACCATGACCAGCTTTTTCTGTTGACGATGCAGTTGCGTAATCAGCTCATAAAGTGAATCAATGTCGATCAAAGCGGTTGGGCTCAAGGTGAGCAATACCGCCCCACAGGCCTCATTATTGAGAGCATCTGCAGCGAGATTAATAAACAGATCGGTTGCGCTACTGGCCCATACGGTGGTGACGGTGCCAATGCCACCACGCCCCGCCATGGTTTGCTCGAGTTGTTGCTGGAGTGGCCCTTCTGGTGTCAGCAGATCAATGCCTAATTCCATGGCTCGCTGGGCCGCTAATTCTCCAGGACCAGCGCCGTTCCCTATGATGAGTAGAGAGCCTTCTTTAACTCGCCTTGCATTGGTCATCACCGAAGCGGCAGCAATCAGATCGTTTAAACGTCTACCACGGACGGCACCGGTACGACTAAGGGCCGCATCCAAGACACGTTGATCTGCGCCAATAGCATGCTCGGCGACCACAGCAACAGGCTTGCTTCGACCTGTTGCTCTTAAGCTACTGAGAAAGCGTGTCGGACGCCCTATTTTCTGAAGGTACATCAAGATGGCTTGGCTGTCGAAATCCCGAGATAAGTAGTCCAAGACCTGTGATGGCATCACATCAACAGGGGACCCCATGGCGACGACTTGTGAGAAGCCAATGCCTTGCCAGCTAGCCCAGTCCACTAAAGCACTGGCCACTGTACCCGATTGTGACATAAGGGCAAGCTTGCCAGTCAAAGGCTGGGTTAAGCCTAGCCATGCAAACACTCCTTGTTTGGGCCGACATACACCAAAACTGTTGGGTCCGAGTAGACGAACATTATGCTCTCGAAGGGCCTCTGTGAGTTCGTCTGTTGAGGTGTCTGTCCAAGACAGCATTAGTAGAGAATGAATATTGGCTTTACCACAGGCGGCGATAATGTCTTGCATGCTGGTATTAGGATAAAGGCCGACCAATACTGCAAGGTCGACGGGCGCATTTAGTTCATCTAAAGACGCGCAATGAGGGAAATCATAAGACCGGCTCGGTTTTACACCTACTAAATAAACGGGACAGGACTTTGGAGATTTGCCTAATGAGTTTAATAATGCGAACAATAGTGCATTATCTGAGTCGTCTCCGGTTAGTATGGCCATGGATTTAGGAGCAAGAAGGGGTTGCAATGCGTGTTGACTCACGGGGTTGTCTCCTTGCCTAAATGTTCAATATTGGTCGGTGAAACTTGCTTCGAAATAGAAGAGAGCCTGTCTAATTCGAAACAAGTATACGCTGACTCCCACATGTGTGTGGCATTCGCAATCTAGTAATCGTTGCTGTTGTCAGTGGACTTGTTCGTAACTTCCCTAAACAATAGCATACATACTCAAAGTAAGAATTGTAGACTATGGTAGGGTAGACGGTTTTGACGGTAATGTGGCTTGATATACCGCAAGATCATCTTAAACATAATCATTTTATTTTGGATTCACATGACGACGGCCTACGTAACGCATTTTCATTGTGATAAACACAACATGGGCGCAGATCATCCAGAATCACCACAACGTCTGGGTGCCATTCAGAATCGTCTGATTAATGGTCAGTTGATGGACTTCTTACGCCATATAGAAGCGCCAATGGCTACTCGAGAGCAGTTAGTGGCGGCTCATCAGCCAGATTATGTGGACTCGATTTTTGCTCGTGCACCTGAGGAAGGGCATGTAGAACTGGAAGCTGAGACGATTATGATGCCACATACATTAGAGGCGTCTTTGTATGCAGCGGGCGCCGTGGTGAAAGCGGTGGATTTGGTGATGACGCAACAAGTCGATAATGCGTTTTGTGCCGTTCGTCCGCCAGGTCATCATGCTGAGTTTGATAAAGCGATGGGCTTTTGTGTGTTTAATAACATTGCCGTGGGGACGAGGTACGCTACCGCTCAATATGGTTTAGAGCGAGTCGCCATTGTGGACTTTGACGTCCATCATGGTAATGGTACAGAGGACATCTTCAAGCAAGATCAAAAGGTGCTCTATGCTTCGAGCTATCAGCATCCTTTTTACCCTTACAGTGACCCTGGAGCGTCCCATGACAATATTCTGCACATGCCTCTTGAGGCTGGATCAGGGAGCGCAGCTTTCCGGCAAGTCATAATGGATCAATTAATGCCTGCACTGAATGACTTCAAACCACAGTTGATCATGATCTCAGCAGGCTTTGATGCGCATAAAGAAGATCCAATGGGACAATTAAGGTTGGATGAAGCCGATTACACTTGGATCACTGAACAGTTGTGTGATGCGGCAGAACGCCATTGTGATGGTCGTATTGTTTCTGTGTTGGAAGGCGGCTATAACATTGATGCCTTAGGACGTGCTGCCTTTTGTCATATTCGTAGTTTGATGCACTTATAAAATGGTGCTTTCAATAAAGGGTTGTTCGTTTTTAAAGAGTACGATTAATATAATATCGATAATATGCAATCAGATTACTTGTAAGAAAAAGCACTTCCATGAGAACGCCTAGTGGTGAGTGAACAATGGCATTATTAATAATCCAGAAAACCGTTCCAACCATCATGAATTGTCTTAGTTTCTTATCATGTTTGCAAAAAACGGCAGAGGTTTTAATCATTGACCCTAAGCAAGCAAGAATACTTGCGATGCCTGTAAAGGTTAAAAATAACACAGCAATTGGTATGATCAAAAAAGGAATGGCTACTTTTCTTGATGGAAAAAAGATACTTACAAAATATCGAACGCTTCCCATAAACATTAGCCAAGCCGCAGTTGGCTGTTCCAGAAGGTAAAAATGAGTGGCGTTGAATGCAGCGGCTAGGAAAAAACAAAAAACTATGATTTTTCTTTTTTTGAATTGAAAGGATATTAAGTCAAAAAAAATAGTAAAAATTAATAGGCATTGAGATAAAACAAAATTGTCCAAATGATGTCGTCCCTGGAAATATATAAAATATTGATGACCACTTTTTTCAATCATATATTTTCTAAGGCTATATGAAATACAAAAAATTATATGGATTATCAGTGTCGTCATCATGACTAAGAGCGACATAAAGAAGACTCTATGAAATGATGACGCCTAGGGAAGGTGCAATAAGTCTGCTGAACGTCAGTCTTATCAGAGAAATGGTCTATCAGGGCAAGAGTGAGCAGGAAGGTTAATACCTTTCAATTACTCTTAACGCAGGTCGGTTTTCTGAGGCGTTATTGGTGCACCTCAGAAAGGAAAAACGTCATATTCTGCCTGCTTCCAAAAGGGTTCAGAATGAATGAACAATCTGTCCATATCAAAAATAGCCGCTTGCATTACGACCTAGAGTGAAACCATCTTTAACATTACCAGTATACGGGTTGTGATGTTTCCTGACCATTGGCGAAGAAGTAACCTGCTTTTGGCGTAACAAAGACAGTTTGGCCTTTTTCAAAGCAATGCTTATCAAAGGCTTTGTGAGGCAAATCCACTTCCCAGATGTTGTCGCAGTGCCAATCAATTGGGTCAAGCTCCAATCTTACTTCAGCGCCAATAAGGTTTATGGCGATGACTTTCAGTGGTAATGAAGCGTATTCGGTGGCGACTGAAGAAACATGGAATTCATGCGAGCGTAGATATATTTGCCCTGCTTTTTGTGGTGCCTCATCTGGTAACTGAAGACTGGCCACACCGTTTTGCCATTTCTCGTTGTTAAATTGCGCATCAAAAACGTTAGCATTGCCTAAGAAATCAAACACAAAACGGCTGTTTGGTGAGGCATATAGATCGCCTGGTTGATCAATTTGTTCAATATGACCATTACTCATCACCACGACTCGATCCGACAACTCTAGGGCTTCTTCTTGATCGTGGGTAACAAACACGCTAGTAAATCCTAACTCATCATGTAAACCACGTAGCCAGCGGCGTAGTTCTTTACGCACTTTGGCATCCAAGGCACCAAAAGGTTCATCTAACAGCAGCACCTCTGGTTGTGTGGCCAATGCTCTGGCCAAAGCAATACGTTGCTTTTGACCTCCAGATAATTGAGATGGGAAGCGTTGTGCTAGGTGGCCAAGCTGAACCATATCGAGTAAATGCATGACGCGTTTACGAATGGTGGCGGCATCAGGACGCTTTGACTTGGGTAACACTTCTAAGCCAAAGGCTACATTATCGGCCACAGTCATATGACGGAACAGGGCATAGTTCTGAAACACAAACCCTACACGACGGTCACGAACATGTAGATTGGTGACATCGCGGTCACCAAACTGAATTCGACCTGAATCTGCGCCTTCCAATCCTGCAATGATGCGTAATAGGGTGGTTTTACCAGAACCGGATGGACCCAGTAGACCAATCATTTCGCCTTCATTAATGTCTAATGACAAGGGCGATAAGGCCTGAAATGAGCCAAAGTGTTTGGAAATATTTTCAATCAGAATGCTCATTTTGCTACCTGCTTTTCTTGGTCTGATTCATGTCGCATAAGTTTTTCTTGGCGCCATTCAATGTAAGCTTTAAACAATAACGTGATCAAAGCAATCAAGGCTAATAAAGAAGCGCTGGCAAACGCCGCGGCCGCTTGGTAATCCTCATATTGCAGTTGCACATGCAGTGGTAAGGTGTTGGTTTCACCACGAATATTACCCGACACCACAGAGACAGCACCAAATTCACCCACCGCACGGGCATTGGTTAGAATGACACCATAAATGAGCGCCCATTTTATATTCGGTAAGGTGACGCGACGGAAGAGTTGCCAGCCAGAAGCGCCTAAAATGACGGCGGCTTCTTCGTCTTCTCGACCCTGTTGTTGCATCAATGGAATGAGTTCTCGTGCAACAAACGGACAAGTAACGAAGACGGTGACCATGACAATGCCAGGCCAAGCGAACATCAACTGAATGTCTTGGTCGTACAGCCAAGAACCGATCCAGCCATTATTGCCATACAACAATAAGTACAGTAAACCTGCCACAACGGGTGATACTGCGAAGGGGATGTCCATTAAGGTCATTAATAGTTTGCGCCCAGGAAATTCAAAGCGTGTCACTGACCAAGCTAACATAACACCAAATACTAGATTGATGGGGACGGTAAGTAAGGCAACAAATAGGGTTAACCCTATAGCATGCAAGGTATCGCCTTCGAGCAGGCTGGCGAAATAATGGCCAACGCCTTTAATCAATGCTTGCTGAAAGATACTGATGAGCGGCACGACCAATAGTAATATGGTCAGCAGCAAGGTGATGCCGATTAGCGTGTATTTGATAAGAGGGCGATCACCAACTCTTAATTGATGAGACTGTCCTGTTTGATTAGACATAGTACGACTCCCTATCGACCATGGAGGCGACGTAAATAACGTGCCTGCCAAACGTTAATGGCGAACAATAAAATCAAGGAAGCCATCAAGACCACCGACGCGATGGCACTGGCCGCCGGAAAATCAAATTCCTGTAAGCTAACAAAGATCATCAAAGAGGTAATTTCGCTCACATAAGGCATATTGCCCGCGATGAAAATAACCGCGCCAAATTCACCTAGGCTACGAGTAAAGGATAACGCAATTCCAGTCATGAGGGCTGGCCATAATGCCGGAAAAATGACTCGTCGAAATACCGCCCAATCCGATGCGCCAAGCGTCATACCAGCTTCTTCCTCTTCTGGTGAGAGTTCTTCTAGAACTGGTTGAACAGTACGAACAACAAACGGAATGCTGGTAAATGCCATGGCGAGAATAATGCCGACAGGGGTGTAAGCCACTTTAATGCCAAGGCTTGTCAACAGGTCACCATACCAGCCATTTTGTGAGTACAGTGTTGCTAGAGTAATACCGGCTACGGCGGTCGGTAACGCAAAAGGTAAGTCCACGAGGGCATCGAGAATACGACGTCCTGGGAATTCGTAACGTACCAATACCCAAGCTAATAACAAGCCAAAAAGACCGTTGAAAATAGACGCGAAAAACGCGGCCCAAAGCGTGACCTTATAACTGGCAACCACTCGCTCGTTGGTGATGACGTACCAATATTCATCCCACCCCATGTCGACGGATTGCATGATTAATCCCGTCATAGGAAGCAGCATGATTAAACTGATGAACAGCAAAGAGGTTCCCAGACTTAAGCCTAAGCCAGGGAGTACTCGTTTGTGTTTCGGTCGGGCTTGCGCCACGTTTAAATGTGTTGCCATTGGCTTGCCTGTTTGCTTTGAAATGATCTATTTCGGACAGAAATAGCCAAATTAAAAGTGGTTATTAAGCGACGTTTAGAAAGTAGAAAAGCCGAATACGCGAGCGTATCCGGCTTGGCTTTCACGAATCAAAGATTAACGACGCTGAAGTTGATCCAGTTTACCGCCATTACGGAAAATCTCTTTCGTGGCTTTTGGCCATCCGCCAGCGATTTCTTCTACTGTCAATAGCGTCACTTCTGGGAATTTGTCGGCAAATTCGGCTTTTACCACGTCATTATGAATGCGGTAATTAAAGCCTGCCAATAAACGCTGAGACGCTTCACTGTACAAGTAGCTTAGGTATTCGTGAGAAACCTCTTCTGTGTCGTGCTTCTTCGCATTCTTAGTGACAACCGCAACTGGGAACTCCGCCAAAATAGAGGTTTTAGGTACGACAACCTCATACTGATCTTCGCCATATTGGTTACGGATGTTATTCACCTCAGATTCGAAGGTAATCAAAACATCACCTATGCCACGCTCAACAAACGTGGTGGTTGCTCCACGACCGCCAGTATCAAACACCGCAACGTTTTTCAGTAAGTGGCTGAGGAAGTCATCAATGTTGCTTTCATTGTTTTTGCCAAAATGGTGTTGCGCATAACCATATGCAGCAAGATAGGTATAACGACCATTACCAGAGGTTTTTGGATTTGGGAACACCAAGGCAACGTCATCACGTACCAGATCACCCCAGCTGTGGATGTTTTTTGGGTTACCTTTACGTACCAAGAATGCGGTAGTGGAGTAATAAGGTGAGCTGTTATTCGGGAATTCAGCTTTCCAATCTTCAGGAATCATGCGGGCTTTATCGTGCAGTACTTGTACGTCGGTTACCTGGTTAAAGGTCACCACATCTGCTTGCAATCCATTCATGATGGCATTGGCTTGCTTGGATGAACCGGCATGAGACTGTTTAATCTCGATTGTCTGGCCTGTTTTTTCTTGCCAATGTTTCTGGAAGGTGGGGTTGTAGGTAGCGAATAGTTCACGAGCAATGTCGTAAGAAGTGTTTAAGATGGTTTGATCGGCCGCCGACGCTTGAATAGCACCGCTAAGCAGCAAACTGCTAAGTATAGTTTTGAAAACGCCTGACTTAAATTGCATGTTAACCTCAGATTTTAATGCTGGTCATTCTTAATTTGGGGTAAGAATACTTAAAAGATTTAGTTATTACAATCTCCTTAAATAAACTTTTTTGGAATATAGATAGCCGGCTTTAATGTTAGAAAATGAGGGGCTTTTAGATGCGCCTTGTTCATGCAAAAAAAGTGTAAAAGATAGGTTTTTACGTTGCCAGATAAAGAGTTGGCGTAACTATTGAATAGCTTGTCATACCCACGGAAACCTTGGTTGATAGGCTGTATTTCTTTTTAAATGAACAACAAGGTTCATTTTTTGTATCACGTTAATTTTCGCGTGTATTATTTTGGTGCGTTATTACTTTTTAGGGTGAGCATGGCAGATTTTATTTGGTTGTTAGTCACTGCGGCATTTGTCTTTGTAATGCAGGCTGGTTTTTTATGTTTAGAAAGCGGACGAATCCGCAGTAAAAATAGTATTAATGTGGCAGCCAAAAATATCTCAGATTTTATTTTATCAACCACGCTATTTTGGTTTTTTGGTTTCGGCATCATGTTTGGTGAGTCGGTTTTTGGTGTGTTTGGTATCAGTGAATTTGCATTCGATCAGAATCATACGCCATGGCAAATCAGTTTCTTTATTTTCCAAATGATGTTCTGTGGTACCGCCGCAACCTTAACCTCTGGTGCGGTGGCAGAACGCATGACTTTTATTGGGTATTTGGCCGTTACCGCGATCTTGAGCGCCTTAATTTACCCTATCGTTGGGCATTGGGCCTGGTCTGGTATTTATGGTGCGAATGGATCACAAGGATGGTTAGAGCAATTAGGTTTTATTGATTTTGCAGGCTCGACGGTCGTCCACTCTGTTGGTGGTTGGGTAGCGCTGGCTGCCATTATGATTATTGGTCCAAGACTCGGTCGTTTTGAGCAAGGTATTCGTTTACCTCCTGGCAATAACCTCCCGCTGTCGGCCTTAGGTGCTTTGCTGATCTGGTTTGGTTGGTTTGGTTTTAATGGTGGCAGCACGCTGGCGCTGACGAATGATGTACCACTGATCATTTTGAATACCTTTATTTCAGCCGCTTGGGGCGGTTTGATTGCAGCGGGTTTAAATTACATTCGTGATGGCTTTGTGGAAGTTGGTTTTGTGCTGAATGGCACCATTGCTGGCTTGGTCGGTATTACTGCGTCCTGTCATGTGGTCTCACCTGGGGACTCAATTTTGATTGGTGGTGTATCAGGCGTTATTGTTTACTACGGCAGCTTGTTGATGGAGAAGTGGCGGCTGGATGATGCTCTTGATGTGGTGCCGGCGCATTTATTTGCTGGTGCTTGGGGCACACTTGGCGTGGCGATATTTGGAGAGCCAGCAAGGATAGATAATGGTTTAGGTTTCTGGCAACAGCTTGGTGTGCAATCATTGGGTGTGTTGGTGATTGGGTTATATTGCTTTTTGGTTGGCTATTCTTGTATCTGGTTATTGAATCGCGTTATGCCATTGCGAGCCAGTAAAGAGCAAGAAGAGCAAGGTTTGAATGTGGCTGAACACAGAGCCACAACCGAATTGTTGGATCTACTGACGTCCATGCAATATCAACAGAACAATGCGGATTTTTCTAGGCCTGTACCAGAGGAGCCTTTTACCGAAGTAGGGCAAATTGCACGTAAATACAATCAGGTTATTGATCGTGTGAGCAATGAAATTGCTCAGCGTGATGATGCCTTAATGCGTTTTCAAGAAAGTGAAATGCGCAAATCGGCAATTTTGAATTCGTCAATGGACTGCATTGTCACCATCAATCGTTTCGGTTCTGTGATTGAATTTAACCCCGCCGCAGAACGTACCTTTGGGTGTTTGAAAAAACAGGTAGAAGGCAAAAGCTTTATTGGTTTGTTTGTTTTGGAAAAGGATCGTAAGAAAATCTTTGAAAGTTTGAATTCGGGCTTCGCTTCCTCCAGTGGATTGATTTTAAACCGCCGTAACCCGTTCCATTTACAACGTGGTCCCAATCATGACTTTCCAGCGGAAATTGCCATTACTAAGGCGAATTCGGATGCGGGTTCAGACAGTGAATTTACTCTTCATATTCGTGATATGACCAAGCACGTTAAGTTGCAGGAAAGATTGAAATTCTTAGCTTATAGTGACCCTCTAACCAGTCTCTATAATCGAACCTATTTGATGGATGCATTGGTGAGTGCGCTGTTGTTTGCAACCAAGCAAAAAACCTCAGTAGGATTGCTGTTTTTGGATCTGGATAATTTCAAAATCATCAATGACACGTTAGGACATAAAGCGGGTGATGAGTTGCTATGTGAAGTCGCCAGACGTTTGTCTATGGTCTCGGGTGAACAGGATGTGATTGCTCGATGGGGCGGTGATGAGTTCGTCTTTATGGTGACGGAAAATGTCACCGAAGCGCTGTTGCAAGAACGTGCAGAGCATATCTTGCAAGCCATGCGAGCGCCGGTACATATTGGTGCCCAAGATTTAACCATTCCAACCAGTATTGGCATTACCTTTTCGAATCAGCATGGCATCAATGCGGATCGATTGATTCAACAAGCCGACATTGCCATGTATTACGCGAAGGATAAGGGACGTGATAATGCGCAATTCTTTATGCCTGAAATGGCCAATGTAGTGACCAAAAAATTTGGATTCGATAAAGAGATTAATGAAGCATTAGTTTCGGATCACTTTGCTTTAGTCTTTCAGCCACAAGTGGATCGAGATGGACAAGATATACAGGGATTGGAAGCGCTTATTCGTTGGCATCACCCTGACAAGGGGCTCATTTCCCCTGCGGAGTTTATACCGATTGCCGAAGAATCGAGTTTAATTATCAAAATCGATGAATGGGTCATTGATAGTACTCTTAAGCAAATGAGTCATTGGCGAGCGCAAGGTCTGGAGATGATTCCGGTTGCAGTGAATTTATCTGGTCGTCATTTGGTGTCGGATTCTTTGGTACCGTATGTGGCGGATAAATTAGCAAGTTACCAAATCCCTGGCAGTATGTTGGAAATTGAAATCACGGAAGGCGTATTGTTACAGGACATTCAGCGCTGTGTTGAGGTATTAACAGAGTTAAAAGGCCTCAATATCAAGATTTCCATTGATGATTTTGGAACCGGGTATTCTTCTCTGAGTTATTTAAAACGTTTGCCTTTGGATACATTGAAAATCGATCAATCGTTTGTGGAAGAGTGTGATACACACACAGAGGATGCCAAAATTTGCGAAACCATCATTCATTTAGCACGTAACCTTGAGCTGATGATTGTCGCTGAAGGGGTAGAAACCGCATCGCAAGCCGATACGTTGGCATCCTTAGGCTGTGAAATATTTCAAGGTTACTATTTCTATAAACCCATGCCTGCGGATGCCATACAATCCTTGCTTAATCAGCGTCTTGTATTGAGTTAGGCGCATGCCTTTCTCGAATACTGGCCATCAGTTCTTGTCCCTTGGTTTTCTCAAGGGCTTTGGTTCTATGATGCAGAGCGGTTTTGGCAATCATATTTGCTGCAACGGGTGCGGTAATGAGCAAGAACAAGGTGATCAAAAACTCTTGAATGGATAAAAAGCCTTTTGAGTAGCTTTGGTAGATCATGGACGCGACTAACACACCAGTGATGCCCAGAGTCGACGCTTTAGTCGGGCTGTGCAAACGCATATAGATGTCAGGTAAGCGTGCTAGTCCATAAGAGCCTAGCAAGAGGAAAAAACCGCCGATCAGCAGACACACACAAACAATAATTTCGAGATAAAGTGGCATATTCTTATCCTATTCAATAATGTCGCCGCGAAGTAAGTACTTACAAAGTGCTGCTGTGCTTACAAAACCGAGCATGGCAATCAGCAAAGCGGCTTCAAAATACAAAGCCGTATTAGCGTAAATGCCATACAAGAGAATCAAAGCAATGGCATTAATGTACATGGTATCGAGAGCCAGAATGCGATCAGACACAGTGGGTCCTACCATTAAGCGCCATAGATTCAGAATCAAGGCAATGCAGATGCAAACAGCAACAATGGTGATGGTATAAGTTAGCATCCAAATATCTCCTTGATTGGTTTTTCATAACGCTGTTTAACGGTTTCAATCAATTCGTTTTCGCTGTCCAGATGTAACGCATGAATATACAGCCATTGTTTGTCTTCTGACACCTCAGCACTGACGGTGCCAGGCGTTAATGAGACAGTACTGGCCAGAATGGTAATGCCAAGCTCAGATTGAATGTTAATGGGCACAGCAATAAAGCCAGGCTGCAGCTTTTTGACTGGGCCAATGATCCACAGCGCCACTTCGATGTTTGCTACCACTATGTCTTTCATCACCATTAGCACGTAACAAAAGGCTTTCCAAGGCTTCTGGATTTTTGGGTGTTCGTCACGCATGCCATTAACCAACAATGGGATGGCAAGGGCGAAAAATAACGCCAGCACTATGTGTCCGGCACTCATGGTGTTATTTAGCAGTAACCATACGACAAACAAAAGGACAGTATGGAATGGCATAGGCAGAAGTTTCATCGGCTAACCCCCGGAATTAAGTCGTAGGCTGACGATTGAATATCATGCAAAGAGGTCGCTGCTTGCAAGGTGTATTCTGTTATCGCACCACCAAAGATCACTAGGATGGGTGCCGCTAATAAGAGTAGTGCTATGGCGGCAATTTCACTTTTTGACGCCGGCTCGGCATCGTTCGACGTTGAACCGCTATGCCGCCAGAACAAAGTCGTGCCAGCGCGGGAGAAAGTCACCAAAGCGCCTAAGCTGCCAATTAGAATTAATGGCCACACCCACATGGTTTGTACGGAGGATTGAGTCGCCTGCAAAATCATAACCTTTCCAACAAAGCCGGAGAAAGGTGGCATGCCGACCAAACTCAAGGCAACGATGGCAAAGGCAAAGCCTATGAGCTTTGGCTGAGTAAACATTCGAGATTTGACGAACCTGTCTTCTGCTTGGCCTCTTTGACGCGTAATCAGATCGGCTAATAAGAACAAAGCGGCTGAGGCTAAAGTACTGTGTACCATGTAATACAGCGCCGCTGAAGTGGCTTCAACGGAATTGATCGCTGCGCATGCGAGTAAGCTACCACTGGATACAATCACCAGATTGGCACTGAGGGTTCTGACACTTGGGCTGGCTAATACACCAATGCTGCCAATGGTGATGGTGAGCAACGCCAGTGGCCAGAGCCAAGGTGTGGCAATGTTTTCCAGCTCACCTGCGTGCTCGCCGAAAATCACGGTATACACTCGAAAAATACTGTAAAGGCCAACTTTCGTCATAATGGCAAATAAGGCCGCGACAGGGGCTGAGGCACTGGCGTAGGTTTTCGGTAGCCAGAAGTGCATGGGCAACATGGCGGCTTTTAAACCAAATACGACCAATAGGAGCAATGCGCCTGTTTTCGCGAGCGTTGCATCTTCGCCTTGTAACTGACCGACTTTGATTGCCATGTCTGCCATATTTAAGGTGCCTAGCGTGCCGTAGAGTATGCCTAAGCCAAACAAGAACAAGCTAGAGCCGACCAAATTCAGGATCACGTAATGCACGGTTGCTTGTGTTTTTTGCTTACCACCGGCATGAATTAATAACGCATAGGAGGCGATCAGTAGGACTTCAAAGAACACAAACAGGTTAAAAATATCGCCGGTTAGAAAGGCGCCATTGATGCCCATCAACTGGAACATAAACAAAGGATGAAAGTAGGCACCGCCTTTGTCTTTTCCTGCTATGGCATAAAGCATGACAGCAAAACCAAGGAAGGAAGTGAGTAATACCAGCAAACTGGATACTCGATCGGCGACTAAAACAATGCCAAAAGGAGCTTGCCAGCCACCCAAGGCATAAAGTTGGGTGCCAGAGGTATCAATTTGAAACAGCAGTAACGCCGAACAAATCAATAAAAACAACGTACCAATGACTGAGCTGATTCGTTGAGAGGTAATGTCTCTTGAAATCGGTGGTAGCAACATAATCGCGCCAAACAACAGCGGGATTAAAATGGGAAAAATGCTCAAATGCTGCATTTATTTATTGCCTCCAGACGACTTATTCGACACTTCATTTGGTAGTTTGGGTAAGTTGCCATCCACATGATCATTGCCCAAGTCGGCGCGAGCACGCATGGCGAGGATAACCGCGAAGGCCGTCATAGCGAACCCAATAACAATGGCGGTCAGTACTAGGGCTTGTGGTAGCGGATCACTGTATTGTTCGGATTCGCCCAAAACGGCTGCCGCGTTTAATTTTAAACGACCGCTGGCGAACAAAAATAAATTCACGGCATAAGACAACAAAGTCAAACCAATGACTACCGAAAAACTGCGACCACGTAAGGTTAAGAATATGCCGCAAGCTGTGAGCAAGCCGACACAAAATGCGTACAGACCTTCCATTAATCATGCTCCTTTAGAATCGGGCGTTCGCTGGTGGTCAGCTGGCCGAGATTGGCGAGAATCAACATGGTCGCACCGACCACAGTGAGGTACACACCGAGATCAAAGATCATGGCGCTGGCGAGCTCAAATTTACCAATCAGTGGCAAATAGAAGTAATCAAACCAAGTTGATAAGAACGTATGACCGAACACCCAGCTGCCGATACCGCTTAGGGTCGCGAGGCCAATGCCTGAACCAATCATGACTTGATAGTCCAACTTGATTCGTGTCTTGATCCATACCACACCGTGAGCCACGTATTGCTGAATAATGGCCACCGAGGTAATCAAACCTGCAATAAAACCACCACCTGGTAGGTTGTGGCCTCGTAAGAATATATAGGCAGAAACCAGTAGGGCTAGCGGCAAGAGACTTTGCGAAATCACGGCTAATAGGATTGGATGGCGATCGGTTGACCAAGCCATGCCATTGTCATCTGATGATGGCATGAAGAGTTTCATGCGAGCCACCAGTTTATAAATCCCCAGTGCCGCAATCCCTAGTACGGTGATTTCCCCTAAGGTATCAAAGCCACGGAAATCCACCAAAATGACGTTCACCACATTGGTACCACCGCCCCCCGTTTTACTGTTAGCCGTAAAGAAGGTGGAAATGGTGTCTAACGGTCGAGTCATTAACGCATAACTGATGGTGCCGACAACCCCGCCAATCAATGAGGCCAGCCCTAAATCCCGAACAACACGACGAGGAGAGGACTCCTTCGGCGTTTTTTGCGGGAGGAAGAAGAGAGCCAGAATCAGTAGGATGACGGTGACCACTTCTACGGAAAGTTGCGTTAAGGCCAAATCAGGTGCTGAGAATTGCGCGAAGGCTAATGAGACAATTAATCCAACCACAGATAAGGTTAACAGCGCCACTAATCGTCTTCTGTGCCAAATTACCGTCGCCAAGGCGGAAATAGTGAGCAACACAGCACAGGTAATAGACAGCGCATCCACTGGGATTTCAGGGCGTTGTCCTGCGGTGGTGTTCAGTTTCATTAAGGAGGATGCTGTCATCACCACAGCAAATGCCAAGGTGAAGAAAATATAACGCTGCAAGGAGCCGTTTTCAGTCACAGAAATAATGCTTTTGGCCTTATTGGTAATGTATTGCACGATACTTTCAAATATCAGCTTAGGGTCATTGGCCGGAAATTGAGCTTGAAATTTAAATAAGTGAGTACGGTTATAGTACATGTAAAGACCGCCAAGCAAGGCCACTACACTCATCAACAGCGGGAAGTTAAAGCCATGCCAAATGGCGAGGCTGTATTCTGGTGCTGGAGTATTTAAGGCTGCACTGGCCGCGGCGTAAAGTAGCTCACCCACCACTAGGCTTGGAAAAATACCAACAAGCAAGCACAGAGCAACAAGGATTTCGACGGGAACACGCATGTAGCGAGGTGGTTCGTGCGGCGTTTTAGGTAAGTTAATGGGCTCACCATTGAAAAACACATCGTGAATGAAACGTGTTGAGTAAGCGACTGCGAATACACCGCCAAGTGTGGCTAATATTGGTATAAACCACGATAAAGATCCTAAGGAGCCTTGATGTAAGGTTTCGGTAAAAAACATCTCTTTTGACAGGAAGCCATTCAGCAAAGGCACTCCGGCCATTGAAGCAGATGCCACCATCGCTAGAGTGGCAGTATAAGGCATGTATTTCCAGAGGCCATTTAGTTGGCGCATGTCTCGAGACCCCGACTCGTGATCAATGATACCTGCCGCCATAAACAAGGAAGCTTTAAACGTTGCGTGGTTAATGATGTGGAAGATTGCAGCAACCGCTGCCAAGTCGGTTCCCATGCCTAATAATAAAGTGATGAGACCTAAGTGACTGATGGTCGAGTTGGCCAGCAAGCCCTTTAAATCATGTTGGAAGAGGGCGATATAAGCACCGACCAAAAAAGTGGCTAAGCCGGTCAAACTCACAATCAAGAACCACAGATTGGTGTCTGCTAAGGCTGGGTAGAACCTTGCCATTAGGAAAATACCCGCTTTTACCATGGTGGCTGAGTGTAAATAAGCACTGACGGGCGTTGGGGCTGCCATGGCATTGGGTAGCCAAAAATGGAAAGGGAACTGAGCGGATTTAGTAAAGGCACCGATTAAGATCAGTACCACAATAATAGGGTAATTGGCGCTGGCTTTAATAAAATCGCCACTGTCGAGAATGTCTTGTAGGTTAAAGCTGTCAACCGTGTTGCCCAAGATCAGCAAGCCTGCAAGTAACGCTAAACCTCCGGCTCCAGTGACGGTTAACGCCATGCGAGCCCCTTTTCGGGCTTCGGTTTTATGTCCCCAAAAACTGATTAACAAGAAAGAGCTGATACTGGTCAATTCCCAAAAAAACCAGATCTGGATCAAGTTATTGGATAACACCACACCGAGCATGGCGAACATAAAGAGGATCAGATAAGCATAAAACTTGCCGATTGAATCTTTCGCCGAAAGATAATAACGAGCGTATAGGATGACCAATAAGCCGATTCCAAGAATCAAAATAGCAAACAGGAGGGCTAATCCGTCTAGTCGGAATGAAAGGTTTAGACCGATGACGGGTATCCAAGGTAATTCAGCTTGGAAGCGTTCTCCTTGAAAAATGTCACCGGCATAAGACAGCACAAGTAATAAGGTTAAGGCTGGGAGTGCTGCAGTCAAAAAAGCACAAGCTGTTCGACTATAACGAGCAGTAAGAAGAGGAACCAGTGTCCCTAATAAAGGGAGAAACGGTAGCCAGATCAATGAACTCAAAGGGATAACTCCTTCCAAATTAACGGTAAAACAGAGTCGATACAGAGTGTTAGCATGATGTTAATCCTACAATCAGCCTTATTAACGGGTTCTGCGATCATACAATGTTTGGTTCGTCCTTACCCGACAAACCTTTACCTAAAGGGATAACATTGAAAATAGCACAGATTTTGATGAAGAATAAGTAGAATTGAGATCGTAGGGGATGGAAACAGTTCCATTGTTTGCCGTACTTTTCATTAACTTAGGGTGATAAGGCTAATAAAATGATGTCTGTTTTAAGGGTTTTGAGCCACCGACTATCATTAGTTGTTTTGTCATTAAAAAAACACTCGCGGATATTTTTGGGATTATCTTGTTCTTGCACGATGAAGCGTACTTTCATGAAGAAGGACCTAACTAGGTTCGCCGCTGTCAAATGAGCACAGAAACGACAAACCTAGTTGGATTGGGCAGTGTCTAAAAGAACTTCCAAATAATGCTGTGCTCAGAGCCTAGACTCCAAATAAGGACCACAGCGGCTAATAAGGCTTCCAATACCAGCACACCAATGCCAAGCGTGGTACTCGATAGAATAAAGCCTTGTTTATTGCTAATGCCTAAGAAGCTTGGTGTACCTCTATACAGTAGATAGCCTGTGTAGATAACGCCGATCACACAAGATAATAAACACAGCCAAATAATAGGATAAATCGCGACAAGGCCGCTCAAAAATAAAGGTGTGGCAATGTAGCCTGCAAACACAATACATTCTTTACGTGGTGGACGATTTGCATGATTCCGTGCCATCCAATGGATCACGCTGCCAACGGCCGCGACGGCGACTAAGATTAGAGCATAAAACAGCAAGCCCAGCCCTAAACCATCTATGATGGAGACTTTTATGGATTCATTGCCTATGGACCAGCCAAATTGTGTGGTGCCAATAAAGGCACTGACCACGGGGATGGCCGCCATCCAGAGCACGTGGTGGTAAAACATGTGGCTAACCGATTCGTGCTCTTCATTAATCGCTCGCCATTCTTTATCCGGGTGATGAATAAGACCCCAAACATGATTGATCATGGATTCCCCCTTGCTTTAATACAAAGCCTAAATGAGTTGGAAAAAGTCCTGATACAGCCACGCCCAAACTTTTGTGGCTTACCATCAGTATAGTTGCATACGCAGGAAACGTCGGAAGGGTTAATAAAATTTTATTATAAAGATGAGTGTTTTAAGATCTTATAGAACTATTCCCCAAGGATATTTACAGTCGGTTTATGTTACATCAAGCTTGGTTGCTTTTTTTATGTTTGATGCTTCTGTAAAGGACGTTGAGTGAACTGTTCTTGGATGTTGGTGGATAGGGTTTTTAGTTTTCTACAGGGTAGTGTTTATCGTCATTTTATGGTGTCATGGCCTTGTTTGGGGCTGATTTCCTTGGCCATTTTGTCGTGTGGCTTTGCTCGTAGGCTAACGTTTATCTAGGGGGGGAATCTACATGCTAGAAGGGATGTACATCGCCCTGATCTCGATGTGAAAATTTAGGCGATGATATTCGACTTGGCTATAGCTCATCTACTGTTCGTGGGAAAACAGACTGAAACCCTTCGGCATATTCTGTGTTGCGTCCGCCCGCCTGACCACCTGAATTACGTCGGAAATGATTGCCACGGTTTTCGGCAACATTTGTATAAAATTGCCATAGATGTTCCTGACCCTGCATGCATTCGATGGCCGCTTTTTTCTTTTGCCAAACCTCTGTGATGTCTAAGAAAGTATCGGGCTTCCAGCCCATTTGCTCTGTTTGGTGGGGCTCAAATAAATACAGTTGAGGAGCGCCAAGTACCTTTTCTCCGGGGTTATGTCCCCAAGCTTGAGCGACCATACGGGCTTCCAGTACAAAACGAGTGGTGTTCATGTGATCAGTATTGTATGGATCCCACATGGAATGACTCATCATAAAATCAGGTTGTACCAAGCGAATGGTATCGACAAGACGGTCACGGGCTTCAGAGGTAAAGTCTAATGGGTAATCGCCCATGTCTAAGAATTGTATGTCATGCACCCCCAGTACATCGGCAGCCGTTTTCGCTTCTTGTTGGCGTGCCTGTTTGACTCTGTCCAAATTCATGCCATCTTGTTTCCACAGTTTAGCGCTTTCACCTCGTTCACCATAAGACAAGCAAACCACGGTCACCTCATAACCTTTCTCAGCATGAAGGGCGATGGCGCCACCAGCACGCCAAACAAAATCCGCGGCGTGAGCGCTGATGATCAGAGCTGTCTTGTTTTTCATTGTTTTATGGTCCTTTTATTATCGGGCAATCGAATCGAATCGAATCGATAAAGATCAATCAATATGCTTGTGTTAGTCGGCATCAAGTTGTGGCGGTTATGCTTGTTGCCAAGCAGGGAATGGATCTTGCAATGCTGTCCAGTAATCTTTGCCGAGTAAGACTTCGTCTTGACTTAAGAGGCAGGCATCTAATGCTTTCATCATGCCGTTTTGATCCAAGTCTTGCCCAATGAAAACCAGCTCCTGTCGCATGTCGCCAAAGGGTTCAACCCATAATTTCTCAATGGATGCCAAGTAGTCGGGATCCGTTGGCCAATCTTCCTTAGGAATGGCGCGCCAAAATACGCCTGCAAACCCATAATGAGCGATGCTGCCGGCTTGGCTCCATTGACCCGCAAAGGTTGGTCGTGATGCAAGCCAGAAATACCCTTTAGAACGGATTAACTTACCGAATTGATTAATGTTTTGTATAAATTGATGAAATTTCTGTGGGTGAAAAGGACGGCGTGCTTGATAACTAAAGCTGCTAATGCCGTATTCTTCTGTTTCAGGAATGTGTTCTCCGCGCATTTCTTTTAGCCAACCTGGTGCTTGTTGAGCTCGCTCGAAGTCGAATAGGTTTGTGTTAAGTACCTTGTCGATGTCCACATTGCCATGGGCAATGGGGACAATTTGCGCATGAGTGTTAAGGTTTTTTAGAACGGCAATTAAATGGTCAACGTCGGTTGAGCTGACCAGATCCGTTTTACTGATTAGAATGACGTCTGCAAACTCTACTTGATCCACCAATAAATCGGATACACTGCGATCGTCTTCTTCTCCAAGTGATTCGTCTGTGTCCTGTAAGTATTTTGTGTCGTTATAGTCTTTTAGGAAGTTGGCCGCATCAACCACTGTGACCATGGTATCTAGGGTGGCGACATCGGACAGAGATACACCATTTTCGTCTGCGAAGGTGAAAGTTTCTGCCACTGGCAGGGGTTCAGAAATCCCCGTTGACTCAATCACCAGATAGTCAAATTTTCCTGCTTCCGCGAGCCTGGCAACTTCTTCTAATAGGTCTTCGCGCAAGGTACAGCAAATACAGCCATTGCTCATTTCGACTAGCTTTTCCTCATTGTGATTGAGGGACACTTCATTCTGTATGATTTCAGAATCGATGTTGATTTCACTCATATCATTAACGATCACCGCCACTTTTTTGCCTTGACGATTGTTAAGAATGTGGCTCAGGACGGTGGTTTTACCAGCACCAAGAAAGCCTGAAAGGACTGTAACGGGTAATGGATTCATAGGGAGGGCTCTCATTCTTAGTTAGTGATTGATAAATGTTATAACATAACATTTATCAATCTGGCAATCATCGATGCTGACCGTTTTGGTTGAATTAACGTCGCACACTTACCTCGTCTTTTTTGATTTTGGAATAGGAACACAGCATTTCTTATGGGTTGGTTTGCCCTACAGAAACCCTTCTTGGCGAAATAAAAGTAAATAAACTGTAATAAACCTCACTTTCCTTACGACTAAATTTCAATATTCACAAGTGGCAGCAAGGGCAAGACATTGTTAGAAACGCTTCAATCCATGCTTGCAGATCGGACGACATCGGTTACTTGGCTGTTGATAGGCATCATTTTACTGTCCTATCTATTGGAAGATTTGGCCATCGTGACCGCTGCGGTTTTGGCATCACAAGGCAATATGCCGATAGCGTGGGCGCTATTGGGGATTTTTATTGGCATTGCAACTGGCGATTTAGCCTTATACGGATTGGGGCGGAGTGGCCGGCGTTTGCGTTGTGTGAGGTTGAGATTATTAAAAATGCCGTATTTTCATATGGCCAAACAGCGCTTTGAAACTCGTTTGTTCTTGAACCTTTTTATTATTCGATTTGTACCAGGGTTAAGAACCGTAGGGTTTACCTTGTCCGGTTTTATAGCACTGCCAGTCGGTTTGTTTTTAAGTGCTGTGATCACCGCGACCGCACTTTGGAGCAGTTTGGTCTTTAGCATTATTTATACCTTTGGTCAGCAAACTTGGCTGGTGGCGACGCAATATCAATGGTTACTGATTCCAGTTGCTTTGTTTGGCTTACTTAGTGTGAATCGATTGATTAAAAAGACATATTTAAAAGGTTATTGATGAGTAGTATGAGGAAATTTTCATTGATCCCAGCGCATAAAGTAAATGGTGGTATGCCGGCCTTAGAGGAAGACTCGAAGCGTACAATTTCGCCCTATGAGTTTCTGCCCACTTGGTTTTTCTATACCCCTGTGGTACTGCAAAGTGTGTTGCTGGGAATGTATTATCGCGACTTTCGTCTGCCTTTGGTGGCCAACCCAAGCATCAAACTAAGCGGTATGGTGGGTGAGTCAAAGCATGACATTATGAATCTGGCTGGTGGTCTGGCGTCGGTGTGGATTGCCACTTATTGTGTACGAAAGAAAAACCATTGGCCATTAAAGCAGCAGTTAAGCGCGGCATTGGATGATCTGAAACAGCACGATATCCGGTTTCCATTGGTGGCAAAGCCGGACCTTGGTTGTCGAGGGGTCGGTGTCAAACTTTTACAATCTGAAGCGCAATTGACGGAATACATTCGATCCTTTCCGATCGGAGCACGTTTTGTTTTGCAAGAAAAAGCCCCTTATAAAGCCGAGGCTGGTGTCTTCTATGTGCGTCAGCCAGGACAGCAAAAAGGCGAAATTTTTTCCATTACATTGAAGTATTCTCCTTCTGTCGTGGGGGATGGTCGCCAGAATCTAAAAAGCTTGATTGAAGGTCATCCACGAGCCGGAAAGTTACGTCATTTATACCTGCCGAGGCATCAAGGCATGCTTGATTGGGTACCAGAGTCTGGGGAAGAATTTCAATTGGCGTTTGCTGGCAGTCACAGTCGCGGCGCAATTTTCCGAGATGGTAACCAATACATTACCGAAGCCTTAACGCGTAAGTTGGATTTGTTATTGAAAGATGTAAAGGGCTATTACTACGGTCGCTTAGACATCAAATTCGACAACCTTCATGATTTTATGGAGGGCGAAAAATTCACCATTTTAGAACTCAATGGTGCAAGTAGCGAGGCTGCTCATATCTGGGATAGAAATGCTTCTCTGCGAAGTATTTTCAGCGTCTTGCTGAAGCAATATCGGTTGTTGTACTCGATTGGTGCAAAACAGAAGAAGCGAGGCCATCAGCCCCCTTCTTTACGACAATTATTGGCCGCTTGGCGAGAAGAGAAAAAACTCACTAAAGAATACCCAAGTACGGACTGAATTTTTTATGAGGCCATCCAAAGAGCTGGAAAGAGAGTAGATATGATTCCATTACTTAACAGTGAACGCCATCAGAAAAGGTTTGTGAGGGGAGAATTGGCGGTCGTTCAAGGATGCATTGATTGCCTTGAGCAAGGTAAGGCTTTTTTGTCTTCCCTGACCAGTGAACAATATTTAGCCTCGGCGGAACCTTATGTCACGAGCAGTATAGGCGAACATTTTCGGCATCTATTGGATGTGTATCAAGGGGTTTATTTAGGGGTTTATTCGAGAGGCTCTGAGGCAAACCAGTCAACTCATCATGCAAGGGTCATTGATTATAACCAGCGTCGACGTGGACACAGAGTGGAAACCTGTCGCTTACAGGCGTTGGCCGAAATAGATGAGTTATTGGCGTGGCTTGAAAGTTTGACGGTGGACGATGTAAAAGCGTCTGTGCAAGTCATCTCGGAAGTGTCTGTCTGCCAAACGCAATCCGCCCAAATGTACTCTACTTTGGAAAGAGAGCTGACGTTTATTGCTCAGCATGCAAACCATCATTTCGCTATGACCAAGGTGACCATGACTTTACTGGGGGGCCATGTGGAAGCGGATTTTGGTTTTGCCCCAGCGACCCTGACGTACTTAGGGAGGTCTTAGTTATGTGTTCCGTTAGCTGGTGCATTAATGATCATGGTTATCAGATTTATTTTAATCGTGATGAGCAGAAAACCCGCCCTGTGGCGTTACCTCCTAAAAGGCTGAATTTCTCTGGCATAAATGTATTGATGCCAATTGACCCTGTTGGGCATGGCAGTTGGATCAGTACCAATGATGCTGGCTTGAGTTTGTGTTTATTAAATAATTATCAAGGCAAGGTCCCAGCAACGCCCTTGATTAGTCGTGGTCTATTACTCAGTCGATTGGCCAAATACACTTGCCTTGATGAGGTTGGGCAGGCGCTGTGTAATAACACCCTCAGTAAATTTGCACCGTTTATTTTGTTGGCTTTTGATCTCAGCCTTTGTGAACAACAAGAATCAGTGCGAGCCTTTCATTGGGACGGTGAAGCATTGTGTATCAATACCATGACGTCGCCCGTATTTTCTTCTGCGGTGGCTTTATCACAGGTGAGTCAATACCGTTATGCGGCGTATCAAGACTTAGTGGTAGATGAAACGAGTCAAGCTGCACGGCTGGCATTTCATTGTCACCATCATTCAGCACAACATGATAAATCGGTTTGTTTGCATCGTGAAGATGCGCAAACCGTCAGTTTTACACAAGTGACGGTTACCCAAACTGAACAGCACATGAGTTATGTGGCGGGGTCACCCTGCGATCATTTGACGCCGAGCAGTTTGGCGAATAACCGCCTCACTCTATCCAAACAAACGACAATGTCGGAGGCTTCCTGAGGAGTAAGCAATGAAACAATTTATCGCAATGATCATTCTTTTTGCCAGTCCCTGGACGTGGGCAGAAGACCCTATTTCGACCGGCTATTTCAGCAACAAAGCGGTTAGTGGTTATGATACGGTCGCCTATTTTACGGAACTGCGAGCTATCGAAGGTAGCGCCAAATTTAAAGCAGAATATAAGGGTGCAGACTGGTATTTTGTCTCAAAAAAACATTTGGAAATGTTCTTGGCCGAACCTGAAAAATACGCGCCACAATACGGCGGTTATTGTGCTTGGGCCGTTTCAGCCAATAAAAGCTTTGCTTCCTCTGATCCTGAGCAGTGGGCCATTGTCGATGGGAAATTGTATTTGAACTATAACAAATCGGTAAAACAAAAATGGAATGCTGATTCGGCCTTGCACATTGATCAAGCGGATCAGAATTGGCCTGAAATGATGCCACAATAATTTAGTAAAGAGAGAAGAAGATGACAGATAGTCCATTTCGTTTGCCCAGAGTAACGCCATTTGGCCTCGCTGAAAAATGTGTGGAGTGGCTGACTGGCTTGAGTAAGCTGGATGCCTTGTATCAACAACGCACGTTGACTCACTCCAGCTTTGAGTTTATGAATTACACTCTCAAAGCCTTGGATATCCATTATCAGTTAGCATCGGGGTCTTTACAGAACATACCCAAACAAGGTCCTGTGGTGATTGTCGCGAATCATCCCTTGGGTGCCATAGAGGGGGTGATTGTGGCGGATCTGCTCGCCAATGTGCGTCAGGATGTGAAAGTGCTGGCGAACGAAATGCTCAAGCGCTTACCAGAGATCCGTGATTTGTTTATCGGAGTCAATGTGTTTGGTGGCAGTAAAGCCGCCAAAACAAACAGTGTGGCAATACGCGAGGCCAATAAGCATTTGGCCGATGGCGGTGTGCTAGTGATTTTTCCCGCTGGGGAAGTGTCTACTTATGCTAAAGGCAGCAAGGTATTGGCAGATGTGGAATGGCGTCATTCGGTGGCGAAGTTTATCAACCGCAGCCAAGCGTCAGTGGTGCCGATTTTCATTGATGGAAAAAACAGTGCCATGTTTTATCGCGCGGGGCGAATTCACCCTTTGTTAAGAACCGCCATGTTGGCAAAAGAGCTGCTCAATAAAAGCGCCACGGGCATTCGCTTGTCTATTGGGCAAGCCATTGATTATTCCGAATTGAAAGGCTTCAGCGACGAAAAAGATTTAGTCCATTACTTACGACTCAACACCTATTTATTGTCGTCTGATACCCAACAACAAAGCTTGTCAAAGGTGATTGCGCCGTTGGCGTCCGATTCCTTATTAAGAGACATAGCCGCATTACCTGAAGAGGCTCTGCTATTCGAGCAAGGGGATTTTGCAGTGTATTGTGCTGGCCGCGATCGATTACCCAATATAATGCAGGAAATAGGACGCATCAGAGAGCAAAGTTTTCGTGCGGTTGGTGAGGGCAGTGGATTGGCTTGTGATCTGGATGAATACGATCACTACTATCAGCAATTGTTTGTGTGGCACAAAGTCGATCAAAAAATCGTTGGTGCTTATCGTTTGGGCTTTGTTGATCAGTTGCTCAAGGAAAAGGGGTTACAGGGCTTGTATTCGCGTAGCTTGTTTCAATACGATCAAGCCTTTTTGGCCAGTATGGGAAACAGCATTGAAGTGGGACGATCTGTGGTCGCTGAGGCGTACCAAAAGAACCTCAATTCCTTGCTGATGTTATGGAAAGGCATTGCCACATTAGTATTGCGTTATCCGCAATATACCCATTTATTTGGGCCTGTCAGTATCAGTAATGATTACAGCGACAGTGCTCGACAACTGATGATGCAAACCCTGTCCTTACATCATTATGATCAACGAAGAGCCAAATTGGTCAAAGCATCCACGCCATTAGCGCAGAACACAACGGACTTTTGGCAGCCTAACCTTTTGTCTGCCTTGACCAATGTTGAGCTGTTGTCCAAAATCTTGGCGCGCATGGAGCAAGGAAAAGGCCTGCCAGTGTTGCTCAGACAATACCTAAGAATGAACGGTAAATTGATTTGCTTTAATCTGGATCATGAGTTCAATGATGCATTGGATGGTCTTATTATGGTGGATTTGACCAAGGTACCACTCAAAACGTTGGGCAAATACATGGGGCGAGCACCGGCTGAGGATTATCTAAAACAACATGCCAGCTCTGAGTCTGAAACAGCGGATTAAGGCAATCAAACGTATCTCTTTAATTGCCATGACGAAAGACGTTTTCGAAGTAAGAAACACTCGAAGGAAAAGGCCACGAAGGAGCACCCTCGTGGCGACGTAAGCTGTGACTAAACAGGCACAGCGACTTCCAAATCGGCCAATAACGCTTTAGTCACATGATAGCGAGTGATGATGCCAATGATGCGTCTTTCTTGTACCACTGGGTACATCTTAGGCTTGGGCTCTGCCATCATCTTAGCAATTTCAATAATGTGATCGTTTGGACTGACACTCAGCACATTGGTCTTCATCACCGAACTCACATCCTTCGGTTCTTCACTGTAATAAGCGCTTTGCATGAGCGCTGGTAAAATATCTTGCTCAGACACAAAACCAATCAAATGTCCTTGTTTATCAGCCACCGGCGCACCCGGCAAACGGCGCTGTGTGAGCCCTTTCACACAATCAATGATACTGGTATCAGGGTAAACGTAATAAGCGTCACGCGACATAATGTCTCTCACAAAGAGGGTACCTGTTTTCATACTTATTTCTCCCAGCCAATGCATACCTTTAGTGTAGAGCTAGACACGCAGAATTGCGTAACAGAGACGAGATATTTGTGATGCTTTTATGATGAGTAAGGAAGGGCGAATGTAAGAACAGGCTGTATGGATAAGACTTGTTACGATTATTAAGCAAAGAGAAATAATGATTTAACCCTTCGGTTATTCATTTCTCTGAGTGATTTATTTATAGAGAAGAGTATTCACTCCTTCAATAAGACCAGTAACTAATTGATTTTTATATTGAAATAACATTAAGTCGCTCGATTTTTCTGCAACAAACAGTCAGAAATCTATTAATCCGCAACGACCAGCTAGGTCAACTGGCGAAGCGCTATTTATTGTACCTTTAAAGCCCTCGAATTGAGGGCTTTATTCTTTTGTAGAAGGTTATTCATCAATAGCTTCTTTGGCCAGTATCGTGCCGTGTCCGTCTTGAAATTCCACGAAGGCGTGGATCAGTTGGTGTGTTTTTGGCTCTTGGATGATAGGGGTTAGCGGGATAAGAGCGCTAACAATGTCCCCGAAGGTCTGTAAATCAACACCAAATCGCTCTTTAAGCGGTGTGTCGTAATCTCCGCCGCTGTCTATTAAGTCGTCCGTTTCTCGAGTGGTGAGCCCGAGCACTTTTTCTGCGAGTCGTTGTATTTGAATACGTTCCATATAGATTCCCTTTTCTTCGTTGCAGGTTAGGGCAAATAAAAAAGCCCCTCATACAGAGGGGCTTTTTAGGCAGTTTCTTGCAATGCGACAAATAGGCTTTCTTGAGAATTTTTCATGCTTTCAACAACACATTTTAGCAACGAGCTAATTCCTTCACTGGTGACGGTTGTTTCATGATCTATCGTATCGGGTATCACTATTGACAGCGTTTTTAACGCTTTAATATCCGATGACATTCTAATCAATTGACATTGAACTAAGTCAAGCAGGTTGCTTCTCATCAGGCTCCATCTTTTTTAGCCTTTTATCTAATTTCCCTATATTGAACGATTTTCATCTTTTGTCAATTAGTATGAATTTTTGTAAATTTTAGTATACAGAATAATAAGCTTAGAAGTTGCTAACAATGTATTTTACACCAAAGTAGTTGGCGAGCTTGTTCATATTGGTAATACAAATGGCTCGCTTTTCACTGTGAAATTGGTGAATGTAAGCATGGCTAATATCCGTATATTCAGCTAATAAACGATAGCTTCCTTTGCGTTTTCTGCCGTTAATAATTCGGCTGCTTGAGGTGAACTCGGTGATTTTTTCTCTGAGTTGTTCTTCAAGCTTATCTACACCAACAGCGTCGTACTGTGTGGCAGTGCTTAAATCAAATGAAACGCCTGTTATTTCCTTTTCTTGGGGTCCCATGGTGCTCTCCTATTTATCGAACCGTAAATATGGCCATGCTTTGTTTGAGTCTTTAAAATCTAGCCAGTTAAAGCCACTTTGGTAGAATCGTAATATTCCAAACATTAAATCCCAATGGGCTAATGGGCTGTAGTTGTATTTATGCAACCCTTTCTGGTGATGAACAATGTGCTGCTCTGGGATTTGAATAATATACCCCAGCGGTCGTATCCAGCGAGGCAGTCTAATATTGGCGTGATGGAAGGTTTCTAGTATGCCTTCAATCACTAGCGTCATGGCGACGGCATTGGCACTGACATCTAAAATAACTTTACCCAATACAAACAATATGGCGGTGTTTATAAGCATTTCCAGCGGATGCCTATAAAATGCCACGCGACTGTCCATGTGGGAAGGGCTGTGGTGCATTTTATGTAAGTACTTCCATGCTATTGGTATTGCGTGTTTTGCTCTGTGAGCCCAGTAGTTAACAAATGAATAGATTAGGTAGAAGATCATACCTTCTATAAGTGGATCGTTATGTATTGCTATGCCTATTGCTGGAATATTTATCCACCCAAAAAACATGACTTGGGCGAATATCGCGCCAATACTCATGATGAAACACAACATGGAGTTAAAGCCTTTTTGTGTTTGCCACTGATTGTTGGGAAATATCCTTTCTAACAGAAAACTACACAAGAAAAAAATAGCTTGTAGGGTAATCAGGTTGGTAATGAACATTTCAAATCTCCTTCTATTATGGAGACTTGAGGCTACTACTACTGACCTTTTTAAATCATGCCTTTTGTATCATGTAGTGTACCTTTTATAAGGAATTAGCGTTAATTTGAGCGTTTTTTTGCAAGTGAGGTTTTTCTTCTTTGCTGATAAATACAGCTAGGCGCTCGCCTTTTTGGGTGTTTACTGGGTACTTAGTCCTGTGGGCTGCTGGTGTGTTTCTTATTGTTTCACCAGTCCAGATAATCCCTAATGCCTTGAAGACATCCTTGGAACAGTGCCAGATGTTACCGTCTGGCGATTAGTGGGTACGGATGTCTTTTGGTGTGTCATGCATTAGGTCAGAGTATTTTCATCAAAGGTTGGTTCGCGGTTAAGGTTTTGCCGCGCAACGATGAAGCCGTTCCCGTCTTGAAATTCCACGAAGGCGTGGATCCGTTGGTGTGTTTTTGGCTCTTGGATAATGGGGGTTAGCGGGATCAGGTCGTTGGCGATTTTGCTAAAGGTGTCTAGGCAACTCCAAAGCGTTTTTTTAGTGGGTGTCCTAGTCTTCAGCGTTTTCGATCCGTTCGTCTACTTGCTGTGGGGTTAAACCGAGGACTTTTTCTGCTACTAATTGAATGTCTAAAATGTTCATTTTGAATGCTCCAAAATGACAATGTTATAAAACGCTACAGTCCTTTTTTACGAGGGTTAGACGTAAAAAAACCACCCGAAGGTGGTTCTTTAAATTGGTGGAGACGGGGGGGATCGAACCCCCGTCCGTCAGTCCTCTGCCATCGGCTCTACATGCATAGTCACTTCTACTGTTTGACCACGAACCGCCCGAAGGACAGGGTGTTAATGGCGAGCCTACTTAATCTTAGAACCTTATCCCTAGGCGGGGCATCAGTTAGCATCTCGTAATTTATGATACTGCAGAGTCTCTGGCTACGAGCAACCTGAGGGCAGCACACTAGCAGCGGTTTAGGCTGCTAAAGCGTAGTTTTCGTCGTTTGCGACTATTAAATTGATACGGGGGATTTACGAGATCACGTATCACTCTCGACATGCACCTTTGGGTTTGTAACCGACGTCGAAACCATGTCGTCCCCAAAAAGTAACGCAATTCTAACGGAAACCTTTGGTTTACGCTAGAGATAACGCGATGTAACACAGCTTATTCATTTTAAGCGACACTATTTTAAATAATGTCTTGCTATTGGTGGCTGTGTTTCATTAAACGTTCTTTATCACGTGCCCAGTCGCGGTTGCGTTCTGTATCACGTTTGTCGTGCTCTTTCTTGCCGGTAACCAATGCGACTTCACACTTAATTTTGTTGCCTTTCCAGTACAATGCCATGGCCGCACAGGTTTTACCCTTTTGCTCGGTCACTTGGATTATTCTGTCCAGCTCTTTGCGATTAAGTAGTAGCTTACGCTGTCTTAGTGGCTCACAAACTACATGCGTAGATGCACTTAGTAGTGGTGTGATTCTTGCGCCGACAAGCCATGCTTCGTTTTGGTGAATAATGACGAAGGAGTCAACAAGTTGAGCCTTGCCTTCACGTAGACTTTTTACTTCCCAGCCAGACAAAACGAGTCCGGCTTCGAACTTTTGGTCTACAAAGTAGTCATGTTTAGCGCGTTTGTTAAGGGCAATGGTGCCAGTACTGTTGGATTTTTTCTTTACTTTGCTCATAGGGAAAAATTATACGGTCGATAGAGGCAAAAACCTATGCTTTTCTTGAGGTATGCGCCTGAATGATGGAAAATTCACATCTGTTTACTAAATTTATTTGAGTAGAGTCATTATTCCTTTAGGGTTGTCTTTCCTCATTCTCATTTTGTTGTTTTCTTAGAGCCTAAATTTATGCCTGAAAGTCGATGTTTACAAGGTATTTGGTCAAGTCCATGGATATTTATTTTTGCGGCCAGTGGGTCGGCGGTTGGCTTAGGTAACATTTGGAAGTTTCCTTATGTGCTCGGGCAAAACGGTGGCGGTGCGTTTCTATTAGTGTATTGCTTATGTTTGTTGTTGGTTGGCTTGCCAGTGTTGGTGGCAGAAGTGGCGTTAGGCCGTACGGTCCGTTCTAATCCAGTGGACACGGTCAATGATTTGAGCGAACGCCGTATTGTGCATAAGGCTTGGGTTATCGTTCCTTGGCTAGCAGGCATTACGGGCTTTTTGATACTGACCTTTTACAGTGTGATTGCGGGTTGGTCGATAGGCTACTTGGAACGAGCCGTATCAGGCGAATTTCGGCAAATTACTCAAGCTGGTGCTGTCACCATGTTTAAAGATTTGTTGGCGAACCCGAGTGAAATGCTGCTTTGGCATTCTGTGTTTATGGTGCTGGTGGTGTTGACCGTAGGGCAGTCTGTGACTCGAGGGTTGTCGGCGTTAGTGCGAATTTTATTGCCCGTGTTAGTCATCAGTTTGTTGGGTTTATCAGCTTACTCTATGACGGTAGGAAACATGGCCAAAACCTTAGATTTTATGTTCGGTTGGTCATGGCAGGACATTACCTTTGATGTGGTATTGGCCGCAGTGGGTATGGCCTTGTTTAGTTTGAGTGTGGGCATGGGGGCGATGTTTGCCTACGGTGCTTATATGAGTAAACGCATGTCGATTGCCCGAGCGTGCGGTATTGTCGTGGGAGTTGATTTGCTGGTGGCTTTGTTAGCCGGATTGCTAATCTTTCCTTTGGTCTTTTCATTCCAAATTGATGTGGAAGCAGGGCCAAGCCTGACGTTTGTTTCTTTACCGATTATTTTTGGTGGCTTGCCTGGTGGCCAATTCTTTGCTGGCGTTTTCTTCACCTTGCTCGTCGTGGCAGCGCTAACGTCGGCGATCTCTATGTTGGAACTGTTTGTCGCTTGGTTACATGAAAAATTTTATATTGCTCGTTTAAAAGCCGCATTGCTACTAGGGATTGCGGTATGGTTGATTGGTATTGCGGTGTTACTGTCGTTTAACCATTGGGACAGTAAAATCCTGTTTGATTTAAATTTCTTTGAATTGTTAGATGCGCTAACGTCTTTAATTTTGTTGCCTGTTGTCGCTATTTTACTGTCTATTTTGGTCGCTTGGTTTATACCGCGTACCATGTTGCAGAATGAAATGATCACCAAACAGATTAGCCATTTTGAATGGTGGTACGGTACGTTAAAATACATCAGTATTCCTGCCATGATGGTGATTACTTTGGCAGGTTGGATAGGAGTTTAGTTTGAGTCGTATAGAACGTTTTGCTCATGTTAGTTTTAGTTGTGAGCAAATGTATGATTTGGTTAATGACATTAATGCTTACCCTGAATTTTTGCCAGGTTGTTTAAGTGCGAAATTGATTTCGCAAACCCCAACAGAGATTGTTGCTTCATTGGATGTGGGTAAAGGACCAGTGAAACAGGCGTTTACGACGAAGAATTATTTAGAGCTGAACCACCGTATTGAAATGACGTTGGTGGAAGGGCCTTTTAAGCGCCTTCATGGTGTGTGGACATTTACTGAGGTGTCGCCAACAAGTTGTAAAATCGCCTTGAGCATCGATTTTGAATTAAGTGGTATGTTGAAGTTTGCTTTTGGCGGTGTGTTTAGCCAGATTTCGAATACCATGGTAGATTCTTTCAGTAAGCGCGCAAAAGTCGTGTATGGTGAGTAGTATGAGAGTTGAAGTCGCTTATGCTTTGCCTGAAAAGCAGAAAATTGTGTCATTAGAGGTGGAAGAAGGTTGCACGGTACGTGATGCTGTACGTCGTTCCAACATTAATGTATTTTTCCCTGAGTTAGATGTGGAAAACGTTAAAGTAGGTATTTTTGGCAAAGCCGTACGCAATGCAGACCAACAAGTGCTAAAAGAAGGTGAGCGAGTAGAGTTGTATCGTGAGCTGACGGTTGACCCTAAACAAGCTAGGGCCAACAGAGCAGCAAAAAGCACGAAACCTTAGTTGTTTTTAATGTTGGTTAGGCTGCCACTGTCGAATGTAAGAACAAGGTCGGTTACTTCGCTTTGTTTGGTCTCAGACGTAGCATATTTAGACGTGTACATATAGTGCCACTCGTTTGGTTTAAACGTATCTTGGATCATAGGGTTACCGAGAAGGTAAGTGACTTGAGACTCGGACATACCAATTTTAAGCTGTGAAAGCTGATCCTGTGTTACAAGGTTTCCTTGAGTAACGGGAACCTTGTAAGGTGGTGGAAATAAACTGCATGCACCTAAAGAAAGTGCGGCACATAAAATTAAAACTGATTTTTTCATTTGTATTATCCTTACTTTGGTATGCTAATGATAAAGTAATTATCAATAAGATCGAATAGAGAATGACTCATGACTAGTGAAAATCAAGAGCTAAAGAAAGCGGGACTCAAGGTAACCTTGCCAAGAGTGAAAATTTTACAAATTCTTGAGAAAGCAGGTGACCACCATCTAAGTGCGGATGATGTGTATCGCACTTTGCTTGACCAAGGAGAAGACGTTGGCTTGGCTACTGTGTATCGAGTTCTGACTCAGTTTGAAACGGCTGGTTTGGTTCAACGTCATCACTTTGAAGCTGGTACAGCGGTATTTGAATTGGAAAAAGGTGATCATCACGATCACATGATCTGTTTAGAAACGGGCAAAGTGATTGAGTTTGTTGATCCGGTGATTGAAAAACGTCAGCATGAAATCGCCGAAGAACATGGTTATGATATCGAAGAGCACAGCTTGATTATGTATGTGCGTCCTAAGAAAAAGTAACCACAGGGCAATAGCGAAGGGTGCCTCTTAACGGTGGCTTTCTTTGTGAGCAAAGGAAGGGCTTAAACTTTTAGGGTTTAAGCCCTTTTTGCTGTCTGATCAACTGTGTTTTTTACGACTGGTGAGGTTTTTTGCCAGAACGATTATTGCAACTGTACGTTGCTGAGCATTTCTCTTGCATGAGCGAGGGTTTGCTCGGTTAATTCAAGGCCGCCTAGTAAACGAGCGATTTCTTGGGTTCGGTCTTGTTCTTTTAAAACTTTGACCTCAGATGAGGTCGCTTCATTGGTGACTTTTTTACTCACCTGTAAATGTTGATGTCCTTGTGCGGCGACTTGCGCTAAGTGTGTCACGCTGAACACTTGGCCGCGTTGGCCAACAGAACGCAGCATGCGCCCAACGACTTCTGCAATGCCACCACTGATGCCGACATCGACTTCGTCAAATACTAAAGTAGGAATGGTTGAGGTGTGAGCGGTTACCACTTGAATGCCCAAACTAATACGAGATAACTCACCACCGGATGCCACTTTACGAAGTGGTTGGGCAGGTTGCCCTGGGTTGGAAGCGATCATGTATTCAATGTCTTCAAAGCCATTGGCAGTGACTTGATTGAGTGGTTGGCATTGAATATAGAAACGTGCGTGAGGCATGCCTAAGCCGTGAATTTGTTCTTCTACTTTTTTTGCCAATTCGTCTTTGGTGCTAATGCGCTTTTCTGTGAGGTTAGTCGCTAAAGCGGTGAGCTTTTCGTAGGCTAATTCTTCTTTTTCTTTTAGCGCTTCTAAGCTTTCTTCGCCACCTTGCAGTTTAGACAGTTCCCCTTCAACCGACTCACGTAGGGAAATCAAGGTGTCAGGCAAACATTTATGACGACGTGCGGTGTCATAGATATCAGATAAACGGCTTTCGACTGTGGTTAAGCGTTCAGGGTCTTGTTCGAGTGTGTCTTGGTAATGTCGAAGGCTGTCGGTGGCTTCTTGAGCTTGAATGAGGGCGGCATTCATCATGTCTAATGCGCCTTCTAGTTCCTGTGTTGGCGGATTGATTTGGCTGGCACTGTGAATGGCTTGATTGAGCAAAGAGCAGATGCTGCCTTCTTCGTTATCTGCTAATAAATTGCTGGCTTGGTACGCTTTGACCTGAGAATCGGCAATGTTAGAGAGAAAGGTTTGCTCTTGCTCTAGGGATTCAATTTCCCCTTCCTTTAAATCAATCTGTTCTAATTCTTGGGCTTGATACGACAGCAGCTGAATCTTCGCGTCTTGTTCGGCGGATTGGTTTTGTTTGGCGAACAGTTCGTCTTTTAACTGGCGCCACGCTTGGTATTGTTGTTGAACCTGCTTACTCAGTTCAGTGAGTTGGCCATATTCATCCAGTTGTTGGCGTTGGGCATGTTTCTTTAAAAGCGATTGATGTTCGTGCTGACCATGAATGTCAACTAACTGACTACCCACCTCTTTTAAGTCGCTTAAGGTGCAAGGTCGGCCATTGATGTAGGCTTTGGAGCGGCCTTCTTTGCTAATGACGCGGCGCAGTATGCAGTTATGCTCTTGTTCCAGATCCCTTTCTTCCAGCCATTGATAAACATGAGGGTACTCTTTGATGTCAAAGCTGGCAGAGATGTCGGCTTTTTTCTGTCCATGGCGCACAACGCCGGCATCGGTTCGATCACCTAAGCATAATGACAGGGCATCCACCATAATGGATTTGCCTGCGCCAGTTTCACCGGAAATCACTGTCATACCTTGCTTAAATTCCAGTTCAAGTGATTCCACAATGGCAAAGTTGGATATAGCGATGCTGATCAGCATAGTAAGCTCCAAAGAAAGAAAATATTTATATGGTTATTTATACAGTATTTGGTTGTTTTTTGACAAGTGGCTAGTGTGGAATTAATTCCCTTAAATTTAATGCGGTTTTAGTGTTGAAAGGTAAAAAGCCGTCCCCATATACCCAGCACAGAGAAAGAATAGTTTCTGTTATTTGGAGTTAAACAATGAGTGATCAGCAAAAAAATCCTAATCAAGAGGCGGAGCAAGATTTGAACAGTGAAGCACAAAACGAAGCAGTAGAAGAGCTGTTAGAGCCAGAAGCTGAGCTGTTGGAAGCGGAAGCTGAAAATGACGAACTTGCGAAAGCGTTAGAAGACGTTGCTCAATACAAAGAAGCCGCACTAAGAGCGCAAGCCGATGCTCAAAACGTACGTCGTCGTGCCGAGCAAGATGTGGAAAAGGCTCACAAGTTTGGTTTAGAGAAATTCGCCAAAGCTGTCATTAATGTAGCGGATAACCTTGAGCGTGCCTTAACGTCTGCAGCCGACACTGGCGAAGCGGATCCGGTTCGTGAAGGGGTTGAGCTTACTTTAAAAGATTTGCTTGAAACCTTAGCTCGTTTTGAAATTAAAGCCGTTGATCCACATGGCGAACCTTTCAACCCGGAGTTGCATCAAGCCATGACTATGGTGCCAAACCCTGAACTAGAACCTAACACTGTTATGGATGTGGTTCAGAAGGGTTACACCTTGCACGGTCGTCTTTTAAGACCTGCGATGGTAGTGGTTTCAAGTGCTGCATAAAAAGACCGTCATTTTTTTGACACTGGACGCTTGAAAAGTTTTTAAGTGTACCCAAATACAGAAGTAACCTTGTTATAAACGAATTTATTGGAGAGACAAACGATGGGTAAAATCATTGGTATCGACTTAGGGACCACAAACTCTTGTGTTGCTGTTCTTGATGGTGAAAAAGCTCGTGTAATTGAAAATGCGGAAGGCGATCGTACAACTCCTTCGATCGTTGCCTTCGCTGAAGACGGTGAAGTATTGGTCGGCCAATCTGCTAAACGTCAAGCTGTGACTAACCCAACAAACACCTTGTTTGCGGTTAAGCGTTTGATCGGTCGTCGTTTTCAAGATGATGTGGTACAGAAAGACATCTCTATGGTGCCGTACAAAATTATTTCTGCAGAAAATGGTGATGCTTGGGTCGAAATCAAAGGCGATAAGAAAGCGCCACCTCAAGTATCTGCAGAAGTTCTGAAAAAAATGAAGAAGACGGCAGAAGATTACCTTGGCGAAAGCGTATCAGAAGCGGTTATTACCGTCCCAGCTTACTTTAACGACTCTCAGCGTCAAGCAACAAAAGATGCTGGTAAAATCGCTGGTCTAGACGTTAAACGTATTATCAATGAGCCAACAGCGGCGGCTTTGGCATACGGTTTGGATAAAAACTCTGGTGATTCTACTATCGCGGTTTATGACCTTGGTGGTGGTACGTTCGATATCTCTATCATCGAAATTGCTGATGTCGATGGCGAGAAACAGTTCGAAGTATTGTCGACTAATGGTGATACTTTCCTTGGTGGTGAAGATTTCGACATGCGTGTTATCGAATTCTTGGCTGCTGAGTTTAAGAAAGACACTGGCATTGATCTTCACAATGATCCACTTGCGCTACAGCGTTTGAAAGAAGCAGGTGAAAAAGCCAAAGTTGAGTTGTCTTCTTCTTCACAAACAGAAGTGAACTTGCCTTACATCACAGCTGATGCAAGTGGTCCTAAACACTTAAACGTGAAATTGACGCGTTCTAAACTTGAGTCATTGGTAGAAGAATTGGTGATCAAGTCTCTTGAGCCTTGCCGCCAAGCGCTGAAAGATTCTGAGCTTTCTGCTTCTGATATCGACGAAGTTATCTTGGTTGGTGGTCAGACTCGTATGCCATTGGTGCAAACGAAAGTAACAGAATTCTTTGGTAAAGAGCCACGTAAAGACGTTAACCCAGATGAAGCTGTCGCAATTGGTGCGTCTATTCAAGGTGCGGTATTAGCGGGTGACGTGAAAGACGTTCTGCTTCTAGACGTCACGCCTTTGTCTTTAGGTATCGAGACAATGGGTGGTGTGATGACGGCCTTGATTGAGAAAAACACAACGATTCCAACTAAGAAATCACAAACTTTCTCGACTGCTGAAGACAACCAGAACGCGGTAACGATCCATGCTTTGCAAGGTGAGCGTAAACAAGCGGCGCAGAACAAGTCACTAGGTCGTTTCGATTTGGCTGATATTCCGCCAGCACCACGTGGTGTGCCACAAATTGAAGTTAGCTTCGACATTGATGCTAACGGTATCTTGAGCGTTTCCGCGAAAGACAAAGCGACTGGTAAAGAACAGTCTATCGTGATCAAAGCTTCTTCAGGCTTGAGCGATGAAGAAGTTGAAAAAATGGTTCAGGACGCGGAAGCGAACGCGGAAGAAGATCGTAAGTTTGAAGAGCTTGTGCAAGTTCGCAATACAGCGGATGGCATGATCCACGCGACTCGTAAGACACTTGCGGATGCGGGTGATAAAGCGACTGAAGAAGAGAAAACAGCGATTGAAACAGCGATCTCTGAATTGGAAGAAGCGCTAACCTCTAATGACAAAGAACAGATCGAAGAGAAAACCAATGCGTTGACTCAAGCGTCAGGTTCTTTGGCTCAGAAGATGTACGCTGATGCGGAAGCTGCAGCGGGCGCACCAGAAGGTGCAGAGCAAGCTGAAACGCAAGACGATGCGGTAGACGCTGAATTCGAAGAAGTAAAAGACGATAAAAAATAATCGTCAATAGCTGATAACGCCGCCTCCTTATGAGGCAAGCGATAGCGAGCACGGTTTTCGAACCGTGCTTTGCTGTTTAAGCATTAGGTTAAGACTTTTACTATTCAGGAATGCCTGCGATGAGCAAAAGAGACTATTACGACGTTCTTGGGGTTGCCAAAGACGCGGATAAGAAAGAGATCAAAAAAGCTTATCGCTCTTTAGCGAATAAGTACCACCCAGATAAGAATCCAGACAACCCAGAAGCACTCGATAAATTTAAAGAATTGGCGGAAGCCTATGAAATTCTGTCTTCTGAAGAAAAGCGCTCGGCTTATGACCGCTTTGGTCATGAAGGCGTAAACGGTCAGGCTGGCGGCTTTGGCGGTGCAGGAGCGGGTGGTTTTAGCGACATCTTTGGTGATGTCTTTGGTGATATTTTTGGCGGCGGTGGTGGCGGTGGTCAAAGCCGTACGCGACGTGGCTCAGATTTACGTTACACCTTAGAACTTGATTTAGAGCAAGCGGTCTGGGGTTGTGAGGAAAAAATCCGCATCCCTACCTTGGTAGAATGTGAGACCTGTGACGGTTCTGGTGCGAAAAAAGGCTCAACACCTAAGACGTGTGGAACTTGTGGCGGTGCTGGTCAGGTACGTATGTCGCAAGGCTTTTTCTCGGTTCAGCAAACCTGTCCAGAATGTCACGGTCAAGGTCAGGTCATTTCAGACCCTTGTCCTGATTGTCATGGCCAAGGCCGTAAGCAAGAATACAAAACTCTGAATGTGAAAATCCCTGCGGGTGTGGACACAGGTGACCGTATTCGTCTTTCTGGTGAAGGTGAAGCCGGAACACATGGCGGTCCAGCAGGTGATTTGTTTGTACAGGTGTCGGTGAAACCTCATAACATCTTTGAGCGCGATGGGGCTAACTTGTACTGTGAAGTGCCAATTAGTTTTACTACAGCTGCTCTTGGTGGTGACATCGATGTACCAACATTGGATGGCCGAGTTCGCTTGAAAGTGACGGCCGAGTGTCAGACTGGCAAACTGTTCCGTCTGCGTAACAAGGGTGTGAAACCTGTGCGTGGTGGCCCAGTAGGCGACCTAATTTGTAAGGTTGTGGTGGAAACACCGGTGAATCTAACCGCTCGTCAGAAAGAATTACTGACAGAGTTGGCGGATACCATGGGCGAAGGAACGGATCATTCGCCAAGACAGAAAAGTTGGTTTGATGGGGTGAAACGCTTCTTTGACGATATTAAGAAGTAAGGGTAACGACCTCCTTGTCGATCTGAAAAAGGCGCTATTTAGCGCCTTTTTCTTTGAGTAAAAAATCGATATGGCTGCGTAACAAGTTGGCAGCATTGGTAAAGCTTTTATTGTTAGGAATGATAAAGTCGGCTTTATCTCGAATGTCTAGAGTCTTTAGCGATGCTTGGCGCACGTGGCGCATGTAGCGACTGGTGACTTCATTGACGTTACGTCCACGCTCCGCAATGTCACGCTTCAAACGCCTTACCACAGCAATGTCCATGTCAGTATCAACAAACAACAAGTAGTCGACGGCGTCGCGTATGCCTGGGTCTTGGAACATCATGTGGCCTTCTACGAGGACTACATGGGTTGATTCCAGATTACGATAACCGATGCGTTTGTGTTGAGAGTGATCGTAAACTGGGATCTCATTTGGCTGTTGTCTATTTTTGCAGTTATGAATGGCCAGAGTTAAGCTTTCAACATCAAGCGAATTTAAATCATCGAAATTATAGACATCCGGGTCTATGCTGCCGCAGCCGTTGTAGAAGTTATCCTGGCAAAGAACAGTGATTTTTGAATCTTGTCCTTCTGCTAACAGCGAACAAAGTCGACTCTTTCCACTGCCTGATACTCCTGTGATGCCAATAACAAGTGCCATGTACTACCTCAAAAAAATAATCTGTCTGTGCTCCTTGAGTTGTGGGAGCGATTCGTGTTGTATTATATATCAGGTTTGGCCGTTTTTGGCGGCAAAAGTGGAATATCGATTTATGTAGGGATAGATTCATGCCTAGGGTGATTGCTTCTGTTGTCCTCGCCTTATTTGTTTTGGTGTCGCAGCAACTATGGGCTAATACACAAGCGAGCACTGCGCGAGTGTCAGGTCAGTTAGAATTGTTTGGCTTGCCATTCAATAACCTGAAATTGTCAGATTTAGGCGAACAGCTAAAATCCATGGGAGTGGAAAGCTACCCAGCCTATAAAGAAGGTGTTCAAAGCTACAGTCTCGGTCCTGAAGGCATTTTAGGGGTGACCGATTTAACGGTACAGAGTAACGAGTTTGGCTATCTAGAACAGGCTTTACTTTCGGGCACGGTGAAAAGCCTTCGCCAGCGTCGTTCTCTAGGGAATTTACTGTTGAAGAAATACGGTCCGCCAAGTTCTGGTCGTCTTGATAATGGTCTTGGGGAAGTGGAATGGCAGCTTAAAGATTACACTAAGATCATGTTGAAAAATACCAGTGCCGATGTGTCGGTAATGTATGTCGATGAACGTCCTAAAGTGATTCGGAGTTCGGGACGAATCGATGTAGAATCCTTATCTAGTAATTATTAGTTATGGCTTGGCAGTAAATCAACCTATGATTTTTCTTGATCTCAATTTGCGCTTAGCGCAACTGTTACAACCTCACTTGCAAGATGTCTCTTTGGCGCTAGTCGCGACCTGTTTGGTGATTTATGGCGACCGTATTAATGGGTATCTTAAGCGCATGGTGTCTTCGTGGATTTTTCTTGCTCGCATTGCGGCGTTTATTCTCATGTGTACGTTCGGCTATGGTTTGTTAACTCTGTGGACTCAGCCATTGTTTTTGTGGGGAATTACACAGGTGGATTTAGTCTACCGACCTATTCTGATACTGGCGTGTTTTTGTGTATTGGGCATTTTGGCCGAAAGAAAACGCCATTTGTGAAAATAATTGATGAAATTTCCTGTCTAATTTCGTTGCTAATTTACAACAAAATAGACAGGTTTTGCTGATTTTTCCATTCAACGCTTCGCTTCTGTAGTAAAGTTTCTAACTCTTCTTTTATATTTCGTTATTTCTATAAAATAACCCTCTAAATTACGGATTTTAAAGACTTTTCGTAGTCTTCTTACAATTTGTTTTTGCTCAAAACAGGCGGTAGACTGCGCCCATATTGATACGATAGCGTCATTTGGGAGCACAGCATGACAAGCACTTGGTTACAATCTCTCTCGCAAGTAGAATCCATGATTCCACTTCTTGGTAAACTTGGCCGTGAAAAATCCATCAAGGTTCAGCTAGCGGGTAATACCCTAATGGCGGATTCTGTGACGGGTTTGATGGCCACTTTTGATCAACATCCTGAGTTAGATCTAGGGCAAGTTTATGGCGTGTTAGAAGAATTGTATGCAAGCGAACTGGCTCAGACTTGTGTTGAACTAGAGGACTTGTTAGCACAAGCTGATTTAACGTCAATGCTGGCGGCTCAACCTTCTGATGGTTCTGAAGTGCCTGTGGTGCTATATGGCTTTGGCCGCATTGGCCGTTTGTTAGCACGTCGCATGTGCGCGCTTGGACACACGACGCCAGGTATGAAATTGGCGGCGATTGTCGTACGTAACGCTGGAGCAAATGATTTGGCTAAGCGTGCCAGTTTGCTTAAGTATGATTCGGTTCACGGTGCATACGATGGTATTGTAAAAGTTGATGAGGCGAACCAAGTCTTAATGATTAATGGCAATGCCGTTCAAATCATTTACGCATCAGATCCGGCTGAAGTTGATTACTCTGCCTACAATATTGAAAAAGCCTTGTTGGTTGATAACACAGGTCGTTGGCGCGATCACGACGGTTTAAGTGTGCATTTGAACCGTCCTGGTATTGAGCGTGTTGTGCTAACGGCTCCTGGTAAATCAATGAAGAATGTTGTGTTTGGTGTGAATGACTCTGATCTAACTGCAGAAGATCAGATTGTATCCGCCGCGTCGTGTACCACCAATGCGATTACACCAATACTGTCTGTGCTTGAAGAAAAATTTGGCATTGAATCTGGTCATGTTGAAACCGTACATGCCTACACCAATGACCAAAATCTAATAGATAATATTCATAAAGGTGATCGTCGTGGACGTGCGGCTGGTATGAATATGGTGATGACAGAAACGGGGGCGGCGAAAGCCGTGTCAAAAGCCATTCCTTCTTTAGAAGGAAAGCTCAGTGGCAGTGCGATCCGTGTTCCTGTTATTAATGTGTCTATTGCTGTGTTGAGTTTGAATCTAAAAGCGGGCACCTCGGTTGATGAGATTAATGCATTATTAAAAGCTGCGTCTAATAGTGCCGAGTTAGCGGGCCAAATTGGTTTCAGTGAAGAAGCCGATGCGGTAAGTTCTGACTTCATTGGCTCTCAACAGGCGGGTATTTTGGATTCTTTGTCTACCAAGGTGCGTGGCAACCAAGCGACCTTATACGTATGGTACGACAATGAATACGGCTACAGTTGCCAAGTGGTAAGACTGATGGAAAAATTGGCTTTAGGCCAGTTTTCAAAAGCTCAGTTGTTGGAAGATCAAGCTGCCTAATGATGGGTTGATTGATCATTAGGCATGAATGAAGCGATGACAAAGGTCATCGCTTTTTTTGTTTTTGTCGGTTGTGAATAAGCATAAAAAAAGCCGGACATAGGTCCGGCTTAAATAAAAGTAACTAGCAGCTTGAATAACATCATCCTGTGGGAATGCTGATATTCACCTAAGACACGACTGTGGGAGCATGCCTTAGGCTTCATACAGTTAGGGCTGTATTAACACTCTTTAGATCATATAAAAACCCAAAGATATGATGGTCATTTTAGTGGAATTTGGTTGACTGACAAACGATATAAATTAGGTTTTAGCATTAGTGTGGCTAATGCTAAAATGATTTTTATATTGTCTGTTTAGTGTTTCTTTTTAAGGATGAGCCAAGATGAAAGTTATGCCGTTAACTGGGTTGAATACCTTCTCCGTTGCTGCCCGTCATTTGAGTTTTACTAAGGCGGCAGAGGAATTGCATCTCACTCAAGGGGCGGTAAGCCAGCAAATTCGTCAATTAGAAGATCGCTTGAACTTAGGGTTATTTACACGCCATCATAGGCGTCTTGAATTGACCGTTGCGGGGGCCAGGTTGGCGGTCCAATTAAATCATAGCTTCAATGAAATAGGTCGCTTGATTAGTGATTTACAAGAAGAAGAAAGCTCCAACATTCTTACTGTCTCTGTCATGCCTTCCTTTGCAACAAAGTGGTTGATTCCTCGTCTTGGTAGCCTGCAAGAAACCTATCCAGATTTGCAATTGCGTATTCAGGCGAATGATCGAGAAGTGAGCTTTCAACGTGACCGTATTGATGTGGCCATTGTCCATAGCTATGTGCACAAGACTAAGAGTCACTTGGTCCCTTTGATGAAAGATAAAGTGTTCCCGGTTTGCAGTCCGGCTTTTTTAGCGCAAAAAGCGTTAACGCATGCCGATCAATTAGCCAATGTCCCTTTATTGAACGACGATTCAGAATGGCGTTTTTCCAGTCCCTATGCTGAGTGGGAGCGCTGGTTGCAGCTGGCGAATGCAAAGGGTGTTAAACCGTCCCGAGGGATCAGCTTTAACCGTGGCGATTTGGCAGTGCAAGCGGCCATTGCAGGACAAGGTGTGGCGCTTGGCAGAACCCCTTTGGTGATGGATGACATTCAGCAAGGCCGTTTAGTGAAGCCGTTTGAGGATACTTTGGATGAAAGCCATGCTTATGTGTTTGCTTGTCCAGAAGCGCAATATCAAAGGGAGCCTGTTCAGCAATTGCTGAAATGGCTGGTGGCGGAGTGTTATCGATATTCGCCAGACGATGCGTTAACTAAGCCTGAAGCGTTAGAGGCTACTGGTTGATCAGTAACTTCACGGAAATGGCTAAACACATGATAATGACCATAGGGCGGATTAATTTAGTGCCTTTTGTGATTACTAAGCGTGAACCAACTTGTGCCCCAAACCATTGTCCTAATCCCATCACAATACCCAATGTCCACATAATATGACCACTGAAGGTGAACACCAGCAAGGAAGACACATTGCTGGTGGCGTTTAGGATTTTAGTGTGGGCTGTCGCTGACACTAGGGTTAAACCCATCAGGCAAAGATAAGCGGTAGAGAAAAAGGCGCCTGTGCCTGGACCAATCAAACCATCATAAAAGCCAATGCTGGTGCCGATAATGAGGGCAAACTGAAGGTGGCTTAAGGAAAATTTGCTGGCAATATAGGGCTGAACTTTCGGCAGAAAGAAGAAAAAAACCGCAACGGCAATTAGAATGATTGGCACGGCTTTGAGCAGCAAGCTGCTATCCAGATAAGACACCAACAAGGTCCCGAGCACAGCGCCGATGGCCGTCATGATAATGGCTGGTCGCATTTGCTTAAGATCAACCTGGCCTTTTTTAATAAAGTGATAGGATGCCGATAACGTACCAGCACAGCCCTGTAATTTGTTGGTGGCCAAGGCTTGTGCGGGAGAAAGCCCGGCGGCCAGTAACACAGGTACAGTAATCAAGCCGCCACCGCCGGCAATCGCGTCAATGGCGCCAGCAATAAATGCAGTGGCGAACAATGCCAAATAGACCCAAATTGATAAGTCGAACAGCATGATATCCATATGGCTGGCTTCCATTGTCGGCGGTAAAGAATGTTTAAGGGGGGCTTAGTAAAGCAAAAAAAGCCCACCTAGACAATGGACTAGGCAGGCAAACGTACAGAAGAGATAGCCGATTAAAGCCGAGATTGAAGGTACTCTTCTAGAGCAATGACCTCTTTTTCTGAAAGCTCCAAGCCTAGCTTGGTTCGGCGCCATAGAATGTCTTCGGCAGTACGCGCCCATTCTTCGTTAATCAGATAGTCCACTTCGGCTTGATAAAGTTCATGACCAAAGTGCTGACCTAGATCCTCTTGTGAAGAAACGTTTGCGAGTACTCGCTTTGTTCGGTTGCCATAACTATTGGCGAAGCGATGAGCTAGATGTGCTCCAATAAAAGGATAGTCTTGTTGTAGCTTCATACTGAAGGCGTCCAATGACATACCTAAATCCCCACCTGGTAATGACTTGCTATGAGTCCACTCATCCCCCATGTTGGTGTAATAAGGTGCGAGCTTACGCATTGCGGATAATGCCAGTTTTCGATAAGTGGTGATCTTGCCACCAAAGATGCTAAGCAATGGGGCACCCAAATCATCATCCAGATGCAGGGTGTAATCGCGCGTCACCGCAGACGGATCCGACGACTCATCCTCAAGTAACGGACGTACACCAGAATAGCTCCAGACAACATCGGCTGGCGATAAGGCTTGTTTAAAGTGGTCATTAGCGACTTGTAGGATGTAGTTCGTTTCGTCTTCTGAAATGGCCACATCGTTTGGATCGCCTTGGTATTCGACATCTGTTGTGCCAAGCAATGTGTAGTCTTCACGATAAGGAATGGCGAAAACAATGCGCTTGTCTGTGTTTTGCATGATAAACGCATTTGAGTGTTGATACAGCTTTGGCACAACAATGTGACTGCCTTTAATCATCCGAATGCCGTAAGGTGCCTTGCGTTCCACCTGGGTTTCAATGAACGAAGACACCCAAGGACCTGCGGCGTTGACTAAGCCGTTTGCGGTGATTTCCGTTGTCTCATTTGTAGTATCATCGGTTAGAAGGATTTGCCATTTGCCATCCACCCTTTTTGCGGATGAGCAACGAGTTCGAGCAAAAATAGACGCACCATTTTGTTGTGCGCTGAGAGCGTTAGTCACCACTAAACGAGCGTCGTCTACCCAACAGTCTGAGTATTCAAAGCCTTGTTTTATATCGTCTTTTAAGGGGCTGTCTGAACCATATTTTACCCCTTTAGAGCCTGGTAAGGTTTCTCGTTTACCCAAGGTGTCATATAAAAACATGCCAATTCGAATCAGCCATGCTGGGCGTAGGTGTGGACGGTGTGGCATTTGAAAGCGCATTGGGGTGACCAGATGTGGCGCTACTTTCAATAACACTTCACGTTCGTTTAGAGCTTCTTTGACAAGACGAAATTCGTAATGTTCTAGATAACGTAATCCACCATGAATGAGCTTACTACTGGATGAAGAGGTGGCGTGTGCAAGATCTCCCATTTCACACAGGCCAACGGATAATCCACGTCCAGCGGCGTCTGCCGCAATGCCTGTACCGTTGATGCCGCCGCCCACAACAAATAGGTCAAAGTGTGCCTGATTCATGATTAGCCTCATATTCGAAAGTTTATCATGTTCGAAAACGAACATTTATTTTCGATACTAAACCTAGGGAGGCGGAATATCAAGCCTGAAAATGTGAATATTTAGTGACCATCAAAAGGATGGTCACTAAAGCATGAGCGGGAGCAGAAAATAGAGAGTTGAAGAATCAGTGCTTTGGTGTGCAAAGTTCGAGCTGAACCTTGTGTTCTTTCATGAGTTTAATGATGGCTTTTGGTGGTTGCTCATCGGTAAAGATACGATCGACTTGGGTGATATTTCCCAATCTAACCACCGCATTACGACCAAATTTTTCGCTGTCTGCGGCTAAAAAAACGTTTCTAGAGTTGGAAATGATACTTTGCGCTACCCGTACTTCTTGATAATCATAGTCGAGTAATGAGCCATCATGTGGGTCAATCCCACTGATTCCTACTATGCCAAAGTCGACGCGAAATTGGTTAATGAAATCTATGGTTGCTTCACCCATGACGCCGCCATCGCGGGATCGTACTGTGCCGCCCGCAATGATAACGTTAAAGTCTTCCTTGCTGCTGAGAATGGTCGCAACATTGAGATTGTTGGTAATTACCTGCAGGCCATGATGATTGAGAAGCGCTCGGGCGACGGTTTCGGTGGTGGTCCCTATGTTGATAAACAAGGAGGCATTATTAGGGATTTCAGCGGCAATGCGTTTGGCGATTTGTTCTTTCGCGCCCAGTTGTAAGATTTGTCGTGTTGCATAGGCGACATTAGTCGTACTGGAATCGTAACTTGCGCCACCATGGTGACGGCGTACTTGTCCTGCTTTTGCCAGTTCATTGATGTCACGTCGAATGGTTTGTGGTGTGACGGAAAATTGAGTGGCCAGTTCATCAATGGATGCATAGCCTTTGTCTTTTACTAACGCGACGATCTTGTCTTGGCGAGAAAGCTGCCCCATACCGTTTTTTTCTCCTCTCACAGGTTACTCTTGCTAAAGGAGTCCCCATTGGTTTTTAATATAGAATATTCGAATTTGAATATTAATTTTCAAAAAACAAAACAACAATTAAGTTGCTTATCGAAAGTGACTGATATCTCAAAGAGACTCTACCATGACTCATTATATTCTTGCGATCGATCAAGGTACCACCAGTTCACGCGCCATTGTATTCGATGAAAAAGCGAACCGTATTGGCCAGTCTCAGCAAGAATTTCCTCAAATCTTTCCTAATGATGGTTGGGTAGAGCATGACCCAGAAGCCATTTGGTCTTCAACCCTAGCCGTTTGTCAATCTGTGCTTAAGGATACAGGCATCGCCGCGCAAGAGATAGCCAGTGTCGGTATCACCAATCAAAGGGAAACCACCATTCTTTGGGACATAACGACCGGCAAGCCTGTTTACAATGCCATCGTTTGGCAGGATCGACGCACCAGTGTTTATTGTCAATCTTTGGTTGATCAAGGTTGGGCGAACAAGGTTCAAGAAAAAACGGGATTGTTGATCGACCCATATTTTTCGGCCACTAAGATACGTTGGGTGTTGGAGAATGTTGAAGGGGCGAAACAAAAAGCACAGGCAGGTCAATTGGCGTTTGGTACGGTAGACAGCTATTTGCTTTGGCATTTGACAAAAGGGCAATCCCATAAGACGGATGCAACCAATGCGGCTCGGACGATGGCGTTCAACATTCATCAGCAAGAATGGGATCAAGAACTGATAGCGTTGTTTGGCATTGAGGACGTGATTTTTCCTGAAGTGATGGATTGCAGCGCTGATTTTGGTGACATTGATGCACAGTGGCTAGGTGCCAGTATTCCTGTGAATGGGGTTGCAGGAGATCAACAAGCTGCCCTAGTTGGTCAGGCGTGCTTTACACCAGGCATGGTGAAAAGCACCTATGGGACTGGCTGCTTTATGATCCTTAATACAGGTGAGCAAGCACTTAAATCGGAACACAAGCTACTCACTACGGTGGGGTATCGCCTTAATGGAAAAGTGACTTATGCGCTAGAAGGTAGCATTTTCGTTGCTGGTGCGGCGATCCAGTGGTTGCGCGATGGTCTAAAACTGTTCAGTGATGCCAAAGAAACGCAAAATTTGGCGCAAAAAGCGTTGAACGATGATTCGGTTTATTTGGTGCCTGCCTTTACGGGCTTGGGTGCCCCTTACTGGGATCCTGATGCGCGTGGTGCCATGATAGGTTTGACTCGTGATACCAGCGTAGAAGACATTGTTAGTGCTGGTTTGCGATCTGTGTGCTATCAAACGCGAGATCTGGTGGATGCAATGGCACAAGACGGAGCCAATTTCCGTTTCCTGCGGGTGGATGGTGGTATGGTCGTTAATGATATTATGGTGCAATTTCTAAGTGATTTGTTAGACGTCACCGTAGAGCGACCTTGTGTCACAGAAACCACAGCGTTGGGTGTGGCGTTTTTGGCCGGTATGAAGGTTGGAATTTATCAATCTCTAGAGGAAATTAGTCATTTGTGGGAAGCCGATAAAACCTTCCAGCCAGAAATGGATAAGGCTGCAGGCGATACTTTGTATAAGGGCTGGCAGAAGGCGGTGAACCGAGTTCGAACCAAGACTTAATGTATTGTTTACGTTTTTCTACAAGTGTGCCCTTGTGTCACGCCATAATTATGGCTAACTTAAAGGAATTATAAGTTTTAGAAAGGTTTTTTGTGATGTCGAAACAGTTTGCCGAAGTGCAACAAGATGATTTTATGAAGTTCGGTGGAGAACGTCCTAGCTATTTGCAAATAGAAGATGCCTTAATGGCACTGGGCGGACATGGAGTGGCTGGAAATAATTTTAAAAATGATATGGTTAAGTTGGCGGGTTGGACAGGTGGTGCGTTGACTACCTACGCTCAACGAGCTGAAGTGGCACAAAATGCCTTTAATCGTATTCGAGTAATCTTACCGAGAGTGAAAACAGCGGACGAGCTGAAAGCTAAATTGCAAGCAGCCGTAGCAGCAGAATAAATCTCGGCTTTTGCTGAGAGGATAAAAAATGGCTTTACAGAGTAACTGTGAGGCCATTTTTTTTACCCCTGACTAACTGTGTGAATGTTATTCAGCATCCGCGATTTGACGGATGTTGTATTCTTCATCAATAATTCGACCAATCACATTATCACCCACTAGATGATGGGCGTAATGCATGTGTAGGCAACGAACTTGATCCCAGTTGGCGATGCCGCCGATGCCCAATTTATCGAATAAAGGCTTAAAGCCTTTCTCTTCAATGATCGCCTTGTGCTCGTCACTCATTACTTGCCAACGTCGGGTGACATAGTCTTGATGTGAGGCATGATGAGCTTCTCGTAATGTCTCGTCTTCCTTGATTCTTTGCTCAAGCTGTTTTACAACGCCTTGGCTTTCTATTTTGGCAAGTGCCTTATCGATGGCTTTGCTGGAAAGCCAGTATAAGGTGGGAAAAGGCTGGTCGAAAACCCAGGTTTCCATTTCAAGCACTTGTGGTGTGCCATTGGGAGAAGAATGGGCAATCGCATTGATGCCACTTGGCGTACGGCCAAGTTGAGCTGTGATGATTTCAATATCAGCTTGGGAAAGTGTTGCAGTCATAATGTGGTTCGTATTGGCTGAGGTTAGAGGGTGAAAGCGGGAAAACTGGCAGCAAACTTCTGGATCCATTCGGCTGCGGCTTCATTGTAGTTTAAGCGCCGGCCTTGGTTTTTTGCTTGGCGTCGATAATGCTCTATTTGCGAGAGTTGCTCTATCATACGCACACAATAACATTCTTCTTTGGTAGGAAATTCGATCGCAATTAAATAGCCTTCGCTTTCCTTATTACACCAAGCAATGCGCCCAGAGACACAGAAATTTGGGTCAATTTCTTCCAATGTTATTTCTACTGAACAGCCATTTCTAAATGGGTTTAAGCTCAAGTAGGTAATACCGACAAAGCCATCTCTATTCTCACAAATAGAAGGGAAAGGCTGATCTTCAATTAGGGTAATCTCTAACGGAAGGTCTCTCGGATGTGCTACAAATTCCATCACAAAAAAGCCAGCTTTTAATTCATATAGTCAAGTGATCGGCCAAAACGGCTGAGTGTTTAAAAAAGAAAGCGAATTGTACGCTTTTTGTCCTGCCTGTACAGACGGATTTTAAGATGCGTTGAATCAAGTTCATAACTTCTACTTATATACAGATTGCCCTAGGCGTTTTACTCGATGCTACCTTATTTATTTGCGGATATGAACTTAGTTTTTGCTAACTTGTTGATAGCAAAGCTTTCCTAACTCTTTTAGTGCAATATCTGTGTTGTAGTCCCAATTTAGGGCGTAGTTTAGGCGAAAGTGATGGCCGAATTGGTTGTGAAGGCTAAAAGCCAATCCCGGTAAGATTCCAATGTTTTTTTCCAGTGCTTGAGCGTGCAGCTTCATAGTGTCAATGTCGGTAGGCAGGCTGACCCATAATAGAAATCCTCCCTTCGGAGTCGAAGTGTGAGTGCCTTCCGGAAAATGCGCTTTTATCTGCTCCTGACAGCGAGCCAAATTTTCTTGGTAGGTGGCTCGGGTTTTTCGTAGATGACGATCATAGGCACCATTCTCTAAAAAATTTGCAATGGCGGTTTGCGTCAGTGTGGGAATGGCCAAAGATTGAACATAGGCAAGGTGTTCAATGGGGGCTTGAAAACGTCCGCCAATAATCCAGCCAATACGAAACCCAGGGGCGATGCTTTTTGAAAAAGAGCTGGTATAGATAACTCGATTATAGACATCGTCGGCTTTCAAAGCTCGCTCGCGTTTATCTTGGTAGCTCAATTCACCATACACATCGTCTTCAATAATAATGAAATCATGATCGTTGGACTGTTTGATCAGACGTTGACGTGCTTGATGGCTTAATGTCGCCCCCGTTGGGTTTTGATTATTGGGTGTCACGATACAGGCTTTAATGTCCTGTTGTTGATTGGCCATTTCTAATTGGTCGAGATCAAGGCCGGTGACGGTCGAACAGGTGATTTCAATCGCATTCAGTTTGAGAACTTCTATGGCTTGCAAGACACCGTGGTAGGCTGGGCTTTCAATGGCAATAGTGTCGCCAGCTTTGGTAACGGCTTGAAGCGCAAGCATCAAGGCGTTTTGGCAACCTAGTGTGATGGTGATGTCGTTGGGCTGCAATTGGCAGCCACTGTCCAACATACGAATGGCGATTTGCCTTCTTAAGGCCAGTGATCCAGGGGTAAATTCGTATTCGGCACAAATTTCTGGCTCCAGACGCATTAAGCGGCCAACCGAGCGCTGTAGTTGTCGAATCGGTAAAAAGTGGCTTTTCGGAATGGCAGCGCCAAACTGAACGATGTTTTCGTCTTGGGACACATGCAGCAGTTTGTGTAGTAGTGCGTGGACACTTTGTTCTTGTTTGACTGTCTCTAGTGGTAATTCAGTACTGAGCTTGAGGCGGTTTTCCTGGACAAAATAACCTTTCTGAGGACGTGCTTTGATGACACCTCTGTCCTCTAGCAAACTGTAAGCTTGAAGTACCGTTGCGACACTGACTTCTAATTGTTTACTGGATTTACGAACAGAAGGGATTTTGACGCCAGGCAAAAAAATACCTTCTTGGATTTGTTGCTCAATTTGATTGGCAATCTTTTCGTAAAGAGGAAGGTCCATAATGGTTGCGTAAGGTTCTTGTATCGATTAAAGAGAGTAAATCTAACAGATCACTAGATCGAAGGAAATGTAAGACGCAGATTGAAGACATTGCAATGAAAAGTCGCAAATTGTCATGTTTAGATTATTAAACAGTGTAAATAAAGTGTTATGATTTTGATTGAATGGTCAAAATATGATGTTTTCGCCTTGGTTTGCGAAATAAAAAAAATACTTAGTGTGAAAAAGAGGGCGTATATGTCGTTATCTGTTATTCAGAGGATTTTACTTGGCTTCGGTGTGTTGTTGGTATTGTTGCTAACCATTGCAGTGGCGGGATTTGAAGGCACGAATAAGGTGGAAGATCGGCTCAATGTTGTTACCGGTAAAGTGTCCAACATTATGGTGAACAGTAATAAGCTAAGGGATGACCTTGCCCTGTCGAATGCGACCGTATTGCAATATCTGTTGAGTAAATCCCCCGAGTCTCTTGACGTTTTATCACAGCGATTCGCTAGTTTGACAACCCAATATCAAGAGATTTCAAGTAACTTAGCCGATGATTTTCAAAATTCTCCTATGATGCAAGACGCCTTGACTAAGATTGATCAAGAAGTTGATGCTTTCATGCAGCTAACGGATGTGGCGTTTTCGAATCACAAAAGAATGTTGGAACTACAAGCCACTATTCCGGACGAAAAACTGGATTTAAAAGACGCCATTAATTTCACATCTGAAGATTTATCCTTTTTGCAAGAAGGTGGTGATACTTCTGAAATTCAATTTGCGGCTTCTTATATGGTGAGCCAAGCGCAAAGCTTGCAGGTGACGGTGAATGACTATTTTGACTTGCGTGACTTAACCAGTATGCAAAGTTTGCGCGATGACATGGTCTCAGTGATTGGCAGTTTGAGAGAAAAGCAAGACTACCTCAAAGATGACAACATTAATGGATTGATTGATGAAGTGGATGTCAGTGTGCAGTCGGACGATGGCGTCATTAATAAGTATTTTGAAAATACACGCTTAACACAAGAATCAGAACAATTGGCGAAACAGTTGTCTGACAGTATGAAACTTGTGGATGAATCGGTGCAGCTTCTGCTGACGGAAGCCAATCAGATGGCCACGGTTGCGAAAGAAGAAGCAAGCAGTGCGGCGAATTTATCTCGTTTGGTTATTTCTGTGGTGTTTGTGGTGTCTATTGTGATCGCCATTTTAGTTGCGTTATGGGTAAGTCGAAGCATTCGTTCTCCATTGAAAGAAGTAATGCGAGTGCTAGGGCTGATTTCAGAAGGGGACTTTACACAGCGTAGCCAGGTTAAAACCAAAGATGAATTTGGAGAACTGTCTGGTTGGGTCAATGGTTTGGTCGAAAGGTTGCAAAAAGTGATGGCTGAAATTGATCAGTCTTCGACTGAGGTTGCCGCATCCGCTAATAGTAATGTGCACATAGCTGGTGAGTCGAAGCGCTTAATGGGCTCGCAAAATGAACGCACTACGGAAGTGGCCTCTTCTATGTCTGAAATGGCATCAACGGTTGAACAGGTAGCGAAAAGTTCTGAGTTTATTTTGCATCAAATCCAATCGGCGGATCAAAGGGCTGGCCAAAATCGCACTCAAATGGACGCTAATATTGCCAAAATTGAAGCGTTGTTAGCGCAAATTGAAGAGTCGACCAGTGTGGTGAATCAGCTGGATGAATACTCCAAAAACATCGACAGTATTTTGGATGTGATTCAAGACATTGCCGAGCAGACTAACTTATTGGCTCTCAATGCCGCAATTGAAGCAGCGCGAGCTGGCGAACAAGGTCGAGGCTTTGCTGTTGTGGCTGATGAAGTGCGAACTCTGGCGACTCGAACACACAGTTCAACGGAAGAAATTCAGAGAGTGATTGCGCAATTGCAACAGGGCGTGAAGAAAGCCGTTGGTAGCATGGAAGAAAGCCGACAAAGTGCGACTTCCAGTGTTGGCGAGGCTCGTTCGGTTGGGGAATCTTTATCTGAATTGCAAAATAATATGGTAGAAATTCGGGATTTGAGTACACAAATCGCCACCGCCGCAGAACAGCAATCGGCGGTCGCACATGAAATCAGTGATAATGTCATCGAGATTTCAAGCATGTCTGAAGAAGCCGCGTCAGGCGCGGATAAGAGTGCTCATGATAGTGAAGATTTATCCGCCTTAGCGTCTCGCCAAAAAGAATTGCTCAGTCAATTCAAGATTGTTTAATAGTTTTTTATCAGAGGGTTGCGGTAATATAACGCAACCTTATTCTCTGGAGATAAATAGAATGTCGATTCTTGTTGGTGATATGTTGCCATATGGCTCGTTTCAGGTAATGGGAGAAGAGGGTCCTGAGACCATCGATGTAACCGAATTTTTCACGGATAAAACCGTGCTTATGTTTGCTTTACCGGGTGCATTTACACGGACTTGTAGTACCAGTCATTTGCCGAGCTTTGTGGTTCATTTCGATGCTTTGAAGGAAAAAGGCATAGACGAAATTGTTTGTTTGTCCGTAAATGATGTTTTTGTCATGCATGCTTGGGGCCAAGCGAATAATGCTGAGAAGCTCATCATGGCCTCTGATGGATTGGCTGAATTTACTTGTTCAATGGGATTAGAGTTGGATATTTCAGCAGCGAAAATGGGCATTCGTAGTCGTCGTTATGCCATGCTTGTTCGTAACGGCATCGTGCAAGAGTTATGGCTTGATGAGCCGGGCGAGTACAAGGTGAGTTCGGCCGAATATGTGTTAAGCCAGTTATAATACTATTTTGATTGATTTGAAGAGCCGCTTGATGCGGCTTTTTTATGCCTGAAATTCAGTTCATTCAAAATCGCTATCTCAAAATGTAATACCCTTTCGGTTAAAATGAAATAGCCAAATTCCGTTCGGAAATCAATACTCTCAAACAAATCAAAAAATGAAATAGTGCGTTTATTGCGTCAGTCTATTTCACTTTGTTTGTTACTTTAATAAGAATAGAGAGTTGTAACATGATTATAGATTGCCACGGTCACTATACGACAACCCCGCCAGGCGTTGGGGAATACCGAGATAAGCAAAAAGATCAGGTCGCGAAAGATCCAGCCTTTGTTGGAGAAAAAGGCAAGGTGGTCGTGTCAGATGATGAAATTCGGGACAGTATTGTGAATAACCAGCTTAGGTTACAACAAGAGCGTGGCACTGACCTTACTATCTTTTCTCCTCGTGCAAGTTGGATGGGGCACCATATTGGTAATGAGCATACCAGCCAATATTGGACGGAACACCAGAATGACTTGATCCGTCGAGTGTGTGATTTGTTCCCAGAAAACTTTGCGCCTGTTGCGCAACTGCCACAATCTCCTGGTGTTGATCCTGCTAAGTCTGTTGCTGAAATAGTCAGAACGGTAGAGCAAATGGGTTTTATCGGTATTAACTTAAACCCAGACCCAAGTGGTGGTTTCTGGCAAGACGCTTCGCTGGGCGACCGCTCATTTTATCCAATTTACGAAAAAATGTGTGAATATGACATTCCTGCCATGATACATGTGTCGGCCGCTTGTAATGATTGTTTCCACACTACGGGCTCTCATTATTTAGGCGCCGATACAACCGGTTTCCAACAGCTAATGATGTCCGACGTGTTTAAAGACTTCCCTGAATTGAAAGTCATTATTCCACATGGTGGTGGTGCCGTTCCTTATCATTGGGGACGTTTCCGTGGCTTGGCGCAAGACCAAGGGTTTGATTTGGCTGAGCGCGTTTTGAATAACGTTTATTTTGACACTTGTGTGTATCACCAGCGTGGTATCGATTTGCTGTTAGACATTATTCCGACGAAAAATATCTTATTTGCCTCAGAAATGATTGGCGCGGTTCGTGGCGTTGACCCTGAAACCGGTCATTACTTTGACGATACTAAGCGCTATATTGATAACAATACGGTGCTTACCGCCGAACAAAAACAAGAAATTTTCGAAGGTAATGCGCGTCGCGTGTTCAGTCGTCTGAAAGCATAAGGGGAAAAGAATGCGAGAAAATATCGTAGTTCAACATATTGAGCGAGCCGATCAATCTGTCATTGATGGTTTAGCAGAATGTGGTGTCGCGACCATTCATGAGTCTCAAGGTCGAGTTGGCTTGTTAGCGCACTATATGCGCCCTATTCAAATGGATAAAACCATTGCCGGTTCGGCGGTGACCATTTCAGGCGCGGCAGGTGATAACTGGATGATGCATGTGGCCATTGAACAATGTCAGGCAGGAGATGTGATGGTGTTTGCACCAACCTCGCCGTCCAATCATGGTTTTTTTGGTGATTTGTTAGCGACGTCTGCTCAATCTCGAGGTGTGGTGGGATTGGTCATTGATGGTGGGGTTCGTGATACACGAGATCTACGTCAGATGGATTTCCCTGTGTGGTCGAAAGCGATCTTTTCGGAAGGCACGATTAAAGAAACCGTTGGGTCCGTCAATGTCTCAATCGTCTGTGCAGATGAAACGGTTCATGCGGGCGATGTGATAGTAGCTGATGATGACGGTGTGGTGGTAGTACGTCGTGAGAAAGCGGCTGAAGTATTGGAATTAGCTCGTGCTCGAATGGCGAACGAAGAAGCTAAAAGAGTGCGTATGGCCAATGGTGAATTAGGTTTAGACATTTACGACATGCGCCCGCGTCTAAAAGAGAAAGGGTTGAAGTATGTCTAACGGCATTGCTTGCATGTGGATGCGTGGCGGCACCTCAAAAGGGGCTTATTTTCTAGAGCAAGATTTGCCCATCGATGTGGCGGAACGTGATGCTTTGTTGTTACGCATTATGGGCTCACCAGATGAACGTCAAATAGACGGTATTGGTGGCGCGGACCCATTGGCGTCCAAAGTCGCGATCGTAAAAAAAGCCCGTCGTGACGATGCGGACGTAGAGTATTTGTTTCTGCAAGTGTTTGTCGATCAAGCTGTGGTCACCGATGCGCAAAATTGTGGCAACATATTAGCGGGTGTTGGTCCTTTTGCGATCGAAAGAGGTTTAGTTAAAGCCTCTGAAGGTGAAACGTCAGTGCGTATTTTCATGGAGAACACCCAGCAAATCGCCGTCGCTCGTGTATTGGTCAAAAACGGTGAGGTTCAGTACGAAGGGAAGGCTCGAATTGATGGCGTGCCGGGTTTTTCAGCCCCTGTACCAATTGTTTTCCAAGATACAGCAGGTTCGACTTGTGGGGCATTGTTACCAACTGGCAATGTGGTGGATGTGATTGATGGTGTGGCGGTTACCTGCATTGACAATGGCATGCCCGTGGTTGTTCTTAAAGCGTCTGATATGGGCATTATGGGCAGTGAGACACGAGAACAACTGGAAGCCAATGAGACGTTAAAAGCTAAGTTGGAATCGATTCGTTTACAGGTCGGCCCCATGATGAATTTGGGGGATGTCACGGCGAAATCGGTACCTAAAATGTCGATGGTCAGTGCACCGAGCGAAGGCGGTGCGATTTCTACTCGCACTTTTATTCCTCACCGCTGCCATGCTTCGATTGGGGTGCTAGGTGCTGTTAGTGTGGCGACCGCGGCGATTTTAGAAGGCTCGCCTGCTCATGAGCTGGCGCATTATACCGATGGTGAACGCATGTCACTGGATGTTGAGCATCCGATTGGTGCCATGACCGTTATATTAGATAAGAATTCACAAGGTCAATTGGAGAGTGCGGCGATTCTGCGTACCACTAGGAAATTGTTTGATGGGCAGGTCTTCGCTCATGCAAGCGGCTTGTGAATCGATTGATTAAAACAATGATAAATAAGGCATTCGATTATGATGGACAAAACCTACATTCCATTTCATTCCAACCCGACAAAACCAGCCTTCCAAGCACCTGAAGGGGCGGTCGATGCACACTGTCACGTATTTGGTCCAGCGGATAAGTTTCCGTATCATCCGAAACGCAAATATACCCCTTGCGATGCTTCAAAAGAGCAGTTGTTCGCTTTGCGTGACCACCTAGGTTTTTCCCGTAACGTGATTGTGCAGGCTTCTTGTCACAGTACTGATAATTCGGCCCTAATAGATGCACTAGAAAGCGCTGGCGATCTGGCACGTGGGGTGGCGTTTGTGGATGATTCTATTACCCATGCAGAGCTTGAAAAAATGCATGCGGCTGGTGTTCGTGGTGTGCGTTTTAACTTTGTAAAACGCTTGGTAGACAGTACGCCTAAGGAAGTTTATTTTTCCATTGCCGATAAAATTCGTCCTTTCGGTTGGCATATAGTGGTGTATTTTGAAGCAGCGGATCTGGAAGAGTTAATTCCTTTTCTGAAGTCATTAAACACGACGATTGTTGTGGACCACATGGGGACACCTAACGTCGCCAATGGTATCGATCATCCAGACTTCCAGCGCTTTGTTAACTTTATGGCGGACAACGATAACGTTTGGTGTAAGGTCAGCTGTCCTGAACGTTTAACGCAACATGCGCCGGACTATTCAGATGTCTATCCTTTTGCACGTACGTTGGTGGAGCAGTTTTCTGATCGTGTGTTGTGGGGAACAGATTGGCCACATCCAAACATGAAAGTGGAAGCGCCAAATGATGGCCATCTAGTGGATGTTATTCCTCATATTGCAACGACGTTAAAGCAACAGCAGGCTTTGCTGGTGGATAACCCAATGCGTCTTTATTGGGCGTAGTATGTTACTCCAGTTATGGACAAACAAAATAAAAAGGTATGAATGATGACAGCAAATGATCCGACTCAACCTGTACCGGGCACTTACCTGTTTGATGGCAAGATGGCAAAGAAAGGTTATGGCCTGAACAAAATGTGTTACTCGTTTAATGAGCAGTCTGCTCGTGATGAGTTCAACAAAGACCCAGATGCCTATTGCGCCAAATTTGGTTTAACGGAAGCACAGATTAAGGCCATTCATGAGCGAGATATCATTGGTCTATTGCAACAAGGCGGCAGTATTTATTATGTGGCTAAGTTTGCTGGCCTGCTAAAGCTGAATATGCAAGACATTGGCGCGATCCAAACGGGTATGAGTCTAGATGAATTTAAAGCCATGCTGGTTAAACGTGGCTCAGGAGAAGAGTAATGGCGAATATTATTGGCGCGGTAACAACCTCCCATATCCCTGCGATTGCCAATGCCATGGCAAACAAAGCAGAAGAAACACCCTATTGGAAACCTTTTTTTGACGGTTATCCCCCGGTCCGTAAATGGCTAAATGAGAAAAAGCCGGATGTGATTGTGCTTTTTTATAACGATCATGGTTTGGAGTTCTTTATTGATAAGAAGCCGACTTTTGCGATTGGTGTGGCGGATGAATATCATAATTCAGACGAAGGGTGGGGCATTGCTACTATTCCTCCAGTGACGGGGGAGTCTGAGTTGTCTTGGCATATTGCTAATAGCTTAGTGGAAGATGGTTTTGATATGACCATTTGTCAAGAAATGAAGGTTGATCACGGTTTAACCGTACCTTTGAGTTTGATGTGGCCAGGCAATGATTATGGCCATGTAAAAGTCATACCAGTTTGCATAAACTGTGAGCAACACCCAATGCCACAACCGAAGCGCTGTTACGCTTTAGGCCAAGCGATTGGTAAGGCGATCGAGTCGTTTGATTCGGAGATGACGGTGGCTATTTTCGGTACGGGCGGCTTATCACATCAATTAGATGGCGAGGCGGCTGGTACATTGAATCGTCAGTTTGACCTTGAGTGTATGGATAAGCTTGTCGAATGTCCTGAAGAGCTGACCACATACTCTAATCTAGATTTGGTGAAAATCGGCGGTGCGCAAACGGTTGAACTTAATATGTGGATTGCCATGCGTGGAGTACTGCGTGGAAAGGTGACTGAGCTGCATCGTAATTATCATGCACCGATTTCCAATACTGGCGCTGGACTCCTATTACTTGAGCATGAAATGCCCAAATAAACCATGTCATGATCACAAAAAACGCGCTCAAATGAGCGCGTTTTTTTATGTCTATGTGAACAGTAAGAAAGTAAGAAGGCTTAGCTCTTATTTTCGTTAAGCAGTTTGTTCACTGTGTTGGCAACGTGTTCTGCTCCCGTTAGGATTTCTTGGATGATGCCTGATGCTTCTTCGATTAATTGTGCGCTTTCACCGGAACGTTCACTTACTTTGTTCATACTGGCCTTGGCCTGACGCGTTAGATCACTGTTTTGAGCAACCATATTTTCGATTTCGACAGTTGAAGTACTGGTTCGAGCGGCAAGCGTTCGTACTTCATCGGCCACGACGGCGAAACCACGACCATGTTCACCCGCTCGTGCGGCTTCGATGGCCGCATTCAGTGCCAATAAGTTGGTTTGATCAGCAATGGAGCCAATGGTGGTCACAATCTTAGCAATGTTTTCAGATTGTTGGTTTAGACTTTCAATCAGCTCGGTTGAGGCTTCAATATCGGTAACGATTTGGTTTGACGCTTCCACTGTGTTGCTTAAGATTTTCGCGCCGTTTTCAGACACTTGTGCGGTTTCAACCGATGTTGAATGAGCCACTTCGGCGGCGTGTTGAACAGCCAGTTGTTCGGTCACTCGCTCTGTAATATCGGAGGCCACTTTTAATATTTTAATGACTTTGCCATTTTCATCATAGATGGGGTTGTAGGTCGCTTCTAACCAGATGGTGTCACCTTGCTTGTTAACACGCTCAAAACGGCCAGATTTGAAATTGCCATTGGCGAGTTCTTCCCAAAAACGAGGGTGTTGTTGATAAAACTCGTCCTGACAAAAATTTCTGTGATGCGTGCCACTAATTTCCTGTACAGAGCTAAACCCCATGGTTTTAAGGAAATTATCATTGGCTGTGATGATGGTGCCATCAGGATGGAATTCTATCATTGCACTAGAGCGGTCAATCGCATCGTAGACGGCTTTGTGGCTGTCTGCAGTGTGTTTTGCTTTGGTGATGTCGGCCGCAATTTTGACGACTTTTACAATTTTTCCGTCTTGTTCTATCGGGAAATAAGTTGCTTCAATCCATAAGTCTTCGCCATTTTTCTTTTGACGTAAGAAGGTACCTTGTTGACAATTCCCCGACGCTAATTGTGGCCAAAAATTTTTATACTCAGAGCTGTTTGCGACTTCCTTAGGACAGAAAATGACATGTTTTTGTCCTTTCACCTCATCGAGAGTGTAACCTACCGCATTTAGAAAATGTGTATTCGCTTCGAGAATTGTGCCATCGGGCAAAAAGCTGATGGTGGCACAAAACTTGTTCATGGCTTTAAGGAAAGCGGCATTTTCAGACAATGGCTTTTCATTTGTCTGTGGTGCGCTCTTATTGGTTTTATTAAAAAACATAATTATATTCCCTATTTAGTCTTTGGTTTGGGGGTCACTAGTCTGGCTATGTCCGATTTAGCCTAGATAGGTGTTAGAAGCGACTGCAGTTTTGTAAGCCTATTCCTACACGATTTTGAAAACTATAGTTTGTTTGAAGCGTTTTAAATATAAGATTCACGTTTTGAAAAAGTAATTAACTGAAACGGTAAGTAGAGAAGTGTATTGATAGGCCTTTGCTGTGTAAATAGTACAGGTGTACTTTTTATATGCTTGATATAAAAGATGTTTAAATTAATGATGGATGGGTAGTTAAGCTGGGCTGTTTGTGATTGAGTGTAAAAAATAACCGCATTGAGAGAAGGGAATAAAGAGTAACAAGAGCCCCTGAACGGGGCTGCGAAATGCGATTAAAATTCTTCAGTATCGATTTCTTTTTGTTGCGCCGCGTTGTAGCGAGGTCCATGAACATTGTTTTGGTTGATCATCTCATCCAGTAGGCGGATTTGAGAGGTGTCCAAATTGAGTTGCGCCGCGTCTAAATTCTCCTGCATATGGTGAACCGAGCGAGTCCCAGGAATGGGGACAATATTGTTATGTTTACCCTTAAACCAAGCCAATGCGAGTTGTGCCGGAGTGCAGCCAATGTCTTTGGCAAGGGAGAAATAGTCGTTTAACAGTGCTAGGTTGCTTTCATAATGTTCAGTTTGAAAACGTGGCATGTTGTTGCGGATGTCTTTTGTTTCTAAATCATTGGCGTTCATCAGACCGCCAGTCAAAAATCCACGAGCCAATGGACTGAAGGCCACAAAAGTCACGTCCAGCTCTTGGCAGGCTTTTAGAACGGCGATTTCGGGGTTACGGGTCCACAAGGAGTATTCGGACTGGATCGCCGTGATTGGGCATTCTTGATGGGCTTTTCGTAACGTGGTCGCGGAGACTTCGGATAATCCAATGGCACCGATCTTGCCTTCTTTTACTAAGTCTCCTAGTGCGCCAACACTTTCTTCTATGGCCACTTCTGGATCAAGTCTATGTAGGTAATATAGGTCGATGTATTCGGTTTGAAGACGCTTTAGGCTGTTTTCACATTGTTGTCGAATCGTGTCTGGACGGCCATTAATTTGTTTTTTGCCATCCACCATCGCCATGCCGCATTTACTGGCCAAAAAGAAGGACTGTCGATGATCTTTTAAAGCCTGGCCAACCAATTGTTCATTGGCGCCACCACCATAAAGCGTTGCCGTATCAAAATGTCGATAGCCCATCTCAAAAGCCTCTTGTAAGGCTTTGATGGCATCATCTTGTTGAACGGGTGAACCATAGGCGTGCGATAGGTTCATACAGCCTAAGCCGATACTGGGATTGGCGAGATGTGGGTGTTTTGACATAACAGGTCCTCGTTATTTTCTCAGGCATATTATAGGGGTAGAACAAAAACAGGAAGCCGAGGCTTCCTGTTGGTAGTAAAGATAGACGGTATTAATCTTCTAGGCATTGCTCTAAACGATGAAGAGTTTCCATCGCGTCAATGGCTTGAGTCACACAAGAGTTAGGGTCACGTCCTTCTTGAATGGCTGTAATGAATTCGCGGTCTTGAAGTTCGATACCATTGTTAGAAACGGCCACGCCAGTTAAATCGATCTTGTTGTCATTGCCATCGTACAAATCGTCATAACGTGCTAAATAGGTGCCGTTATCACAGATGTAGCGGAAGAAGGTACCAAATGGACCATCGTTATTAAAGGACAGTGATAGGGTACATAAAGCCCCATTTGCTACTTTCATACCAATGCTCATGTCCATCGCAATGCCCAGCTCGGGATGAATCGGTCCTTGCATAGCTTGTACTTTGGTCGCCGTTTCACCGGTCTGATATTGGAATAAATCAACTGTGTGACAAGCATGGTGCCATAATAGATGGTCAGTCCAAGAGCGAGCTTTACCAAGCGCATTTTTATTGGAGCGACGGAAGAAGTAGGTTTGCACATCCATTTGTTGAATGGTCAGTTCACCCGCTAATACTTTGTTGTGAATCCACTGGTGCGAAGGGTTGAAGCGACGGGTGTGTCCCGCCATTGCGACTAAACCTGTTTTGTTCTTGATTTCAACCACTTTGCGAGCGTCTTCGATGTTATCAGCCATCGGAATTTCAGACATCACATGCTTGCCTGCTTCCAAACATTGAATGGTTTGTGCCGCATGCATTTGTGTCGGTGTTGCTAAGATAACGGCGTCAACATCTTCGCGCGCCAAACTCTCAGCTAGGTCTGTTGTGAAGTGAGCGACGCCACGTTGTTCGGCAAACTCTTTGATGGCATCAATTTTAGTGCCCACTACGGAAGTGACTTCAGCCCCTTCGATGGCCGCAATGGCGTCCATGTGTTTCATGCCAAAAGCGCCGGAAGCACCAGCAATACAAATTCTCATCAGTTTACTCCTAAAAGTGCGAGTGTTTATTGTTAGAAGGAAAACACACCTTAGTGCTTTTATAATGCAGTTCAATCTAGCACTGGTACCGTTTTAGGGGTAATCCATTCATCGCTTATGTTATTCATTTTTTGCAATCGAAAACGTGCGTTTATCACCGAACCTGCTCAGACACTTTTCTTAGCAAACTCAGAAAATGAGATTGAGTTACAGTCGGAAGCCAGCTTTTTCGGACACATAGGCCGATTGGACGACGGGTATGCTCTAAGGGAAACTCGATGACTTTTAACAAGCCAATATTAATTTCTCGCTCAACTTGGTGTGCCGACATTAGCGTAAGGCGATCACTTTCCAATAACAATTCACGAATTAAAATTTGTGAGCTGGATTCGACCAAACGACTGGGTAAAGGGATATCCGCCGCTTTGAAAATGTCCTCAAAAGCTTGTCGTGTCGGTGTTCCTTGAGCGGGCACAACCCAAGAATATTGGGCCAATTCAGCGGCACTGATGTTTACCTGATTGAGCAAAGGGTGATCCTGACGGGCAATGACAGATAGAGGCGGAGCCCAAAGTTCTTCTTGAATGACATCGTCCGCCGGTGTCGGATAGCGTAAAGCGCCTAATATGATGTCGATGTCACCTTGACGTAAGTGATGCAATAGATCTGTGTAAGGCCCTTCTGTGACGTTAATATTGACGTCAGGGTGGCGCTCATTAAATCGCAGAATGGATTTTGGCAAGATGGTCATACGTGCCAGAGGCATGCTGCCAATGGTAATGGTACTAACATCCTTGAACTGCAGGGCGTTGATTTCATAAATTCCCTGACGCAATTCATTAAAAGCCAGTTTAGTGGCTTTCGCCAAGGCTTGTGCGGCTTTCGTTGCACTGGTACCTAAGCTGTTTTTTTCAAATAAAGTGACGCCAAGTAACCGTTCTAAATCGCGAGCAGCCCGATGCACAGAGGATTGAGATACCGCTAGATTGCGGCTGGCGATGCTGAAATTTTGCGCTTCACTGACCGCCACGAGCGCACGCAGCTGGGTCGTACTAATCAGCGCCACTAGGTTTTTGGGGGAGCGCTCTTTTGTTGATTGATCTTTAACTATGTCTTGGGTGGCGACTTGAATGTGGTCAATGGCGCGACTGACACGCTTTTGCCAAATCTCCCCTGAGGCGGTCGGATACATGCCGTCAGAGTGACGCTCAAATAACGGGGCACCCAAAGAGGTTTCTAATTTGGCAATGGCTTGAGTGATTGCCGGTTGGGATAAAAATATACTATCCGACGCTCGTGTAATGCTTTTTAATTCGGTAACTGCGAGAAAAACACGTAAATGTCGTAAGTTTGGAATGGATATTTCCATTTGCCCCTCAATTCTGGTGACTTAGAATGACTATATCAAAATTGAATGACAAAAAAATCAAATTGAAAAAGGTTTTGTTGGTTTTGTTGGTTTTTTGTGTGTGAGAATATAACGAAACCGTCAGCTTTAATTCGATTGATGAGCAATCTAAGGTGTCTTTAGATGGATGTGGTGTTGAACATTACTGCCCCGATATTTTTGTTGATTTTAGTGGGTTTTGCCGCTGCTCGTTATGGCTTTATTCCACTAAATGCTTTGGCAGGCTTAAGTCGATTTGTCTTGTATCTGGCCTTGCCGTCACTGATTTTTGTCAAACTTTCCGCCATGGATATTTGGCAAGTGTTTCATCCTGATTACATTTTTGTCTATGCCGTTGGCGGTTTAGGGACCTTCTTTATCACGCTATTGCTGGGTTGGACACTCATTAAAGCTGATCTCGTCACGGCGGGGGTGTTTGGTGTTGGGGCAGCCATGTCAAACAGTGCCTTTATTGGTTTTCCGGTGTTGTTGCAATTTTTTGATGAGCCGATGACGCAAGCTTTTGTCATGGCGTTGATGGTCGAAAATCTCATTCTTCTACCTGTATGCCTGATCTTTATTGAAACCATGTTAGGGCGACAACGAAAGCAACAGGAGACCACCTCACAAAGCTTAGGCAGGGTGGTGGCAAAGCGTATCATCACCAATCCATTATTAATTGCTTTGACAGCCGGACTGTGTTTTTCCGTGTTGTCACTGCCAGTACCGGAATTTGCTCAGCGAGGTTTGTCATTGTTGGCGGATGGCGCAGCACCAACGGCTTTAATCGTTATTGGTGGCTCGTTGGTCGGTGTTTCCATTCGTGGACACTTGAGTGCGATTGCTTTGGTGGCCGTGGCAAAGCTGATGATTTTTCCTTCATTGGTGATGCTGCTATTGATGCTCACCCCTGAGATGAGCCAAGCCTTGAAGGTGTCGGTATTGGTCTTTGCGGCCATGCCTATGTTCAGTACCTACCCTATTGTTTGTGGTGAATATGGTCAGCGAAGCTTTTGCGCCAGCACCTTATTGGTGACAACTGTGTTATCGTTTCTGACATTGAGTATATTGTTGCGTTTTTTAGCCGCGAGCTAATGACGCATTAGACCTGTTTTGGAGTGTAATATGGCAAGTATTATGGTGCTTAATGGCCCAAATTTAAATTTATTGGGCACTCGTGAGCCTGCCCAATATGGCCATGAAACCTTAGCGGATGTGGAAAAGCTGTGCGCGGATGCGGCGGCGGCGTTAGGGCATCAAGTGGTGTGTCATCAATCTAACCACGAGGGTGTATTGATTGATTTGATTCACGAAGCAGGACAAAGGGTAAAATCTGGAGACATGTTAGGTGTGGTGTTTAATCCTGGTGCCTACACTCATACCTCCATTGCTTTGCATGATGCGATTAAAGGGGCTGATGTGCCTGTGATAGAAGTGCATATCTCCAATGTTCATGCTCGAGAATCCTTCCGTCACCATTCTTACATATCACCCGTTGCTGCAGGTATGGTGGTGGGAATGGGCGTTCAAGGTTATGTCTTGGGGATCCAAGGGTTAGTGAGTAAACGGGCATAATGTCGCTCAACTCACTGCAACCTCCGAGAATATGACAACAAGCGCGTTGCGTCTGTGCTTGTTGTCTGAGGTTTTGGACATCATCAAATGAGTTGCATGGCCTTGTTAATGGCTCAGACGATTGCCTTTGGCGTCTAGTATCAGTTCGCCATCTTCCTTTTCGTAAGGGCCTTCTGGCCATTGCTCGAGTAAATCCAATACGGCTTCACTAGGGCGACACAGCTTGACGCCCTTAGGTGAGCAAACAATCGGACGATTAACTAGGACAGGGTGTTCTAACATGGCTTCTAAGATGATGTCGTCAGAAACGCTTTTGTTTAATAATCCCAACTCTTTGGCGGGGGACTTGGTTTCTCTCAAGGCACTTCTTGGGGTCAAATCAGCGGCGGCAAATAAGGCCAACAACTGAGCCTTGGTCCAGCCTTCTTTGAGATAGTCAATGACCAAAGGTGTATAGCCTGCATCTTTTATAATGCGCAAAACATTTCGTGATGTCCCGCAATCAGGATTGTGATGTATCAAAACCATGGTGATCACGCCTTAAGCAAACCAGTGACGAGTGCGATTAGCGAACCACACAAGTGACAACATAACAGGGACTTCAACCAATACGCCGACCACTGTGGCTAACGCAGCACCAGAATGCAGACCGAATAATGAAATGGCCACCGCAACGGCAAGCTCGAAGAAGTTTGAAGTGCCAATTAAGCTTGCTGGCGCTGCTTCGTTGTGAGGCAGTTTGAACTTCAATGCCAACCAATATGCCACGGCAAAAATGCCGTAAGTTTGAATTAACAAAGGAATGGCAATCAGTACGATGGCTTGTGGGTTTGATAAAATGGTATCGGACTGGAAGCCAAACAAGAGTACCACAGTGGCAATCAGGCCTATGATAGACCAGGGCTTCATTTTGCTTAGGAAGCCATCTAATCGAGAGTGGTCGTTGGCTTTATCCAATGAATTACGAGTGATTGCACCGGCAATTAAAGGGATTAAAACGTACAGCAACACGGAGACGAGTAAGGTCGTCCAAGGAACATGAATGTCCGTTGCACCTAACAGAAAGCCTGCGATTGGAGCAAACGCAAAGATCATGATGACATCATTGATGGAGACTTGAACCAAGGTGTAATTGGCGTCGCCCTTAGTTAATTGGCTCCACACAAATACCATCGCGGTACAAGGCGCCACACCAAGTAAGATCATCCCAGCAATGTATTCATTGGCGGTTTGTGGGTCTACCCAGTCTGCGAATAGGCCTTTGAAAAAGAGCCAACCAAGTAAGGCCATTGAAAAGGGCTTAATCAGCCAGTTAATGACAAGAGTGAGTGCCAAGCCTTTGGTTTGTTTGCCTACGTTTTTGATGGAAGAGAAATCAATCTGCACCATCATAGGGTAGATCATTAACCAAATTAGAATGGCCATGACAAAGTTCACATTGGCGTATTCCAAGCTAGCGATAAACGCAAAAACGTCCGCTGCTAAGCTGCCCAACAAAATACCGGCTAGTATGGCCAAGCCTACCCAGACCGTTAAATAACGTTCAAATAATCCCATAGTTTTTTCTTATCCAATGTCAGGTTTAAATCGATTTTTGATTCACTCGTTGGCTTAATTGCTCAGCGCTTTCAACACGTTCAGAGTAACGGTCTACCATGAATGTTTTGTTATCTCTCAATAACAAGGTGAATTTCATTAGCTCTTCCATCACATCCACGATGCGATTGTAGTAAGGCGAGGGTTTCATTCGGCCATCCTCCTCAAATTCCAAGAAGGCTTTCGCCACCGAGGACTGATTTGGAATGGTCACCATGCGCATCCAACGCCCTAAAATGCGCATCTGATTCACTGTGTTAAAGGACTGGGATCCACCGCAAACCTGCATCACCGCAAGGGTTTTACCTTGCGTTGGACGAACACCACCTAGACTGAGTGGTACCCAGTCAATTTGGCTTTTAAAAATGCTGCTCATCGAACCATGACGCTCTGGAGAGCACCAAACTTGGCCTTCCGACCACATCATCAGCTCACGAAGCTCTTTTACTTTTGGGTGGTTTTCATCTTCAGTGTCTGTTTGTGGTAGGCCTTGTGGGTTGAAAATTCGGGCTTCAGCGCCCAATTCCGTTAATAAACGTGCTGATTCTTCCACTACTAAGCGACTGTAAGAACGTTCTCTTAACGAGCCATAGAGCAATAGAATACGTGGCTTATGAGAGCTTGGCGTTGAGCTGAACTGATCATGGCGGGTCTCACGCCATTGTTCGCGATCGATGTTAGGCAAAGCTGTGTCTTGTGAATTCATTATTTGGCTCCCAAAATCGAAAGTTCGAACTTAAGTTGCTCGGCGTCAAGGCGACGTTGAGCGAGGGCTTTTAGTTGTTCAACACGTTCTTCAATCGCCTTGATGGTGTCCATGAAAGCGGTTTCTTGTTGTGTGTCGCTGCCTTCTAACTTAGAAGGGTCGCTGAGTCCCCAATGTACTTTTAGACTCTTACCAAAATACAGTGGGCAAGCTTCGCCTGCTGCTGAATCGCATACGGTAATGACCAGATCCGGCTCAAAATCTTCAAAGTCATCCCATGATTGGCTGATTAGCCCCGCGGTTTGGTAGCCCGCTTGCTTAAGATATTTCAATGATAATGGGTGTACTTCGCCAACGGGTTGACTGCCGGCACTTTTTGCTTCTATTAGGCCAGCAGCCATGCCATTGGTAATGGCTTCAGACAAAATACTGCGACAGCGGTTATGGGTACAAATGTATAAAATTTTCATCTTGGCCTCGTGATTAACAACAACGGTTTGATGCAACTTGGCAAGCTTTTAGCGTCTCTAATGCTTGCTGATAATAATCCGGGTTTTGTTTTGCGGTTTCGTGAATGACTCTTTTTGCCCAATCCGGCAGATCATCCTGTAATTTGTAATACACCCATTTGCCACGGCGCTCATCCTGCAAAATGCCGCATTTACGCAGCTCTGCCAGATGTCGTGAGGTTTTGGGCTGATCCAGTTTCAAAGCGTCTTTTAGATCACATACACAAGCTTCGCCTGTCTGGGAAATCAATAATAGGGACTTGAGTCGAGTATCGTCGGCTAAGCATTTATAAAACTGTATGGGCGTCATAATAAGATTAAATCTTTATATATGTGAAAAATAACATATGTGAAATTTCGTATATATAGAGACGTAAGTCAAGCAAAGAAATGTGCAATCTTCATGTGAGTTCTATGGCGAGATGTTGCGTTGTGTCTAGGAGGACAGATTAAGCGCCATCAAAGGGCGCTTAATCTGCAATGTAATGATTAATGCTTGGAAACTTGGAACTGACCGACTAACGAGTTGAGCTTTAAGGCTGACAATCCCACTCGTGACGAACGTCGTTGTAAGGCGGCAATCGAGCGTTTCATTTGCTCCGTTGCGGCCCCCATTTCTTGTGCGGTATTGGCGTTTTCCTTGTTACTTTCATTGAGCAGCAACATGGCCTCAAAAAGTGTCTCAACCAACTCGTATAAGCTGCTGTCTTCACTGCCTGATTGTTCGTTTACCTGCAGGTTACGGTCAACGTTTTCAGCCCCTTTTTCCATAAAGCTCACAGCGTTGCGGGTTTCCTCTTGGATACCTTCCAGCATCGTTTGAATCTCTTCTGCGGCCTCGGCGGTTTTGGATGCCAAGCTGCGAACTTCATCCGCTACCACAGAGAAACCACGACCATGTTCGCCAGCCCGTGCGGCTTCAATGGCGGCATTGAGTGCTAACAAGTTGGTTTGGTTAGTGATATCTGAAATGGTGGTGATGATGCCTGCAATCTCATTGGTCTTCTGATCTAGCGACTTAACGGATTCGGCCGTCGTGCGGACCACATCACGAATTTCTTGGGTGCCTGTTTTGGCATCTTCGAGACGTTTTTGTGCACCTGCGACTACCTGATCCATGGTTTGCTTTAGATCATTTGCGGTTTGTGAGGCGCTTTCGACTTCATTGACCTGTTTTTGGAACATGGTCAGCATGTCTTCTACGGTAGAAGCTAAATAATGTGAAGCGTCTTTTGCCTCTTCATTGGTGTGTACCATGAATTGGTTGGAGTTTTTCACATTGTTGCTGGCTGAAATCACCTCACCTATGGTGTTGTCTAAATTATCAATGAAACTGTTCATCCAACGACCCATATCCCCCGTTTCATCATTACTAAGGTCGCCCTCTAAGCGCTGTTTTAAATTCCCTTCCCCCTCAGCAATGGCTTGAATAACGGTTGTCATTTTGCTCATGTTTTGGCTAATTTTTCGTGTCCCTAAACGATTAAACAAGACACCTGCCAACAATAAGCAGGCAAATGAAATGGCTAAGTCGCTGGTGACAGATAAATCGGTAAAGGCCTGCAAAGCAGAGCAAATTAATAAGGGGGGAGTGGAGGCAAAAAGATAGCCTTCCATCAATTTTATGTTGATTGAGCGGCGTCGGTAGACTTCTTCCAAATCTCCTTCACACATCATGCCCCATGTATCAGGGCTGCCTTTGAGTTGAAAGGTCACGCCTTTACCAATGACAGGAATATGACGATAGTCCGAGTAGCCTGGGTAAGTGACAAATAGGTTTTGGCCATTTTTAATGGTTTCTCGCACTCCTGGGTGCAATTGTTGAGTCGCTGGGTCAGTAAAACGTATTTCAAACTCGGTATGCTGTTCTACTTTAACTACGCCCCAGTCTGTGTTTACTCCGCTTTTGAGATTTTCACCGTGACTGAAGGTGTCGTCTTCAAAGCGCGATCTGGATAAGGCTGTGCCTGGTAGGATAGCGGGGTCGAAGCTTGGCTTGACCATAAACAAATAGTTATCGCCGGATTCTTTATAAATGTGTCCTGCTTCACGTTGAATTAAATCCCCAAGTACATCGTTTGGAACACGAGCACAAATCGCTCCTAAGGTGTTGCCATCGTGCTTGATGGGTAAATAAAACATCAGCGTCACTGCATCATGAAATTTCGAGCTGGAAGGGCCTATTTTTAGGGTGTTTTGATCGATATAAGGGCCGTGTAAGAAGTAATCTTTTAACCCTTCCGAGACAGCATTAGCCGGTAGGTCGTTCTGTCCAATTCGACTTTTTTCAGTGGAATTAATGACCTTGCCTTCGGCATCAATGACAAAGTATTCACTGACGTCAGGCACTATATTGAAACGTTCTTCGAGGGCGCTGGTTTCAATATTGGGAAAGCTCTCTGAGATGATTTCTAACAATACTTCAAGTTGCGACCACTGATTGTTAACCCAGTTATCAAGCAACTTAACACGCGTATTGGCGATGCCTTCAAAGGTTTTTTCAACGGTCTGATAGGTGTTTTTGTTTAAATAACAAGATCGAAACAATGAAAGGCGTCCATTTGCGCCAAACCAAGGTAACCAACTTAACTCCTTAGGAGAAAGGGCCATACTTTTACTTTTTAGTGTCATGTTTTTAAATGCTCCATTGCATTCATGCAACTACTTCAATGTAGTTGTGATAGGGGGATGACTTAAAAAAAGCAATATATTTGCCATAGTTTGGTATAAGCAGAAGTTTAGTTTGATGTTCTGCGGTCTAAACAAATGTCTAGAAGTTTGTACTGAATTAAATTTTGTTTGCAGTAGATTCTAAAACGGTCGAGTTTTTCCACAGCAAGGAAAGCGCACCAATTTGGTTAAGAAAAACCTCCCTGCACCAAAATTAATCACTTAGACGATGTTTAACTGTCTAAATAGTCAATTAGGACAAACAGTTATACGTAATCAATCTATGGTTAGTTTGCATTGAAAATAACCATTTCAATATGGGTTGTATCATGTCGAGGATTTCAACCTGTTTCGTTTTACGATCAAACGTTTGGTGAGCGTCGTTGGCTTATTACTGCAATTTGATGAGCGTCCTACCATGAGAATAAGGCCAAAGCTAAAAGCTAGTTATGGTTTTATCAATAACAAGGCAGACAGTGTGATAGTCGCACTTTATTCGTTGCTTTAGCGGTTGGTTATGAAGGGGGACCAATAGCACCTATGATTTTTTCGTCTCTTCGTATTCCTAAACTTTCATGATTCAAGAAAGGGTTCTTGGTGTAGGCTTTTATTTTCTTACAACGGATTCGCTTAGCAAGGATCAGGTTTCCTCTGCCACGCAGGTGATAATTCCTTGATAGAAGTGATTCTACACCGTTGCTTATTAGAGTGTTCTTTAACGGCAACTTTCTTTAGTTACTATGTTGGTCTGATGTGCCGTTGTGCCCTGTTAGATCCGATATTTGGTATACGTTGGGAGACATGACAATGGTAAATCTTGGTCTTATTGGTCAAGCAATCAACTCTTCTCGCTCACCTTCATTACATGATTTGTTGGGTAAATTAAATCAACTGCCTGTTGATTATCAATTACAGGAACCAGAAGACAGTAGTGCGCAATCGTTTTGTACAAAATTAGCTGAAATTCGTGAACTTGGTTTTGTGGGGGTTAATGTGACTTTTCCCTACAAGCAGATCGCCATAGACAGTGCGGATGACGTCAATGAGGCGGTAAAAAAAGTCGGCGCGACGAATACCTTGTTGCTTAAAGACGGTAAAGTGTGTGCGTTTAATACTGACTACAGTGGCTTTATTCGTGGTTATAAGGGACGTGTTGGTGATCAGCCTGCCGGTAAAGTGCTGATGATTGGCGCCGGTGGTGTGGGGCGGGCGATTGGCTTTGCATTGTTTGATGTTGGTGCGACCGAGTTGTTGGTAACAGACTTAAACGAAGCCAGTGCGAAATCTTTGGTTGATGCAATCAATGCATATGGCTTTAACGCTCGTTATGTGGCGAAAGAAGAGATTGCTGCAGCGGCAAAAGAGGCCGATGGTTTGGTTAATTGTACCCCAGTTGGTCATTTTAAAAGCCCTGGAATGCCGATTGAAGCGGCGTCTATTGGTGGTCAGAAGTGGGCGTTTGATGCGGTATATACGCCGATGGATACCGAGTTTCTCATTGAAGCAAGCAGAAAAGGCTTACAAATTGTGTCGGGCTTTGATTTGTTTTTTTATCAAGGCATTGATGCGTTTGAAATCTTCACTGGGAAGTCTATTTCAGATGCTTCTCTCGTTTGGGATTTGTTTCGAGAAAAGTGTCAGGTAGTTAGTGACTTAATTTAGCTTATTCGCCTCTCAACAAATTCATAGATTTGTCTAAAAGCACGCTCATTGAGAGTGCTTTTTTATTGAGAAGTATCGTGATGGCGACATTCCCCTTGTGACCTTGATGATTTTGCCAAACGCCCCCTGCGATAATAAGCAGCAGGCAGGACGAGAGTGATCACCGTACAAGGTATTGTCTGGCGTTTAGATTGCCGAGAAGTCTTTATGATGATCGGCGGGATTATAGTAACTGTCTAATGTTTGAGCCGTTTCTCGTACTGCGGCCATAAAGAGCTTCAAGGCTGTGGAGGGATGGGAGTCTGCACGTGTTGTTAACCCTACCGCACCTAATGTTTCTTTTGAATCCACTGGCAGAGCAGCCAGTTCGCCATCACTTATTTCCCGGGCGACTACACCTCGAGAGACGATCCAGACAGCATCATTATTACGAATAAACTCTTTGCCAAATGAGTCTGAGATTGTATCTATGCGATCTTGAAGGTTCGATACGCCTTGTGATAACAAAAAACGATCTACGTAGGGGGCTGTAATCGAGCCTTTTGGTGGGTACAAAACGGTGTGCTCATTAATGTCGCTGATCTGAAAGTTTGCTTTGCTAAGAAGTGGGTGATCAGGCCTTACGACGAAAGACACTTGTTCTGAATAGAGGTGTTGAAAGGAAAGACCAGACATGGTTTCTGGAACACCTAAACGACCAACCACAAGATCCAGTTCACCGATGCGTAATTGACTCATTAAAGTAGAATTTGCGCCTGATACTAGGTGTAAACGGATATCCAATGTGTTGGTACGAAAGCGTTTTACTGACTCGGGCAAAATGCTTGTGGCAACGGTGGGGAGTACGCCAATACTGAGGCGAATCAAGCCTTTTTTTTGTACCTGAGCGACACGCTCTGTGCCTTCTCTTAAGGCCGCCACACTGGTACTGGCATGTTCTAAAAAAACATTACCAAAAGCGGTTAATTCAACGCCTTTTTTACTTCGCTCGAGTAAACGTACGCCAAGAATGTCTTCCAGTTCTTTGAGTTTCTTTGACACGGCAGGTTGTGTGAGTGCCAGTGCATCGGCGGCACGCACAACACTCCCTTGACGGGTAACTTCTAAGAAACATTGCAGGTGTCGATATTTTATGCGGTTTTCTAGCATAGACATGTTTCCTATTGGTGTGGCGGATGCTTTCGGATTATCTGTTTAGCCTCATAAACAGGGCCGTATCAATATAGAGCAGTATTAAAACAATTACACTCCTCAACATTCTAAAAGGGAAGTAGTCATGTATTCCTTTTACGATATATTTTAGGTGCATTTTTTCATTAATGAATCCCCTTATATTTAATAAATCCTGTGCTAGCATCAAAAAATAAAGGCTATCACAACACTTTTGGCCCGAGATGGTTCAACTTTTTATATATTGATTTAGTTATGTAATACAGAGGATTAGACAATAATGAAAACAGCGCTCGCTACCGTAACTTTGTCAGGAACCCTAAGAGAAAAGTTTGAAGCGGCTTCTAAAGCGGGTTTTCAGGGGGTTGAGATTTTTGAAAATGATTTAACCCAGTTTGACGGTACTCCACGAGATGTGCGTTTGATGGCAGAAGATTTAGGCCTGGACATTATTGCCTTGCAGCCATTTCGTGATATGGAAGGCATGCCAGAACCTATGCGTTCGCAAAAAGGCGTCATGTTAGAGCGCAAGATGGAAGTGGCTCACGAGTTAGGGACAAGCCGTTTATTATTTTGTAGTAATGTGCAACCGTACTCTTCTGCTGACCTTGATGTATGTGCGAATGATCTTCATGTTTGGGCGGATATGGCCAAACGTGAAGGCATTATGTTGGGCTACGAGGCATTGGCGTGGGGATATCACATTGCGGATTACACTGACGCTTGGGAGTTAGTGAAACGGGTTGATCATCCTAATTTAGGGATCATTCTGGATACCTTCCATATGTTCTCGCGCGGTAACACTTTGGATGTGCTTCGTGATGATATTCCATTGAGTAAAATTGCGTTAGTGCAAGTGGCCGATGCACCAAGCTTGCAAATGGATGTACTGCAATACAGTCGTCATTTTCGTTGTTTTCCTGGTCAAGGTGATATGCCAGTCGTTGAGTTCTTACAGGTGCTTAAGGACAAGGGGTTCAATGATTATCTGTCTCATGAAATTTTCAATGACGAGTTTCGTTCTTCTTCGCCATTGAATAAAGCCATTGATGGTATGCGTTCTTTGATCTGGTTGGACGATCAAACGGTCAGTAAAAAAGAGGATCGCATTGAGCCTGTTTGCGCGCCAAAAATCAGTGAAGTGGAGTTCATTGAATTTGCCATCGAAGGTGAAAGCGGTAAAGCATTAACAAATACGTTAGCGCAACTTGGCTTTCATGAGACGCATCAGCATCGCTCCAAAGAAGTCAGCTTGATGCGCCAAGGAAACATCAACCTGATCTTAAACCGTGAGCCAAAGAGTCAGGCACATTCTTATTTTAAGAATCATGGTGTGTCCGTGTGTGCGATGGCGTTTGCTAGTGAAGATGTAAAAGCAACATTGTTGCTTGCTGAGCGTTACCGTGTTGAACAATTCAATAATCAAACTGGTCCGAGTGAGCTGAATATTCCCGCGTTAAAAGGCATAGGTGACAGCCTAGTGTATTTAGTGAATAGTGATGCGGCGGTACGCTTCTTTGAGGTTGATTTTAAACCCATTCAGGGCATTCAAGGTGAGGATGGGGTTGGTTTAACACGGTTTGACCACATAGGTCAGACTGTGTCCAATACAGACTTTCTGTCGGCGTCGTTTTTTTATAAGTCCCTATTTGGATTTGATATTGATGCTAGCCAAGATTTACCGGATATTCATGGTTTGGTTGTTAGTCGTACAGCCTTAAGCAAGGATAAGCGTGTTCGCATACCTTTGAATATGACAAATGCACCCAGTGCATCAGCTCAGCGTTTTATGCACAAATCAAAAGGGTCTGGGGTTCATCAAATTGCCTTTGCTTGTGATGATATTTTTGCGGCGGCGAGGAACATCGACAGAGAAAAGCAGTTACCCATTCCGCAAAATTATTATCGAGACCTTGAAGCGCGTTTTGGTCTTGCCCCAGAATTGATGGCTAAGCTTCAGTCTCACAACATCATGTATGATCGAAATGAGGAAGGGGAATTCTTTCACTTTTACACAGAAGAAGTACACGGTGTTTTCTTTGAAGTGGTTCAACGGGTTGGGGATTACAGCCGTTATGGTGAAGCGAATGCCTTTGTTCGTCTTGCTGCTCAGGCACGGCAGGAAGTGAAACAAGATACCTAAGGAAGGTGCGAATAAGTCTTCTGAAAGATCCGAAGGGCGTGGGCTAAGCTCTCTTAATTCTTTGTTAAGCTTGTTGCCAATATATTTATATTGGACGGCCAAACTTGCCTCGAATAAAAGAGAGTGATTCCCACGCTGACGCCAGTGAACTTGTTCGTACCTTCCTTAGCCATAGAGATAACCGATCCAGATGTGTTTTTTAAACCAGAGAAGGTTTTCTTCTCTGGTTTCTCTAATCCTTTCCATGCTTTCCTTCGAGAATAATGATTTCCTTTCTATTGATAGATTCTCTGATTCTACTGACCCTCTAAAAACGTAAGGGACAGTACGAGCAAATCCACAGGCCTTTTTACAAGAGCAAAGTGATATCTGTTTTATAGGTTAAATGTCGAGCCGATTTCTAGGTGAGCCATCCGCCATGGACTGTTTTCGAATGGGGTTATGGCTATGAAAGACAAGAATGCATGGTTTGTGAGGGAGAAGTTTTAGTAAAACGTTAAGGTGATTTTCTTGTAGAAGAAAAAGGTCTGCTAGAAAGGCAGCAGACCTTTAGGATTATTTAAATTTTGAACAATTTCGGTTTGATCATTTTTGTCCAAAGCGGTGTTTTCGTAAATAAAATCAACACTATGGTCATCAATAATACGACAGATAATGGGCTGGTAAACATGTGAGCGAATAGATCAATGACGCTGCCTCGTTCAGTCAAAATAGCTCGTCGCCAGTTTTCATCTGTTAAGGAACTTAAGATCACCCCTAAAATTACGGGGCCAACAGGAAAACCGTAGAGACGCATAAAGTAGCCAAAGACCCCAAAAGCGAGCATCCACCAAATGTCCGTGATCGCGTTGTTAATGGCGTAAGCGCCAACAATAGATAACAGGAAGATGAGTGGAATTAAAATGCCTTTTGGGCATTCCACTATTTTTGAAAATAACTTGATGCCAGTTAAGCCAAATACGAGAATAAAGAGATTGGCCAGCGTTAAATTGCCCACGGTGAACCAGAACATATGAGGTTGTTCAACCATCAATAGTGGACCGGGGTTTAAGCCATGAATGAATAAGGCGCCGATGAACACGGCGGTGACCGCATCTCCCGGTATGCCAAGTGTTAGCATAGGAATATAGGCTCCACCAACAGCGGCGTTATTCGCCGATTCTGGGGCGATTAAACCTTCTTTTGCACCTTCACCGAATGCGACATCTGGGTCTTTTGTCGTTCGTTTTGCGTGGTCATACGCCATCAATGCCGCAATGTCGCCTCCGGTTCCTGGTAAAGCGCCAACAATAACGCCAATAAACGAAGTTCGTATGCTAAGTGGCAGGTATTTTTTGACATCAGAGAGTCTTGGAATGATGCGCGATATCTTTTGCTTGATGACCGCTTTGTTCATATGTTGCAGTTGGTGTAAGGCTTCTGAAATACCAAACATACCAATCATCACGGCAACAGGGTTGATGCCATCCCAAAGTTCAATTATGCCGAAAGTGAAGCGTTCATCGGCTGTCATTGGATCTAAACCAACGGTACCGATCAGTAAGCCAAATGCACCGGCAAAAATACCTTTTGCTAAGCTGCTACCCGATAATGACCCTACCAGCATGATGCCTAAAATCCCCAACATCATATAGTCACGAGGTTGGAAGGTGATGGCAAATTCGGCAATGGAGGGAGCGGCCAAAGCCAGAACAAATATTCCGATAAAACCACCGACCACTGACATCACAGTGGATAAGCCGATGGCTTCGCCAGCTAGACCCTTTTTAGCGAGTGGATAACCATCCAAAGCCGTTGCAATTGCGGAAGGTGCACCGGGAATATTCAGTAAAATCGCCGTACGAGAACCACCGTAAACACCGCCCATATACACCCCAACCATCAGGCAAAGTGCGTTGTTCACATCCCATGAGAAGGTAAAGGAAATTAAGATGGAAACGGCCATGGTAACCGATAGTCCTGGTATCGCGCCGACATAAATACCCAAAAAAGTACCTAAAGCTGTGAGCGCTAATAAGTCAGGAGAAAGCCAAGACATGGCAAAATAATTTAAAGCATCCATGGGTGACTATCTCCACAAGGCGGTTATTGAGGCGATGATATCGCGTTCAGGTACGATGCCTTCAGGCAGCACAACTTGGAAAACGAGACGAAACACAATGTAGACCATAATCAAGGATAATAGGCTGATAGCCAGTGTTGTTAACACACTGCGGCGATACAGAAATTGAATGCTAATAAATAAAAAGATAAAACTGGAAAGTATGAAGCCAAGGCTTTCCAGCACCACGGCATAGATCAAAATCAGTGCCATAATAATCGCCACAATAGGCGGAAAGCAGTGAGAGAAGAAGTCCATTCCTTGGGTGGCTGGCAGTTTTAAGGTATTCACAAAGACAATGCAGGAAGCCAAAAGCATAGTGGCGGCTGTCGCCATAGGGAAAGCTCCTGCAGAGCTTAGATCACTGAAACCTGAAATCTTGTATGACTGCCAAAACAAATAAACGCTGCCTATGATCAGCAGAAAGCCGAAAAGACGTTCGCCCGGTTTACGTGTTTCGGGTATGGATTCATGACTGGACATGATTTCTCCAGATAAAACAGAATTGAGAAGAGACATCGCCTTATAAAAGGGATGTCTCTTAATCGATAGAGTGAAAGGCTTCTGGTTATGGTTTTTGGATGCCAAACTTCTCAGGAGAGAACTTTCCAACGCCCGCGTTGTAAACCAACCAAGACGAGACAGAGCGGTAAGTGTCTAGGAAATCGACGGCTTCTTGCCCAGAAATGTTCATCACAGAGTAACCACGATTGCTCATCATTGACGTAAATTCCTCTCTCGCACCGGCCGTTGAGAAAGCACTGGTTAATTTATTAACCGCTTCATCAGGCGTACCTTTGCGAACGAAAACGCCAAAAAATGGACCCCAAGGAAGGTAGCTGTTTAGGCCTGGAAGTGTGTCCGTGATCGGAGCCACGTTAGGCAGCATAGGGTTTGCTTGATTATCGATTAGACCAATGGCCTTCATGCGGCCCGCTTTGATCTGTTCTTTTGTCGCACCTAATACGGCCGGCATGACATCAATAGCGTTCCCTTGAATGGCGGTGAGAGCTGGGCCGTCACCCTTGTATGGGATGCTGATGTAATCAAGTTTTACTTGGGACTCAATCATCGCCATGATGATGGAAGGTAACCCACCTTTTCCTGTTGAACCAATTTTCACTTCACCTGGATGGGCTTTGATGTAATTGATCAGCTCTTGCATTGTATTATAAGGCGCATCGTTTCTTGCGACGATCATTGGCACACCACGAGCAAGAATGGCCACAGGAATCATATCGCTGTAGTCAACGTTCGATAGGCCTAGAACTTTATGCATTTGAGGATTTTCGGCACCCATTAACAAGGTGTAACCGTCGGCTTTTTTCTTGTTGACGTATTTCATCGAAATCGCGCCAACACCGCCACTCTTGTTCGACAAAATTAAGTCGGTGCCAAGTGCTTCTTCTGCATAAGGTGCGACGGAACGCATAACGGTATCCGTTGATCCACCTGCTCCCCACATGATGACACCTTGGATGTCTTTATCTGGATACGCTGCAAGGCTTGCCGTGGATGTGATGGATAGAGCGGCTAGTAGTGCTATTGTTGTTTTTTTCATAGTGTCTCCGGTTAGCCTTAGTTGAGCACATCAATTAAGGTCAAAATGTTATTATTATTGTCGTTTACTGTTGAACGAGTAAATAATCGGCAACGTCGATTACTTTAGCTTATGAGTAGTTCACGAGAAAAGGGACTATCTATTCCATATTTTACTCATTTTATGTCGGTTTAGTTATAGGTAACCCTCGGAAAAATGGCATTTTTAGGCGAAAAAGGCATATTTTTCACTCATTTTATTGAATAAGGCCGCCTGAAAATTTTATCACGGACAAATATTGTTGAAACATCCCTGTTGGTGACCCTTTCCGTTGAAGGCATTGCTTTATATTAATTCTCACTCCAAGGCTTGGAAGGCTTGGCGAGTTAAATTGATCGATGACTCGGATTTGATTTGCAGATTATCCTCAATGCGGATACCACCGAAAGGCATGAAATGTTGAATGCGTTCTAAATCACAACCATGGTGGGCGACTTCCGCTTGCATTTTCTCGATTAACATCGGGATGAAATACAGACCGGGTTCAATGGTGATAATCATGTCTTCTTCCAAGGTTCGAGTGAGTCGCAGAAAGGGGGCATGATCATCAGGCATACTAAGTTGCCCTGATGAATCGATTTGATGGCCACCTACATCGTGTACCTGCAAACCTAATAAATGCCCTAAACCGTGTGGAAAGAAGACTTGCGGAATGCGTTTCTCAAGTTGTTCTTCAATGCCTAATGAACAGATTTTATGGTCTTTCAGCAGCTGCGCAACATCGACTAAACAGGACTGGTGTAAGTCTCGAAACGCCACGCCTGTCGTAGCTTGCTGGCATAGGCTTTGTTCTAAGGTATCTAACCCCGTAATCAGAGCAGAGAAATCATCTTGGTGGCGGGTATAGGTGCGAGTAATGTCGCTGGCATAGCCATGACAATTGGCACCGGCATCAATCAGCAAGGTACGAGAGTTCGGCAGGGCGTTAATGGCTTTGTGCTCATAGTGCAAAACCGCTGCATGCTCATTCAATCCGACAATGCCAGGATAAGGTTCTTGTGCAGAGGTTTGTTGGCTAGCCGATAAAAAGGCCAGATGAATATCCAATTCGCTTTTGCCTTCCAAAAACGCCTGTTTGGCAGCAAGGTGGCCATGGACGGCGGATTGGCTTGCCTGCTGCAGTGCTTGGATTTCAAACGGTGTTTTCACTGCTTTGGCAAAATCCACATAGGCGTTTAAGCCATCGCAGGATGTAATATCCCGTTTTTCTAGGTCTGACTTTGGCCCAAGCCAAGCGGATTGTTTCGGCAGATTTTGAAACCATTTATCGTCGCGACGTGCTGGCTCAATATGCCAGTTATTTTGCCACTCTCCTTCAGGGATGGGATTAGGGGCATGCCAGAAGTCGTCTCTTATTGGCCAGACTAAAGTGGGTTTCTGCCCAGGCTGGATAATCAGGAAGGTGTCTGCACCAATATCAAAAGGCAGCCATTGTTGTGCCCCTGAATAGCCATGAAATGGATGACTGTGATCGTCTTGGAAATAGTAGGTTTTATGCCCTGAAGCGATGACAATCGCCTCTAATTTAAAATGCACCATGGCGTTCTCATAGCGCTGCATCAGAGTGGCAATATGTTGTTGATAAAGTGTGTTCATAGCTAGCTCTTGTTGAATGAATCTAAACGACCAGGTGATTCATCCATTGAGCCTATGTCGTGCTTATCAGGGGGTGCTTGATTAGCCGTTATTCTGAGTTTGAGTCTACATCGTGTTGCTTTTTTTGACGACGTAATAAGGAGAGGAAACTTCGAAAAACCACATGGGCGATCACCACTGAAACGAGAGCCAACACGAGTGTATTTTGAACAGCAAAAAAATACTCGACAGTATAAAAAATGATGATAGTCAGAAGGATGCGAACCAGACTGTCGACGAGGGCAATATACGTAGGTGATTTTAACATATGGATTTTTTAACCGAATAAAACAATATGGGTTTTAAACTGTCCCATAAAATGTGCCTCAGGCCAATGTTTTAATCGGTAAACAGATTCGAGTGACATAATTCTTTGGCTGTTCCGCATGTGCTGGACCGACTTCAAAAATTTCGATGCCTTCGCGATGGCGATGAGGCTTGAGCTTACGCAGTCGCATGAATTGATAGAGTACATGCCATGCTACGGACAAATGTTGGTAACGTCCCGTATAGCGTAAGGCCAAATAGTTCCCAGGTAACACAATGCGTTCAGGGCACAGTTCACAGGGCGCCATGTTTTGCACGGGAATCCCCAAACGGCCTGTGAAGACATGATTGGCTAAGTCAACTTGCCGGTATAACGCAAAGCTGGGGCCCGCTGGTGGATTTTCAGGGCCTAACGTGGTCATTAAATCATGAAATCCTTGATCCATTTTTTGGGACATGGGCTGATGATTCACAGTAAATGGGCGTGTCACAGCATCTAAATTGTCGAGTCGGGTTTGGGCTAGGAATTCAAAGGGCTCCATTTCATCGGCGTCTTGTACCACTTTTGTTTGCAGGTCAGCATTGAGTAACAACATGGCTAACTCGGCGTCTTTATCGGCTCGAATAGCATAATCAGCTTGTTGCCAACATTTTAGAAAAGGCAGCTCTCCTGTCACTTGGAAGCTGATTAAGGTGCCGTGTTTTTGTTTTGTGAGGTCTAAATTGAAATGAAAATCGCAGGGATAAAAAGCGGGCGCTGCTACCAATGTATGATAATAAAGGGCATTAGGGCGGGCGGCTTCTAACGATAGGCTGCCCTGTTTAATTAGATCTCCTCGCCAGACTAAACAGGATGGCAAAGGGGATAGTGGATTGGCGTATTCCAATTCAATCTGCGCCTGTTTCTCAAACAGCAACCAAGGCAGCCAGTTTGTCCAGCTATTGAGGTCTTGCAAGTGTTCGTTGACGGTTTCTATGTCTAAATCCACCAACAAATGATGACGTTTGAAAAAACGCCCTTTAAAGGCATTGGCATATAAGGTCAGTAATAGCCCTAAGCACACGAGAGCAAACAGTAATAGGATCATATTGAACTCAGCCCACTTTTCGTTTTAAACGTGTCGTTTTAAACCTGCTTTTGTCAAAGCATGCTTGTTAAAACAGGGTTGCCATCAGTGGTTTTATCATGCGCATCTTTGCAATATGTCATGCGGGGATTTTCCTAAGGTGACTTTTGTAGCATAGTGTCTAATCTGATTGTTTTACAAATATAAAGATGGGATTTTCAAAACGGGCAGGGGATGAAAATGAAATCAACATTAGTTTGGGATTGGCCAGTACGATTAAGCCATTGGTTAATGGTGGTATTGTTTACGGGTTTGATCATCACAGGTAAAGCGGAAGAAGATTATCTTCAGTTCCATTTCTATTTTGGCTATGGCTTATCGAGTGTCATCATTGCTCGGGTCTTGTATGGTTTTTACGGTTCTCGTTATGCCTTGTTTGGACAATTTGTAAGAGGGCCAAAACGGGTATGGTATTTCGCCAAATCCTTGCTACAAGGACAGCCTAAGTCGTATCTTGGTCACAATCCGTTAGGTGCTTTGATGGTGGTGGCATTACTGACCTTGTTATCTGTGCAATGGGGGACAGGGCTCTTTAGTAGTGATGATATTTTCTGGTTTGGCCCCTTTAATGGATTGGTATCCGAAGAGGTGTCCAGTGTTTTAGTCTCAATACATCGTTTTTTACCAAATTGGTTGCTGGGGCTGGTGGCGATGCATGTTCTGGCTGTGCTCTATCATGAGGTGCATTTGAAAGAGCGACTCATTGACGCCATGGTTCGTGGTCGTAAGAAACAGGTGGGGTTATCAGCAACCACACCTAGATGGGGTGTCATTTTTTCCTTGTTAATGGGGCTTTCATGGTTAGCAGCCTTGTGGATGATGCCAATATAGTCTTGTTGTAATTGTTTGTTTTGGTTGACTAACGGTATAATTTGCACACATTCATGTGCTAATGGAACGCCTTGTGTCTGAGCCAACAACAATAAACGTCGCTAACCTGTTTGAGGATCTGCCAGATGTCTCACAGCCAATATACGCCAAGCTAAAACAGGCGATTGTGCTAAAGATTACCTCTGGCGAATGGTCAGTGAATCAGCGTGTTCCGTCTGAGCTGGAAGTGGTCAAAGCCTTGGGCGTGAGCCGTATGACGGTGAATCGTGCGTTGCGTGAATTGACGGCAGAAGGCTTCTTAGTTCGTCACCAAGGTTTGGGTACCTTTGTGGCGGAGAAAAAAGCCCATTCGGCGTTATTTGAAGTACATAATATCGCTGAAGAAATTGCCGCTCGGGGCCATCAACATAAATCCGAACTCTTGGTGTTGGAATCGGCCAAAGCCAGTGTGGAAGAAGCCGTTAGCTTGGGCGTCAGAACCAACCATCCTATTTTTCGTTCCGTTGTTTTGCACTTTGAAAACGATTTACCCATTCAAATCGAAGAGCGCATTGTCAACGCCAGTTTGGCGCCGGACTATGATCAGCAAGATTTTTCAACCCATACTTCTTATGAGTATTTGATGAGCGTGGCACCCATGACGGAAGGCGAACATTTGGTGGAAGCCATTTTGCCCAATCCGGAAGAATGTCAGCGTTTGCAAATTTCACCGCAAGAACCTTGTTTGCAAATTAAACGCCGTACTTGGTCTGGAGAAGACATAGTGACGGTCGCGCGTTTACTCCACCCAGGGGCCCGATTCCAGTTATTTGGTCACTTCGGACGTTAGTTTATTTGAGGTTTGTAAAGTTCGAGCCTGCTACGACGATGGTGTTTTCATTATTTGAATCTGAATGACTCGACCTCTGATTAAATCCAGTGGTCTTTTTCTCAGGCTGTTTGGGTCCATTTCTGAATTTAGGAGAGTGATAAAACTGTGTGCGGAGAAAGAATGGAAACGATCTGCGTGATGATCATACAGTTCACATTCCTCAGCACAGTAAATAGCATGCAGTAGCGCATTTGATTGAATGGGATCGAATGCCAACTCAGTTGGGGCCTGTCGTGCTATCACTTGAGCCTTGGTGTCGGCTTCTCTCACCATGACATTCAAATCCTCAATGGGACCATCAGTGAGTGACGCAAAGGTTTGGTCACCGCCTGAAAACTGCGCCATCTCCAATACCTTAGTAAGCCGGATGTGTTGCATGCCCTGTTCATTCTGGTGTGTCATGGCGAGCCCATGACCAGAAAGTAGAATCAGGATTCGGTGCAAACCACTAAAGTCGGAGAATAAGCCGTTCTCCACCACAGACGCTTGACTGATGCGGTATTGCAAACCTTGTTCATCCGACAGGCGGGCAATGTTTCGGGTGTGTCCTAGACCATTTTTCCATGGCACGATTGGGTAATCCGCTTGTTCTATGATCGAGAAGATCGACGTGTCATTAAGCATCGTAAATCACCTTTTTGATGACCTTGATGAAGTCGGCTTTATGTTGCTCTTCTTGTTCATGATGAAAGTTCTTAATAGTATGTTGGCCAGCCACAAAAACATCCTTGATCAGGTTTTCATTGGTGGCGAATAGCCAACGGTTGATCAAGTCTTTTGGATGACTGGCGGCGACAAAAGGCGAGTTTGGATCGAGCACGATAAAATCCGCGCGGTGTTTTGGTTGCAAGCCAAAAGACACATGACACGCTTGATTGCCGCCCAACAGAGCCTGTTGGTAAAGGTTGTCACCAATCCGGTTTTCACCTTGACGATAAAGTCGATTACGTTGTTGATCTCGTAATCGTTGGCTGTACTCCAGCACTCGTAATTCTTCCACCAGTGACAAGCTGACATGGCTGTCCGAGCCAATGCCCCAACGTCCTTTGGCAAGTTCAAACTCCACGGCGGGGAAAATGCCATCTCCCAAATTGGCTTCCGTTGTTGGACATAACCCTGCAACTGCACCCTGCTGAGCGATCGCAGTGAGTTCGTCATGGTTTAAGTGAGTGGCGTGAACTAGACACCAGCGTTCGTTTAAACCGATTTCATTGTGCAGCCATTCAACCGGTCGTTGACCACTCCATGCTAAGCAGTCGTTGACTTCTTTTTGCTGTTCGGCAATGTGGATATGAATGGGGTAGTGTGAGTCCAATGCGGGCAGAACCTGTTGTATTTGTTCTTGCGTGACCGCTCTCAGTGAATGGAAGCAGATCCCCAGCTGGTGCAAAGTGTGTGGTTTTAAGCTGTGTTCACATTGTTGAAAAAGGGCGAGGTAGTCTTCTGTTGAATGGACAAAACGAGCTTGCCCTGTATTCGGCATTTGTCCACCAAAGCCTGAGTGGGCGTAAAGTACAGGCAGTAACGTGAGCCCGATGCCGGATTCATCCGCGGCGGCCAGTATCTGTTTCGACATTTCGGCTGGGTCCGAATAAGGCTGTCCACCCAGATCATGATGCAAATAATGAAACTCCCCCACTTGTGTATAACCAGCTTTTAGCATGTCGATGTAGAGCTGGCTGGCGATGACTTTAGCGTCCTCTGGGGAAAGTTTTTGAACGATCTTATACATCAGATCACGCCAACTCCAAAAACTGTCATCAGGGTTCAAGCAGACTTCCGCCATGCCCGCCATGACTCGCTGAAAGGCGTGGGAATGCAAATTTGGCATGCTGGGTAACACTGGACCTGATAAGAAGGTGCAGTCTGCTGTCGCCTGACTGTTTGCAGTGACTGACAGAAAATGACCTTCTTGGACGGCAAACAGCACGTTTTCAGCCCAGCCAGTTGGTAGCAACGCCTGTTTGGCAAAAAAGTGTTGGATTGGTTGAGTGTGGGTGTGATGCATCGTCTTTAGCCTAGTGAATGTTAATTCACTAAGTTTAGTTCAAAAAATAATGTATATACAAGTTGTCATTTTATCTCCCATTCTTAATGTTTTTTACTCTCTTGATATCTCACTGATTTTATTGAGATTATGTGGTTTTTGATTTTTTGTTCAGCCATTTCTGTGGGTTTTTTCGCCAATTTGGTCGAAAAATAGCTTGCATCTGAAAAACGAACTCACTATCTTTATTTTAAGTTGTATATACATTTAAAAGTTAAATTGCTAAAAATGACCAAAAAGGTGACTAACATGGCTCATTCTAATACTCCTCATAAACGTTACCGAGCTGGCGTAGTAAAAGCCGCTACCGGAAACACCTTAACGGCAAAGTCTTGGTTTACCGAAGCACCCATGCGCATGCTAATGAATAACCTTGATCCGGATGTTGCTGAAAACCCAGAAGAGCTTGTGGTGTATGGCGGTATTGGCCGAGCGGCAAGGGATTGGGAATGTTATGACAAAATTGTGGAGTCATTAACGAATTTAGAAGAAGACGAAACCCTATTGGTGCAATCGGGTAAACCTGTCGGGGTATTTAAGACCCATTCAAATGCGCCGCGTGTATTGATTGCTAACTCTAACCTAGTGCCTCATTGGGCAAACTGGGAACACTTTAATGAGTTGGATGCCAAAGGCTTGGCAATGTATGGTCAGATGACGGCAGGTTCGTGGATCTACATTGGCAGTCAAGGGATTGTACAAGGTACTTATGAGACGTTTGTTGAGGCGGGACGTCAGCATTATGAAGGCGATTTAACTGGTCGTTGGGTATTAACCGCAGGCTTAGGTGGCATGGGGGGGGCACAACCTTTGGCGGCGACCTTGGCAGGCGCTTGCTCATTGAACATTGAATGTCAGCAAAGTCGTATCGATTTCCGTTTGCGTACTCGTTATGTGGATGAGCAAGCAACTGACCTAGATGACGCTTTAGTGCGCATTAAAAAGTACACTGAAGCAGGTCAAGCGGTTTCCATTGCTTTGTGTGGTAATGCTGCCGACATTTTACCGGAAATGGTAAAACGTGGAATCCGTCCAGATATGGTCACCGACCAAACCTCAGCTCATGATCCACTAAATGGTTATTTGCCTTTGGGCATGAGTTGGGAAGTGTATCGTGAGAAGTCACAAACCGAGCCGCAGGCTGTGGTGAAAGCGGCAAAACAGTCGATGGCGAAACACGTTGAAGCCATGCTCGCATTCCAGAAAATGGGCATTCCGACTTTTGACTATGGTAATAATATTCGTCAGATGGCAATGGAAGAAGGGGTGGAAAATGCCTTTGATTTCCCAGGCTTTGTACCAGCTTATATTCGTCCTCTATTTTGTCGTGGCATTGGTCCTTTCCGTTGGGCCGCTTTGTCAGGTGATCCAGAAGACATTTACAAAACCGATGCTAAAGTAAAAGCGCTGATTCCAGATGACGCGCATTTGCATCACTGGTTAGACATGGCCCGTGAACGTATTCAATTCCAAGGCTTGCCAGCGCGTATTTGCTGGGTGGGTTTAGGGCAGCGGGCTAAGTTAGGCCTAGCCTTTAATGAAATGGTCAGATCAGGCGAATTATCCGCGCCGATTGTGATTGGTCGAGATCATCTGGATTCCGGTTCTGTGTCCAGCCCGAACCGTGAAACTGAAGGCATGCAGGATGGTTCCGATGCGGTATCGGATTGGCCATTATTGAACGCCATGTTGAATACGGCATCGGGTGCCACTTGGGTCTCTTTACATCATGGTGGTGGAGTCGGTATGGGCTTTTCCCAACACTCGGGCATGGTGATTGTTTGTGATGGTAGCGACGAAGCCGCTGCACGAATTGCCCGTGTATTGACCAATGATCCTGCAACAGGCGTGATGCGTCATGCGGATGCGGGTTACGATATTGCGATTGACTGTGCCAAAGAACAAAATTTACATCTGCCGATGATTAGCGGCAAACAGTAATACACAAACAGATACCGAGTAAGGGCGAGTGCCTTACTCGGTATTGGTTTTTTATTTGCGGTTAAGAACACGTTATTAAGCGTCATCCGATATGGAAACGCAGATGAAAAACATATTATAAAAATTGAGGAACACCATGTTTGAATTAATGATTAAACCAGGCCATTTGAGCCTTCATGAATTACGTCAAATTAGTCGTCAGTCAGTACGACTGAGTTTAGATGAGCAGGCGATTCCAGCCATTCATGCCAGCACTCAAGTGGTGAATGATGTGATTGCCGAAGACAGAACCGTCTACGGCATTAATACGGGTTTTGGTTTATTAGCCAACACTCGCATCGCGCCGGACGATTTGGAAGAATTGCAACGCAGTATCGTCTTGTCTCACGCCGCTGGAATCGGTGAGTTAATGGATGACAGTACGGTGAAGCTGATCATGGCCTTGAAGGTCAACAGTTTAGCCCGAGGCTTTTCTGGCATTCGCTTAGAAGTGATTGAAGCGCTTATTACCTTGATCAATAAAGAAGTGTATCCATGCATCCCGAAAAAAGGCTCTGTGGGTGCGTCGGGTGACTTAGCACCTTTGGCGCACATGAGTACTATTTTACTGGGTGAAGGCCAAGCGCGTTACCGTGGTGAAGTCATTTCTGGCCAAGCGGCTTTGGCGGTTGCTGGCTTGTCGCCGATTACCTTAGCGCCAAAAGAAGGCTTAGCGTTATTGAATGGTACACAAGCGTCGACGGCATTTGCATTAGAAGGCTTGTTTGAAGCGGAAGATTTGTTTGCTTCAGCTGTGACCTGCGGGGCGCTATCGGTAGAGGCTGCATTGGGCAGTCGTAGTCCTTTTGATGCGCGTATTCATGAGGTTCGTGGTCATCAGACTCAAATGGATGCGGCTGCCGCTTATCGTCACTTGTTGGGTAAAAGCAGTGAATTGGGTGACTCGCATCAGGGTTGTGAGAAAGTACAAGACCCCTATTCATTGCGTTGTCAGCCACAAGTGATGGGCGCGTGTTTAGAACAAATTCGTAACGCCGCAAAATCTCTGTGTGTGGAAGCCAACTCAGTGTCGGACAACCCTTTGGTGTTTGCTGCAGAAGGTGACATCATTTCCGGTGGTAACTTTCATGCTGAGCCCGTGGCCATGGCGGCCGATAATCTGGCTTTAGCTATCGCTGAAATTGGCAGTTTGTCTGAGCGTCGTATGGCGTTACTGATCGACAGTAATTTGAGTAAATTGCCGCCTTTCTTGGTAGACAATGGTGGTGTGAACTCAGGTTTCATGATCGCGCAAGTGACAGCGGCGGCGTTGGCGAGCGAAAACAAAACCTATGCTCACCCTGCCTCAGTGGACAGTTTACCTACGTCGGCAAACCAAGAAGACCATGTGTCTATGGCGACGTTCGCCGCTCGCCGTCTGAAAGACATGGCGGAAAACACTCGTGGTATTTTGGCGGTTGAAATCCTGTCTGCCGTACAAGGTCTGGATTTTCGTGCGCCGTTGAAATCAACCGAAAAATTAGAACAGGCTCGTGCAACATTACGTGCTCGTGTGCCTTTTTATGATAAAGATCGTTACTTTGCTCCAGACATAGCCAATGCCAATGAGTTGCTAAAAGAAGCCGCTCACAACGGGGCGATGCCATCTGGCTTATTGCCAAGTGTGGCCTAAAGGAGACCCTATGACTCAGGCAACGGGGCCCACAGATCGCCCCTTGATTCTAGACAGCCTTTGGTATGGTGCTCATGTTGCGACCATGCAAGATGGGCATTTTTCGGTGATCGAAAAGGCGGCAATTGGCGTTCGGAACGGTCGTATTGTGTGGCTTGACGAAATGAGTAAACTGCCAGCTTATGAGGCTCAACAAGAGCATGATTTTGCGGGTGGTTGGGTCACGCCAGGTTTGATTGATTGCCATACGCATCTGGTTTTCGGTGGCAACCGTGCCGGTGAGTTTGAACAGCGTTTGAATGGTGTCAGCTATCAAGAGATTGCTAAACAAGGGGGCGGTATTGCCGCGTCCGTGAAGGCGACTCGTGATGCCAGTGAAGCGACCTTGCTGGCGTCAGCCAAACGTCGTTTGAGCAGTCTGATGCAAGACGGTGTGACCACGGTTGAAATTAAATCTGGGTATGGTTTGTCCCTGCAAAGCGAACTCAAAATGCTACGGGTTGCAGCCCAGTTAGAAGATCAACTACCGATTCATGTGAAACGGACTTGTCTGGCGGCTCATGCCATGCCGCCAGAATTCGATGACAAAGACGCTTACGTAGACTATTTGTGCGAAGAGGTTTTACCAACGGTTGCGTCATTAGGACTAGCGGATGCCGTGGATGCTTTCTGTGAAGGCATTGCTTTCAGTACTGAGCAAGTATCACGCTATTTTGAAAAAGCCAAAGCTTTGGGCTTGCCCGTTAAAATTCATGCTGAGCAGCTTACTTCACAAGGTGGTACTCGCATGGCGGCTTCGTTTCAGGCGTTATCTGCCGACCATATTGAATTTATTGAAGAGGCAGACGTCCAAGCCATGGCCGAGGCAGGCACAGTAGCGGTTTTGTTACCCGGGGCGTTTTTCACCTTAAAAGAAACCCAAAAACCCCCGATTGATTGGTTACGTCTATATCAGGTGCCAATGGCCATTGCTACCGATGCCAACCCTGGGACGTCACCTGCTTTGTCGTTGCGTTTGATGATGAACATGGCTTGTACCTTGTTTGCTTTGACGCCAGAAGAAGCCTTGGCTGGTGCCACCATTCATGCAGCGCAAGCGCTTGGTATGGCAGAGACGCATGGCTCTTTGGTCGTTGGCAAAGCGGCTGATTTTGTTTGCTGGGATGTGGAAAGCCCCGGTGAGTTGTGCTATTGGTTGGGCGGTCAGTTATTGAAACAGCGCATTCAGCAAGGAAAATTAACATCATGAGTGAATCTGTATCCTCTATTGCGTCTCCGTTCGAGTTTACTCAAGGTGATTCTCCGTTATTGGTCAGTATGCCGCACTCAGGTTTGAATCTCACCCCAGAAGTGGCGGCGGGATTGACGGATTTGGCGGCTAAATTGCCTGATACGGATTGGTTTATTCCTGAGTTATATGGCGATCTGGCTGATTTGGGTATTGGTTGCATCAAAGCCAATTATTCTCGTTACGTGATTGATTTGAATCGCCCTTACGATGACAAGCCCCTTTATGCGACCAAAACCACGGGATTGTTTCCTGATATTTTGTTTATCGATGAAGCTGTTTTTCAGGCTGAGAAAACGCCCGCAGAAGCTCATCGCCAAGCGTGTAAAAAACAAATCTGGCGTCCTTATCACGATACCATTGCCAAAGAGCTAGCTCGCCTGAAAGACAAATTTGGTTATGCCGTCTTATTTGATGCTCACAGCATTGCCGCCGAAGTGCCCATGTTGTTTGAAGGTCACTTGCCAGACTTTAATTGGGGCACCAACAATGGTGAATCTTGTGATATGGCTCTACCGGGTATGCTCACGCAAATCTTACGACCAAATTACACCCAAGTGCTCAATGGTCGATTCAAAGGCGGTTACATTACGCGCCAATTTGGCCAGCCAGCAGAAGGTATTCACGCCATTCAGCTAGAACTGTCTCAAGCCACCTACCTAGATGAAAATGCCGCTCAGCAAAACGAATATCACTTGGATCAAAGTAAATTACCCTTTATCCAACAGCAACTTAGGGAAGTGATGGAAGGCATTTTGCAGATAAGATTCTAGTTTTTCTTATTCTTTACTGAGAGTCCCTATGTTGTAAAAATGACATGGGGATTTTTTTGGTCATAGGATTTCTTAGCTTTCGTTTTTCTTGACGCCAATGGAATAGAGCGTCATGGTGGATGTATCAAATTTATAGGAAAAGGAATTCTTATATGTTCAAAAACTATTTTTTAGCGTCTTCTGCTTTTCATTATTTCTGTTTGATTTTTGATCGACAAATTACGCCAATGGCGTATAATTTGGTGATGGTATGGTGATTATTGAAACGTCTATCTTCACTAAACTCATCAGAGAAATAATGAATGACGACGAATACAAAGAATTGCAGGAAGCCTTAGTGGCTAAACCTGATCTTGGTGTATTAATTAAGAACAGTGGTGGTTTGAGGAAGGTTCGTTGGTCTGTTGATGGACGTGGTAAAAGAGGTGGTGTGCGATCATCTATTATTGGATGACCAATAATGATCAAGTTTACATGCTGTATGTTTTTCCAAAAAACACACAAGACAACTTAACCGATGCACAAATCAAAACTCTCAGACAGATAGTGGAAAGGTGGTCATTATGAACGACGGTGTATTTAATGAATTACTGGAAAGCGTGCAACAAGCCGATGGCATCATAAAAGGCCAAAACACGGCGGCGCGCATCACGGAATTTGCCGAGCCAGAAGTAAAAGCGATTCGGACAAAAACCGGCTTAAGCCAAAGTCGCTTTGCTAGCCTGTTAGGGGTTAGCAAACGTACTTTAGAGAACTGGGAACAAGGCCGTCGTCAGCCAACAGGGCCAGCACGTGCTTTGCTGAAAATTGTCGATGCTGATCCTGAACATGCGCTAAAGGCGTTGCATGGTTAACCAAACAGTTATTTATGCTTTTTAAATACTTTGAAAATATCCCCTACTTTTTTGAACGAATTTACTACTTCGAGATTCTGTAAAGTTTGAAGTAGCTTTTCGTTTTCTGGAGTATTTGGGATTTTTGGTTGGTTTCTGCCTTTTGATGCTAATTTTGAATAATCGCCTTCTATATATTCCAATATTCTAAATAGCTGGACTTCCCAGACTTTACTAGACACCTATTAACGTTAAAATCTAGTTAAATAAGAGGTGTATTATGAAGTCCGAACGATTCTGTTAACGCAGTTAGTGGGCTTGGATTTGTTGTGGGAGTTTAGCGGTTCTATCCGCGTATTTGAGGGAAGGGAATAATAGTGATTTTCGTTTACTTATTGGTTTGATATGACGGGGTAATCAACTACATAAAAAAACAATTAATTTAGGCTTAAGCATCGTATAGTTGGATCAATCAAAATCACTCTGAGAGAGAATGTATGAAGCTTTCAAGTAAATTCACTTTGATTGTTTTCGTTGTGTTTTTAGTTATTGCGGGACTGTCTTATTTGTCTGTTTATACTTTAAAAGAGAGTCTTATTGATGCTCGAAAGCATGAAATTCAGTCGATTTTGAAATTTACGGTGAATCAGGCGAATTACTATATAGAGCAAGAGAAGAATCAGATACTGACCCGTGAAGAGGCGGAAGAAAAGGTAGAAGCGCTGTTATCTACGATGCGATTTGATAACTATTATATCTGGGCAAATGATTCAAATGGCATTGCGAGAGTGCATGTCAAACAATCTGTTGTTGGGGCGTTTCAGACTTCTTACCCTAAATATGTCAATGATTTAGATGAACATCCTTTCATGTTTGTTGTTGGTGAAAGCCGTAAAGCTACTTCAAATGCTTTGTATGTGAAAGTGAACGGCATGACCTTGTTGCCGGATTGGCGATGGATGATAGGTATTGGCGTTTATTTAGATGAGTTGGATGAAACCTTACGTCAGTATACTCATCTTGTAATCGCGATTGCGGTGGCTTCGTTTTTACTTCTCTTGGGCGTGTTATTGTGGGTCTATCGAAATACGATTAGCGTGTTGGGGGATGACCCTAATCGAGCTTATGATTTGATGAGAAGAGTGGAACGAGAAGGGGTTCACTATTTAATCGAAGAGCGCTTTCACAAAGGCAGTTTGCTCTATTTAATTAGAGACAGTTTTGAGCATTTTTATCACGCTTTTGAGTCCATGCAACAGCATGCGTATATGGTGGCAGACAAAACTGAAGAGGTGACGCTTGCGACACAGCAAGCTGAAAAACTAATGCAGCAGTTGCTGGTTCAAGGTCGTCAGCTTTCAGAGGCTTTGTCACACAACTCTGAACAAGATATAGCGGTTATTCAAGCATCTTATTTTGCATTATTACAGGATCTTGAAGAGGTTTTGGTCCAGTTGAATTGCGCCGTTGAACAGTCGTCAAATATCAAGCAAGGTGCCAATAAAATCATTGATGATTTAGGTAACTTAGACTTTTAAAAAAGCTTAGTCTGGTGAGTTGGTTAAGAAGGCAGTGGAGGTAAACGGCTGATTTTTTAACAGCTTACCAAGTGACTCGGTATCGACTGCTTTTGAATATAGCCAGCCTTGTCCAATGGCATTGGGGGTGTGTTGTGTTAGGTAATCGACTTCTTCTAGTGATTCAATGCCTTCAAAAACAAGCTTCACGTCCAATTTACTGACCAACAGAAAAATACTGTCTAAGGTGATCTGGTTGACGGTTTGAGTGCCAATGGATTGAATAAACATCTTATCAATTTTGATTTCATGAGGATCAAAGGCGGTTAACCAAGACAAGTTCGAAAAGCCTGTACCAAAATCATCAAGAGAAATTTGGTACCCTTTGCGTAAGAAACGTTTGGTGACTTGTTTTAATACGTCACTTTGTGCCGCGGAACGTTCGGTCACTTCGAAAATAATCTGTCCTGGATGAATGCCTCTCTGCTGTACTTGCCTTTCAACGAAATGTAAGAAGCTTGGGTTTGAAAGATCTTGGATGGACAAATTGATGCTTAGGGTAAAGTCCGAGTTGGCTTTCAAATAGCGCAACATGTCGTCTAAATTTTTCTTCACTAGCTGCTGCGTCAGAGGGGTGATGAGTTTATTTTTCTCAGCACAAGCGATGAATTGGTCTGGTGAAACCGTACCCAGTTCTTGGTCTTGCCAACGTGCTAAGGCTTCAACACCAATGATTTCACCTGTATTTAATTGGATTTTAGGTTGGTAAAGTGAATATATTTGATCATTTTTAATGGCGTATTTTAAACGGTAAATCAGTGAACGACGGTTGGACTTAAAAATCGCCCAACTAAATGCCATGAACATCCCAAAGAACGCCCCGACCAAAATCGCCCAAAGCCATTGCCAGATATTCATGTCAAAATAACCTGTTCTTTTATCAATGGCCGTGGCGCAGAAATTAAAGCCAGCAGGGCATATTCTTAACGTTAATATATTGTTAGCCGTGGGCAACATAGGCACATTATTCTTTGAGTAAGACATGGCCTTTTTAGCTTCTTCTAAGGTGATGTCATCGAAAATTCGATAAATATGTTGTTTTTTTGAAGAATACAGCACACTACCCGTTTTGCGAGAGTGGCGAATTAAATCTGTGAAAGTGGCTGGAGAAGGAATGACAAAAGCATTTCCAGCACTAAACACGGAGCGTTGTTGTCCTTTTGCAAACAGTCCATTGGTTTCAGGCCAATTAATGCGAAAACTGGTGTCTATGTTAGCTTGTTTAGGAAGTTCTAGAGGTGGTGTGAATGGGCCCCACAAAGCAGAGCAAATGAGCTTATGATCCTCTGTAATACGCCCTATGTCTTCAATATAAGGGTATTTCAATAGCGCTATTCGCAAACTATTGAGGTCTTTGTCAGAACAGGCTATCTGATCATTGGTGATGGCCAAATTAAGACTTGTACGCATTTGGAAGACGGATTGCTTGGTACGCTCAATGATGCCTTCTAAGTAACGCTGTAGGGAATGCTGTTCTTGGTAGAGGTAGAAAGCATGGTGTGCGAACAGACTGACACTGATGGAAAAGAGAAGATAAATACTCAGCTTTTGCCATGATGGCAGCAAGACGGATGACAATATCATATCGAGTATGATGGATTTCTTTCGAAAATACCCCAGCATGATTTGTCGCTTTTATCCTGATGTGTAATGCGTAACTTAAAATCTTCTAAAAGGAGTTTAACTGATTATTCGCTAAAAAAGAAATAAGACGTCTAAAAAAGGGAAAGTCTGCTAATGTGCCTTCCCTTTTTGTTATGTATTGTGAGTTTAGATTAACGACTTTTCAGATAAGCTAACATGGTATCCGCATCAGACACTTCAAATGGATCACTGGGAGCATTATCTTGATACCCTGGCTCGGTCAGCATTTTTTTGATTTCACCATTGTCCACATGCATGGCATAACGCCAGCTACGCATACCGAAACCAAGATTGTCTTTTTTCACCAGCATGCCCATTTGACGAGTGAAGTCACCATTGCCATCCGGCAGTAGAAAAACATTTTTCGCATTTTGGCTCTTACCCCATTGGAACATAACGAAGGCATCGTTGACTGAGATACAAATGACAGTATCCACACCTTGCCCTTTAAATTCTTCATACAGTTCCTCATAACGAGGTAAATGAGAGGTTGAGCAAGTTGGTGTAAAGGCACCAGGTAATGAAAACACTACGACACTTTTGTTTTTAAACAGATCATCGGTTGATACATCTTTCCATTCGAATGGGTTTGGTCCGCCGAGTGCTTCATTGCGTACGCGGGTTTTAAATATTACCTGAGGGACATGTTTTAACATGAGTTTTCCTTTTTTCATTTAGGGTATTTCAATAGGATTAGCACTTTAAAAAGCCGTGATTTTGTAAAAAACTTAGCATGTGTTCGCGCTTTTTCTTTTGCACGGCGGCGGCTGTTTGTTCAGACCAATTACTTTGTTTTTTATTGTCATCTCTGGATCGGTAATAAGTCTGCATTTGTTGGTCATATGCTTCCACATCTGAGGCGCAGCGTGAAGTATCGTAGGTGTCCCTATGTAAGATGCTGTTCACTGGAAGACGAGGTTTGAGATCTGGTTGAGCATCTGGGTAACCCAGACATAAGCCGAAAATAGGGTACACCTGTTTGGGGAGTTCAAGCAGTTGAGCTAATTGCTCAGGATCATTGCGAATACCACCAATAAACACCGCACCAAGACCAACGGATTCGGCGCCCAACATTAAATTTTGTGCCATAAACGTGGCGTCGGTTGTGGCGGCGATAAAATGCTCGGTATTGCCGTCTAATGGACCTAAACCTTGTTTTTCACTGCAATACTCAACACGGGTTAAATCGGCACAAATTACCAAAAACTCAGCAGCCGACTCAACCCAACCTTGGCCACCGGCTAATGTGGCAATCTGCTGTCGATGTTTTGGATTAGTGATTTGAATAATCGAATAAGCCTGAATAAAACTGGATGATGCTGCGCCCTGAGCCGCGCTAATCAGTTTTTCTAGCAAGGCATTATCTATGGTTTGATCGGTATATTGACGAATCGACTTATGGGATTTTTGGGCCTGTAATATGGGATTCAAGGGAATTCCTCCAGTAGATAATGGCCTTTCATACTAGAGGCTGAATCCTGTTTCGACAAGACGGTAGTCGTTAACGTCTTGTTTTTTCATATTAATGATAGTCCTTGCTGGCAACCTCTCCCCAAAGCTGTTCTATTGTTCGGTCACGTCCACAGCTGGAACGATAAAAGCCATAGCGAATGGGGTTCTTTTTGTAATAGTCTTGATGATATTGCTCTGCCAGATAAAACTCACTGGCAGGTAAGATGGGTGTGACGATGTCGGCGTTAAAGGGCTTTTCTTTGGTTATTTTTGCCAAAGACGCTTCAAATATCGCTCGCTGTGACTCATTTTGATAAAACAGCCCGGTACGGTAGGGAGCGCCTTTATCGCAGAACTGACCACTGGCGTCGGTGGGGTCAATGGTTTTCCAGAAGTAATCCACCAAACTTGTTAAAGAAACTTGATCATCCTCAAAGACGATCTCAACGGCTTCATAATGCCCTGTTTTTCCCAAGGAAACCTGTTTATAGGTTGGTTTCAGGGTCTGGCCTCCAGTGTAGCCGGATTCTACTTTGATGACCCCTGGTACTTTTTCAAAGTCTGATTCCACACACCAGAAACACCCTCCAGCGACAATCAAACGTTGTTGTTCAGCATGGGCTGTAGGGGCAAATGCTGCACTTCCTATGAGCCAGCCTGTGAGTATGCTTTGGCAGATGGGTTTCAAGGGCGAAAACGCAGTATGGTGGTTTTTCATTTGTTGACCTCAAGTAGGGGATTCTCATTTTTTACCCATTAACGCTATGTACCAAGCTTGTCATGTTGCAAATCAAGCCCATAATGAATGACATGTACCAATCATAATCTATAGACGTTACCAGTGATGGATTTCTTACACAGAATTTAAGAGGAAGCGTAATGAGCGATAACCACCAAGAATACGTGCCACCAACAGTCTGGCAGTGGGAAGCAAAAAGTGGCGGACAATTTGCCAACATTAACCGTCCTATTGCGGGGGCGACACATGAAAAGACCCTTGAAGTTGGTAATCACCCACTTCAACTGCATTCCTTAGCCACACCAAATGGCCAGAAAGTGACTATTATGTTGGAAGAGTTGTTGGCAATGGGGATTAGGGAAGCGGAATACGATGCCTACTTGATTAATATTGGAGAGGGCGATCAGTTTTCTTCTGGTTTTGTCGACATCAACCCAAATTCTAAAATCCCCGCTTTGATGGATCACAGTACCACACCACCAACGCGTGTATTTGAGTCTGGTGCCATCTTGCAATATCTGGCTGAAAAATTTGATGCTTTGGTGCCAACAGATCACCAAGCGAAAACCGAATGCCGTAACTGGTTGTTCTGGCAAATGGGGTCTGCGCCTTATTTGGGCGGTGGTTTTGGACACTTTTACGCTTACGCGCCAACTAAGATGCAATACCCGATTGATCGCTTCACCATGGAAACCAAGCGCCAGCTGGATGTATTGGATAAACACCTTGCTGCCAATACGTATATGGCAGGTGAAGAGTATTCCATTGCTGATATTGCGATCTGGACGTGGTACGGCAATTTGGTGCTCGGTAATCTCTATAACGCCGCGGAATTTTTAGACGTTGCAAGTTATCAGCATGTCGTGCGTTGGGCTAAGTTGATAGAGCAACGTCCCGCGGTGAAACGAGGTCGTGTGGTGAACCGCTCTTTTGGTGATGGCGCGCAGTTACACGAACGCCATGATGCCAGTGATTTTGACGGTTTAGATTTAGGTTAAATTAGTCAAAAAAAGTGCACTAAAAATTGGACAGGAAAAAATCCTTGGTCTAGTTTGAAAGAGTGAGTTATTTAACTCGACATATTTGCCCACTGGCAAACCATAATGAAAAAAGCCTACCTTGTGATCAAGTAGGCTTTTTTCATTTGAGCTGGTGAGAGGCTACAAACGCATCTCAATGCCGGCCTCGGCCATGCATTGCTTGGCCTCTTCAATACTGTATTCGCCAAAGTGGAAAATACTGGCGGCTAATACGGCATCGGCTTTGCCTTCGGTGACACCTTTAACAAGATGCTCAAGGTTACCAACACCACCTGAAGCGATCACCGGAACGTGAACCGCTTCGCTGATGGCGCGAGTGACGCCGAGATCAAAGCCATTTTTAGTACCGTCACGGTCCATACTGGTGAGTAGTATTTCACCGGCGCCGTAATCGACCATTTTCTTCGCCCACTCAACTGCGTCTAACCCGGTGGGTTTACGACCACCGTGGGTGAAAATTTCCCACTTGTCTGGTTCGTCTTCGGCACTGACTTTCTTGGCGTCGATGGCCACCACAATACATTGTGAACCGAAGCGTTGCGCTGCTTCACGGACAAATTCTGGGTTGAATACCGCAGCCGTGTTAATGCCCACTTTGTCGGCACCGGCATTCAACATGCGACGAATGTCGTCACAAGTTCGAATACCACCACCTACGGTAAGTGGAATAAATACTTGCGCGGCAATGGCTTCGACCATATGTACTGTGGTTTCACGGTCGTCTGAGCTGGCGGTTATGTCTAAGAAGGTGATCTCATCAGCTCCTTGTTCATCGTAACGTTTGGCCACTTCAACTGGGTCACCAGCGTCGCGGATATCCACAAATTGTACCCCTTTGACGACTCGCCCATTGTCCACATCCAGACAAGGAATAATTCGTTTTGCTAAGCCCATGTCGGCTCCTAATCTTTTACTTCGCTCGTTAAATGAGGGGGGCTAAGGTTTGCCATCCCAATGGATGAAGTTTTTGTAGAGTTGCAAACCATCTTTGTGGCTCTTTTCTGGGTGGAATTGCACGGCAAAGACATTGTCATGAGCAAGAGCAACACAGAATTCCAAACCATAGTCACAAGTGCCAGCTACATCATCTTTATTGCTTGGTACCACATAGTAACTGTGCACAAAGTAGAAGCGGGCATTGTCTGGAATCCCTTGCCAAAGTGGGTGTGAAATACTCTGTTTCACCTGATTCCAGCCCATGTGTGGCACTTTCAGTTTGCTGCCATCATGATCTTTATGGTCGTTGCCGAAGAATAAGGCGTTGCCTTGGAAATGGTTTAGGCAATCAACCCCGCCGTTTTCTTCACTGTGTGACATCAAGGATTGAATACCGACACAAATTGCTAAAAACGGTTTTTCCCGCATGGCTTTCTGAATGCTGGGGACCAATCCGGTGTTGTGCATTTCACCGATGCAATCACGGATGGCCCCTACGCCTGGTAATAAAACGCGATCGGCCGCATCAATGACAGCAGGGTCACTGGTGACAATCACTTGAGTATGATCGTCGGCCACGTGTTCTAAAGCTTTGGCGACCGAATGTAAGTTGCCCATACCGTAGTCAATCACGGCAACCGTTGAAGTGTGAACTTGACTCATATTTTACCTGTCCTAAAACAACTAGAGGCTTACAAGCAGCCCTTTGTAGATGGCATTTGACCAGCCATACGTTCATCCACTTCCAGTGCCATACGTAGGGCACGACCAAACGCTTTGAAAACAGTTTCAGCTTGGTGGTGAGTGTTTTTGCCACGTAGGTTGTCTAGGTGCAAGGTTACTTTGGCGTGATTGATAAAGCCGTGGAAGAATTCTGAAAACAAATCCACATCAAAACCACCGACAGAAGCACGAGTAAAGGGCACATGCATCTCCAAGCCTGGTCGACCAGAGAAGTCGATCACTACGCGGGAAAGCGCTTCATCTAGTGGAACATAGGCGTGCCCATAACGCTTGATGCCTTTTTTATCGCCAACGGCAATTTCAAAGGCTTGGCCTAAGGTAATGCCTAGGTCTTCTACTGTGTGGTGAGCATCAATGTGAAGGTCACCAACCGCGTGAATGTCTAGATCGATCAGGCCATGGCGAGCGACTTGCTCTAGCATATGATCTAGAAAAGGTACGCCTGTGACGCAGTTAAATTTACCGGTACCGTCTAGGTTGATCGACACCTTGATCTGAGTTTCAAGCGTATTACGCTCGACACTGGCAACGCGATCGGACATTGATTGGATTCTCCACAGTTGATGGCGACTGACCGCCACTTTAATGACATAGTGCGCCCATTATAGAACGAGGGCTCGTTAGCGGCTATGCCTTAACGGCAGGTTTTTTCATGAGTTCTGGCTATTGGATCGATTAACTCGGCTTGCGGGTGCTATGATAGGGCCACCAGTTGTGCTCATCATCGGTGTGTTTTTGAACGAATTTGCGTGTTGTTTTGCGCCTTTATAGGGAGCGTTTATTGATGGTTTGGTTTAAGCGATTTGTTTACTTTGTCTTGATTCTACTGACTTTGATCGGTTTGGCGTTGGCCTATGTCGGGCTGTTTGTGAACCCGAATGATTTTAAAGATGAGCTGAAAAATGTCGCAATGGAAAAAGCCAATGTGAGGTTGCGTTTAGAGGGCGACATTGGTTGGTCCTTTTTTCCTTGGTTAGGCTTAGAGATGGAAAACATTGGTGTGGCCATTGGGTCCGATGCTGAAATCGTGCAATTTGATCGAGCCGAATTTGGTTTGGCGATGCTTCCCTTGCTAGAACAAAAAATTCAGGTAAACAAGGTCAATTTGGTGAACCTGAAAGCTCATCTTCATCAAAATGCTCAAGGCGAAGGAAACTGGCAGTTGCAGATACCGCCCTCTACTTCAAAGACAGATGCCAACATGGCTGTGGTTAAGGGGAGTTCAAACGTTAGCGCTTCAGCTTCGCAAACAGCACACAGTAGCGACGTTAAAATTCCAGACATCCACCTAGAAGAGTTGCGTATTGAAAAGGCTCAGATTGTTTACCGGAATGAACAAACTAAGCAATTGATCGAAGCTGACTTAGATGTGCAGTTAAAAGACGTACAGTGGGACAAAGCTTGGCCAATGGTGATGGAAGCGAGCCTGACTCAGAGTGATCTACAAGGACACCAATCGATTAAGGTGGAAGCGAGTTTAAACAGCCAATTAACCGTTTTCCCTGAACGTGAATCCCTTTTATTAGATGCCTTGGTGGTGCAAGCCAGCATATCGGGTGAGGCGATTCCGGCTAGCCCGTTAGAGGCGAAGCTAAGCGCAGTCAATGTGGCGATGGATTTGCCACAGGAAAACTTGTTGATTGATGGTTTGTCACTCAGTTCGATGGGCGTAAATCTAGATGCGAAAGTTCAGGCATTTGAAGTGTTAAGTGATCCAAAGTTCTCAGCGACCTTGTCGGTTGGGGCGTTTAACCCACGTACCTTATTAACCGCTTTGCAGATCCCATTGCCTGATATGGCCGATTCAACGGCCTTGACGAAAGCCAGTGCCAATGTTGCTCTAGAAGGCAGTTTGGATGAATTGACGGTACAGCCTATTGCCATTGTGTTGGACGATACGAAAATAGAAGCAAATGCTGTGTTGTCTCTTTCTCCCTTGCGCTGGGATGTCAGTATTGCCGGTGCCAATCTGGACTTGGATCGCTACTTACCCGACCCCGTCGAAGCGGAAGCCGGTGTCGATACAGAAGCAGAAACAAAAATTGGCATAGAAGCAAAAAGCACAACGGCGAGTGGTAAGGCGCAAGCCAATCCCACTGAGGCAGAATTGATACCTGTGGAATTAATTCGGGGTCTTAATGGTCATGTTGGTCTGATATTTGATGACATTCAGGTCAAAAAACTCACCATAGACCAATTGGCTTTGGATACCACTCAAACTAATGGCGTCGTCAGCATTTCGCCTTTGGAAGCATCGTTATACCAAGGTAAAGTATCGTCTCAATTACGCCTAGATGTTCGTGGTAATACGCCTAAAATAGACATTGAACCCAGTGTCGAAGCGGTACAGATTCAACCATTTCTGATCGATTTAATGGCAATGGATAACATTGCCGGGGAAACCTTCTTAAGGGGTGATTTAACCAGCCAAGGAAACAGTGTCGATGCTCTGATGTCATCATTACAAGGTGACTTGCTGGTGGAAATAAAGCAGGGGGCTTTGGTGGGGACAAACTTGACCAAAAGTGTCTGTGAAGGCATAGCATCGATTCGTAAAAAGACACTCAATGTCAGTCAATTTGGTAATGATACTCCGTTTGAGACCATGCGCTTTCCTGCTCATATAGTCGATGGTCAGATTTCAACACCGGGTTTAGCTATTAGCTCAGTGGGGTTACAAGTGACGGGGGATGGCATCATTGCCTTGCCCACTCAATCTCTGAATTACCAAGTCAATGTGGGGATTGCTGGCAGCCAGTTAGATGCCGCATGTGGGGTGAATGAAACAGTCACTCAATTAACCTTTCCAGTGGTTTGTAAAGGGGCATTCAGCGATGATCCTGCCGGTTTGTGTCGTCCAGATTTAGTGGGCTTTGGAACATTGTTCGCGGACTTAGCGAAGCAAGAAGCGGCACAAAAATTGGCGGAAGAAAAAGCCAAACTAAAAGCAGAGCTGAAACAAAAAGAGGCGGAATTGAAGGCGGAATTAAAGGCCAAACGTGACGCCGAAGAAGCTCGATTAAAAGCCGAGCTGAAAGCGAAGCGCGAAGCCGAAGAGGAACGCCTCAAGGATAAGCTAAAAGATAAATTAAAAAGCTTGTTTTGAATGACATAAAACAAGCCTTGTTGTGAGAGAAGAATGCAACCAGTCGAACATTTTGCGCCCCGAGTATTAGCTTGGTTTGATGAGCATGGGCGCAAAAACTTGCCTTGGCAGGAAAACAAAACCCCATACCGTGTGTGGATTTCTGAGATTATGTTACAGCAGACTCAGGTCACCACGGTCATTCCCTATTATCAAAAATTTATGACGTCCTTCCCCACCGTGGAAGCGTTGGCCGCCGCAGAACAGGACGAGGTCTTGGCTCATTGGAGTGGGCTTGGGTATTACGCCCGTGCGCGCAATATGCACAAGGCTGCGAAAAGGCTGGTTGACGAGTTTGACAGTGAGTTTCCGCAAAGCTTGGAAGGTGTGTGTGAGCTGCCGGGGATTGGGCGCTCAACAGCGGCGGCCATTTTGTCTATTTCTCGAGGGGTGTCAACTGCTATTTTGGATGGCAATGTCAAACGTGTGTTAGCACGTTTTCATGCTGTGTCCAGTTGGCCTGGTGAAAAGAAAACAGAGCAAGCTATGTGGCGCTTGGCGGATGCTTATATGCCAAGTCAGCGTTGTGGCGATTACACGCAGGCGATGATGGATCTGGGGGCGACCCTGTGCACACGTTCTAAGCCACAGTGTTTGTTGTGTCCCTTAGAAATCGATTGTCAGGCCAGTAAAAAACCGGATCCGACGCAGTTCCCCATTCGTAAGCCCAAAAAGGCCCCTAAGCCCGAGAAGCAAACTCAAATGCTGGTCTTGACCGATGATGAGCAACAAATTTTATTGGAAAAACGTCCTTCATCTGGAATTTGGGGGGGGCTGTGGAGTCTGCCGGAATTGGCGGTAGAAGAGTCAATTGTTTTACACGCGGAACAAAGGTTCGCGACGAATGTGTTGTCTGTCACGCCTTTGTCATCTTTTCGACATACGTTTAGCCATTACCATTTAGACATTGTAGCGAGTCAAGTCAAGTTGGCGGCGATCAAGGGCGTTATGGAAGCCAATAAATACCAGTGGTTTTCGCTCTCTGATGCTTTGGCATTGGGGCTGCCAACGCCAGTTCGGCGTATTTTAGAACAAGATCTGAATGAATTGAGTTAACACATCAACAGGACGCACATTATGTTGGATTCAGCCAAACAAAATTCAGCTTATTTAACTCGGGTCGTGGAGATATTTTCTGCGTTCTTTTTATTAGGTTGGACAAGTTTTGGTGGGCCAGCGGCGCATCTGGGATATTTTAATCAGGTTTTTGTGCAACAGAGAAAATGGGTTGTCGAATCTCAATATGCTCAATGGGTTGCTTTGAGTCAGATCGTCCCTGGTCCTGGTTCGAGTCAGGTGGGCTTCGCACTTGGGTATCATCGTGCTGGGTTATTGGGTGGCATCGTGGCGTTTATCGCCTTTACATCGCCTTCTTTTATGATCATGGTGTTGTTGGCGCAATTTGGTCATATTTGGCAGGGTGACGTCATCTTTACGGGTGTGGTTCATGCACTTAAGTTATTAGCTGTGGTTGTGGTGGCGGATGCTTGCTTGACCATGTGGCGTTCGTTTTGTCAGTCAAGACTGACGGTTTTTTTAGCCTTGTTTAGTACGGCAATCTTGATATGGCTGCCCATGAGTTACATCAGTTTGGTGGTGTTAATCGTTGCTGCAGTGGTATCTATTCTGCTCTTGGATACAGAGCCCAAAATTTACTCGGCGTTGCCAAGTGTCCCAATGGCAGGCCTGTTCTTTTGTTTGGCGATATTGCTGTTTGTACTGAGCTTTTTCTTATCAGAAGGTCTTGGACAGCTGTTTGCGGATTTTTATCAGGCGGGCGCCTTGGTGTTTGGGGGCGGCCATGTTGTGTTGCCTATGTTGTCGGCGTTCGTTGCTGATACCGTTTCAAACGCTAACCTTCTCATCGGCTATGCCGCCGCACAAGCTGTGCCTGGACCTATGTTTACCATGGCCAGCTTTTTGGGGGCTGCGTCGGCACCGGAAGGGACGAGCAGTTGGTTATGGGCCTTGGTCGCGACACTGGCGGTTTTCCTTTGTGGCTTATTGTTAATGTTGAGCGCACAGGGTGTGTGGCAAAAGCTGTCTGATAATCGTCGCTTTTTAGCCGCGGTCGCTGGGTTAAATGCCGCGGTTGTGGGGATTTTGTTGGCCGCCTTGTATCATCCCATTGGGTCTTCCAGCGTACTTTGTTGGCAAGATGCGTTGATGGTTGTGGTCGGTTTTGTTTGGCTGAAGTGGAAACGACCCTCTATTCTCTTTTTGATTTTGGCGTTTGTGTTGCTTGGTGTGTTGCGTGGTTCTTTAGGATGATTAAGTGTCTTGCTGATAAAGCTTGAATTTTATCTTTGTAACGCCATTATGATGACAAGCAATCCGGTTAATCAATAAAGCTAACGAGACAGTCTTATGGCGAATATGGTTTTTTGTAAAAAGTATCAAACAGAAATGGAAGCGTTAGAGCGAGCTCCTTTGCCTGGTGCGAAAGGACAAGAGGTATTGCAAACGGTTTCAAAGCAAGCATGGCAAGAATGGCAACTTCTGCAAACCATGATGATCAATGAGAAACAGCTTAACTTAATGCAGCCAGACGCTCGAAAATATGTGATGGAGCAGATGGATAAGTTCTTCAATAACGAAGAAACCGATAAGGTAACAGGGTACGTGAATCCTGATGACATTACGGAGCTGTAAATACGGTTTGAGTGATAAAAAAAGCCCGGCATAGGAAGCGTTTAGCCGGGCTTTTTTTATGTGTTTTTTGAGTGACTTATTGGGTTACGAAACTGGCAAACAAAATGTCTTTAATCGGTGTGATCCCCGTTTCCGTCTTGAGGGCATCGTTGACTGCAGCAGCAGCCTCTTCTCGAGTTTTCTCACGAGCAATGGCACCGGAAACTTGCGCTGTGGTTCGCGAGCTTAAAAACATCACGATTGCATCACGAACCAATGGCATATTGTGCTCAATTAAATCCACCCGAGTTTCATCCGTACGAATGCTGATGCTGGTTTTGATGTATTTTAGCTGTGACCCTTCACTAATGTGATTCACAATGAAAAGGGGTTTTAGCTCAATATAAGCCGGTGTCGGCGGATCAGCAGCATACGCGCTGGAGACAAGTACACTATTTAGACAGATGAGGAGCAATGCGATAGGTTGTCGAAATAAAGGCATCATCAATGACATGTTCGTTTCTCGTATTCATTACAATAGTTAGTATACTAACTGGCATATTAGCATGCTGTCAGTAGGAATTTTGCACTTTCCTGTATTCTTGCTGTCATAATGGCTTGGTTTTTGTTTTGTTGGTTGTTTTAGGAAACCCTATATGACAAGTTTTATCACGGCGCGCCGTTTTCATGGACTCATTGCTTTCACCGCTTTCGCCTTACTTAGTGTGGCGTTTTATATGGAATATGAAATGGGCTTAGAGCCTTGTCCTTTGTGTATGCTGCAGCGCATTATGTTCTTTGGTGTTGGGGTGATATCACTTATTTCTGCTTTACTTAATAGTGTCAAAATACGTTGTGTATGCGCTTGGCTGGTTGCTGTGTTATCGATATTGGGTGCGGCCTTAGCCATTCGCCATTTATATTTGCAGAATTTACCAGACGATCAATTACCTGCATGTTTGCCTGGTTTGAGTTATATGTTTGAGGTGTTTCCATGGCAGGAAATCATGCAAGCCATGATAATGGGCACAGGAGAATGTGGTGATGTGGTGTGGACGTTCATTGGTTTGAGCATTCCAGGTTGGACCTTAGTTGCCTTTGTTACCATAGCCATTATTAATGTGAGGATTGCATTGACAGAAAATAAAGCTACATCCTTCTCATAAAAGGTTACAAATCCCTGCAGGGGATTGCCTTGCAGGGCTGATTTGATAGGAATATGCTTGGCATAAGACGTAAAAATAATGAATAGGTTGGAGTCTGCATATGTTAGAAAGTTGTAAAACAGCCCAAGAGCGGTGGGGCGGCGTGCATGAAATTATCGATCGGTGGTTGGAGCAACGCCGACAGATGATTGAGTCTTTGGTCTTTCTACGAGAACGCGGTGAATTTACACCAACTGATACGCCTAAGATTTTGACCCTTTGTGAAATGTTGGTCGATTATGTTTCTACAGGCCATTTTACGATTTATGAACAGTTGGCCATTGAAGCCAAAGAGTTTCATGATGATGGTGCCATTGTCTTGTTAGGTGAGCTGTTGCCTGAAATCGACAACACCACCGAAGTGGTGATTGAGTTTAACGACAAGTACGACACCAAAGAACACTGCAACACGCAATTAGAAGCCTTACCTTTTTCTTTACAAGCCTTAACTGTGGTATTGGCTGAACGTTTCCAGTATGAAGACAAATTGATTAGGGAATTACATGAAGCGCACAGTGAAAAAAGCGCTTAAGAACAGTATCTGGGTCATGATAAGTGTGACTCTGTTATCTTGTTCTGCGGAATCGCCAGTCCGAACGGCGCAATATGCAACACAGGGACTTTATTCTGCCGATTTAAGCCATGATGGTGCTTATGCCTTAGTAGGCTCCATTCAGCATGGCGGCAGTTATTGGAAGACGTCTGTTAATGAGCGCCGTTTCAGTTGGAATCACGCTCAAGGAGAATTCTCTTCGTTTAACAGTGTCGACATTGCGCCCAGTGGTGAGTTTGCCGTAACGGGTGAAGCTCGTACACTGGTGCTATGGCGTACGGCCAATGGTCAATCCGATGGTTACTGGACCACTCCTGGTGATATCCTAGCGGTTAAACTGACTCAAAATGGTGATTATGCCTTATTAGGGTTGGATGATCAGACGGCTCGTTACTTTGATGTAAAACGAGGTGGTATTCGTCAGACTCTGAGAACTGGTGCGAAGGTTCGAACGGTTGATGTCACAGCGGATGGTCGTTTAGGTGTTACTGGTGACGATTTATCCAAGGTCATGGTTTGGGATCTGCAGACGGGCCAGAAAAAATTTGAATGGACATTAAATAATCGGATTTCAACCGTGTCGATTTCAGCGGATGGCAAGTACGTTTTTGCCTCGGCACAGTTAGGGAATGCCAAAGTGTGGTCCTTGGTGAATGGTCGAGAATTAACCTCAATTGATACGGGTAAGTTGAAATACCGCAATGTCACCATCAGTAAAGCCATTTTCTCTGATGATAACCGTCAATTACTCACTGGTGAAGTAAACGGTAAAGTATCCTTGCTGCAAGTTAGTACTGGGCAAATATTGAAAGAATGGGAAGTGCACAAAGCAAAAAACCGCCCTTCAGGTGCCAGTGTGATTGCTTTGTCATTTGGTCTAGGTAACCGTTATTATGCTGTTGGCAGTAACGGTTATTTGAATGTGTTGGAATAACGCATGCCAAAGGCTTCTTTCCCCGCTAGGTGGGCTTCTTTGTTTGCGCTACAAGCCTTTATAGCGGTGGTGGCGGGTGCATTCGGCGCGCATGCTTTAACCAGTATGTTGGAGCCAAAAGCATTGGCTTGGTGGCAAACGGCCAGTCAATATTTGATGTATCATGCCTTAGCAGGTTTACTGTTTTCCTTGTTTTATACCCATATCGGTTCGGTCCGTCGAATCCTCGCCCTGCTTTTAGTCGGTAATCTGTTGTTTTCTGGAAGTCTCTATCTTATGGCATTGACGCAATTAACCTGGCTAGGAATGTTAACGCCTTTGGGGGGGATGTGTTATTTAATGGCGTGGACTTGGTTTGTTTGGCGATTATGGCAATGTAAACCTTAGTAATTGAGCTGTATTGGACAATGGAAAACAGGACAGAAGCGCTTTTTTGCGTTAGCATAGCGTCCCAATTTTAGACTGATGTTGGCTTGCGTGGCCACCATTAGATCTCCCTACTAGAGCAATTTGAAACGATAGAGCAACATGAAAGATCAACAAACCGAAATTCAAGACTCAGAATTGCCAGAGTCCAACCCACAAGAACCAGCCAAAAAGCGCACCATACGAAGCTTTGTTGTTCGTGGTGGACGCATGACAGAAGGTCAGCAAAAGAATTACGACGCCAATTGGGCGATGTATGGCCTGAGTCTAGAAGACGGCCGTATTGATTATAAAACAGTATTTGGTCGTGAGTCCGAGGTGGTCCTAGAAGTGGGTTTTGGGATGGGGGCTTCTTTGGCTGAGATGGCTAAAAATGCACCTGAAAAAGATTTCATCGGTATTGAAGTGCATCCGCCAGGCGTGGCTAAATTGATGATGTTGGCCAAAGAGCAGGGTATTACCAACTTAAAAGTCTATTGTGATGATGCTATTGAAGTCATGGCGAAGTGTTTGCCAGAAAAAGCCGCGAGTTGCTTTCAGTTATTTTTCCCAGACCCATGGCATAAAAAGAAGCATAATAAGCGACGCATTGTTCAGCCATTATTTGCGCAGCAAGTGGCGAATGTTTTAAAAACAGGCGGTCAATTTCACATGGCAACTGATTGGCAGCCTTATGCAGAACACATGATGGAAGTAATGGAAGAGCAAAGCTTGTATCAAAATGCGGCAGGCAAGGCGCAATATTACCCACGACCAGAGTGGCGTCCTCTTACTAAGTTTGAAAATCGTGGCGAGAAACTAGGACACGGTGTTTGGGATTTGATTTATACTGTTATTCGTTAAAAAGGTTATCACTAGGGCTTAAAATCAGAATTAACTTAAATGTCATTAAGGGGAACATGAGTGAGCGATCAGCTATTTAAGGAACAGCAGCAAGAACTACCAACTTTAGGCCAATATTATAGCCGTCAAGAAGATGAAATAGATTTGAAAGAGCTATTTTTAGCACTTTGGAAAGGAAAGTGGATTATTGTTTTATCTACTTTTTTGGTGACTGTGCTAGCAATAGCATATGCATTATCTGCGACACAGAAATGGACGGCTCAAGCTATTGTCACTGTCCCACAAGTGAGTGATTTCTCTCAATATCAAAAAATGGTGAATGGTTTTCAGCCCGCTTTTGATATATATCAAGAAGATGGGGCTGTATTGGTAAGTGAGAGCTTAGCTTCTTTAGTTGATTCTGAAAAGTTATTTTCATTGTATATACAACAGTTTCAGTCTAAGTCAAATAAGTTGGATTATATAGCGACACTAGAGGCTTTTAAGCAGGACAAAGCTTTGATCAGCAGCGAGCTGTCTGACGAAGAGCTTGAGCGGGCTGAGCAATTACTTTATTCAAAGTGGTCTGATAAATTAGATTCTTCTTCGCAAAAAGATAATTCGTCAATATATACCTTGAATGGCACATGGGAAAACGCCGAGGGCAGTTTTTCATTCCTAGCAGGCTACTTAGATTATATCGATGTAAAAGCCAAGAATGTTGCCATTTCAAACTTAGCTTCTATCGTCAATGGTAAATTTAATGGGCTGACTCAAGAAAAGCGTTTGTTAGAAGATCAGGCAAAAAGTCGTTTGAAGATTGAACTGGAACAATCTAGGTATGCATTACAGATTGCTAAAGCAGCCAAATTGAATGCCCCAGTAGAAAACTTGGGTGATAAGGATATATTCTCAATTAATATGGGGGCGAATGCTTTAGAGGCAAAAGTTAAGGTTCTTGAGCGTTTAGAGCAGCTAGAGATACTGGAGCCAAAAATTCAAATTATAAACTCTAAGCTCAAACTATTGAACCAGTTAGCTGTTGATCCAAGTATCGTATTCCAAACCTCAAGATTTATTGAGCGTCCGGAGAAACCTTTGAGTCGTACTTCACCTAAACGACCTTTAATTGCTATTTTAGGTACTTTTCTTGGCGGTCTGTTGGGTTGCTTTATTGTTTTAGTAAGGTTTGCTTTTCGAGAAAAGTAGTTTTTGAGGATTCAAAAGGATGATTTTTAAATAACTGAGGTTTGCTCACATAGCTAAAAATTTTAGAAACTATAACGATAGGGATTTTTGATAGTGCACGTGTGCTCTGAAAGGTAGTCGAAGGAGGCCTGCATAGAGATAGGTCTTCAAGTGTGCAGAAGCTTATCTAAGCCTGAACTAACACGGTGATTCTTGTTTAGACAATAAAAAAAGCGACCAAAGGTCGCTTTTTTTATTGAGGTTTATCAGTGCTTGTTTATTTAATTTCTACACTGTCGCGGCTATTGCCAGCATCAAAGTATTCTTGGAACACTTTTGGTGTTCGGCCACGGCCAGTCCACTCATGAACTTCACCCGCGACTTCAAGGCGGTATTTAGGCTCGACTGTTTTGCCTTTAGTTGCGCCTGTTTTTGGTGTGGTAAGAAGAGCAACTTCTTCCATAGTGAGACCGCTTTTTGCGATTAAATTAGCAATTTCTTCAGCGCGAGCGGATTTCTCCGCTTGTTCAGCCGCTTTAGAGGCTTCTTCTTCTTTTGCTTTTTCTAATGCGTTGTTTAGCCCGGCAATTAGATTCTCAAGTTGTGCAACGCTTAGCTCTTTCGCGGCAGCGCGTGCTTTTGCTTTATTGCCTGCTAACTCAAGTAATAAACTCATTAATTTCCCCTATTTAACGGTGAGAACTGGTTGCGTATGGTCCTGTACTGAAAAATAGATCCATCTTTTAAACCCAGTTATATATGTGTTCAAATGACATCGATGATTAAATAACTTTTAAATACATTGGTTTGATGCTTCAAAAATTCAAAAAAGAATACATAAATTATATTCAATGTAATCGAAAAGTCTAATTTCATTGTAGATTCTAATCAAAATATAATTAATATGCTAATACAATTTCATCTGCTAATTGTTATCAATGTGTAAAAAAATAGGTTAATAAATGAAAGGCATTTCTCAGATTTTAAGTGACGAGTTTTCATTATCAATACAATATTCAGGCAATATCATTGATTTGTTTGAAGAAGGCGCCAGTGTGCCTTTCATTGCTCGTTATCGTAAAGAGAATACGGGTGGTATGTCCGATATTCAACTTCGAGCCTTTTATGAAAGGTGGCAATATCTTGTCGAATTAAATAAACGTCGAGACAATATTCTTTCTTCTTTGTCAAAAGACAGTAACGTCCCTGAACTTGTTAACCAAAAAATTCGAAACGCGATGTCGAAAACAGAATTAGAAGACATTTACGCACCTTATAAAAAATCCAGAAAAAGTAAGATGGGTGAGGCCATTGCTAAAGGGTTAATGCCCTTAGCCGTGGCGCTTTGGCAGGGGCGATGTCTTTCTGATGTGGCAAAAGTGGCCATTTGGTGTCAGCAAAACAAATTAAATCTAGACTCAACAATGGCGTTGCAAGGTGCGCAAGATATTTTGATAGAGACAATTTCGACGGACAGTGATTTATTAAAAGTGGCTCGACAAGCCATGATGAAACAAGGTGTGATTACTAGCCGAGTATTGCGAGGTAAAAAACAAGAAGGGGAAAAGTTTCGGGATTATTTTGAATATGAAGAAGCTGTCTCGAAAGTGGTTTCTCATCGTCTTTTGGCCCTTTTCAGGGGAAAGAAGGCAAATATATTAAAATTAGGGGTTGTGTTTAAAGGACAAGTTGATTGTCCTAATTTTCTTTATTTGTCACATCTAACAAGATTATTCGATGGTAATCAAAAATCCGCATCCTTGTCGACCATCCAAATGTACTATGTTTATCTCGCTTGGCAAACAAAATTGCAGGCCAAGTTGGAAACAGATGTGCTTGCACAACTGAAAGACAAAGCCGAAGACGGTGCCATTCAAGTTTTTGCGAATAATTTAGAAGACTTGTTAATGGCTGCGCCAGCGGGTGCCCATCGAGTTATTGGTGTGGATCCAGGTTTTCGCAATGGTGTGAAGCTAGCGGTTATCGACGAACAAGGAAATGTCTTGGATTATGGGGTGATTTATCCGCATGCACCTCAAAACCAGGTTCAGGCGGCACAGCAGAAGCTCAGTCAGTTGATTCAGCAGCATCAAATCCGTTGGGCCGCGATCGGAAATGGTACGGCTTCGCGAGAAACGGAAGCGTTATTGAAGGATCTTATTGCTACAGAAGGATTATCTTGTCAGGCGGTTGTGGTGAGCGAAGCAGGTGCTTCGGTCTATTCCGCCTCGCCGTTAGCGAGTGCTGAATTTCCTGATTTGGATGTCACCATTCGTGGCGCCATATCCATAGCTCGGCGTTTTCAAGACCCATTAGCCGAGCTGGTAAAAATTGATCCTCAAGCAATAGGGGTGGGGCAGTATCAGCACGATATCAAAGTCAGCGCTTTGTCGACGTCTCTTACAAACGTGGTGGAAGATTGTGTTAACCGAGTTGGCGTCGACATCAATCTTGCGTCTGCGTCATTGTTGTCCTACGTCTCTGGGTTAAGTGATCGCATTGCACAGAATATTGTAGCTTACCGAGAATCCAAAGGACGCATTGAATCTCGAACAGAATTGAAGAAAGTCAAAGGCATAGGTGATAAGTGTTTTGAGCAGTGTGCAGGTTTTTTACGTATCTTGAATGGTAAAGAACCACTGGATGCCTCGGGGGTTCATCCAGAGTCATATGCACTGGTACGCAGTATGGCAGTGAAATTGGCGCTGACTAGTCGTGAATTGTTGAATAATAACGTCGCTTTGCAGCAGTTAAAAACGTTAGCGCCCAGCTTTCAAAATGCAGGGGATTATACCTATTCAGACATTTTGAATGAGCTTGACAAGCCCGGCCGAGACCCTCGCCCCGAATTTACCTATGCGGCTTTTGATCAAAGTATTCAGTCATTAGACGATCTCCATGAAGGTATGACGCTAGAAGGTGTGGTGACCAATGTGGCTGCCTTTGGGGCATTTGTGGATTTAGGGGTACATCAAGACGGTTTGATTCACATTTCACAATTAGCCGATCGATTTGTAAAAGACCCTCGGGATTTAGTGCGAGTAGGGCAGGTGGTTAAGGTGATGGTGTTAGAGGTGGATGTGAAACGAAAACGCATAGCCTTAAAGGCGCAGGGGTTGTGATAACGTCTTGATCTAAAAAAGCACCAGTTAATGAGTTAACTGGTGCTTAAAAGGGAAAACTAGGTTTGCTGAGATTTAAACTGCTGCAGCAATCTGTTGTTTTGCTTGATCAAACGCTTGCTCACCTGGTTCGCCTAGGGCTTGTCCACCGGCAGTAAAGGTCTCTTTGACGTTTAAGCCAAGGAAGCCAAGGAAAGTGTTGATGTAAGGTGCTTGGTGATCCATTGGTGTTTCTGCAAGGAAACTACCGCTTGCTGTGAATACGTATGCGTCTTTCTTTAACAGACCTTCAGGTCCTGTCTCTGTGTACTGGAAAGTACGACCAGCACGTGCCACATAGTCAAAATAAGACTTAAGAGTGGATGGTATGCTGAAGTTGTACATAGGTGCAGAGACAGTGATCAGATCTGCGGCTTCTAGTTCATCGATCAGTTCGTCACCAATAGCAACGATGGCTTTCTGTTCTGTCGTGCGGTTTTCTTCTGGTGTGAACAAAGCGCCTAGGGTTTCACTTGTGAAATGCGGCAGTGGATTCGCATCAACATCACGGGTGACTACGTTACCCTCTGGGTTTTTTGCTAACCATTTTTCGACAAACGCATCTGTCAGTTGACGAGATTTAGAGTTAGCGCCAGCGGCACTTGAATCAATACGTAATAAAGTAGTCATATAAACGTCTCCTTAGTCATGAATTTAGCTTCAATGGTTCAGTTATTTGAAAGTAAAATGATGATATAACCAAATTATTCGATAAAAAAGTGACATTTTTTGGAGATATTGATCGAATAATACGATACTTTAATTTCAAATTGGTTTGAAAAAGAAGAACAGATGTGAAATCCCCAAGAGTGACATTAGAGCAGTGGCGAGTATTGCAAGCCGTGGTTGACAAAGGTGGCTTCGCACAAGCGGCAGAAGCCTTACACAAAAGTCAGTCATCTGTGAGCTATACGGTAGCTAAGTTGCAGGAGCAGTTAGGTTATCCTTTGTTAATTATCGAAGGTCGAAAAGCCAAGTTAACAGAGCGAGGAGAAGTCTTATTACGGCGTTCTCGACATTTGATAAAAGAAGCCGTTGAGTTAGAAGAGCTAGCACATACCTTAGGTCAGGGTTGGGAGCCAGAGTTAGAACTGGTGGTGGATCAAACATTTCCAACCCCTGCGTTATTGAGAGCTTTAAAAGCATTTGAACCTCAGAGTCAAGGAACGCAAGTACAATTAAAAGAAGTGGTGTTAAGCGGCAGTCTAGAAGCCTTGCAAAATGGCCGGCCTGACTTAGTGCTCAGTGGTATCGTACCAAAAGGCTATTTGGCGGACCCGATTGTTGAAGTGGAATTAGTGGCGGTGGCGTCTCCCTTGCACCCCTTAATGGAAGAGAAAGAGCCGATTAATAATGAGCGGCTCAGTCGAGAGTTACAGTTAGTGATCCGAGATTCTGCCGTTGAGTCTTCCATGGATGCGGGCTGGTTGGGGACGGAAAGACGTTGGACGGTTTCTAGTGTGCAATCGGCTTTGGAAATTGTGGTTAGCGGAGTTGGATTTGCTTGGTTGCCGAAAGCAGATATTTTTGATGAACTAGCTAACGGAAAATTGAAAAAATTGAGTTTAGTCTCTGGTAGTGAGCGTAACTTTCATTTGTATGCCATTTTTGGTAAGGGTGAGCGAACTGGGCCGGCGACACGATTACTGGTTGAGTTGTTGCAAGAGGAATGCAATGCTTGCCCAACCAGAGTGACTCCTATATCAGCCTAATGGATTTTGCTTTTATCGACTTGTCATCGAGTAAGTTGATAAAGGCGTAATGGTATCATTTAGATAGATGACGTTACTTGATCTTGTATGATTTTTAGCAAAGACGGCAAGAATGTTCGATCTACTTTATGATCGTCTGACCATAGCTTCGCAAAAGCAATGGCTTTCGGGCAGTGAAAGAGAGTGGTCTCCACGTTGATTTTAACCACCAATTTAGGGCGTTTTTGGCCTTCATAAAACCTATCCAGCAAGGCTTCGTCAGTATGAAGGGTGGCCGAACCCTGTACGCGAACAATTTCTCCTATCCCTGGAATCATAAATAACAGACCCATTTTAGGGTTGTCGATCAGGTTTCTCAAACTGTCCAAACGGTTGTTGCCTGACATATCAGCAAACGCCAGTGTGTGAGGATCCAAAACCTTGACAAAACCTGGCTCTCCGCCACGGGGCGAGACGTCGTTAAATCCAGCTTTGTCCGTTGTGGCGATGACAGCATAAGGGCTGTGTTTAATAAAATGGATGGCGTGCTCTTCTAAGTGCATGATTTCCTTGCTTTCGGCAAGTGGATGAGGTGCATCGTAGAGCTGGTTTAGAGCCTCATGGCTAACAATTTTTGTCATCGTATCCCTCTGTTGAACGGTTTGACTGGAGCATGGGGCAGTATTGTAAATCAATCTCACTTATAAAAGTACGCTCTTCTAAATAGGTGAAAGCAGCTGACAATTATTCTTTTAGAGTGTCAGATTAGAAGAAATAAATCAGAGTGTTAGCGTGAAAATTTAAAATTGTCATTTTATTTTTGACAATTCGCCTTGTTGTGTTTTGAGGAAAACGATCTAATAGATTAAATAGACAAAATTCATTATCAGATATTATACAAGGAAGCGTCATGAGTCAGGACATCGTAATTCTTGCTGCAGGCAAAGGCAGCCGAATGAAATCCTCTTTTTCCAAGGTATTGCACAAGGTTGGTGGCGTTGCCATGGTTAGGAGAGTGCTGGCGACGGCCGCTTCCATGACAAATGCTAAATTACACTTAGTGGTTGGCCATCAAGGTGAGCAAGTGACTAACCATTGTCAGGATTTTGCGGCCAATGTGGTTTGGCAAAACAATCCTCAAGGTACTGGCGACGCATTGCGTCGCGTGGCTTCTTCTCTACAGTCTGAGGGCTCAACTCTGACGCTTTATGGCGATGTTCCTTTAATACGCCCTACTACATTGGAGAAAATGGCGGCCTTATCCACACCAAACACCTTAGTGTTATTGACCATTTCCCTAGATAACCCAACAGGTTATGGACGTATTGTGCGTAATGCAGACGGAAATGTGTGTGCCATTGTCGAACAAAAAGACGCGTCAGCGGAAGAGTTGGCCATTAATGAAGTGAATACTGGCATCTTACTGGCACCTAACCAGCCGTTACAAACTTGGTTGGCCGCGCTGACCAATGATAATGCTCAGGGGGAATTTTACCTCACTGATATCATTGCTATGGCCGCGAAAGATGGCGTTGATATAGTCACAGTACAACCGGAAAACGAAGCGGAAGTGGCTGGCGTGAACGATCGCGTTCAGTTGGCCGCATTGGAGCGCGAGTGGCAGCAGCAACAAGCCATTCAATTGATGCAAAATGGGGCCACTTTATTAGACCCTGCTCGTATTGATGTTCGTGGTGAGTTAATCACGGGTGAAGATGTGATCATCGACGTGAACTGTGTGTTTGAAGGCAAGGTTGAGTTGGGTGATGGTGTGGAAGTCGGTCCGAACTGTCATCTAAAAGACTGTGTGGTCGGCAAGGGTACAGTGATTAAAAGCCATTCCATGATAGACGAAAGCCAAGTCGGAGAGGCTTGCGATATCGGTCCATTTGCGCGGTTACGACCAGGTACACGTTTGGCGAACAAAGCAAAAATAGGCAATTTTGTTGAAACCAAAAAAGCGAACATTGGTGAAGGCAGTAAGGTCAATCATTTGAGTTACATAGGTGACACGGAAATGGGGGCTAACGTAAATGTTGGCGCGGGTACCATTACTTGTAACTATGATGGTGTGAATAAACATCTGACGCAAGTCGCCGATAACGTTTTTATTGGCTCAAACTCGGCTTTAGTGGCACCGGTTCAGGTGGCTGAAGGCGCAACGATTGCTGCAGGCTCGACCATTACCAAGGCCGTAGGTGAAAAACAATTGGCGTTCGCTCGATCTCGACAAGCCAACAAAGATAATTGGCCAAGACCGGTTAAAAATTAACGGTTAGAGCTCAAAAAGATATCTCTATATATCGTCATATGTGGTGAAACATATGGCATAAAGCTTGAAACAAACTGTATTGATAGATTGGCGAGAGTGCCAATCTATCTCAAAAGGATTCAATATGTGCGGAATAGTGGGTGCGATTGCACGTCGTAATGTGTCTAAAATCTTAATTGAAGGATTAAGTCGTCTGGAATACCGTGGTTATGATTCGTCAGGTGTGGCGATTAATAACGAAGAAGGGGTGTATTTTCATCGCGCGGTTGGGAAAGTTCAGGCCTTGCGAGATAAATTTTCTGAGCAACCTTTGGACGGTAAAATGGGCATTGCACATACTCGTTGGGCCACTCACGGTAAACCAACGGAAGCCAATGCTCACCCTCATTTTTCGGGCGACGACCTAGCCCTAGTGCACAATGGCATTATCGAAAACCATGAGCCATTGCGTCGAGAGCTTAAAGATAAGGGTTATGAATTTAATTCGGAAACGGATACGGAAGTCATTGTTCACCTGATTCACGATGCATTGAAAACACAGCCTGATTTGTTGAAAGCCGTGCAATCGAGCTTGTCTCGTTTAGAAGGGGCTTTTGCGATCGGTGTCGTGCAAAAAGACGACAATGAACGTTTTATTGCCGCTCGTAAGGGAAGTCCTCTTGTGATTGGTGTTGGCATCGAAGAAAATTTTGTGGCATCAGACCAGCTGGCATTACTGCATGTGACGGATCAGTTTATCTTCTTAGAAGAAGGTGATGTGGCAGACGTATCACGTGATCAAGTGACAATCTATGACATCCGAGGTGAGGTGCAAGAGCGCCCTGTCAGTGTTTTTAATCATAATGTAGACGCGACAGATAAAGGCGAATTTCGTCATTATATGATGAAAGAAATCTACGAGCAGCCGAATGTTATCAGTGCTTGTTTGGAAGGTCGCATTAGCGACAGCAAGGTGCTGACCAGTTGTTTTGGCGCTGAATCGGACTTTCTTAAAAAAGTTGAGAACATTCACATTGTGGCATGTGGTACCAGTTACCATGCAGGCATGGTGGCAAAATATTGGATTGAAGAATTAGCTGGCTTACCTTGTAGTGTGGAAGTGGCCAGTGAATATCGTTACCGTAAGGTGGCTGTGCCGAAAAACACCTTATTCTTGACCTTGTCACAGTCTGGTGAAACCGCCGATACTCTGGCGGCACTACGCATGGCAAAAGAGTTAAATTACCTAACTACTTTAGCGATTTGTAATGTGCCTTCGAGCACCTTGGTACGTGAATCTGCTTTGACCTTGTTGACCAATGCCGGTGCCGAGATTGGCGTTGCTTCAACCAAGGCTTTTACAACACAGCTTACTGCTTTGTTGATCACCAGCGTCGCCATTGCCGTGGAAAACGGATTGAGTGCAGAAAAAGAAAAAACGCTAGTACAGGCTATGCGTTCTTTGCCTGCTTGTGTGAATGAGGCTTTGCAACAAGATGGGCATATCAAGCAAATCGCCGATAAATTTGCCAATAAGCACAATGCGCTTTTCTTGGGGCGTGGTGCCATGTTCCCGATTGCCCTAGAGGGCTCGTTGAAATTAAAAGAAATTTCTTACATTCATGCTGAAGCGTATCCGGCGGGAGAACTGAAACATGGTCCATTGGCATTAGTCGATGAAGACATGCCGATCATTACGTTAGTTCCGCATAATGGCATGTTGGATAAAATTAAATCGAATCTTCAAGAAGTCGCGGCTCGTGGTGGTGAGCTTTATGTTTTTGCAGATCGAGAAACTGACCTTCACAATGAGGAGAATATTACCTTCTCTGAAGTGCCAAAAGTCGAAGCCATCTTAGAGCCTATCGTACATACCATTCCTTTGCAGCTATTGTCATACCATGTTGCTGTGGTAAAAGGTACGGATGTAGACCAGCCGAGAAATCTCGCAAAATCTGTTACGGTTGAGTAATAAAAAGGCCCAGTTAGCATGCTAACTGGGCAAACTCATACAGAGAGTGACATGAAAAATAGGTCAATTAGAGGTTTGGCCCTGCTAAGATATCAATTAGCAAGGCATTTTAACCTTGATGGATAGAGGCCAGATAGACGGCGGGTGAACCATTCCTATCCGAACCAAATAGCACGGACTGATTGTCAGGTGTAAAGGACGGATGTGGATGATTGACTTGACGATCGCCCTCCAATACCGCCCAACTTGTTTTGTGTTCAGCAATCGCTGAGATGTTATCTTTCTGTAAATCAATCACATAAAGGTTTGGGTCGTTTTCTATGCTGTGGCTAGAAGTGTCTGTGACATCGACAGGTGTGCCTGAACCATCACCAACCACCAGAGTACCATCGTAATTGCTCATTAAGTGGCTACAGGCCGGCATGTTACTTTCTACCTTAAAGCTTAAATCGTCAGCATCAACGGAACAAAGCTCACGCTGGTGGCTGTTGGGGCGATAAGAAACAAACATCATTTTTGAGCCGTCTGGTACAAAAAATTCGTGGGTACAGGACTCATTCTTGTCTTGCTCGTAGACTTTACGTAAGTTCTTGCCGTTTTCATTTATCATCCACATGCGAGTCTCGACAAGGTCGTGTGGTCCTTCATGACAAAAAGCGATGGTATTGTCATCATTTGGTCGATATAAGGGGTGACCGAGCCAGATATTGTCTTCAAATACCACATTTCTTTCACCGGTTTGTAAATCAATGGAAATCAGTCGGCAGTGAGGGTTTTGGTGATACAGTTGTGCAAACTTTTCCCAGCTGTCTAATTCCATGTAATCGCTGTCTTTAATTTCGATCCCTACCACTTTTGTGCAGTCTGTGTTGGGGACCCAAGTGCCATAGCCCACCCAGCCCTTAGCGACTTCATATAACACAGAGTGCTCTTGTGTTTTAAGGTCAACACGAATCAGTTGTTTATTGTGTTTGACGAAGATAAGGGCGTCGTCTTGGGTGGTGATAAAGCCACCAAACACATTATCACCAGAGCCTTCTGTTAATTGAAGGGCCGTTTCTTCTTTTAGGTCTACGAGATGGTAATTACGGTGTTGGTCAAAGTCCGCAGCGAGTAATAATTTATTGCCGTCATGGGTGAAGCATTTTTGGTAGAAATAATTGCGGTTACAAAGCGCATTGTCAGGCGTTAGTTGAATGATGTTAGAACCCGTTTGAGTGTCTTTAAAGTGTTTAAACGGTAAAGACAATAGGTGGCCGAGTGACATGAATCCCTCTCTTATTTTTGTTAAATACAGTCTGCATTATGGTCTCGATAACCTTAAGAATAGACAAAATGACAAACTCTAGTCAACTAAAATGAAAAGCCGTTTTATTTTTATTTGTTGTGGTGTTGTTCCAAATTAAGTGGGTGGGACGAGGTTGCGAATTGAAAGGCCCTAGTATGGGATGTATCTATTAGACATTTTCTACTATACTGGCAAAATCCTATTTCAATAAAAATGAAACTAACTTATGGCAAACGAAGAAAACAATAATCAGCAAATTGAACCTGTTTCCTCTGTTATGAAGGTGTTTGCAATTTTAAATGCCTTATCTGAAAAGAAAGCCTCTGGCGTGACAGAGTTATCACAAAAAGTTATGACTTCCAAAAGTACGGTGTATCGCTTCCTACAGACCATGAAGATGCTCGGTTATGTTAGTCAGGAAGGCGAGGATGATCGTTATTCATTGACTCTTAAACTGTTTGAAACAAGCTCTAAAGCGTTGGATTACGTTGATTTAGTTTCCTTGGCAGAGCCTCATATGAATCGTATTGGTGAATTGACCAAAGAGGCATTGCACCTAGGGATTCGTGATGGTGATGGAATCATTTATATCTACAAAGTAGATGCTCAGTATAATTTACGCATGCAGTCTCGCATCGGTGGTCGTAACCCTCTTTACTCTACGGCAATTGGCAAGGTGTTATTGGCTGAGCGTCCAGAAGACTATGTGCGCGATGTCTTGAGTGAGACGGAATTTACCCCTTCAACATCTCATACACACCTGAATATCGAAGCCTTGCTTGAAGAGTTAACCTTAGTCAAACAGCAGGGTTACGGGGTCGATAACGAAGAGCAAGAAGAGGGGTTGCGTTGTATTGCAGCCCCCATTTACGATCGTTTAGGCAATGTCGTGGCAGGATTAAGTTTGTCCTTTCCTTCGCTGCGTTACACTCAAGAAAAATTTGATACTTACACTAGCTTGTTGCAAGAAGCGGCAGCGGATATTTCCGAAAAGTTAGGGGATGTTAAATCTTAGTATTGAATGAATTGATTTGAGTGGATAAAAAATGGAGGCTTGGGCCTCCATTTTTGTTTGTGCTGAGAGAATGTGAAATAAGTCGCTTTCGAGTTTTTATCTTAATTGATGGCTTTTGGGATTTTGTGAAACAGCTTTTCATAAAATGTTGAATAATGTTTTGGTTGGCTGCTATAGTGTCTAAGTCTAAAGCAAGAATACTAAGAGTTAACCTATGTTTGTTTACAATAACCAAGTCCCGCTGGAAGACCTCGGAGACGGGGTATCTCGCAAAATTATGGCGTATTCCGACAACATTATGACCGTTGAGGTTCATTTTGAAAAAGGTGCGGTAGGTCCATTGCACAACCACCCTCATGAGCAGCTTACCTATGTGTTATCAGGTAAGTTTGAATTCACCATTGGTGATGAAACTCGAATCGTTAGCCAAGGCGATACGCTCTACAAAGAGCCTAATGTCATGCACGGCTGTGTGTGTTTAGAGCCTGGTGTGTTACTGGATAATTTCACGCCAATGCGAAAAGACTTTGTCGGGTTAGAAGAATCTTATTACCAAAAACAGGATGCTTAATATGAAAATTGCGCTAATGATGGAAAACAGTCAAGCAGGTAAGAATGCAGTCATTTTTCAGCAGCTTAATGAGGTAGCGGAGCCACTCAATCACCATGTTCACAATGTTGGCATGAGTGACGAAAATGACCATCACTTAACCTATATCCATTTGGGGATTATGGCCAGTATTTTGCTTAATGCGAATGCAGTTGATTTTGTTGTGTCAGGGTGTGGTACTGGCCAAGGCGCGATGATGTCTCTGAATGCTCACCCTGGGGTGATATGTGGCTATTGCTTGGAGCCTTCCGACGCCTTTTTGTTTAATCAAATCAACAATGGTAACGCCATTGCGATGGCATTTGCCAAAGGCTTCGGTTGGGCGGCAGAATTGAATGCTCGTTATATTTTTGAAAAAGCCTTTACTGGCCCTCGTGGTGAAGGGTACCCAGTCGAGCGCAAAGAACCGCAAGTTCGTAATGCTGGCATTTTGAACCAAGTTAAAGCGGCTACTATGAAAGAAAACTACATAGATACGTTAAAAGCAATGGATCAAGATCTTGTCAAAACTGCGGTGACGGGCGAGCGTTTCCAGAAATGTTTGTTTGAAAACGGCCAAAATCCTGAGATTGAAGCTTATGTGCGTTCATTGTTGGTCTAATGATATGGCTTAATTCGTTATGTTGTTTTGAGTAAAAAAAGGAAGACATGTTCTTCCTTTTTTATTGTCTGCCCCCCAATTTTTTATGACAAAGGTGATGGTAAGCAGGAATGAAAGGTTTTCATGCGGTGGTATCTCTGGAGGGTCAAGAAGGTGCTTTTTCTAACGTACAAGCAGCATTAGATGCGGCACCAAAGGATGATTCGCTGTATCGCATCTATATCACATCAGGTCGATATCACGAGCGCATTGGTATAACTCGAAATAATTTAGAAATAATTGGATCTGGGTGTTCTGAAGTGGTGATTTATGGTGCTGTGTGCGCTGGCATGCTGAAAGAAGCTGGTCATATCGCGAGTACTCTTGGCAGTCGAATTATCGAAATTGATGCTGTTAATGTCACCTTGAAACGCCTGACGGTCATTAATCAGTGGGACTACATTGCTAATGCTCTGAAGTCAGATCAAGATCCAAGCAAGCAGCAACATACACAAGCCGTTGCTTTGCTTATCAATGAGCACAGTGATCAAGTTTTACTAGAAGAGGTCTGTTTAGATAGCTACCAAGATACCTTCTGTGCTCAGGGTGGAAGAAGTTACCTGAAAGCCTGCAAGATCAGCGGTAACATCGACTTTGTATTCGGTTCAGGTTGTACATTGTTGGAATCATGTGAATTGGTGTGTAAGTCTTATCCTAGTCAAGATAAGGTGCTTGGGTATGTAGCCGCTCCCAGCACAAATAAGCTTCAGGAATATGGATTGGTTTTTCTACGATGTAGTATTTATCGTGAAAATATTGATCTTTATGCTTCATCTGAGGAGAAAACCTATGCCTTGGGGCGACCTTGGCACCCAACCAAGACATTTGATGATGGTCGTTATGCTGATCCAGATGCGATAGGCGTTGCCATGTACATAGAGTGTGAATTAGAAGGGCATATATTTGGTTGGGACAAAATGTATGGTTTGGCAAGGGACGGTACAAAACGTTATTTTGAACCGGATAAGCATGCTCGCTTTTATGAGTGGCGTAATACGGGCAGCGGGGCTCTGCATTCTGGTTATAAAGGACTGTGGCCAAAAGCAGAGTGTTTTTCCAACTTAGGTCAGGAATTCGCTCAAGCATTACGTCAGGATGTTTTGGGAGACTGGGCGTTGTTGTTTAATTTTCCCTCTAAGTCTTCACGTCTTAATAGGCCATCCTCTAAGTAAGTTAACCTCAAGCTTCTAGCTGATAAAATGCTAGCCTATTTCACCCTTTCGAATTTAGTCGAAGGTGACAGTGATCCGAATGTCCTTTAAATAATAGCAAACTCATGAAAATAGAATTTATTTGTGCAGTTTAATGGGAACTTAACAAATATAAGGGTACAATTGCGCGAATTTTGTCCCATATCTAGATCCGAAGTGCTTAAAAGTCTGTTTCGCAAGGGCGGAATGCGACACTTAATTTGAGCCTCGCTTATTACAGAGAAATAAAATGTCTATTGATATTAGTAAGTTACGTAACGTTGCTATTATAGCTCACGTTGACCATGGTAAAACAACACTCGTTGACCAGCTACTAAGCCAGTCAGGAACACTTGATCGTAAAGACGAAGGTGCAGAGCGCATCATGGACTCGAACGATCAAGAGAAAGAACGTGGTATTACCATCTTGGCGAAAAATACAGCGATCAAGTGGAACGATTACCGTATCAATATCGTAGACACACCTGGACACGCCGACTTCGGTGGTGAAGTAGAGCGTGTATTGTCGATGGTTGACTCTGTATTGTTGTTGGTGGATGCGGTTGATGGTCCAATGCCACAAACGCGTTTCGTAACTTCTAAGGCGTTTGAGCGTGGTTTACGCCCCATCGTTGTTATCAACAAGATTGACCGCCCAGGCGCTCGTCCTGATTGGGTAATGGATCAAGTATTTGATCTATTTGACAGTCTTGGTGCATCTGAAGAGCAACTTGATTTTCCTGTTATTTATGCTTCTGCAATCAACGGTATTTCTGGTAATGATCCAGAGCAAATGGCAGAAGACATGACGCCACTTTACCAAATGATCGTCGACAGTGTACCGGTTCCTAACGTTGACCCGGAAGGCACGTTCCAGATGCAGGTATCAGCATTGGATTACGATAGCTATGTAGGTGTTATCGGTGTGGGTCGTATTACACGCGGTAGCTTGTCTCCTAACCAACAAGTGGTTGTGAAATCGGCTGATGGTAAAGAGCGTAAAGGTAAAGTGCTAAACGTTAAGGGCTACCACGGACTTCAGCGTGTCGACACTGACCAAGCTTATGCTGGTGATATCGTTTGTATTACTGGTATCGATGGTCTAAGCATCTCGGATACTTTGTGTGATCCAACGTGTGTTGAATCTCTCCCTGTTTTGACGGTAGATGAGCCAACGGTTAGCATGACCTTCATCGTTAACGATTCACCATTTGCAGGTAAAGAAGGTAAGTTCGTTACAACGCGTAACATCAAAGACCGTCTAGACCAAGAGCTTATCCACAACGTAGCTCTGCGTGTGACTCAAGGCGATACGCCTGATAAATTCATCGTATCGGGTCGTGGTGAATTGCACTTATCTGTATTGATTGAAACCATGCGTCGTGAAGGTTTCGAAATGGGCGTATCTCGTCCAGAAGTAGTGAAAAAAGAAATTGATGGCCAAATCCAAGAACCATTTGAGCAAGTTGTGATTGACGTTGAAGAGCAACATCAAGGTTCCATCATGGAAGAGCTTGGTCTGCGTAAAGCGGAACTGACGAACATGGAGCCAGATGGTAAAGGCCGTGTACGTCTTGAATTCATCGTGCCTTCTCGCGGCTTGATTGGTTTCCGTGGTTTGTTCCTAACTTTGACTTCTGGTTCCGGTATTATGACCAGTGTCTTCGATCACTATGGTCCTGTTAAAGACGGTGAAGTAACTGGCCGTCAAAACGGTGTACTTGTTAGTATGTTGACTGGTAAAACAGCGGCTTACGCTTTGTTTAACTTACAGAGTCGTGGACGTATGTTCTTGGGACATGCGGTGGACATCTACGAAGGTCAGATCATTGGTATTCATTCACGTGATAACGATCTTGCGGTTAACCCAGTTAAGGGTAAGCAGCTGACTAACGTACGAGCTTCTGGTACGGATGAAGCCTTGACGCTTACGCCGCCAATTAAGCACACACTTGAGCAAGCGCTTGAGTTTATCGAAGACGATGAGTTGGTAGAAGTAACACCAGAAAGCATTCGTATTCGTAAGAAGCTACTAACGGAAAATGAGCGTAAGCGCGCTGGCCGTAAATAAGACATTGCTTAACTGAGCAGCAGCAAATAAGCCTATCATTAGGCTTAGGAGCGACAGAAGCGCCTTCGGGCGCTTTTGTTTTATCTGGCCTACGGAAAAAAGAGAGGATCAAATGAAAGTATTAGTGCAGCGTGCCTTAAATGCCAGTGTGACGGTGGAGGGTGAGGTCGTTGGTGCCATTGACCATGGTCAGTTGGTCTTAGTGGGAATTGAAAAAGGCGATACTGAGGTGGATGTTCAGCGCCTTGCCGATAAGTTGCTCAAATATCGGATGTTCAGTGATGACGACGGCAAGATGAATCTGAATGTTCAGCAAGCGAATGGTGGGGTTTTACTGGTGTCTCAGTTTACCTTAGCGGCGGACACGAAAAAGGGGTTGCGTCCTGGGTTCTCAACTGCGGCCATTCCAGCGGAAGGCGAGCGCTTGTTTAATGAGTTCGTTGAAAAAGTGCGTGCACAGCATAGCAAGGTTGAAACAGGTCGCTTTGGTGCTGACATGAAGGTGGCTTTGATTAATGATGGCCCAGTGACCTTTATGTTGGAGTAGTAGAATGGGTTAGACCATAGGACTACACTCTCTGAAACTGGATTATTCAGGCATGAGTCAGTCTAGAGGCTAAGCTTTCGGTTCGGTGACTTGGATATCTTCGTCAGTCTCGTCACTTTCCTCATCCGCTTGTTTTACCGTACGTCCGGCTAATAAGCCGACTTCAAACAGCATCCACATGGGAATGGCCAATAAGGTCTGAGAAAAAATATCGGGCGGCGTAATCAGCATGCCGACGACAAAACACCCTAAGAAGATAAAAGGTCGTTTTTTTGATAGTTTGGCGACCGTGGTTACACCCGCTTTAATCAGCAGATACGTGGCAACCGGGATTTCGAAGGTTACACCAAAGGCAAAAAACAGCTTGAGAACAAAGTTAAGGTAATTATTGATGTCCGTCATGACCGTGACTTCCCCTGGGCCTACCGTGGTGAAAAAGCCGAAAATCAAAGGCAGAACGACGTAATAGGCAAAAAGTACACCCAGGTAGAACAATAAAATGCTGGAAATGAGTAGGGGGATAGCAATGGTTTTTTCGTTTTTATACAGGGCTGGGGCGATGAAAGACCAAGCTTGGAATAGGGTGTAAGGGACAGACAATAAGACCGCGATGGCGAAGGTCAATTTTAGGGGCGCTAAAAAGGGCGAAGCGACTTCGGTCGCGATCAATGAACTGCCTTCAGGTAAGAGTAGTCTCAAGGGTTCTGAGACGATAAGGTACAAATCATTAGCAAAATAATACAAGCCAACAAAAATCAGTAAAATCGCCAAAACCGACTTTAGGAGTCGATTTCTTAATTCAATTAGATGAGCTACTAAAGGTGCTTGTTGGGTTGAATCTGTACTCATAAAAGGCTTGCCCATATATCGTGATCAGGAATCAATTAATCGCTGCTTTTACTGTCTTGTTTTACCGTTATGTCGGTATCAGGTTCTGCTTCAGGCGATTCCGTTATGTCAGTCGTAGCGACTTGCTCAGTGTGTTGTGTGGCTACCACAGGAACCGGTTCTGGTTCAGTTTGTGACACGGCAAGCGGGGTGATGGTATTTTGGATTGCTTGACCTTCTTGCAGCATACGCTTGTTGGTTTCGGCGATCTTTTGCTGCATTTCTTCGTTATCAAGCTGGGCATTAATTTCTCTTTGTACCGAGTTAATGCTACGGCGAATTTTACGGATCCAAAGACCAGCTGTCTTCGCAGCGTGAGGAAGGCGTTCCGGGCCTAAAATTAATAGGCCAACAACGAAGACAACTAACAGTTCCGAAAAGCCAATATCAAACACGGATTATGCGCTCTTATCGTCTTTTTTGGCTTCGCCATCGATGACTTTTTGCTGAGCTGCTTTTTCAGCTTCGTCATCGCCTTCTTTATCGACCGCCTCTTTAAAGCCTTTTACCGCCCCACCGAGGTCAGAGCCTAGGTTTTTTAACTTTTTAGTGCCAAAAATTAGCACTAAGATGGCCAACACGATAAGAAGTTGCCAAATACTGATTCCACCTAACATAACATTTCTCCTGCTTAGTTAGGAAAGTGCGAACAAGCCTTCTGTAAGACCCAAAGGGCGTGGGCTTGTTCGTACCTTCCTCAGTTTCTGCTGGCTTTTTCGTCCAAGCCAGACAAATTAAATCGACGAGCTAACTCATCCAGTATAGCATCGGGACCCATGTCTAAATGAGATAACATGACTAAGGTATGGAACCAAAGGTCAGCCGTTTCATAAATAAGATCGGATTTATCACCTGAAGTGACCGCATCCTTCGCTGCAATAATTGTTTCAATGCTCTCTTCACCAACTTTTTCAAGGATCTTGTTTAATCCTTTAGCATGCAGGCTAGCGACATAAGAAGAATCGGCTGAAGCGTTTTTGCGTTGCTCTAGAGTGGCTGCTAACTCAGCCAAAACATCGGTTTTCATTATAGTCTCTCAAATGTTACGGTTTTAAGACAAGTAAATACAAGCCTAATATAAACAATCCAGCGCTGGTCAGGTCTGCGTGCTTGAGTTGCTCCAACGTATTTGGCTCTGTTACTAACCAAGCTCCGGCTAGACTGAATGCCCCTAGTAGGCGGAATGGCCAGTTTCTGCGGCGCAGTTTCAGCTCTTGGCTAAGCTCTTTTATCTCATTGGTTTGCGCTTGCATGCGCTCTTCCTGATGAGACAGTTGTGTTAATGCTGTGAACACTAGGTTTGGAATCTGTGGTAAATGCCCCGCCCATTGTGGTGCCTGCTTGCGTACTTCTTCCATGACGCGTTTTGGTCCCATTTGTTCACGCATCCAGCGTTCTAGGAAAGGCTTTGCAGTGACCCATAGGTCAAGGTCTGGATAAAGTTGTCGACCTAAGCCTTCGATGTTGAGAAGGGTTTTCTCAAGCAACACCAATTGTGGTTGCACTTCCATGTTAAAGCGACGTGCTGTCTGGAATAAACCGATTAAGACTTGGCCAAAAGAGATGTCTTTTAATGGTTTAGCAAACATGGGTTCGCAGACACTGCGTATAGCGGATTCGAAAGCATGTACCGGTGTGCCCTTTGGTACCCAACCGCTCTCCACATGCAGTTCGGCGACGAGGCGATAATCCCGTTGGAAAAAGGCCAGTAAATTACGGGCAAGGTAGCTCTTATCTTCATCATCTAGACTGCCCATGATGGCACAATCTATGGCGATGTATTTGGGTTTGTCTGGGTTGCTTGGGTCAACAAAGATGTTGCCAGGGTGCATGTCGGCATGAAAAAAGCTGTGGGAGAAGACTTGAGTGAAGAAAATTTCTACACCTCGTTCTGCCAAGCATTTCATATTGACTTTGGCTTGGTTGAGTGCCGGAATGTCGGCTACGGGAATGCCTGAAATACGTTCCATCACCATCACATTACGGTGGCAATAATCCCAGTAGACTTGAGGAACATACAAGAGTTCAGAGTGAGTGAAGTTGCGTTGCAGTAAGCCAGTATTGGCGGCTTCTTTGGCTAAATCTAACTCATCTAAAATAGTGTATTCGTAGTCTGTCACCACTTCAATGGGGCGCAATCGACGACCGTCTTCACTGACGTTGGCAACAAAGTGAGCCAAGCTGTAAAGCAAGCTGATGTCTTTGCCAATGGTGTTTTCGATTTTAGGTCGAATGACTTTAACAACAACGTCTTCGCCACTGTGCAGTGTCGCAGTATGGACTTGTGCAATAGAAGCTGATGCGAGGGGGTTTTCTGAAAACTCAGCAAACAATTGCTCAATCGGCGCTTTTAAATCGCGCTCAATAATGGCTTTCGCGACCTTGCCCGAAAATGGCGGTACCTTATCTTGTAATTTGGCCAGTTCGTCGGCTAAGTCATCGTCTAGCAAGTCGCGGCGAGTTGATAGAATTTGCCCAAATTTTACAAAGATAGGACCAAGAGACTCCAGCGCCAGACGCAGTCGTTCCCCTCGATTTTTACTGGCCCGCTTTCGGCCAATGGCGCATAAAGCACCGAGTGTATAGCGTAGATACCAAGGTAGCAGAGTAAATGGAATAAAAACATCAAGGCGGAAACGCATCATGGTGTAAAGAATGCGTAGAAAACGAAATGCACTGGTGAACATGGTTAGAATTTAAACCCTTTGTGAAGTGCGACAATACCGCCGGTCAGGTTCTGGTAGCTACTACGTTCGAAACCAACCTCTTCCATCATGCTTTTGAGGGTTTCTTGATCAGGGTGCATGCGGATGGATTCCGCTAAATAGCGATAACTGTCTGCGTCATTTGCAATTAACTTACCCATCGCAGGCAACAATCGGAATGAATACTGATCATAAATCTTTGATAACACTTCGGATTCGGGCTTGGAAAACTCTAATACTAATAGACGACCGCCGGGTTTCAGTACACGGTACATAGAAGCCAATGCTTTGGACTTGTCGGTGACGTTTCGCAAACCAAAAGCGATGGTGATGCAATCAAAGGTATTGTCAGGGAAAGGCAATTCTTCGGCATTGGCTTGCACAAATTTCACATTGCCAACCACGCCTTGGTTAGCCAATTTGTCGCGACCTACTTTTAGCATGGAGTCGTTAATATCGGCGAGGATGACTTGCCCTTCACGGCCAACCAAACGTGAAAACTTCAAGGTTAGATCGCCCGTACCGCCGGCAATATCCAGCACTTTGTTGCCTGCACGAACACCCGATTGGCTAATGGTATGACGCTTCCAAAGACGATGAACGCCACCAGACATCAAGTCGTTCATGATGTCATATTTCGCTGCGACAGAGTGAAACACTTGTGCTACCGCTTGTACTTTTTCGTCGGCAGGAATTTCTTTAAAGCCAAAATGGGTGGTGTTTTTTTGGTCGTCTTGCATAAATGAATTCATCCTAACAAAATGCTGGCGAAGGAAAAAAGCGTCCAGCATGGCATTATCTGTATTTGTTAATGGGGTTATTGTACCTGTCGTAGCCGAGAGCGGGTACTGCTTATTCAGTCTATTTTTCGGCCATCACGCGATTACGCCCAGAATCTTTCGCTTGATACAGCTGTTTATCTGCCCGTTCAAATAAGCTTTCAGGTGTCTCTTGTGCTTTGTGCTGAGCAAGACCAATGGACACTGAAATCGATACCGGCTCGCCCTGCATATTGAACGGGGTTTTTTCAACGGTCTGACGAATGAGTTCGGCTTTCTCCATGGCTTTATCAAGAGGTGTGTTGGGAAAAACAACAACAAACTCTTCGCCACCATAGCGAAAAATCAGGTCTTCTTTTTGTAAAACGCTGCGAATTTGCTTTGGCACAATGCTAAGGACTTTGTCGCCGGCCAAATGCCCCCAGGTGTCGTTGACTTTTTTAAAGAAGTCGATATCGCATACAGCTAAACACAACGGCTTTTGGGTTTTTTGCATGATCTGGCAAAGGGGTAAGATGGCATCTTGATACGCAGTACGGTTTGGGATCTCAGTCAACGCATCGGTCATGGCTTGTGCTAATTTTTCTTGCAGCATAGTACGCAACGAGGCGGAATCTTTTTCCATGCGAGTGACTTTGTTTTTCAGGCTAGTAATGGACTGATTGGCGTCTTTTTCTTGCTCTTGCATACGTGAGCGATATTCAGACATGGTGTTGGAAATGCTCGATAAACGCTCGTTGATTAAATTTTGCAAGCTTTCTAAGTCATTTGCACCTTGAACGGCTTGGCTGGTTTCTTCGACTTGCTTTTGTAATTTTGAATTAAAACCTTCACGACTTTCTGACAGGGACTTTTGTGACTGATAACTGCTGGTGACTGAAGCGTTAATACTCGCCAGTTGTTTGTTCAGTTCACTCAGGTATTTGGTCAGGCTTTCTTGGGTTTTGCCGATGGCAATCATCACCAAGGAAATGACTTCATCCAGCAAAGTCGGTAATTGTTCTAGATTACTGTTGCCTGTTAGGGCACTTTTTAATGTGCTCATTTCACCGTGATAACGTTTTGGCAGAGATAAATTATCCACCAACCCAGCTAAGGTGTGACTGATTTGCACCATGATTTCTTGATCGTTGGACTGAGCTTGATCCTTGTCTTTGCTGCGATTAAACAAGCGCTGGAATAGGGAGTTTTTCTCAGTCTGATGGCTTGAATCCGTTTGATTAAAGGTTTGTTGGCTCAATTCTAAAAACAATTTAAGCAGATTTGGCCATTCGTAAGGTAATTGCCATTTGCTACGAATTTCGTATTCCAGTTGTTTTTTTAAAGGCGCAGGAAGAGGTTGGTTGGCATTTTTGCCTAATACGTCGATCAGGCTTTGTAAGGAGGTTCGAACCAGTTTGGCTCTTTCTTCCTGTGCTTTATCGCTGCTGAGTAATAACGGCTCAGCTTGATTGAGAAGTTTTTGTATTTCGTCAGCATTAACACCCTGGGTAATGCTTTGCCTAAGTTGGCGGACGACGGAATCAAGCTCGGGGTAATTTCCTTCAGCGAGCATGCTAGTTCTAGAAACGGCTTTGCGTAGAACTTCAATCAATTTATCGCTTGATGACTCCGTCATACCACCTCAACTCATATTAATTTTGACGTTCTTTTTCGATTAGAAAATCGACCACTTTAAAAATATTTTCATTGCCGTTGGCGGTTTGTGCAGACACTAGGTACTTACCATTGACAATCACACCTGGTACACCACGAGCACCGTAAGCACGAATTTTAGCATCAGCTTGACTCAAACGACTGTTCACTGAGAAAGAATCGTACAGTTTGTGGAAGTCGTCTTCATTTACGCCATAATTCACAAAAAACTCGGCAAGAGCGTCCTCTGAGTTTAGACGACGATGCTCAACATGAATAGCATTAAACAAGTCTCCGCGAATTTTATCTTCTACGCCAAGGATATCGGCAATGTAAAATGCTTTCGCATGGGCTAACCAACCACGTCCAAATACCGCCGGCTGATATTTAAAGTCGACGTCCGCTGGCACATCTTTTTTCCAAGCTTGAACAAGTGGTTCTAAGGCGTAGCAATGTGGACAACCATACCAAAAAATTTCAGTGACTTCGATTTTACTTGGGTCGCTGGTACGAACTGGTGTCTTGATGGTGGTATAACCATTGCCATCACTGTATTCCGCCGCTATGGCAGTCAGTGGCATAAGTAGAGAAAAGATCAGAGCTGTAAACAGCTTTTTCATGGGAAGCTCCTAATGATAAAAGTGAAACTATAGTGACATCATGCACTTAAAGATAAAAAACTTCGATCCTGTTTACAGGGGAAGGTTCTGCATTTCCGGTAAGTTTACATAAAATTTACATCAATAGGGGCGATTGGGTGAGCCAATCGCCTTTTAAATGGCATCTTAGGCGGATTGCTGGCATTATATACACCCTAAAACGCATCTGCGAATGCCAATCTCAATCGACTGACGAATATCAAATTTATGACACCTTACGACTCCACGTTCCAATCGGCTTATTTCATTAAAAGTGCGGAAAAACTGTCTCAATGCCCACTTGATCAAGGTGTTGAAGTGGCCTTTGCAGGGCGCTCCAATGCGGGTAAATCGACTGCATTGAATACCTTAACGAACCAAAAGAAATTGGCTCGTACTTCAAAAACACCGGGTCGTACTCAGTTGATCAACTGCTTTGGTTTGAATCTTGATGATCGTCGCCTGATTGACTTACCGGGTTACGGCTTCGCGAAAGTGCCGATCGAAATGAAAAAGGTTTGGCAGGCACACATGCAGGATTACCTGATGAATCGCCGTTCCTTAGCTGGCGTGGTATTGGTTATGGACATTCGTCATCCGCTTAAAGAATTCGACGAAATGATGTTGGATTGGGCGAAAGCCAATGGCATGAAAGTGCATGTGTTATTAACCAAGTCTGACAAGTTAAAGCGTGGCCCGGCGAAGTCGACTATGTTGTCGATTCAGCGAGAGCTAAAGCAGCAAAACATCGACGGGTCGGTGCAAACCTTCTCTGCCCTAAACGGTGACGGTGTGGATGACCTTCGCATCAAGTTGGCTGAATGGCTTGTGTTAGATAATCAAGACGAAATCCCAGTATCGCCAAACGCGTAATGTTGGCATTGTTATACCGTAATCAGATGCTCTATGATTTGATTACGGTGGCATGTTCCCTTTTAAAGTGATTTATCTTCCCTTCTTATAATATCCATTGTCGCCACCACGATTTAAAAAGAGTATTGAGCCGATGAAACAGGATATCGTACATATTGCTTTGGTGGTCCGTGACTATGATGAAGCCATTGATTTTTATGTGAATAAACTCAAGTTTGAATTAATTGAAGATACTTATCAGCCTGAACAGGATAAACGTTGGGTGGTGGTGTCGCCACCTGGTTCTAAAGGAACGACTTTGTTATTGGCGAAAGCGTCTAAGCCTGAGCAATTGGACTTTATCGGTCACCAAGCGGGTGGTCGTGTATTTCTATTCTTAAACACAGATGACTTTTGGCGAGACTATCAGCGCATGCAGTCCGAGGGGGTTCATTTTGTCCGTGAGGCTGCAGAGCAAGAATATGGAACCGTCGCGGTGTTTGAAGACTTATACGGTAATTTATGGGATTTATTGCAACTTAAAGCGGATCATCCTATTTCCAGTCGACTAAAAGCGCTGATTTGAGCTGACTCATTATGGTTTAGAGGCTTGGTGTTTGATTTTTATTCGCTTCGTGACATCAGAATGGGTAACTTAAAGGAAACCCTTATTTGAGCTAGGTCAATCATGATGAAAATAACTCGGACAACCGATTTAGAGCGTTTACGTCGATTCGCCCTATCGTCGCAAGGTTTATTGCAGCTGAACCCTTTCGGCCGAGGTTTGGCTGGGACGCACGACGCGATTAAGCGCCTAGGTTATGTACAAATAGATACCATTTCTGTTGTTGAGCGAGCCCATCATCATGTCTTGCATACCAGGGTGCCTAAGTTCCAACCTGAGATGATTCATAGCTTGTTAGCAAATGGCCGTATTTTTGAGTATTGGTCTCATGCTGCGGCCTTTTTACCCATGGACGATTTTCGATTTTCCCTACCTTATAAAAAAGCCATCCAAAGTGGCCAGGTTCATTGGTATAAAAATCCAGATAAAAAACTGATGGCTGAATTGCTGGCTCGAATTCGCTCCGATGGCCCGCTGCGATCTCGTGATTTAGAGGCTCATAAAAACGCTAGCTCAGCGGGTTGGTGGGATTGGAAGCCTGCGAAAAAAGCGCTTGAGCAGTTGTATATGGAAGGTGAATTAATGGTAAGTCACCGGGAAGGCTTCCAAAAAGTTTATGATTTAACCGAGCGTGTTTTGCCATCTCACATTGATTCAAATCTGCCCAGTGCCGATGAATATGCCGCACACATGATGGATCAGCAATTGCGCTGCCATGGTTTTGTTTCGTTAAAAGGACTGACTTATTTGCGCCGTAGCACAGAGCTCCGTCAGGCTATGAAAAGCTTAGTGCGAGAACGTTTGCATCAAGGCGCTTTGGAAGAAATCGAATTAGGCGATGGTGAACGTTTTTTGATGCCAGCTGGCACGTTAGATCAACGAGCGCCTAGATTGAGTAATCGTCTGACGATTTTGTCGCCTTTTGATAACAGTGTTATCCAGCGGGATCGCCTTAAATCGGTGTTTCAGTTCGATTATCAGATCGAATGCTATGTGCCAGAGCCAAAACGACAATACGGCTATTTCAGCTTGCCGTTATTGTTTCGAGGGGAATTTATTGGACGCATGGATTGCAAAGCCCACCGTCAAGAGCGCCGCTTGGAAATTAAATCTCTCTACTTAGAAAAACAGATTGAAACATCGAACTTTAATGTCGACATCATTCTAAGTGCCTTTGTCGACGCCATTAAAGCATTTAGCCAATTCCAGCAATGTGACTCAGTGACCTTAACCTCAGTTGAACCTAATGCTCTAAAGTCGCCTTTGCGAATCGCGTTACAAGCGCTCGGTGATGGATGAAGCAAAAGTACGAAATCAATATAACTTCGTACTTAATGCGCTGAATCGCCGTCTACACAATACCAGACCCCGTTTTATTGGGATCGGTTGGGCGAGCCTTGGCCATGGCAGCACGATAGCCGCTAGCACGGTAACAACTAACAGGATCAATGGCACCATCAGTCTGCAAGCGTGCCATTTGCAAGATGGGTTCAACGTCTAAGTTGTAGGCTTGTTTCAAGCTGGTTTGCGCCATCATGGGGTCATTGTCTTCTTGATACTGAGATAGTGCATGGCGGTCTACGAGTAAGCTTTTCACAAAAGCACGTTGCACTTCGGCTGCACTGTACATCAGACTCTCGATAGGATCGGTCACATTGTGCGATTGATCCAACATATAGAAAGGACTGTAAGAAGGATCTTGTGTACGAATGTCGGTTAATTCGTTGAAGATTAAGAACAACTGATAAGGGTTGATCGAGCCGCTGTCTAAATCATCATCGCCGTATTTACTGTCGTTAAAGTGGAAACCACCTAACTTACCAAATTGCGCTAGACGACTGACAATCATTTCGATGTTAACGTTTGGCGCATGGTGTCCCAAATCCACTAAGGACAAACAGCGTTCGCCGGTTTCTTTGGCAGCAAGGTAGCTGCTGCCCCAGTCTTGAATCACGGTTGAGTAAAAGGCCGGCTCAAATATTTTATGCTCTAACAGCATGTTCCAATCATCAGGCAAACTGTTATACACCGTCTTGATGCTGTCTAAATAATGGCTAAAGCTGTTTTTAAAGTGCTGTTGGCCAGGAAAGTTAGAACCATCGCCAACCCAAACCGTGAGCGCTTTTGAGCCGAGTTTTTGACCCAATTCCACCACCTCAATGTTATGGTCGATGGCTTGTTCTCGAACCGCTTTATTGGTGTGCGTCAAACTGCCGAATTTGTACGACGCTTCCTGACCAATTTGATCTTGGAAGGTATTGGAATTCATGGCATCAAAATGCAGACCATATTGCTCGGCATACTGTCGCAGTTCCTTCGGATCCTTTGGTCTGTCCCAAGGAATGTGCAAGGAGACTGCCGTTGTGGTTTGTGACAATTGTTGGATGACGGAACAGTCATCTAGCTTTTCAAAAATATTGCGGGGTTCGCCTTGACCTGGAAAGCGTGCAAAACGCGTCCCACCAGTACCAACGCCCCATGAAGGGACCGCGACTGTAAATTGTTTTGCTTGCTCTAGGATTGTGTCTATTTGGATTCCTGAACGATCCAGTTTTTCCGCAAGCGCATTGTAGTCACTGGTGAGGGCCGATTCTTGCTTAGTGTTTTGTTCTTGTAACAAGTTTTGATCAATTAATAGGGTCATGATCGAATCCTTTTGTTGTTCTTATTTAGTCGGTTCTTGTAAGACAGGGTTTCATCAATGCACTAGCGAGTAAACGACGGCGCGTGACCCGCATCGACATTAAGTATGTTGCCTGTCGACTTAGCAGAGGCATCCGAGGCAAAGAAGTAAATGGCTTCCGCAATGTCTTCAGGTAACACATTCAGTTTCAACATGCTGCGTTGACGATAATGCTCTTCTAAATCATCGGTAGACAGCTGGTAAGCACTGGCTCTTTCTTCTTTCCATTTACCGGTCCAGATTTTTGAACCGCGCAATACTGCGTCTGGATTAACCACATTAGATCGAATCCCCAGTGGTGCACCTTCCAAAGCAACGCATCGAGACAGCTGAATTTCGGCCGCTTTAGCAACACAATAAGCACTGGCATTGGCTGACGCAACCAAACCATTTTTACTGGCAATAAACACCATATTGCCGCCCATGTTTTGTTGTTTAAGTAAAGCAAAGGCTTCCCGTGCAACCAAGAAATACCCTGTCGATAAGATGCTTTGATTTTTATTCCATAGTTCAAGCGAGGTTTCTTCTAGTGGGGCAGAAGACGCAATGCCTGCATTGGAGACCACTATGTCTAGACCTCCAAAGGCAAGGGCACAGTGTTTGATTGCACGAACAACATCTTCCTCGTGAGTCACATCCATTTTGATGCTAGAGGCGCAATCTTTTCCAAATTCGTTGGTCAGTTCATTTTTGGCCACGGCCAATGTTTCTTCATCAATGTCCATGAGCACGATGTTGGCACCTTCTGTTGCGAGGCGTTTTGCGGTTGCCAGACCAATGCCGCCAGCGCCGCCTGTGACCAAAGCAATGTGACCTGCTAGGGATTTGGGTTTGGGCATGCGCTGTAATTTAGCTTCTTCTAATAGCCAATATTCGATATCAAAGGCTTCTTGTTCAGGTAAGCCAACGTATTCACTAACGCTATTGGCCCCACGCATTACATTGATGGCGTTTACATAGAACTCACCGGCAATTCGTGCTGTGGCTTTGTCTTTTGCAAACGACAACATGCCAACCCCTGGAATCAAATAAATCACAGGATTTGGGTCGCGCATGGCTGGGCTGTTGTCGCGTTTACAGCGTTGGTAGTAACCAGCGTAATCGTCACGATAATCAGCCAAGCTTCTGTCTAAGGATTCGATGACTTCGTCCAAGTTGTCTTTTTGTGGGTCATAGGCCACCACAAAAGGACGGATTTTAGTGCGCAAGAAATGATCCGGACAAGATGTGCCTAATTTTGCAAGACGCTCTAAATCCATTGAGTTAACGAACTGTAGCACTTCATCGCAAGCATTGAAGTGCCCAATTTGACGTTGCTTTTCACTGGTTTTGCCGCGAATCAATGGCATAAGGCGAGAAACCACTTGGCGACGTTTGTCCTCAGGTATTGTATTAAACCGCTTGCCACCAAACACCGCTTTCCCTGCACCTTGTTGTTCTAACCAGATTTGCGCTTTGTTAATGATGTTCAACGAGTTGAGGTAGCACTCTTTGTTGTCATTGGCCCAAGTAAATAGGCCGTGACTTTCAAGTACCACTCCCTTTAAATGCGGATTCTCCGTGGCGATTTTATGTAAATCCATGCCCAACTGAAACCCTGGGCGACGCCATGGTAGCCAGCCAATTTCACCGTTAAAAATGTCTTCTGTGAGTTGCTGACTATTTTTGCTTGCGGCAATGGCGATCACCGCATCTGGATGTAGGTGGTCAACATGAAGGTAAGGTAAATAGGCATGCAGCGGCGTATCGATACTGGCGGCTCGGCTATTTAAGTTGAATGTACAATGGGGAAGATACGCGACCATTTCATCTTCAAACTCGACACCAGGATAAAGAGACAAAAGCTGATTCAGTTTATCCAAATAAAGTGTTGAGAACCCCGCTAGTCCCATGGAGCCAATATCGCCTCCAGAGCCTTTTACCCATAAAACAGTGGTTGTTTGCCCTGTTAGTGGGTCATCCATTTGAAGTTTGGCTGAGGTATTGCCGCCGCCGTAATTTGTCACGCGCATGTCAGAACCAAGCAAATTTGATCGATATTGCAATAATTCTGGCTCAGACATCAGGGATGCATCCGCATCGTTCCAAAGATTGGCAAGTAAATTAGTAGACATGGTTTAACCTCAAGTATCGTCTCGTTTATGGGCCTACGGTGCTATTCGAGTAGGCAGATATAACGCGGACTTAAATTTTATTTTTGTTATGCACAATCAGCGGGTTAGAATGATCGATAGTTTTCATACTAAAACAAAATCAATCATTTTCAAGCATTATTTATCTATGAAGAGGTTTTTTGATTAAAATTGCTTGATAATGATTGAAAATTAATTATATTGAATATCGAGGATAACCAATGCACGAAATTGAAAGGCACAGAGTAATCCTGTCAGAAGTAGAATCTCGTCCTATTGTGACGGTGACGCATCTAGCCGATGTGCTAGGGGCATCAGAAGCTACAGTGCGTAGGGACATTGCTTCTCTTGATCAGGAAGGAAGGTTACGACGAGTGCGAGGTGGGGCAGAAGCCATCAACCCACCTTCGGATGTCAGCTTACTAGGGCGGCCATATTCAGTCAGTCAAACAATTAATATGGATGTAAAGCGAAGCATCGCAAAAGCGGCCGTAGAGTTATTGTCGGACAATATGTCAATTATGATCAGTGGTGGTACAACCACAGCGGCTATGTCTGAGTATATGCGTAGTTTGAAGTTGCAGGTGCTGACGAACTCATTTTCGATTGCGGATCAGCTGATAAAAAAGAGTAAGTGCAGCGTGACGGTGCCGAGTGGCAAAATTCATCGGGAACAGAACATCATTTTGAGTCCCTTTCCGAGTGATATTTCCAATCATACCTACGCAGACATTTTGTTTATCGGTGCCTATGGTGTGAATTCTCACGGTGTAATGGAGACAGATCCACAAATCGTACAAGCGGTGATGAAACTGATAAATCGAGCTGATCAGCGGGTGCTTTTGGTCGATAGTTCAAAGTTTCAAAATCGATCAAGTATGGTCATTTGTCCTCTGTCTCAGATAGACATCGTCATTACGGACGATGGTATAGATAACAAGAGTAAAGAAGTGATTCAATCGGCAGGTTGTCGTTTGATCATAGTGGAAAAACAAAAACAATAAACCGCGTCTCATACTTGGCAATATCTGATTGTGTGGTGATGAGCGCGCTCTTGGAGATAATTATGAAAACGAAACTCATCACAGTGTTGCTGGCTTGTGCCACTCTTTTTACCTCTGGTGCGTATGCCGCCGATCAGGTCCGAGTTGCGCTCTTAGTAAAGGCTTTGGGGATTGGCTTTTTTGAAGCGGCCTATCGTGGCGCTGAAGAGGCCAGTAAAGAGCTTGGGGATGTTAAAATTATATACACAGGCCCGACGTCAACTACGGCGGAAGGTCAGATTGAAATCATCAATTCTTTGATCGCTCAACGTGTTGATGCCATTGCCGTGTCAGCGAATGATGCCGATGCTCTGGTGCCTTCCCTAAGAAAAGCCCAACAACGCGGTATTAAAGTCATTTCTTGGGATTCAGGCGTTGGTAAAGCCGGTCGACAAATCCATCTAAACCCTTCTAGTAACAGCTTGATTGGCGAAATGAACATACAACTTGCTGCCGCTGCGATTAAAGTCAAAGGCAAATCGTCTGGTACTTTCGCTATCTTAAGTGCGACACCCACCTCGACCAATCAGAATATCTGGATTGGTGAAATGAAAAAATCCCTTAGCAAATTCCCTAGTCTAACATTGGTTGATACCGTGTATGGCGATGACTTAGCGGATAAGAGTTTCCGTGAAGCAACCGCCTTGATTAAAAATCACCCTGACCTAGACGTCATCGTAGCACCAACCACAGTCGGTATTTTGGCGGCCGCGCAAGCCGTGAGCGACATGGGCTTGACGGGAAAAGTTTATGTCACAGGCTTAGGCTTACCATCTGAATTAGCGGGTCATGTACACAGTGGGGCCATTCACAGTTTTGCAATTTGGAATCCAATTGATCTTGGCTACTCGGCCACTATGCTGGCTTACAACCTGGTGAAAGGTAAAGGAAGCAAAACCGAAGTGCCAATGGGGCGTATGGGAACACTTGAAGTCGACGACAATGGTGACGGTGCGATGGCAAAACCCTTTATCTATGATGCGTCTAACGTTGATCAATTCTCTTCTATCTTTTAGTTAGCATTAAACGCCTTTCCAGTCTCCCTCTTGAAAAGGGATCTGGGAAGACGGTCTTTTTTCTTTGAGTCCACAAGAGAGAGGACTAGGATGAGGTGACAACTCATTCACACTTTTCATCATGAATAACAATAAGAGCAGCCGTTATGAAGGATGCAATTTTTAGTCTGAAAAAGGTGAGCAAGGTCTTTCCTGGTGTCAAAGCACTGGACTGTGTTGACCTTTACCTTTATCCCGGTCAAGTTACGGCGTTGATTGGTGAAAATGGTGCGGGTAAATCGACCCTAGTTAAAACCATGACAGGCATTTATCAGCCCGATGGCGGGGAGATTATCTTTAACGGCCAGCCTGTACAGTTTCATTCTCCTCATGATTCCCATGCTCTGGGCATTACAGCGATCCATCAGGAAACTGTGTTGTTTGATGACCTGACTGTGGCGGAGAATATTTTCCTCGGTAATTACCCCATGAAAAAAAGGGGGCTAACTCGATATCTTTCTATTGATTGGTCGACCATGGTGACGCGATCCCAAGAGATATTGTCGTCCATTAAAGCGGATATGGATCCGAATCAAGTTCTACGAGAACTCAGCATTGGTCAAAAGCACATGGTGGGGATTGCCCGTGCTCTGTCGATTGATGCCAAAGTGGTGATCTTAGATGAACCAACGGCGGCCTTGTCTCACCATGAAATTCAAGAATTGTATGAACTCGTGAATACCCTAAAACAGCAAGGGAAAGCGATACTCTTTATTACTCATAAATTTGATGAAATTTTCGCCCTAGCGGATCGTTACACTGTGTTTCGCGATGGTTGTTACGTGGCTGAAGGGCTCATTGAGGATACCAATGAAGCGTCCTTGGTCGAGATGATGGTGGCGCGAAGTATCGAAGCCACTTATCCGAAAAAAGACGTAGAGATTGGCGAGACATTGCTAGAAGTGAGCCATATGTGCCATGCCACTGAGTTCGACAACATCAGCTTTAGTTTGAAAAAAGGCGAAATTCTTGGCGTTTATGGTTTAGTCGGTTCTGGTCGGACTGAAGTCATGCAAGCCTTGTTTGGTACTACGCAACACGTGACTGGTATGGTCAAAATGAATGGCAAGGAAGTGATCATTCACTCACCTAAAGAGGCAATAGATAACGGTATTGTGTATGTGCCAGAAGAGCGTCAGAAGCAAGGTGTCGTGTTGGAATTACCTATCTATCAGAACATCAGTTTGCCGCAGATGGAAGCGTTAGTAAAACAGGGGCAAATAGATCAAGAAGGTGAGATGCGATTGGCTCGTCAATATTGTGAACGTTTACAAGTGAAAGCCTCTAGCTGGGACGAGAAAGTGATGAATTTATCGGGCGGGAATCAGCAAAAGGTGGTGATTGCCAAATGGCTTGCCACCAACCCTAAAGTCATCATTCTGGATGAACCAACCAAGGGCATTGATATTGGTTCGAAAGCTGCCGTACATGAATTCATGTCCGAGCTGGTGGAAGCTGGCTTGTCGGTGATTATGGTGTCGTCAGAATTGCCAGAAATTCTGGGAATGTCAGATCGTATTTTGGTCATGAATGAAGGCCTAATGGTTGGTGAATTGTCACGGATGAACGCCACACCGGAAAAAGTGGTTTCCCTGGCGACCGGAGGTAGTTTGGCATGTTAAAGCGTTTTATCCATTCTCGCGAAGGCATATTGAGCCTGATTGTATTGGCGATGTTTTTTTGTGTCGGGGCGATTAGTCCAGACTTCATTAGTCTATCGAACAGTATTGGTATTTTTAACGATACGGCCATTTTGATCATGTTGGCGTTAGGTCAAATGCTGGTGATATTGACCCGTTGTATCGACCTTTCCGTCGCGGCCAATGTGGCCTTTACCGGCATGCTGGTGGCCATGGTGAATCAGGCGTTTCCAGACATCAATATGGCCTTGTTGATTTTTTTATCCTTGATCGTTGGCGCTTTTTTAGGGGCCATTAATGGCATGTTTGTTTGGTTATTAAAAGTCCCTTCTATCGTCATTACCCTTGGCACCATGAGTATCTATCGTGGGGCGACGTTTTTGTTGTCGGATGGAGCTTGGGTGAACTCCCACCAAATGAGTGAGTCTTTTATTGGGCTACCTCGTTTTGAGATTTTGTCGATACCGGTACTGGGCTGGACGGCAATCGCCGCGATCATTTTGGCTTTCTGGACGATGACATTCAGTGTTTGGGGACGCAATTTTTATTCTGCGGGTGGCAACCCAATGGCGGCTTTTTATTCTGGGGTGAACGTGGGCAAAGTGCAGTTTTACGGGTTTTTGGTGTCTGGAACCTTGGCCGGTTTGTGCGGCTATTTTTGGGTCTCACGTTTTGCCGTTGCGTATGTGGATGTGGCAAATGGTTTTGAGTTGCAGGTGATTGCGGCTTGCGTAATTGGTGGGGTCAGTATCGTTGGTGGGTTGGGCACAGTCATAGGCTGTGTGATTGGTGCGCTATTTATTGGTGTGGTGAATAACGCCTTGCCGATTATTGGTGTTTCGCCTTTTTGGCAAATGGCCATTTCAGGCACCGTCATCATTATTGCGGTCATTGTGAATGCGTCATCGAATAGAGATAAAGCACGAATCATACTGCGTAAACCGGATCAATCTTCCGGTTCAGTGTCGACACAATCACATTAAAAGAAAGAGATTTTTATGGACACAATAATAAAAAAATCCACTACACCAGATGCCCTTTCAACCAGTAGGTTGCAAGCGTTCTTGCGCTGGGAGAGCTTCTTAATTCTGATTGTCTTTCTAGTTTGTGTGATGAACTCGTATTTATCGCCTTACTTTTTGGACCCATGGAATTTGTCAGATGCGACCTTTAATTTTACCGAAAAAGCGTTAATTGCTTTGCCAATGGCGATGTTGATCATTGCCAAAGAAATCGACATTTCTGTGGCGGCCATCATCTCACTTTCCAGTACCATAATGGGCTTAGTGGCACAAATGGGCGCGCCTGTTTATGGGGTGGTGTTTGTGGGTGTTTTGGTTGGCTCGGCTTGTGGTTTGTTTAATGGGGTTTTGGTGACGCGATTTAAGATCCCGTCTATTGTGGTGACCATAGGTACCATGAGTTTATTTCGAGGCATCAGTTATATCTTACTGGGCGATCAGGTGGTGCGTGACTATCCAGATGGTTTCGAGTTCTTTGGCCAGGGTTACGTTTATTGGGTGTTCTCGTTCGAGCTGGTGTTGTTTGCCTTCTTTGCCTTGCTGTTTTATTGGTTGTTGCATCGCACCATATTTGGCCGTTACACCTACGCGATTGGTAATAACTCGACGGCGTCGTATTACTCAGGCATAAAAGTAGACAAACATCGTTTGATCCTTTTTACCTTGGTGGGCGTGATGTCTGGCATTGCTTCAGTACTGTTAACGTCTCGTTTAGGCAGTACGCGCCCTAGTATCGCAATGGGTTGGGAGCTGAGTATCATCACCATGGTTGTGTTAGGTGGGGTGAGCATTCTCGGCGGAAGCGGCACTATTGGTGGTGTGGTTCTGGCTGTTATTCTAATGGGCTTGGTGACTTTTGGAATGGGCTTATTGAACATTCCAGGCATTGTGATGACGATCATTGTCGGCGTGATGTTGATTGTGGTCGTGAGTTTGCCTGTGCTCATTACTCTGTATAAAAACTCCCTTAAAAGCACACTATAAAAATAAAAAGGCATTCGTGTTATGAGATACGCCTCAGTAATGTATTTACACAAAGGCTGTGAAGCTGAGTATAAACGGCACCACGATACTCTGTGGCCAGAATTAGCGGAACACCTTAAACGCCATGGCATTCATAATTATTATATACATCTGGATGATGCCAATAGCGATCAGAATGGCAGCCGATTGTATGCGACGTTTGACGCGGATGATCTGGATGCTGAAGCTTTGGCGGATCATCCTGTGATGCAGCGTTGGTGGGAATACATGGCGGATATTATGGAAACTAAAACGTCCTCCTTTGAACCCGTTGCTGATGCCTTGCAAGAAGTGTTTCGTTTTAATGTGTTGCAACCAGATAAAACTCGCGTTGTGGCGGTTTTAGACATAGGTAAGACCAACATTAAAATTTGCTTAATGGACGGTCAAACAGGCACTTTATTACAGATTGAAAAGCGTGTTAATGAAGTGCTTGATAAACCGCCGTATCCTCATGTGGATGTGGAATCCATTTGGCAATGGATCAAAAACACCTTGGCTATGTTAGCGCAGCGTTATTTTATTTCCAGCATTGCTATCACTACTCATGGTGCGACCATTGCTTGTATGCAGGGGGATAAACTCGCTTTGCCGATTTTGGATTATGAATACGATGGCGTGGCGGAATATAAAGACGAATACGATGCGCTCCGTCCAGGTTTCAGTGAATCCTTTAGCCCAAGATTGCCGCAAGGCTTGAACCTTGGGGCGCAATTATTTTGGCAGCAAAAGTGCTTTACGGACGCGTTTTCTAAGGTCGATTCGTTGCTTTTGTATCCGCAGTATTGGGGATACAAACTGAGCGGAAACAAAGCGGCTGAGGTGACATCGCTTGGTTGTCATACGGACCTTTGGAATCCGACGAGTTGCCAATTTTCGTCTTTTTGTGAACAGCAAACATGGGCGGACTACTTTCCTGACGTGATGGAGTCTGGGGCGAAACTGGGCACTATTTTGCCAGATCTAGCGAAAGAAATCGGCTTGCCAGCGAGTTGCGTTATTTTCAATGGTATACACGATTCCAACGCGTCCTTAGTGCCTTATATCGGGCAACCTATGGAGAAACTCACCGTGGTGTCGAGTGGAACATGGACGGTCATTGCCACCATTAATGGCAGTTTAGATTCTTTGCAAGAAAGCAAAGACATGCTTGCTAACGTGGATGCTCTAGGTCGCGCTACGCCAACGATTCGTTTCATGGGAGGGCGTGAATGGGAGCTATTGCGCAGTGACAGCAAAGCCGCTTTGAGCGACGTGAGTTTTATCCTTGAACACGGTATTTTGGCACTGCCTGCTTTTTCCAAAGGTGGCGGACCCTTCGCTCATTGTGAAGGTCGCATTATTGACCGTGGTATGGAGCTATCTGCCGCTCAACAATCGGCCTTAGCGGATGTGTACGTGGCCTTGATGACGGATTATTGTTTGAACCTAATGGACACTAGCTATACTGTGATTGTTGAAGGTGCGTTCAGTAACAACATTAATTTTCTAACTTTGCTTGCCTGTATGCGCAGCCAAAATGAAATCTATGCTTCCCGAGATGTTACAGGCACGTCTGGCGGCGCGGCCTTGCTATCCAACAAAAGTTTAAAGCTAAAAGGTCGCCTTAGCCTCGCCTTGTGCGATGCACAAATCAAACCATTGTTGAACTTGTATCGCCAGCAATGGCGAGATCTGGTGGGGGAGTTGTCGCTTTAATGAAAAGCAACAATTTCCCTAAAACTCGGACACGCGGCTTGTGTTATCTAAAACCGAAAGCGCTAAGACTGAAAGCACAAAATTATCTCTTGTCAGTTGATCTATCGAAGTTTTGCTCATCAGTTTCATGTCACGCTCAAGTTCGGCTTTCATTAAGCAAACCTATGAATCGAAACAGGCGTACTTTTGAGTAAGTTTAGCTGGACGTTTTGGGAACTTGGTTTACGGAATAATAACCTCGACACCTTTGAACTCTTTTCTGATGCATGTTTTCAGGGTTTGCTTAGTATGGTCATCACCATGAACTATGTGAATACGCTTTGGTTGGCTGCGCATGCGGCGGATGAAGTTCAACAAATCTTCTTGTCCAGCATGGGCGGAGTAGCCGCTAATCTGTTGTACTTGCGTTTTAATTGCAAAGCGTTCACCGTCTAACATCACATAGCCATCTTCTTTATTGTGGTAAGTTAATATCTCTCGGCCAGGCGTGCCTGCGGCTTGGTAGCCAACAAGCACAATGTCATTACGTTCATCACCGATCAGTGCCTTGATGTAATTCACAATACGGCCACTGGCACACATTCCTGATGCCGCAATAACAATGGCGGGCCGGCTTTGACGTTTAAGATAATCTACTGTTTGCAAGTGAGTTTCGTGATCATCAATGGTGGTAACCTGCTCAAAATCCAGAGGATGACGACCTTCAGCGATGCGACTTTGCGCTTCTTCATCCCAATAGGGTGCTAATGATTGATAAACCTGAGTGAAGCGATTGGCGAGCGGGGAGTCGATAATAATGTCTAGATCTTGCCAGTCGAGTTGGACGCCGGAATCGGTGTGACTGATTGGCTTCTGGCGATTTTTGTGGATGATGGATTCCAATTCGTAGAGTAACTCTTGTGTGCGGCCAATGCTAAAGGCGGGAATCAACACGGTGCCAGAGTCGCTTAAAGCTCTCTCTAGGCTGTGTTGTAATCGATCGATACGGCTTGATCTGTCCTCATGGTTGCGATCGCCATAGGTGCTTTCGATCACCAGTTGGTCAGCCTTATGTGGGGATTTGGGTGCTGGTAATAAAGGCGAATGAGGCGCACCCAGATCGCCAGAAAACACTACGTCATGATAAGGCTTGTTTTGCAATTTGATGGCCTCATTAGACACTCTAAAAGAGGCATAAGCCGAGCCCAGAATATGACCCGCGCGTGAAAGACGAAGTTGGACTTTCGTCTCTGTTTGCATGGGGATTTTCACCCACTCTTGATAATCCAAAGGGACGATTTGCTCGTGGATGCGGTCTAAGCAAGCATTGATAATGCTCTTGTTGCGCGTCACACCGACTTTTAACGCATCCTCGATGACCAAAGGCAATAAAGTTGCGCTGGGTTTAGAACAATAAATTGGTCCAGTAAAACCCGCTGCCAGCAGATAAGGAATCCGACCCACATGATCAACATGAACATGAGTGATGACTAAAGCTTGTACTGCTGAAAGATCAAAATCTATTTCCAGATGATCTGCAGACGCCTCAATATTAAAGGTCTCAGTCCCTTGAAATAAAACACGATCGATCAAAATAGACTGTTGATCATCGACAAACGGCTCATGACAAGAGCCTGTCACCCCGCGTACTGCTCCATGGTGTTATAAGCATCCCTGTACTGCATAAATAGTTTAAAGGACTAAACCAAAGATGGAGGGGAGCCAAGTGGGATATTTTGCAAAAACAGTTTGTTAGCATTAAGTAATTTAGTGATCTATCAATGGAATGTACACATCCATTTGAGATGACCCTGATGAAAGTAGCTGTAGCTGTAGCTGTAGCTGTAAAAGTGATATTCCTCTTTGCATAAATTTACACATTGTTTTAGCATTGTTCATCGTATGAACGTTGTATGTAATTATGTCTTTTTCTCGTGATTTGCTTAACATCCAAATAAGGGGTGCTTTGTGTCAATAGATGAGTATCGCTTAAAAATTTTAAAAGAACTTGAGCAAGATCCAGATATCAGTCAACGAGAGCTTGCTAAGCGTTTAGGTATTAGCTTAGGTAAAACAAACTTTTGCTTAAAAGCCCTAATAGAAAAAGGCTCGATAAAAGTAGACAACTTTAAAAACAGCGCAAACAAAACCAGTTACCTATACCTACTTACCCCAAAAGGGCTAGAAGAAAAAATAATTTTAACGCAACGCTTTTTACAAAGAAAAATTGTCGAATACGAGGCCTTGGAACAAGAAATAGAACAATTGCGCAAAGAAGTAAAAACATAGCTCGTAGGCCCGATGAATCGAGGAATGAATATGTAATCCGGAGTTGAAGGATGAACACATAAACGACACATTATCTGACAATCAGAAAGTTGTAATGATTAAAATATAGTTTGCTAATTGAATTGAAATATTAAATTAAAATGGAAACAAAATAATGAAGAAAAAAGCGCTTATCACCGGCGTAACCGGTCAAGACGGTTCTTACCTAGCCGAATTCTTGTTAGCAAAAGGTTACGAAGTGCATGGTATTAAACGTCGTGCGTCTTCTTTTAACACTCAGCGTGTGGATCACATTTATCAAGATCCGCATGTAGATAATGCGAGCTTTATTCTTCATTACGGCGATTTGACGGACTCTTCTAATTTGACGCGTATTCTGCAAGAAGTGAAGCCTGATGAAGTGTACAACTTAGGTGCTCAGTCTCATGTGGCCGTTTCGTTTGAATCCCCTGAATACACAGCGGATGTGGATGCCATGGGCACACTGCGTTTGTTGGAGGCGATTCGTTTGCTAGGATTAGAAAAGACAACCAAGTTTTATCAAGCGTCGACGTCTGAGCTTTACGGCCTTGTGCAAGAAACCCCACAAAAAGAAACCACGCCATTTTATCCTCGCTCTCCATACGCTGTAGCGAAAATGTATGCTTACTGGATCGTGGTGAACTACCGTGAATCTTATGGCATGTACGCGTGCAACGGTATTTTGTTTAACCATGAATCGCCACGTCGTGGTGAGACCTTTGTGACTCGTAAGATTACTCGTGGTTTGGCGAACATTGCGCAAGGTTTAGAGAAGTGCTTGCACATGGGTAATATGGATGCGCTGCGTGACTGGGGTCATGCGAAAGATTATGTGCGTATGCAGTGGATGATGTTGCAACAAGATCAACCGGAAGACTTTGTTATCGCAACGGGCGTGCAATATTCCGTGCGCCAGTTTATTGAATGGTCTGCAAAAGAGTTGGGTGTGACGTTAACATTCGAAGGTCAAGGCGTGGATGAAAAAGGTATCGTAACGGCTATCGAAGGCGACAAAGCGCCAGCCTTGAAAGTCGGCGATATCGTGGTGCAGATCGACCCACGTTATTTCCGCCCTGCGGAAGTAGAAACCCTATTGGGTGATCCTAGTAAGGCGAAACAGAAGTTAGGTTGGACACCGGAAATCACAGTGCAAGAAATGTGTGCTGAAATGGTGATGGAAGATCTAAAAGTGGCACAACGCCATGCCTTCTTAAAACTGCATGGTCATGATGTCTCGGTGTCGGTAGAGGAAGCGCGTTAATGGCTAAGGTACGTATATTTGTTGCTGGTCACAAGGGGATGGTGGGCAGTGCACTGGTTCGCCAACTGGCTCAAGACCCTAACAATGACGTTATTACCGCCGACCGCACAGAATTGGATTTGACGAGCCAGCAGGTGGTGCAGCGTTTTTTTGCTGAACAATCGATTGATCAGGTGTATTTGGCAGCGGCTAAAGTAGGTGGCATACACGCTAATAACACTTATCCTGCGGATTTTATCTATGAAAATCTAATGATTGAAGCCAACATTATTCATGCAGCACATAAGAATGATGTTCAAAAGCTATTATTTTTGGGTTCATCTTGTATTTATCCAAAGTTAGCGGAGCAGCCGATGAGAGAGGATGCTTTGCTAACGGCGACCTTAGAGCCAACGAACGAGCCGTATGCAATCGCTAAAATAGCGGGTATCAAGCTGTGTGAAAGTTATAACCGTCAATACGGTCGTGATTACCGCAGCGTCATGCCAACAAACCTTTATGGTGAAAACGATAATTTTCATCCAGAAAACAGCCATGTTATTCCGGCACTAATCCGCCGCTTCCATGAAGCAAAAGAAGCCAATGCACCAGTGGTAAAAGCATGGGGAACAGGGATGCCCATGCGTGAGTTTTTGTATGTTGACGATATGGCCGCGGCGTCTATCTTTGTGATGAATTTAGACGATTTAACTTATCAGAAACAAACACAGCCTATGTTGTCACACATTAACGTGGGCAGTGGAGTGGATTGTACGATCAAAGCGCTGACAGAAACCGTCGCAAAAGTGGTAGGTTATCAAGGGCAAATCGAGTGGGACACCAGTAAGCCGGATGGTGCGCCAAGAAAATTAATGGACGTATCACGTTTAGAGAGACTAGGTTGGACAGCGACGATTGGCTTGGAACAAGGTTTAACTAAAAGCTATGCGTGGTTTTTAGAAAATCAAACAGGTTTTAGACACTGATGCTATCGTCTGAAGATTTTAAATTAGTCGTTCAATCAGCACCGTTATTTTCAATAGATTTAATTGTATTGAACCAAAAAAAACAAATTTTGCTGGGGAAGCGTAAAAATGCTCCAGCCAAAGACTATTGGTTTGTACCTGGTGGTCGAGTGTTTAAAAATGAATCTCTGTCTGATGCATTTACGCGTATATCTAATAGTGAGTTAGGGCAGCCCTTTAATTATCGATCCGCCACTTTGCTCGGGTTATACGATCACTTTTACAATGACAGTGTTTTTAGTGAAAACATATCAACACATTATATTAATGCGTCTCACTTGATCAGAATATATTTGGATTCACTTTTATCTTTGCCAAGTGATCAACATCAAGATTACCGCTGGGCAGATATTGATACACTTAATCAAGATGACACAGTTCATAGCTACAGCAAGGTGTTTCTTAATAGACTATCCATTGCTTAGCTCAAGCTTGATTCATAATGAATGGTAACGAAATGTTAGTTAACACAACAGAAAGTAAGCAATTTGACGTGCAAGATGATCAATCGATACTAGACGCGGCATTGAAATCCGGTTTGGTGCTTGAGTATAGTTGCAAAAATGGTCAATGTGGTGTGTGTAAAGCCACCTTACTAAAAGGTGATGTTGTCGAGTTGCAAGCTCAACTGGCGCTGTCGGATCGAGAGAGAAACGACAAGAAGATTTTAACCTGTTGTTGTGCTGCTGTGACAGACATTGAGATAGACGCAGTTGATTTGAGCGCTTTGCACGGTATTGAAATCAAAACTTTACCAGCGCGTGTGAGTCAAGTTGCTTATCTTAGTGATAACATCGTGGAGGTTAAACTTCGCCTGCCACCTACTGCGAATTTTCAATTTATCGAAGGTCAGTATTTGGATGTTATTTGGAACTCTATTCGTCGCAGCTACTCCATTGCGAGCATAAGCTCAGAAAAAGAAATTACCTTGCTGATTAAACGTTTTGAAAATGGTCAGATGAGTGACTATTGGTTTAATAAAATACTAGCCAATGACTTATTAAGAATAGAAGGGCCAAAAGGCACTTTCTTTTTACGTGATGCTGATACCCCCTTGATTTTTTTGGCGACAGGTACTGGTATTGCGCCGATCAAATCGATATTACATCGTCTTGAGCATGATCCTGATTATCAGCAGATGCACCCTATTGCTGTGTACTGGGGGAGTCGATACTCTGAAGAGTTTGTCTGGCAAGCAAATTTCCATAAGTTAAAAGTGGATTTTTATCATGTGTTGTCAAAGCCTGTGGCCGATTGGGCCGGTGAAACAGGCTATGTGCAAGACAACGCGATAACCAATCAAGCCGATTTTAGTGCATCTGCGGTATACGCTTGTGGTTCAAATGCTATGATTCAGTCAGCGAAGCAAAAGTTCTTAGCCTCTGGATTGCCTGAAAATAGGTTTCATTCTGATGCCTTTGTGCAAAGTTTTTAATTAATAGGATATTTACTATGAAAGTAGTGATTTTGGCTGGTGGGTTAGGCACACGTCTTAGCGAAGAAACCAGTGCTCGCCCAAAACCTATGGTTGAGGTTGGCGGTAAGCCTATTCTTTGGCATATTATGAAGATGTACTCTGCGCACGGCATTAATGATTTTGTTATATGTTGTGGTTACAAGGGTTATGTGATTAAAGAGTATTTTGCTAACTATTTTCTTCATATGTCGGATGTCACTTTTAATATGAAAGACAACCGTATGGAAGTGCACGAAAAACGCGCTGAGCCATGGACAGTAACGCTTGTGGATACGGGCGATGAGTCGATGACGGGGGGGCGTTTAGGGCGAGTGGCCGAGTATGTAAAAGACGAAGATGATTTTTGTTTTACTTATGGTGATGGGGTCGGGGATATCGATATATCAGCATCTATCGCTTTTCATAGACAGCATGGTAAACAGGCGACATTAACGGCGACTTACCCACCTGGTCGCTTTGGTGCGTTGGATATTAAACAGGGCCAAGTAAAAAACTTTAAAGAAAAACCCAAAGGTGATGGCGCTATGATTAATGGTGGTTTCTTTGTGTTGTCTCCTGCCGTATTGTCTCGGATTACGAGTGATGACTGTATTTGGGAGCAAGAGCCTTTGATTGGATTGGCTCAAGATGGTCAATTGATGGCGTTTGAACACAAAGGTTTTTGGCAACCAATGGATACGCTACGCGATAAAGTACATCTTGAAGAATTATGGCAGTCTGGTAAGGCGCCTTGGAAAAGTTGGGAATAGCCATGGTAAATTCAGCATTTTGGCAAGGTAAAAGAGTTTACCTTACTGGGCATACGGGATTTAAAGGTAGTTGGTTATCACTGTGGTTGGCCAATATGGGGGCGGTGGTAAAAGGTTACGCTTTGGCGCCGCCAACGCAGCCAAGCTTGTTTGAAGTGGCGAATGTAGCCGATAAGATTGAATCAGAAATCGGTGATATTCGAGATCTTGCGCAAATTTCTGCGAGCATGGAGAGTTTCAACCCTGACATTGTTATTCATATGGCTGCGCAGCCTCTTGTGAGATTATCTTATCATGAGCCGCTTGAGACTTATGACGTGAACGTCATGGGTACTGCTAAGGTATTGGAATCAGCAAGATCATGTCGCAATATAAAAGCCATTGTCAGTGTGACAACCGATAAATGCTATGAGAATAAAGAGTGGGTATGGGGTTATCGTGAAGACGAAGCCATGGGCGGTTATGATCCATACAGTAGTTCAAAAGGCTGTGCGGAGCTTGTTACATCGGCTTACCGACGTTCTTTTATGCAAGAAACAGGCGTTGGGTTAGCATCTGCTCGCGCGGGTAATGTGATTGGTGGTGGGGATTGGGCGGCCGATCGTCTCATTCCAGATATACTAAGAGCTTTTGAAGAAGAAACTCCCGTGACTGTGCGTAACCCTGCCGCTACTCGTCCTTGGCAGCATGTTTTAGAACCGCTGGCAGGTTATTTAGTGTTAGCAGAACATCTCTATAACCAGCCTGCCGCATACGCCGAAGGATGGAATTTTGGTCCAGTAGAAAATGATGCCAAACCTGTAGATTGGATCCTCAATCAGATGGTATCAAAATGGCCTAATGCTTCGTGGCAATTGGATAACAACGCACATCCCCATGAAGCAGGTTACCTTAAACTGGATATTTCCAAAGCCAAAGCCAGATTACATTGGCAGCCAACATGGCACTTGGAACAAACCTTAAGCAAAATTATCACATGGCATAAAGCTTGGTTGAATGATGAAGACATGCAGCAAGCTTGCTTGAACGAAATAAACGATTATGTGAGAGATATGCACAATGCAAACCACTGAAACATTACGTACTGAAATCGCCGTATTGGTTGAGCAATATGCCAAGTTACAATACCAAGAGAAAATGTTTGTCGCTGGCGAAACGGTGATACCGCCCTCTGGCAAGGTGATAGGAGCAACAGAATTACAGTACATGGTTGAAGCGTCTTTAGATGGCTGGCTCACTACAGGGCGTTTTAATGAACAGTTTGAAAGAGAGCTGGCTGAGTTTATTGGTATTAAGCATCTTATCACCGTCAATTCTGGTTCTTCTGCGAACCTTGTGGCCTTTAGTACATTGACGTCTCCTAAACTTGGTGAACGTGCTATCAAAAAAGGGGATGAAGTAATTGGTGTGGCGGCTGGTTTCCCAACCACAGTTAATCCAATTGTACAGTTTGGTGCTGTCCCAGTATTTGTTGATGTTGATCTAACGACTCACAATATCAATGCCGATTTGATCGAAGCTGCGATCACACCTAAAACAAAAGCCATCATGCTTGCCCATACACTAGGTAATCCTTTTAATCTTGGTAAAGTTAAAGCCTTGTGTGAAAAGTACAACCTTTGGTTAGTGGAAGATTGCTGTGATGCATTGGGTGCAACATTTGAAGGAAAAATGGTTGGGACATGGGGTGATATTGCCACACTGAGTTTCTATCCTGCTCATCATATGACTATGGGTGAAGGCGGTGCGGTTTTTACCAACAACAGCCAACTCATTTCCATTGCTGAGTCGTTCCGAGATTGGGGGCGCGACTGTTACTGTAAACCTGGTTGTGACAACACTTGTGGTACGCGTTTCAACATGCAGTTAGGCTCCTTGCCACAAGGTTATGATCACAAATATACATATTCTCACCTAGGCTACAACCTGAAAATCACGGACATGCAAGCCGCGTGTGGTTTGGCGCAGTTGAAACGTCTGCCTGAATTTATTGAGAAGCGTAATGCGAATTTTGATTACTTAAAAGGTCGTCTTGCAACCGTAACAGACTTTATCGAACTGACGGAGCCTACTGAAAACTCAACTCCTTCTTGGTTTGGTTTTCCGATTACCCTTAAAACGACAGCAGGTGTTAATAGAGTTGATCTCACCAAATATCTAGATCAATGCAAAATTGGAACACGATTGCTATTTGCAGGAAGCCTCGTTCGTCAGCCTTACTTTGAAGGTGTAGATTATAGAATCGAGGGGGAATTAACCAACACTGATATCACAATGAATCAAACACTTTGGCTAGGTATCTATCCGGGGCTTGGTAAAGAGCATCTGGATTATATCGCAGAAAAAATAGAAGAATTTTTTGGTGTGAATTTCTAATGGCGAAGCCGACCATTTTAATAACGGGGGCAAATGGCTTTTTAGGAAGCCATTTGCTTGAGGCATTGCTCGGTCAGAAATATAAAGTAGTTGTATTAAAAAGATCTACATCGGATCTATGGCGTATTACACATTTGATGGACCAAGTGGTTAGTTACGATGTGGATTTAGTTCCAGTTAAAAATGTATTTGAGGCTGTTAAAATTGATATTATTGTGCATTTAGCCACTTTATATAAAAAAGTTGATGATTCCTCAAGTATTGAAGATATGATTGACGTAAATGTATCTTTTCCGTCCCAGCTTCTAGAGATAGGGGTCGCCAACGGTGTAAAAGCATTTGTTAATACAGGGACCTTTTTTGAGTACGATTGCAGTTACCTGCCAGTAGATGAAAGTGCTAAGCTTAAAGCATTTAATTATTATGCAAAAACAAAAATTGCTTTTGAATCAGTTTTGAAAACATATTCAGAGCAGATTTTAATAAATACATTTAAGCTTTTTTCTCCATTTGGTGAAAAAGATAACCCAAAATTGATTCCTCTCATTATACAGAAGGGGTTAAATGCTGAGCCGTTTAGTCTTAGTGAGGGATTACAGAAAATTGATTTGATTTACGTAAAAGATATAGTTGATGCATATATGAAATCAATTGATAGAATGGTTGATTTATCTTTTAAACCTGAATTTGAAATATATAATTTAGGTTCCGGTCACCCTTTGAGTATTCGAGATATTGTGTCGATTATTGAGGAAGAACTGGGTAGGCGTATAAATGTTAATTGGGGTGCCCGTGCCGATAATGAAAATTTGGTTTCCTATGCAGATGTTTCAAAAGCAAAAAAGCTTTTAAGTTGGGATCTTAATTACGGTGTGAGAACTGGTATTAAAAAAACGATTGAGTATTTCAAGATTAAAAATATATGAATATTATTGAAACAGAGCTAGAAGGTGTCTTTGAAATTAAAAACAAAAAGTTTGAGGATCAAAGAGGCGTTTTTATTAAAACATTTCACGAAGGTGTATTTAAAGAATATGGTCTTGAAGCCGATTTTAAAGAAAGTTTTTTTTCAATATCAAAAAAAGATGTTCTAAGGGGGATGCATTTTCAAATGCCACCGCATGATCATGAAAAGCTAGTTTATGTTACTTGTGGTGAAATATTAGATGTTGCTGTAGATATTAGAGAAGATTCACTTACATACGGTCAATATTTCTCGACGATATTGTCACAAGAAAATGCAAAATCTTTGTATATAGGTAAAGGCTATGCGCATGGATTCTTAACATTATCCGAAAATGCGACTGTTGTGTATTTAACATCAACAGTACATTCCCCTGAAAATGATACGGGGATACATTGGGATAGTTTTGGATTTGATTGGCATGTAAAGAAGCCTATAGTTTCAGAGAGAGATGCATCTTTCCAGAAAATATCATATGCAAAAATAGGCAGTTAGAGTGAGAAAAATATCAAATGTAACCCTGGTTTCTGTTGCAACTACAGAAGTTGAGGCAACAGTGAAGGCCATTGAATATAGTATAAAAGAACTATGTTTCGAGCGCGTTTTATTATTATCACATTATGACCCAAACCCAGGAAGTAATGTTTATGAACATGTGAAAATAAAGCCTTTTAACAATGTTGCTGAATGGGGGCGCTTTGTTGTTTTTGATTTGTATAAATATATAGATACAGATTACATTATACTAATTCATGCTGACGGATTTATAGTAAATCCAAGTGCATGGTGTGATGATTTTCTTGAATATGATTATATTGGTGCTCCATGGCCGTTACCAAAAGATAAATTTTCCTATCGAGATTATTATGGCAATATCATTAGGTGTGGCAATTCTGTTTCTCTTAGGAGTAAAAAAATGTTAAGCCTTCCTAGCGAGCTAAAATTAGATTGGGAGAGTGCAGAAGATGTTTTGTTTCATGAGGATGGTTTCTTGTGTGTAAAGAATAGACATATATTACAGTCTAACGGAGTAGAATTTGCTCCATTATCATTGGCTGTCTACTTTTCTAGGGAAAAAACTCTACCTGAAAATAAAAACATTGAACCGTTTCTGTTTCATCAATGGTCTGGAAAAAATAGTAAGTATCCATGCTTTGGCGGGAAGAAGAGTATTTTCTATAAACTAAATCGTTATCTAAAATAGGATATATAGAGAATATGCCCAAAATCATAGATTCTTTCTTGTTTTTTCAAGAATTAGATTTGCTTGAAATAAGACTTTCATATCTTTATGAATATGTTGATGCATTTTTAATTGTTGAAGCCTGTCAAACATTTACAGGAAAGCCAAAAGAGTTTGTGTTTGAAAAAAATAAGAAACGTTTTGAAAAATATTCATCAAAAATAATTTACTACAAAATAGAGGACTCTCATGATAATTATGCATCTATTGTTGAGTTTTTAACTAATAAAAATACTGATTCATCTTTGAGGGTTCTTTCAATACTTGAATCTCATCAGCATTATTCAAAAGATCAGATTCATTGGGTTTTAGATAGCTATCATAGAGAATGCCTCCATATTCCAATGGCAGACTTTGATGATGATGACATAATATTGGTTTCTGACTTAGATGAAATACCATCTATTAGCACTTTTTCGGATAGTCAAAAAGAAAAAGAAAAAATAAAACCGTATGTATATCAACAACATGAGTTTCGTTATTTTCTTGACTATTATAAAGCCACCGACTGGCTTGGTACGATCAGTTCACGATATTCTTTGATCAAAAATACATCATTCAATTTACTCAGAATGGACTCAAAAATAATAAGAAATTTAGTGTCAAAAGATAGTGTAAAAAACGCTGGTTATCATTTCACTTCTTGTGGCGGGATCGAAATGATCAAGGAAAAAATACAAAGTTGGGGGCATCAGGAGTTTAATAACCCCTTGATTTTGTCTAACCTTGAAAAAAATATTAATGAAGGAAGAGATATTTTTATGAGGGATAGTGGGACAAACCTTACTAGAGTTGCCTTAAATGACAAACATTTTTTTGATAGTGAAATTTCCATCATATTAGAAAGATATCAAGACTTAATATCTGTTCGAGATATAAATATTCAAACTGACAGCTATTTAAAGAGAATAACCCAAAAAACCACGTTAAACCTTTTTAAACTTATTTATAAAATCAAAATTTTACTAAAGAAGATAGTATGACAGTCAAAAACTTACAAATATTTTGGGTAATAAGTAATTTTAAACAAGATCCAACTGATATTATTGATGTTATTAAGCCGACTGGCGAATATGTCATATTTGATCAAGGTGATGGTGTTTTGGTTCCAGAAAAAGTTATTGGTAGTGGTTTTTATTCTCAATCAAAGCGCTGACAGAAACCGTCGCAAAAGTGGTAGGTTATCAAGGGCAAATCGAGTGGGACACCAGTAAGCCGGAAGGTGCGCCAAGAAAATTAATGGATATTTCTCGTCTTAATCTTCTTGGATGGCATGCGAAAGTGCCTTTAGAAGAAGGCTTATTCATGGCGTATCAGTGGTTTTTAAAAAATCAAGATGATTTTAGAAAATGACTTTATGTAGTCGATTTTGGTTTGTAAGTTAACAATTTGCTACTCGACTTTTAAACTTAAAAGTTATTTTTGAGAAATTTATTAATAATAATCGGAATTTCAAATGAGTTTTTTTAAAGTAAAGTATATAGCAACTCTAATTAAAAGGTATTTTTATGAAACTCAATATAGATGATATATTCTGGGTGATTACCAACTACAATACTAATCCCGAAGAGTTGATAGAAAATATAGGTGAGTCATATTGCATATATGATAAAGGCATACGCGGAGTTCCTGATTATCTACAGGCTAAAGGGAAATATAAAAAGACTAATAATACGGGTCATAATATAAGTGATTATTTAGATTATATAATTGAAAATTATCATTCTCTCCCCAACAGAGTAGGGTTTGTAAAAGGCAATATATTTCCTAGACACATATCGAAAGAAAATTTTTTTATAAGAATTAAGGAAGAGGGGTTTGTTCCCTTGTATCATGAGGAAAAGACTTTCCGCCCACAATTTCACCGTTTTTTTCGTTGGATTTTTGTTTCTCAACATATTGCCCCAGGCTACTATATGGAGTTAGCAAATAACTGGTATTGCAGGAAGTATAAAAGAGGGAGTTTTTTTCCTAATCTTGAAGGATTTATGGAGTATTTTTTGGGGATGAGAAAACCAAAATATATTACTTTCGTTCCTGGAGCTTGTATGATTGTGACTAAAGAAAATATATTAAGATGGCCAATTGAATTTTATAAAGAATTATATAGAGTTGTTACCTATGATTTTTTTCCAGTTGAAGCGTATCATGCTGAACGATGTATGTTGTATATATTTAATTACCCAAAAGAATAATTTAAGCGATAGGCCTGAATATGAGTGAAAAAAAATTAATTGATGTTTTTTTGTTTTATAATGAATTAGATTTATTGGAGTTGAGATTAAAGTCCTTATATGAATTTGTTGATTTTTTTGTAATAACAGAATGTGAGGAGACTTTTTCAGGAAAGAAAAAGGAATTGCTTTTCTTAAAAAATAGAGAAAGATTTTTAAAGTTTGAAGATAAGATAATTTATAATAGAGTTTCTAATAAAGACTTGGCGTTTTTACAGAGTGAAAGTGGTAAATTTAAAAAATATATAACTAACTTTGATGTGCCTCATAAGCATAAGCATTCGAACAGACCTGCTAATATTTTACATTCATCTCTTAAAAGGGAAATAACGCACAGAGATTCTGCTATATTGGGCTTAGTTAAAATTGCTAAATATGGCGATATTGTTTTTATAAGTGATGTTGATGAAATACCAAATCCTAATGTGGTGAAATCATTTCGAAATAAAAAAATTGAGTCACCTTCTTATTTTGAAATGAAATGGTATATGTATTGGGTTAATAATCAGGTCAGTAAATGTAATTGGTATGGAACGGTTGCGTTTGAGTATTCAATGCTTGAAGGAAAATCTCTAGATCTGCTTCGGTATTCATCATCAGATCATAAAAATGTGCCAGGTTTGATTATTAAGAATGCTGGTTGGCATTTTAGTTATTTAGGTGGTGCCGATGCGATTTCAAATAAGCTAGATGCTCTTCCCTATCAAGGTTTAAAAGCAGAAATATCTAAATTCTTAAATAAAATATCATTTGGAGGCTGGGATTCAAAGCTTAAGAGTAATAAAGATATTCTACTTCAGAACCGAAAGTTTAATGTTGTAGAAATAGATGAAAGTTTTCCTGAAGAAATATTTTTAATGCCTCTTTTTGATGAAGTATACTTTAAAAAAATTAACAGAGATGAAAAAAATGATTAAAACAGTGTTTCTTGATGGGCAGGGATTAGGGAATCAGCTCTGGGTATACGCTGCTGCTCAAGCCATTGCCAAACACACAGGCAGAGTACATGTTATTGACAATTTGGATAAATTTAAAGGGAAAGATTTTCTAACGTTAGATTATGAATTAGATCCTCATCCTGAATTAGCTGTTGATAATTTTAATGAAAGACTTTTTTATGACCCTGAAATAAAATATTTTTCTTCTACTTATGATTCAAGGGTTGAAAATTTTCCAAGTAGAGTGGCACTCTTTGGTTTATTCCAAAGTGAGAAGTATTTCTATGGTCAAGAAGATAAGTTAAAAGAATGGATAAAAGTTAGTGAGCATATTTCTAATCTCGAGAGAAACTATTCAGATGTATTGGTGCTAAACATTAGGGGCGGGGAATATAAAAGGCATAAGAAGTTAATTCTTCCTAAAAGTTATTGGGAAAAAGCAATTCTTAAAATGCGAGAGTTGAAGGGTAAACAAGAAATACTAATAGTTACAGATGATAATGAGTATGCAAATTCATTATTTCCTCAATATGAAGTTCTCAAAGGAGGGGTTGCAGAATGTTATTCTGCATTGCGTGGGGCAGGATCTATTGTTGTTTCTAATTCAAGTTTTTCATATTTTCCAATAAAGACTAGACTAGATAAGCCGATTGTTATTGCCCCTGAACATTGGGCTAGGTTTGGTGATGAAAAAAGAAAGTGGGCTATGCCTTCAAATATTTATAAAGACTGGAATTGGATGACACATGCTGGAGAGCTTAAAACTTATGAGGATTGTATTGGAGATGCAGAGTTGATTGCTAGTTTTTATGAGAGAGAATATTCTTTAAGTGTTCCATTATCAATGGGAATTGGGCTTCCTTGGACGAGGCACATTCCATTAGACCTAAAAAAACCGGTTAAGTTTTTTCTATCTAAGGCCTTTCCACGAAAATTTGGTAGGTAGAGTGAAACTGTGGTCAAATTAAAATCGTTCTTAATTAGAAATAATATTGTTGGTAATATTTTTGGTCTTGGCATTGTTAAGATGTTGAATATTATTATTACTTTTGCAACATTACCTTATCTTTTGCGAGTTATGGGCGCTGAAAAATGGGGGGAGGTTGTATTTGTTCAGCTGCTTATTAATTATATGGTTTGGTTTGTCAACTGGGGATTTTATTATGGTGCTACAAGGCGGATATCTCAAAAAAGGGACTCTTTGAAAGAGCGAACATTGCTATTTTCTGAAGCTTGGTTTGCTCAGCTAATTTTGTCTATATTTGTTTTGTTTTTTTTCTTGATGACAATTTTTTTTATGCCTTTGGACTTTGATATAAAAATTTTGTATTTTAGTTCAATCGGTTTAATTGTCGGCAACTTCTTAACTCCTCTATGGTATCTAAATGGCCTTGAATTGGTTAAAGAGTCGGAGTTTATGTTGTTTTTAAACAAATTATTAGTTTTGCCATTTATATATTTGTTTGTTTTAAGTGATCGAGATGCTTATCTATATTTATTGTTGAATAGTCTTTCATCTGTTATTGTTGGTATATATTGCATATATTGGCTAAAGAAAAGAGATTTATTTTCAATTGTGAATCCGAAATTGCAGCGAATTTATGGTGTTGTTTCTTCTGACTTTATTTTTTTTGCTAATGGTTTTTTGTATACATTAAATTCTTCTATAGTGCCTTTTTTCCTTGGCGCCAGCTCTAATATGTCAGAACTTGGATATTATAATTTAGCCGAAAGGGTAAGAGGTGTAGCAGGTACATGTCTGCAGCCTGTGACTCATGCTCTTTTCCCAAGAATGTGTTACTTGTTTTCAACAAATACAAAAGCCGCTCAAAAGATGTTAATTATATCTGGTGGAGGTATTTCTTGTTGTGCTCTACTTATCAGTTTGGTAATGTTTTGCTTTTCTAGTGAAATTGTTGTTTTGATGGGGGGAGGGGATTATAATGATAGTGTTTACGTGTTGAAGATTATGTCTTTTAGTGCATTTTTTGTGACGCTAAGTTCTTTCATAACTGATCAAGTTATTATTCCAAATAATTGGCAAAAAATAATCAGCTATGCAATTCTAATATCATCAGTGTTTATGTTTATACTTGTTTATCCTATTGTTAGTGATTTTGGCTCTTCAGGTGGTGCTTGGCTTTTTTTGCTTTCACAAGTTTTAGTTGTATTTATTATGCTTGTGTTTCTGTTTTTCAAAAATAAACGTTGAGTAATACATTTTAAATGTAAAATTAAATTTTTGAAAATACTGTTATTGAACAGTAGTTTTTAGTTTCTGGGTGGTCGCTTTGGTTAAGTTAAGAAATCATTATTTTATATTTGGTGCAGTTTTTTTGTATTTTCTCTCTCGTTTTTTTATAAACGAGACATTACTTCCTGACTATGAAGCATATAAAGCCATATATAATATGAGAGCGAGTAACTACGAGAGCACTGGTAGTGATCTTTTTTTTGTGTATTTTGTTAGGTTTTTTTATTATTTAAATTTTTCTTACGAAAGTTTTCGTTTTTTACTAGTTTTAATCTCATTGTTTCTTATAGTTTTTTCTAGCTTAATATTCGTTAAATATAAGAAATGGATGTTTATACAGGAGAAAACTAAACTAAGTGATTTTTTCATCTGTATTGTTCTGTTTTTTTCTACATATATGTTTTTATTTGAATTTTTCAGTATAAGGTTAAGGGGGGGGTTGTCTTTATCTTTTTTTTATGCGTTTTCAGTTTTTTTTATTGTTAGAAAAAAGTCCCTACTCTTTTATTTTTTTTCTATCCTGTTCTTGTATATGTCTTTTGGTACACATCTTTCTACAGCAATAACTTTATTTGGTTTTTTAACTGTCCCTACAATTCTTTTCTTGAATTTAAAGTTTTTCTCAAGAGTTATAGGGGTTAGATTGTATTTTTCGTTGGCTTTTTGGCTTAGCGTTTTATCAGGTTTTTCTATCGTTTTTGGAATGATATATTTTTCCTCTTTTAGAGGAGAACATTTGAATTCAAAATTAAACTTTGTACGCTTTTTATTTATGTCTGTTGTGCCTTTACTTATTTATTTTTTTGTTGATATGAAAAAAATAAATAATAGTATTCAATTATATAATTGTCTTCTTCTGGAAAAGAATAATAATAGAAAGTCATTGTCTGGATATTCGAAAGAAATTTGGATTTATTTTGTTACTAATGCATATGTAGGTTGTGCTATAGCCTTAATTTCCTTTTATAGTATAGGTATGTTATCAACTGCTGGAGAGGCCGCGATAAGAGTGTTTACTCTAAGTTCTGTTTCATCGTTATTGGTGCTTTCCTTGCAAAAAAATAAAATCAACTTTTTTTGGTTTTTTGTGATTTTCTCTAATTCAATGTTTTTTTTCAATACGGTTTTTTTATAAGGTATTAATGTGAATGATATAGTTTTAAGCATACTTCTTCCAGCTTATAATTACCCTGAAGGTATTCATAAAATTTTGAGTCAAATATCTGAGGCTAATGATGATGTAAAAGATAAGTTTGAGGTAGTAATTTATGATAATTCAAGTTTTGAGAGTGATGTAAAAAAGGAATTTGAGTATTACAAAAATAATATTAAGGAGATCACTTATAAACACTACTACCCAGAGCTTGGGCCTAGTGATAATTGGAATCAATTGATTGGTAACTCCAGAGGTAAATACTTTATACTTATTCATCATGATGAATTCCCTCTATCAGATGATTTTGTAGTAGAAGTTTTAAAAAAAATAGAGACTAATCCAGGTGTTGATTTGATTCTTTTGGATTGTTTCTTGATGAATAAATCAAAGAGATTGATTACAAGGCACATACCAACGTGGATTAGAATTTTTGTTATAAAATTTTTTCCTACATATTTATTTAGAAGGAATGTAGTTGGCCCAACTGCATCTTTGATTATTCGTAAAGACTTACAGCCAACTTTTGACAAAAATCTAAAATGGCTGTTAGATGTAGATGAGTATTTTGGTCTTTTTCGTAATAAAATAAAGTGGATTTTTTGTAAGGATATACAAATTTGCTCTTATGTTGATAGAGGTAATTCTCTTACAAGTTCATTGGGTGATGATATTGGATCCATTTGGAAAAAAGAATTGATTTACTTGGCTGAAAAGTATTCAATTAAGTCACCTTGGCTTTCTAAATGGCATGTTTTACACCTTGTAGATACTGTAGGCTGGTCTTTTATGAGGCTATTTACTAGAAATATTAGTTTCATTTTAAATCGATTCGGTTTCTACCCTATTTCAAAAGAAAAAGTAAAGAAGGCTTTTGATGATAATTGTTGATTTATCTGGTGGGCTAGGCAATCAAATGTTTCAATATGCATGTGCTAGATCATTATCTATTGAGTTAAATCTACCATTAAAAGTGGTGTATGGATCGTTAGCTAGCCAGACTGTTCACAATGGATATGAGCTAAATCGAGTCTTTGGATTGGACTTAGAGTTTGCAACAGAAAATGACATGCAAAAAAACTTAGGTTTCTTTCTTTCTAAACCAATACTGCGTAAAATTTTTTCTAAAAAACCATTAAATAATCTAAAATTTCAGAATTTTTTTCCGGAAAATAGTTTCAATTATAATTCATCTCTGTTTTCTTATATTAAAGATTCTGGTTTTCTTCAGGGATATTGGCAAACTGAGAAGTATTTTTTAAATCACAAATCTCAAATTTTGAAAGATTTTTGCTTTGTTAATATGGATGATGAAACCAATATTTCAATAGCAAATGATATTCAGAGTGGCCATTCCATTAGCATCCATGTTAGAAGAGGAGACTATCTCACTAATTTAAAGGCCAAAGCTATTCATGGTCACTGTTCACTTGATTATTATTTAAAGGCTATAGAATTTTTACAGGAGAAAATAGGCGAATCCAGATTATTTATTTTTTCAGATGATCCCGAATGGGTGAGTGAAAATATTGCGACAAGGTTTTCCGATGTTAGTGTGATTCAGCATAATCGCGGAGTAAAGAGTTTTAATGATATGAGATTAATGTCAATGTGTGATCATCATATTATTGCAAATAGTTCTTTTAGTTGGTGGGGGGCTTGGTTGAACCCTTCTCAGAATAAGAAAATCATTGCCCCCAAAAACTGGTTTGTTACTGATAAAATGAATACGATTGATCTTATCCCTTCTTCTTGGATATTAAAATGATCGATTTTACTGTTTTAATGTCTATATATAAAAATGAAAATCCTAATTTCTTCCATCGGGCAATGAAAAGTATTTGGAACGAACAAATATTAAAACCTAGTCAAATAGTGCTAGTGATTGATGGACCGGTTCCTTATGAATTGATTGATGCCATTGATGTTTGGAGGGGAGTCCTTAATGATGTATTGCTAGTTGTACCATTAAGCGTCAATGTTGGACTAGGCCAAGCTTTAAATAAAGGTCTTAAACTCTGTAAGTATGATATTGTTGCAAGGATGGATACAGATGACATATCTCTACCAGAAAGGTTCTTAAAACAAGTACCATTGTTAGACGCTTTAGGAGTTGATCTTGTAGGTAGCCACATATCAGAGTTTGTTGGTAATGAAAATAACACTGTATCATTTAGAAGGGTTCCACTGTTTCATCACGATATAGCTTGTTTTGCAAAAAAAAGATCACCAGTCAATCATCCTTCAGTAGTCTTTCGTAAGTCTAGTGTGATCGATTCTGGTGGGTATTTGCATATGCTCTGGTTAGAAGACTACTATTTATGGATTAGAATGCTTTCAACAGGGAAGAGGTTCCACAATGTTGATGAAGTTCTTGTTAATATGAGAGGTGGGACTGGCCTACTATCAAGGCGATCTGGAATCAAATATGCCTATAGTGAATTAAAATTTATTAATGCCATAAAAAAACTTGGTTTTATAAGTAATTTTGATTTTGTTAAACTTTTTTTTATGAGGGTTTTACCTAGGTTTTTACCTCTTGGCTTTTTCTCTTTAATCTATAAGTATTTTCTTCGAAGATAGGTTGTTTTATATGAAATTCTTTCCTGTCATTTTATCTGGTGGTGTTGGTAGTCGTCTTTGGCCTTTATCCCGTGAACACTTTCCTAAGCAATGTTTGAGTCTCACAAGTTCTTTGTCCTCTTTGTTGCAACAAACCCTAGCGAGAACGAATCATTTACATATTCAATCGCCGCTTGTGGTGTGTAATGACGATCATCGTTTTCTAATTGCACAGCAGCTTCAGGATATGGGAGTTGTAGGAGCCAAGGTGATGTTAGAGCCAGTAGGCCGAAACACCGCACCAGCAGTGGCATTAGCCGCATTTGAAGTAGTGCAATCAGATCACGAAGACGCCTTGATGTTGGTTCTTCCTGCCGATCATGTGATTCGTGATACGGCAGCGTTTGAAAAAGCCATTGAACACGCCAAGGTATTAGCAGAAGCTGGCGGGTTAGTGACCTTTGGTATTAAACCAACGCGCGCTGAAACTGGCTATGGCTACATCAAAGAGGGACAAGATGCTTGCGTAGAAAAATTTGTTGAAAAGCCAGACCTAGCAACAGCGCAATCTTATTTAGCAAGTGGGAACTATCTTTGGAACAGCGGTATGTTTCTGTTTAAAGCTAGTCAATACCTTGCTGAACTTAAACAGCACCGTCCAGCTATGTATGCGGCGGTAGAATCTGCTTATGGTGATCGTACCGAAGATTTGGATTTTATTCGTATTGGTACAGAGGCGTTTACCTCATGCTCAAGCGAATCCATTGACTATGCGGTTATGGAGCCAACACAAAACGCCAAAGTAGTGCTTTATGATGGCGATTGGAGCGACATTGGTGCCTGGGATGCTTTGCACGATTACAGCGAAAAAGACAGTAACCACAATGTGCTTGTTGGTGATGTCATGGCAGAATCGACTACACATTCCTTGATTCGTTCAGAATCTCGTTTGGTGGCGACCGTTGGTGTGAATAACCTAGTAGTGATTGAAACTGCCGATGCGGTGTTGATCATGGACAAAGACCAGTCACAAGATGTGAAAAAAATCGTTAGTCGTATCAAGGCTGAAGGACGCCAAGAACACATGCACCACACCACAGTGCATCGCCCTTGGGGCACTTATCAAACGGTTGATCTTGGTGATCGTCATCAGGTTAAACGTATTATGGTCAAACCCGGTGAGAAGTTAAGTGTGCAAATGCACCACCATCGTGCCGAACACTGGGTGGTCGTATCCGGTACAGCCAAAATACAGAACGGTGATAATGAAATATTATTAACTGAAAATGAATCAACCTATATTCCTGTTGGCGTGGTTCATGCTCTAGAAAACCCAGGTAAAATCCCACTAGAACTGATAGAGGTTCAATCTGGAAGCTATTTAGGGGAAGATGACATTGTGCGTTTTAGCGATCGTTATGGGCGCTAAGTCATTACGAATATGATTTTAAACAAAACGAGGTCTGTACCTCGTTTTTTGTTTTTTTTTGTTCTTTTTATTAAATATGTAAAGAGATAAATAGAGTGTATTGGTTATGACAACCCTGAAAGAACTCAGCACAGAACAAAACGTGGCTTTTGGTACCAGTGGTGTACGAGCGTTAGTTGAAAACCTAACACCTAAATTGTGCTATGCCTATGCGCAAGCGTTCTTGCAACAAATATGTTCAAACGCCACGCAGGTGGCTGTCGCTATCGATTTACGCCCCAGTAGCCCAGGCATTGCTTGCGCTATGATAAAAGCCGCCCAAGATTTAAATATAGATGTTGTTTATTGTGGTGCCTTACCTACCCCGGCATTGGCGTATTTTGCCATGCAAAACGCCATGCCAAGTATCATGATTACGGGGAGTCATATCCCCTTTGATCGTAACGGCTTTAAGTTTTACACCGAGACCGGTGAAATTACCAAAGCTGATGAGCTTAGCATTCAAAATGCGCCAGTAATCGAACGCAGTAGCGACTTTTGTTTGGATGCGTTGCCGCAAATAGATTTAGTCGCTAGTTTTTTATATCAAAAACGTTATACGGATTTGTTTTTATCTACTGTATTAAAGGGCAAGCGCATCGGTTTATATGAACACTCTGGTGTTGGTCGTAACCTTATTACGTCTATATTGAGACAACTGGGTGCAGAGGTAATTAGTCTGGATCGTACCGAGTCTTTTGTGCCGATTGATACGGAAGCCGTTTCAGAAGCCGATCAGCTAAAAGCCTATGTTTGGTCAAAAGAGTGGACGTTAGACGCCATTGTTTCAACCGATGGGGATGCGGATCGTCCTTTAATCAGCGACGAAAATGGCCTTTGGTTGCGAGGCGATGTCGTGGGTATTTTGGTTGCGCGCTTCTTACATGCTACCCATGTCGCTACACCCGTGAATGCTAATACCGCCTTGGAGCTGGCTAATCCTAATATGTTTACTCAACGAACGCGGATTGGCTCTCCTTATGTTATAGAAGCAATGCAAACGTTAGCGTTACAAGCTAGTGAGTCAACGGATAGCGCCAAGATTGTTGGCTACGAAGCCAACGGCGGTTTTTTAGTGGGTAATGATATGGCGTGTGGGCTAGGCATGCTAAATGCCTTGCCTACCCGTGATGCTGTACTACCTATTCTGGCTGTCCTTTGTCAGTCAGCCCATGATGGTTTAGCAATTAGCCAGTTGGTAGACGGTTTGCCTATTCGTTATACATACAGTGACCGTATTCAACAGGTACAAACCGAATTTAGTCAGGCGTTAATTAAACAGCTAAAGGAGGATAGTCAGAAGATGCAGTGCTTTGTAGAAGCAACTGGCGTTATGGCACCCATAATTGATAGCATTGATGAGACCGATGGTCTGCGTATTCACCTAAGCAACCATGAAATCGTCCATCTTAGACCCTCTGGCAATGCCCCAGAGTTACGCTGTTATGCAGAATCATCAGAAATGAACCGTTCTAAGCAGATTGTTAAGCTGGCTTTGAAATATGTTCAAGCAAGATAAAGTGTGAGCATTGTCTTTGAGGTATGTATTACTTACACTGGCACTTCGTTTTTAAATTCATATTTAATGTATAATTATTTATTTTCAAGAGTTCTAAGTAGGTTTGGTGTGACAGAAAAAGACATTCCCCGCTACAAGTCAATTCGTGTTCTATGGTCGTACCGACTTGTAGATTTATGTATTCCCTTCCTAATGTTATCGCTGGTGCATTTGTTCTTTGGTGTTCAACTATGGAACATGCAATATACTTGGCTTGGCATCATGGCAAGCTTATTTTTTCTTGTATTTACTCAATTGTTAGGTGGTTACAGTCGATACGTTGAACGGTCGATTGCCAAAAAGATTGAGATTGTCTTTAAAACATGGGCGTTTAGCGTCCTCTTGCTAACTGTCATTGCTTACCTGAACTTGACTGTCTTCAGCTATGCTCGTTCTGTGATACTGACTTGGATTTTTCTTACTCCTATGGTATTGCTTGCTATGAAGCTTTTTCTTAACAGTGTTATTCGAAGTAATTTAACGAATGTTGTCGTTTTGGGTAATGGTTACGAATTTACTAATTTCGAAAAAGCTAGGCTAGAGCGGCAGAATATCAGGCTGGAGAGTTTAGACTCAATCAATGCTGCTGATTTGAAGGAACAAATGTCAAGTCTGACTGCAGATTATCTACTCATGAATTTATCTAAGACCGCTGACTATAAGCTGATTCAAGAGCTAACCAATCTTGACCTTAAAGGCGTTAGATTAATCACCCTAAACCATTTCATGGAGACATTTCTTCGTAAATGTTACATCCCGTATGACTCGACTGATTTGGCTTATTTAGAGCGAATTAGTGCTTATAATCGATTAAATTATTTTTTGAAGAGAGTTTTTGATGTGAGTGCGGCACTGTCATTGGGTTTAATTACTCTTCCGGTTATGGTGTATGCAGCGATAAAAATCCGTCGAGAGTCACCTGGCCCAATTATTTTCTCACAAGCGAGAGTGGCGCGTTCAGGAAAAGAGCATGTCATCTACAAATTTCGTTCTATGCATGTAGACGCGGAAAAAGATGGTGCTCAATTTGCCCAAGAGGATGATCCTAGGGCTTATTATTTTGGTGCCTTCATGCGCAAAACACGTATTGATGAGCTACCGCAGTTATGGAGTGTCCTTAAAGGTGATTTGCATTTTGTTGGACCAAGACCAGAGCGTAAGATTTTCACCGATAAGCTTGAGGAGGAAATACCTTATTATAATGAGCGACACCTTGTAAGCCCCGGTATTACCGGTTGGGCACAGGTCTTGTACCCTTATGGTGCGAATACAGAGGACGCTCGTCAAAAACTAATGTATGACCTGTATTATATTAAACACTGGAGCATCTGGCTTGAAATCGAAACCCTTATTCGCACTGTATTGGTCGTGTTGGGACGAAAAGGGTTATAGGTAAGTTGGGCATCATACAACGCCTCGTGCCTCGATTTAATACCTCATCGCCGTATACCATCTTCTTTCCTCGATTTATCCGGCCAAAGGGTTTGTTTGTAGGGGATTTGATTATGTTTGGTTTTTTGTTTATAGGGAGTGTTGGATGTTTGTTTTAGTGACGGGTGGTGCGGGTTACATTGGTTCGCATACGTGTGTTGAGTTGATTAAGGCGGGTTTTGAGCCGGTTATCATCGATAATTTGTCGAACAGTAAGTTGGTTGTGTTAGACCGTATTGAGTCGATTACCGGCAAGCGTCCTGTGTTTATGGAAGGGGATATTCTGGATTCTGCTTTTTTGGATGGTGTGTTTAAGCAGTATTCTTTTGCGGCGGTGATGCATTTTGCTGGTTTGAAGGCGGTGGGTGAGTCGGTTCAGAAGCCGTTGTGGTATTACGAAAATAATGTCTCTGGTACGCTGAATTTGATTAAGGCGATGGAGCGTGTAGGCTTGCGCAATCTGATTTTTAGTTCGTCTGCGACTGTGTATGGTTTGCCTAAGTCTGTGCCAATTCGTGAGGATTTTCCGACGTCGACATCGAATCCTTATGGGGCGAGTAAGTTGATGGTGGAGAATATTCTGACGGATGTGGCTAAGGTGAATGCGCAGTGGAATATTGCGACTTTGCGCTATTTTAATCCGATTGGGGCCCATGAGTCGGGTTTGATTGGGGAAGATCCTAAAGGCATTCCGAACAATTTGTTGCCCTTTATTAGTCAAGTGGCGGTGGGTAAGTTGGCGTGTTTGAGTGTGTTTGGCGATGACTATGATACGGTCGATGGTACGGGCGTGCGTGATTATATTCACGTGGTGGATTTGGCGCGCGGTCATGTGTGTGCGCTAGATAAGGTATTGACTGGCGCAGGGCATTTCGTGGTGAATTTGGGGGCAGGGAGCGGTTATTCTGTCTTGGAAATGGTGAAAGCATTTGAAGCGGTGTCTCATCAAGCGATCGCGTATAAGGTGGTGGAGCGTCGTCCAGGGGACATTGCCACGTGTTATGCCGATCCGGAATACGCCAAAACGTTTTTGGGTTGGCAGGCGGAGTTTGATTTGACGCGTATGTGCGAAGATTCATGGCGTTGGCAGTCGAATAACCCCAATGGGTTTGACGTATAGCAGGCCTTGGATCATGCCTCAACTAATCTTTCATCGCCGGTTTGCATTATCGTACCTCGATTCATCCAGCCTACGATTTGATGTGAAAGTTTTTTGTGGTGAGATTTTTTGTCTTTCTGTTGCTTATGATCTGGAAAACTCAGCTGAACTATCTATGGATACTGCGAATAAGTCGTTTTCACACTTTGGTTATAATTCGATCTAACTGATATTTAATGAAATTATTTATCCATAGAAGATAAAAATATGTCTTTTTTACATATGCCATAGAAATCACCTAAGTGCAGTCTGACCGCTATTTAGGCGAAGATGACATAGTGCGATTCAGTGATCGTTATGGGCGTTAGATACATTTGTTTTGCGGGTTTACTGTCCAAAAGCCTATGGCCATGGTTATAATGCATGCTATTGTGCTTTTTAACCTCAACTTATCTGGTTGCTCTTCATTGCTTTGACTCCATTGCTTTGACTTGAAATATTCTAGAACTTTTTGATGAAATGCGGGCCGTATGTCTTTTGCGAAAACTGAAAATAAGACTTTTTTAGCAAACGCTTCCTTTCTTGCCCTAATGCAAGCTGTGAATTCCTTTCTTCCTCTGTTGACTGTGCCTTTTTTAGTTCGAGTGCTGGGGGTAGAGTTATTCGGAAAACTAGCCTTTGCAACCGCTTTAATGTATTACTTTTTTGTTTTGACCGATTATGGTTTTAATTTGACGGCGACAAGAGATATTTCAATTAATCGGTCTGATATTCATAGGGTGAAGGAAATATATACTTGTGTTTTTTTTATTAAAGCTGTTTTAATTGGTGTGAGTTTTTTGATTTTAATGGCTGTTTTCTTTTTTTTTCCTACTTATATTAAAAATTGGCCACTATACCTTTTCTCGTTTTTTGCCATTGTTTGGCAATCTTTTTTTCCTACCTGGTTTTTCCAGGGTATGGAAAAAATGAAATATATTACGTATTTAAGTGTTCTATCAAAAATATTATTTACTGTTGGTATTTTTGCTTTTGTTCAAGGGCCTGAGGATTATCTTTTAGTGCCTATTTTAACGGCTTTAGGGTTCTTTTTTTCTTCATCTTATGCTTTGTATTTAATTCACCATCAACATGGTGTATCGTTTGTGCTTGTTCCTTGGTCATTGGTTAGGAAAAATATCATTGATGGTTGGTACGTTTTTTTATCTCAGATGAAAATTACCCTGTTTAGTTCTACGAATGTTGTGATGTTGGGGGCTATGACTGGTCCTATTGCCGTTGGGTACTATGTTGCTGCTGAGAAAATTATGCGCGCTTTGGCGTTAGCACAGACACCTATAACGGGCGCATTATTTCCTTTAATTGCCAATAAAATGAAAAAAGACAAGGCACTGGCGATTAAAAAGTTAAAGAACATTGCTTACCTAGGCAGTACTTTTTATCTTTGCGTGTTTGGTATTGGTTATTTTTTATCGGATTATGTTATCGCTCTTTTGTATGGTGATGAGTTACAGGAAAGTGCTTGGGCGTTGAAAGTTATGTTGATTATTCCCTTGCTTATTTTTCTTAATAATATTTTTGGCACTCAGATCCTATTAAATACAGGTCGTGAAAAACTCTTTTTTTATGTTTTACTGCTTGCTGCGATATTGAGCTTGGTTTTGTGCTTTAGTTTGACGTATCTATATTCTTATCAAGGTACGGTAATAGCCCTATTGGTAACCGAAGTGTTTGTCGTTTTAGCTTTTTTTGTTCTAGTTTACAAGGACTGGGTGCATGCATAAACCCGATGGTGTCGTTGTTTTATATAATCCTGATAGCTCTGTGTGGGCTAATATCGCCTCGTATATCGATTATGTTGGTTTACTGTATGTTGTCGATAATTCAGAACAAAAAAATCTATTGCTTATTGATAAGATTAAAAACCATCCCAGCACTGTCTACATCGATAATAAATCGAATCTAGGGATCGCCTCAGCTCTGAATAGGGGGGCTAAGGAGGCAATAAGCCACCGCGCGTCATGGTTATTAACCATGGATCAAGATAGCCGTTTTGATGAAGCGTCATTGCAGACATTGGTCACTTTTGCGTATTCTCTACCAGAAGATCATAAAATAGGTGTCTTGTCACCTGTTCATAAAACCATTAATACTGCCGTCCCTGTCGTTAAAGGCGATATATTGACTATTGAAGTAGATAGTGTGATGACGTCGGGTAATTTAATTTACCTTGAGGCATTTCAGTCTGTCGGGGGGTTCTTAGAAAAATATTTTATAGACTGCGTTGATCACGAATATTGCCTGAGATTGAAGGTTAATGGTTTTAAGATAATTTTACATAAAGAAATTTTTTTAGAACATAATCTGGGTGATATCGAGTTTATATCTCTTTTTGGTAAAAAAGTTTACTATACCAATCACAGTGCCATGCGACGTTATTATATTTCAAGGAATCGGCTTGATCTTATTTTTAGATATGGCTCAAGGTTTCCTTTTTTTTGCTTTAAGGAGCTTTGGAAGTTATTGATTGAGGTTTTAAAGGTTATTCTATTTGAGACTGATAAGTTTAGAAAAGTTTTTTTTACTGTTAAGGGGGGGTGGCATTTCTTTTTTAACAGGTTTGGTCAGTTATAAATTTTAAGGTTATCTAATTTTATGGCATTTATTTTTTCTTTGTTTTCATATTTATATATGTTTTTTGCTGTGTATTTGTATTCATTAAATAGAATTAATAAGTTATTATTTATCTTTTTTGTTTGCTGTTTCTCTAGTGTTTTTTCAGCATATCTATCTCATGATTCATCTGCTTACCATAATATTTATGCTGATTATTCAGGAACTGGATTTGGTTCAGTTTTAAATGAAATGTTAGGTTACGAATTGTTTTTTTTAATGCTTTCGAAAATTGCTAGTCCTTTTAATGTTTTTTTCTTATTTTTTATTTACGCTTTCTTATCTTTTTCTATCAAGCTTGCTTTAATCGAAAGAGTTAGTAGAATGCCTGTGTTGTCGCTATCTTTGTTTTTCGCTTTTTTCTTTTTATACTTAGACGGTACCGTAATTCGCGTCAGTTTAGGTATCGCTGTTGCTTATTGGGGAATTTACTTGTTGTCTAAAAATCATTTTATTGGTTTTTTTACAGTAATATTGCTAAGCACACTGCTTTTTCATTATTCCTTAATTGTTCTTTTGATCATGCCGTTTTTTCGAAGTCATATTTCAATTTTATTTATAATAGCACTTACGTTTTTCTTTTTGGCACTTTTCTTTCTAGGTCATGGTATATTGGGCTTTTTATTAGTTGTTACCCAACATTTAGATTCTTCCTTCATCGGCGTGAACAAGCTTGTCTCTTATGTAAAATATTCTCAGATGAGTCATCCTTACTCTATTGTTTTTGGGACTCTTTTTTTTGCTTCTTTGGTTGGGTATTTCTTATTTAAAAAGAAGCTTAGCGAATTCGAATTGATTTCGTTTAATATGCTTTTTTTATCCTTTCTTTGTCTTGTCGCTTTATATGAGTCTCAAGCGTTGCAGAACCGGTTTAGTGAAATATTTCGCTATTCCCTAGTTTTTGTTGCTCCGATTTTTTATGAGACGTTAACGCGTTTTTCTGTGAAACCTCGTTTGGCATTAGGTATATATTGTGTTTTCCTCAGTGGTTACTTCTTTTATTATTACTATTTTAAGGGGATTATCAGTGATAGAAATCTTGGGCTTTTACACACTTACTTTTTCTAAATTCTTGTGAAATGAGACTTAAATGATTCAAATTCTATTGGCGACCTACAATGGTGCTAAGTACCTAGAAGCCCAACTCGACTCTTTGCTGGCTCAAACCTGTAGACGTTGGACATTAATTGCCCATGATGATGGTTCAAACGATCAGACGCTTGATATACTTCGTGCCTATCAGCTCAACCATCCAGATATTATTGAAATATTAGAAGATGGTTTAACTTTTGGGAACCCGTGTGATAACTTTACCCATTTGCTGGCGTCCTCCGTCGCTGAGTATGTGATGTTTTGTGATCAGGATGACGTCTGGTTACCTGACAAGATAGAAAAGTCTTTTAATAAGATGCAAGCGTTAGAAAGTAAGTATCCTAGTTCGCCGGTTGTGGTTCACACTGATCTGGAAGTGGTTGATGAGTCCTTATTTACCATTGCGCCGTCTATGTTTGAGTACCAGGGTTTAGACAAATCCATCAAGAGTTTGTTGCAGATATTGGCAAAGGGCTCTGTGACAGGTTGTACCATGATGATGAATCGGCAAGCTATTGCTGTGTCGCAGCCTATATTGCCCTTCGCAGTGATGCATGACTGGTGGATAGCGGCTATGGTGATTAAGCATCAAGGCGTTGTTGAGTTTATTGATGAGCCTTTAATTCAATATCGTCAGCACACTAGCAATTCTATTGGGGCGAAGAAAAATTCATTTTGTCATTTACTAAAGCGTTCTTTTAACTATTTATTATCTCCAGAGGCCTTTTTTAAGGCTTGGAATCAGGCAAAAGTGGTTCAGCCAAATTTAAATTTTTGTTATTTTTTGGGCAAAAAGATTCATATTATTTTAAAGAATTTATTTTAATAAGTATTTTATTGGTTATAGAGAGTGATTATGAAAATCTTAGTCACCGGTGGTGCCGGTTTTATTGGTAGTGCAGTGGTTCGTTATTTGCAGAGCCACACTCAGCATTATGTTGTTAACCTAGACAAACTAACCTATGCAGGTAATTTAGAGTCTATTCCTGAGTCGTTGCAGAATGAGCATTATTCTTTTGAACAGGTGGATATTTGCGATGCTGTTGCGTTGGATAAAGTGTTCAACATTCATCAGCCGGATGTGGTCATGCACCTAGCGGCGGAGAGTCATGTTGATCGTTCTATCGATGGCCCTGGTGATTTTATCCAGACCAATGTGGTGGGTACGTATACTTTATTGGAAGCGAGCCGCAAGTATTGGATGAGGCTGTCTGGCGATAAAAAATCTACATTTCGCTTTCATCATATTTCTACCGATGAAGTGTATGGGGATTTACCACATCCCGATGAGGTAGAAGATGAGTTGCCTCTGTTTACCGAAACCACGCCTTATGCACCGAGTTCGCCTTATTCTGCCAGTAAGGCTAGTTCAGACCATTTGGTTCGTGCTTGGTTACGTACTTATGGCCTGCCGACAGTTGTGACTAATTGCTCGAATAACTATGGCCCTTATCACTTTCCTGAAAAGCTCATTCCCCATGTGATTTTGAATGCTTTGTCGGGTAAGAATTTGCCTGTCTACGGTGACGGCTCGCAAATTCGTGATTGGTTGTATGTGGAAGACCACGCACGTGCTTTGGTGAAAGTGGCAACCGAGGGTAAAGTAGGCGAAACCTACAATATTGGCGGCCACAATGAGAAGCGTAATATCGAAGTGGTGAAGACGATTTGTGCTTTGCTGGAAGAGTTGGTGCCTGCAAAACCCCAGGGCGTCAATGCCTATGAAGATTTGATCACTTATGTGAAGGATCGGCCGGGCCATGACGTACGTTATGCCATTGATGCCAATAAAATTGCCCATGATCTAGGCTGGGAGCCAGAAGAAACCTTTGAGACTGGCATGCGCAAAACGGTACAATGGTATTTAGACAATCCAGAATGGTGGCAGCGCGTGTTAAGCGGTGACTATCAATTACATCGTATTGGCGAAAACGCATAAGGACTGGGTATGACAAAACGTAAAGGCATTATTTTAGCGGGCGGTAGCGGCACGCGCCTGCATCCGTTAACCTTGGCCACGTCAAAACAACTGATGCCCATTTATGATAAGCCAATGATCTATTATCCGCTGTCTGTGCTTATGTTGGCTGGTATTCGTGAGGTGTTGATCATTACGACACCCGAAGACCAAGCGAGTTTTCAGCATTTATTGGGTGATGGTCGCCAATTTGGGGTTGAGTTAACTTATGCTATTCAACCTTCACCAGATGGTTTGGCTCAAGCCTTTATTATAGGTGAAGATTTTATAGGTGATGACAATGTGGCACTGGTATTGGGTGATAATATTTTCTTCGGCCAACATTTTTCTGAAAAATTACAGCAAGTTTCATCTCTTGAGAAAGGTGCTACCGTGTTTGGGTACCATGTTTCTGATCCGGAGCGCTTTGGTGTGGTGGCCTTTGATGAGGCGGGCAAAGCCGTGAGCATTGAAGAAAAACCAGAAAATCCTAAGTCGCCCTATGCGGTGACAGGGTTGTATTTTTACGACAATGATGTGGTTGAGATTGCTAAGAAGATACATCCTTCGGTACGTGGCGAATTAGAAATTACCGATGTGAACTTGGCGTATCTGCATCGTGGTGATTTGCATGTGTCTTTACTGGGCCGAGGCTTTGCTTGGCTGGATACAGGAACACACGACTCTTTGCTGGAAGCTGGGCAGTTTGTTCAAACTGTAGAGCATCGTCAAGGCTTTAAAATTGCTTGCTTAGAAGAAATTGCCTATCGTCAAGAATGGATAACTCAAGAGCAACTGATCGAGTCTGGTAATGCATTAAAGAAAACAGGATATGGTCAATATCTGTTGAAAGTTGCTGATGGGGATTATTAAAGGTAGGCATGATGAATGTGATTAAAACAAACATTAATGATGTAATTATTATTGAACCAAAAGTGTTTGGTGATGAACGCGGTTTTTTCTTAGAGACTTTTCAAGCAGAACGCTACAAGGAAGAGGTCGGAATTGACCTTCCATTTGTACAGGATAATCATTCTCGCTCTGGTAGGAATGTGCTCCGTGGGCTGCATTTTCAAAAATCTAAGCCTCAAGGTAAATTAGTAAGGGTTGTTCGAGGTGAAGTGTTTGATGTAGCAGTAGATATACGAAAAGGCTCTGCCACTTTCGGTCAATGGGCTGGTGTATTGTTGAGTGAAGAAAATAAACGTCAGTTTTGGGTTCCGCCTGGTTTGGCACATGGTTTTGTCGTTTTGTCTGATGTTGCAGATTTTGAATATAAGTGTACGGATTATTACGACCCAGCAGACGAAGGGGCACTTATTTGGAATGATCCCGATGTGGCTATTGATTGGCCGGAAGGCATTGAGCCTATTTTATCTCATAAAGATGAACTTGCTTTAAGACTGAAAGACTTATAACAATATGCGAATTTTACTTACAGGTAAAAATGGGCAGCTTGGTCGTTGCTTCCAAGATGTCGTTCTTCCCACAAACCATGAGCTTTTTGCTTTTGCTTCGTCCGAGTTGGATATAACTAACATTGAAGAGGTTAGTGCGGTTGTTAGTGATATTCAACCAGACATTATCGTTAATGCAGCAGCTTATACAGGGGTTGATAAAGCAGAAATTGAATCTGAGCAAGTTTTTCTTGTTAATGCTACTGGGCCTGAAATATTGGCAAAGTATGCTGCTCGGTTAAATATACCTCTAATCCATGTGTCAACTGATTACGTGTTTGATGGAGCTGCAGTTGAGCCTTATCAAGTTTTTGATAAAACAAATCCGCAAGGGGTATATGGCGCTTCTAAGTTAGCTGGAGAGCAGGCTGTTGCTGTTGCGTGTGAAAAATACATTATTTTACGTACCGCTTGGGTGTTTAGTGAATATGGCAATAATTTTGTCCAAACCATGATGCGTTTAGCAAAAGAAAGAGATGAACTGAGTGTTGTGGCTGATCAGTATGGTTGTCCAACTTATGCTGGTGATTTGGCTCAAGCTATTTTGCAAATTTGCGAACAGTATAAGCAGGGTGAGCCATTTGCCTGGGGGCTTTACCATTATTGTGGAGATATACCGACCAGTTGGCATGGTTTTGCCCGTACCATCTTTGCTAAAGCTGAGGCGTTGGGTGTAATTGTTAAGCGCCCACAACTTAAAGCGATCAGTTCTGATCAGTATCCGACACCAGCTAAGCGCCCTGAGTATTCTGTGATGTCTACAAAAGCACTAAGTAGGTTTGGTGTACAGGCACCTTCGTGGAGCAGCAGCCTTAATTTTGTATTAGATAAGCTGAAATGATGAATGTCACAGTTGTAGTCCCTACTTATAATGGTGGAAAATTATGGGAAGAGTCTGCTCGTCGTCTTGCAGAGCAGCTGCCAACTAGCTTTAGAGTTAAGGTTATTGATTCGTCATCTACGGATAATTCTCGTGAGATTGCTTATAGCTTTTGTTTTGAGGTGGATCAGATTGATCAAAAAGACTTTGATCACGGTGGTACACGATCTTATTCATTAGAAGATATAGATACAGAATTCGTGGTGTTTTTAACTCAGGATGCTTTGTTAGAGGGAAGGAAGGCCGTTTCTAATTTACTTTCTGTTTTTGATATAGAGCCTGACGTTGTTTGTGCTTATGGCCGTCAGTTTCCTCATGTAGATGCTAATCCATTAGCGCAACATGCTCGATACAATAGCTATAGATCGAATGGTTATGTAACAAGTCTAGATAATGAATATCCAGTAGGTTTTCGAAAGACTTTTATGTCTAATTCTTTTGCTGCTTATCGTGTTGATTTCTTACGCTCAATTGGTGGTTTCCCTAAACATTTAATACTAGGTGAAGATGCTTATGTCGCTGCAAAAGCGTTGCTGGCGGATAAAAAAGTGGCATACGTAGCTGGCGCTGAAGTCAGACATTCTCATAATTATTCTGTTATAGAAGAGTTCCAACGATATTTTGATATTGGTGTTTTTCACTCAACACAGTCTTGGATGATAAAAGAGCTCGGCTCTGTCGAAGGTGAGGGAATCAAATTTGCTCTAGGGCAATTGAAGTTTATTTGTAGGCAGAAACATTACCGCTGGCTAATCGTGTCTATTTTCACTTCCTTTGCTAAGTTTATTGGTTATAAAATCGGAAAGAATCATCAATGCTTAGGTCTTTCTTTGTCGAAACGTTTGTCAATGTACAAAAGTTATTGGAATCGTACTGAGTAAGCGACGGACATTAAGCCGCATTCTTATGAATGAAGCCCTTCCAAAAGGTTAGGATAATGATCTTGATATCGAGCCAGATTGACCAGTTTTCTATATAGTAAAGGTCGTGTTCTACTCGTTTCTTTAAGTCTGTATCACCACGCCAACCATTCACCTGAGCCCATCCTGTTATACCTCCTTTTACTGTGTGCTTTTGCATATAGCCAGGTATTTCGTTTTTAAACTGTTCTACAAACATGGTGCGTTCAGGGCGTGGGCCCACAATAGACATATCGCCTTTTAGTACGTTTATAAATTGAGGTAGCTCGTCTAGGCTGGTTTTTCGAATGAAGGCGCCAAACTTTGTAACCGACATGGTTTGAGCTCCCCCCCATTGTACCCCATCTTTTTCACTGTCAACAGCCATAGAACGAAACTTGAGCATGTTGAAAGTTCGCCCATTCCAGCTTACACGTTCTTGGCGATAGAACACTGGGCCTGGGGAAGACAACTTTACCCCTATGGCCAATGTCAACAAGATAGGGCTAATCATTAAAATAATGATGGCTGATAACAGCTTGTCTTCTATTTCTTTTAGAAAGCGGTTTTTACCTTCAAGCATGTGCGAAGTAGATAAATTAATGACAGGCAAACCTGCCACTTCTGTAAGCGAATGGTTTAGTAGCTGAAAGCCAAAAATATCTGGTACCATGCGAATGGTCACAGCACTGGTCGCTAGGGCGGACTGAACTTTCTCCATTCGCTTTACTTCACTAAAGGGCAGTGCTATCCATACTTGGTCGGTTTGATGCTTGCTTACAATTCGGTCAATGTTTTCTATAGTGCCGAGAATAGGTAACTCTTTAACTAAAGCTTTTTTGTATTTATCTGGATTATCAGTAATAAAGCCCTGTATTTCCATACCAAGTTCTGGACTTAGCATTAATTTGCTAGCTACATCCTGCCCTAGCTCACCATCACCAATAATAATAACTCGGCGAATGTTAAAACCCTTTTTACGAAGTGCTCCCAAAGCTGCTCTTAAACTGAATCGATAACCCAGTATCATAACGGTGGAGGTGATCAACCATGTACCGACCCAAATACGCGAATATAAGACAGATGTTTGAGTTGCAAATGCACTGATAACAAGAAATAAGAAGGTGCCAAAAGTTGCGCTAATCACACATCGCATTTCAGATGATAAAGAGGCACCACGCCAAGCACGATAAGCACCTGCATACGTCAGTAAAATTAAGCCGACTAAAACTCCAAGTAGTAAAACGCTCTGGTAAGTGGAGTCTAGATGCAGATTTGAGAAGCGTAACCAATAACTAAAAAGTCCACTTGCAATAAGACAGAATAAATCTAGAGTACGAAGAGATAAGGCAATGGATGCGCTGTGTTCTTTTAAGGATAATCCTGTTTTCACTTACTACTCGCTTAAGTTGTTCGGTATAATGTAATGTTTATGACACATGTGTCGATTTTCAATTGCTGCAATCTTGGTTTTGGTGAAATGTTGTGTGTTTTTCTTCAAAAACAAAATCGATTATTACATTTTATTTAAGGTCTTTGTATATGCTAGATAAGCTTTTTCATTTTTGTGTTTGGTTCTTGGCTGCTTTGACTTTTGCCATTTCTCTTAGCTATCCATCGGGTTATAACATAGGCGCTACTTTAATCTTCTTACTAGGGATGATTTTCCTATTTGTGCGCGATCCAAAGTCAGACGTAGATAAAAGTGACGTACAACTGATATTTACATTTGCTGTTTATGGTTTGCTTATGTTCTTTTTTGTCTATTTAGACGGGTTTCATATACGTGAGCTGGATCGTCCTTCTCGCTTTATTCTGGTATTACCTATTGCGTTGTTATTAATGCGATTAAATGGTCCAAGGGAGTGGATGTTTTATGGGGTGGTTATAGGGGCGATAAGTGCCGCTATTCTCGGTGTGTATGAGCGCATGTACCTTGGGTTGGGTCGAGCTCATGGTAATGAGCATCCGATCATGTTTGGAAATATAGCGATGATGTTGGGCATGTTAAGTTTTGTTTGCGCTTTATATTTTTATAGTAAAAAGAGCATTGTCTGGACTGTTTTGTCATCGTTGGGGTGTGTTTGTGGTGTAGCGGCTTCGGTTATGTCGGCTTCAAGAGGAGGGTGGGTTGCACTTCCTTTAGTCGGGCTTTTTTTGCTTTGGAATAGTCGTTTTCTATTGGGAAAAAAACGACTTTTAAAAATTGCTTTGTCTATTTTAGTTGCGTTTTTTACAGTTTATTTTGTTCCTCAGACAGGTGTTGAAGGTCGTATTAACCAAGCATTGAATGATATTACTCGCTATGATCAAGGAATCGATAAAAACTCTTCAGTTGGCTTGAGATTTGAAATGTGGAAAGGGGCTATCAAAATGTTTGAGGCATCACCTATGGTTGGTGTCGGTGAATATGGGAGTTATTCTTTTAAGCAAGGCTTGATTCGAGATGGGGTTGTCTCAGAAAAGGTATTAATGTTTTCACATGCCCATAATGAATACCTAAATTCGTTAGGCTTAACAGGGATCTTAGGTTTTATTGCTTTGATGTTGGTGTATCTCGTCCCATTGAAATTGTTTTTAGGTAAAATGAAAGAGCATCAAGATGACTGGAATATTCGTTCTTATGCTATGGCTGGGGCCCTCGTTCCGATGTGTTATATGGATTTTGCCCTATCTCAATCTATGTTCAGTCATAGTATAGGTGTGATGATGTACGCTTTTCCTATTGTTTATTTCTGGGCAGCCTTGCGTTGGGCAGAGCGGGAAAGTTTAGCTAAAGCTTCTGTGGCTTAATTTTCTAGGTGTACTACATTTTGTATAAACAATAAAAAAAACGCTGATTGAATCAATCAGCGTTTTTTTATTCAAGTCACGTTATATTTGAAGAGACTTCTTATTCAGCCTTTTCAATACCATGCAATTCAACTACAAACTTAAGGGCAGCGTTTGGTGGAATGGGTCCTGTGCCACCTGGGCCGTAGGCTAGGTCAGCTGGGATGTATAGTTCGTATTTTGAACCAACCGGCATAAGCTGTAGACCTTCAGTCCAGCCAGGAATCACGCCGTTTAGTGGGAAAGTAATCGCTTCACCGCGTTGGTAAGAACTGTCAAAGACGGAACCATCCATTAGGGTGCCTTCATAATCTACTTTTACCGTATCTGTTGCCGCTGGTTTCTCACCCTCACCGGTGGTGATGACTTTATACAGTAAGCCAGATTCTGTTTTCTGTACGCTATCTTCCGCTTCTTTTTCTTTCAACCAAGCTTCTGATGCGGCTTTTGCCTCTTCTGCTACTTTTTGTTGAGCTAGCTGTGCTTTTTCCATTTCTTCTTGCTGATAGGCTTGGATGGTTTGGGTCACTTCTTCCATGGTCATTTGAAGCTCTTTGTCCGCCGTTGCATCTTCAAAACCCGCTACGAAGCTTTTGACATCTAAGTCAGAGAAATTTTGTGACATACGCGTACCAAGCATGGTGCCCAAGCTGTAGCCTAATTTTTGTTCTTTAGAATCTAAAGTAGCTGGGCTAGTGTCTTTATGGTCGTCTGCGTATGCAAAAGCAACAGAGGACATTATCAAGGTCGCGATTAGAGTTTTCTTCATAAAAAGTGTTCCATTGTTTAATTAATTATCACTGAGAGGAGTCAGTTTTTAAGACGGAGCTCAATTTTAATACTGTTTTTTTGTGCCAGTAGATTGACAAGTTGACGACAAAGCAGAAAGTGCAATATACGCCTTGTGCTTTGCAAAATCAGATCCGTCGCTCTTTTGTTACATAAGTGTTCTAACATAAGATTGACTACTTAAGCCAATTTTATGTGTTTCACTTTACCAAAGCGACCCCTTCACCTGCACACTTTGTTTGAGTCCCAAAAGACTGATTGGTTCCACAAAACACAAGACGCAGAGTGAGATTAATCCTCGTTCATATAGTGAAACAATCGCTTTTACAAAAGCATGACAGTGTTTGCGAAAGCCGGTTTCTTTACATTCTGCTCTTGACGGTTTTCTGACGCTTTATTTGGTCAACAGATAACGAAGCGGTGAGTTTCTTGAAAATTCAATTCACATCTCCGCTATTTGATTCGGTCCCACTATCTCATTCATACGTACTATTTAATTCATCCCAAGAAAAAGCGGAATCAATACGGGTACTAAAACGCTCATGATAAAGCCACTGGCAATGCACACAGGGACGATTTGTGAACCATGGAATTTGCCTAACATGGGTAGGGTGAAATCCATGGCTGTGGCGCCAGAATAGCCAACCGATAAATGACTGTTGATACGGGCTAAAAAGGGGATGAACATCAGAGCGACGATTTCGCGGCTTAAATCCAATAAGAAGGCCGTGGTGCCAAGCACCGGATCCCCTAATCCCGTGATGAGTATGCCTGATAAGCTGTACCAACCAAACCCTGATACAACTGCCAGTCCCTGATACCAGTTTAAGTCTAGAATAAAGCTGCTAAGCCAACCAGCGAATAAGGTCGTTACTATTGTGACTAGGGCGATGATCACCCCTTGGCTATTCAGAAAGAGTTTGCGTAATCGATAGTTGCCTTGTCGTAATTGGCAACCGATTAAAAACAACAGAAAGTACAGCAACCAAGTTACGTATTCGTCTATGTGTAATGTCCAGTTTTTCCCGACAATACCAAGCACCACTCCACCAATGACCCAGCTAATGGTTTTTAATGCGTCCATCAAGGCTTGTTTTAGACTGGCTGAAGCAATTTCTTCAGGGTTATTTTCAGTGTGTTTATTAAAGCATTTTCCGCTGACATAAAGCCCTAAAAGACTGAGGCTACTGACTAGCAAAATTAAGATGACAGCTTGATAACCCGCAATCAATAGCTTTTCAATGAGGTTATCAAGTGACCCAAGGCTGAAACCAATTAGCCCTAGGATCAAGTAAACAAGTTGTTCAAGCCATTTCGCGACACGTTCTGGTGTAAAAGGTTTGAGATGAATCCAATAGCCGAAAAGCAAAGTGATAAGAAGAGGACCTAATGTAGTGAGCATTGTCATACTGATGTCATCCAAGACAGAGGTAAATACAAAGAGGCGCTATTTTGTCGAGAATAGGCACAGAATTCAAGGCGGATGATGGTTGCTTTTGATGCAATGTCATGGGCTTGGTGTTAGATTAGCGGCTTTATTTTGGTTGTTTGGACTTTACACCTGTGGTGAAACGTTTTGCGGTATTAAAAGAAGTGTTGCACTTGCTGTTTCCAATGGTTCTGACGATGACGCTTGAGCTGTCGATCAGTGTCGTGGATACGATCATGCTGGGACATTACGATGCCTTGCATCTGGCCGCTGTCGGGCTTGCCTCGAGTTTGTGGATGCCCATTGGGTGTTTTTTGATTGGCGCGACGTTTGGTCTGACACCGCTGGTTACACGACATCTACATGGTCGTCAGCCAAAGCTGATTAACTTATACATGTCTCAAGCCGTTGGTTTATCAATCGCCTTAGGGGTTGTGGCGATTTTACTGACGGTTTTCCTGCTGCCACATTTTGCTCGTATGATGGCGACTGAGCCAGAAACCCGAGAGGTCTCGGTCACTTATCTGTACATCTTCGCACCTGCATTGCCTATGTTGGCATTGATGACAGCCTATAAAAACTTGTTCGAAGCGGCTGGCCGTCCTAGTTTCCCTTTGATGGTGGCAAGTGCGGGCTTATTATTGAATATTCTTTTTAACTATGTGCTGATTTTTGGGCGATTTGGTTTTCCTGAAATGGGGGCAAAAGGGGCGGCTATTGCTTCTTGTTTATCTCTGTACTTGGCGGTGTTCTTTTTTGTGGTGTATGACAAGTTCTTAAATAAGCAGCCTCTCTTTACGCGATTGGTATGGCGTTATGTTCGTCAGTTTGGCATCTTGCTGAATGTGGGAATGCCTGCCGGTTTTGCCTTTGCGTTTGAGGTTGGCTTGTTTTCCTCGATGACCTGGTTGATTTCGTCTTTTGGGGATTTGGCATTGGGTAGCGGTCAGATCGTCATGTCGTATACCTCATTTTTGTTTACGCCAGTGATGGCCATGAGCGCGGTAACTGCCATTGTGGTTGCAAAGGCCATGTCAAAAGAGGGCGTGGACGGAGTGATGAAACGTCTGCGAGTGATTGTATTGCTCGGTTTAGGCTATGTTGGCGGTTGCTTTGCTATTACGCAGACGTTTAACGAACAGATTCCCTACCTCTACAGCAGTAATGATGACGTTGTTGCACTGGCGGCCAGCATCTTATTGATTTCTTCTTGTTACCAGTTACCTGATATGCTGCAAGCGACATTTACGGGGGCTTTGCGTGGTTTCAGGGATACTCGTTCTTCGATGATTGCCTTTGGGGTATCCTTGTTTGGATTGAGCATACCACTTGGCTTTTGGCTATCGCATTATAGTCCTTGGTCAGAGACATTATCCCTGCGGGGGTTTTACATTGGTTTAGGCGCAGGCCTGATCTTGTTAGCGAGTATTTTAATATTACGTTTTCATTACGTTTTAAAACGTTACAAGGGCAAACGAATTTCATCGCCGCGGGAAGTGGCTTAGTCTTGTGATTTAAGTATTTTGATTTAAGTGCTAGGAAATATGGTATGAAACAGATTTTAGTTACAGGTGGTGCGGGGTTTATAGGTAGTCATACTTGTGTGGAATTGTTGCTGCAAGGGTATGAGGTCGTTGTAGTGGATAACCTATGTAATGCCAATCCTGAAGTCTTTAATCGTATCCAAACCATTACCAATCAATCGGTTATTTTTTTATGAAGCGGATCTGCTTGATCAGTCAGCCATTGACGCTATTTTTGAGCAACACAGTATCGATGCTGTTATTCATTTTGCCGGGCTAAAAGCGGTAGGGGAATCCACACAAATTCCAATCACCTATTACCACAATAATCTGACCAGCACCTTGCTGTTGTTAGAGGTGATGGTGAAACATCATGTCTTTAATCTTGTTTTCAGTTCTTCCGCTACGGTTTATGGTGAACATAACCCGATTCCTTATGTGGAGCATTTTCCTTTAAGCTCAACAAGTCCATATGGTCGTACCAAGGTGATGATTGAGCAATTTTTACAAGATGCTTTTGTCTCGGATCCAAGATGGAATGTGTCCTTGTTGCGCTATTTTAATCCTGTTGGTGCTCATCCAAGTGGTTTAATTGGTGAAGATCCAAATGGCATTCCAAATAATCTCATGCCTTTCATTGCTCAAGTTGCCGTCGGCAAGCGTGAAAAACTGAGTGTATTCGGTGGGGATTATCCGACTCACGACGGCACCGGCGTGCGAGATTACATCCATGTGGTGGATTTAGCATTGGGTCACATTAAAGCGCTTCAGAAGCTAGAGGAACAACAATCGGCGAGCATTGAAGCCTATAACTTGGGGGCTGGAAAAGGTGATAGTGTATTGGACGTGTTAAAGGCATTTGAAAAAGCTTCTGGTAAAGACATTGCTTATTCAATTGAAGCCAGACGAGCTGGCGATATCGCCGAGTTTTACGCGAATGCAGACAAAGCTAAAGCCGAATTGGGTTGGGAAGTCGAATTAACCTTAGAAGACATGTGCCGAGACGCATGGAGATGGCAAAGTCAAAACCCCAATGGTTTTGGTGACTCTTAACCTACCTTTAGTACGCTGACATTAGAGTGGGCAAGCTGATTGAATGTTGAACCTGCGACATTGCTCAATGAGTTGATCTATGTCCATATGTTGTTCAACGCGGTTGGCCAGTCGCTCAATTTCGCTCTCTCTGTGTTGGCGATAATCAAATGCTTTGCTTTGAGTGTGTCCGGCCCATTCTAACAAGGCGTTTAAGGCACCAGTATGATCAAACAAACCATGTAAGTAAGTACCGATGATTTGCCCATCGACAGATCGATAACCTTCCGCTTCGCCATTATCCAGTTCGATCAAGGGGTCATGAGCTTGGGTGAATTGAGAAACACCTGAGTGAATTTCATAGCCTGTGATCTGAGCTTGTCCCTGTATTAGCTTGCCTTGTTGTTGCTTAAGTTGTTTTTCCTCTTTTAAGACGGTTGTCATGGGGATGAAGCCAAAGCCATTGGTTTGTGTGCCCGGTGTTTGGTTTTCTAGCCCAAGGGGATCCGATAGGTGTTCTCCGAGCATTTGGAAGCCGCCGCAGATACCAATGACTTTACCGCCGTATCTAAGGTGTTTCTGCAAATAGTTTTCCCAGCCTTGTTGACGAAGAAAGGCCAGATCACTTTGTACGCTTTTGCTGCCGGGTAAAATCACTAGGTCAGCGGGAGGGATTGGCTCATTGGCACCCACTAATGTCACTTGTACCTCTGGGTGCAAGCGCAGGGCGTCCCAATCGGTATGATTACTAGTTCGAGGCATGACGGGAATGACCACTTGCAGTTTATCTGTCGAATGGTCCTTGATGGGGCTCTGAGCCACGGCGTCTTCCGACTCTAAATGAAAGCCTGTCAGATAAGGTAAGACCCCTAATACAGGTTTGCCAGTATGTTCTTTTAACCAGTCGAGCCCAGGCTGCAATAGGCTGATGTCGCCACGAAAACGGTTAATCACAAAACCAATCACCCTGTCTTGCTCACTTTGGCTAAGCAGGTCTAATGTGCCGACTAGATGCGCAAAGACACCGCCTTTGTCTATGTCGGCAATGATGATAACGGGGCAATCAATGCTTTCCGCAAAGCCCATGTTGGCAATATCACGAGCGCGTAGGTTGATCTCGGCTGGGCTGCCAGCCCCTTCTATTAATACCGCTTGATATTGTTCAGCAAGGCGATGGTAGGAATCCAAGGCGGCCTGTTTGGCGATGCTTTTGTATTGGTGATATCCGACCGCATTCATATTGCCCACGGCTTTGCCTTGAATGATGACTTGGGCGCCAGTGTCTGTGTTGGGCTTGAGCAGAATGGGGTTCATGTCCACATGGGGGGCCAAGTGAGCTGCCTGAGCTTGTACGGCTTGAGCTCGGCCGATTTCATGGCCATCTTGGGTGACTGCGCTGTTGAGTGCCATGTTTTGTGGTTTGAAAGGCACAACCGAGAGCTGGCGTTTTACCAAGAGTCGGCATAGCGCTGTCACTAGGGTGCTTTTTCCAGCATCAGAGGTTGTCCCTTGGACCATTAAGCTAAAGGCAGGCATGAAGTCATCACGTTTTAAATCAATAAGGTGTTAGAATTCTACCCAATGTTTCGATCACTGAAAAACGACCAATATTCATGATGACTTCAATTTTTGACTTTATATCGACGAATGCCCTTATTTTAATCATTGCTCTGCTGCTGGACCGATTAATTGGTGAGCCTAAATCATGGCACCCACTGGTTTGGTTCGGGCGATGGGTGGATCTTGTGCGCCAATATACTATGGCGCCTCAAACTGCTAAGGCTGGGCAACAGAAACGAGCGGGAGTATTTGCTTGGGGGTTGGCGGTGATACCTTGGTTATTGGTTTTATATGCCTTGTTTTGGCTGTTACCGACTTGGTTAGACCGCAGTCTTGCGGTGTTGATTGTGTATTTTGCTATTGGTTGGCAAAGTTTAAGAGAACATGCGTTTGCCATTGCTGAGCCATTGCAGAAAGCATCCCAAGGCGATTCGTCTGGGTTACAGCAAGCACGACAAGCGGTCGGTTATATTGTGAGTCGTGACACACAAAACCTAGGTGAAGAAGAGATTGCCAAAGCGGGTATTGAGTCTGTGTTAGAAAACGGTAGTGATGCCATTTTTGCGCCGATATTTTGGTTTGTGATTGCCGGTGTGCCGGGGATTTTGCTCTATCGACTTGCCAATACATTGGATGCTATGTGGGGTTACAAAAATAACACCTTTATTCACTTTGGTTGGTTTGCCGCGCGTTTCGATGATGTGTTGAATTATTTGCCAGCGCGATTGGTGGTTTTTACCTATGGAGCCTGTGGTGAATGGCATGCGGCGTTGCGTTCTGCTCGTCGCCCCTCCGCCAGTTGGAAAAGTCCTAATGCTGGCCCAGTAATGGCTTCAGGTGCGGGTGCGTTAGGTATCCAAGTTGGTGGAAGTGCGGCCTATTTTGGCAAAATGGAAGAGCGCCCGATTTTAGGGGAAGGGGAGCAAGCTCAACCCAAAGACCTGGTACGAGCCGTTGAGCTGGTGGACAGAAGCGTGTATTTGTGGGGATTTGTCATATGTCTGCTGTTTTAAATAAAGCCAATTTGGATGTGGCCAGTTTGCCGCATGGTGGGGATTTAGAGTGCTGGCAAAGACAAGAAGGTGATCAGGCTTTGTCTTGGTTGGATTTGTCTTCTGCTTGTAATCGCGAACCTTGGCCAATTCCTGATTTTCCCAAATCCCTTTGGATGGCGTTGCCAGATCAGGCGGCGTTAATGCAGTCGGCACGGTCGTATTATGGTGTTTGTCCCACTGTGATTGCGTCGGGTAGTCAACAAATAATCGAAGCCTTACCCATCTTGAAGCGTGAACAGCTTTCCTCAGAAAGTACCTTGTCCAATCGTGTCTTTGTCCCTAGAGTCGGTTACCAAGAACACGCTTTTGTCTGGCAAAAATGGGGATTTGAACTGGCTTATTATGACAATTTGAGTGAGTTACTCGAACAGACTTGGACGGTGGCTGTTTTAGTGAATCCAAATAACCCGACTGGGGAGTGGACGGATTCTGAATTGGCTTTGAAGGTACTAGCACACGCGCAAAAACAGCATGCTTGGTTTGTTGTTGATGAGGCGTTCATTGATGTTCAGCCTGAGTTCAGTCTACTAAGCCGATTGGATGAACAAATCGACGGTGAGCATGGTTTTGATTCTTTGTTTGTGTTGCGTTCAGTGGGTAAATTTTTTGGTTTAGCTGGTGCAAGAGTTGGCTTCGTTTTTTGTCATCCAGACTGGCAGCAAAGCTTGAATAACTTAATCGGGCCTTGGCCTGTGGCCAGTGCCAGTTTGCATCTAGTGGACTTGGCGTTGCAAGATCAAGCATGGCAGTTGGTAGCAAAGCGCAATTTACTGGCTCGTCAGACTTACTTTGTTGAAAAAGTGCTGCCTAAGTTCCATACCATATTCGACTCACAAGATTATACCTTGCATCCTTTGTTTGTGACTTGGCGACTGTCAGGTCAAGGTTATGCAGAACAGGTGTTTGCTATGTTGCATGAGGTGGGGGTGCACACGCGTTTAGGTGACGGTTGGATACGGGTAGCAATGCCTGCTATGTCTGAAATAGAGACATTAGATGCCTTGTTGATACAATTATTAAAAGGGGCAGGGGGGCGTGATTTAGCATGAAGCATTTGGTACTGGGAGGCGTTCGCAGTGGCAAAAGTGCCTTTGCCCAAGATTTGGTTGCTGAAACTGGCAAACCTGTTTGTTATGTGGCGACGTCTCAAGTTTGGGATGATGAAATGGCGCAACGGGTTGAGCGACATAAATTGAATCGTCCTGCACAATGGCAGCTGATTGAAGAACCGATTGCACTGGCAGAGACGCTCAACCGTCTCAATAATGTCCAGCAAGCCGTGATTGTGGAATGCTTTAGTCTGTGGCTAAGCAACCTTTTGTGCCTAGAGGACGATCAAGCGTTTGAGAGAGAGCGTCAATCACTATTAAACGCCGTAAAGCAATTTCAAGGGGATTTGGTGCTGGTATCCAGTGAAGTCGGTTTGGGCATCATGCCGATGAATGCATTGGCCAGACGCTTTGCGGATGAAGCAGGAATGCTGAACCAATCATTGGCTAAATTGACCGATCGGGTAACTTTTGTTGCAGCCGGGCTGCCAATGCCATTAAAATAGCATGCCTTCCAATACCTTAAAATCGATCTTTGAATGCTGTTTCTCTGTGCATACTGTTTATGTACAGGTTGTTTTCCTTAAGACGATTTATTAGTTTTTAATTACGATAGCTTGAAAGCATAGGAGCCTTGATGACCCCTTATTCAAAAGATTTTCCTGTTTCTTGGGAAGAGCTGCATAGAAATGCACGTGCTTTGTCTTGGCGTTTGCTTGAGCAAGGCCCTTGGAAAGGCATTATTGCGATTACTCGCGGTGGTTTAGTACCTGCGGCCATCTTGTGCCGTGAGATGGATATTCGCCTAATTGATACTATTTGTGTCGTTAGTTATGGTGCTGATGAAGATGGTGGTGCGGCGATGAAACAAGGTGACTTAAATGTGTTAAAAGGCGTGGAAGGAGATGGCGAAGGTTTCATTCTAATCGACGACCTAGTGGACACTGGTCGTACGGCGGCGAAGGTTCGTGAAATGTTACCTAAAGCACACTTTGCTACTATTTATGCCAAGCCAGCTGGTAAGCCATTAGTGGATACCTTCGTAACGGAAGTGAGTCAAGACACTTGGATTCGATTCCCTTGGGACATGGAATACACCTTCTCCACACCTCTGGCAGACCGTCAGCCAATATAAATTTATCTTCCTATCTTATTGAATTCATGAAATAAAAACGAGGGTTTATAAATTTACACAAATCTCTCGTTTTTCTTCTCGTTTTATAAGCTACCTTTAAAGTATGTTTTACAGAAAACATGACCGATGCAATCTGTCATTTCTGACCTGCTTTATAACTCTTATAGGATGTTGAAAATGAGTATTAGGTTAATCCGACTGGTGTTGGTTGCTATTTTTTCAGGCTTAGCGGCACTTCCTCTTTACGCGGAAGCCATTGTGGCTCGAGCGCAGTTCGCAACGGATGTTATAGACCGTGAGCCGATTGATGACATAGGCAAAGTCGTTAAAGTGGAATACGGTGCGATTCAACGCGTGTATTTTTTTACTGATCTACGAGACATGTCTGGTAGCAAGGTATCTCACCATTGGACACTAGATGGTGAAGACATGGCTGAAGTGTCTTTTGAAATCGGTGGAGATCGTTGGCGTGTTTGGTCTAGTAAACGTTTGATGCCGGGGTTTGATGGTAAATGGCGTGTCGACGTCGTGCAAGACGGTGAAGTGATCGAGAGTCATTCTTTTGATTATGTCGATGACGAATAGTGTAAACGAAGAATATCCCCATTTTGTTCCAGTGTTATTGGTCCTCAGGTTTCCCCATAAAGCCCATTCATGAAGACATGAATGGGCTTTATGCTTTCTCGTTATTATTAGTGGACAGACCTTAGATTTTCTGGAAAGGGTAAATGCTGCCCAAGTTCAATAATTGCGTCAATTCATCCAGTGCCGTGCGGCTTTCGATTAAGAGTTGTGGGTCGGCCAAGTCTGCTTCCACTAAACGATCACGGTAATGACGATCAACCCATTGATTCAGTTGAATGAACTGTTCGTCATTCATCCAAATTGCAGGATTGACTGCTTGGCGCTCAGCTTTGGTGAGCGCCACTCTTAGTCGTAAGCAAGCAGGGCCACCACCGTTACTCATACTTTGTTTAAGATCGAATACTTTCACTTCTTGAATTGGGGCGTTTGATTCAACTAATGATTGAAGATAGCGCCAGACATTTGGATTGGCTTGGCATTCACCAGGCACAATCAACACCATGTTATCGTCACCGCGACTGAGGAGCTGACTATTAAACAAATATGACTGAATGCAGTCTTGTACTGAAACGGCGTCGCTTGGTACTTCAATGAAGTGAAATGGACTGGTTCTGTCTCCCCAAGCAGTGAGCAAATCTTGTTTCATTTGCGCTGTATCAAGAAAGGCTTGCTGATGGTAAAAATGTGCATTGCGATTGCCGACCGCGATCACATCATTATGGAATACGCCGGCGTCAATAACATCTGGGTTTTGCTGTGCGTAAACCACTTGCTGAGGCGATAATCCATGCGCTCTTGCAACCGCTTGTGAGGCTTCCAAAGTTTGACGTGCGGGAAATGATGTTGGCCTCGGAGCGGCTTGATCGAAGGCCTTCGTACCATAGACAAAAAATTCAATGCCGGCTTCGTTGTAGTGCTCACAAAAACGTGTGTGATTGGCCGCCCCTTCGTCACCAAAATGCTCAACGCTGGGGAGAGCGTTGTGATGGGAAAAATACTGCGAGTCAGCAAAACTAGCTCGTAAAATGGCCGCAGTTGTTTCATGTTCGATAGAGCGATGAAACTTATTGACTAAGTTTGCTGTGGTGAAATGAACGCGTCCATCCTGCGTGTCGCCACTGGGTGAGACAGTCGCCGCATTGGCTGTCCACATACAAGAGGCCGAGCTGACAGCGGCAAGCAATTTTGGTGCTTGTTTTACTACTTTTTCCAGCACTTGCTGATCGCTCCCCGAAAAGCCTAATCGACGTAAGGTCGGTAGATGAGGGCGCTCGTGAGGCGCTAGAATACCTTGTGCGAAGCCCATGTCTGCTAGGGCTTTCATTTTCTCCAAACCTTGTTTTGCCGCGGCTTTGGGATTTGACCCTTGAGTGGCGTTTTTAAGGGAGGCGACGTTTCCAAAGGAAAGGCCGCTGTAGTTGTGTGTCGGGCCAACTAAACCGTCAAAATTGGCTTCGGTTGCTGAGTTCATGTTGACCTCTTTAGATACTGATTAAGCACTTTGGCTATTATGTTTATGAATTTGTTTGAAGCGTTAGGCCAGGAAGGAGCTTTTCTGGCACTGTAAGTTCGTCTACTTCAATGCTGGCGACAGGGTAAGCACAGTAGTCAGCGGCGTAGTATGCGCTGGCTCTATGGTTGCCACTGGCACCGGTACCGCCAAATGGGGCAGCACTAGAGGCGCCGGTTGTTTGGCGATTCCAATTAATAATGCCTGCTCGGCTATGTTGCAAAAAGTATTCATATTCGTCTCGCTCATCCGACAATAGTCCAGCCGAGAGGCCAAAACGCGTATTATTGGCAACGTTCATTGCTTGAGTCATTGAGTCATATCGAATGACGGTCAACAAAGGGCCAAAATACTCTTGATCAGGGAGTCGATCTTGGATCTTGGTCGCGTCGACAATACCAGGCGTTACAAAGCCTGTTTGTGGAGCACCTCTTGTCATCTCGAGCAAGGGTGTTGCTCCCATATCTAGTAAAGTATGAAATGCTTTAAGAACATGCTCTGCGGCATTGGCCGACACTAAAGGACCAATAAAAGGTTGAGGGTCGGCATCAAAACGATCAATGCCAATGGCTTTGGTTGCGTTCACTAGACGCGTGATAACCTGATCACCAAGTGGGCCTTTTGGCACCAGTAAACGGCGAGCACAGGTACAACGCTGGCCGGTTGAAATAAAGGCCGACTGAAGAATTTCATGTGTCACAGCGTTCAAATCTGATACTTTTTCAGACACAATCAAAGGGTTATTCCCCCCCATCTCTAAAGCTAAAATTTTACCCGGATGACCTGCAAAATCTTGATGCAGTAAGTGGCCGACTTCTGGACTGCCAGTAAAGAATAAACCGTCAATGTCTTGATGATTGGCAAGAGCAATACCCGTCTTCCGTTCTCCTTGTACTAGATTTAGCACGCCATCAGGGATACCGGCTTGTTGCCACAACTGGACAATTTTGTCCGAGGTTGCTGGGGCTTGTTCACTGGGCTTGAATACCAGTGTATTGCCTGCAATCAATGCAGGTACAATGTGACCATTAGGTAGGTGTCCAGGGAAGTTATAGGGGCCAAATACTGCTACGACACCATGAGGTCGATGACGTAAGACTGCTTTGGCTCCCGGCATTGAGGTTTCTTTGGTGCCGCTTCTATCGTGGTAAGCTTGCTGTGAAATTCCCACTTTGCCGATCATGGCAGCCACTTCTGTACGGGTTTCCCACAAGGGCTTGCCAGTTTCGCGACTGATTAGAATAGCGACCTCTTCAGAGTGAGTTTTTAATAATTCGACAAAGTGCTCGATGATGCTCAAACGTTCTTCTAGAGGTCGATTGGCCCAGTTAGGAAAGGCCTGACGAGCGACCTGAATAGCAAGGTTTACTTGTTGTTCTGTGGCACTGTTTGCTTGCCAAACCTTTGTTGCATCACTTGGGTCGATTGATTGAAACGGTTGCCCTTCGCCAATTTGCCATTGGCCATTGATAAAGTGTGCTTGTTTCATACTCTCTCTCCTAGACGTTGTTCGGTTGAGGATCTGATGACAGTTCTACTATGCGGATTTGATCTTCGTGGGTTAGGCAAAGTGCGTCAGCTTCTTGCTGAGTTAATTTAATGGACCCTTCACGAGAGACGTTTCGTTGAATCAAAAGACAACGGAACGCTTTGACCTTGGTATTTGAAACCAGAAACACAGTCGCTTGTGGTTCTTCTGGACACTCTGTTATCTCAACCTTCTTTAAACGGCTGTCTCGAACGGCGCGAATGTCTTGTACTCGAGCTTCTAAGCTTGGTCCGCCATCAAAAATGTCCACGTAGTTTTCGTAACGGAAACCTTCTTTTTCTAATAAGTGACGGGCCGGCGCGGTATTTTTATGAACTTCCCCTAATACCTCGCGAGCTTCTTTTGGTAGCAAATTGACATACACAGGGTTGTTTGGCATCAGTTCGGCAATGAACTGTTTATTACCTTGAGCGGTGAGCTCGTCAGCCTGTTTGAAGTCAATAGAGAAGAAGTGACGGCCTAGACTCTCCCAAAATGGCGATACGCCATTTTCATCACTGACCCCGCGCATTTCGGCAAAGATTTTTGGTGTAAAGCGTTGAGGAAATTGCGCCATAAACATAAAACGGGATTTGGACAATAACTGACCATTTTTAGAATGGCGGTAACTCTCTTCTAAGAAGAGGGTGCAAATTTCACTGCAGCCGGTGAAGTCATTATTTAGAATTAAAGTCGGAACCGCATTGTGTACATTGAGTTCGCGAGAGGCATGGGTGATGGTGCCAAGGTGATAGCTGTAAAAAGGTTCGTCTAAGCCGACCGTCGCGAGCATGCCACAGGTGCCAACAATTTGACCTGTGGTGGTGTCTTCTAACACCATTAAGTAGTCTTCATCGGTAGGCTGATTGATGTCTTCTCGAGCAAAAGATTTGACAGCTCGGTCGATTTTTTTTTGCAACATGGCTTCGTCAGTGACCAAGGAGGTAAAACCAATGCCGGTTAATTCGGTTAGGCGGTAAAGTGGCTTTAGATCGCCTTCTTGAATAGGGCGTATGACCATCATGACGGTGTCCTCGTGATTGTATTTTGCATTATTTATCTGTTGCTAAGGATAGTGCAGACCATTGGATTCGGCTGCCGACCTTTATGTCTAATTGCTCTAATGTGGCGTGGTCGACACCTAATCCTGCACTCTGGGGTTCGGCGGTGGACACAGTGACGTGGAAGTGTTCCAGATGTCCTGTGGCAATAAGATACTGCTTGGCTTGCTGAGTAGGATTGATACTCAGAGCTTTCCCTGTTTGTTGATTGACGATGGTATGCAGGCTGTGAGTTTGTGCTTCGACACTTGGTCCAGCATCGAAAATATCAACATAACCACGAAACTCGAATCCTTCATTTAGTAAGATATCCGCACTTTGACTAGAATCTTCGTGGATCACGCCGATCGTTTCCTGTGCATTCTCAGGCAAGGTTGGTACATAGATTGGGTATCTTGGCATGAGGTCTGCGATAAAGTGTTTATTACTGACGCCAGATAAATAGTCGGCTTTTTTAAAATCCATGCTGAAAAAATGTTTGCCCAGTGCATCCCAGAAAGGCGAGTGTCCTTGTTTGTCGCTTTCGCCTCTTAGTTCTGCAAACAGGCGTTTGGTGAAACGTTGTGGATAGCGCGCAATAAATAACAGGCGAGCTTTTGATAATAACGACACGGCAAGTGTATTTTGATGTGCTTTGTCGACCACTAAGGCAATTAATCGACTGGTACCGTTGTAATCATGACATAAGAACAATGCGGGAATGCGATTGTGTATTTGCAATTGTGGTGATGCGTGTACGACCTCATCAATACGGTAGCTGTAAAAAGGCGCATCGGTTCCTACCATGGCATCAATACCACAACAACCAACGACTTTATTATGTCTAGTATCCATTAACACAAACAAGTAGGATTCATCTCCAGGTTGGATGATGTCTGCTTGCAGAGAGCGTTTTGACGTCGCAATTTTGTCATTGAGTCGTTCACGGTTGGCCGGTAAGTTAGTGAACCCAATTCCGGCTTGCTTAGCGAGTCGCTCTAAGGCTGGTAAATCGGCAAAATCAGCGGGTCGAACGAGGTACATGTTGGATCCTAAAAGCTAAACTAAATAATAGAGTGATTATTGCTCACTTAGCTTAGCTTAGTAAGTTTGTTTTTTTCGTATTTGCGACCTGGTTTTCCATATTGTGGCTAAAATGGGTCGTTTTTTGGTAATAGTGAGGAATATTAAATGGTGAAATCAGGGGTATATCAGCATTATAAGGGAGCCGAATACTGGGTGGAGCGTGTGGTAAAACACAGCGAAACGGAAGAGGCATTGGTCATCTATCAGGCGCTTTACGGTGAATTTGGCTGGTGGGCTCGACCAAAAGAAATGTTTCAGGAAAGTGTGGAAGTCAATGGCGAAGAGATTCCGCGTTTTGAGTGGATTCGCAGCACTCGTAACGCGAAGTAGTTAACCTAATAGGCTTTATGTGGGTGAATGCATCCAAGGGGATTCACGCATGAAGGCGATGATTTTTTCACGCAGCCAGCGATGGGCTAGGTCATTATTAAATCGTTCGTGCCAACAAATATGGATGGGGTAACGACCATTGTATTCGTCCAGCTCAATGATCTCCTGTGGAATCTCCAGAAGCTTTACAGGGTAGAAGTTATTTTTCTCACGCATGAGTTGTAGAAATAAATCCCCAATGGAACGAGACGTGACCAGAGCCATACCTCGTTTTACGGCCTGCATGGCGACCATGAGACTGTCTGTTTCCAGTGTGGGTTGAATATTATGGCCTTGTTGTCGAAGTTTCTGCTCAGTTTTGCTGAAGGGCGTGCTGTGATTACTGCGCAAATGGTGAGTGACGACTTTATGGGCCAGCAGATCGGCAACAGAGACATCCGTTTGATTGAACAATGGGCTAGCTTCACTCAAAATAATGCACGCGCTCATGTAACCAACCAGCTTGCTGCGGACATTATTTGGTGTGTCACTGACACGCATAATACCAATGTCGGCGTTACCTGAAATGATCTCTTCAAAATGAGATTCGCCCCAAGAGCTAATGGATAATCGAACGTTGGGCGCTTGATATTGCATAGAGGCGAGTAAGGCTTCGATAAAATTCTCTAAATCCCCTTCGTCTACTCTCAGTTTGAAGCGCCGATCTAAGGTTTTAAGATCGAGTGAATTCGGGCTCATTAATTCTGATAACGAGCTGAGAATAGGTTGAATTGCATCGTGCAATTCTGAGGCCCTTGCCGTTGGAGTTAAGCCGTATGCCTGACGGGTAAACAAGGTGTCTTTAAACAAATCTCTTAGTCTTTGTAGGCTTTTGCTTAACGCTGGTTGAGTGACGCCCAATCTTTCTGCGGCTCGGGAAACGCTGCCTTCTTCCATAATGGTGACGAACGCGACGAGTAGCTTAATATCCAGTTTTAAGATTTCGTCTAAATGCATAATCTTCTCTATGATTAAGACGGAACAGCGTCCTGCGACAATCGCAAGACGCTTTTTCCGTAAGTGGATGCTCTACTAGAATTCCTTGTGAGAGCGGTATTTCACTCGGAACAACATAGCGTAGAACACAGGTACTGCGATCAAGGTCAAGATAGTGGCAAAGCCAAGACCGAAGGAAATCACCACCGCCATGCCTTCAAAGAAAGCATCAAATAGCAATGGAATCATACCCAGAATGGTCGTGATGGCAGCCATACACACTGGTCTTACACGGCTGACGGCTGAGTTGAAGATGGCTTCGTATTTCTCTGTGCCTTGCTCCAACTCATAGTTGATCTGATCAGCCAGTACGATACCGTTTTTCACCGTCATCCCTGATAGACTCAAGAACCCAAGTAACGCCATGAAGCTGAATGCTGAGTTCATCACCAACAAACCAGTCGACACACCAATTAACGCCAGTGGTACACAGAACCAGATCGTTAGCGGTACACGAATTGAGTTGAACAATAGAATCGTAATGATGAACATGAACAGATAGCCCATTGGCAAGGCACTGAAAATGTTCGCCTGTGCATCGCTACTGCTTTCGTATTCACCACCCCATTCTAATTCGTAGCCCGGTGGCAAATTGATTGCTTCGATTTTGTCCTTGGTACGATTAAAGATTGACATGGCGGTATCATCACCAAGTATCTTCGGATCGGCCATGACGGTGATAGTACGTTTACGATCGCGGCGCTCTATAATCGGATCTTCCCATACGGTTTCGAAGCCAGACACCAAGGTTGATAAGGTCACATAAGAGCCAGACGCTGGGCTGTAGATTTGCAGATCACTGATCTGGTCAATCGACATGCTTTCGTTTTCAGGCGCTTTACGAACGATGGGCAATAAGTCTGTGCCTTCACGGTATAGACCAATTTGCGATCCAGCGAAGTTGGTCAATAAGACCTCATCCAATTCGGTTTTACTGATGCCTAGGCGACGAGCTTGAGCATCATTAAAGATAGGACGTAATACCTTAACAGGCTGACGCCAATCATCTTTGATGCTTTCTAGCCCACCGTCTTCACGGTACACCTGTTGGATTTGAGCACTGAATTGACGCAGCATCTTAGGATCGGGACCGCTAATGCGGGTTTCCAGTTTCGCACCGCTCGCTGGCCCTAATTGTAAGCGTTGAAGTTTCACTTCCAATTCTGGGTATTCTTCCTGCATTTTGTAATACAGGTCTTTCAATAAGCCAGGAATGTCTTCTTTGGTTTTCGTGCGAATAATGAACTGCGCATAACTGGAGTTGGTTTGTTCCGCGTTATACGTGAGCATGAAACGCAAGGTACCTTGACCTGTGGTCGAAGTCACAAATTCAATACGGTCATCTTTTAGTAACTCTTTCTCAATCATACGTACTTTATCGTAGGTACTGTCGATATGAGTGCCTTCTGGCATTTGAACGTCCATATAGAACATTGGCGTGGTAGAAGGCGGAAAAAATTCTTGTTTGACAAACTGGAATGCCCAACCTGCAGTAAACAAGCTACTAATCAATAGAATGACAGTGATCCAGCGATAATGCATGGCTTTGTCGAGTAGCCATTTATAACCAATAAAGATAAAGCCCTTGTATGGGTCATTCGCTTCAGGTGAGTTGCTGTTGCCTTCTTGCTGAGCTTTTTGGATCTGTTCTTTGAAGAAAAGATCACAGAAAAAAGGCGTCAGCGTGATGGCGGTAATCCAGCTCAAGAACAGTGAAATAAGCAATACGTAGAATAATGACCCGACGAATTCACCCACTGAATCCGGTGATAAACCAATTGGTGCGAAAGCGATGATGGCAATAATCGTTGCGCCAAGTAGAGGCCATTTGGTCTGTTTTACCACGTCACTGGCGGCTTGTAGCTTGGTCTTGCCACGCTGCATACCAATCAGCACCCCTTCGGTGACCACAATGGCATTATCCACCAACATACCGAGTGCAATGATCAAGCCCCCTAGGGAAATTCGCTGTAAGTTGATCTGGAAATAATCCATCACAATAAAGGTGCCCAAAATGGTCAACAAGAGTACGATGCCGATGAGGATGCCTGAACGGATACCCATGAAGACCAAAAGGACTAAAATAACGATACCAACGGCTTCTACTAGATTTAGTAAGAAGTTAGCAACGGAACGATCGACTTCTTTTGACTGGAAATAAATCGGATCCATGCTGATACCAACCGGCTGCTGGTATTGTAATTCGTCAATGCGTTTTTCAAGGCGATTGCCGACCTTAACCACGTTAACATTGCTAGAGAAAGAGACACCGAGTAGTAAAGACTGTGCGCCATTGAAGTCAACAATGTGTGTTTTCGGTTCCACATATTCGCGTTTGATCGTCGCGATGTCTTTTAAACGAATCAGATTACCGTCAATTGGCGTACCGACGATTAGGTTTTCTAACTCAGATATGTCCTTGAATTCCCCAGTTGGACTGATACGAACATATTCACTTCCGACTTTTACTCGGCCAGCGTTAGAGACACTGTTTTGGTTGGATAAAAGCGTCTGTAATTGGCTAGGAGCAATGCCCATATTGGCCAGTTTAGAACGTGAAATCTCAATTGAAATTTGTTCGTCTTGCTCAGCTGCCACAGTGACTTTAGCCACACCGTCTACCAAGACTAACTCACGCTTTACATAATCTACGTAGTTTTCGAGGTCTTTATAGGGATAGCCTTCACCATGGATGGCCAGCATAACTCCGTAAACATCACCGAAATCATCTAATACGATAGGTGTGTTGACACCAGATGGAAAACTGCCAGTAATGTCACGAATTTTCTTACGAACTTCGTCCCATATTTGCTTTAGCTGTTCTGCACGATAAGTGTCTTTGATGGTTAATTGAACTTTTGAGTAACCCGCTTTAGAGGTAGACACGATTTTGTCCACATAAGGCAGGTTTTGCAACTCACGCTCAATTGGGTAGGTTACTTCCTCTTCCACTTGTTCTGGTGATGCTCCAGGGTAAGTGGTAATGATTAAAGAGTCCTTAATGGTGAATGCAGGATCTTCAAGCTGGCCTAAGTTGGTAAAGGCGATCACACCGCCAATTAACAAAATAAGCGTCACCATCCAGCTGGTGACTTTGCGTTTTATAAAATAAGCAGCAATATCCATTATAGGCCTCGCTCACGTGTCCAAGGGCGTACTTTCATGCCGTCGGTTAAGCTGTGAACGCCTGCAGCGACGACTTTCTCGCCAGAATTTAGACCCTCAATTATTTCAACCTGATTGCCTTCTAAAGCACCTAATGTGACGTCACGGGCTTCTACTTTGTGGCTTTCACTATTAAAGACCCAAACTGTGCTGTTGGCTTCACCTGTTTGCGTATTTTCATGACGTAATACCGCTTCAACTGGTACCGTAATATGATGTTTTGTGCCCAATAGGATACTCACATCAATGTCGACGTTGGCGGTCATACCAGGCAATAGGGTATGTTGATTTTCATCGTTGCGAATCAAGTGCATTGTGACTTCATATGCCATGGTGGTCGCATTTGGTGAGGTGTTGTGTTCTTTATACATAGCATGAAAGACTTCTTTTGGTGCCACATCAACAACAACACGAGGACGGTAGTCCGAATGTGTGCCCTTGATGCTAACGACCAAACTTTCTGGTACTTCAAAATCAACGTCCAGGTTTTCGATATCTTGCATGTGCATTAAGGTTTGTGCAGCACTGACATACTGGAAATTTTCTGTGTCTACATTTGAAATCACACCATTAAATGGCGCGTACACCTTGGTGTATTTAAGCTGGTTACGAGCGGATTGAAGTGCATTGTTTGCTTGATCTAACGTCGCCTTAGTTGAGTCATATTGCGATTTAGTCGTCGCATTTTGCTTCAACATGGTTTGGATACGCTTAAATTGTGCTTCCGCCAAACGTTGATTGGCTTCAGCTAATTCAACTTCAAGCTTAAAGTCAGTGGTGTCGAGAGAGGCGAGCAAATCCCCTTTTTTTACTGTCTGCCCAGCCACAATATTTAAGGTTTTTAACTGACCGCCAACACGAAAAGCAATGTCTGTTTCTTCACTTGCTTGTAATTCAGCTGGAAAACGTCGGATGTTGATCGCGTTCGTCGATTGGATTGTCAGTAATTTAACGGGTCGGATGATTTCTTTTACAACACTGGTTTCTTCAGGGTTATCGGATGAGCAAGCCGTCAGAAATAGCGAAGTCGCTAAGGTGACGCCCATCATCATATTTAGTCGCTTTGCGCGTGTCATTGGTTGCTCCGTCAATAAATTGAAAATAATTAGATGAATCTATTTTATATCTCTTGTATGACGATATAAATTTTTAAATATATATTAAAGATATACTATATTTGGAATACAACTAATAATTTTGCATTTATTAAGGACAGTGAAGAATCACTTTAAGCGGTTTTCTCTAATTCTTTCAAAAAGGTTTCGAGTACTAGGTTGGTTCTAGCGCCTTTACGAGTAATGGCTGAGAACTGAGTGTTGTAGCGGCATTCGTTCGGTAGGATAGAACGCATTCGTCCATCCCTTTCCCAATGTGCCGCCACGTGATCCGGTAAAAAACCAATATATCGTCCTGTTAATATCAGGAAGGCCACGCCTTCTCGGTCTGTGGCCGTGGCACTGGCTTGTAAAGGTTGATGTTGGGCTTTGATTTCAGGCGTCTGGGCATAAGCTGGCAACACGGCATCATAATTCTTCAATTTCGCTTTGCTAATTTTTTGATCATCCATATCGAATAAAGGGTGAGTGTTACTGCAATAGAGCTTGGATTCTTCTTCGTATAAATGATGGTATTCCAAGCCGCTAAGGATCTTTAAATCTGGCACTATGCCAACATGCAGTCCGCCATCTAATACCCCTCGTTCGACATCCGTTGGTGGAATCATCCGAATATTCACTGTGACTTGCGGACCTTTGTCTTTTAACCCTGCCAGCGAATGTGTAATGCGTGTATGAGGCAAAGTGACAAGGTTGTCGGTAATGCCAATGTTTAACTCACCTTTTAGATGTTGGTGAAGGGCATTAATGTGGGTGCGAAAGTCTTCAATTGATGACAATAATTGCAACGTGTGCTCATAAACCTGGCTGCCTTCATTGGTTAATGAAAAACCAGATCGCCCCCGCTGACAAAGTCGAAATCCTAAGCGCGTTTCCAAATCTGAAATGGCAATGCTGATGGCAGCTCGGCTGATATTAAGCACCACTTCTGCGGCCGAAAAACCGCCACACTCCACCACGGTTTTGTAAATTCGCAAAATCCTAAGGTCGGCATCACTGATTTGACTTTGGAAGGTTTTCATACATGACGGCTCTTTTTAGTGATCACTTGGTGAATTCTATTGTTAACCTAAAGCTTAACTAAGGGTTAATAAAATCGACTTTTTATAATCTATTACCATTGGCATAGTAGCGTCAATAGCGCACTTTTTGAAACATCAAATCCACAAGTAAATTTTACCCAAGGTTATGGAGTTGTTATGGAATTGATCGGACACCTTATTGGTGGAAAAGCCTCCTCTACGGCTGAGCGAAAGCAAGATGTGTTTAACCCAGCAACAGGAGAAGTCGCAAAACAAGTGGCGATTGCACCTCGTGGAACCGTAGAAGAAGCTATCGCGGTAGCGCAAGCCGCATATCCAGAGTGGCGAAATACGCCGGCTCTGAAGCGAGCTCGCATTATGTTTAATTACAAAGCCTTGCTGGAAAAACACGCCGATCGAATTTGCGAATTGATTGGCGCAGAGCATGGCAAGATTTGTCATGATGCTGCTGGTGAATTGCAACGTGGGATTGAAAATGTGGAATACGCTTGTGGTGCCCCAGAATTACTAAAAGGGGAGTTTAGCAAGAATGTTGGTCCAAACATCGATTCTTGGAGTGAATTTCAACCGCTGGGCGTCGTCGCGGGGATTACCCCTTTTAACTTTCCTGCCATGGTGCCTTTGTGGATGTTCCCGATGGCAATTGTGTGCGGAAACACTTTTGTTTTGAAGCCTTCTGAGCGTGATCCAAGTACGGCCTTGTTTATCGCTGAGTTATTGCATGAAGCGGGATTACCTGTGGGCGTCTTTAATGTCGTGAACGGTGATAAGGTGGCTGTTGATACTTTGTTGGAGGATCAACGTGTCAAAGCGGTGAGCTTCGTCGGCTCCACGCCGATTGCAGAATACATTTACAGTAAAGCCAGTGCCAATGGTAAGCGTTGTCAGGCATTGGGCGGTGCGAAAAACCACGCCATTGTCATGCCAGATGCGGATATGGATAACGTTGTCAGTCAGTTGTTGGGAGCGGCATTTGGTTCATCTGGTGAGCGTTGCATGGCCTTGTCGGTGGCCGTAGCGGTTGGTCAAGCGGCGGGCGATCAGTTAGTGGCGAAAATGAAAGAGGCCATGACTCCCTTAAAAGTGGGCGAATGCTCTGATAAAAGTAACGATTTTGGTCCAGTGATTACTCAGGAACACAAAGATAAAGTGGTTGGTTTTATTAACAGTGCTGAACAGCAAGGTGCGACTGTGGTTGTTGATGGTCGTAACCCGCAAGTAGCTGGTTATGAGAATGGCTTCTTCGTTGGTGCGACTTTAATTGATGGCGTGACTAAAGAAATGGATTCTTATCAGCAAGAAATTTTTGGGCCCGTCTTGCAGGTCGTTCGAGTCGATAGCATGGAAAACGCCATGACCTTGATTAATGATCATGAATACGGCAATGGTACTTGTATCTTTACCCGTGATGGAGAAGCCGCACGTTATTTCTCCGACCATATTGAAGTTGGCATGGTGGGAATTAATGTGCCTTTACCTGTGCCAGTGGCGTACCACAGTTTTGGTGGTTGGAAACGCTCTTTATTTGGTGATCTGCATGCATATGGTCCAGATGCCGTGCGCTTTTATACTAAGCGTAAAACCATTACACAGCGTTGGCCTTCTGCAGGTGTTCGTGAAGGGAAGAGCTTTTCGTTCCCTTCTTAGTCCCAGGACATTTCTAACTGATTCGATAGAAATGTGTTTGTTTGACCGCTTCCATAAGTAAGCGGTCTTTTTTTTATGAAAAATCTTCGATTTTCAGCAATATGGTGGTCATTCACTAGGAAGTGGTGTTTTTTTGAACTAGTATGATATTAGCTAGTTTAGATGTTGAGTTCATTGAGTACGCTATGAAAATCGAAAAGCCTTTATCGAATGTGCTGAAGTGGCTATCCCTTGTTGTTGTTCTTTCTTTATCCGCTTGCGCCGCCATAGACGATCAAAGTGAATTGGATGCGGACTCGTTATCCTTTGAAGTGGAAGACAATACGGCTTATTTATCTGGCGTGTTAGACAGCAGCTTGGTGTCGGAATTAACGGCATTGCTAACCGAAAATCCAAATGTAACGGATTTAGTGCTGGTTGATGTGCCAGGTTCAACAGATCAACAAGCGACGATGGACGGAGCACGTCTCATTCGACGTTTAGGATTAAACACTCATATTGCGCCAACAGGGTATGTGTTGTCAGGCGGAGTTGATTTATTCTTAGGTGGTGTTGAGAGAACCATAGGCGCTGGTGCTGGTGTTGGTATTCATGCATGGTCTGATGGTACTCGTATTAATGCTTCTAGTGCCAATGTGGCTGACCCGATCCACGCGACTTACGTAAACTTTTATTTGGAAATGGGCGTACCTGATCGGTTTTATTGGTTTTCTCTAACCGCCGCACCGGCAGATAGAGTGTATTTTCTGTCCCCAGAAGAAGTGTATGACCTTCAGTTAGCAACGCAATAAATCATAATGTTGAGTGGGGGCGATATGGAACAAATCGAGTTATTTGTCATCGAAAGCCCTTGCAAGGGTATTTGCGAAAACAGTGCTAAAGGTTTTTGTAAAGGCTGTTTGCGGAGTCGAGATGAACGCTTTCATTGGTTCTCTCTTTCTAATGAGGCAAGATTTCATATCCTGGAGCTTTGCAAACAACGCCGAGTACGCTTGTTAAAAGCCCGTCAAGAAAGGCTAGATGCCCAATCCGACAGAGCCCTTCCTTATGGTATGGAGGATGAGCCTGTCGAGGATTTGTTGTCTGGGTTGAACTGATTGTGTCTCAGCTGCTGGATTGCTCGCCTAAATAAAATGAAGCGTTTCATTCAGGCAATGACAGCACTAAACGATTTTCTTCTGATTAACCAAAAATGGCTTCCAAGGCTTGAGAGAGACGTTCCACTCCAATGACTTCCATTCCCTCAATGGGTTTCTTAGGGCAATTCGCTTTTGGTACCACGGCTTTGGTAAAACCGTGTTTCGCCGCTTCACTGATGCGTTCTTGGCCGGATGGGACTGGGCGAATCTCTCCCGAAAGTCCCACTTCCCCTAGTACAACGAGATCATGAGGCAGTATTTGATCTCGGAAACTGGAAACAACCGCGGCAATGGCGGCCAAATCGGCGCTGGTTTCTAATACTTTCACACCGCCTACGACATTTAGGTACACATCTTGATCAGAGGTTAGTAGGCCACCATGTTTGTGTAGAACGGCCAATAGCATGGCCAAGCGATTATGATCAAAGCCCACGGTAACGCGACGAGGGTTGCCAAGGGCAGAATCATCGACTAATGCTTGCAGTTCCACTAGTAAAGGACGCGTACCTTCCCACACCACCATCACTAAACTGCCAGCGGCAGGTTGATTGCTGCGGTTTAAAAAGATGGAACTGGGATTTTTGACTTCTTTTAAGCCGTTTTCCATCATCGCAAACACGCCTAACTCATTAATCGCGCCGAAACGGTTTTTCATGCCGCGTAAAGTACGAAAACGTGAATCTTCTGAGCCTTCGAGTAGCACGGAGCAATCGACCATATGCTCTAAGACTTTAGGGCCTGCTAGGGTACCATCTTTGGTAACGTGCCCAACTAATAAGACGGCAGTTTGAGTTTGTTTGGCAAAGCGAGTTAACACAGCGGCACTTTCGCGAACCTGTGACACACTGCCAGGAGCGGATTCAATACCATCAAGGTGCATGACTTGGATCGAGTCAATGACAATGACTTTAGGGTTAACCTGTTGTGCCACTGTCATAATGGCTTCAACATTGGTCTCCGACAGCATTTTAAGGTTTTGCGTTGGTAAACCAAGACGATTCGCTCGCATGGCGACTTGTTGCAAGGATTCTTCACCTGTGACATACAGAGCCGTTTGTTGTTGCGCAAGCCAGCACATAGTTTGTAGTAATAAGGTACTTTTCCCTGCGCCGGGATGACCGCCAATCAAGACCACACCACCAGGGACTAAGCCACCCCCTAAAACACGATCGAATTCACTGGCACCGGAACTAAAGCGTGGCACATCACCGAGATCAACATCGGATAAATTTTGAATGCCGGTAGTGGCTCCAGCATAACCCAATGTTCGTGCGTCTTGACTCGCGGCCACACGAGCGGAGGTTTTGCCGGAGGTTAAACGGATTTCAGAGAGTGAATTCCACGCGCCACACGCTTGGCATTGACCTTGCCATTTCGCATAATCTGCGCCGCATTCATTGCACACAAAGGCGGTTTTTGCTTTAGCCATTAGATTCTCTTTGTCATAAGTCAGCTGGGCGTATTTGCCCAGCTTATTGGAAATAACGTCCATGTTATCACAGCTGAAACCTTACTTAGTATGCTTCCAATTAAGTGAATAAAGGTCGGTTCGGCGGTCTTTTAAATTGTTCACAGAACCTTCGCTGCGTGTCAGTTTGAGTTTATCTAAGTCCAAATCTGAGAACATGATCATCTCTGTATTTGGGGTTGTTTCGGCCATCACAGCATCATGTGGATAAGAGAAGTCAGACGGTGAAAACACTGAACTTTGGGCGTATTGGATGTCTAGGTTTTCAACTTGAGGAAGGTTGCCACAGCTACCACAAATGACCACATAACATTCGTTTTCAATAGCGCGTGCTTGTGCGCAGCGGCGAACACGAAGATAGCCATTTTTAGTGTCGGTCCAGAAGGGGACGAACAGAATGTCCATGTCTTGAGACGCCAGTAAACGACCTAATTCAGGGAATTCCACATCGTAACAAATTAAAATACCCACTCGGCCTGCGTCGGTATCAAATACTTTGAGATCATGGCCGCCTTCAATGATCCAGTCGCGACGTTCATGAGGCGTGATGTGAATTTTCTTTTGCTCTTCGACGGTGCCATCACGACGACATAGATAGCTGACATTGTAGAGAGTGTCATCTTCCATTAAAGGCATAGAGCCTGTAATAACGTTGATGTTATAGCTCACTGCCAGCTGTGACATTTCATTTTTAAAGCGGTCTGTGTAGCTGGCGAGAAAGCGGATTGCTTCCGTTTGGTTACTTTGATCCGGGCTTAAACCAATTAAAGGGGCGTTGAAAAATTCCGGAAACAGAACAAAGTCACTTTTGTAATCGGATACCGCATCGACAAAATACTCTACTTGTGTGAGCAGTTCGTCGACACTTTCTACTTCGCGCATTTGCCATTGAATCGCACCGATTCGAACCTGTGTCTTTCTGGATTTAATGACGGTGGTTTCCGGTGAAAAAAAGATATTTTTCCATTCTAAAAGGGTGGCGTAACCTTGGGATTTTTCGTCTTCCGGCATATAGCGTTTTAATAAACGAGTGACCTGAAAATCGTTTGATAGCTGGAAGGTGAGAATTGGATCATAAATCTTACGCTCTCGCACGGCTTCCAGGTATTCGGCTGGTGTCATCTCGTGAGCGTGTTCGTGGTAATTTGGAATGCGACCACCGGCCAGAATGGCACGTAAGTTGTGCTGACGGCACAGCTCCTTTCGTGCTTCGTATAAACGACGACCGAGACGATAACCTCGGTATTCCGGTGCGATTAAAACATCTAGGCCGTACATGGCATCACCAAGGCGATCATTGAGGATGTTTTCTTTTTGGTCCACAAGATCATCGTAAGTATGCGGGTTACTGAAACGGTGGTAATTAACTTGGACTGACAGGGCAATGCCGACGATTTCACCGTGATCTTCCAGACAGATCTGACCTTCTGGAAAGTCTTTAATCAGTTTGTGAATAGTATGCTCAGGCCAAGCTCCACCAATGTCGTGGTACACCTTATCCATGAGGGTTTTTACTTGGGTGTAATCTTGGTTGGTGATGTTGCGAATTTTTAAGTGTAAATCTTCACGCATGTTGAGTGAGCCCCTTTGAGCTTTGGGGAGATGCGAACAAGTCCTCTGGCTTCAGCCTGTGGAAAGCTCTCTTCTATTCGAGGCAAGTTTCGTAGTCCAATATTGGCAAGAAGCTTAACAAAGAATAAAGAGAGTTTAATCCACGCCCTTTGGGTCTTTCAGAGAAAAGGTCTTTATTCTTAAGAGTGGTTGAAAGGTATTAACATTCTTGCCACTCATGCCTTGATAGAGTGCTTCTCTGATAAGACTGAAGTTCGGAAGACTTGATTACACCTTCCCTTATGTTCTCGATAAAATCTGATAATAACGTGTATTAAGTGATAAGGCGTTAAAATTTCTTTTCAATCCCTTGCTTATATCTTTTCCTAAAACAGAAAACCCCCGCCGAAGCGAGGGTTTGGATCTTACTCAGTTAAGTAAGAGATACTTGAAAGGTCTGTTATTTTTTGAATTCTGGGTATGCTTCCATACCACATTCAGATAAATCAACACCTTCGTATTCTTCTTCTTCGCTGACACGGACACCCATGATGGCTTTGATGATTAACCAAGCTACCAAGCTAGTGACGAATACCCAGACAAAGATAGTTAATGCACCTGCGATTTGACCGCTGAAGCTTGCACCGTCGTTTGTTAGTGGCACAGCAAGTAGGCCCCAAACACCAACCACACCGTGTACAGAGATGGCACCAACTGGATCATCAATTTTCAGCTTATCAAGCGTTAGGATAGACATTACAACGATCAGACCACCAACAACACCGATTAACGTAGCACCTAGAGCAGAAGGAGTAGAAGGTTCTGCCGTGATCGCAACCAGACCGGCTAGTGCACCGTTAAGTAGCATTGTAAGATCGGCTTTACCGAATAGGATACGAGCTAGAAGAAGGGCACCGATCGCGCCACCAGCTGCTGCTGCGTTCGTGTTTAGGAAGACCATAGCAACAGAGTTAGCGTTGGCAATGTCGCCCAGTTTCAATACAGAACCACCGTTGAAACCGAACCAACCCATCCAAAGGATGAATGTACCTAGTGTCGCTAGAGGTAGGTTAGCACCAGGAATGGCACGTACTTCACCGTTAGGACCGTATTTGCCTTTACGAGCACCTAGTACAAGGACACCAGCAAGGGCTGCTGCTGCACCCGCCATGTGAACGATACCAGAACCAGCAAAGTCAGAGAAACCTAAGTCACCTAGGTTGAACATACCGAATACATCGTTGCCGCCCCAAGTCCAAGAACCTTCCATTGGGTAGATGAACGCTGTCATTACCACCGCGAAGATTAGGAAAGACCATAGTTTCATACGCTCAGCAACTGCACCCGAAACGATAGACATAGCCGTTGCTACGAATACCACTTGGAAGAAGAAGTCAGAAGCGCCAGAGTAGATAGAACCGCCTTCAAAACCGCCATCACGGCCAGCAAAGTCAGTTAGAGTAGAAGCAACGTCTACATCTTGAATACCCGTTAGGAACCAAGTACCGCCGTACATGATTGAGTAACCACAAACTAGGTACATGATACAAGAGATCGCAAATAGCGCGACGTTCTTTGTTAGGATTTCAGTGGTGTTTTTAGCTCGTACTAAACCCGCTTCCAACATGGCAAATCCAGCTGCCATCCACATAACCAGTGCACCACACACCAAGAAGTAGAAGGTGTCCATGGCATATTGTAAGTGAAAAATTTGATCTTGCATGTTTCGCCCCCCTAAAGGCTAAAATATTCGAACCGTATTAAACGGCTTCTACGCCAGTTTCGCCGGTACGAATACGAACCGCTTGCTCAAGGTTAACGATAAAGATTTTACCGTCGCCGATTTTGCCAGTATTTGCAGCACCACTAATGGCTTCAACCACTTGGTCTGTCATATCGTCTGCAATGGCTAGCTCGATTTTTACCTTAGGTAGAAAGTCCACAACGTATTCCGCGCCGCGGTATAGTTCTGTGTGGCCTTTTTGACGTCCGAACCCTTTCACTTCTGTTACTGTGATGCCTTGAACACCGATTTCAGAAAGCGCTTCTCGAACATCATCGAGTTTAAATGGCTTGATGATGGCAGTAATAAGCTTCATACCCACTGTCTCCTTTAAAAGTCAGTTTTATTGTCGTATCGCAGGTAGATGTCTATATTCAATATGCGTGCCATCTCTTCAACAGTCCAAGCGGCAAGGGCTTTGTAAGGATTTTGTCGGCTTATTGAAATTAAAAAGGGCATGAAATGAATTGATTTAGTGCAGCATATTGGGGTGCACTAAACGTGTACTGCCTCAAATTGGTGCGAAAAATCATCCATAAAATGACATTATCACTTTTTGTCACTCTATCTACTTGCTCCCAATAAAGAAATAGAGGTTAGCGGGATCAACTAGCTGGGGGTGTATAATTCCTTTGAATGATAACTAAATGGTCAAAATCAATTTGTCATCGCACAAAAAGAAGGCGTGAATGAATTCATCACTGAGCTTGTTTGTACCTTTACTCGACCACTATACTAAGCAAATTATCGGTATTTAATTAACCAAGCCCTATTGGGGAGCAATGAGAGTAAAATGATTGATCAATTTATTAAACAATTAGGCACTGGTTTGGAGCAGGCAGTGGAAACCTTAGGTAAGTTGCCGAAAGAAGAAATTCAAGCCCAATTGCATCAAGTGGCGCAAACCACCTTAAGTAAAATGGACTTAGTGACCCGTGAAGAGTTTGAAGTACAGGCAGCGATGTTGGCCAAATACCGAGAGAAACTAACGGCTTTGGAAACGCGTTTGGCGGAATTGGAAAAAGATCAATAAGCTTACTTCCAGCCTTGTTGCCACCGTTCCGTTGAGCAAAGGGATTGCCAAGGTAATCTATATTGTTGGTGATTGATAACGGCCTCCAATACACATTCGATTACCTTGTCGTCTTCATCATGGATGAGTTTTGTCACAATAAAGTGCTTTTCTCTTTGTTGTGGTGAATTGGATGTCCATTTAGACAGTAATAATTTATTCGGGTTAATTTGATGCTTTGGCATGTTTCACCTTGTTAATCCGTTATTGTTAACTTGTTGTTCTAAAAGTAAGAACCACCTATTAGATATACGTGAAAAACGCTGAGTTAGATGACTTAGCGAGAACATTATCAAACGATCAAGGAGTGATCATGAGTTTAGCGACTATCTACAGTCGCGCCCGTGTTGGCGTGGCATCCCCTCTTGTTACTGTTGAAACTCACATTTCCAATGGTCTGCCTTCTCTTAATATTGTCGGCTTACCCGAAGCAGCTGTTCGAGAAGCCAAAGATAGAGTACGCAGTGCCATTATCAACAGTCATTTTGAATTTCCCACCCGTAGAGTAACCATTAACCTCGCCCCAGCCGATTTACCCAAAGAAGGTGGACGTTACGATTTAGCCATTGCCATCAGTGTATTGGTGGCATCCGGACAGCTTGGAGAGTTAAATTTAGGTAATATGGAATTTATTGGCGAGTTGGCTTTATCGGGAGATATTCGAGGTGTTTCTGGTTTATTACCGTCAGCGATTGCTTGTTATCAATCGAATCGGCAATTGATTCTTCCGGCAGACAATCAAGCTGAAGCCGCACTAGTAGAAGGTCACTCCATTTTTGCCAAGCATTTAACGCAAGTGACAGCGCATTTACTTAAACAAAGTGCACTACCTCTTTGTCAGGGGCGTCCTGAAATGGATCTTCCTTCACAACAAGCCTTTAATGACATGCGTGATGTGAAAGGGCAATATCAAGCAAGACGAGCGTTAGAAGTGGCGGCTGCTGGTGGTCATAATTTGTTGTTTATTGGTCCAGCAGGCACAGGTAAAACCATGTTGGCATCTCGGCTTCCCAGTATTATGCCGCAGATGACCGAAGCCGAAGCCTTGTCTGTGGCGTCTGTGCAATCCGTTGCAGGTCGTAAAATGGGGCAAGATTGGCATTGGTCAGAGCGACCTTTTCGTTCGCCTCACCATTCTTGCTCGGCTGCCGCCTTAGTCGGTGGTGGCTCAATACCAAAACCCGGTGAAGCGTCGCTAGCGCATTGTGGCGTGTTATTTTTAGATGAATTACCCGAGTTCGACCGCAAGGTGTTGGAAGTACTGAGAGAGCCTCTGGAAAATGGCGAAGTGCACATTTCACGAGCCCGTGGGCAGGTGACTTTTCCTGCCAGATTTCAATTAGTTGCCGCGATGAATGCCAGTAATGAAGCGTATCATGGGGAGCAAGAGTATTATCAATCTAAGGCCAGTCAAAAATATTTAAAAAAACTCTCAGCCCCTTTTTTGGACCGCATTGATTTGCATGTGGAAGTACCGCCATTACCGTCTGATGTGTTGGTGAATGTGCGGGAAGAGGGAGAGTCCAGTGACAGCATTCGTGTACGAGTGGAGCAAGCGGTGGCGAGACAAAGAGCTCGACAAGGTGTTCAAAATGCCTTGTTAAGTGGTCGTCAACTAGAAGCGATTTGCGCCTTGAGTGATGATGATAAACATTTTATGCAGCAAGCCTTGGATACGCTGAAACTATCAGCACGAGCTTATCATCGAGTGTTAAAAGTCGCCTTAACCTTGGCGGATTTGAATGACTCTGCTGTGACCAGAGCGCATTTAATGGAATCTCTTAGTTATCGTAAGATGGAGAAGACATTGGCATCCGTTTTGTCGAGCTGATGGTTTCATGGTCAGCTTGATATGGTCTATAGTGAGTACTGACAAGAAGCATTAAACAAACGAGACCTCATTATGATGAAGCTCAGTTTAACATTGCTAGGTATTTTAACGGGATCATCAGTGATAGCGAACGACCGAGGCTTTGATCTTGAACTGGGTCCCTATATGTCCTATATGGACTATAGTGAGCACGATGAGGTGAGCCAATATGGCGTTCTGACCGGCTTACACGCTCGTTACTCTTCCTATTACAGCTTTTCTGTTCTATTCATCGATGTGTCTTATGCCAGTGATCAAATTAGCCAAAAAGGCGCAGGTAAAATTGAGTCAGTGAAAAATGAGGTATATGACCTAAGAAGTATGATTGGTCGAGCTTTGTATGTGAATGACAGTTACCGAATTACGCCTTATTTGGGATTGGGTTACCGACGTTCTCTATTGGACTCCCGAGGACAAGTGTCTACTACGTTAATTGAAGGCTATAAGAGCCAACAAGTGTATTTTTACAACCCCATTGGTATCGAATTTCAAGAGTTGGTAAGTGAAGCAAGTTGGGTGTTAGGTGCGCGAATTGAGTACGATATCGTGCTGTTGGCGAGAAATGAAACACGACTCTCTGCATCTGAAGGGTATCGAGCAATAGAAACCGATTTATCAAATGCGCGTGGCTACCACTTTTATCTTCAGTTACAACGTTTCTTGAACCCAGATGGTGGTGCGATTGTGATTGAACCCTTTTACAAATATTGGCAAGCAAAAGATGCTGATGAAACCGGTTTAGCAGCGAATACTGCTGATCACTCTTCTAATGAATGGGGTGTGTCCCTGTTGTTGTCTTTTTAATCTTCGCTATTTTTCAGTTCCCTATTTTTCAACACAGCATTTGGTTACAATTTTGCCACCCGTTTTGCTTTCTCCTTTGCAGAACAATTACTTTTGTGTTCTGGAGACTCTTTCTTCCTAGGGAAGGTACGAACAAGTTCACTGGCTAGGGCAAGGTGCTCCTCGGCAACCGCTCCTGCGTACACCACATCCTTGTGGTTATGCGCTGCTCTAATCCCCTACATCCATATAGGGGTCAGCGTGGGAATAACTCTTTTTTATTCGAGGCAAGTTTGACCGTCCAATATCAGTATATTGGCAACAAGCTTAACAAAGAATAAAAAGAGCTTCGCACCTTCCCTAGAAATGGAATGGATTGAAAGGCATAAATTGGGAATCAATAATAATGAATGGCAGCCATGTGTTGGACATGATGTTGTCAAAATGGAGTTTAAATATATGGTGATTCAGTTATTTCCTCTTTGGGCTATTTTGCTTTCAGTATTGGCTTTTTTTCAACCAGAGATGTTCGTTGGTTTGAAGTCTCAAATTATTCCTCTTCTTACAGTGATCATGCTGGCAATGGGATTAACCCTTAGCCCGAGTGATTTTAAACAGGTGCTTAAAAACGTTAAAGCAGTGGCGGTTGGTGTATTGCTGCAGTTTTTAGTGATGCCAATAGCGGCTTTCGGGGTGGCGTTTGCGTTTGGATTTGGTAACGAACTGACGGTTGGCATGTTACTGGTTGGTAGCGTGGCTGGTGGTACCGCTTCAAACGTAATGTGCTACCTAGCGAAAGGTGACACGGCGCTGTCTATTTCCATGACGGCCATTTCGACTTTGCTAGGTGTGGTTTTAACGCCTTTACTGGTGTCTTTGATGATAGGCCAGAGTGTTGATGTTCCTGTCCTGTCCATGTTGTGGAGTCTGTTTAAAATTGTTTTGTTACCGGTAGCCGCTGGCGTTTTGATTAATACTTTCTTCGCTAAATATGTGCGCAAAGCTGAAGTTGCATTCCCTTATATTTCCATGTTCGTGATTGTGTTAATTATTGCAATTGTGGTGGCATTGAGTGCGTCAAAAATTGTTCAGGTAGGATTGATTGTCGCAGCGGCGGTGATTATTCATAACAGTATTGGTTTTTTATTAGGTTATTGGGTCACCAAAGCCTTGGGTTTTGATGCTCGTGTGTGTCGTACCATTGCGTTTGAAGTGGGTTTACAAAACTCTGGTTTGGCGGCGGCATTAGCGGTGAAATTCTTTACACCTATGGCGGCATTACCAGGCACGATTTTTAGCGTTTGGCATAATATTTCTGGTTCGTTGCTGGCCAGTTATTGGAGCCGTCGTTCGGTGGATAAAACCGAATCATAATTGCTATATTTCGGTTAGGAAAACGGGTAGCTTGGCTACCCGTTTTGTTCGTACTAAGCCTGCGCTATTGGTTGACCAATTGGATGGCGTAAGAGTTTTTTAGTGAGTTTAATAAGTGACATAATGGTAACGATTTGAATAATCAATAACGCCATAATGCCAAGCCAATATATCGGGCTAAATTGATCAATTATGCCCGTTTTCACCCAACCAATGTGCCACCAGAACATACCCATTACAAAGAGTGCGACACCAGGACAAATCAGACCAAAGCTCACCGGACTTTCCTTGTCGCCATATAAGTAAGACGTTAGGTAGCCATTTTTCTTCATGACCTTATAGCCCAAGGCTAGTACGCCAATTTGCAGTGTAAAAAGTAGGCTTAAAGGTACAAAGAGTTGTCCAGCATGACTTTCTATGCCGAAGTGATGGCTAAGTCCATGTGACAGTCTGACCCAAGTAATGGCTAGAAGAGTAAGGATTGGAATCAGCATCCAGATACTGGGAGAGGCTGGCTGCGCTAAACCATGTTGCATCATCGCGGTGATGCCTTTTACCAAGAAAAGGATGCCCAGCAAAATCGCAAAGGTCATAAATGCCAAGCTCAAGGTCGTTGCGATGGCAACAGTCGCGGCGACATGAGACATAGCTGCAGCCGCAGCAAAGCCAACAGCGAGCATGGCAAAGGTGAAGACACTGATGAGGCCAGATAAATGGTTATGCTCTTGGCTGCGATATCCACCATCACTGATCATATGACTCATATAACGGGTAAACTGTTGACTGGCGACATAAGCAATGATGGCAAAAGCGAATAATGCACCAGGAAATAGGAACTCAACCAGGCTCCATAGACCAGGTACAAACAAAGCCCCCAATATAAAAAAGACATTAACCGTCATCGCTAAGGTGAGTGGTATGGCCATTTTTTGCAATTCTGCAGGGGTATTGTCGAGTGCCTTTAACTCCGCTTTATGCTGGTAGCTTTCGATAATGTTCCAAATTAACAAAAGCAAATGCAGCAGGGCAAAAAGGAAGATGCCTATGAGGGCCAATAGAGTCATGACGGATAGCAGGTCTCCTTTGAGCAGCTGTGCATTCCAATCTGCATAGGTTGGTATCGGCGTTGCTTGATGGGGAATTAACCACATAAGATACATAAAAAAGCTGACTGAAGTACCGCCCGCGCCAAGTGCCGCTAGCCAGTAACTTGGATGATATTGAATGTTTGGGTTCTTGCGAATCATGATTCGCCTCCTAAGTAAATTATATTAGGTAAATCTAATATAATTTACTTTACTCTGATCTGCTCATTTAAAATGCCTATCTTTGACAAAGATCAATCAAATTAGATTTTACTAATATAGTGATCGATGTTGTGTTTGTATCGAACCTTGGCTCTTCTCTGGTGTAGAATGTAGCTTTTATCCGTTCAGCTGTGAGCCCATATGAGTGAATCCTTACCTTCTATATCACAACGCATGCGCAATCTAAATGATCGCCAACTCGAAGCAGTGAAGCAGATTGACGGGCCTTTGCTTGTGTTGGCCGGTGCGGGATCGGGTAAAACCAGCGTAATCACCACGAAAATTGCCTACCTGATTCAAACTTGCGGTTTTAAGGCCAGCAGCATTATCGCCGTCACCTTTACTAACAAAGCGGCACGAGAAATGAAAGAACGTGTGGTGGGAATGCTGAGCAAAGAAGAAAGCCGAGGTCTGAGTATTTCGACATTTCACAATTTGGGACTGCGTATTTTACGTCGAGAGTATCGTCGAGTTGGTTTAAAAGAAGGTTTTACTCTGTTTGATTCGCAAGACTCCCTGTCGTTGATTAAAGAAATTTTAGACAAAGAGTTTAATGGTCAAACGGATTCCGCTGCTCATTGTCAGCATACTATTTCCAATTGGAAGAATGATCTGACCACGCCGCAAGAGGCCATGACCAATGCGGACACAGAGGAATACCTTCTCGCAGCACAAGTGTACGTTCAATATCAGCGTTACCTTCGGGCTTACAATGCCGTGGATTTCGATGATTTGATTCTGTTGCCTGTTAGCCTCTTAATGTCGGATGAAGAGTTAAGAGATAAGTGGCAAAAGAAAGTACGTTACCTTCTGGTGGATGAGTGTCAGGATACCAATGCCAGTCAGTACGAGTTGATTCGTCTCTTGGCTGGCTTCCGTCGTTGTTTCACCTTAGTGGGGGACGATGACCAATCCATTTACGCATGGCGTGGTGCTCGACCAGAAAACCTAGAGCGCTTATCGGTAGACTATCCGAATTTGAAACTGGTCAAACTGGAGCAGAATTACCGTTCGACCAAAATCATACTGAAAGCCGCCAACACGTTAATAGCCAATAACCCACACGTGTACGATAAGTCTTTGTGGAGTGACTTGGGGTTAGGCGATCCGATTCGAGTTATGGTGACGCGCAATGAAGATGCCGAATCCGAACGTGTTGCAGCCGAAATCCAATCTCGTCACTTGCGTCACGACATACCCTATCGAGATTTTGCCATTCTCTATCGAGGCAACCATCAAGCACGATTACTGGAAATTAAACTGCAAGCCTATCGCATCCCTTACAAGATGAACGGTGGCACTTCCTTCTTCTCTCGTGCTGAGATTAAGGACCTGATGGGCTATTTACGCCTTTTGGTAAACCCTGCGGATGATAATGCGTTTTTGCGAGTGGTGAATTTACCGCGTCGAGAAATTGGTCCAGCGACCTTGGAAAAAGTAGGCAATCTTGCCAATGCGCGTCAAGTCAGCTTATTCGAAGCCTCTGGGTATAAAGAGCTGGAAGACACTGTGACGGGTCGCTCTCTAAAAAGTTTGCAAGATTTTGAGCGCTGGATGTCAACCTTACGCCAACGCTTGCAAGGGACTTCACCTGTTCCTGTGATAGAACAAATGATCCATGACATGGATTATTACGGCTGGATACAAGAACAAAGTTCCTCAACCAAAGCCGCCGAGCGACGCATTGAAAACGTACGTTTTTTACTGGATTCCATTCAGCGCATGATGGAATCCGCTTGGGAAGAAGACGACAGTGCGGAGCTGGATCAAGCCATCAGTAAGCTTCTGTTAATCGATATGTTAGAGCGACAAGAAGAAGAGGAAGACGAAGACAAGGTGCAATTGCTGACCTTACACGCTTCCAAAGGGTTGGAATATCCCCATGTCTTTTTGATTGGCTGTGAAGAAGAGTTACTGCCGCACCGTAATAGTATTGAAAACGATGACATTGAAGAAGAGCGCCGTCTTGCTTATGTGGGGATTACTCGAGCGAAGCGGAGCTTATGCATTACCTTGGCTGCAAAGCGCCGACAATACGGCGAAGAAATTGACTGTCTCCCAAGTCGTTTTTTGGATGAATTGCCAGAAGAGGATTTGGTGTGGGAAGGCCGTGGCGATGAAGGCGAAAGTGCGAGAAAAGAGCGCGGTCAAGCCTCGTTATCCGCATTGAAGGCCATGCTGAACGATTAACTATTGTCTAGCATGAATTGAATTGCGGCTTGAATTTCGTCATCACTGCAATTGGAACACATACCTCTTGGTGGCATGGCATTTAATCCTTCAATAGCATGCTTTAACAAGGTTGGCATGCCTTTCTCTCTTCTAGGTAGCCAATCCGCTGAGTTTCCCAGTTTTGGTGCCCCCGCAACACCTTGCATGTGACAAGCCACGCAAAACGTATTAAATAGCTTACCGCCCGATCGTGCGGTGGAACCACTTGCACTCAATGCCGCGGAACTCACTGTCATGCCAGTCATTATGATGAAGAGTATGGCGATCTGAGAAAAGACGGTATGGTGCTTAACGCTTTGATAAAGCATGAAGATTGGTTTCCTATAAAGTCCAGCGTAAGGGGATATGGATGAATTATCGGCCAGTTTTACGATTAGGTAAATGCAACGGATCAAGCTACTTGGATGAATCACCCATTTTTCTGTGATTAAGCACTGGCATCCTGCGTGATTTCCTTTAGAATACGCACTCCTATTTACTTCTGATCGGTCGATCAAAAGTGTCTAATGCGCCCGTAGCTCAGCTGGATAGAGCGTCGCCCTCCGGAGGCGAAGGTCGAAGGTTCAAATCCTTTCGGGCGTGCCATTTATATTAATAAAATTAAAATTTTATTTTTTTGTTTGATCTTCTATAGATTTTGGCATGATCAAATTTATGATTTCAAAAAGTTTTAATCTTTTGCTTGCTTCAAGGTTCCATAAATTTATGATTTCAATCTCATTATTAGACTTAAGTAAATGCAATCTAAATTCACCAGAGAATTGTGTTAATTATCTTATACCAAAACAATTAAATTATTTTAATAAAATAAAGTCTGAAAAACGGCGCATGGAATATCTTTGGAGTCGAATTTTAATAAATAAATTGATCTTATCGCTTAAATCAAAGGCGTTTTTACTTGATAGTTATAGAGATACTGAATATGGCCCTGTATTATTAAATTCTAAAGAGAATTTCTTTTTATCATTGTCTCATAGCAGTGATGCTATTGTTGTTGCTGTCTCTGATTTTCCTGTCGGAGTTGATGTTGAGTTGATGAAAAGAAGGGATAATTATAGGGATATGGCCAAACTTTTCATGACAAGTAGAGAATTGAAAGACTTTGATCATCAAAGTGTTGATCATCAAAAAAAGTATTTCTATAACCTTTGGGTTTCAAAGGAAGCGATATTTAAATCATTGCCTAAGCATGAACAGCCAGGTTTATCGTTAGCTAATATCGCTATAAACAGCTTCCAGGGGAGTGTGGTATTTTTTTCTTGTTTGAGTGGGGGATACGCAATGGCTATCGCGGTAAAGTAATAGAATTGAAGAGGCGTTTACTAGACTCTACAGTTCTATTACTAATAATTTATCAACAGATTAGACTAATTTTGTTAGGTCTAAAAATATTATTAGTACCTTTTTATAATAAGTGAGGTATTCACTCCACCAAAGGCAAAATTGTTGCTCATAATGTAATCTGTATGAATTGAGCGACCATCATGCATTATATAGTCGAGTTTACCACAAGCTTCATCAATATTATCTAGGTTGACAGTAGGGCAGAACCAGTTGTTGCGCATCATCTCAATAGACCACCATGCTTCTAATGCACCACAGGCACCTAACGTGTGTCCAATGTAGCTTTTTGTTGAACTAATAGGGGTGCCAGATCCCATTACAGTTTCGGTGGCATTACTTTCTGCTATGTCACCACGATCTGTGGCTGTACCATGGGCATTAATGTAACCAATCTGAGATTTATCTAATTGCGCATCGTCGAGTGCCATTTGAATGGCCTTTGCCATGGTCTCTGCGCTAGGTTGCGTGACATGGCTGCCATCTGAGTTTGTGCCAAAACCAACAATCTCAGCGTAGATTTCAGCTCCTCGTGCTTTGGCATGTTCATATTCTTCAAGAATCAACGCACCACAACCTTCACCAATAACTAACCCATCACGATCACGGTCAAATGGACGCGGTGTCAGTTCTGGGGTATCGTTTTTTGTGCTCGTTGCGTATAAAGTGTCAAATACTGCGGCTTCGGTAGCGCAAAGGCCTTCACTGCCTCCTGCAATCATTGCTGTTTGCATGCCATATTTGATGGCTTCGTAGGCGAGGCCAATACCTTGGCTACCCGATGTGCAAGCGCTTGATGTAGTTAGGACTCGTCCTTGTAAACCGAAGTACACACCAATGTTTACTGGTGTGGTATGGGACATCATTTTAATGTAAGAGTTAGCATTTAAGCCATCGACTGAGTTGTTGGTAAGCATATTACCAAAATCGATGAATGAAAGTGTATCACCTGCAGATGAGCCGAATGCCACGCCCATTTTTCCACTACCAACTAGCTCAGATCCAAGCAAGCCGGCATCTTGAAGGGCAAGCTCTGCACTGAAAACTGCCATTTGAGCGACACGTCCCATGCTTCGTAAATTTTTGCGGGTATAGTGCTTTGGCATAGAGAAGTCCATAACAGGACTTGCTAAACGCGTATTTAAGCCATCATACTTTTGCCAATCTTGTAGGTGCACAATCCCTGTTTTCTGGGAACGTAAGTTTTCTTCTATGGTTGGCCAGTCATTTCCAATTGGCGAGACCCCCGCCATTCCTGTTACTACCACTCTTTTCATTAGAACATACCACCATTTATTGAGATGACTTGACGTGTAATATAAGCTGCGTCTTCAGACATTAAAAAGCTAACTGCGCCTGCGACCTCGTTTGGTAAGCCAGCTCGTTGCATAGGAATCATTTTAAGCGCTTCTTCTACTAACAGGTCGTCAGTCATATCTGTTTCGATGAAACCTGGTGCGACACAGTTTACTGTGATTTTACGTTTGGCGAGTTCTACTGCTAGGGCTTTTGTTGCTCCAATAATACCCGCTTTTGCGGCACTATAATTCACTTGACCGCGATTTCCCATTTCTCCCGATACGGAAGACAATGTTACAATACGACCGGGTTGACGGCGGCGGATCATTGGCATAGATATAGGATGCAAAACATTATAGAAACCATCTAGGTTTGTGCGCAGTACTTCATCCCATTCATGTCCTGGAATAGCGGGAAAAGCATTATCACGGGCAATACCTGCGTTACAAACTACACCGTAGTATGCTCCATGTTTATCCATGTCTTGTTCCAATGTTTGGCTTGCTGATTCGCGATCGCTGATATCAAACTGAAGAACGCGTGCCTGCTGTCCTATTGTTTCGATTTGTTGTGCTACTTTTTCTGCCTCAGTTACATTGCTACGGCAATGCAAAACAATGTCATAACCATCTTTGGCTAAGCGAAGGGCAATAGCTTTGCCTATACCTCGGCTTGAACCCGTTACTAATACCATATTACTCACGTTAAACTTCCTTTAAAAATTCTTCGGCGTTGTCTGGTTGGAATACATTTAATCGAGCACTAGCGTTAATGCCATCAGTATACAGCTCACCATCAAATGTACTTAAACCGTTTTCGGCTTGCATATTTCGTGTGACTTTAAGGGTTAAAGTAGTGCCTAAGGGGAAGTATTCGCAGTTGCTTGTGTATTTTCGTGTGCCTAGTAAAAAGCCAATCTTAGGCGCTCCACCTTGGGTGCGTTCTTGATAACCAGCATAAGCGCCAATAGCTTGTGCAAGGTATTCTAAACCTACCCATGCAGGGACTCCATTAGATTCGGCGAAAGTAGCTGATTTATGGATATCAACTTCTGCGAATAATGTGTCTTCTTCAACTTGTATGACACGACTGAGTAAACTCATTCGCCCTGAGTGAGGCACTAGTTCATCAACACTGTAAATTTGCATTAGGAAATCCGTTCTAAAATGAGTGTAATGTTATTGCCGCCAAAGGCAAATGAATTGCTTAGGGCGAAACGCATAGGATGGTAAGAGCTAGCCGGAGCAAAATTTAGTATTGGGAGTTCTTGGTCATTTGAACCATCCCAAATGTGTTCTGGCTGGAAGTTTTGGCGTAGTGCCAGAACACAAATCGCTGCCTCCAAAGCTCCTGCTGCTCCTAATGTATGTCCAGTATAAGGTTTAGTAGAGCTACAAAGAGTGTTTTTCGAAAACAGTTCATTTACCGCGATTGATTCCATTTGATCGTTAAGTGGTGTTGCGGTGCCGTGCAAGTTGATGTAATCAATTGCAGTGGCTGTAATTCCCGCATCGTCTAATGCATTAGACATACTACGAATAGCACCTAAACCGGACGGATCTGGTGCTGAAATATGGTGCGCATCTGAGCTTTCACCTATTCCAGTTAAAGCAATATCACTAGCCTCGGCGGATACTAGAAATAGAGCTCCGCCTTCTCCAATATTAATACCGTTCCGGTTAGAACTGAATGGATTGCAAGGTTCTGTACTTACCGCTTCTAAGGATGAAAAACCTTGCACGGTTAAACGACAAATGGTGTCGACACCGCCTGCAATGACGACGTCACAAATACCTGCGCGAATTAAACGGCGTGCAGAAGCTAGAGCTTTGGCGCCTGAGGAACAGGCGGTAGAAATGCCGAAGGTGGGACCTGATATTCCGAAAGTTTGTGCGAGGAAATCTGCTGGAGCCCCCATTTCTTGTAAATGATAATGGTATTCCTCGGGCATAGTACCAATGTTTGCCATAGTTCTCATATGGCTTTCGCTTTCAGCAATACCTGAGGTAGAGGTGCCAATGACCACACCAATACGGTCTGCTCCAAACTTAGCAATAGCAGCTTCAATTTCAGGTTGAAATTGTTGAGCTATATGCCAAGTCAATTGGTTATTTCGACTTTTCCACTTTTTATCGTGTAAAGGAAGTGTGTTAAGAGATTGCTGAATAAGCCCCAGCGGAAGAGGGGGGCCATTATGATAGGCATTGCTGTAGGTTAGTTGTGGCTGACCATATTGCAGTTGCTTCAATGTAATATCAGTACCGTCACCTAAGGCGCTAATCATACCCATGGCATTCAGATAACATTGTTTCATTGGGCCAATCGCTCCTTTTCAAAAGTATTTATGGTTATTTGATAGTTAGCCATTTTGTGTTTTATCACGGTGTGCTCGTTCGTTTTTTCGACTACAAAATATGGATAATTATGATAGTAAGCCGTGCGAGTCTCACCATGTAATTCCAGTTTCCAGCCATCTTGTTCTCGATAACTTTGTTTTATTTGTGACTCTGGCCATAGAGCAAATTGCATCATGCTAAAAATTTCTTGCTCCGGTAATGCTTGGCCAGAAACGTTCTCGCTGGACCAAGCTTGACCATCAAAGTTTTGTGTCAGGAACGGTTGTCCTGACAAAGTTAACGCGACCAAACTGGTTTTTTTATGGGTTAAACGTAGTACTGCAATGAAACTATCTGATTGCTGAGGGCTATTCAGTATGAGGCTTTGTTTCAGCAACTCTTCTGGCATAGCTTTTGTTGGAGCAAGCAAAACAGGCTCAGGCCGCTGGGGTGCTGAACTGTGGAACAGGCTACAAGCTGTTAGGCCCAAATATATGGTCATGATAGTAATGCTTTTTGCTATTTTTGACATAATTGAGCCAGTACATGAAGGCGTTTTGGGTTTTTTACGTATGGGTTGCTGGTATCCCAAGCATAACCTGCAAGAACGGAACAGATCATTGCTTTGACAGCAGGGTTTTTATCTTTGGTAAAAATGACAGTTTGCAAGCTGCCATCGTACCAGCCTTCAACAAATTGACGGAAAGTGTCTATTCCTAATTTGAGTGGTTGTTCAAAATCATTTTTCCAGTTAACTTGCTCGCCTCTTAGTTGCTTGTCCAATGTCTCTGCGGCCAATATTGCGGATTTTAGGGCGATGGTCACTCCTGAAGAAAATACCGGGTCAAGGAACTCACCAGCATTGCCTAATAGGGCAAAATGCTTGCCTGACATTTGTGTTACATCTGAAGAGTAGCCTGCTAACTTTCCAACTGGCGTATCAAATACTGCTTCAGTTAAGCTTTCGGACATTTTTCCGGTTTGATAAATGAAGTACTTTAGGATGTCAGCGTCTTCTTGATGTTGATGCTGTTCATATATCGTGCGTGGTAACACCACTCCAACGGACGCGCGGCCATCACTAAATGGGATTAGCCAGTACCAAATTTCATTGTTTTCTGGATGCACTGAAATCAGAATTTTATTGCGGTCAAAATACTTAAGACCGATACGATCTTCAATGTGGGTAAACAGTGAAATTCGTGTTGAAAGCGTGGACTCTTTCTCAAGGTTTAGTAGCTTAGGTAACACGCGACCAAATCCACTCGCGTCAAGAACAAATTTGGCAGTAATGTCGTATTCGTTTTGTTGTTCGTCATAAACGTGCAGTTGTACCGAGTTGTCATCTATCTCAGTATAGCTTTCTACTGCATGACCATAGCGGATTTCAGCGCCATCTTTTGTCGCGCAGTCTGCGAGAATTTTGTCGAATTGAGCACGTTGTACTTGATAGGTTGTACCCCAGCCAGGAGAAAATTTTTCTCGAAAATCAAAAAAGTCATATAGTCCTTTATTAGCAAAGGCTGCACCATTTTTAAACTGGAAGCCAGCTTCAACTACAGCCTGAAGCATACCTGCTTGTTCTAGTAATTCCATGCTCTGTGGCAGTAAACTTTCCCCGATAGAAAAACGTGGAAAGTGCTGTTTTTCCAACACTAATACCTTGTGTCCATTACGAGCAAGTTGGGCTGCTGCAACTGCGCCTGAAGGGCCAGCACCTATAATTGCCACATCAAAATTTCCGTTTAAATTATTCATTTCGATTTTTTCCATAAGAAACGGGTTGAACAAAAGGCGTTAACACCCATACGACAAGTAAACCAGGTAGAACTATGATTCCGAATTGATATAGCACGGGGGTTTTACTTAAAATTAATAATCCAAAGGCTAATAAACTGGTTATAGTCGACAAGGTGACGGCTATCCAAGTGTGAATTGCTCCATTTGATTCTTTGATAAAAATGCCCATGTCTAGGCCGATACCAAATACCAAAATCAGTGCTGTAATGTTGAATAAGTTATAACCGCCATTGATTAATGTCGCGATAGCAAACGAGATGATAGAGGCGGCTAACGGAGGTAAAATAATCTTCCAGAGCTCTTTACGGTAACGAATGAATAATAACCCTGAAACTACTAAATAGGCGGCTAATAGGCATGTGGTCAGCTGTATACGATAGAGCTTAAGCGTATTACTTATGTCGGCAATTGGATCAATAAATTCGACTGAGCTTGATTCCGATGCGAATTGTTTCAAAATCTGCTTAGTAGAGTCACTGATTTTTCCCTGAAAACGCACTATGCTGGAAAAGTATCCATCATCATGATGAATAAGTTGGTTTGCCATTAATTGCCCTAATGGACTATTTTGCCAAACCTCAAAGGTTAGGATTGATTGGTTTTGATTAAAGAATTGCTGCGCTTGCTCAGTTACATCTGGAGAGACACCGATTTGAGACATCAATAAAGTTAGTTGGGAATCATAAAGTTTACTTACCAGCTCTAAGTTACGTTGTTGCTGAACGTAAGAGGGTAAAGACTGACTAACTGATTGATAATTATCAATTTTCCCTTGTTTTTTTAAGTGATTAAGAGCCAGGCGAGTTTGCTCTTCTTGTTGGATGAGTGCTTCAAGGTCTGGGGCTGTAATCAACAAAAAGGTACTTTGATAGGTATTGCCGATGGCCTTTTGTACAGCACGATCTTCATTGAGTAAGTCAGATGTCGAAGTTTGTAAGGATTTTAAGCCATCATTGGCTGGCGTAACGCAGATAATGTAGGCACCCAAAAATGATAAAACTAAAATAATGAGAGTAGCCAGTTTACGACGCTGTTGTGAGTAGGTTGGTGTTAGGCGTTGGCATATATTAAGTATATGCGAATGCAAAGTCATGTGAGTGAGGTCACTAGCCAGTGGTAACCATAAAATGACGGTTATCCAAGAAGATATTAAGCCTACACTAGAAAATACAGCTATTTGGCGTAGACCAGGGAATGGTGTTAAGGCAAGGCCCGCATAAGCTAATACGCTTGAAATTAATCCCAGCAACAAGCCGACTAATAAGGCCTTGGATAACCGGTTTTTTTTCTGTCCTGATTGGGCGCAGATATAATGCATCGAATAATCAACAGCGACACCAACTAAGCCTGCGCCAAAGGCAAAGGTAATCAAATGTACTCGAGGGAAAATGAGGGTCGTGATGGCCAACGAAATTAGAGTTCCGATACTGATCGGAAGCAATATATACAAAAGTGGTTTTAAACATCGGAAGGTTACTAAAATCAGTAATATAATACCAATTAATGACCCGATACCTATGGTCGAAATTTCTTGCTTTGCCTGTTTTGTACCGTGACTAGCATGGATCACCAAACCTGACATTTTGAGAGCAACTTTATTGGTCTTCTTATAATCAATAATACGCTCTAATAGCGGTTCTAACTGGCTTTGCGTGCTAAGTGAAAAAGCGTTATCAGATAAACGATAAAACAATGCAAAGGTAGGTTCCGATTGTGTTGTTAAGCGAAACAAGCCTTGTTGGATTTTGAATTGTCCAACGACAGGACTGTCTTGTAGGTAGCTGCTATATAAACTAAATGGATCCCTTATTAGGTCTATTGGAGCGCTGGCAACTGGATTAAAAAGTTGTCCTAAAGCGAAGGCTGACTGCTTATCGAATTGTTTATGTTTAAGGTTTTTATAGACATGGCTGCTTAATACGCTATAGCGATATTTAGCATTCATCGGCTGTTGTTGTAGGCTGCTCGGAGATTGTTCAATTAAAATGCTAGACTCTGAGAGTATGTTTCGAATCGTCTCGGTGGCTTGTTGCGCTTGTTGAACATTATGATGTTGTATTGTCAACGTGAGAAGCTGACCCATGGCTTCGGATTGTGAGCGTACTGCATCTTCTCTGTATTGGCTCTGCTCTGATTGCGGTAGTAAGGATGTAATGCTGGATTCAAAGTGCGGCTCTTTCAACCAAGCAACGTAACAAATGCCAATAACGAAGGTTAGCCAAATATATGCTGCGATCTTCTGCATGATTAATGAGAGCCCTTAGACACAAGGCTAGAGAAATAGATCGTTGTGGTGTTGCCATTTATTTCACTTAATTCAACATGCTGCAAAAGTTCCGTACCAGAAAGCGTTATTTGTATAATCACTTGTGCAATACTTGTGTCGATCGGTATTAGCTGAGCTTGCCATTGGCCCTGAGATAGAGTTACATCAATGGTAAAATACTCTTGTAATAATGCCCAGTTCGCCGTCATGACACCGAAAAATAGATCAGAGAAGATTTTCACAACAGGATTGTCCTGACCATCTATGATAGATATTCTTTGACCATTATGGGTACTAATAATCTGGTTTGGCGTTAGTGTGAGTGTATTCTCAATCGGATTTAAAGTGTGCCATGTGATTTCCGTGCCAGATTTATATGAGAATGTACCGGAAGATTTTAATGATGCATCGACTGCTGCCAGATATTTATTTTGGGTGAAATACCCTGTAAGTTGTTGAGGTGTTTGCATTAATTCTTTTAACTCTTGAACGGATGCAGCCCAGACAGAATTACCATATAGCATCGCTAATAAGATAATAACCCTCATTGAGTCGCTCCCAACTTATCAAATAAAATTTGCGGGGATGCGAACAGCATTTCACCGTTCTCAGCATCTACTGCCACTTGTACGGTATAGGCTTTAGTTAGACGTTGACCTGATTTACTGTCAAATAATGTGTAGGAGATTTTTAGACGATTTTCCCATTCAACCATTTTTGCCAATATACGAATCTTTTGCTTGAAGCGTAATGGTTTAGCATAACGAATGTTGAGTTCAATCACTGGCCACACATAGCCAGTTCGTTCCATTTCGTCACAGTTATAGTGGATGGATTCTAGTAATGCACAGCGAGCAATTTCAAGATATTTTACATAGTGACCGTGCCATGCGACATGCATTACATCGACATCATGAAATGGAATTTCAAGCTCAATCTCATGTTCCAACATGGTTAAGTCTGTCCTTTTTTAGTTGTGTTTAATTTGGTCTGAGATGAATCAATGTACCAAAAATCGTAAAAATTGAACCACTGTAATGGTTGCATTAAACAGTAGTGCTCCAGCCGTTTAGCATAGTCTTTAACAGTATTATCTAGCCGTTGCTCTCTTGTTTTTCGTGGCCCCATTAGTTGCTCAGAAAAGAGCTCAATATAAATGTGGTATTTGTTCTGTTGTTTTAAACAAAACATTAGGAATACAGGGCACTTTAAGAGGCCGGCTAAGATAAATGCGCCTTGTGGAAAAGACGCTGGATGCTGTAAAAACTGAACAACTGTTGTTCTAGCGGTGCCATGAACAGGTGTACGATCACCTGCAATAATAATATATTCGCCAGCTTCGACACGTTCGGATAGAGTCATTGCTGTTGCGGGTGACATATCGGTTACTTGCATCACGCTGATATTGGCGTTGGCATTTGTTTGTTTCAGCATGCGATTAAATTTTTGGGCGTGTTTTGTATGTACCAGCATAGTTACTTTGATGTTCGGCATTTGATGAGCGATCGCACTACATATTTCTGTGTTACCCAAATGAGAAACAACGATAATGCCGCCTTTGTTGCGCTCATTCATGTATTGCATGGATGCCTTATTGTGGAAAATTATGTCTTGTCGTTGGATGTGCCCCATCCAAACCAAAAATTTATCCAGTAGTAGTTCGCCAAATGTCCAGAAATGGCGGAATGGTGTTAGTGCTTTAGATTGTGGTTGGCATAATGGCTTGACTTTTTTTAGATAGGCTTGTGATGCTTGGCGTGCATGTTTATTCATTAAGTAGTAATAGCCAATGACCAGTAGTAAGGTGATACGAAATACATTGCGGCCAAATATACGATAGCAGGCCAGAAGGATTTTCATGCCTAGGATTGAGCCTGTTTCGCTAATTTTTGACCAATGTCTTGGTAGTTTAACCACAGAACTTACCTCGAAGTAACTTAGGTAAGCGTCTTAGCATTCCGAAGAAGAGGCGTGTATGCATGGTGGAGATCAGTATATTGTCTTTTAGTTTGTTAAAGTGAGACACTCCATCAATTGGGTAATGTACCTTTGTCGCTTGATTGACCACGGCATTACCTTCCCATACCCATCGAACTAAGATTTCGGTATCAAAATCCATACGATTGCCGCAACTATAGCGAGAAGTTAGTTCCCGGCAGGTTTCGGTAGGGTAAACACGAAAACCACACATTGAGTCTTTGATATTTAGAGATAAAGTGTTAATCCAAACCCAAGTATGGGTTAAGTAGCGAGCATAGAAACGATATTTAGGAACGCTCTCATCGTAAATCGGATAACCAGCAATTATCGCATGAGGGTGCTTTTCCGATTTAGCGATCATGCCTGGAATATCTGATAAATTATGTTGTCCATCGGCATCTATTTGCAATGCATGACTAAAGCCCTGATTAGATAATTCTGTGATGCCTGCTTTGACCGCACCACCTTTGCCTAAGTTAACCGGCAATTGAAGCAAACTAACATTTTGTGGGGCATGTTCTTGTGCTAGTTGTTTCAGAACTTGATTGCAAGTGGGTGAGCTACCATCGTCTACGAGTAGAACAGGGTAACCATAAAGCAGTACTTCTTTTAAAGTGATGCCAATGGCATGCTCATGATTATAAACCGGAATCAAGATGGCCGGTTTAAACTCAACGCTATGCGAAACAGATTCGGCCACTTGAATAAACTCCTTTGTCTGAAAAGTATCGGAAGGTTAGTTTTTGTGAGCTACTGTCGTAGCTTAGAGATAACGTTACTTCACTATCTGGTAATATTACTTGCTGAAACTTTACTACTTCTAAGCGGGTGAAACGTCCATTGATTGCAAAGTATTCATGAGCATAATGCTGTGCCCAATGGGTTTGGGTGATGCCGGGCAAAATCGGGTGTTGGTTGAAATGGCCTTCGAAATAAATCAGCTCTTTAGGGATGTAAAAAGTCAGCTGTACTTGATTCTCATGATTGGTTTGAAAAAGTTTAATCGGCCATTTGATATCTTGATTGTCAAATAGAGAAGTGAGACGGTCTATAGACAATTTTCCTTGTGCGTTATAAGGGAGCGATGACAAGAAACGCCAACGTCGGGGTAATAAAACGGTTTCAAAAGAAGAGCTTAATGCTTGCTTTAAACGTTTTGTCAGTTCTTTTTGTGATTCTTTGTTTTTTAACTGATAGCCTGCTTGTGTCAGTGTGGCGACAACGATAACTTCATCACGTAAACGATTTAATACTTGTACCTTAGCGGTTTGTACCCACGGCGTCTTCTCTATTTCGTTTTCCATTTTTGTCAGTGAAAGACGCTTACCCTCGACCTTTATAATTCTGTCTTTTCGCCCAAGTAAGTGAAAAACATTTTTGGAAGAAGTTTCGATATGGTCACTGAGAAGTTGGTATTGTGGCGCAATATGGGGACCTATAATGCGGGTCTGATCCTGATTTTGTTGCAATGAAAGTAAAGGTAATAATGTCCACAAGCCATTGTTATTGGCTTGTGTGCGCCATGCTATGGCACCGGTTTCAGAGCTGCCGTAGATTTCGTGAATAGGAGAACCAAAAAGCTTTGCAGCGAAATGGCTATCTTTGCGAGTTAGAGGTGCGGCAGATGATATGACTTGATGGCAGCGATCTGATACTTTTGACCACTCCAACTGATTGTTTAAACGCTTCAAGTGTGAAGGTGTCGTTATTAGGGTGTAGTTTTCGAGTTGCTGAGCTTGATGGAAAATGTCTTCAGTAAAAGTGCATGCCTTGGTTTGGAAGACGCGCTCTGTCAGTAAGGGCCAAAATAAACGAAAGGTTGAGCCAAAAAGGTGTTGGTGAGGTACTGTGGAAATTACTGTGGCATTCTCAGGTATTGACCATAATTGATCAATGGACACAATTTCATCCTCGATCATAGCAATGGTTTTTAGGATAGGTTTAGGAGTACCTGTTGAGCCAGAGGTATAGACTTGAATCGCTGCTTGCTCGCGTGTTAATGGTTGTAATGGTTGGTACGAGTTTGAATTGGTTGGAGGCGCGTTCCTAAAAGCCTTTACTGTTTCTGGAAATTCGCCAATAAATCCTGCTGTATCAGGAACCAATCTAGCGATGGTATTCATGCAGATATCACTCGGTAAGCAAGCTAAACAGTTGGATTGCCAGAGAGCAAAAAGAATGGAAAGAAACTCAAATGTATCTGGGTGGTAGACGACCCAGCGCTGACCAGATTCAAGTGGCAAATAGGTTTGCCAAGAATGAATTCGTGAAATTAAATCTGATTTTTTATAAGACTTGTTAGTTGAGCAAGCGACTATTTGATCTGGTTCAGAGGTTAGCCAGTCCGATAACGATAACACCAAAATTTATACCTTTGCCTTAACTTTCTTTCTAGTGAACCACTCTATGCCTGCAATTGCAGCGATCAGAATATAGGCTAGAAAACCATTATAAAATGTCCATATCTCTGTGCTGGCCCACTGAACTGTGCCTAATGAGATACTTCCGTTTAGCATAAAAAATGCGGCCCAAACTTTGGTTACATTTCGTGTATAACGAATGGCACTCGACGGTAAGCTTGGTTCTTGTATACGGGCCATGCGTTCGACGATAGATTGTTTAGTAAACAAACTGCCTGTAAATATGCAGAATAAGCTGATGTTGACAAGTACAGGGTACAGCTTGACACTTAATTCTGGCCCAAAGTAAATCAAGCTGAGTAGCATTGTAATTGTGATCAATAATATACCACTGCGTGTGCCTAAGCTTGAGGTCTGAACAAACCGCAATAATAAAACAACAGCTAAAATAGGAAGGATGAAAGCACTACCAATCGTTATATCAGCCCAATATACAAAAAAAGGGTAGGTGATGATCAATAGTAGCAATACAACCTTTAGTACCATTATTCTGCCATCAATTTTTCAACTTGAACGACAACATCTTGTACTGTTCTAACAGCCTTGAAGTCTTCTGGTTGAAGTTTTTTGCCAGTCATTTTTTTTAGCTCTACGATCAAATCAACGGCATCGATGCTATCGATGTCTAAGTCTTGGTAAAGGTTTGCTTCTGGCGTAATGTCATCCGCTAATAGTTCAAATAATTCTTGTAGAACTTCGGAAACGCGTTGATAAATTGCTTGTTGGTTCATGGTATTTACACGTTGTTTGTTTGGTGTGGTTGAACAAGTTTTACCAGGGCATTAATGCTGGCAAAGTGTGCTTTGGTTTCCTCTGAATCAGCTTTTAGCTTTATGCTGTAGCGTTGCTGCAATGCTAAGCCAATCTCAAGGGCGTCGATGGAGTCTAACCCCAGTCCTTCAATGAAAAGAGGCGCATCGTCTTCAATGTCATCTGTATCAATATCTTCCAGATCAAGTGCATCAATGATCATTTGTTTAAGTTCGGTATTAAGGTCAGACATTCGGTTTAAGTTCCTCGTTGAAAAATGTTGCTAAGTCCGATGACAGGCGGCGTGCAGCTATTGGTAAGCGTGTATTAGACAGATAAGGTTGAATAGAAATAACGGGTTTTACTTCCAAAGTGAAATGTACTCTGGTACTAGGAATTTGATACCAGCGGTCCTGTTTGGTAAGTGTTGATGGAATAGATTGAATGACAACAGGGGTAATGTCTGCAGGCACACGTAAGGCGATTTGAGATGCGCCACGTTTTAGCTCTACAGGTTGGTTAGGAATAGAACGGGTACCCTCTGGGAAAACAATCAAAGCGTCTTGTTGAGTGATGGCATTTCGCGCATTATTAATGACATGTTCATTTTCGTCATTAATAATGTAACCAGCCATTTTTATTGGCCCACGAGTAAAAATATTGCGAGTCAGCTTACCTTTCACAACACAGTTAGCATTTGGAATCAAGGCAATAAGAAATATTACATCGATTAAAGACGGGTGATTGGCAAGTACTAATGGCGCATTTTTTAGACGCTCTATATGTTTCACTTCATAGGTCAACACGCCGAGATAGCGCATCATTTTAATATAGAAGTTGAAGATGCTATGAATTATTCTTTTAGCATAGCTAGTTCGGCGAACTGTGGAAATCGGTAGGCAACGTAAAATTGGAAAGGCGACAATACCGAGAGCAATTCCTCCGATACCAAAAGCAAAAAAACTAAATGCTGTGGCAAACCAACGCCAACCAAATTCTAATTTTTTGAACATAAACTGATATGCCTATATACGTTGTATAGCCCAATGTGTAGAAGCTGAATGAGTCGGGAAAGTAGCATGCTGTTGTTTATCGAGCAACAGGGCTAAAAGTTGATAATAATCCAAAATTTCTTTGCTTTTTTCTATGCTTACATCTTTGGGTTGAGCTAAGCGCATAGGTGTACCATCGCTGCGTTTTAACAACATCGCAATAGCATAAGGTATTTCGCAGGATTCAGTGTAAGGCTTGTAGATATCAGGAATTGGTGTATCGCATATGAGGCATACGACTTGTTCGAAGTCCTGCAATTGTGTGATTGCCTCAAGAATAGCCAGAGGAATAATGTCACGACAGGCGGTAATTGAAGTTATTGTTGAGGTGTCTTTACGTGCAATTGACAATAAACCCGCAATGGCATTATGAACTGCTAGACTGAAGTTTGTAGGGGACAGATCTTGATCTTGCGCGATGTTTTGCAATAACGATAGGGTTAATTCTATGTCGCCATGTCGTGAAGCAAATACTAAAGGGGTATTCTCTGAGAGGTCAAGTTCATATAATGACGCTGCGGCTACTTTTCCCATTGGAGTAAAGCGTCTACGCAACATAGGGGAGATTTTTTTCACACTGAGTTTAATGTTCTCCTCAGTTGCTTGAATAAAGCCGCTTTCAAGCCATGTAATCCAATCCATTTCTGAGGTCAAACCAGGGGCCGTTGCATTCCATTTTGCCAACCTAAAATCCAACATATAACTTCGTTCCCTTAAATTCCCTGCTAAAGAATGTATGGATCATTCTTTCTTACTTCTTGCTAAAAATTTAATTTATTTTACATTGTATCTAATTTATTTTACATTGTATCTAATTTATTTTACATTGTATCTAATTTATTTTACATTGCATTTTGATTTATGCAAGAGCTCGTTCAGTAATCCTCTTTTTTAGCTGGCTAGAAAATCATAGACAAGCGTTTCAAGCAATAGAAATGTTTTTAACGATTGAGTGCCAGCGAAGGGAAGTAAGTGTGTCGCAAATATTCCTCTAATTCCTTTTCGGGTTTATCTAAAAATAGTTATTTGTCAGTCCTCTCCATGCAAGACTGCCTGTTGATTGGCCAGTCGGCGCTTAATCATAAAACCAAGTCTCCATGTCCCGATCAACATCGGGAAACATCTCAAAATCATTTGCGATATCAGGTAGGGCTGTTTCGATTTTTTCACCCGAAGAGGGCCAATAACATTTTGTGGCATCAGCTCGACCATTTCAGCGTTGAGCATCTTGCCAAACTTACCTTGTCCTTTGTTTAGTATCATTTGAATGAGTCGTGAGAAATCGCAACATGTGGAATAAAGCCCACCGCCTGCTTCTTCTATTTCGCCATTTTGTTCAGCAACATGATTGGTTGCAGAGATTTTCCCTTGTTCATTTCTAACATGAATATTGTTAAACCGCTTAGCCGTGTCATCCGTGATTTTAAAATCAGCATTGTGCATTCCAATAGGAATAAAAATAGGTTTTTGCAGGTAGTAAGCAAGCGAAATGTTAGTGACCGTCTCAATGAGCCTTCCAACCCAATCCGTCGAAATACCGTCTTCCCACATCGTTCCGGAATCTGCCGCTAAAGGCGTAAAAAACGCCTCTTTCTTTAAGGACTTGATCGGCTGTATAATTTTGTATTCTTGATATTTAAGTGTGTTCTTATTCGAAAAATCATAGGATAGGTCTGATGCATGAGTTAAACGTTTAGAACTTAAGAGCACTTGAACTATTAGTAAGCTCAGGCCTAACTATTACTGAAATTGCTTTCGCTTTGGGATTTAGTGAGTCTAGTGCGTTAACTCGAACATTTAAATGGTGTTTTGGTCTGACGCCAAGCTAGTATAGGGCTAAAGAACATGTGAGAAAGTCTGTTTTGTTGAGATAAAAAAGCCAGAACAGGGCTTGTTCTGGCTTAAAGGGGATGTGTTTTCGATTAAGGCTTGTGTTTACCAGGCATGGTTTACAGTCATGGTGATGTCACGACCTCGATTGTAAAAATCCGCGGTACCAGATCCAACGACGTGTTGCTCATCCAATAGGTTGCTGATGTTCATCGCAAGCTGCGTCGCTTGAGTAATGTCGTAGCTAAACGAGGCATCAAGGGTCACCGCCGCCTCACTTTTTTTGCTATTAGCAGCGTCAAAGTAGTATGAGCCAACATAGCGTGCGCCCAATCCGATGGACATATCTTGACGTGGTAAGATGTAATGTCCCCACAGGGAAGCGGAATGCTGCGGTGTGGTTGCGAAATCTTTGCCTTCATACGTGTCGTCTTCGGTGACTTCAGAATCCATGTAAGAATAGCCTCCAGAAAGACTCACGCTTTCTGTTAGTTCTGCTCTCACTTCCAGGTCAACGCCTTTGACTCGATTTTTGCCGATCACTTCACGGTCAATTGAACCATCGTCTTGCGCAACCGCGATGTTGACATTGCTTTTTTCAAGGTCATAAATTGCCACAGAAAAAATGGCATTTAGATCGCTTGTCGAAAATTTTGCGCCAATTTCAGTTTGATCTCCACGCACAATTTCTGTGCCTACTGAAGGGGGAGAAACGGATTCCACTTGACTGATGTAGGCTGAAACTTGGTCGCTGAATTTGTAGGTCAAGGCCGAACGGAAGGTGTTTTCAGAAAAGTTACTCTTGGTTTCAGTATCATTCTGATAGTCGTCTTCGAACACATCAATGTCATCGTGTCGAGCACCGATGGAAAGAATGTATTTGTCATCCCATGCCAAATTTTGTTGAAGGAAAGCCGCTTGCGTTTGATAGTCGGTTTTTTTATCGGCGTAGGGGGTTAAAACGCTTGGCGCGCCAGAATAGACGATATTATTGACATCGATACTGGTCGCAGTTCCCCAAGCACTGTTCTCAGTCTTGCTAGAATCTTGGTATTCAATACCAAATACCGTGCTGCTGTCGAGACGATCAAAACGAATGTCGTATTGTCCTAGTAAGTTACCACTAAACTCTTGTATTGCTGTGTCCGTTGCAATGAAACCACGACTTACTGTGTCGCCCACCCGACTGCTTGAGTCCGTGATATAAGTGTACCCATATCGGTTTGTCGAATCTGTGTATCTGAGGTTGGAAGACACTTTAAGGCCATTATCCAGGCTATGATTGATCTGTGCACTGATGTTGGTGCGTTCTACATCTTGATAATTAAAATCTGGTTCTCCAAAGAACGTGCTTCTGTCGTATTCTTTATCAAACGGTGCGCCGCTACTATTGGCACTGGCATCTGTATTTAAGTAATCAACAAGCAGTGTTGCACTGGTTTTGTTGTTAGGTTGCCAAGTTAAACCGCTCATAACAAACTGTGAATCGTCCTTGGAGTAGTCGTACTCTCGATCACTGTCTTTCACTTTAGCCGTTAAACGATAAGCCAGGGTGTCATTCTCATCCAAAGTATCGTTCATATCGATGCCAATCTCTTTATGGTCATGAGAACCATAGGTTAGATAGGCGCTGGAAAATTCATCAAATTTTGGTGTCTTACTGACGAAGTTGATGGAGCCGCCAGGTTCTGCTGGACCGAATAAGGTCGAATTCGCACCGCGGATCACTTCAACCCGTTCGTAAGCAAAGGGGTCTTCACGGACATCGAACAGAGAGCCAAGATATAAACCGTCACGATAAGTGGAAGCGTTAAAACCTCGAATTTGATAGAAATCGGTACGATCGTCTGCGCCATAGTAGCCTGTTACGGTTCCTGGCGTATATTGCAGAACTTCTTCTGTTGTTGAAGCTCCACGCTGCTGAATTTCTTTTTCTGTGATGACGGAGACCGACGCTGGAGTGTCTTGAATGCTGGTGGCGACTTTGCCACCGACCCAAAGCTCTGTCGCGACTACGGATTCGCTGTCGTCATCGGTTTCTTCGGCTTGGCCGTTGATGAGTATAGGCGAAAGACGAAAGACGTCTTCATTTGCTTCGGCTAAAGCGGCGCTGGGCAGTATGACTGAACAGCAGAATAGGGAGGTTGTATATGGGGTTAATTTTATTCTCATCGTTTTCTCCAGTCACGTTTCTCCCTGATTAATAAATCACAATGCTAGTGTTAATGATTATTAATAAATACAAGATCACTTCGTTACATCATAACACTTTAAAAAGGGAGGATGCGTACAGGGTAAAGGTGGTCGCTTTCATTCTTTATCTGAACGCATCTCGTTATATTTGATACAAGCAAAAAGATGATAGGGGGCTTCCTAAGAAGATAATTGTATAAATCGGTCACTTTTATCATGGGCCAATTGTTTTGGTGTCAGACTGGAATATTTTTTAGTCAGTTTGATGTAGTGTGATTGGTCATTAAACCCGTCTTCTGGATACAGTTCGCCTTCCTTCAGGGAGTCAAAACTGTGTCGGAAACGAAGAATGTCACAATAATTTTTAAGGGGTAACCCTAGCCATTTATTGAAATAGCGGTTGATCTGGCGGCAACTCCAATTGGCCGATTGAGCAATGTCACTGACGGTGATTGTGCCATTCGTTTGATAGATCAAATCAGACATGATGCGCTTTCGGGAGTCAATTGGTTGGTCCAGTTGGGAGGTAAAGTAGCGTTCCAGCTTTTTACAGAACCCATTAAAGTCGTGGACATCATTTTGCTCTATACCTGCGTAACCTGATGCTAGCGTAGCATTGTCATTGAGGATGTCTGCAACGGATCTTTTTAATAAGTATTCCACCGCAAGTAGATTAAGGCGAACGCCCATTAATACAGACCGTTTTGGCATAATGCCTTGCTGTTTCTGAGTTTCTAAGCCCACCAAAGAAACGAACAAGGGAAACTCATTGCTACTAAAAAAATAGACATCAATGCCACCGTCAGGAAACGTCACCAGTTCCTCATCTTGATCACTGGGGTTGCGTATCATCCAATAGCTTTCGATGAAGGGAGACAACGCGTCACTGGGGGCTAATGAGGTAACTTGAATGGTATCTTTCATTGTTGGAGTAGAATGATTCTATAATTTTATGAATGAGACTCATTCTACTTTCTGTGGAGGATAAGAGCCATAGCTACTTTTCGATATATGGACTTCCTTGACGTTACTAGACACTCATTATCTTCAGCCGCATTCATCTTAGCCCACAGTATATCGAGTTGTTCAATCGCCTGATAAAGTGACTATCACGTATTGGGATGGATTATAGCGTTGCTTTACGGATTTTGTTGATGGCGACAATGGCCGCGCTGGTGCGATTTTCTACATTGAGTTTTTTAAAAATTTGGGCCAAATGGGCATTAATGGTATTGGGGCTGACGCTTAGAATGAGGGCGATGTCTGCATTGCTTTTGCCCTTGGCAAGCCAGGTCAATACTTCTGCCTCTCGTACCGTGAGTTGGAATGCAGCCTGAAGTATCGGTTGTTCTTGGGTGAGTTCTAAGTCGATGATTCTAAATAAGTGATTGTTTTTGGTATCTTGTCCAATGTAAGCCAGTTCAATGGTCTTACTGCTTTGATGAATTTGAATGTTTTTGTCTTTGTTGAATCTCGAAGAAAAGAAGCCTTCTAGTGCTTCGCTGAGTTTTTCTTTGAGCCAGCTTTCGCTGAGATCAGCCTGATGAAGTAATTGGTAAGCCTGTGGCGTGGCCCATTTAAATTCTCCTGTTTGGTCTGTGGTGATGAGAAATTGACCCGAGGCATCGAGGGCCATTCGGGCACTTTGAGTGAGTCGTGCATTATTTAAATGTGCTTTAATTCTGGCAATGAGTTCGGAACTGTTCACCGGTTTTTGAACATAGTCGATGCCGCCAGCGTTAAAGCCTTTTATGATGCTTTCGGTATCACTGAGTCCTGTCATAAAAATGATGGGAGTGTGTTCCAAGTTCGCGTTAGATTTCAGATGGCGGCAGGTATCGAAGCCGTCCATTCCCGGCATAATTGCATCCATTAAGATAATGTCAGGCGTAATACTTTGCGTAATATTGAGGGCTTGAGCGCCTTCTAGAGCCACTAGAACGGTCAGTCCTGCTTCGTCCAGTGTGTCATTAATCATGCCTAAGGAGCCAGGCGAGTCGTCGACAACCAGAACGAGATCTTTTTGGGCGTGAGGCGTCATAGCATTTCCTCCAGTGTTTCAACTACTTTATCGAATTGAAAATCGTTTGCTTGCGCTAATATTTGCTCTGCGTTTGGAAACATCTTCATGGTGTGTATTTTCTGTCGAATGGCGTTCAGGTTACCTATGTTGGCGAGTTGAATCAGTTCTGTTAAATCGTTTTTTAGCACTCTATTTAAGGGCGTTTCTCGTTGTTCTAAGGATGTCTCTTGCGGTTTATGGGGGTCAATGAAATGCCATTGTATGTTGGTGACTTGCTGAATTTTGTTAAAGAGTTCGGTATGTCTTAGGGGTTTTAATAAATAACCATTGCTGGGGTTTCTATCCAGAGGCACATCGGTATTGGCATTGGCAGAGATCATGATAATGCTTGATTGTGGGTATTGGTCTCGAAGCTTTGCGGCAAGTTGCCAGCCATTCATGCCTGGCATGGTGACATCTAGTAGAAATAGATTGGGGGTAAAAGGGCAATGCATCAGCATGTCTAAACACTCTATGCCATTATTGGCGATGAAGACTTCAAAGCCTATTGGGGCTAGTAATTCAGACAGTAATGAACGCTGGCTTGGGTCATCATCGACAACGAATACGTACTGTTTTTCGCCATCATAACCAGAAGGGTGGGTTTCTGATTGGGCTTTGGGCTCGGTGTCTTCTTCAACACTGGAAAGCATGAAGGAAATACTGAATTCACTGCCTTTGTTGGGGGTACTGTTAACTTGCAAATCTCCTCCCATAATGTCCACCAATAAACGTGTAATGGTCAGGCCGAGGCCTGTGCCTGCGATGTAAGGTTTGTTGGCCCTGATTAGGCGTTTAAAGGGGAGAAAAATTTTATCAATAGAGGCTTTTTCGATGCCCACACCGGTATCAATGACGCTGAAATACATCACTTGATTGCGATAGCTTACCGAAAAGGTCACGCTGCCTTGGTGAGTGTACTTTATGGCATTAGATAAGAGGTTAATGAGCACCTGTCGCAAACGTTTCTGGTCAGCGTGAACGGTGGTGGGAAGCTTGGTTAATTGCTGGTAATGAAATTCGATGTTTTTGTTCTTGGCTTGCATGCTGAACATATTCACCAGTTGGTGAATCAATTCTTTTAACTGCACGTCATTTCTTTCGATATGTAATGTGCCCGCTTCTATACTGGATATGTCTAGTAAGCCTTCGATGATGTCTGCTAGATGTTCACTACTGTGTTTAATAGTGGTCAGGGCGCCTCGTCTAGTTTGAGGAATGTCTTGAGCGTTTTCCAAGAGTTGAGCGTAACCCATGATGGCGTTTAAAGGGGATCTCAATTCATGGCTAATGCCGGTTAAATAGCGGCTTTTGGCTAAGTTAGCCGCTTCGGCCAGTTCTTTGGCTTTTTGGAGTGCCAAATCGGTTTTACTGTGAGCTTCTATTTCGGCTTTGAGCCGCCGTGTTTGTCTTTCTGTTTCTTCATGAGCAATGTGTCTTGAGTCTCTGGCGAGGGAGAACATCCAGGCGACTACCCCGAATACAATGAGTAAAATGAGAAACACATTGATCAATGCAGAGGCAATCGATGTGTCAATAATAGCGTTGTTGTAGTGCTCTTTATCTAAGATGATTTGTCCGTAAACGAGCAGTAAAACACAGGCTATGACGAGGCTATTCAATAAAAAAAGCCAGAGAAAATGTCCCATTCTCGTATTGACCAGTTTGAGCCATGAAGCGGGCAGGATTTGGCTGAAGGCATCGACAAACTGTTCCGATAATCGAGACCTCGATTTACACATGTCGCCACATCGCACATCCAGCGAACAACACAAAGAACAAATTTTGCCTGAGTAGGCCGGGCAGTGGGTCATATCTTCTTTTTCGAAGTGATAGTGACACACACTGCACTGCAATTCTTCCTTTGAATGAAAGATGACTTCTGGACGGGCTATGTAGTATTTTCCCTTGGTCAGCCAAGCAATGAGTGGCGATAAAATGAAAGTCGTAAAGAGCGCGATAAAGGATGAAAGGGCTTGTGGCTCTTCGCCTAATAAACCAGCATGAAAAATAAAGCCAATAATGGAAGCGCCTAGCATTGAGCCTATGCCCACTGGGTTGATGTCATACAAATGGGCGCGTTTAAACTCAATTTTATTTGGCCGCAAACCAAGCGGTTTGTTAATGGTCAGGTCGGCCACAATAGAACCAATCCAAGACAGGGCGACAATGGCATAACCACCTAAAATGCCTTCCAGCACCCGATAGATACCTAATTCCATCAGTAAAATGGCAATGATCACATTAAACACTAACCAGACCACTCGCCCTGGGTGATTGTAGGTCAGGCGAGAAAAGAAGTTGGACCATGCAATTGAACCCGCATAGGCATTGGTAACATTGATCTTAAGTTGAGAAATGATGACGAAAACGCCTAATAGTAGCAAACTAAGCTGTTCAGAACTGGTGACATAGCTAAAGGCCAGCTTGTACATCTGGTTAGGATCTTCTGCGTCCTCTGCAGAGAAACCATATTGAAGACAAAGGACGGCGAGGAAAGAGCCAATCAGCATTTTAATGGCACCGATGATAATCCAACCTGGCCCAGCGCAAATGACGGCAAGCCACCAAGCTTTTTTATTGGATCGGTTTTGTTTGGGTAAGAAGCGTAAAAAATCAACTTGTTCGCCTATTTGAGCGATCAGTGAAAACAACACCGAAGCTGCTGCTCCGAACGCCAGAATAGAGAAACCAGCATAACTGGCGCTGGTATTGGGAGTGATAGTGGGTTCAAAGTTCACCCATAACTCAAACGCTTCTTCATATTGCAGAGCGATGCAGGCTAATGGCAGGCATTGCAGAATGAGCCATATGGGCTGACTCCAGACTTGAAAGCGGCTGATAAAGGTAATGCCATGGGTAACGATGGGGATGATAATGACGCTGCTCACTATGTAGCCAATGGAGACTTTTAGGCCCAATGTGAGTTCAAGGGCCAAAGCAAGCACACTGGCTTCCAAGGCGAAAAAAATAAAGGTAAAGGAAGCATAAATGAGAGAGGCAACGGTTGAGCCTATGTAGCCAAACCCCGCCCCTCGAGTCAGCAGGTCAATATCGATGCCATGTTTTGATGAGTAGTAAGCGATTGGCGCGCCGGTAAGGAAAATAATCACACTGACCACTAGGATGGCCGCGATGGCATTGGTAAAACCGTGACTTAAGGTAATGGCTCCGCCGATGGCTTCAAGAACCAAAAAAGAGATGGCACCTAAGGCGGTGATGGCGACTTTACTAATAGACCAACGTCGTGCAGATTTGGCAGTGAATCTTAGGGCGTAATCTTCAAGGGTTTGATTGGCGACCCATTGATTATAATGTCTTCGTACCAGAGAGATATCTTGTGGAGCGCTATTCATCAGTTCAACCTTTTAAGTGTCAATGTCTTGGGAAGGTACGAATAAGTCTTATGAGCTTCAGTCTTATCAGAGAAACAGCTTATTAAGGCGAGAGTGAGCAGGAATGTTAATACCTTTCAATCACTCTTAACGAAGATAGGCTGTTTCTCTGAAAGACCCAAAGGGCGTGGGCTAAGCTTTCTTTAATTCTTTGTTAACTTTCTTGCCAATATGCTCAATATTGGACAGCGAAACTTGCCTCGAATAAAGAAGAGTTATCCACACGCTGAAGCCAGTGGACTTGTTCATACCTTCCCTTGCTTTAAACAAGCCTTGTTTCTAAATCAAAGGTTATCCTTCACCGACTGCTTCCAAGCTGAGATAGGCAATGTCTTTTTAGAATGTCTCTCACGTTGAGATTTTTCTAAGGAGAAGGAAATCACGCAAGTTTTATGCCGTTGCTTTGTTTATTAAAAAAATACAATTTCCTCATAGAAGATCGTCAAGAAAGAAGTCTGCAAATGAAAGTCTTCCTTTTATATAACAAACTTTGATAGGTCGTCATATAGCGTAAATTAACTAGATGGGTCATGTGTTTCGTCAATGGTGGGCGTTTGGGGGTCGATGCAGAATGAAAGGCATCAATCAACCCAAGGAGTAATGTAATGAGTGCTTATTCATGCGTACCACCCAAATGCTCGACCGATCAGCTCACTCGTCAAACGACACGTCTGTTGCCGTCTATTTTCAGTAAGTTATTCACCTTACCTATCGCCTTGGTGTTGGCTGCGCAAGTGAGCCTTGCGTCTGCCGCAGAGGTCAATACCACAGGTCTAGCGGTCACTGATAATGACGTGACAGTCGGCATTCTGCATTCATTGACTGGCACCATGGCGATCAGTGAAACAGGAGCTCAACAAGCTGAAAAATTGGCAATTAAACAAATTAATGACATGGGGGGGATTTTAGGGCGTCAGATAAAAATCATCCAAGAAGATGGTGCCAGTGATTGGCCTACTTTTGCGGAAAAGAGTCGCAAACTGCTGGTGCAAGACAAAGTCGCTGCGGTATTTGGTGCTTGGACATCAGCCTCTCGAAAAGCCATTTTACCGGTTTTTGAAAAAGAAAATGGCCTGCTGTATTACCCCACTTTTTACGAAGGTTTAGAGCAATCTAAAAACGTGATTTACACAGGGCAAGAAGCCACACAACAAATTTTAGACGGTTTAAATTGGGTGGCGAAAGAGAAAAAAGCCAAAACCTTTTATTTAATCGGTTCTGATTATATCTGGCCTAGAACTTCGATGAAAATTGCTCGTAAACACATTGAAAAGGTGTTGGGTGGCAAGGTAGTCGGTGAAGAGTATAAGCCACTTGGTGATACCCAATTTGGCTCGGTCATTAATAAAATTCGCTTACGTAAACCAGATGTGATCTACGCCGCTGTTGTTGGTGGTAGTAATGTCGCTTGGTTTAAGCAGCTTAAAGCCGCTGGTATTACCTCTAAAAAACAAACCCTGTTAACGATTTCTGTCACAGAAGATGAGGTGTTGGGCATAGGTGGTGAAAACCTAGACGGTTTTTACTCCATCATGAAGTACTTCCAAAGTTTGGATAATGCCAACAACAAAGATTTTGTGGCCGCCTTTAAGCAAATGTGGGGTGAGGACAGTGTGATCGGTGATGTTACTCAAGCCGCTTATCTTGGCCCTTGGTTGTGGAAGGCTGCCGTCGAAAAAGCGGGCAGTTTTGATATTGACAAAGTGGTGGCGGCTTCTCAAAGCGGTGACATTGAATTGACGACGGCGCCTGAAGGCTACGTCAAACTTGATCCTAACCATCACCTGTGGAGTAAAGCTAGGGTGGGTCAATGGAAAAAAGATGGTCAAGCTACGGTCGTATATGAGTCTGAACTCATTCAACCCGATCCATTCCCTGAAGGTTATCAATAGATCCTGTTGCGTTATGTACGAGTACTTTTTCAAGCAATCCTTTGATGATGAATGATCATTGGATTGCGATGAAAAAGCGACGCTTAAAACAGTCGCATTTTACTTCAAGCAATCACACATTAGGGGCTTACTATGGGTGGATACAGCTACAGTGAACTCGGTGCCATCTTTGCGATGCAGGGTTTTTCCGGAATTAGTTTATTCAGTGTACTTCTTTTGATGGCCTTAGGCTTAGCCATTATTTTTGGACAAATGGGCGTCATTAATATGGCTCATGGTGAGTTTATGGCGGTGGGAGCCTATACAACCTATCTCATGTCTTCGGTAACGGAAAGTTTCTTTCCCGCCTTTTTGCCTTTTTATTTTGTTTTCTCGATCGTATTGGCCTTTTTAGTGGCCGGTGCCATGGGTTACCTGGCTGAGTATGTGTTGATTCGACATTTGTATTCGCGCCCTCTTGATACTTTGTTAGCGACCTGGGGACTTAGTCTGATCATGCAGCAGTCGTTTCGCTCCCTGTTTGGTGCCCGTGAAGTGAGCCCGACTTTGCCCGACTGGTTAATGGGGGCTTATCCGGTGACAGACCTTATTGATATCCCCATTAATGGTTTATTTGTACTTGCCTTAACCATTGCTGTCACATTGGGCGTGTTTTATCTGATGTTTAAATCGAGCTGGGGTTTACAAGTACGCGCCACAACGCAAAACCGTTCCATGAGTGGCGCTGTTGGTATTAATACCAAGAAAATTGATCGCTACACCTTTGCCCTTGGCTGCGGTATTGCGGGCATCGCTGGAGCGGCTTTTACCACCATAGCTTCGACCGGTCCGACCACAGGAACCTTGTATATTGTGGATACCTTTATGGTGGTTGTGTTTGGCGGGGCGGCCAGCTTGTTTGGCACGATTGCCTCGGCCTTTTCTATTGCTCAGGCGCAATCCATTCTCGAATTCTTCATTAGTGGCTCAATGGCCAAAGTTCTGACCTTACTTGTTTTGGTGGTGATCCTGATGTTTAAGCCTGAGGGGCTTTTTGCCAGCAAAGTACGCCGTTAGTGAGTGTGTATGTGTTGGTGTGCTGATAAGTAACGAAATCGATGGACAACATGACGACTTAAATAAGTCCGGAGTCTGATATGAGTTTTGTGTATGACAAATTGTTGGGTGGTAAATCCGGGGCGATGGGATTACTGGTTCTCTCTGTGTTGATACTGATTGTGTTTCCACTGTTCCTAGACAACTTTCGGTTAAACCTAGTGGGCAAGTATTTAACCTACGCCTTTGCGGCGATTAGTTTGGTGTTGTTATGGGGGTATGGAGGCACATTAAGTCTGGGCCAAGGGATATTTTTTGGTTTGGGTGGCTATGGAATGGCTATGTTCTTGAAGCTTGAGGCGTCCTCACCAGAGAACACTGCCATTCAATCGACGCCAGGTATTCCAGACTTTATGGACTGGAACCAGCTGACCGCCTTGCCTTGGTTTTGGGAGCCCTTTAATAGCTTTGCTTTTACGCTTGTAGCGATTTTAGTGTTGCCGGCTTTATTTGCTTACATCATTGGTGTGGCTATGTTTAAACGCCGAGTGGGTGGGGTGTATTTTGCCATTATTACGCAGGTTATCGCGGTCATTTTGACGGTGTTAATTGTTGGCCAGCAAGGCTACACAGGGGGCATTAACGGCATTACCGATTTGCGTACGTTGAATGGTTGGGACATGACCTCAGACGGCGCTAAAACCCTTTTCTATTACATTAACTGCGCCTTGTTAATCGGTGTGATTGTTTTGTCTCGCTATATTTTAAGCAGCAAATTTGGACGTCTTCTGTTGGCCATCCGCGATAAAGAAGATCGGGTGCGCTTTTCTGGTTATGACGTGGCGAATTTTAAGATTTTTATTTTCTGTTTTGCCGCTTTTGTGTCGGCCATTGGTGGCGCCATGTTTACCTTGCAGGTGGGCTTTATGTCGCCGTCTTTTGTGGGCATTGTGCCGTCTATTGAAATGGTTATTTTTGCCGCGGTCGGAGGACGTATGTCGCTCATAGGTGTGGTGTACGGAACCCTGCTGATTAATTTTGGTAAAACCGCTTTTTCTGAATCTTTTCCTGAACTGTGGCTGTTCTTAATGGGTGGAACCTTTATTGCCGTGGTGATGTTTTTTCCGAATGGTCTGGCTGGGTTATGGAGCCAATACAGCCCGGCATTATTACAGCGATTTCGTGCCACGCCAGACGAATCTAAGCAGGTCAAGATAGCCTCTTCTCTAGACATGAAGGAGTTCAACTAATGGCAATGTGGGCAGTCAATCTAGTGTTGTTGGACCTAGTCTTTTTGAACCGAGTATTGTTGAACAGAGAGGAAGGTGACCTATGACGAATACTGACTTTTCTTTAAGCATAGAAGATCTAACGGTTTCTTTTGATGGCTTTAAAGCTGTGGACGATTTAACCCTTTATATCGATAAAAATGAGCTTCATGTGGTCATTGGGCCAAATGGGGCTGGCAAGACCACAGTGCTGGATTTGATCTGCGGTAAAACCAAGTCTACCTCGGGCAGTATCAAGTTTTTAAATCAGGAACTTACTTCCTTATCAGAGCATGAAATTGTGCGTAAAGGTGTGGGGCGAAAGTTCCAGACGCCTTCCATTTACGAAAACTTATCTGTGTTTGAGAACCTTGAGGTCTCGTATCCCGAAGGTCGAGGCGTGTTTGGTTCGTTAGTGTTTAAACGCAGTGCCAAGGTGATGGCGAAGATTCATGAGGTCGCCCAGCAAATCATGCTGGAGGACGAAATAGAAACGGAAGCCGCCTTGTTGAGTCATGGACAAAAACAATGGCTGGAGATTGGCATGTTGTTAATTCAAGACCCTCAACTGCTGATGTTGGATGAACCTGTGGCAGGCATGAGTGTAAAAGAGCGGGAACAGACCGCGGAACTGCTGAACAAAATCAGTCAAGGCCGTTCTGTTTTGGTGATTGAACACGACATGGAATTTGTTGAGCGAATTGCTCATAGGGTAACGGTATTGCATCAGGGAAAAATACTGGCATCGGGAAAAATGGATGAAGTGCAAAAGGATCCTAAAGTGATCGAGGTGTATCTCGGTCACTAATGGTTTTGACATGGTTGTTAGGGTGATTTTGGCAACCTAAATGGGGGTGAAACATGTTGCACGTAGACAATTTAAAAGTGAGTTACGGACAGAGTGAAGTGATTCACGGGGTGACTTTTAGCGCTGAAAAAAATGAGACGCTTGCCATTATGGGGCGAAATGGCATGGGGAAAACCACTTTGTTTAAGTCGCTGATTGGCGTACTGCCCTTAAGCGCTGGGGGAATCCAAGTGGATGGTATGGATATCTCTAAAAGTGAAAGCTATCAAAGAGTGGCCAGAGGAGTGGCTTATGTTCCTCAAGGCAGAATGATTTTTCCCAATTTGACGGTGCAAGAAAACATAGAAACTGGTATGGGAGTGTCAAAACTTAAGAAAATCCCTGATGACATTTATGCCCTGTTTCCAGTGTTACAGGACATGCGCCATCGTAAAGGCGGCAATTTGTCCGGTGGTCAGCAGCAACAGTTGGCGATTGCTCGAGCCTTAGTGACAAACCCTAAAGTGCTATTACTGGATGAGCCAACCGAAGGCATTCAACCTTCCATCATTAAAGACATTGCCAATGTGCTCAATGAAATAAAGAAAATGCGTGACATCACCATCATTGTCTCGGAACAGGTGTTGAGTTTCACCATGGCAGTGGCAGATCGAATCATAGTGATAGACAAGGGGAACTTTATCCATGAAGACCACAGGAGTGAGGTGGATATCGAAAAAATCAAAGGCTATTTATCGGTTTAGTGGTAAGGAATGACCTTTAGCCATAAACCAGGCAAGCATTAATCAGATAAGCAACAACCTAATGTAATAACTGAGGAGCACCGAAATGGCAGAAACAATCATAAAAGTTAATTTAAAAGAATCGCCTTATGACAATGACATGATCCACAATCGATGGCACCCAGATATCCCTATGGCGTCCATGGTTAAGCCAGGTGATGACTTTATTATCGAGTGTGTCGATTGGACAGGTGGACAGATTCAGAATGATGACTCTGCGGACGATGTCCGCGATGTAGACTTGTCTCAGGTGCATTTTTTGTCCGGTCCAGTGGGCGTAGAAGGTGCGGAACCGGGTGATTTATTGGTGGTTGATATTCTGGATATTGGAACTTTTGATGACAGTCAATGGGGCTTTAATGGGTTCTTTTCCAAGCAAAATGGCGGCGGCTTTTTAACGGAACATTTTCCACAAGCGCAGAAATCTATTTGGGACTTTAAGGGCATGTTTACCAGCTCTCGCCATATTCCAGGCGTCGAGTTCGCGGGCCTGATTCATCCTGGCTTGATTGGCTGTTTGCCTTCTAAAGACATGTTAGAAGAGTGGAACACTCGAGAAAAAGCCCTTTACGATACAGAGCCTGATCGCACTCCAGAACTAGCCACTTTACCGTATGCAGAAACCGCCCACATGGGGCGCATGACGGGAGAGGCCAGAGACGTGGCTGCCGCGGAAGGCGCACGAACGGTTCCGCCACGTGAACATGGCGGGAACTGCGACATAAAAGACCTTTCACGAGGTTCAAAAGTATATTTTCCAGTGTATGTAAAAGGCGCAGGCTTAAGTGTGGGGGACTTGCACTTCAGCCAAGGTGACGGAGAAATTACCTTCTGTGGTGCCATTGAAATGGCCGGTTGGATTCATATGCGAGTGAGTCTAGTGAAAGAGGGAATGGAAAAATATGGTATTAAAAACCCAATTTTCAAACCCAGTCCCATTACGCCAAAATACGATGATTATTTGATATTTGAAGGTATTTCGGTCGATGAAGGCGGCAAACAGCATTATTTAGATGTTCATATTGCTTATCGACAGGCCTGTTTGAATGCGATCAAGTATCTGACAAAATTTGGTTACAGTGACGCTCAGGCTTACGCTATTTTAGGGTGTGCTCCTGTACAAGGACACATTAGTGGTGTGGTGGATATTCCGAATGCTTGTGCAACTTTATGGCTACCTACGGACATTTTTGAGTTTGATGTGCAACCAAACGCAGATGGGCCAGAGATTCATCTAGATGGCAGCGTTGATATACCACTTTCAGCAGATAAATAGTCCGGAGGAGTGTATGCCTATTTATGATTTTAAATGTGCAGAGCATGGTTTGTTTCACGAACTGGTGTCTATGGATAAGGCGGGAGAAGCGTTTCCTTGTCCTAAGTGCCAAGCGTCATGTGCGCCAGTGATTTTAGTTGCGCCGACCGCCTTGTCTATGTCACCTGCAGCACGTCAATCGGCTGAGACGAATGAAGCGGCAAGGCACCAACCGATCATATCGACTCAAGACTCCAGAGCGGAAGCGGAAGACAGGCATCAGTTTGCTTTATTAAGAGAAGGTCAAGGGCGTAAGGCTAGCCATTGTGGCTGCTCGGAGCATAGGCAAGAACAAAGTGCTTTAAAGCAGCAAGTTGTCCTGTTGCCAGATGGTAGTAAAGTATTCCCATCTCAAAGGCCATGGATGATTAGCCATTAAGGGAACATAAAAACCTCTATTAGGCTTCAAAAGTCCAATGAAGGCAGATTGCTTTATTGGGCTTTTTTATGACTTGCTATTTATCAAGGATAGGGATAGTTTGCCAAGATACAGGAGGTCATTATGATTCAAGTTCATCATTTAGAAAATTCCCGATCACAGCGTATTTTGTGGTTGCTCGAAGAGCTCAACTTATCCTATGAAATTATTGAATATAAGCGTGACCCAGATACGGCTTCAGCACCTGAATCCCTTAAGAAAATACACCCTTTAGGAAAAGCGCCGATTTTGACTGATGGTGATAATACCATTGTGGAGTCAGGCGCCATTATTGAGTATTTGCTGGATAAATACGATGAAGATAAAGGCTTGCGACCAAGCGAAGGGCAAGCTTTATTGGACTATCGGTTTTGGTTGCACTTTGCTGAAGGTTCTTTGATGCCTTTGTTGGTGATGAAATTGGTGATGACCAAAGTGCCAAAAAATCCCATGCCATTTTTTATAAAGCCGATTGCTAAAGCGCTGACGGATAAAGTGACGCAAAAATTCATTCAACCCCGTTTACAGCCACAACTCGATTTTATTGAAGCGACACTTGCGGACCGAATTTGGTTTACGGGTGAAACATTAACTGCGGCGGATATTCAAATGAGTTTTCCGTTACAGGCTTCCAGTACGCGAATGGATTTATCTTCTTATCCTAACATACGCCGATTTTTGTCTCAGGTGGAAAACCAAGTAGGTTATCAACAGGCCTTGGAAAAAGGTGGGGCTTTTACGACACTTTAAAATCGATTGTAAACATCAAGCCTTAGCATACACGCCCGACCAAGATTGTGGTTGGGCGTTTTTGTTTTTGCTTGCTCTAGTACCTTGAAAGCTCCTATGATGCTTTGCTTTATTTATCATGGAATTGACTGAGGAAAAAATATGTCCAGTCCCGTCCGTTTAGTCAGTGTCGCAATTGCTCTGATTTGCGTTTTATTAGCATTGAACTTTGGCTTACGCTCTTCAATGGGCTTTTTTATGGCCCCCATTTCTCAAGAATTCGGTTATGGTCGTGAGGTGTTTGCCTTTGCATTGGCGTTACAAAACCTATGCTGGGGGCTTTTTCAACCCTTGGCTGGCGCTTTTTCGGATCGTTTTGGCACCCTGAAAACCTTGTTTATAGGGGCTGCTTTGTATGCTTTAGGGCTATACGTCACCGCGGATGCGACTAGTATTACAGGGTTGAATTTGGGTGCTGGCGTGTTAATGGGAATGGGGATTGCCGCCACAGGTTTTGGCGTTGTATTGCCAGCGATGGCTCGTATGGTCGCACCTGAGAAACGCTCTTTTGCACTGGGTCTAGGCAGTGCAGCGGGTTCGGCAGGGCAATTATTTGTGATTCCAGTCGCACAGGGGTTCATCTCTGCTTATGGTTGGAGTAACGCGTTAATGTTGTTAGCGGGTTGTGCTCTGATGATGGTCTTTTTGTCTGGGCCATTTCGTCACGAAAAGACGGCCAAAGGAGGCCATGCTAACGTGGCTGAAAACACACAGACCATGTCTGAAGCGCTAAAAGAAGCGGGCGCCTATTCACATTATTGGTTGTTGGTGATTGGTTTTTTTGTGTGTGGTTTTCAGCTGGCATTTATTACGGTTCACATGCCTGCCTTTTTGTCAGATGAAGGTTTTTCCCCCGATTTAGCGGTGGTGAGTTTGTCGTTAATTGGCTTGTTTAATATTTTTGGTTGTTTGTTATCTGGCAGCTGGGCAGGCATTTATTCTAAGAAAAAATTACTGACCATTATTTACGTCTTACGGGCTGTCAGTATTGCGCTCTTCATGATTTATCCAATGACAACGTGGTCGGTTTATCTTTTCTCTATTGTCACGGGTTTACTGTGGCTTGCGACGGTTCCTCCGACATCGGGCTTAGTCGCACAAATGTTTGGTTTACGTTATATGGGCATGTTGTACGGCATTGTCTTTTTAGGGCATCAACTTGGTTCGTTTAGTGGCGTTTGGTTAGGCGGGTATTTATATGATCACACAGGCTCTTATGATGTTGTTTGGTGGACCGCTTGTATTATTGCCTTTATTACGGCCCTTATTCATATTGTGATTGATGAGCGTCCTGTGGCTCGCTTGCGGCTTCAAATGGGCTAATGAAGGCGCTAAATGATTGATTTAACAATAAGGATTTTTGTTAACTTTGTTAAGCGGGCTTGATAAACAAGGTGATCGTGACCAATATGTTTATAGACAGAAAAAAGATGATGAGAAGGAGGGCGATCCATGCCGAATGAAGATCGCGTTGATGCGTTAGTCGCACCTAAAGGTGCGTTAGAAATGTTGTCACAAGATGAAATTTCCCGATTGTCTGAAGAGTCGGGTCCGCTTCATGATTTATTTCATCGTTGTGCTCTGGCGATTTTAAATTGCGGCAGTGATTCAGATGATCCGCAAGCCGTGATGGAGGAATTTGCTGACTTTGATATTCAAATTATCCAACAAGAACGTGGTGTTAAACTTCAGTTAAAAAATGCCCCAAGCAGCGCCTTTGTTGATGGCAAAATGATTAGCAGCGTACGTGAAATGTTATTCAGTGTACTGCGTGACATTATTTTTACTCACCACGAATACGATTTAGCAAAAGGCTTAACCAACGCTAGTTCAGAAAAGCTGACGAATGTGGTGTTTGAATTGTTACGCAATGCAGATGTATTTCGACGGATTCAAAATCCCGACATGATTGTATGTTGGGGAGGCCATTCGATTGCTCGCCATGAATATGATTACACTAAGCGAGTCGGTCATGAACTTGGTCTAAGAGAGTTAAATATTTGTACAGGCTGTGGGCCTGGTGCCATGAAGGGACCGATGAAAGGGGCGGCCATTGCTCATGCAAAACAACGAATTAAAAATGGCATTTACTTAGGTTTAACCGAACCCGGTATTATTGCCGCAGAATCGCCAAACCCGATTGTCAATCAATTGGTGATCATGCCAGACATTGAGAAACGATTAGAGGCCTTTGTACGTGCTGGACATGGCATTGTTGTCTTCCCTGGTGGCGCCGGAACGGCAGAAGAAATTCTTTATATTTTGGGGATTTTATTACACCCTAAAAATGCCGATGTCCCTTTTCCTCTGGTCTTTACTGGGCCAAAAGAAAGTGCTGATTATTTTGAGCAAATCCATACTTTCATTGGGGAGGTACTGGGTAAGGAAGCGCAAAATAAATATCAAATCGTGATTGATGATGAGGTCACAGTTGCTCGTATCATGAAGCAAGGGATGGACGAAGTACGTCAATATCGAAAAGCTCATCAAGATGCGTTTTATTATAATTGGAAGTTGCACATACCCGAAGAGTTCCAGCATCCGTTTGAGCCGACACATGACAATGTTCGTCAGTTGAATTTGCATTTTGGACAAGAGACGCATTTGTTGGCAGCGGATCTACGCCGGGCATTTTCTTCTATTGTGGCTGGTAATGTGAAAGCTCAGGGCGTGGCGCACATTAAAGAGTTTGGTCCGTTTGAAATTCATGGAGATAAGGCTTTGCTGTCGAAGTTGGATGCATTGTTACAGGCGTTTGTTGATCAACAGCGAATGAAACTGCCAGGCAGTGCTTATGAACCATGCTACAAGGTCATTACCGATTAGTAACGAGTTATATATTTAACAAAAAAGCTCCTTAAGAACATTAGGGAGCTTTTTTATGTTTGTAATCGTTTCAAGTGTGATTATTTCAACCTAGGGCTTTTTAACCAAACACCGACCACCCTATGCTTTCCGATAGGGCTTCCAGTGCCGCCATACCCGCTAAAGAGTTACCGGATTTGTTCAATTCAGGGGACCAAACGCACATGGAAAATTGATTTGGCACAATGGCAATGATGCCACCACCGACACCACTTTTGCCTGGTAAACCAACACGATAGGCAAAGTTTCCAGCTTCATCATAAAGACCGCTGGTAGCCAATAAGCCATTCACTTGGGTGGTTTCTCTTGGACTTAGTATCTGTTCATTACTGTGTTGAGAGAAGCCTTTATTGGCTAGAAAACTGAAGGCTTTGGCCAGATCAATGCAGTTCATGCGCACCGCACAGTTATCGAAGTAGTTGTGAAGAACAGCTTCCACATCATTATCAAAATTGCCAAAGGCTTTCATTAAATACGCCATTGATGCGTTACGAGCTCGAAACTCGTACTCTGAATCGGACACTAATTTGTCTGATGTAATGTTTGGGTTATCGGCTAGACGTCGGATAAATTCCCGCATGGCATAATGTGGAGCAGCAAAGCGCGATTGGTTCATGTCACTAATGACCAAAGCACCAGCATTGATGAAAGGGTTTCGTGGGACGCCTGACTCGTATTCTAACTGCACAAGCGAGTTAAAAGGGTTGCCAGAAGGCTCTCGCCCCACCCGTTGCCACATGTCTTCGCCATAATGTTTTATGGCGAGGGTTAGGCTAAACACTTTCGAGATACTTTGTATGGAGAATTCAGTGTCCGCTTGGCCTGCTTGATATAGGGCACCATCGTTACTGTATATGGCGATACCAAACTGATTAGGATCCACTTGCGCTAATGCTGGAATGTAATCTGCGACTTTTCCTTGACCGATTAAGGGACGAACTTTCTTTTCAATGGACTGAAGTAAGGCTTCCACGTTTTTCTCAATCTTATTATTAGGGAGTAAACATATGACTAAAGGGAAGGCTAGTATAGGTATTTGGCACTGGAATACCAGTGCCATGTTGGCTGATTAATCTTGTTCCTTTATCCATTCCGTGTGTTGCAAGATAAGCTGACCCGAAATGGTGGCTTGGTTTGGAATCATAGGCAAATCCTCAATGGGCCACCAACCTGCTTCTTCAATCTCACCCGGTGCTGGGGTGAGCTCTCCACTGGCGTAATCCGCAAAGAATCCAGTCATTAATTGATGAGGAAACGACCATGGTTGACTGCTGACATAGCGAATGTTGGTCACTTCTATACCGACTTCTTCTCTTACTTCACGTATGACGGCTTGTTCTAAGGTTTCTCCAGCTTCAACAAAGCCCGCAATATTACTGTAACGGTCTTTTGGCGCTTGTGGTCCGCGAGCGAGCAGGATGTGATTGTCTTTACGAATAGAGACGATCACGCAAGGTGAAATGCGTGGATAGTGTCGAAGGTGACATTTAGGGCAAATTTTTGTGTGTTCTCGATCGTGCTTTTCCTGCAAGCCTGCGCCACAGCGACCACAAAACTGATGATCTCTATCCCAAGTGGATAATTGATGTGCGCGACTGAGTAAAATGTAGTGATCTTGATCCTGCTGGAACAATAGCTCGCGCAAGCCTATTTCTGAAAATCCCTTTGGCACAGTCTCAAAACGGCAAACGAAAACATCTTGTCCATGCCATTGACCACAATAAACTGCGCCCATATCCGAATTTGGCTGAAAGTGTGTGAATGGCGTTAAGAATTGCAGATCTGTTTCAACCAATACTTGGTTGCGATGTAATAAAATATACAGCGCATCTTGATGAGGACGAGGGTGTGCTTGGGTGCCGATTTCTAACATGTTACCGCTCTGTCTTGCGTTGAAAAGAATTACGCTAACGCGATCAAGTTTTTGACGCAAGTTTTAATCACTTAGCGCCAGTCTAGGATGACTTTTCCGGATTGACCCGAACTCATGGCGTCAAAACCTTGCTGGAAATCGTCAACATTGAATCGATGCGTAATAATTGGACTAATGTCTAAACCTGATTGCAGCATAGCCACCATTTTGTACCAGGTTTCATACATTTCGCGACCATAAATGCCCTTGATAATCAGGCCTTTGAAAATGACCTGATTCCAGTCGATGAGAGTGTCTTTGCCAGGAATACCGAGCATGGCGATTTTGCCCCCATGATTCATGTTTTCTAGCATAGAGCGAAATGCTTGATCATTGCCCGACATTTCTAGGCCCACATCAAAGCCTTCTCCCATACCCAATTCTGCCATCACATCCGATAAGGATTCTTGACTGACGTTAACCGTTCGGGTGGCACCCATTTTGAGAGCGAGTTCTAAACGGAAATTGTTCACGTCTGTGATCACTATATTACGAGCACCCACATGTTTGGCAATGGCTGCGGCCATGGCGCCAATTGGGCCAGCGCCAGTAATTAAAACGTCTTCGCCAATGAGATCAAATGATAAGGCGGTATGTGCGGCGTTGCCAAAAGGGTCAAAGATGGCGGCCATTTCATCGCTTATGTTGTCTGGGATTTTAAACGCGTTACTCGCTGGGATGGCCAAGTATTCAGCAAAGGCGCCTGTGCGGTTAACTCCGACACCTAGCGTCTTACGGCATAGATGGCGTCGACCTGCACGACAATTACGGCAATGGCCACAGGTGATATGGCCTTCGCCAGAGACTCGGTCACCCAGATTAAAGCCACTTACTTCAGGGCCAATTTCGACGATTTCGCCAACAAATTCATGGCCAATGATCATTGGGACGGGAATGGTATTTTGCGACCATTCATCCCAATGGTAAATGTGCATGTCCGTTCCGCATATCGCGGTTTTACGGATTTTTATAATCACATCATTATGACCGCATTCTGGTGGCTCACCATGGGTTAACCAAATGCCTTTTTCGGAGTGTAACTTGGCCAATGCTTTCATGCGTTTTCTCCCTTAATAATGCCCATTTCTCGACCCACTTTCGCGAAGGCTTGAATGGCTTGGTCGAGTTGTTCCTGTGTATGTGCTGCCGACATTTGAGTACGGATTCTAGCTTTGCCCATTGGTACGACCGGAAACGCAAAGCCCGTAACAAAGATCCCTTCTTTATATAACGCATTTGCCATGGCTTGTGCCAGCTTTGCGTCGCCTAACATGACTGGAATGATCGGATGGTCGCCTGCAACCAGCTCAAAGCCTAGTGCGGCCATTTTTGTTCTGAAATATTGGCTGTTGGTGTTTAACTGTTTGTGCGCTTGATCATTGTCTTGTAACTTTTCTAGAATGCTAAGGCTAGTGGCGGTAATCACAGGGGCTAGTGCGTTTGAGAATAGATAAGGGCGGGAACGTTGGCGTAACCACTCAACGATCTCTTTAGAAGCGCTAGTATAACCACCTGAAGCACCGCCTAAGGCTTTTCCTAGTGTCCCTGTGATAATGTCAATACGGCCCATAACATCACAGTATTCATGACTTCCTCGGCCATGCTCGCCAAGAAACCCTACTGCGTGCGAATCGTCTATCATTACTAACGCTTGGTATTGATCTGCGAGATCACAAATACTTCTTAGATCAGCAATGATACCGTCCATTGAAAACACGCCGTCGGTGACAATGAGTTTGGTTGTCGCACCATTTTTATTGGCGTCTTGTAAGGCTGCTTCAAGTTCGGCCATATCATTATTGGCATAGCGATAACGCTGTGCTTTACAGAGCCGAATGCCATCAATAATGCTGGCATGATTGAGTGCATCACTGATGATCGCATCGTCTTTATCTAAAAGTGTTTCAAATAAACCGCCATTCGCGTCAAAGCAAGATGAATAAAGTATGGTGTCTTCCATCCCCAAAAATTGGCTAAGACTTTGTTCAAGTTCTGTATGTATGCTTTGAGTGCCACAAATGAAGCGTACAGAGGCCATCCCATAACCAAATTGATCCAATGCCTGATGAGCGGCTTTCGTCACGTCAGAATCATTGGCCAACCCTAAATAGTTGTTAGCACATAGGTTAATCAGGGGCTGTTGATCCACTGTGGTAATTTGACTAGCCTGCGGGGTTATCATTGGACGCTCTTGCTTATATAAGCCTTGATCTTTTATTTGATCTAATTGCGTTGCGAGGTTTTGGTAGAAATTGGCTTTTGACATAACGCGCTCCAAAGTATCGTGTAACGGGGTCGAGATCATTTGAGTGTAGGATTCTGTCGAACAGAAAAGTAGATGCAGTGACATAGTAAAACGGCCATAACAGTTTGCTCACATCGGAAGTTCTGACCTGAGCTGGTCATTTTGCCTATGGGTCGCGTAGAATGGGCAAATATTAAACAAAGAGGAAGAAGTGGCATGTTGTCAAAGGTTCGCTATGGAGTGATGCGTTGTGGTTTGCTTGTCGGTGCGTTGGGAATGAGTATGATGGCGCAAGCGCAGGATTTTCTCCCCGTTTTGCAATACCACCATGTGAGCAGTACGTCACCGAAATCCACCTCAGTCACACCTGAGCAATTCACTGAGCATATGGACTATCTTCAAACCGCGGGTTTTAAGGTGATTGATCTTAAAACAGCGTTAGAGGATTTAAAGGCGAATAAGGCTTTACCTGAAAAAGCTGTTGCCATTACTTTTGATGATGCCTATCGCAACATCTATAAAGCGGGTTTTCCTATTTTAAAAGAGCGACACTTTCCCTTTACTGTGTTCATCAATACGGAACCAGTTGAGCGTAACAGTCGTAGCTTCTTAACATGGCAACAAATGAAAGAGATGGAAGAATTTGGTGGTGTGTTTGCTAATCATACTATCAGTCATCCTTATATGTTGCGTAAGCTTGAGGGTGAAACCGATGTCGCTTGGTCAACGCGAATGGAAACGGAAGTCGATACCGTTGAAGCTTTATTGAATGAACACCTAGGCCATTCTCCTAAAATGTTAGCTTACCCATATGGCGAGTCCAACCAAACCATTCGTTCCATGATGGCCGAAAAAGGCATCATGGCTTTTGGTCAGCAATCAGGTGTTGTGAGTGCGGATTCCGATTTTGAGAATTTACCGCGTTTTCCAGCGTCTGGTGCGTATTCCAAGTTGTCGACCTTGAAAACCAAGTTAAATTCACAGCCTATGCCGTTATTAACGGTTGATGCTGGTGGTGATTTTGCCGGCGTGGATCCTGTGTCAATTCGTTTGACCTTTAAAGAAGGTAAATATCGTTTCAAAGATTTAGCTTGTTATGTCTCCGGACAGGGGAAAGCGGCATTAGAGTGGGCTTCAGATCGTGAGGTGGTAGCGACAGCACCGAAAGCATTTGGTACCGGACGTGGTCGTATTAACTGTACCATGCCGGATAGAGCAGGGCGTAGTTACTACTGGTTTTCCAATGTTTGGATTCGTACAAAGGCGGATCAGCGCTATGTGAGTGAAAAAAGTTAAATTTTTTTCAAAAAAATGTTGCACTGAAATTTCAAATCAGTAATATACACCTCGCTCGCAACGGAGGGGTGGCAGAGCGGTTTAATGCACCAGTCTTGAAAACTGGCGTAGGTTAATAGCCTACCGAGAGTTCGAATCTCTCCTCCTCCGCCATCTTCTAAAGGTGTTAAGTTGCGGCAAAGATAAAATTAGTTCCTCGATAGCTCAGTTGGTAGAGCAAATGACTGTTAATCATTGGGTCACTGGTTCGAGTCCAGTTCGAGGAGCCATCGGAGTATAGCGCAGTCTGGTAGCGCGCCTGCTTTGGGAGCAGGATGTCGGGGGTTCGAATCCCTCTACTCCGACCAATTTTTATCTTTCATTTAGTAGTGGTGGGCGTAGCTCAGTTGGTAGAGCTATGGATTGTGATTCCATCGGTCGTGGGTTCGAGCCCCATCGTCCACCCCATTACTATGATAGTTGGGTCGTTAGCTCAGTTGGTAGAGCAGTTGACTTTTAATCAATTGGTCACTGGTTCGAATCCAGTACGACCCACCAACTATCTCTAATGCGATTTTCTGCACTAATCTGATTAATTCCTCGATAGCTCAGTTGGTAGAGCAAATGACTGTTAATCATTGGGTCACTGGTTCGAGTCCAGTTCGAGGAGCCATCGGAGTATAGCGCAGTCTGGTAGCGCGCCTGCTTTGGGAGCAGGATGTCGGGGGTTCGAATCCCTCTACTCCGACCATCAGAATACAGAATATCATTAAGAATGGGTCGTTAGCTCAGTTGGTAGAGCAGTTGACTTTTAATCAATTGGTCACTGGTTCGAATCCAGTACGACCCACCATTCTTACTCTTCTCTTTGTTTTAAATTCTAAGTGTCCCCTATTTCTGTGCTTTCTTCAGCTTTTTGCTTGATCTATTGAGGCTTGTGTTTTAGCTTTCCAGCTTTCCAGCTTTCCAGCTTTCCAGCTTTCCAGCTTTCCAGCTTTCCAGCTTTCCAGCTTTCCAGCTTTCCAGCTTTCCAGCTTTCCAGCTTTCCAGCTTTCCAGCTTTCCAGCTTTCCAGCTTTCCAGCTTTCCAGCTTTCCAGCTTTCCAGCTTTCCAGCTTTCCAGCTTTCCAGCTTTCCAGCTTTCCAGCTTTCCAGCTTTCCAGCTTTCCAGCTTTCCAGCTTTCCAGCTTTCCAGTTGTCTTTTCTTGGTTGTTTTGCTTGTATTAGGTTGTTGGTGGGGTTGTAGCCTTATCTGTAGGGGTAAGGGTTTGAAGTGTTGGGTGTGGGTGTTGTATCGCGTTCTGTGGTGTTTTAAGGTTGCTTTTGTTTCTATGTGCGGTGTATTTCTTTAATGAAGGTTTTTTTATGGTGGTCTTTGGGCTGAATTAGGTGTTTTAAGCGGATTGGTGTTGTTTCTTTTTGATTTTTTAAGAGTGTCGAGGAGATTTTTTATATAGGAAACAAGATATTATCTTGTGAATAGAGAAATGGTGGAGGGAGGTGGATTCGAACCACCGAAACTTTCGTGGCAGATTTACAATCTGCTCCCTTTGGCCACTCGGGAACCCCTCCACAGCAGCGCGGCATATAATATATACCGCGCTCAGGGATGTAAACTATTTTTTAAGATTTATTTAATAATTTTTCCAACTTGGCTTTCATTCGATCTTCTGGTGACAGATTATCGTACTGACTGTCTGTTTTTGGGGCGACTTTTTTGGTTTTCTTGTTTGTTTGGGGCTTGGTATTTGCTTTAGCCTTGTTCGGGCGTGGCGCTTTGTCTTTGGTTGGGCGATTGGTGGTCGCTTTTGGCTTGCGAGGCATCATAGATTCAGGCAGTGCCGGTTCGTCATTTACAGCAATCCCTTCCAAGTCAATGCGAGGCTGACCAGACAAAAGGCATTTTTTATATCTGTCTGAGCGTGTGTAGGCCGCTAAGGCACGTTTTTGCTTACTGGCATTGAAGTCGTCATCTAAAACCATGTCCTGGTCTATGCCCACTTTAAGAGGCTTAGGTTGGTTCCAATTGAAGGCTTTCGGGTAGCGGTCTTCCAACATCTTAATAAGACGACGGTTGTTTTTCTGATTGCGCTGACGTTTCCGTTGTTCTGCCGTCATAGTGGCTTCCTGTTGAGTAGGCATGTCACTTGGCGTCATATCAACATCAGTTTGTTTTTCTTCTTCCGCTAGCTTGCTAGGCTCTGGTTGTTGTGTAGTCATGTAATTCGTCTGTTCAGTTGTCGTGTTGGTGGTGTCAGGTTCAACACCTTCGTACAGTAAGTCAAAGTTGAGTTGATGCTCAACTGCTGGACTCGCTTTTTGTTGTGGGGTCGCTGCTATGTTTTTTGTTTCCAGAAGATCTAATGAGTCTGCTATATAAAATTGCAGTTGATCTTCAGTGGAGCGACTTTCCATTTGTGTCAGTAAGTCCATTGAGGCATTGTGCTCAGTGGTACTTGGTTTGCTATCCTTTAGCTGTTGTATCTCCTCGTTAGCATCTTCTAGCTGTTTTGTTAGCCAGTCAATCCTTGCTTCGAGTTGGGCAATTAAATGTTCCATAAACACGAGGCTCAGTTTTGTATTGGGCTTAATGGAATGCTTCGGGTGTTACTGGTTCCAAGCATTTCTTTCTTTTGTATCTCATTTGGCAAAGTGACAGTAATGCCTTCATTGCTTTGCCACCAAGCATAGGTTGTTGTAATTAAAAAGCCCGCAATGATAAATGGTGCAAATTTCATGTTATTTAAAAAGTTAATCCTGCGCCAACCATGATGTGTTTGTCGTAGGTTTCGTCATCACTGTTGAGTACTTTAATGAATATATCGATACGAGATGCATCAGAGGTGGCAATGCGAAAGCCGGCTTCTGGGTAGAAAACAACCTCATCTAAAAACGATACGCCGCCCCCTATGTAAGACCACATGGGCAATCCAGGAAAAATTTGTAATGCTGGGCTGGCGCTGTATAAGCGAGTGCCTAGGTGAATTGCGCTTTCAAAGCTTTCGCCTAGTACAAAGCTAAAGCCACCATGAAAAGAAATGTTTGCAGGTGTAGTGAATTCCATGCCGGCATTCAATATGGACGTAACATTGTCTTCTCCGTCTCTGCCATCTGGGCGAGCGGCCGCTGATTCAAAGGTGATTAAACTGGCAATTTGACCGCCTTGGTCAATAGCATAGGTATGAGCACTGACTAACATCAGTGCCGCTACTAGAAGTACTGATCTCATTGTTTGTTGTCCATTTGATTTAATCGGCTCAGCATTTGAGAAAGCGAGCTTTCCCAATTTGACTGCTGCTCTTTGGATTGGTTTAACGTGTTCTGTAGTTCTGATTTTTCTTCGTTTAATTCGTAATTTTGCATTTCTAAATCCGCAATGCGCTTACGCAGGGAACCTATTTCTTCAACTGCTTCGTTGATGCGTTGTTCTAAGTGATGTAGTAGTTCGTTGTTCATAATCAAATCCTAAAAATATAATCGCTGATGTTGAGCGTGTGTTTTAAAGTGTGTCAGTTTTTACCAAGCAATAACAACATCTTGTTGTTGAACGTTTAATATGTGTGAATCAACAACAAGTTCACCTACCGAGAAATTGGGCTGTACTTGTTTGATTGTAACACTGATGTTGGCATTGTTCAGCTGAGTCTGGGCGGACTGTAGCTGATTAAATACTTCGTAGCGACGGTAAACATTAAATTTGTCCCCTGGTTTAATGCCTGCAATGGAGCCAGCAGCAATGTGAACGCGGTTGCCTTCTGTACGAAATATATTGGCAATGAAGGGCTGGCAGCGCAACTGTTCGCTGGTGTCTAAGGCGCTTTGCTTTAGAGCTTGCTGAACCACTTTACCATAATTTATGGTCCAAAATTTTGTGCTGCCAAAGCCAACGCGCTTGTTGTCTGCAATATCCCAATTGCCTATTTCACTGTATCTGTGTTCAAACAGCAAGGCACCACTAAAGCCATCGTATAGATAGATATCGACCACAAAGTTCCTTTCTTTATTTTCGGCAGCTAAAGGAGTGGTATTGGTTTTGTTATTGGGTTGTCGTTGGTAAAGTTCACCGATGTCACGAATAACGCCACTGATAATATATTGAACGCCGAGTTGCTCGCTAATGCGAGTAACGTTGGTTAGGGAGCCATCGTAGTTGGTGGAAGAGGGGGCGTTGATTAAATCAGGGTAAATTGAAATATTCGTGGCAGTTAACGCTTTTAGATAACCTTGTTTATTGATTTCGTCCGCTAGGTTCTTGGGTAGTTCACGGGAGATGTTATTAATAGCACCAAGCTGGGCTTGTTGCGGTATTTGTAAATCAAAACCTGTCACACCAACGGTTTTTCGATAATAACTCGTTGGCCCTGTGCTGCATTGGGAGTCGGGGGTAACATCGATGCGAGCAACGACTTTTAAAAAGTTTCCTGTCTGTTCTTCTGAAATGATTTTGGCTCGTTGGACATGACTTGAGCTGCGAATGGCAATGCTTGAATTGACTTCGCCATTGGTCATTTCATCTTTCACATTCACTCGCGAGCCTGATTCGAGAACGGCTTGCTTTATAGCTTGTTCGGTCGCTCGATAGCGTGCATCCGCTATGTCGTTATCATAGATAACGGCTTCGCCAATTGCGTCAATAGTGACAGCAAGCGTCGCATTCGATAGGGTAAAAAGTATGGCGCTTAAAAGTAGTTTGATTCGTCGCAATGTCATCACTCAATGCTATAGAAATTAGTCGTAGGCGTTGAGCTTTGAACATTCACCGCACGATAGCCTGGTTGAACCTGGCAATTAGGGTCATTGGCAACACCTTGAGACGAGGTAATACATTGACGAAAATTTTCCTGCAAAGCCATTTCAACAACGGTCTCGAAAGTGCCATCTTCATGTTCCCTTTGAGAAACAACTTTGGCACCCACTAAATAAGCGTCAACATAAGTACGTAATTCGTCGTTTTGAATGACCATATTACTTAAAGAGCTTGAACCGTCAATTTTCAAACCGTAGACACGCTCAGAAAGGTTGCGATAAGCGTCCAGCATGGAGCTGCGCAATGTCATAATACGGGCTTGTGACTTAGTTAAACGTTTATTGGTTGTGAGAGCAGCGTAGCCGGTTGCAGTGACGATAATGGGTTCTTGTTTGATGACAGCAATAGTGTTGTTAGCATTGACTGCACCAACGGTACCAGTTTGGCCATAGTTCAAAGCGGTGTCAGTGGAGCCACCTACTTGATTGCCATTACATGGTGCCACGGAAGTACAGGTTCCTGTTCCAGCGGTGCTGGTTTGGTTTAGGTTTTGACAACCTACTAGTAGGATTGTCCCTGTTGCAATCAAAAGAATGCGAATTACGTGTGTCATGATGGTGCCCTTTGTGTGGTAGTCTCTACTTTTTCTTGTCGGCAAGAGTCTGTGTTGCTTAACTTTTTCACTTGTCTATTAGAAATGAATCCCTGCGTTCACAGTGACGAAGGCTCGCTTCCTATTCGAGACATTCTGTCCCATGAATAAAATGTAAACTATTTTACGTGTTAGCGTCCATTTTTACAGTCTCAAATCGATGATTTTCTTTGTTTTATATGGCAAAAATAACGTCTAAATAGATGGACGACCTTTTTTGACGGATTTGCTAGGTTATTTTTACCCGTATTGTTTTGATTTTATCAGGTCTAGTTGACCAGATCACAGAATTTACATTGTGTTGTTTAGGGTGGGTTTGCTGTATATACTGTTTATATGTACAGTATTGGCGCTTGCTATTATGACGTTTACAGAACGTAAAATTATACACATCGATGCCGATTGCTTTTATGCCGCCATTGAAATGCGTGATAATCCAGCTTTGAAGGGGTTGCCTTTGGCTATTGGCGGTTCATCTGAGCAGCGCAGTGTGTTATCCACTGCTAATTATCCCGCTCGCTCCTACGGTGTTCGATCAGCAATGCCAGTGGCGGTGGCCAAACGATTGTGCCCTGATTTACTGATCTTGCCTGGGCATATGGAAAAGTATCGTCTTGCCTCTCAGCAAATGCATGACATTTTTAGACAATATACTCATGTTATTGAGCCTTTGTCTTTGGATGAAGCTTATTTGGATGTGACTCACTCAACACAATGTCAGGGCAGTGCGACCCTAATGGCTGATCGTATTCGTCAGCAAATTTTATCGACGGTTGGGATCACGGTATCCGCTGGCGTTGCCACTAATAAATTTATTGCCAAAGTGGCCAGTGATTGGGATAAACCCGATGGTCTCACGCTTGTTACCCCTAAGCAGCAAGATGATTTTGTGGCGGCCATACCGGTTAAGTGCATTTCTGGGGTTGGTAAAGTCGCCCAGCAAAAATTGGCCGAACTTGGCGTGTTCTATTGTGCTGATTTGCAAAAGGTAGAGTTTGCGGTATTGCAAAAACGCTTTGGTAGCATGGCATTTCGTTTATCTCAATTTGCGCTAGGCATCGATGAGCGTCCGGTGCAAATGTCGAGAGATCGCAAAAGTGTTTCTGTGGAGCATACTTTTGCTGAGGACCTAATAGGGGTTGAGCCTTGTTTGAATGTCTTGCCAGAGCTTATTAAAGCGTTGAAAAAACGTATGGCGGGGCGAGGCTACGAAGCACGTTTGAGTAAATATTACTTAAAACTCAAGTTTGATGATTTTAAGCAAACAACGATAGAGCAACCGATCCAACGTAAATTATCTGAAACGGTTTTTTCTGAACTTTTGCAGCAAGCATACTCACGTGCGAAACGCCCAGTTCGTTTGATTGGTGTTGGCTATCGTCTATCTAATGCGATGTCATTGCAACTGTCTTTGCCTTTTTAGTTTGTGTAAAATTTGTACAGCTCTGTGTATCTCTGACTATACTTTAAGACCAACGGTATGGAGGTGTTTATTATGTTAGAGCGGCAGGTAAATTCTCATATGAATCATTCCAGCTTACCAGACCCTTTGTCTCAACGTTTAAGGTTTGAAGTGGAGCAAACGTTAAGTGCACTGTACGCCGATGCCTCATTAATTGATCAGCTTGATAGTTTGTATTTGCCTTTTGCAACTTGGTTGAGTAAGAAAGCGGGTCGTCGAGATGGGCCGCTGATACTAGGTTTGGGGGGCGCGCAAGGCTGCGGTAAAACGACCTTTGCGAGTGTTGTTAGTCGCATTTTGGTGAAGGGGTTTGATTTAAATGCGGTCGTGATCAGCTTGGACGATTTGTACAGTACTCGTCAGGATCGATTAATGTTTGCAGATAAGACTACGCCGTTATTTTCGGTGCGTGGTGTTCCTGGGACGCATGATGTCACTTTTGCCATGAACTTATTTCAGCGTGCAAGGCAATTAAAAGATGGTGAAGTGATGATGTTCCCATGTTTTGATAAGTCCATTGATGAGCGAAAAGCGGTGCATCTCTGGAAGGAAGTGCGAGGGCCAATTGATGTTGTTTTATTTGAAGGTTGGTGCGTCGGTTCGCCTGAAATAACAGGGGATTTGAGTTCTCCAATCAATGTTTTAGAGCGCGATAAAGACGCGCAAGGGGTTTGGCGACAGTCAGTGAATGAATTGTTAAAAAATGAATATCGTGAGTTGTTTTCCATGCTGGATTTGATGGTCTGGATGCAGGCGCCAAATTATGACATTGTTTACCAATGGCGCAACAAGCAAGAGCGTTTATTAGAAGCGCATTTACTCGACATTCATGGAGTACTTTTAGATACCCTGGATTTGAAGGTCATGTCGCCGGAAGAATTGAAAGACTTTATGCAATATTATGAGCGTCTTACTCGTCACATGTTGGCAGTGATGCCAGAGCGAGCAGACGTGCTGATGCGCTTGGATGAAGGTCAAAGTGTGCAAGAGGTTCGGTATCCTACTGAACATTAAATAATGTCTTAAGCAGCACGATAAGAGCATCAATATGATAGGCTATAGCGATTCGCAATAGCCTATTTTTTTGGCCCAGATGTTTGAGCCATTTTTAACGTTTAACGCTTTATGATGCTTTTTTGGGAGAGTTTAGAGAATGACAGATTTGCTGCCAGTAGTAGAAGTAGAAACCGCCGCTAAACCGGATGCAGCGGTAATTTGGTTACATGGATTGGGGGCTGATGGTCATGATTTTGAAGCCTTGGTACCCGCATTGTCCTTGCAAGATGGTTTGGCGGTACGATTTGTGTTTCCTCATGCGCCACAACGCCCTGTGACCATTAATGGTGGTATGCCAATGCGTGCTTGGTACGATATTTTGGAAATGACTCTGGAGCGTAAAGTCGATATGGCGAATATCCAAGAGTCTGCGCAGCAAATAGAAAATCTTATCGAAGATCAGATTGCCAAGGGAATTTCTCCTGACCGCATTATTTTAGCGGGTTTCTCTCAAGGTGGCGTCATTGCTTATCAAGTAGGGTTGCACACAGCTCATGTGCTAGGTGGCGTGATGGCTTTGTCCACCTATTTGGTGAATAGTGAGGAAATGGCTCAGGCCGAGTTTTGTCCTAATGGGAAAACCCCTTTTTTAATTCATCATGGTTCTCAGGATCCGGTTGTCGCTCCCGTATTAGGTGCCCAAGCGCAAGCCTATTTGACTTCTCAGGGGTATGACGTCACTTATCAAGTTTATGATATGCCGCATGCGGTTTGCCCTGAGCAGGTACAAGACATTTCCGCTTGGCTCAATGCGCAATTAGGATAAGGAGGCAGTATGTCGTCTGATTATGATCAATGGTTGAGTTTTGCCAAGCAGTTGGCTCAAGACGCAGGAGAACTGATTGTTGAGGCCCGTAAGACGGCGACATTTGACCGAAATTATAAGTTGCATCATGAATTGGTGACCTCAACAGACATTGCGGTGGATACCTTTATCTGTGAGAAAATTGCTGCGACTTTTCCACACCATAAAATTCTTTCGGAAGAGTCCTTTCCAGAGCTTGATGTTGATAGCTTGGTCGATGGTGTTCCTATTTGGGTGATTGATCCGATTGATGGTACGGTCAATTTTGCCCATGGTCACCATCATGTGGCGGTTTCGATTGGTCTGTTTATCGGTTCGACGCGTATCTTGGGAGTTGTGTATGCACCGTTTCTAGCCGAGTGTTATTCCGCTTTGCGAGGAAAAGGGGCCTATTGTAACGATCAAAAGCTGTTTGTTTCGGCTGCATCGGCTCTGCGTAATGCATTGGTGGCGACGGGGTTTCCTTATCAGAAAGCATCGCTACCAGACTTGATAGAGCGACTGAGTCGAGTGCTACATGCATGTCAGGACGTGCGTCGTAATGGCTCTGCGGCATTGGATTTGTGTTGGGTTGCAGCGGGGCGGTTAGATGCCTATTACGAGACGGTGAAGCCATGGGACATGGCGGCAGGTGCACTGATTGCGGAAGAGGCTGGTGCTAGGTTGGGGTATTTTCTAGCTCCCCAAGTGGCTTGGCCTGAAGCCGTCAATGGTGAAGGCTTGTTAGTATCTACGCCCGCTTTGTATGATGATTTAAAGGCCTTGCTTTGATCGTTAGGGTAATAATATTTGGTTGAATTGTATCCAGTTGTTATTTGATTGACACAATTGGGTGTTTTCTTTGTATAGATTATGTTTAAAGGTTCAGTATGTCTCTTTTCGTATTTTTCTTAGCGTTGCTGGCTTGTGTTGTTGTTATGGGGATTTCGCTTTGGTTTATTCGTCAGCAGTTAAAGGCCAGTCAATTAAGGGCTGAGCGTATTCAGGCGGGTGAGGCGCGTTATCGAGAAGAGCGTCAAAAAGCCGTGGATAGCATTCGAGTGTTGCTTAAAGTAGCGGGTACGGATGAAGTGAATTGGATTGAAGCGAGCATCCGAATTAAAAACTTGTTAGACAAACTGAGCCTAGATTTATCAGAACATAAGGAGATCTCAGTGTTTTATCTGGTGACTGAAAAAACCGAGCATATTCCGACACATGAACAATGGCGGTCTTTGCCGAAACAAGCCAAAAATAAGTTTCAAAAAGAAATGGACGGTTATGAAAAGGCGCATGTAGAAGATCTTAAAAAAGCCAAAGTGTCATTATTGGCGTTTGATTTCTCAGAATGATGTTTGAGCTACTGCTTTCTGCTTTTGTTTTTTTCATTTTATTGATGGGATTAATGGTCTTTTTTGTGCGTCATCAATCCAAAATGCCTTATTACAGACAAACTCAGGCGGACTGTGTCGCTATGCTAGAAAAAGCGTTGGCAGGAAGGCTGCCTGAGTTTGAATGGCATGCTTTTATTGGCTTAAGTATCCGTGATAATGAAAGCTTGGATGCCCTTAGGGAACGATGTTGTTGGATTGATGAATTCGGAACCAAAGGAACTCAGCTTGTAAAAGGCCGTCCTTGTGTGTCTTTTAGTAACGAAGGGCGGAAAGAATTAGAAAAGCTGTTGGATGAGTGGCAGCATAAAGCAGATTATTTGGTCTGATGTAATTTTTGAAGGATAGGGTTTGGATTATGAATGATATACAGGCGGTATTTGATCAAGGTGCCGAGTGGATGCCTTGGTTAATGGACAGTGCAATGAGCTTAGCCATTGGTTTGATTATTTTCTTTGTGGGTAAATTTATTGCGGCAAAGATTTCGGGTTGGTGTGAAAAGCGTTTATTGAAATCTTCCGTGGACAAAGCGGTAGCGGGTTTTGCCTCAAGCATTTTATATGCTTTGATGTTTGCTGGTGTTGTGTTGATGGCGTTGGGGCAAATTGGCGTTGAAACAACCTCTTTTATCGCCATTCTTGGTGCTGCAGGTCTTGCTGTTGGTTTGGCTTTGCAAGGTTCCTTGTCGAACTTTGCCTCTGGCGTGTTGATTATTTTGTTGCGTCCATTCCGTTCTGGCGATTTTGTGGATGCTGGTGGTCAAATGGGAACAGTAAATCGTATCGAGCTGTTTCATACGTATCTTATAACACCTGACAATCGAGTCATTATCGTACCTAATTCAGCGATAATGAACGGTGCTATTGTGAATTTTTCTCGTGAATCGACTCGTCGTTTGGATCTAGTGGTTGGTATTAGTTATGATGCGGACATTCGCTTGGCAAAGCAGATTATGGAAGAGATCGTAGAAGCTGATGAGCGTATTCTAAAAGACCCTGTCTGTGTGATTGCTGTCGCGGAACTGGCTGACAGCTCAGTGAACTTTAATCTACGTCCTTGGGTGGCATCGGCAGATTATTGGACAGTGCGTGCGGATTTGTTAGAAAAAATCAAATATGCTTTTGATGAGCGTGGTGTTGGTATTCCTTACCCACAAATGGACGTTCATTTGCACAAACAAGAATCTTAATTTTTTTACCAATTAAGATTAAAATGCCGCTAAGTACTTTTACTTAGCGGCATTTTTTATGGCTGTTGTTATGGTAGGTCCGAATAAGCCTTCTGAAAGACACGAAGGGCGCGGGCTAAGCTCTCTTTATTCTTTGTTAAGCTTGTTGCTAATATACTGATATTGGAGGGCGAAACTTGCCTCGAATAAAAGAGCGTTATTCCCACGCTGACCCCTACATGGATGTAGGGGATTAGAGCAACGCATAACCACAAGGATGTGGTGTAGTAGTGCAACCCAGGAGTGGTTGCCGAGGAGCACCTTGCCGTAGCCAGTGAACTTGTTCGTACCTTCCTTATCCATTTGAGGCTTTTATATGAGTCGTTATCGACCTCCTACTCCACCTAAATCAAATTATATTACCTATGAAGGTTCGCAAACATTATTAGCGGAGCTCAAGTACCTTTGGAAAGAAAAGCGTCCAGCAGTGACTGAGTCTGTTCGTGAGGCAGCAGCTCAAGGGGATAGGTCGGAAAATGCAGAATATATTTATGGAAAAAAACAGCTGCGTGAAATTGATCGTCGAGTGCGTTATCTGGAAAAGCGTTTAGATCATTGTACTGTGGTCGATAGAATTCCAGATAATCAAGATAGGGTCTTTTTTGGCGCTTGGGTGACCTTGGAAGATGACGAGGGTAAACAAGAATGTTTTCGTATTGTTGGGCCGGATGAACTGGACCACCACTCTGACTACATTAGTATGGATTCTCCTGTCGCTAAGGCTTTGCTAAAAAAACAGGAAGGGGATGAAGTGATGATTCGTCGTGCTGAGGGCGAAAAACTGTATTTGATTGATCAGGTAGAGTACCGGCCAGTTAAAATATGACTCTATATTATGGTATGGCGCAATGGCAGCATCCGGCTTGGGTGGATTGGCTGTATTCTTCTCAACTTCCATCAAGCGAGCGACTCGTTGAGTATTCTAACGTCTTTAACTCGGTAGAAGTTGGTAGTACCTTCTATGCGCCAGTTTCTGATCAGCAGTTAATGAGATGGTATCAACAAGTTGGTGACCACTTTCGTTTTAGTTTTAAAGTACCTCAGCAAATATCCCATCAGTTACATCAACGACCAATAGAAGATATTTTACGAGACTGGCAAGACTTTCAAACTAAATTGTCGCCACTGAAAAGCAAGTTAGGGGCTACCATGCTACAGCTGCCGGGGCGTTTAGATGCCAAGTATTTATCTAAGTTATTGATATTACTTAACGCGTGGCAGCTTGATGCCCCGTTGAGTGTTGAAGTTCGCCATTTGGATTTTTTTGATAAAGACAAGCATGAAACAGTGTTATTACAGGCCTTATTTGAGTGTCAGGTAAATAAAGTCGTCATGGACTCTCGACCAGTATTTTCGACTGATGCGTATAATGAGAGTCTACAAGAGGCCCAGCAGAAAAAGCCAAGAGTGCCTTGTCATCCCATTGCGACAGCAAGTCATCCTGTTGTGCGATACGTTGGTCATCCTGATTTAGAAACGAATCATTTTTGGTTGGATCAATGGGCGACTAAGTTGAAAGACTGGTTGGGGCAAGGGTTGCAGCCAAGTGTATTTGTGCATTCATCCGATAACATTGCGGCACCTACTTTAGCTTCTTGGTTGGATGATAAATTGGTGGCGAATGGTGCGGTGTCGACGAAACAAATTTTATTGCCTGAAAGTCACGAGCAGATGCCGCTTATTTGATGGCTGGATAGTCAAATAATTGATCAATAATGGTTAGATACGTAAAAGTAGTAAATACAAAGGGAGGGTTATGTATTCACTCGTATTCTATGTGCCCGCGAGTCATTTAGAGCAGGTAAAGTCAGCGGTGTTTGAGGCGGGCGCAGGTCGAGTTGGAGCCTATGAGGCTTGCTGCTGGCAAACCTTAGGGCAAGGGCAATTTCGACCTGTATCAGGCGCTCAGCCATTTATTGGTGAGGTTGGACAGGTTGAGCTAGTAGAAGAATATCGGGTGGAGATGGTCATGCTTTATGAATACAAAGAAGCAGTAGTGGCCGCTTTGCGTTTAGCGCATCCCTATGAAGAGGTGGCTTATCATTTGAATCGAATTGAATCTTGAGGCGTCTGTTTAATCTGGGACAGAGTTAAACAGTATGACGTCTTCGTGAAAACCGTATTGTCCTTTTTTGTGATCCTCAATAAAACATTCCAGTGTTTTCGTCACGCTGCTAAAAGCCAATTCCTCCCATGGAATGTCTTTTAAATCGAAGAGAGCCACTTCAGAGCTTTCTTCTGTTGGGTGGAAGTCGTCTTTTTCCAGTTCGGCAATATAGAAAAGATGCACCTGATTGATTCTGGGGATGCTGATCATGCTGAAGGCTTGCTGACATTTGGCCACAGACCCGGATTCTTCTAATGTCTCGCGAAGGGCGCCTTCACTGGTGGTTTCTTGATTTTCCATGAAGCCGGCTGGTAAGGTCCAAAATCCAAATTGTGGCTCAATGTTGCGACGGCATAGGAGAATTTTGCCTTGATAAAGAGGAATGGTGCCTGTGATCAGTCTCGGGTTGTCATAATCAATGTGAGCGCAATTCGGACAAACTGCTCGTGTGCGGTTATCACCTTGTGGGATGGCCATCTCAACTTGGTGACCACATTTGGGGCAGTATCTCATGACGTATCCTTTACCGCTTTAATTGAAGTTTGGCGAATTTCACAACCTTGTCTTCGATTTCTTGGATTTCAATTTGGTAATGGTCTACCCAAAGGCTGATAGGGTGCTCAGGGATAAACTCAAGTGTTTCTATGATCAAACCGTTTAGGGTTTTTGGTCCGTCTGTTGGTAAGTGCCACTCAAGCGCTTTATTGATCTCTCGAATGTGAGTGGAGCCTTCGATGCGGAATGATCCATCATCCAGTGTTTGAATTTCTTCTTCTTCGTCTTGAGTCGGTGGGGTGAACTCACCAACGATTTCTTCAAGAACGTCTTCTAATGCTGCTATACCTTGAACATCACCGTATTCGTCGACCACGATCCCCATCTGTTGATGGTCTTTCTGAAAGTTAAGTAGAACCGTGTTGAGCGAAGTGCTTTCTGGAATAAAGTAAGGTTCAACTGTGGCTTTTAGTAATGCGGCTTTGGATGGTGTTGGATCGCGTAAGAACATGGCTGCGTGGCGAGCATGCAGAATGCCAATGACCTTGTTAATTTCACCATTGTAGACGGGCATGCGAGTGTGACGGGTTTGACAGATTTGCTCAATGATCTCTTCAATAGAGTCTTCAATGTCGATGCCGACGACTTCATTGCGTGGAATCATGATGTCTTCTACAGAGACTTTTTCCAAATCTAGGATAGAGATCAGCATGTCTTGGTGAGCCGCTGGGATCAGGCCACTGGCTTCATTAACCACGGTTCTCAATTCTTCTGAGTCTAAGGTGTCTTGATTGCTATGATGAGCTTGCACACCGATGAGTCTAAGTAGGCCGTTTGACAACGCATTTACCAAGACTACTAATGGGTAAAGCGCTTTAAGTAAAATGCCAAGTACCCAAGAGGCAGGAAAGGCAATTTTTTCAGGGTGGATGGCGGCGAGGGTTTTTGGTGTGACCTCAGCAAAGATTAGTATAACAAGTGTTAATACTGCTGTGGCGATGGCAACACCAGCGTCTCCCCAAATGCGAACAGCAATAATGGTCGCAATAGCAGATGCCAATATGTTAACAAAGTTATTCCCAATCAGGATGACGCCAATGAGTCGATCTGGGCGTTCGAGTAGGGTTTGTACTTTTGTGGCTGAGCGATTCTTATTTTTGACCAGATGCTTGAGTCGATACTTATTAATCGACAGCATGCCTGTTTCAGAGCTGGAGAAGAATGCGGATAATAAAATTAGACAAAAAAGTATGCCACCAAGAACGCCTAAGGGTGCTTCGTTCAAAAAGGGATCGCCTCAATAATTTAGATTATGGAATTATTAGTTCTTACGAACCGACTGTCAAACATACTTTGTGAATTCAGCCATTATTGCAATAGGATTTGCAACGCGATACGACTACCAAAGTAACCAAGCATTAATAAGAAGAAGCCGCTAAGGGTTAGTTTGACGGCTAATTGCCCACGCCAGCCTGCTATATGTCGACCAAGTAGCAGTCCTGCGAATACAAACCAAGAGGCTATGGTAAAAAAGGTTTTATGTACTAGATGTTGGGCAAACATATCTTCTATAAAGTAGAAGCCAGTCAGTATGGTGATGGTCAGTAAAATAAAAGCGGCCCAAATGAATTCAAACATCAGGCTTTCTAATACCTGTAGTGGTGGGACCCGTAGCAGTTGTTTAAGTTTGTGGTGTTTAAGCTGATATTCTTGCATTGCCAGTAAAATGCCGACACCACAAGCCGTAGCGAATAGACTGTATGCGACAGAGGCGATGATGATGTGAGCGCTGGTACCCCATGAATTGCTGTGAAGTTGCTTCAAATCCCAAGGTTCGATGGCGTTGAGTGCTAAAATAATGGCACTAAGAGGGAATGCCGTCCCGATTAATAGAGACAAATCTTTGTCACGATTGCTAAACCACAGCAAGGTGTTGCCAATTAAGGCGATTAATAAACCAATGGTTAAAAAATTGAAGCCATCGCGGTTAAGCAATAATTGCATCAATGAGAAGGTGTGTGTCGCAACGGCAAGTGCGCCAATCAGCTGTGTGAAGCGGTTGTTTGGGCGAAAAAAGTAAACCGCACCAGCAATTAAGCAGGCAGTGCAAGCTAACCAAAGCGATATTTGAGTCATGAACTAGGATGTCCGCTTAGTAAAGGTATAGGGTGATAATCATTTATCCGTTATAATAAAACCAATTTCACCTTGGATAAACTGATAGTGTCAGTTTTTTTCCATTTTTGAGCCAAATTTGAGGGCAATATGTTCGACAATTTATCAGAACGCTTAACTTCCTCCCTTGACCGAATTCGAGGAAGAGCCAAATTAACCGAAGACAATATTAAAGATGTGTTGCGTGAAGTGCGCATGGCGTTGTTAGAAGCCGATGTGGCGCTTCCTGTTGTCAAAGACTTTATCGCGGCCGTAAAAGAGCGGGCCGTTGGTACGGAAGTCTCGAAAAGTTTGAGTCCTGGACAGGTTTTCTTAAAGATCGTTAAGCAGGAACTGGAAACGGTCATGGGTCAGGCCAATGATGGTTTGAACCTTCGTGTTGCTCGTCCTGCGGTGATTTTGATGGCGGGTTTGCAAGGGGCGGGTAAAACTACTTCGACTGCAAAACTGGCAAAGTATTTAAAGGAACGTGAGAAGAAATCAGTTTCTGTTGTCAGTGCCGACGTTTATCGCCCAGCGGCGATTAAACAGTTGGAAACTTTGGCAAGTGAAATCGATGTGGATTTTATCCCCAGTGATCTGACGCAAAAACCAATCGACATTGTGAATAATGCGATTGATTACGCTAAGAAAGCTCATAAAGACGTTGTCATTGTCGATACTGCAGGTCGTTTGGCGATTGATGAAGCCATGATGGCTGAGATTAAATCGCTCCATGAAGCGATCAATCCAATTGAGACCTTGTTTGTCGTGGATGCCATGACGGGTCAAGATGCCGCGAATACAGCTAAGGCATTTGGTGATGTATTACCACTGACTGGTGTCGTTCTGACGAAAACAGATGGTGATGCTCGTGGTGGTGCGGCTTTATCTGTGCGTCATATCACCGGCAAACCGATTAAGTTTTTGGGTGTGGGGGAAAAAACCGATGCCTTAGAGCCTTTCCATCCAGATCGTCTGGCATCTCGTATTCTAGGCATGGGCGACATGTTGTCCTTGATCGAGGAGGCTGAGCAGAAGATAGATAAAGACAAAGCCGAAAAACTTGCTGGAAAGTTAAAGAAAGGCAAAGGTTTTGATTTAGAAGACTTTAAAGAACAGCTTCAGCAAATGAAAAACATGGGCGGAATGAGTTCTATGTTGGATAAGCTACCGGGCATGGGGCAGTTGGGTAATATTCAAGATCAAGTGGACGACAAGATGTTTGTGCGTATGGAGGCATTAATCAATTCCATGACACCAGCGGAACGTCGTAATCCGGATGTGATAAATGGTTCCCGTAAGAAACGTATTTCTACTGGGGCTGGCTTGCAAATCCAAGATCTGAATCGATTATTGAAACAGCATAAACAGATGCAAAAAATGATGAAGAAATTCAGCAGCAAAGGCGGCATGAAAAAAATGATGCGCGGACTGGGTGGTATGATGCCTGGTGGCCTTCCTGGTGGCGGTGGATTTCCTAAGCTGTAGCACTATTTGGTTGTTTTTATTGGCATTAGCAAAAAAAGTGCCGATTTAATTGAAAGGGCGAGCAATTCGCCCTTTCGTTTTTCTAGTTTATCGACTAGAATATGCCGCCTTCTTGTAGTATGAGTCAAAAGTCGACTCGGCAAGAGGTGTTTCGTTAAGCAATAAGGAACCAATCATATGGTAACTATTCGTCTTTCTCGTGGTGGCTCTAAGAAGCGCCCATTCTATCACTTGAACGTGGCTGATAGCCGTCGTGCTCGTGATGGTCGTTATATCGAGCGCTTGGGTTTCTTTAATCCTGTTGCTCGTGGTCAAGAAGAACGTTTGCGCGTTGATTTAGATCGTGTAAATCACTGGGTTAGCCAAGGCGCTCAGCTATCTGACCGTGCTGCTCAGCTTGTTAAAGAAGCTAGCAAAAACGCTTAATACAGAGGTAGTGTTATGTCTAAATTAAAGCAAGCGGCCGCTCCTGAGCAAGCCCTTGTGGTTGGACGCATTACATCTGTTTATGGTGTTAAAGGGTGGGTGAAGTTGTATTCACACACCGAGCCAATGCAGGGAATCTTTGATTACAAGCATTGGTGGTTGAAAACCCCAAGTGGGTGGAAAACCGTAGAGTTAAGCCAAGGTCGCTTGCAAGGGCGAGGTTTGGTGGCATCGGTGAATGGCTATAACGACAGAGATCAAGTTAAAGATATTTGTGGTTTGGATATTTACATTGATGCGCAGGATCTTCCTGAGCTAGATGACGGTGATTATTACTGGAGTCAGCTAGAGGATCTGAGGGTAATTACCAAAGAGGGTGTCCTCTTAGGGAAGGTTTCTCAACTTATGGAAACCGGTGCGAATGATGTTGTGGTTGTCCGTGCGTGTGAAGGCAGTTTTGATCGTGAAGAACGCCTGATTCCTTACGTGCCAGAGACTTATGTTCTAAACATTGATTTGGAACAGAAGGAAATGGTCGTCGATTGGGATCCGGAATTTTAACTAATAAGCTGAGGTTATCACGTGAAGGTAAGCGTTATATCGCTCTTTCCGGAAATGTTTCAAGCCATTACCCAGTACGGTGTAACGGGCAGAGCCATTAAATCTGGGTTGGTTGAGGTGGATTACATTAATCCCCGCGATTTTACTCAGGATAAACATAAGACTGTGGATGACCGACCTTATGGTGGTGGTCCTGGGATGTTGATGAAAGTTCAACCTCTCAAAGATGCGATTGAGTGCGCTAAGCAAAAAGTGCCCAACGCAAAAGTTATTTTTTTATCCCCTCAAGGGCGTACACTGACGCAAGAAGGTGTGCAACAGCTTGCTAAACAAGCAGAATTTATTCTGGTAGCAGGTCGTTATGAAGGCGTCGATGAGCGTTTGATTCAATCTGAGATTGATGAAGAATGGTCGATCGGTGATTTTGTCCTAAGTGGTGGTGAGTTGCCGGCTATGGTGCTTATGGATTCTGTCTTTCGGATGGTGCCAGGAGTATTAGGAAAGCAGGCTTCAGCAGAAGAAGATTCGTTTGCTGATGGCTTGTTGGATTGTCCGCATTATACTCGCCCTGAAGTGCTTAACGGTGAGCCTGTGCCACCGGTACTACTTAGCGGCAACCATGAGGAGATAAGGCGCTGGCGATTAAAGCAGAAGCTCGGAAGAACTTGGCAACGCCGGCCAGACCTTTTGCAGAACCTTGAGTTGGACAAGGAACAGCAGAAGTTGTTAGAAGAGTTTATTCGCGAAACTGAAGATTCAACCTCGGCAGAGTAGGAATTGCGAGCTTATCAGATAGAAGAACCTTCGAACTGATAAGAAACCATATTATTAGGAGTCACATCCATGAGTAATAAAACTAAACTGATTCAGCAATTAGAAGCTGAACAGATGACAAAAGAAATCCCAGCATTTGGTCCTGGTGATACTGTTGTCGTTCAAGTTAAAGTTAAAGAAGGTTCACGCGAGCGTCTACAGGCCTATGAAGGTGTTGTAATCTCTAAGCGTAACCGTGGTCTAAACTCAGCATTTACTGTTCGTAAAATTTCGAGCGGTGTTGGTGTTGAGCGTGCTTTCCAAACTTACAGCCCATTGGTTGAGAGTGTTGAAGTGAAACGCCGCGGTGACGTGCGTCAAGCTAAGATCTACTACCTACGCGAGCGTTCTGGTAAATCTGCACGTATTAAAGAGAAGTTGGCTAAACGCTAATTTTTCTTCCTTAAAAAGGCGACGTAAGTCGCCTTTTTTGTGGAACTAACTCCCTTTCGTATGGCCTAATAGAGACTATTCATTTGTCTTTGAGGTTTTCATGAAACACATCTTTTCTTTCTTGGTCCGTACACTTTGTACGTTTGGACTAATGCTTCCTTTTACTTCATCTTTTGCCGACCAAGATCAAGTTCGTCAATCACTACAGACAGCGTTACCTCAATATACTATTGGCTCGATAGAGTGGCATGAACAAGCTGGAATGTATAAGGCGGAAGTAAAGGGTGGGCCAACGCTTTATGTCACTAAAAATGCTCAATATTTCGTTGTAGGTGATTTATATCGAGTGGCGGCTGATGGTTTAGTGAATGAGACTGAACAGGCCAAACTTGCTAAGTTGGAATCCTTGCCTGAGTCTGACATGGTGGTGTTTAAGGCAGATAATGAAAAAACTCATATTACTGTCTTTACGGATGTCGACTGTGGTTATTGCCGGATGCTGCATAACGATGTACCAATTTTAAATGAGATGGGAATTACGGTGCGTTATTTAGCCTACCCAAGAGCCGGTATTGGTTCTTTAGCTTATCGTAAAATGGTTAGTATCTGGTGTTCTGATGATCCTAAAAAGTGGATAACTGAAGCTAAAATGGGGGCAGAGGTGCCAGAGAATAAGTGTGTTAATCCGGTGGCTGAGCAATATCAACTTGGAGTGTCTTTGGGTGTACGAGGTACGCCGAGCATTATTTCGAAAGAAGGGGTGTTTATGCCAGGCTATCTGCCTCCGCAAGAGTTGGCCAGTAAGCTAGGGTTATAGGCATATTGCAAAATATTCCACTTAACATGAGACTACTTCAGCCTTTTCTTCGTTGGGTTTATGTGGTTCAGACGTTATAATAAAGCGTTTTTTAGTGACGAAATAACAAATAATTAAATCATCTCTGTGGGGTAACGTTTTGGAACCGGTAAAAGTCGGAATTTGTGGGCTGGGGACAGTAGGATCCGGTAGTTTTAATATTCTTCTGAAAAATGCAGAAGAAATCACACGACGCGTTGGACGTAGCATTGTTATTGAGCAAGTGGGTGCTCGTCGTGACAATGATACATGTGATACCGCAGGTATTAACGTGACCCGTGATATTTTCGACGTGGTTAACAATCCAGAGATTGATATTGTTCTTGAATTGATTGGTGGCACTGGTGTGGCAAAAGAGTTGGTCATGACGGCTCTTGAGAATGGCAAGCATGTGGTAACGGCCAACAAAGCCTTGATTGCAGAACACGGCAATGACATTTTTGCTAAAGCGCAGGAAAAAGGTGTCATTGTTGCTTTTGAAGCGGCTGTTGCAGGTGGTATTCCAATCATCAAAGCCGTGCGTGAAGGCCTTTCTGCAAATCGCATTGATTGGTTGGCTGGCATCATCAATGGGACTGGTAATTTCATTTTGACTGAAATGAGCGAGAAACAGCGCAACTTTGATGATGTTCTTGCGGAAGCTCAGGCGTTAGGTTACGCCGAAGCCGATCCTACTTTTGATGTAGAAGGCATCGATGCAGCCCATAAACTGACCATTTTGGCGTCCATTGCCTTTGGTATTCCATTGCAGTTTGAAAAGACTTATACCGAAGGTATTAGCCGAATCACTGCTGAAGATGTCGCTTTTGCGGATGAACTTGGGTATGCGGTTAAACATTTGGGCATTGCTCGCCGTACTAAACAGGGTATAGAGCTTCGAGTTCACCCAACCTTAATTGCTCATAAACACTTGTTGGCTAATGTGAATGGGGTGATGAATGCGATTATGGTGCAAGGCGATGCTGTTGGTCCGACATTGACATATGGAGCGGGTGCGGGAGCATTACCAACAGGGTCTTCCGTGGTGGCGGATGTCATTGATGTGGCGCGTACTCTGACGGCAGATCCTACCAATCGTGTACCGCATTTGGCGTTTCAGGCAGATGCTTTGTCAGATGTTGAGGTTTTACCTGTGGAAGAAATTGAATGTGGTTTCTTCCTAAATATGACGATTCAAGATCGTGCCGGTGTGCTGGCAAACATTACACAAATCTTGTCCAATAATGGCATTAGTATCGAATCCCTCATTCAGCGTGAGCGAGAAGGAAGCGATCTTGTACCTTTGGTCGTCATGACCCATGACGTTAAAGAACGCAATATGAATGCGGCCATTGCAGCCATTGAAGCCTTGCCGGATGTTGCTGGTGTTGTTCAGCGTATTCGTGTCGAAAACTTGGCGTAAGAGAGAATTTTATGAAATACATTTCAACTCGTGGAAAAGCACCAGCCCTTTCATTTGGTGATGTGCTATTAGCTGGTCTAGCAAATGATGGCGGTTTATATGTGCCAGAGACTTTGCCTCATTACAGTAAAGATGAAATTGCCTCTTGGGCTAGCCTCAGCTATCAGGAATTGGCTTTTAAAGTAATGTGGCCTTTTGTTGAGGGAGACATTCCTGCCGAGGAATTTAAGTCGATGATTGAAGAGGCTTACGCTGGTTTTAATCATGAATCCATTGCGCCTATGGTGCAGGTGGGGAATAACGAATGGGTGTTGGAGCTATTCCGTGGTCCAACCTTAGCCTTTAAAGACTTTGCATTACAGTTGCTAGGCCGCTTGATGGATTATGTATTGGCAAAGCGCAACGAAAAGCTGGTCATTATGGGTGCAACCTCTGGTGATACAGGTTCGGCAGCCATTGAAGGTTGTCGCCATTCAGAGCACTTAAGCATCTTTATCTTGCACCCATATCAGCGAGTATCAGAAGTTCAGCGTCGTCAAATGACGACCGTGATTGATGACAATGTTTTCAATGTGGCGGTTAAAGGGAATTTTGATGATTGTCAGGGGATGGTGAAATCCAGTTTTGCAGATCAATCCTTCTTGAAAGGCGCTAAACTCGGTGCTGTGAACTCCATCAACTGGGCGCGTATTATGGCTCAGATCGTTTACTACTTCTCTTCTGCTTTAGCGGTTGGTGGGCCTCATCGTAATGTCTCGTTTTCGGTCCCAACAGGTAACTTTGGGGACATTTTTGCCGGTTATCTGGCGAAGAAAATGGGCCTGCCAGTAGATCAACTAGTGGTCGCCACTAACCAAAATGATATTTTGCACCGTGTGATTGCCGAAAACGACATGAGTCGCCAAGCCTTGAATGTAACCTTGTCCCCTAGTATGGATATCATGGTTTCTAGTAATTTCGAGCGTTTGTTGTTTGATGCTCATGGACGTAATGGGGCTGAAATTGATGATCTAATGGCGCGTTTTAACAAAGGTGATGTGTCATTGAATGATCAAGCATGGTCTTTCGTGAAAGAGAATTTTGACAGTTATAAAGTGGACGATAAGCGAACTTGTGAGGTGATTACTGAGGTGCATGATAGTGCGCAATACTTGCTTGATCCTCATACAGCAATCGGACTTGAAGCGGCGCGTCAATGTTGGAAAGACAAGTCTGTTCCTATGATCACCTTGGCAACAGCGCATCCGGTGAAATTCCCAGAAGCCGTGGAAAAAGCAGGTTGTGACCTACCAAACTTGCCTGAGCACATGAAAGATTTGTTTGAACGTGAAGAGTCTTATTCGGTGTTAGACAATGAACTGACACAAGTGCAGTCTTTTGTTGCTGAGCGTATTTAATACGGGTCGTCTCATTTATGACATTGTCATCGCGGCCAAGTTTTGGCCGCGATCTTTCATCCTATCTCTTAGCCTTAACTTTTAGTATATGAATCTGATTTTAATAGAGCCTTCCTTAAGCTTGTCTGAAGGGCGTTATGCATTGACGGAACGTCAGCAATCACATATTAATCATGTGATTAAAGCAACATCGGGCGATATATTGCGAGTGGGTCTATTGGGCGGAAATTTGGGTGAAGGTGTGTTTCAAACCGCAAGTGCGGATCTCCCTGCCCATATTCATTCCTTGCAACTAACCCAAACGCCCCCTAAAGCGTTACCTATAGTATTGGTGATGGCGCTGCCTCGACCTAATATGCTGAAGCGTACTTTGCACAATATTACAGCCATGGGGGTTAAAGAACTGTATTTGATTCACTCTGCTAAAGTGGAAAAAAGTTATTGGCAAAGTCCTGTATTACAGCCAGAGTCGATTCATCAGACGTTACTAGAAGGGTTAGAGCAGGCGAAAGATACTATTATACCAAATTACACTATGGTGCCAAGATTTCGACCTTTTGTAGAAGATCAATTACCGGATATTTTGCGAGGAAAATTGGGCTTGTTGGCTCATCCTTATCAAGCCAAAGCATGCCCAATTGATTTGCAGGAGCCCTGTGTATTGGCTTTGGGGCCAGAAGGGGGGTGGAATGAATTTGAAGTCACCAAGTGGTTAGAAGCGGGGATGTCGAGTGTGCATTTGGGAGACCGAATTTTGAAAGTAGAAACCGTCGTGCCCGTTCTCTTGTCTCGCTTATATCCTGCTTAATCTCATAACTTCCATCAACATTCTACTTAACCCCGTTCAATTGTTGTTATTTGTAACTAAAGTGCTTTTTAAGAAGAGGTGTTTGTGCCTTTAGGGTAATATCTTTCTTAAATAACCTTAACAGGGTTAAGGGTAATAAGTCAGGGTTACGACATGCCAGAGAAAGATCCAACCGTTTTAGAGCGACCAACAGGTTTAAAGGCAAAACTTAATAGTATTACTCGCTTTTATGTAGGCGATGTGTCGGTGTTGTCATCGGATGATGTTCGTCGGGTGTTGATCATTAATCTGTTTGCTAGTGTTGGCATACTCTTTACTTGTCCCTTGGGCATCGCTTCGTTTTTTCAAGGTAAGTTACTGTTAGGTTCAGTATTGATAGGTGTTACCTTTTTGTATTCTGCGAACCATATTTATCTTAGGCGTACCCACCGTCACGTTGTGTCTGGTAACTTTGTTATTTATCCCCTATACGCCCTAATGCTCTACCTGATTTACACCGGAGGCGTGAATGGCACTGGGCATGTGTGGCTATATTGTGTACCGGCCGTTGCGTTGTTTTTGCATGGCTTAAAGAAGGGACTGATTGAACTGGCAATCTTTACCTTGCTGTTAAGTATTCTGATGTTTTATACCGATAATCACTTTTCCGAGTTTGGTTATCACCCCTCATTAAAATCACGAATCCTATTTTCCTTTGCTGTTGTGGTGTTTTTATCTGGTATTTATGAATTCTCTATGTCTCGCTTTAATGATGAATTAAAGACCACTTCGGCGAAGTTAAAGTTGGTTGCCTATACTGACATGTTGACGAATTTATTGAACCGTCGTGGTATTTATCAAAAGTTAGAGCAGCGGCAGCAGGCGCATTTATTGTTGGCGGATGTGGACTTTTTTAAGCGTGTGAACGATGAGTATGGTCATGATGCAGGGGATTATGCGCTGGAAAAAATTGCCCAAATAATGCGGGCTGGATTGCCTAAAGGCGCTTTATCGTCACGTTGGGGTGGTGAGGAGTTCCTTCTTGCCGTATTTGATTGCTCTCATCATGAAGCGTATGAAATCGCTGAGTCCGTCCGTAATCTAGTGGCAGACTATGAATTCAATTATCTAGATCAAAGTTTCCACGTTACTTTGAGCTTTGGTATCGCGAGCATGAATGATACGGTATCTTTGCGTGAAGCGATCACCTTAGCCGACAGTCATTTATACAATGCCAAGCGTGCTGGTCGAAACCAAACTCGTAGAGACTAATTGGACGGTCTTTGCCTGCCTTAAATTAATTCGTGTTATTCTTGCGCCTCTGTGATTTTCTTTGAGTGACTTATGCGTATCGAGCGTCGTCTAGTGCCGTCGGCACCTTGCCAATTTCCTACCAGTATGCCAGCCAGTTTACAGCGTATTTTTATGGCGAGAGAGGTCTTTAGTTCGGAGCAAATTGACTATCGCTTGCCTCATTTATTAAGACCAAATGCCTTGTTTGATTTGCCCAAAGCCGCCTCTATTTTAGCCGATGCTATTGTGGCAGGTGACAAAATTCTGATTGTCGGTGACTTTGATGCCGACGGTGCCACCAGTACCAGTTTGGGTATTTTGGCGTTGGAAGCCATGGGCGCGATTTCACCAACTTATTTGGTTCCAAATCGGTTTGAGTTTGGTTATGGACTAACGCCAGAAATTGTTGCTGTTGCGCAGCAACATTCTCCTGATGTACTGGTTACGGTTGATAATGGCATAGCCAGTATCGACGGTGTTTTAACGGCAAAATCTCATGGCATGAAAGTGGTGGTAACCGATCACCATTTGCCAGGTGATCAACTGCCAAACGCTGATGCAATCGTGAACCCGAATCACCCTAGTTGTCAGTTTTTAAGTAAAAATCTAGCTGGGGTCGGGGTGATTTTTTATGTTATGTCGGCATTGCGAGCAGAATTGAATCAACGAAATTGGTTTGTTGAGCAACATATTCCAGAACCTAAAATGGCCGATTTTTTAGATTTGGTGGCACTTGGCACGGTGGCGGATGTGGTGCCGTTGGATAACAATAATCGCATCTTAGTTCAGCAAGGCATTAAGCGAATTCAAGCCGGTTTAGCCCGTCCTGGTATTTTGGCTTTGTTGGAAGTTGGCCGTCGTGACTACCGCCAGCTAAAAGCATCTGATCTTGGTTTTGTGGTTGGGCCAAGGTTGAATGCGGCTGGTCGATTGGATGATATGTCGGTGGGCATTGAGTGCTTGTTGGCTACTCAATCTCATCAAGCACAACAGTATGCTCAGCAATTAGATCAATTTAATCGTGAGCGAAAAGCCATTGAGTCTGATATGAAAGAGCAGGCCGAGCTGTTGCTTGAATCATTATTAGACGACGAACAAAGCATGCCCCATGGCATGTGTTTCTACGATGCGGATTGGCATCAAGGCGTGATTGGTATTTTGGCGTCGCGCATGAAAGAGAAGTGTCACCGTCCCGTAATTGCTTTTGCCCGTGTCGGTGAGGATGAATTAAAGGGCTCGGCTCGTTCGATTCCAGGCGTCCATATCCGAGATGCCCTTGATCTTTTGGCGAAGCGTTATCCTCAGTTATTGAGCAAATTTGGTGGCCATGCGATGGCAGCAGGCATGTCTATTAAAGAGTCTCACTATGATGCTTTTCGACTGGCATTTGATGCCATCATTGCAGAATGGGTTACGGCTGATCAATTAGAGGCGCGGGTCATGACAGATGGTGAATTGGCCGCTGAGGATTTTAGTCTAAGTTTTGCTGAGTTAGTGAGACAGTCTGGTCCTTGGGGGCAAGCGTTTCCTGAGCCTTGTTTTGATGGGGTGTTTGATGTTTTACAACAGCGTATTGTCGGTGAAAAACATTTAAAACTCATGGTGCGAGAGCCAAACAGTGGCTTGCTTTTGGATGCGATTAGCTTCTTTGTCGATCTGGATAAATGGCCGAATGAAAAAGCCACTCAAGTGCGATTGGTATACAAGCTGGATATCAATGAGTTCCGTGGTCAGCGTAACTTGCAATTGCTAGTAGATTATCTTGAAGCGCTTTAGCGACACATAAATTTGCTCAACAAATCCAGCCATTGATTGCCCATCGAAAGCAAACTTGAGGTACAATGTGCCTCCCTCAAACATCACCTTATTAAACTGGAGTTCATTCATGACATCATTGGTTCTTGATGGCAAATTATGCGCCAAAGAAACCGAAACTCGCTTACAAGCTCAAGTGGCGGAGCTTAAAGAGCGTACTGGCGGCACCCCGATTTTGGCAACTATTCTTGTCGGTGCCGATCCTGCGTCAGCGACGTATGTAAAAATGAAAGGCAACGCTTGTCGTCGTGTTGGTATGGACTCAATGGCCATTGAACTTACTGAAACCACAACCACTGAGCAGCTGCTAAGCAAGATTAATGAATTGAATGATAATCCTGATGTGCACGGTATTTTGTTGCAACATCCGGTACCAGAACAAATTGATGAGCGTCTGTGTTTTGATGCGATTGCGGCACACAAAGACGTTGATGGTGTGACTTGTCTTGGTTTTGGTCGTATGGCGATGCAAGAGCCTGCTTATGGGGCTGCCACGCCAGCTGGCATTATGCGTCTTTTGGCTGAATACGATGTGAACTTAGAAGGTAAACATGTGGTCGTGGTTGGTCGCAGTCCCATTTTAGGTAAGCCTATGGCCATGATGATGTTGAATGCCAATGCAACGGTGACCATTTGTCACTCACGCACACAGAACCTTGCTGATTTCGTGAAGCAAGCAGACGTGATTGTAGGCGCGGTTGGTAAGCCAGAATTCATTAAAGCAGAATGGATTAAAGACGGTGCCGTTGTTGTTGATGCGGGTTATCACCCTGGCGGAGTCGGTGATATTGAGCTTGGCCCTCTTACGGACCGAGTATCTGCCTATACGCCTGTACCTGGTGGTGTGGGCCCAATGACAATTAACACGCTTATTTTACAAACGTTAGAGTCTGGTTTGAAACAACTGGCCTAAATACGGTAGATTGAATGACCAAGCCGCACTGTCATAGGTGCGGCTTCTTTTTTTAAACAAAGCAAAGACTATACGAGGCAGGCTATGTCTACAGAAATGTTAAAAGACGCATTGGACTTTGATCTGATTGCGGATGTGTTTGTGTCGGAGTCCATTACAGCGTCACCAGCGGAGTTGCATGGTCAACTATGCGGTTATTTAGCCTCTGGGGTGACCTTGCCATTAGAAGATTGGCTCACCATGGTGGTAGAGTTTTGTGATATTGATAGCTGGAAAGAAGAAGCCAGTCGAGTGGCCATTGTTGATTTGTACAATGCGACTTTAACCTTATTTCAAAACGGTGAGTATGCTCTTGTTCCTAGCATTGCCGATGATGATGCCGAGTTATGTGAGCGTGGTGTGACCTTATCCCAATGGGCTCATGGTTTCTTGGCAGGTTATGGTTTATCAGGTCAGAAAAAAGACTTGTCAGAGGAAACCAAACAGATATTACGAGACTTCGCTAACATCTCGGGAATGCAGTCTGAAATGCGCAGCCTTGAAGATGACAATGATAATGAAGCGGATTTGACCGAACTGGTTGAGTATGTTCGTTTGTCGGCCATGATGATGTACTCTGAACATCATGATATTAATCCGGATGCAGATCATTCGAAGCAAAACGCACTTCACTAATACCTAGTTAATGGACAACTTGATTTAAACGAAATGAGGTCACTATGAAAATCACCTTGCAAACCTATCAATTCCGTCGTGAACGTTTAATGGCAGCTTTGCCTGATAACAGTGTTGTGGTCATTCGAAATGGCGAGTTGGCGGTGCGCAATAATGATTGTGATTATGAATTTCGACCTGATAGTAGTTTTTATTATTTGACGGGGTTTTCAGAGCCCAGTGCGTACGCCATTATCTCGGGTCAAGGTGATTTGACTCTGGTCAGTCTGCCCAAAGACCCAGAAAAAGAGCAATGGGATGGTTTTCGTTATGGTGTTGAGGGGGCAATCCAAGAATTTGGCGCAACACAAGCCTTTGCCTTAGAGGCACTGGACGACACCCTATCGACTGCGCTGGATGGCGCGGACTGCCTGGTATATTGTTTTGCTGATCAAATGTTACGTGAGCAGCTAGCTGTGTGTCGTGATGGTTTGGCCGCGCGTGTTCGGTTAGGAGCGCAAGCGCCTGTGCAATTGCTGGACGTAACAAACTATGTGGCGGAAATGCGTTTGCGTAAGGATGCAGAAGAGATTGCGATCATGGAAGCCGCCGCTCAAATTAGTGTTGAAGCTCATAAGCAAGCGATGCGCTCTGTTAAACCTGGTCTGAAAGAATATCAGTTAGAAGCCGAACTTAATTATGTCTTCATGAAATCTGGCGCGCGCCAGCCTGCCTATAACAACATTGTTGCGTCTGGTTCAAATGCGTGTGTTTTACATTACATTAAAAATGACGAAGACATTAAAGACGGTGATCTGGTGTTAATCGATGCGGGTGCTGAGTTGTCATGTTATGCGTCAGATATCACACGAACGTTTCCGGCTAATGGTAAATTCAGTGAGCCGCAAGCGGCGCTATATCAGTTGGTGCTCGATGCTTATCAAGATGGTATGAAAGAACTGACGGTGGGTAACCCTTATGAAGCTTGTCATAATGCTGCTGTAAAGACGTTAACCACAGGCTTGGTTCAGCTAGGGTTATTATCAGGAGAGGTGGATACACTGATCGAGAGCAAAGCATACCGAGACTTTTACATGCACAATACGGGACACTGGTTAGGGTTAGATGTACATGATTTTGGCGTTTATAAACTGGCAGGCGAGTCACGAGCATTAGAAGAAGGTATGGTCTTGACCATAGAACCCGGCTTATACGTATCGGAAGACAATTTAAAGGTAGACCCAAAGTGGCGTGGTATTGGTATTCGTATTGAAGACGATGTGTTGATCACGGCATCTGGCCCTTATGTGTTGACCCATGGTTTAGCAAAAGAGATAAGTGAGATCGAAGCATTAATGGCTGAGGCTCATTCCATTCGTTAATTGGAGAAAGTGTGATGGCAAAATCCTATGATCTGATCCTTGTCGGTGCTGGCATGGTTGGTGCTTTATCCGCGGTATTACTAGCAAAGGCATCGTTGCGAATCGCGCTTGTGGATAAACACACTGGGTTATACACACTTTCAACACCGCCCGCTTACGATGCTCGAGTCAGTGCGATTTCCAGCCAATCTAAAGCATTATTGGAAGAGGCTGGGGTCTGGCAAAATATCCCTAAAAACCGAGTGGCCTCTTATGACAACATGGTGGTTTGGGATGGTGTAGGTGAAGGCATGGTCGATTTTAATGCTCATAATAGCGACATGCCGGAATTAGGTCATTTGGTTGAGAACGCCGTTTTAAACGACCAACTATTGGCTCGTCTTAAAGACGATGCCAGTGTCGATCTTTATCTTGATGATCAGCTAGATACCTATGAACTAAATGAAACTGGGGTGACGGCAAGTTTGGCTTCAGGCCATCAGTTGAATGCTCAGGCCATCATTGCGGCGGATGGGGCCTTGTCTAAGTTAAGACAAGATAATGACTTTGATACGGTCGAATGGGATTATGGTCATACTGCTATTGTTGCCACTATAGAGATTGCCCAAAGCCATCAAAATACCGCTTGGCAAAGTTTTGGAGAAGAGGGTATTTTGGCGTTTTTACCCATGCCAAGTGTGGATGGTAGAGAGTATGTTTCCATTGTTTGGTCCGTTCCTCCTAGCGATGCTGAAGCCTTAATGGCGCTATCGGATGAAGCGTTTTGCCAACGTTTACATTATGCCATTAGCCGAAAATTTGATGTTCTTTCGGTGACTCGAGAGCGCCAAGCGATTCCATTGCGTCAGCGTCATGCCAAACAGTATGTAAAGGCGGGTCTAGCATTGATCGGTGATGCAGCTCATACCATTCATCCCTTGGCTGGTCAGGGAGCCAACCTTGGTTTTGGTGATGTTAAGGCTTTAGTGGCGGTATTGTCCAACGCGCAACGTCGCGGCGAAGCGCTAGGGTCGTTAAGAGTATTAAGGCGTTATCAGCGTGCTCGCATGCTAGACAACATTGCCATGGCAGCTGGCATGGAAACCTTCAAGCGCTTGTTTGCAAGTCATCATCCTGCGGTGGTGGGGATTCGTAATATGGGAATGAAGCAGTTTAATCGAAGTCGAATGCTTAAAAACAAAGTTGTGGCGCGTGCTGCTGGTCTGTCTTCTTTTTCTTAACGTCGATCGAAATGGAATACGCGCTTTTCAAAACGCTACTTATTTCCAGTTGCAAAAACGCTTGGCTACCCTATCCTGCTTAACTGTGTTTTTTGATTATTGAAAGGGCGCCTTATATGCGTGTAGAAGAGCTTTTAAAACAAACCGATAAACTTCCTAATGTACCGGACGTGGTTCGTGAGCTCATTCAACTGCTTAATGACCCTGATGCTAATTATTCTGACATAAGCCAACGAGTGGCTCATGATCAAACCATTTCACTGAAAATTCTGCGCATGGTGAATTCTGCATACTTTGGGTTGTCTCGAAAGATATCTTCTATTGATGAAGCGACTGTCTTGCTTGGTATGTCAAAATTAAAAACCTTGGTCATTGCATCTGGTTTTTCAAGTTCGGTTGAGAAAGTTGAAGGCATTAGTTTACCCGCATTCTGGGCCGATTCTTTTCGAGTGGCTGAGTTGGCAAAGTGGGTCGCGAAAAGAACTGAATTGGTGAATGAAGACGAAGCTTTCACCGTAGGGATTGTCCATAATATTGGTCGTCTTTTACTGCACCTTACCCAGCCAGGCATTGCACTTGAAGTTCAGTCCTTAGTGAATAATCGCAAGGCCAGCCGTGTCAAAGCCGAGCAGGATCTCTTGGGGTTTACGACGCAAGATGCTGGCAAGGCGTTAATGGATATGTGGAAGTTTCCCGTTGCTATGGGCGATGCGGTACAGCAACATAAGCGTCCGTTTACGAATGATGAACCCCAAGCACTAGCTTGTGTACTCAACCTTGCTTGTTATTTAAATGCTTGTATTCGTAATGAGCGAGATTCTGATTTGGTTAGGGAAGGATTTCCTATGGCCGTAGCTAAGGGTGCAGGTTTGGGGGAAGGTGTCCTGTTTGAGTTGGACGATGCCTTGATTATAGATGATGGCTTAAACCAGCTTTTGGCGTAAATCTGCTTTTTTCATCGAAACAACACACACTCAATGGAATGAGAATCGCTAGTGTTTGTGCTGTGCTTGTGCTAATTTCTTTTTTCAATTTTTAGCAAGTCCACAAAGGCCTTATTTTCTTTGCTTTGATGCACGGAAGTATCTGAGATACGAGAAAATGTTTTCAAGTTTTGGAAGGTGAATAATGGCGATAATTTCTCAGCGCTCGATAAAGCGTATAAAGCTAGGTTCTTATATCAAACATGCGGGTTTAGTCCTGCTTTCATGTTCGTTTTTCATGCCTGTGGGTGTTCATGCTCAAGGTGAAGTGAATATCTATTCGGCTCGAAAAGAGTCACTCATTGCCCCCATTCTAGAGACTTTTTCTGAGCAGAATGATGTGGTTGTCAATTTGATTACAGGCTCGGCCGATGCTTTATTAAGTCGTCTAAGAGCTGAAGGTGATGCCAGCCCTGCGGATATTTTTATTACAGTGGATGCTGGCCGATTGCACCGAGCCAAAGCTGCGGGAGTGTTGCAGCCATTACAAAGCGATGTCCTTGCTGCCAATATTCCAAGTCACTTGAGAGATATAGACAACTATTGGTTTGGCTTGTCGCAACGTGCTCGCGTTATTTTTTACAACCCAGAAAGTGTATCGCCAAGCGAACTGAGTCGCTATGAAGACTTAGTCGATGCCAAATGGAAAGGTCGAATCTGTGTCCGTTCTTCGGCTAATATTTACAATCAGTCCCTTGTGGCATCTATGATCGAAGCGGATGGTGCTGAACAGACTCAGACCTGGATTAAAGGTCTCATGGCAAATCTGGCACGCCCTCCTTTTGGTGGTGATGTGGATCTATTAAAAGCGGTTGCGGCAGGAGTGTGTGATGTGACACTGGCAAACACTTACTACTATGGTCGATTAGGGCAAAGTGATTTGGCGAGTGATCGAGAAGTGTATGCCAAAGTAAAACCTTTCTGGCCGAATCAAGGCAAAGGTGAGCGTGGTGCTCATGTTAACGTGAGTGGCGCAGGACTTACGTCAGCGGCGACAAATATTGCAAATGCGAAACGTTTACTTGAGTTTTTAACCAGTCGAACAGCGCAAGAATGGTATGCTCATGTGAATAATGAATACCCTGTTGTAAAGGGTATTGGCGCACCTGAGATGTTAGCACCTTATGGTACTTTCCGTGCCGATACCTTGTCGTTAAGCAAATTGGGTGAGAATAATCGTCAAGCGGTTGAACTAATGGACATAGGCGGCTGGAAATAACGGCTTATTCGAACAGAATTCATCACAGGTTGTAACGAGTCATTGAACTGGTTTAAAACATTAAATTTTACTTTCTTACCTAGCGCGGCGGTGTTCATCGCCGCGCTGTTGTCTTTGCCTATCTTGGTGGTTTTGGTCAATGTGGTGATCGGTGATGGTCAGGTTTGGCATCATCTTTACCAAACGGTATTGATTGAATACGTTCATAATTCTTTGCTGTTGATGGTTGGCGTCGGGATAGGTGTGCTCTGTATCGGTGTGCCTGCCGCTTGGTTAACCAGCATGTGTCATTTTCCTGGGCGTAAGTTCTTGGCTTGGGCTTTACTACTGCCGATGGCATTTCCGGCCTACATCATTGCTTATACGTACACAGGTATATTGGACTTTGCGGGTCCGGTTCAAACCTTTATTCGAGAACTGACTGGTTGGCATTATGGGGACTATTGGTTTTTTGAAATACGCTCCCTAGGGGGCGCCATGATCATGCTGATTTTGGTCTTGTATCCTTATGTGTATTTGATGAGTCGCGCGGCGTTTTTGGAGCAATCTGCCAATACTTTAGAAGTAGCGCGCACCTTAGGCTATTCCAGTCCTCAAGCTTTTTTTAAGCTTGCTTTGCCACTGGCTCGCCCTGCGATTGTGACTGGACTAACCTTGGCTCTGATGGAAACGTTAGCCGACTATGGGACGGTACAGTATTTTAGTGTGAACACCTTTACCACTGGCATTCTAAGAACCTTTTATGGTTTTGGAGATGTCGCCGCTGCATCTCAGTTAGCGGGTGTCTTATTGTTGTTTGTGACGGTGTTAATTGTGCTGGAGCGGTATTCAAGACATCGTATTCGTTATCATAATTCAGGTATTAAAAAAGCCAGTAGTCGACGTATTCAACTTGGCCAATGGCAAGGCGTCTGTGCTTTGCTCTTTTGTCTCTTACCTATCTTGCTAGGGTTTTTGATGCCAGCCTTGGTGTTAGCTTATTGGACGGTGTTTAAGGCCGAGTTTATTGCCGATCGCTTCCTTCAATTAGCGTGGAATTCCTTCTATCTTGCCGCATTAGCGGCGTTAATTTTGGTCAGTTTGGCCTTAGTGCTAAGTTACGCAGGACGCTTGTACCGGCATCAAGCCGTTAATGCGTCAGTGGGTTTGTCTGGTTTGGGGTATGCTCTTCCAGGTACCATTATTGCCATTGGTACCTTAGTGCCACTGGCTTGGTTAGATCATCAGGTTATTGATTTAGTGAAACACTATACTGGGCAAAAAGTCGGCTTATTGTTGTCCGGAACCTTGTTTGCTCTTCTGTTTGCTTATACGGTGCGTTTTATGGCTGTGTCATTAGGGGCTGTTCAGAATGGTTTAGGGAAAATAAAACCCAGTATGGACATGTCGGCGCGAACCTTAGGCATGAACTCATGGAAGGTATTAACTCGAATTCATTTACCATTGCTTAAAGGGTCGATTTTGACGGCGATTTTAATCGTTTTTGTCGATGTGCTAAAAGAGCTTCCTGCCACTTTAGTTCTGCGTCCGTTTAACTTTAATACTCTGGCTGTACGAGCGTTTGAATTAGCCTCAGATGAGCGTTTGGTTGACGCCGCTCCAGCGTCTTTAATGATCGTCTTAGTCAGCCTCGTCCCTGTTATTTTATTAAGTCGTTCTATTTCATCTGATGTTGCATCTTCTAAGTAGGCCTTTATATGACTCAGCAATCTTCTTCAAACATGGCATCTGATCTAACGCTCTCAAATGTGACAGTGGGTTATGATGGCCAACAAGTCGTAGCGCAAACGAGTTTTCATTTAGCCGCTGGGGAAATTGGTTGTTTGTTGGGGCCAAGTGGCTGTGGTAAGTCGACCTTATTGCGTGCCATCGCAGGTTTTGAGCCATTAATGTCGGGGCAGATTGAAGTAGCCGGGCAAGTCATTTCGACAGCTGAAATCAATGTGCCGCCAGAACGTCGCCAAATAGGCATGGTGTTCCAAGACATTGCCCTGTTTCCACATCTAACGGTGGGTGAAAACATTGCTTTTGGTTTAACCTCTTGGTCTAAATCGCAAGCGTTGGAGAGGGTGGATGAATTATTAGCTCTGGTGGGGTTAGCGGGTTTTCAGTCTCGTTATCCTCATTCTCTTTCTGGAGGTCAGCAGCAGCGCGTGGCATTGGCCCGGGCAATGGCACCAAAACCCAAATTGTTGTTGCTGGACGAACCCTTTTCAGGGTTGGACGCTAAGCTGAGGGAAGAATTAGTACCCGATATTCGCAGTATTCTATTGCATGAAGAAATGAGTGCGATTTTGGTAACGCATGACCAAATGGAAGCCTTTGCCATGGCCGATCAAGTCTCAGTCATGTCCGATGGCGAGATCCATCAAACCGGCACCTGCTATGAGATTTATCATCGACCTGCAACTCGTTTTGTCGCCAGCTTTATTGGTCATGGGGATTTTTTACCTGCGACAGTATGTGGGCCTAATTGCGTTCATTCCGATTTAGGCAGAATTCAAGGGAATTTGCACCATGGGTTTGCTGATCAAGCAGAAGTGGATTTGCTGGTCAGACCAGATGACATTCTGCATGATGATGATAGTGAGTTTGTAGGGGTCATAGTGAGTAAATGGTTTCGAGGCTCACATTTTCTTTATCGTGTGAGTTTGGCCTCAGGCAAAGTGGTTTATTGCTTTGCTTCTTCGCATCACGATCATTCGGTAGGTCAAGCCATAGGTCTGACCATTCATCTTGATCATTTGGTCATGTTCAATCGCTGAGATTGCAGGATATTAATTCAAGCCCAGGCCTTGTTCATGACAGACTTCGACCAAACCATCGAAGTCATACTCGGTAAGTTCGAAATGATCTAAGGCATGATGTTTTATGCTGTTCCATTCATGATCTTCATTTGCACCACCAATATGCTGGTAGGCTGAGGCTATGTGTTCGGCCATTTTTAAGATTGCCGCGAAAGACAAATGCAGTTGATTGTCTGGTAGGCGGTTGCGGAATAAGATGTCTACTCTATGGTGTTCCGCGATCACCATGCAGCAGCTTTTCGATAAGCCCCAAGACTTTGCTAGATAATAGCCAATGACAGAGTGATTGGTTTTAAAGGTTTTGTTTTCGACATCGGTTAAGGCAAACTCGATGCTTTGGTAGGCTTTTTCAATCACTTTTTGATAATTTTCAAAACGCTTCATCATCAATGGCATGCCAGCATTATGGAAAAGACCTAGTGCGTAGCATTCATCTTGGTATTTAAAGTTGAGTTGGTTTGCTAGGCTGGAACTGATGGCGGCCACATCGGTGGCGGTGTCCCAAAAGCTGTGTAAGGATTGTATGGTGTCGTCAGATAATTCACTTTTAACGGCAAGCCCATTAACTAGGTTAGTAACACTGTCAGTGCCAAGTAAGACAACGGCCTGTTGAATCGAAGCGATTTTTTGATCTAAACCAAAAACGTTAGAGTTAACGAGTTTTAGAACGGCAGCCGAGATACTAACGTCTTGCGCAATGATATTTGCAATGCGCTCCATGTCCGGATATGGCATCGCTTGTTCCATGTGAAGGTCAACCATTACCTGAGGCTGGGGCGGAATGCTAATACCTCGAAGGATGCGACCTAGCTGGCTTTCATTAACAGATGATTTCATACGAATTTCTTTACAACGGTGTTATGTTGAGTAAAGCAAACGATTGGTGTTTATTCCATAGCAATTGTGTTTTTAGCCACTATAATAGCGCTTTTTAAAATAATCGTTTTAAACAACTTAGGTGAGCATTTTGAGTGTAATTCGACTAAAAGGTCAGGTAGACAGACGTATTAGAGCTGGGCATCAATGGATTTATAGTAATGAAGTAAATACATCGCAGACGCCATTAAAGCAATTTTCGCCTGGTGATCAAGTGGTTGTTGAATCGGCTCAAGGTAAACCTCTAGGGGTCGCAACGATTAACCCTAATACCCTTATTTGTGGACGTTTAATTAGTCGAAGTACTGATACGGTATTGAATAAATCCACGCTAGTCCACCGTCTTAAAATTGCCTTGTCATTGCGTGAAATGACCTATCCAGCGCCTTACTATCGTTTAGTATTTGGGGATTCTGATGGCTTGTCTGGTTTAGTGGTCGATCGTTTTGCTGATATTTTAGTCGTGCAAATTTCGACGGCAGGCATGGAACGGGTCAAGTCAGAAGTGATTGAAGCATTACAAGATGTGGTTAAGCCGACCGCAATTTTAGTAAAGAATGACGGCAAAATGCGCCAAATTGAAGGATTAGACTCTTACGTCGAAGAAGCTTTCGGAACGGTGCCAGAAGTGGTCTTCTTGCAAGAGAATGGTGTGTTGTTTCAAGCACCTGTTTGGGATGGTCAAAAAACCGGTTGGTTTTATGATCACCGAGAAAATCGTAAGACCATGCAAGGTTTTTGTGATGGCAAACGCGTATTGGATGTTTTTTCATACGTTGGTGGTTGGGGAGTGCAAGCCGCGTATGCTGGTGCCACGGATGTGACTTTTATTGATGCGTCTGAAAGTGCCTTAGGTCATGTGGATGCGAACCTCAAATTGAACCAATATGAAGGTGATGCTAACTTGATGCACGGCGATGCGTTTGAGGCTATGCAGTCTTTGATTGAAGACAAAGAGCGTTTTGATGTCGTGATTATGGACCCTCCAGCTTTTATTGCCCGTCGCAAAGACATTAAAGCCGGGGAAGGGGCGTACCATAGAGCAAATCAGTTGGCGATGCGTTTGGTAGCAAAAGGTGGGATTCTTGTGACAGGCTCTTGCTCAATGCATTTGGAAACCAATCGTCTGCATGACATTGTGCGCAGCAACAGTCGTCAATTAGAGCGTTTCTCACAGTTGATTTATCGTGGTACTCAGGCGCCAGACCATCCGGTTCACCCAGCCATTGCGGAAACAGAATATTTAAAAGCCTTGTTTTATCGCATTCACAATAATATGGGATTGTAATATCGTGTAAAAAAGCGCCTCAAGGGCGCTTTTTTATGGGGACAATTTTCATTTTTGAGCAGTTTAGTCACGTAAAGAAATGTGTGGCCAACCACGCTCTGCGGCAACTTTACTTAGGGTGTCATCGGCATCGACCGCCACTGGATGTGTCACCAACTCTAATAAGGGTAAATCATTTCGTGAGTCACTGTAAAAATAACTGCCTTCCATACTGTGACCTGTGTCCGCCAACCAATCATTAAGACGAGTGACTTTACCTTCTTGGAAGCTAGGCACACCTACAACCTTACCTGTGTAGCGGCCTTCTATTACTTCAGGTACAGGGGCGATGATGTGGTCCATCTCTAACGCCTCTGAAATTGGACCTGTGACAAACTGATTGGTTGCAGTAATCAAGAGTAAGAAATGTCCTTGTTGTTTGTGTTGTTTCAGCAATTCAGCGGCTTTCTGTTGCATCATTGGCTGTACTTTCTCAGCCATAAAGTCATGGTGTAATTGCGCTAACTCTTGTTCTGAGTAGTCAGTCAAAGGCGCCAGGCTAAAGGCTAAATACTCATGTATGTCGAGCGTGCCAGCTTGATATTGTTTGAAAAACTTGTCATTAGCGGCCTGATAGACTTGCGTATCTACTAAGCCTTTTTCAACTAAAAATTGTCCCCAAGAATAATCACTATCACCACTGAGTAGGGTGCCATCTAGATCAAAGATTGCGAGTGTCACGGTTGGTCCTTAATTGGTATGAAGTGCGGAAATTATAGCCTTAGAGACAATAAATAACATTAGTCTTAATTGTGCGAATGGGCGAATTATGGAACAATGAATCTAATTTATTCTTATATTAGAAGGTGATAGCTCGTGATTGATGCAGACGGATATAGGCCGAATGTGGGCATCATACTGATGAACGAGCGTGGCCAACTTCTTTGGGCGAGACGTGTAGGACAAAACGCGTGGCAGTTCCCCCAAGGCGGTATCAAATCTGATGAAACGCCTGAAGAAGCTTTGTATCGAGAACTGAAAGAAGAAGTAGGTCTCAATCCAGATCAGGTTGAAATTATTGGAAAAACAAGGGGTTGGTTACGTTATCGTCTCCCGAAACGCATGTTAAGACACAATAGTAAACCTTTGTGTATAGGGCAAAAACAGAAATGGTTTTTGCTCTCTATCCGATGCTCAGATGCGTCGGTATGTGTGGATGGAACAGAGTGTCCTGAGTTTGATGGCTGGCGCTGGGTAAGTTATTGGTACCCACTTGGACAAGTTGTCGCGTTTAAAAAAGATGTGTACAGACGGGCTCTAAAAGAGCTAAGTCAAAGTGCTCATCGACGATTAGATAAGTGATGATGTTCATCATTTAGAGGGGAGGTAATCAGCACAATGGGAGAGCTATGCTAGGTTTATTAAGACGTATCACACAAGAGGTGACGGCAGCACAATCTTTGTCTTCCGCATTGGATATTATTGTCCGTCGTGTTCGTCGTGCTATGCGTGCTGAAGTGTGTTCAATTTATCTAGTAGACAGCAATACCTCAGAATATGTCTTGATGGCAACCCGAGGATTGAACGCAGATATGGCCGGCAGTGTGAGCTTAAAATCAGATGAAGGTCTGGTCAGTTTAGTTGGCCGTCGCGCTGAGCCTGTCAATCTAGAAGACGCCCATATCCACCCTTCGTTTCATTATCTTAAGGGGACAGGAGAAGAGCGTTACCGCTCCTTTCTTGGTGTGCCCATTATTCATCATCGACAAGTGCTGGGCGTGCTGGTGGTTCAGCATGAAGAAAAGCGCCGTTTTGATGAAGGTGAAGAAGCTTTCTTAATCACTTTGTCAGCGCAATTAGCGGGTGTTATTGCTCATGCTGAGGCGACTGGTGCTATCACTAATCTGAATGCCAATGCTACGCCGCGTGGTGCGGATTTTCGTTATAAAGGCGTACCTGGTAGTTCGGGTGTTGCGATTGGTCGTGGTGTGGTGGTGTTCCCACCTGCCGATCTGGATGTGATTCCTGATCGTGAAACGACCAATCCAGAACAAGAAATTGACGATTTTTATCAGGCATTGGATGCGGTTAGACGTGATATCAGAGACGCCAGTAATCGCATTAGCCAGCATTTATCAGTGGATGAAAAAGCGTTATTCGATGTTTATCTAAAAATCTTAGATGACAATTCGATTGCCGGAGAAGTCGTTAAAAAGATCAAAGAAGGTCAGTGGGCACAAGGTGCATTGCGCCAAGTGATTAAAGCTCACATTCTACAATTTGATCGTATGGATGATCCTTATCTACGTGAACGGGCATCGGATCTACGGGATTTAGGCCGTCGAATTCTGTCCCATTTACAAGAAAAAGCCCCTAATATCGTTGAGCGTTTCAGTGAACCTGCCATTATTATTGGTGAAGAGTTGACGGCTTCTATGCTTGGTGAGATCCCCATTGATAAGATCAAAGGCTTAGTGTCGGTGATGGGGTCGGGTAACTCTCATGTGGCGATCTTAGCTCGTGCAATGGGCATACCAACAGTCATGGGTGCGTTAGACCTTCCCTATGCTCAATTAGATAAAGCAGACTTGATTGTCGATGGTTACCAAGGTCAGGTCTTTACCTACCCCTCTGAAGCATTAATTGATAATTATCAGCAAATTGTTGATGAAGAGCGTTTACTGGAAGAAGAGTATGAAAGTCTTAAGGATCTACCCTGTGAGACGTTAGACGGTCAGCGACTATCCTTGTTCGTGAATACTGGTTTATCAGCGGATGTGGCGCGCTCATTGGATCGTGGCGCCGAAGGCATCGGTTTGTATCGAACTGAAGTGCCTTTTATGGTGCGTGATCGTTTTCCGACCGAAGCAGAACAGGTCGTTATTTACCGCCAGCAGCTTGAAGGTTTTGCGCCTGCGCCTGTTACTGTTCGTACTTTGGATATTGGGGGGGATAAAGCTCTGCCTTATTTTCCAATTGCAGAGGCGAATCCTTTCTTAGGTTGGCGTGGTATTCGAGTAACACTCGATCATTTGGAAATTTTTATGGCACAAATTCGTGCCATGATTAAAGCCAGTGCAGAGTTGCATAACTTGAAAATTATGTTGCCGATGATTTCTAACGTGGCCGAAGTGGAAGAGGCCTTAGCGCTAATTCGTCGTGCTTATGCGGAAGTGAAAGAAGAAGGTTATGACGTTAAGATGCCGAAAGTCGGTGTCATGATTGAGATTCCCGCCGCTGTTTATCAAGCCAAATCCTTGGCGAAAATGGTGGATTTCCTATCGGTTGGTAGTAATGATTTAACTCAGTATTTATTGGCGGTTGATCGAAATAATCCTCGTGTTGCCGATTTATATAACTCTTTCCATCCATCGGTATTGCATGCTTTAGCCAGTATTGTCGATCAGGTGAAGGATGAAGGCGTTGGCTTAAGTGTTTGTGGTGAAATGGCGGGTGATCCAATGGGGGCGATTTTGCTTATGGCGATGGGTTATGACGTGCTGTCAATGAGCTCTACCAGTCTACCGAAGGTGAAAGCGGTGATTCGCAACCTTTCCCTGTCACAATCACAAGATATGTTAAACGAAGTCATGAGCTTGTCACATGCCGAAACTGTAGTGCAAACCATGACTCGCTTGATGCGTGAAGCGAATATTGAGCGTTTAATTCGACCATCTAAAACCACTCGAGTGGGCTAGTATTACCAGAGGTTTGGTACTTTTCTATGATTTCATATCCCAATATTGATCCTATCGCCATTTCGATTGGACCAATCTCCGTGCATTGGTACGGCATTATGTACCTGATTGGTTTTGCTGGAGCGTATGCATTTGGTTCATATCGCGCCAAACGCTCCAATGGTTTGTGGACCAAAGACATGGTTAGTGATGCAATATTTTATGGTGCGCTCGGGGTGATTTTAGGCGGCCGTATTGGTTACATTCTGTTCTACCAATTTCCAGCCTTTGTGGACAATCCGCTGATTATGGTACGTATTTGGGAAGGTGGCATGTCTTTCCATGGTGGCTTATTGGGTGTGATTGTGGCCATGTATGTGTTTGCTCGCAAATATCAGAAGCATCTTGTGGATGTGACGGACTTTTTAGCGCCTTTTGTGCCGATTGGTCTAGGTGCTGGGCGCATAGGTAATTTCATCGGTGGTGAGCTTTGGGGGAAACCGACCGATGTGTCATGGGCGATGATTTTTCCAAATGATCCATTGCAATTGGCTCGTCATCCTTCTCAGTTGTACCAGTTCGCATTAGAGGGTGTGGCGCTGTTTGCCATTCTCTGGTTCTTCTCGCAACGTTCCAAACCTCGTTACTGTGTATCAGGCCTGTTTTTGCTCTGCTATGGAGTATTCAGAATCTTAGTTGAGTTTGTTCGTGAGCCGGATGTGCAGATTGGATATCTTGCATGGGGCTGGTTGACGCAAGGTCAACTGTTGTCTTTGCCTATGGTCGTGTTGGGTGCCGTACTTTTGGTAGAGGGTTTCAAACGCAACCTTTATCCTCAAAAATAGACAAGCTGACATAAGGGAAGGGCGATGGAATTTACTCAGCAAGAGACGGATGTAATCGTCAGTAAAATTAAAAAATATTTTACTGACGAATTGGATTTAGACATTGGGGGTTTTGAAGCAGAGTTTTTGCTGGCGTTTTTTAGTAAAGAAATCGGCCCCTATTTTTATAACAAAGGGTTGGCCGATGCCAGTCAACTTCTGCTCGAAAAAACCGAAGAGATAGGTTATTTAATCCAAGAGTTAGAGCAGCCTGTAAACTGAATAATTAAAAACGGCGAGTAGATTACTCGCCGTTTTTAATTATGTAGATAGTGTACGGGGATGGCTTACACTGAGAAAGGGTAAGCGATAGGTTCATGGAATTGGTAACCTTCTACTTCAAAGTCGTCCATAGTGACCCAGCTTTCTATGTCTTTTAGAGATTGAATGTCTGGATTGATTTTTAATCTTGGTAATGGGTAAGGCTCACGCTTCAGTTGTACGTCACGCATTAATTCTAGCTGGTCTTCGTAGATGTGAGCGTTCACTATCTTATGAAAGGCTTGGCCTGGTTTTTTGCCTGTAATTTGCGCAACGATGGCAAGTAATACATAAACCTGAACCATGTTGAAATTTAAGCCAAGTGGCACATCACAACTGCGCTGGGTGCTGTTTAGATAAAGCGTATCGCCAAGCAATGAAAAGTGATGACTGTACATGCAAGGACGAAGGCAAGCCATGTGAAACGCGCCAGGGTGATAAAAGGTAAGAATTTCCCCTCGGTTATCCACACCACGGCTTAGATCATCAATAATTTGTTTTAATAGATCAATATGGCCACCGTCTGGCTTTGGGAAATGACGGCCAATGGCACCATAGCAAAGCCCCATGTCATCTTCACCTTTTCGATGAGGATTGTTTAGCCAAACTTGATTTTCGTTGGCATTAGCGTCCCATGTTTTAGTGCCCAACGCACGGAAGTCTGCCGCATTGTCATAGCCACGTAAGTAACCAATGATTTCTGCAATGGCCGATTTCCAGAAACTTTTCCGTGTGGTAACGAGTGGAAATTCGCCTTTGCTGACATCATAGGTAAGATCGGCATTAATAACGGTTAGGCAGCGCTTACCTGTACGTTCATTGTTGACCCACTCACCTTGATTGACGATGCGCTGGCACAGATCTAAATATTGCTTCATACCATGTACTCTCGTTAGTCTATGGCGGTGACTGGCAATGTATGAGGAACAATGCATTCTACGTCGCCATAGGTATAATGTTTGGCAAAGATTATATCAGGCTTGGATTGGACTATTCGAGCATAGATTGAGAAGGTATCCATTTATGTTGTCACTTATTGTTGCTATGTCTACGAACCGAACCATAGGTATTAATAATTCGCTGCCTTGGCATTTACCAAATGACCTTAAATACTTCAAGCAAGCGACCATGGGCAAGCCAATTGTGATGGGACGTAAGACCTTTGAATCGATTGGTAAGCCATTGCCGGGCCGTCGTAACATTGTGATTACTCGTGATGCGAATTATCAGGCAGATGGCATTGATGTGGTGTCCTCGTTAGAGCAAGCTATTTCACTTGGGGAAGACATTTGCCTGGTGGATGGTCAAGAGGAAGTCATGGTAATTGGTGGTGCGCAGATTTATGAATTGGCATTGCCGAAAGCCGATCGATTATACATCACTCATGTGGACGCCGAGGTGAATGGCGATGCTTTTTTCCCTGAAGTGGATTGGCCGTCTTTTACGGTCATGGCGGAAGAGTCTTTTGCAGCAGAAGGACCGAACCCGTACGATTATCGTTTCTCAGTGTATCAAAGAACCAGCGCAGAGTAGTTGATCATGTGGCAACAGATTGAAGTGCAATTACCTGCTCATCAACGTGGCTTTCATTTGATTACCCATCGTATTGAGCAAGCTTTGGCAAAGATGTCCGCTGTGTCTATTGGCCTTTTGCACATACAGTTATTGCATACTTCTGCATCATTGACGATCAATGAAAATGCAGACCCGTCGGTGCGCCGCGATATGGAAAGGCACTTTTCTCATATGGTGCCAGAAAATCAGCCATATTATGAGCACGTATACGAAGGTAGTGATGACATGCCAGCTCACATAAAAGCCAGTATGCTAGGATCCTCTTTGACTATCCCCGTCACCAATCAACAATTGCGTTTAGGGACTTGGCAAGGGATTTACCTCGGTGAGCATCGGGACTATGGTGGTGTTCGTCGAGTACTGTTGACCCTGCAAGGTGACGTTTAATAAGCGTAAGTAAATAATTTAAAACGTCACCAGTCGGTGACGTTTTTGTAGATGTTAGCCATGTTTAGTTAACGACAATTTGCGCGCATTTTTTCTGCCCTTCTTCCACCGCTTGATTGGCGCTTAAGGCTAGCTCTTCGATGCTTTCACCGTCTTCAGGGAAAGCGGCGATGCCGATGCAGAAGTCCGTAGGGTCAGAATTGCCTTCTGACAAAATCGCCTTTTCGTCTTCTTTAGGGTTAATCAGATTGGTTAATAAATTATTGGCATCTTTGACACTGGTATTTGGCAATAGTAGCAACAATTTATCGGCTTCAACACGCGCCAGTACGTCGGCCTCACGAATTTTTTTATAAATGTATCGTGCTGAGGTTTGGATGGCGATGTTACGAGATTCCATTGGCAAATGGCTTAGTCTGTCGTTGGCATCCAAATGAATTTTTGCCATGGTTAATGGGGTGTATTGACGTTTCGCTAAGCCAAGCTGCTTTTTAAAGTGCGTCAGTGCAGAGCTGCGGGTCAATAATCCGGTCAATTCATCAAACGTAGCTTGGTTTCGTAAGTGATCTTCTAAGGCTTTTTGATGGCTAATATCAACCACGAAGCCGATCACCTTCTTGATTTTACTACCTGGGGTTTTTGTGTAGGTTCGACCGCGCTCTTTGACCCAAATGTATTCTTGATCGCCATTTAAAATTCGGTATTCGGCTTCATAGTAATCTTGATTTAAAGCCACATGCTCATTGACCACAGCGTCCAATTGTTGGACATCATCAGGGTGAACCAGTTTATGCCAGTCAGCAGTGGAGCGCGGCGTGTCTTCCACACTGCACTTTAGCAGGTTGGCAATGGACTTTGAGCAAGAGACAAGGTCAGATTCGGTTTCCCAGATCCATAAGCCAGCAGACGACTCTGTCAGCGCAAATTTCAGCAGAGTGTTCTCGGCTGCAGATAAATCCATGTGGTCTGTATGATAGACGCAGGCTAACACTGACTCTTCTAAGTGTTGTAATTCAAGTTGAATATTGATGAGGTTATCACCGACACGAATGAATGTTTCACAACGCTCGATATTACCTTGCTGTATCTTATGGTTCAGAATCTGCCAATCTTCAACGGAATTAGCTTCTTCGCTTAAGTTTAACCAGGAATCTGGTGGTGTTGCATTCCAGTTTTCAAACAATACTTCGAAATTACGATTGTAAGAAATTAAGTTTCCCGTGCTGCTTTCGATGATAAAAGCTGGCGTCGGCATGTGCTTAAAAGCTTGTTCAAAAGAGTTGCTCATTGACGCTCTCCTTAATGCAAAATCAGTTTATTCAGGCGTTATCCATGTAATCTGGTAGTTCGCCTCTTGGTCTTCAGCCAGTGTTTTTTTCAAAAATGGCATAAACTCCTTAGCGTCTTGTTCTAGTGTCCAAGGTGGGTTCACAATGATCATGCCACTTCCAGCCATGCCGCGCTCTTTTTCTGTGTCTCGGACATTGAGTTCTAATAGCAAGACGTTTCGGATATTGGTTGTTTTCACTGACTTCAATAAATTATCAGCTTGCTGACGACCTAAGACAGGATACCAGATTGCAAAAGTACCCTGAGGGAAACGTTTATAGCCTTCTTCCAATGACTTCACAACATATTGGTAATCCTTTTTTACCTCATAAGGCGGGTCCATCAATACGAAACCACGTTTTTGTGGAGGAGGTAGCATGGCTTTTACCGCAGCAAAGCCATTCTCTTTTACCACATTGGCTTTTCGCTTCTGAGGAAACAAAGCCGCTAATAAAGGATAGTCGTTTGGGTGCAATTCACACAGGTGAAGTTTGTCTTTTTGTCGAGTGTAATAATCCACGACCTTTGGGCTGCCAGGGTAATATTCTAATTGATCCGTTGGGTTCATCTCTCGGACAATCTCAAGTAGTCCTTCGACGGCTTCTGGTACAGTCAGTTCAGACAATAATCGACTGATGCCAGAGTGAAATTCTTTGTTCTTCTGCGCTTGTTCTGAATTAAGCTCGTATTGGCCAATACCCGCGTGGGTGTCCAAGTAAAAGAAAGGCGTGTCTTTCTTAATGAAATGGCGACAAATCTGGCTCATGGTAATGTGCTTTAAAATGTCAGCATGGTTGCCCGCATGGTATATATGGCGATAACTCAGCATGTTGTTTCCTAATTGATTAAAAAAGGCCGCTGCCGTTAAGTTGGCAAAGCGGCCTTAGTAGAGTCGATGGACAACTAGTCTAGTTGACTCAGATCTCGAACCGCACCTTTGTCTGCGCTGGTCGCAAAATGTGCATAGACTTTCAACGCTGGCGATACTTTGCGCGGACGTTCTTGTGCTGGCTTCCAAGCCGCTGCACCTTTGGCTTCCATCGCCGCGCGACGAGTCGCTAGTTCATCATCGCTGAGTATCACATTGATGGTGCGATTTGGAATGTCGATGCGAATGATGTCGCCATTTTCAACCAGACCAATGGCTCCGCCAGCAGCTGCTTCTGGTGAAACGTGGCCGATTGATAAACCAGATGTACCGCCAGAAAAGCGTCCGTCTGTCAGCAGGGCGCAATCTTTTCCTAAGCCTTTAGATTTGATGTAAGACGTGGGGTAAAGCATTTCCTGCATACCAGGTCCGCCTTTTGGTCCTTCGTAGCGCACAATGACAACTTCACCGGCTTTTACCTTGTCATCAAGAATGTTTTTTACCGCTTCGTCTTGAGACTCTGTCATGTGGGCTGGGCCTTCAAAGACTAAGCATGACTCATCGACCCCAGCGCTTTTAACCACACAACCGTCTAGGGCGATGTTGCCATACAGCACGGCTAGGCCGCCTTCTAAAGAGAAAGCGTTTTCAAGTGAGCGAATGCAGCCGTTCTCACGGTCGCCATCTAATGTTGGCCAGCGAGTGGATTGACTGAACGCGGTTTGGGTTGGAATACCAGCCGGACCGGCTTTGAAAAACTCAACAACTTCTGGGGTAGGTGAACGCATAATATCCCAAGTTTGAAGCGCTTTTTCCATTGTCTCAGCATGCACAGTGTGACATTGGTTGTGCAATAAACCAGCGCGATCGATTTCACCTAACAGGCCAAAAATACCGCCCGCTCTGTGAACATCTTCAATATGATATTGGGGGGAGTTTGGAGCGACCTTACAAAGCTGAGGGACTCGACGAGATAAATGGTCAATGTCTTCCATGGTAAAGTCCACACCCGCTTCACGTGCAATGGCAAGTAAATGCAGAATGGTGTTAGTGGATCCGCCCATGGCGATGTCTAGTGTCATCGCGTTTTCAAAGGCTTCAAAATTGGCGATGGCACGAGGTGCCCAATGCAATTCGTCATTCTCGTAGTAGCGCTTGGTAATGTCGACAATGCGACGTCCTGCTTCAACGAACAGGCGATGACGATCTGAGTGGGTCGCCAAAGTGGTGCCGTTACCCGGCAGGCTCAAGCCTAGAGCTTCGGTCAAACAATTCATTGAGTTAGCGGTAAACATACCAGAACAGGAACCACAGGTAGGACAAGCAGAACGCTCGTATTCTGCTACCTTTTCATCAGAGGCAGAGGAATCGGCGGCAATGACCATGGCATCAACGAGATCCAATTTGTGCTCAGACAGTTTCGTTTTACCTGCTTCCATTGGACCGCCGGACACGAAAATAACTGGAATGTTAAGACGCATGGCGGCCATCAGCATTCCAGGGGTGATCTTGTCACAGTTAGAAATACAGACAAGCGCGTCGGCACAGTGAGCATTGACCATGTACTCAACAGAGTCTGCAATCAGGTCTCGTGATGGTAAACTGTATAGCATACCGTCATGGCCCATAGCGATGCCATCATCGACAGCAATGGTATTAAATTCTTTGGCGACGCCTCCGGCTTCTTCAATTTCTCGGCAGACCAATTGTCCTAGGTCTTTTAGATGTACATGACCGGGTACAAATTGTGTGAATGAATTGGCAACGGCGATGATAGGTTTTTGAAAGTCATCGTCTTTCATACCGGTTGCGCGCCAAAGAGCGCGAGCCCCTGCCATATTACGGCCAGAGGTGGTTGTTTTGGAGCGGTAGACTGGCATTATTTTCCCCACAGGATTTTTTTCTTTATATAGCCGACCATCTTACCAAGATTATTGTCTTCACCCAATGGCAATTTTGCGACAATATTGAGACACTGTAAGTTTACACTAGTTAATTTGAGACTGATGGATTAAGTATGGCAGAGCAGGAAACCTGTGTTCATTCTGATGTTGCTGTAGCACGACAGCCGATAGTAGACGAGCATTTAGCCGTCATGGGCTATGAGCTATTGTACCGTAAGAGTGTGCTCGCTCATCACGCTGATGTGGTGGATGAGGTAGGCGCGACAGCTCAAGTTCTTTCGGCCAGTATGTTTGAATTGGGTATGGAAAACTTAGTAGGCTGCAATAAAGCTTTTGTGAATTTTCCTCGTTCTTACTTATTAAGTGCCAATGGTATACCGACCAGTCGTGAAAACCTTGTGGTTGAAGTGCTTGAAACAGCTGGCTTTGATGCCAACCTGTTAGCAGCGCTAAGGCGTTGGAAAAGTGCGGGTTGTTTGCTGGCACTGGACGATTTTGTGTTTGAAAGTAAATTAACGCCTTTTGTCGAGTTGGCGGATTACGTCAAACTGGATATTTTATCTTTAGGTCATGGCGGCTTTCATAAGCAAGTTGAAGCATTAAGAGGCTTTGAGGTTAAGTTAATTGCGGAAAAAGTGGAGACCTGGGAAGACTATCAGTTTTGCCGTTTGCTGGGAGTGGAATACTTCCAAGGTTACTTTTTTGAAAAGCCTGAATTGATGACGGCTAAATCTTCTCGTGTGAACAGTATGACCTTGCTGAGGTTGATGTCTTCACTGTTGGATACAACGAATCTTGATGTAGATGATATTGAACAAATTGTCAGTCAAGATGCTGGGTTAGTACATAAATTGCTGCGCTATTTAAACTCACCGATGACAGGATTGATGGTATCGGTTGATTCTGTCCGTTTGGCCATTATGCTCATTGGTGTGGAGAAATTAAAAGCGCTTACCAACTTGCTCTTGATGTCAGAAATGATAGGTGAGCAACACGCCTTGCTTGAGCAGATTATTATTCGAGCCAAGCACGCAGAGCTGATGGCCATTTACCGCTCTTATGATAATCAAGATAAATATTTCTTAGCCGGTATGCTGTCTATGATGGACGTTTGTACAGGCATGCCTTTAGAAGAGGTCTTGGGCGAGCTACCCTTACCGAATGAGTTTATCAATGCCATTGTTCATCGAGTAGGGCGTGTAGGAGAGACGTTGGATTTGGTGGACAGATATTCCAATCAACGTAGCATTGAAAGTGGTCAGGATCTCGATGATCTGCAGGGTACGTATCTAGCGGCTTTGAAATGGTCAGACGAGTTTTTAACCCAAATTTAGTCCTTCCTTTCTATTTATCCATTCATCGCGTAGGAAAACCCTTACAAGCTTGTAGGGTTTTTCTTTTTATTCTGTATTGTAATGTAATGTTTCTTATCGGATTCAACCTAACTAATTGAATTTAATGTAAAAAAAATGTAATTCCTTCAAAATGTAAAAATTTGTAATCGATAAAATAAATGGTAAATTAGCTTTATCCAAACAAGGTTCAAGGATGACGAGCACATTGAGGTGCAAAATACCATTGATGGTGTTTAGGACGGGACTGGGATGTTCAGAGCAAAGGATGGTTCTAATGGATATTGTGGTTCAGGATCGCACCATGTGTTAAGGATTGTTTGGGTTTCATGATGAAACAGACAGTGATGTTTTACTCATCGGAAGAGTGGCTTAAATGGAATTAAGCATAAAAAGGGCAGCTGAGGCTGTCTTTTTTACGGCTGGGATGCCTAACAGGATGTTATCGATAAGGATTGACTCATAAGGACGGTTGGCCAATAGGGATTTGGCGAGACAGGATGTCAATAATAGGATATTAAAAAAGCGACCTTGGTCGCTTTTTTCTTTTTCTCATTCTGTTCTATCGTTCAAGATGTTCTAGTTTATCTTCCACGCCATCCCATTCAGTGGCATCACTTAAAGCGTCTTTTTTCTCTGTGATGTTTGGCCAGATCATTGCGAGATCTTTGTTTAGTTCAACAAACACTTCTTGTTCTTCAGGTAATTCATCTTCTGAGAAGATGGCATTGGCCGGACATTCAGGTTCGCAAAGAGCGCAATCAATGCACTCGTCTGGGTTGATGGCTAGGAAGTTTGGGCCTTCGTAGAAGCAATCTACAGGGCAGACTTCCACGCAGTCGGTGTATTTACAGCGAATGCAGTTATCAGTAACGATGAAAGCCATTCGACTTCTCCTCACAAGCTTTACAAAAAATATTGCCGCCTATTTTAGTGGTATAGGCTATTTGGCGGCAAGTCAGAATACCAAATAGCCTAAATTTATCTGGTATTAGCTTATGCCGCATTTCAATGCTCATAGCTCTGATTTTAGCTTATATAGCTGGTTCATGGCTTCGATTGGGGTCATATTGTCTAGATCCAAGGAGGCAATGCTGTCTTTCAAACTATCCTGCTCAGCTTGTACAAATAAATCGGCTTGCTGTGGTGAGTGGTGGGTCATGACCGATTGCTGTGAAGAAGCTGCCACTGTGGTTGATACTGTACTGTGTGTCGCATCGTCTAGTTCAATGCCAGTAACGGTCTCAAGTTCTTGAAGTTTATGTTTGGCTTGTTGAATAACGTTTTTAGGTACCCCTGCCAGCTGAGCAACCTGAAGTCCATATGATTGGCTTGCTGGGCCGCTATGAACTTTGTGGAGGAATACAATTTCATCTTCATATTCGGTGGCAGTGAGGTGAACGTTCTCAGCCGTGTCTAATTGCTCAGCAAGACCGGTTAATTCAAAATAGTGGGTTGCAAACAGTACGTAGCATTTTAGCGTTTGGGCTAAATGCTCAACGGCAGCCCAGGCCAACGACAAACCATCAAAGGTACTGGTACCACGTCCTACTTCATCCATTAGGACTAGGCTGTTTTGTGTCGCATTGTTCAAGATGTTGGCGGTTTCGGTCATTTCCACCATGAAGGTTGAGCGACCACCGGCTAAATCATCAGACGATCCCATGCGCGTAAAGATACGATCGACTACCGCAATAGAGGCTGCCTGTGCTGGCACGAAGCAACCAGTGTGTGCCAGTAAGGTGATTAAGGCAATCTGACGCATATAGGTGGATTTACCACCCATGTTTGGACCAGTGATCATTAATAAGGATCGCTGATCGTTTAAGGTTAAATCGTTAGGAACAAAAGGTTCTGAAATAACCGATTCGACCACAGGATGACGTCCGGCAGTGATATCAATACCACGTCCTGTATGGAGTTCTGGTTGTGTTAAATTGAGTTGATCAGCACGTTCTGCAAAGTTGTTTAGGACATCAAGCTGAGCAAGTGCTTGGCTGGCGGTTTGCAGTTCTCCTAAATGTTGGTTTAGCTGGTCTAATAAGGTTTCGTAAAGTTCTTTTTCGCGAGCAAGTGCTTTGGACTTGGCACTCAGAGCCTTATCTTCGAAAGTTTTTAGTTCAGGTGTGATAAAGCGCTCGGCATTTTTAAGCGTCTGGCGACGAATGTACTCCACTGGTGCTTGTTCTGAATGCAAACGGCTAATTTCTATATAATAACCGTGTACTCGATTGAAACCTACTTTGAGTGAGCTGATGCCAGTCCGCTCTTTTTCACTTCGTTCCATTTCGGCCAAGAAATCAGTAGCGTTGGTCGATAGAGACAGTAATTCGTCTAATTCTGGATCATAGCCAGTGGCAAAAATACCGCCATCTCTCACGACTGAAGGAGGGTTCTCAACTAAGGCTTTGGTCAGTGTCTCAGTGATCTCCGGCTGCGCTATAATGCGTTGATTCAATTGGCTCAGTCGAGCAGAGTTTACATTCCCTAGGTCTTGGTTAATAAGTGGAATCATCTCCAACGCAAATCTCAGACGTAAAAGGTCTCTCGGGCGAGCAGACCGAAGTGCAACGCGAGACAAAATACGTTCTAAATCTCCGACTTTTTTAAGTGAGCCGTTAAGTGGTTGGTAATAGAATTGGCTCTTTAGTTCAGCGACAGCACTTTGTCGAGATTGAATTTCATTTAAGTCCCTCACTGGCGTATGAAGCCAGCGTTTTAATAGTCGGCTGCCCATTGGTGTGGCGCATTGATCTAATACTTGGCTGAGGGTGTTGCTGGTGCCGCCAGTTAAATTGATATCGATTTCTAGATTGCGTCGTGTGGCCGCATCAATCAGAACCGAATCGTCTTTATGTTCAACCATGATGGCTTGTATGTGCGGCAAAGCTGAGCGCTGCGTGTCTTTTGCGTATTGTAATAGCGCGCCAGCGGAGGCAATGGCCGCCGTTAATGCCTCACAGCCGAAGCCGGATAGGTCTTTTGTATTGAATTGCTGAATAAGTTGACGGTAACTCGACTCATAATCAAAGTGCCATGGGCCGAGCTCAGCAATGCCTTTTTCTAGCTGCAGTGTTTTTCGGGCTGGAAAGTCTTCTGATATTAGGATTTCTCTTGGCGATAGTCGCTGCAATTCATTTGCTAAGGCTTCGTGCCCATCGACTTCAAAAAGACAAAAGCGGCCGCTGGCCATGTCGAGATAAGAAAAGCCAAAAATGTCTAACCCTTTACGAGATTGATGGGCAATCGACAGTAAGAGGTTTTCACGTTTTTCTTCTAGGAAGGCTTCGTCGCTGATAGTGCCAGGGGTGACAATGCGAGCGATTTGTCGCTCTACAGGTCCTTTGCTGGTGGCAGGGTCACCAGTTTGTTCGGCAACCACGACAGACTCCCCCATACGAACCAATCGAGCGATGTAGTTTTCTGCGGCATGGAAGGGAATGCCAGCCATTGGAATAGGCTGTCCGCCAGAGTGACCTCGAGCCGTTAAGGTGATATCAAGTAATTGAGCGGCACGTTTAGCATCATCGTAAAAGAGCTCATAGAAATCGCCCATGCGATAAAATAACAGCTGATTCGGATGTTGTGACTTGAGACCAAAGTATTGGCGCATCATGGGAGTGTGATTGTCGGCTAATGTTTTGCTCATTTAAACTGCTCAATTGTGATCCAAAAAATTGGGAGTTATTCTACGGGATAATTGTTGAGGTTTTAAGAGATAAGCATAATGAATCATGAGCAAGAAATGCTGAAAATAGCTCAGCAGGTGGCTGAATTATTAGTGCAAGATGGACGGATGCTAGTGACGGCTGAATCCTGTACGGGTGGTTTAATTGGGGCGACTTGTACTGAATTGTCTGGTAGTTCAGCTTGGTTTTTTGGGGGGGTCATTAGTTACGCGAATGAGGCTAAGCTGGAAGGGTTGTCTGTTTCAGCGGCTACGTTAGCAGAGCATGGTGCGGTATCCGAAGCAACTGTAAGGGAAATGTGCTCAGGCGCTTTACAGCTAGGAGGCGATGTGGCGGTTGCTGTCAGTGGTGTCGCAGGCCCTAGCGGCGGTTCACCAGAAAAACCGGTTGGTTGTGTCTATATTGGTTGGCAGCTTATGGGTAAGGAGGCCAAGATTGTACGCTTTCAATTTTCAGGAGATCGAAAAGAGATTCGACAGAAGGTGGTACTGGAGGCTTTGCAAGGGGTAAAAAATTGCATTTTGACGGAAAGATAATATTACTGTTTTTTTATACAGTATTTTCTTGAGGTTCGGAAAAAAAAGCGATAAAGTTACCAGCATTAAAGTTGAACATTCAGTCATTAAGGATTCCATTATGTCATCTATTGCAGATAACAAGAAAAAGGCGCTAGACGCTGCGCTGTCTCAAATTGAGCGTCAATTTGGTAAAGGTGCCATCATGAAAATGGGTGAAGGCACTAAGATGGATATAGAGACAGTGTCAACTGGGTCCTTAGGCTTGGATATTGCTTTGGGTGCTGGTGGTCTTCCTTTTGGTCGAATTTGTGAAATTTATGGTCCAGAGTCTTCAGGTAAGACCACATTAACTTTAAGTGTCATTGCCGAAGCACAAAAGCAAGGCAAAACCTGTGCCTTTATAGATGCTGAGCATGCTTTAGACCCGTCTTACGCTGAAAAACTGGGTGTTAATCTGGAAGACTTGTTGATTTCTCAGCCTGATACAGGCGAACAAGCTCTTGAAATCGTTGACATGTTAGTCCGTTCAAACAGCGTTGATGTCGTGATTGTGGACTCGGTTGCGGCTTTGGTGCCGAAATCTGAAATTGAAGGTGAAATGGGCAGTTCATCCGTTGGTGTTCAAGCGCGTCTATTGTCTCAAGCCATGCGTAAATTAACGGGTTCAATTAAAAACGCTAACTGTTTGGTGGTCTTTATTAACCAAATTCGTATGAAGATTGGTGTGATGTTTGGTTCACCTGAAACCACGACTGGTGGTAATGCACTGAAATTCTATTCCTCTGTGCGTTTGGATATCCGTCGTATTGGTTCTGTTAAGCAAGGTGACGAGGTCATTGGTAATGAAACCCGTGTGAAAGTGGTGAAAAATAAAATTGCACCGCCATTCAAGCAAACGGAATTTCAGATTATGTACGGTGCAGGTATTTACCGTATGGGCGAAGTCATTGACCTTGGTGTGAAGCAAGGTTTGGTTGATAAATCCGGTGCTTGGTATGCTTACGGCGGTAATAAAATCGGTCAAGGCAAAGCGAATGCAGCGCAGTATTTATCAGACAATCCTGAGGTAGCGGCTGAAATTGAAGCTAAGATTCGTGAGACATTGCTACCAAAGCGTACTAAAACAGACGATGCAGCCAGTGAAAAAGAAGAAGCGGAACAGCTCGATTTCTAATATGTAAAGAAGAAAAGTGTTAAAGAGAGCAGGCCCTAGTGCCTGCTTTTTTTATGTTGGCTGAATTTAAGGTATAGAAGGTGTTTCAATTATGAGCCCATTATGGAGGCGAGATCATATCGTTCGTTCCTCTGACCGCTAGTACTCATGCTTCATATTGTGGTTATTGTTACCAAACAAGCATTCATTCCTCAATCTAGATTCATTGTTTTACACATTAATCGCCTGATAAAAAGCCTAGAGAACAAGTCCAGTAAAGTCGCCATGTACATCAAGACCTGCAAAAGATTAAGGCTGCAACTCATCAAATTAGGTGTCGAATAACGTCTGAAAAATCCGGATTTTATCGTGACCTTCTTATACTAATGTCTATATTGATTCATTAATTTTCACAAGTTAACTTGGCTAATACGATACGTTATGTCTCATTATTAGGCATTCGTGGATTTTAATCTAGCATCGGATTAGTAATTATGAATCAAATAAGTGAAACAGATGAAAAAGCAGGCCCTTTATCGGGTATTACTGTGTTGGATTTCTCTCGAGTACTTGCAGGTCCGTATTGCACTATGGTTTTGGCTGACCTTGGTGCAAGGGTGATCAAAGTTGAAAGGTTTGGAACTGGCGACGACACTAGAGCGTTCGGGCCTTTTATAGGTGTAGATTCCGCTTATTTTATGTGCTTTAACCGAGGGAAGGAAAGTATCTCTCTTGATATTAAATCACCACGTGATAGAGAGCTTTTAGAGCGTCTGTTGGATAGTTGTGATGTTGTGGTTGAGAATTTTAGACCTGGTGTAATGGAACGCCTTGGTTACGGGCCTGAGCGTCTGGCAAAAACCCATCCCCATATTATTTATTCATCTATATCAGGTTTTGGTCACAGTGGTCCTTTTAGTGATTTACCGGGCTACGACATGGTGGTGCAGGCAATGGGCGGCGTAATGAGCTTAACGGGGTGGCCAGATGAAGAGCCAGCTCGTGTTGGCACAAGTTTTGGTGATTTAGGTGCGGCTCTTTTTGGTGCCATTGGTATTTTATCGGCACTTTATAGTCGAACTCGTGATGCCCAAGGCACGCGAGTGGATATCGGCATGCTAGATTGCCAAGCGGCGTTGATGGAAACAGCACTTGCACGATATGACGTCGAAGGCGTTGTGCCAACTCGAACGGGTGACAATCACCCATCGCTTGCACCCTTTGAAACCTTTACCGCAGGTGATGGTAAGTTTGTGATCTGTGCGGGCAACGATACGCTTTTCTTGTTAATGATGGATGCCTTGGGTTCGCCTCAACTCGCCTTAGCCCCGCAATACTTAACGAATGATTTACGTGTGCAAAACCGTAAAGAATTGGTGAAAGATGTTGAATCGATAACAGTGACTAAGCCAATGCAACATTGGATTGATGCACTCAACGAGGCGGGCGTGCCTTGTTCCCCTATCAATACGATCGATAAATTATTTATTCACCCACAACTACTCGCTCGCAACATGATCATTAAAGTAAAAGGGGAGAATGAAAGGCCAGTACGAACGGCTGGTAACCCGATTAAGATGAGCTCTGTCTCTGAAATAGACCCAGACGTGCCTCTTAAATCCCCAGAGCTTAATGAGCATCGAGAGGCAATATTAGCAGAATTAATGGCCAGTAATGGTGCCTATGCACCAACGCCTCCCCCTCAGGATAATTCGGATAATACCGAACTAGAGCAACACTCAGAAGTTACTTCAGATACTTAACCCTTAATGTTCCAGAAGAGAGAGTCGAATTATGAAAACCAAAACCAGTGTTAAATCTAACCCTGTTGATACAGAACAAAAAAGTGAAGAATTCAAAGATAATATCGAATCTATTACTGCCACTGACACACAAGCAAAGGTAGCGCCGATGGAAACCATATTGGTAGAACGCCGTGAAAGGGTCGGCATGATTACTCTACATAGGCCAAAAAGCCTAAATGCCTTGAGTAGACAGCTTGCAAGAGAAGTGGTTGATACGCTGAAGGCCTTCGATGCAGACAATAATATAGGTGCCATTGTTATTACGGGTAGTGCCCGAGCATTTGCTGCTGGAGCAGATATTGAGGAAATGGCTAATTTAAATTACTCCGAGTTTTATTGTGACGATATTTTTGCTCCTTGGGACGAATTACGTTCAATCAGCAAACCAATCATTGCTGCTGTGAGTGGTTATGCGCTAGGCGGTGGCTGTGAGCTAGCCTTGATGTGTGATTTTATCATTGCTTCTGAAGATGCCCAATTTGGGCAACCAGAAATTAAACTTGGTATTTTGCCGGGCATCGGTGGATCGCAACGTTTGACCAATGCTGTAGGTAAATCGCTAGCGATGGATCTTGTTTTAACTGGACGAACAATTGATGTTCAGGAAGCAAAAGCGGCTGGATTAGTCGCGCGAGTCGTGCCTGCTAAAGAGTTGTTACAAACTGCGTTGGAAGCAGCACATACTATTGCTGGATATAACAGCCCTGCCGTACGAATGGCCAAAGAAGCAGTAAACGTAGCCTTTGAGACCAGTCTTACTGAAGGGATGCGTCATGAGCGTCGTTTGTTCCAGGCGGCCTTTGCGACAGAGGGGCAAAAAGAAGGCATGCATGCGTTCATTGCTAAGCGAGCCCCTGTTTTTCGTCACCGTTAGAGAATGAAATGAATGGGGAATATTTATCTTTTGATGTTAAGAAAACCGCTTCCCCATATAAAAACAAAAATACATAGGAGTTGATATGTCTACTCAAATTATTCTGCCGCGTATTCTGCAGGTAGGTGAAGATGCTGCTTTGCAAATCCCCAATATTCTAGAAAGCCTTGGCTGCAATAGCCCCTTAATTATTACGGATAAGATGATGGTGACGCTGGGCTATGCTGGTCGTATTCAAGAGAGCTTAGATGAACATAATATTTCTGCTCATATCTTTGACGACACAGTGCCAGAACCTACGGTTAAATCGATTCAAGCGGGTGTCGAGAAGGCACGAGAGGGGAGTTACGATTGTATTATCGCGTTAGGTGGAGGCAGTCCAATCGATAGTGCTAAGGCGATTGCTATTCTGGCTAAACATGGTGGTGTCATGCAAGATTATCGTTTTCCTCGCATCGTTACGGAACAAGGTTTGCCAGTTATCGCAGTGCCGACCACAGCAGGAACAGGCTCTGAAGTTACTAAATTTACGATCATAACCGATGAAACGAACGACGAAAAAATGCTCTGTGTTGGCACCGGTTTTATGCCGATTGCCGCGTTGGTTGATTATAAATTAACAGTGAGCTTACCGCCACGAATCACGGCTGATACCGGTATTGATGCGTTAACCCATGCGATTGAGTCCTATGTTAGTAAAAAAGCTAATCCTTATAGTGAAGGTCAGGCGATTGCTGCAATGAAATTGATTGGGCCCAATCTGAGAAAAGCCTATCACAATGGTGAAGACAAAGACGCTCGTGAAGCCATGATGTTAGGTTCAACTTTGGCTGGTGTTGCATTCTCTAACGCATCGGTTGCCTTGGTACATGGCATGAGCCGTCCTATTGGTGCATTTTTTCATGTGCCTCATGGTCTTTCCAATGCCATGTTACTACCAAGCGTTACAGCCTATTCTATTCCTGCTGCGCCTGCACGATATGCTGATTGTGCACGAGCAATAGGGATAGCAACAGAACAAGACACTAATGATATTGCTAACCAAAAATTGTTGAAGGAACTTCGTGCACTAAATGATGAATTATCCGTACCAACGCCAGAAGAATTCGGCATTAAGCGAGAGGCGTTTTTTGGGGTTTGTCAAACTATGGCGGAACAGGCATTAGCATCAGGATCCCCCAGTAATAACCCTATTGAACCGTCTATTAGCGATATGGTCGCACTTTACCAAAGCTTATGGGACTGATTTACATCAATTACATTTTTTATAACGTTAGGAATTATTTATGAATATCATTGGACATTTAATTAACGGTGAAGTTTGTACAGATGCTGCACGTACTCAAGATGTGTTTAACCCTGCAACAGGACAAGTGGCTCGAAAAGTGGCACTTGCTTCAGTTGAAACCGTTGAGCAGGCTATAGCCAGTGCTCAAGCGGCATTTCCAGCATGGCGTAATACGCCTGCAATTAAACGTGCACGCGTCATGTTTCGTTTCAAAGAACTATTAGAGGCTAATGCTGACAAAATTTGCCAGATGATAGGAGAGGAGCATGGAAAAATATCCCATGATGCGGCTGGGGAATTACAACGTGGTATCGAGAATGTTGAATATGCGTGTGGGGTACCAGAATTATTAAAAGGCGAACACAGTAAAAACGTTGGTCCTAATATCGACTCTTGGAGCGAATTTCAACCCCTGGGTGTTGTTGCTGGCATTACACCATTTAATTTTCCTGCGATGGTGCCTTTGTGGATGTTCCCAATGGCGATTGCATGCGGTAACTGTTTTATTCTGAAACCGTCAGAGCGTGATCCAAGTTCAACATTGTTTATCGCTCAATTATTAAAAGAAGCGGGCTTACCTGATGGTGTCATGAATGTTGTTAATGGTGATAAAGTGGCGGTAGATGTGTTGCTATCTGACCAGCGTATTAAAGCGGTGAGCTTTGTTGGTTCAACGCCGATTGCCGAATACATCTATACAACAGCCAATGCCAATGGCAAACGTTGCCAAGCATTAGGTGGCGCTAAAAACCACGCTATCGTCATGCCTGATGCGGATATGGATAATGCTGTAAACCAGCTAGTTGGTGCGGCGTTTGGTTCTTCTGGCGAACGCTGCATGGCACTGTCTGTTGCGGTTGCGGTTGGTGATGCCGCTGGTGATGCATTGATTGCCAAAATGCAGGATGCTATGAAAAATCTGAGTGTTGGTGCTTATTCTGATTCAACAAATGACTTTGGCCCTGTCATCACCAAAGCACATCAGGAAAAAGTGATCGGCTACATTGATAGTGCTGAACAGCAAGGTTCAAAAATTGTCGTTGATGGTCGACAAACAACCGTTTCAGGTTATGAAAATGGCTTCTTTGTTGGTGCGACTCTAATCGATAACGTTAGTCCAGACATGATTAGCTACAAAGAAGAAATTTTTGGTCCAGTATTACAAGTAGTGCGAGTGGCAACAATGCAAGAAGCCATGGATCTAATCGATGCTCATGAATACGGTAATGGTACTTGTATCTTTACCCGTGATGGTGAAGCGGCTCGTTACTTCTCTGATAACATCCAAGTGGGCATGGTGGGTATTAACGTGCCTTTGCCTGTGCCTGTGGCGTACCATAGCTTTGGCGGTTGGAAGCGTTCATTGTTTGGTGACCTTCATGCTTATGGCCCAGATTCGGTACGTTTCTACACTAAACGTAAAACTGTGACGCAACGTTGGCCTTCTGCTGGTGTTCGTGAAGGCGCTGAATTTTCAATGCCAACGTTGAACTAATATATGCACAATTAAGGCTGTTTGATATACAAATATAGGTGTTTAAGGACAGCCTTTATTTAAGTGGAAGTGGTTTTTTTATCTGTTGTTAATTGCCTAGATATATTAGGCTTTTTGATAACGAGTGTGAAATTTTTGACGGGAGATAAAGTGATCGTTCAGCGAAGAGAAAAAGGTTCTTCTATTACTCGGGTTCTTGAAATTATTGAGGCCATTTCTCGCGCTGAGCGACCTATGTCACCTGCTGAATTGGCATTTTTACTGGACATTCCTAAACCCAGTGTTCATCGGTTGCTCCAACAGCTTGAAACAGATGATTTTGTAAAAACCAATATGCGTGGCTTGTTGGTTCCCGGTGATAGGATGCATAGCATTGCTCTAGGGGTGCTTCATAGTAGTCGTTTTAAGGCGCTGCGTCAGGCTATCTTAACGGAATTAACTGAAACCATTGGTGAAACTTGCGGTATCGCGATACCGGATGGCACTGAAATGATCTATTACGATCGTGTGCAAACTAATTGGCCGTTGCAGATTCATTTACCTGTAGGCTGCCATACACCTTCGTGGTGTACAGCCAGCGGTAAACTCTATTTAAGCTCACTGCCGACGAATCGACGACAGCGTATTATCGATAAATTGCCATTAGATAAACTGGCGCGTAATACTTTGACTGATCCTGAGTCGCTAGGAAGTGAACTGTTAAAGATTCAAGCGAATGAATTAGGAACGGATAACGAAGAATTTGTCGATGGAATGGTAGCCTGTTCAGTACCGATAAAAGATCAAGATGGTAAGTTGTTTGCCTGTCTATTCACACATGCTCCCGTCATCCGAAAAGATTTAAATGGCTTATTAAAATTTGAACCAGCACTACGTCAATCGGCTATGGAATTAGGTGATTTGCTCAAAGAGCAATAATAAACAAGTGGCCTAGATTTGCTGTGTCGCATTTATTATCAAAAATGATCAAATGCTTTTTCCACTTAACTTCTCTAAAACTTTTAGTAAGTTCGCTTTCTTCGACATGGACTTCCCCGAGTTTGCTAGACAGTGGTTATTTCGAAAAAATAGTGTTCTTCGAACTTTGCAGGTGACGCACCACCTGTATGCGAATGACGTTCTATCGGATTGTAGAACATCGCAATAAAATTAAATATCTCACCTTTCGCTTCTTCTCGTGTCGAGTAGACCTTTCGTTTTATTTTCAACGATTGTTAGTTCTCTTCGGGTTCAGAAAATTCTTGTTTAATAACGAGTATTTCTGGCAGGATTTTTTCAAATAGCTCTACCAGAGTTGGGTCAAAGTGCTTGCCTTTTTGTTCTACGATTAAATCCATGGTTTGCTCGACGCTCCATGCTTTCTTATAAGGTCTTTCACTGGTTAGGGCATCGAAGACATCGGCAAGGGCGACAATACGCCCTTCAATGGGGATGTCTTCTTCTGCTAAGCCGTTAGGATAACCGCTACCATCCCATTTTTCATGGTGCGTTGCGGCTACGGTTTTTGCCATTTTCAGAAGAGGAGCCCTTTGCTCTCCAATAATATCCACACCAAAGTTAACGTGCTGTTGCATCAATTCCCATTCGTCAGGATCCAACTTTCCAGGTTTGCCCAATACATTGTCTGGGATGCCAATTTTTCCAACATCATGCATAGGTGCCGCGGTAAATAATAATTCGGTCCAATCTTTAGGCATGTCTGCTGCCTGGGCTAATAAGCGAGAATAGTGGCTCATTCGCACGACATGCATGCCTGTTTCGTTGTCTTTGTACTCGGCAGCTCTACCGAGTATTTTGATGATTTCCAAACGACTTTCTTGTAGTTCTCGAGTTTTTTCATGAACCAGCCATGCTAAATGCTTGGCTTGATCATATAGAGCGAGATGAGTTTTAATTCGTTGTAAAACGATCGCTGGTTGGATGGGTTTGGAAATGTAGTCCACGCCACCAACTTCTAGCCCTAGTGTTTCATCTTCTACTTCTGTTTTAGCTGTGACGAAAATCACGGGGATTTTTTGGGTCGCTATATTTTGTTTAAGTTGACGACAAACTTCATAGCCATCCATTTCAGGCATCATCACGTCTAACAAAATCAAATCAGGTGGCGATGTGCTAGCAATGGATAATGCTTTTTTTCCACTGGTTGCAGCCTTCACCTTATAAAAGGGGCGTAGCAGGTTACTCAATACGTTAATGTTATCAGCAATATCGTCAACGACCATGATGGTATAAGTCTTTATTTCGGACATGATTTTCAGCTCTCATTTTCCGTTAATTTGAATGAAATGTAGATCATCAAATGTATTATGATTTCACCGCTTCAGAGAATTGACGCAAGTTCTCCAACGCCTTATCAAAATCATATTCATCTATATTGTTCGCCAATTCTTTAAGTATGCGTTTAGCTTTATCGTCGAACGGCGTATCCAGTAATGGTTCTAGTGTATCTGTCGCCGCTGTATCGTCATCTTTTAATTCCTGTTCTAATTGTTGCAATAGGGCAGCAAGCTCTGTCGCACTGATAGCTCTTTTAGAACTGGTGCTTCTTGTGTTTGTCATAGTATCTAGCTTTTGTAAGTCTGAGATAATCAATCCCAGTTCTGCTATAGATTCTGTAAAGCACGACTCCATTTTGATGTTCCATTGATGTGGACTGCCTTTTTCTAATATATCGGTTAGCGTTTGTAAGTGTTTCGCCCCGATATTACCGGCTAATCCTTTTAGCGTATGAGCCAATCGAGTCATTAGTTCTTTATCGTCTGCTGATTTGGCTTTTACAAATTCATTTTCAAACTGCTGCTGAGTGTTACGAAACTTAACTAAAATTTTGTGGTAGAGGTTTTTGTTCTGATTGGTTGTTTTCAAACCTAATGCGATATCAATCCCATACAAGGTGTCAGGCAGAATATTTGGAGTGTGTTCAGGTGTGTTTATTAATGACGAAAGTGATTTTTCTGCGATATTGCTTTCTGTCGTAGTGTCGGTTGTAACTAAGCTGTCAGAGTCGGTTTTCATCCAATGAGCTAATGTTTTATACATTTCTGCTACTTGGATCGGTTTCGTTAAATGTGCATTCATGCCGCTGTCTAATGCGGCATCAAGGTCTTCTTTCATGGCGTTGGCTGTCATGGCGATAATGGGGAGATTGCTGAATCTAGGCAGTTTACGAATTTCATGAGTTGCTGTGTAACCATCCATAATGGGCATTTGCACATCCATTAGTACACAATCAAATGCTTGTGAGCTATTTAATAGGTCTAGTGCCTCCTGTCCGTGGTTGGCCACAGTTACGTTTATTTTGACATCTGTTAATAGGTCAGATGCAAGCTCTTGGTTAATTTCGTTATCTTCAACCAGTAGGATGTGTTTTCCCGCAAGCTGTTGTGCAATCTGTCGTTCTGAGTCTCGCCTTTTGACTCTTCTACCTTTATAAGAAAGTTGATGACCGAATGCTGACATGACTAAATTTAGTAATATAGAGGCATTAACTGGTTTGGTTATCGCTCCATGTAAGTTCAAGTCTTTTATTTGATCGTCCAGTTCATCTTTACCGACAGCAGTAATAAGGATGGTTTTTGGTTGAATCGATAGAGGAATTGATTGAAAGGTTCTAATGCAATCCAAGCCATTCATAATGGGCATCTTCCAATCCATAAAGACTATTTGATAAGGGGCGTTCTGTTTATCGGCTTCCATTATTTTGGTCAGTGCTTCTTTGCCATTTTTAGCACTATCAGTAGATAGTCCAAAGCGTTGCAGTATAGACAGCAGAATTTCTCTAGCACTGTTTCTATCATCAACAACAAGGGCACGTTTACCTTGTAAAACACTGGCATTTTCGATGCTTTTTTCTGGTTCTTCTTGGTTAACCATTATATTTATAGTGAATTTAAAACAGCTGCCTGAACCTTGCTCTGACTCAACCCATATTTGGCCTTCCATTAGCTCTGTGAGGTTCTTTGAAATTGATAAACCGAGTCCAGTGCCCCCATATTTACGTGTTGTAGAGCTGTCTGCTTGGCTATAGGTTTTAAATAACCTTTGTTGCTGTTCTGGGGTCATACCTATTCCTGTGTCTTGCACAGAAAATTGCAGTTGAACCCATTCTTTATGTTCGTCGTCATTCCAACGCTTTAGTACCTTCGCATGAATGACAACTTCTCCTTCTTCTGTGAACTTTAAAGCATTGTTTCCTAAATTAGTTAAAATTTGCCCTAGGCGTATTGGGTCACCTATAAGTGTGAGTGGGACATCTTCTGCAATATCAAATAGTAGCTCAAGTTCTTGGTCTTCGGCTTTTAAGCTTAAAAGGTTGCTAAGGTGAATAAGCACGTCTTCCAAATTGAAATCGGTTTGCTCAAGCTCCATTTTACCTGCTTCAATTTTAGAAAAATCTAGGATGTCGTTAATAATGCCTAATAAGGACTCTGCCGAGCGATGTACTTTTTCGACATAGTTACGTTGCTTCCGATTGAGTTCTCCCTGAAGCGCAAGGTGACTCATACCCAATATCGCGTTCATTGGTGTACGTATCTCATGGGACATATTGGATAGGAAATCCGATTTCATTTTATTGGCCAGTTCGGCCTCTTGGCGAGCATGCTCTATATCGTTAGTTTGCTGATCGACTTGTTCCTGCATTTCATCTCGATAAGCAATGAGAGATAGGCTCATTTGCTGCATATTTCGGTTTAGTTCATACAGCTCTTTTGAATGGTCGTAGGGTAACTTATCCGTTGAGAGTTTACCTTCTGCTATTTCTTGTATCCTCAAGGCCAAAAGTTCAATAGGAATATAGATAATTCTGGAAACCAATATGCTCAAAAAGACAGTCACAATTGCGACAATGAATCCAGCGATGATCAGCATATAGTTAATGAGTTTTAAGTGACTGATGAGGGCTTCTTCAGGCGCAATAGCAACAATTTGCCATTCACCATATTCCTTATTTCCAAACGGGGTAAAACGGGTGATTCCGGTAATGTCTTTTTGACCATTTTTCGAATCAAAGTATCCTAGAAAAGAACGATCAGCCAGCACTACTTCATCTGGTTTTTTGAAATTCATGTCGTCCATGAAATCGGGTAGAATGAGCTTTGGTTTCTTCTCAAATTCATCTTGAGGCGTGGCACGAGAAGAAATGATCGATTTATAGGCTTCATACAAGGTTCCTAAAATGGAAAAAGCGCCTTCATGCATCAAGTTGCTAGATAACGCCATGGAGTCTTCAGTGTCTAATTTAACCTGATGTATATTTTCTAACTTTGGGTATAAGTCTGAACCAAAAAATACTTCTCCGATCTTTGCATCATGTTTTGATGCCAACATAACTCGATTATCATTGTCTAATAAGTAGATTTGTTTAGGCATGACTGATAGCTCATTGACAAGCTCAAGAATTGGCTGCATATGCAGCATGATCTGTACACCACGTTCAATATGTCCGCGTTCGTCACGAGTTAAACGTAAAATGTAATAAACCCCGCCAAGATCGTTTTCTTGATAGTGAGTATAAAGGTGTGGACCGGGGGTTATTGGTAAGTCAGAATCCAATAAAAGGCTTTGGCTGTCCGCTATTCTCATATTTGGCTGTGGTCTGATGGAATTTTTTAGAATTTCTCCATCTGCTCCAAAAGCGAGAATGCTCAGAATGTGAGGGTAATGTTTCAGTGCATCATCTATATCATGCTTTAAATACGTATTGTTGTTGACTCGACCATCCAATACATCATTAAGTTCTCCTAAAATATCTTCTAGTACTTTTATGCTGGTGTGACCAAAATCTGTACTCATTTGATTAATGAGGATCATTGGCTTTTCAAGTAGTTGTCTATGTCCCATGGTATAGCTGAGGACACTTTCTAAGACTCGGTTATTAATACTGAGAAATGCCGTTAGAGAAATGCTGATTAACAAAATACTAAAGAGCGTGATTTGTAACCGCATTGTCATTTTTTTTAGCAATTTTCTCATTTTATTGCTCTTCCTCATTCATTGTAAATATGATAAAAAACGATAAAATCTTTAAATGTGCACGAAATGAGCACTAAGATTTAGTGGTAGATAGCTCAGGCCAACAACAATACTTCTTGAATTTACTAGAATAATCAGGCTGCAACCTTATTCATTCTCTTCCTTTTCTCTGCTAAAGAAATAGATAGTCTATAATAAATTTCGACTGTGCAGATATTGTGCAGGTGAAGATGACAGGTACACACTAACATGACCACTAGTGAACAAAAACACTATCCAGTAAGTACTCAGATCTTAATTGTGGATCGATTTGAAACTATGCGAAAAGTAATCGCCCACCAATTAGCTAGTCTCGGGTGGGATCATGTGCTGATGGCAGAAAATGACAAAAAGGCACAGCATTTATTACAAACACAAAAGGTAGATTTAATTATATCGGGCTTACCTGGGGCTGAATTGTTAGAAAGTGTGCGTATGAGTGACAAGCTTAAGCACCTTGCTTTTCTGATGATAACAGCAGAAATAGATAGGACTCAGATTGTAAAATGCATTAACGCAGGTGTCAGTGATTTAATTGTTAAGCCATATACCTCTCAGCGCTTACTAAAAGGCATACAAAACGCCAGTGCATGGTGTAATCGACACAAAACCCCGTCGGTTATAACGACAGCTAACATTCCTTCTAGCCATATACTAGATACAGAAATTAGCAGCACTTACACGCCAAATATTCTTATAGTAGACGACATTCCTGCTAACCTCCATTTACTGTCTGAGATTTTTAAAGACGAATACAAGGTCAGGGTTGCCAAAGATGGTGCGAAAGCCCTTTCAATGTGCCGTTCTGATACTCCCCCTGATCTAGTGTTGTTGGATGTCATGATGCCTGATATGGATGGTTTTGAAGTTGCAAGGCGGATGCGAGACCACCCAAGCTCTGAAAATATCCCCATTATTTTTGTGACGGCGATAAATACCGATGAAGCCCAGCTTAAAGGCTTGCAGCTGGGGGCTGTTGATTTTATTAATAAGCCTGTGGATCCTGTGATAGTAAAACCCCGAGTGGCCAATTTCTTGCGTTATGTAAGGCTGCATAAGCAACTTCAAGCAGACTATGACGGCATGTTAGAAGCGGCCCAATTAAGAGAAGATGTTGAGCAGATTACCAGTCATGATTTCAAAACACCTCTTGATACTATTATTACGCTGGTTCATGCAATGCTAGGAGGTGAAAACGATTCGTTGGATCATAAGCAAGCATTGCAGCAAATAGAGCAATGTGCGCTGCAGGTGTTAGATAAGGTTAACCTGTCTTCAGAGCTTTATAATGTGGAAATGGGAAACTACACTTTGGTAAAACGTTCAGTTTCTATAGAAGAGATTCTAAAAAAGATAATGAGTTTTTGTTTAATAGAGTTCTCCACAAAATCACTCAATATCGTTTTAAAAAGTGCTCATTCCGATTCTTCGAATTATGCCATGACAGAGGTGTTGGGCGATCAAGGTCTTTGTTATACGATTTTTCAACATTTGATTAAAAATGCATGTGAAGCCGCGCCACCCAAAACCCCAATCATGATCTCTGTTTCGAATGGTAATCCAGTGAATATTACTATCCGAAACATGGGGGCTGTACCACAAAAAATCAGGAGTCGCTTTTTCGATAAATACATTACCTTTGGTAAGGCTGACGGTGAAGGCCTAGGGACTTATGCGGCTAAACGCCTTGTCGAGGTACAAAGTGGCAATATTGGTGTGAGTGTGTCTGATACCCCTACACCTCATGGGGTAACGTCGGTCATTGTAACCTTGCCAAGGTTTACTGCATTGGAGTCAACCACTCTTTAGTTTCAATGCGGCTTTTCATATGAAATTTTTTGTGCGTATTCGGTTCTTTAGCCTGCAGAGAGAGGAGAGCGAACGTTGCAATAGAATATGGCTATTTTTTCTTAAACTTTTTCTGCATATTGTGTGCATATTGTGTTCTTATAGTGCACATTCTGAAAGCTTGTGTTGATGGTTTCACATTTTGCATTGCAAATACTATCCGTGAGTGTTCAGGAGCTTTCGTGGTGTGAGGTGGGATTCCACCATGAAATAAAAGGAATGTTTCGTGAAGGATCTTCTATCAGCTGTTCTTGTTTGTACGCTAATAAAGGTATTTGTTAATGAAGGCATTTTTTGAAGTCCACTTAAGACTTGTTATGACTGTCTGGATGATTCTAGTGGCCGTTCTGAGCCTTTTATATCTGATGAACTTTATGAAATTCGACAGTTTAATGTCGAATGTCGTGTCGTCAAAATTAGATGTTATTTCCTCTTCCATCGAAACCTCGATTATGAAAGCTGAGCGTTTGGGTATTCCTCTTAAGTCTGCAACCAATGTGTTGGATTCAATGCAAAAAGCCAAATCTCGCGATGAAAATGTTACCGAGATTGAAGTGATTGATAATCAAGGCAAGATTGTATTTTCTACCGATAAGAAAGCGACTGGTTTTATTAATTCTGATATTTCGAGAAGAGCATTAAAGTCGACTGATAAAAACTGGAATTTGAGTACGGAAGAAAACTTATATAGTGGTATTCAAATATTTGATAGCTTTGGAAACCTCTCTGGTAGTGTTGTTATTGTTTATGATAAAGCCTCTTTTTACAGTGTGTACTTACTGGTTCGTCTACATCTACTGGAAATGACTATTGCAATATTTTTGTTTTTTGCTGCAGTTGTTTTTCTGGTTATTCGTTTTGGTTTTGCCGACATCACGAATGTCATTAAGTTAATTCAACAGCACTCTGAAGGGAAAGACAGTAGAAGCTTATCTGTTACAAAAGGCACCATATCTTATGAGTTTGCTAAGCAAATTAAGCAGAGTCAGGAAATGCAAACAAGGGTGGCAAAAGAATTGGATGATTTGCAGGATTTAGATAAGGGAAGTTCAGCAAAAAAGGTGATTGACCATGATTAAAGCAAAAAGTATGGCAAGCTTTATTAATCGTCGCTTAATTCTTGTTACTGTCATAAGTGCATTGTTGGCATCGGTGCTAAGTGCCTTATATACCTTGGTTGAATTTAATTTTTCCATTAAGCCTGAACTGCTTAAAAAGGCAGACGCCATTGTGCAGGTTGTGCATGATGATGTCGAATTGGCTATTGGGGCAGGTGTACCAATAGATCAGATTAGAGGGATGGATGACTATTTGTCCGATACTCTTCAAAAATACCCAGAATTGACTTTTATTGCTGTTGTCTCCAAAAACAATTCACCTTTATATACTGCAGGTGTCTTAACTGATTTGACGGAAACGAAGAATTTATTGGATGAAAATAAAACTGTTTCCTATTTTCAGGCCTCTTTTAAAGATCGTCTTATTTTGATTCAGCAAGAGCTGATTGGTTTGCTACCTTCGGTCGCCAATGATGAAGGTGGAGATGTCTATGATATGGATATCTTGCTGGATGAGAAGAAGGTTGGTGGTGTTTTTGTTGGTTTAAATTCGAGTTTTATTCGTACGCAGCTGGCTGATATTTTCTTTGATATCGCAATTGTTTTGATTGCCGTTCTTCTTGTTTGCTTTGAAGTGGTCATGGTTGTGGTCATGTTCTACGTTTCGGGTCCTCTTGAGGAATCCGAATCTATCTTAAAAAGACAGATGGATGGCAATTTTTCTGTGAAAGCATCTGTCGATGCTAAAGGAACAATTGGGCATTTTGTTGTGAAGCTGAACGAGGACTCAAAAGCCCTTCAAGGTAAGTTTTCCCGAGTTTTTTCAAAAATAGTCGGTGGAAATAAAGTCGAGAAAAAAGCAGGTGATGAGGTGCAGACTCGTTTGCAAATGCTGGCTGAGAAGTTTCACCTTCAAGGTCGCTTGTCGATGAGAAATGGCGATATTCTTGATGCCAGAATTCCCCTTTTTGTTTTTTCATTCGCAGAAGAGTTGCAAAAGTCTTTTATGCCGCTTTTTGTAGCGGAATATTATGAGCCGAATCAATGGGTCTCTCGTGATGTAATGCTTGGTTTGCCTATCTCTGTGTTTATGTTGGTCATCGCCGTTTCGACACCATTTGCAGCTAAATGGGTCGATCGTTGGGGTCAAAAACCTCTGTTTTTAATTGGTCTTATTCCGGCTATTGCAGGTTATCTTGGTTGTGCATTTGCTGAAAATAGTACGGAAATCGTGATTTCACGTGGTATCACTGCATTAGGATATGCCTTGATTACGATAAGTTGTCAGAGCTATATCGCTGCGGTTGTTTCTTCCGAGAATAGAGCGAAAGGGATGGCTATTTTTGTTGGTGTCTTAATGACGGCGACTATGTGTGGAACGGCCCTTGGAGCGATTATTGCGGATCGAATCGGCTATCAACCTGTGTTCTTTATTTCAGCTGTATTGGCTACTTTTGCAGGTTTTCTTGCCTGGAGGATGTTTTCGGGTTCTGTTGATGTATCCGAGAAAAAAGGTGGGGCTAATAACGGCGGCGGTAGTGTCATACTTTTGGCAAAAAATCTTAAATTTGTTGCCATTATTTTATGTTGCGCTATTCCAGCTAAGATAGTGTTGACAGGTTTTCTTTACTTTATGGTTCCTCTTTATCTTGTTTCATTGGATGCAAGCCAGTCTGAAATTGGTCGCATAATGATGATTTACTCTTTAACCATTATTCCACTAAGCCCAATCGCTTCTAGTATTGCTGATAAAACGAAAAAGATGAAAGAGCTGGTTGTATTGGGGACCGTTTTATCCGGTGCAATTCTAATTTCTCTCTATGGTGAGGCTTCTTTCTATAAGATTCTTTTAGCCGTTGCCCTGATGGGGATTGCGCACTCTATTTTGAAAGCGCCTTTGATTGCCTCTGCTTTGGAAGCGGCTGAGTCTACTCCAGAAGTTGGTCGTACGAGTGTGTTGGGTATTTTGAGAACCTCGGAACGAATCGGTAGTGTGCTAGGGCCTGTGGTTGTTGCGAGTCTCTTGGCATATTACGACTATGGTCAAACCATGGCGATTGTTGGTTTTGGTATCTTGGCTGCTGGATTGATGATGTTGATTTTCTTGAAACGCTCTGAAAAAGAGTTGGTTGGAGCAGAGGCATGAAAAAAATAGTGATTGCATTACTGACTTTTTTTGCCGCTTCGTTTGTTTCAAATGTTCAGGCAAACGAACAAGTTAAAACGATTTATATGGTTGTCTGGCGTGGATGTGAAGAAGCGTGTCAGGGGTTTAAAAGCTACTTTGAAGACAGTGGTTTACCAGTCAATATCATTGTTCGAAATGCAAATAGAAAGAAAAGTAAATTAGAAGGTTTTGTTGAAGAGGCAAAGTCATTGCACCCAGACCTTGTTGTTACTTGGGGAACTTCGGTCAGTAAAGAGGTGATTGGTACTATCAAAGATTTTGGTGAAGGAACTCGCCTTGGTGATATTCCTGCGATGTTTATGATTGTGGCGGATCCCATCGGGGCAGGCATTACCAATTCGGATGAGGTCAGTGGTCGAAGAAGCGTTACCGGTATTCGCAATAGAATCTCAGATGAAGTCCAGATTAGAGCAATGAGAGAGTATTTCCCAGTTAATAAAATTGGTGTTATCTATTCGGAGTCAGAACTTAATTCGGTGTTGAATACGGCGAATTTGCAAGTCATCTCTAAGGATATGGGCTTCACTTTATATAGAGAGGTTTATAAATTAGATGAAAAAGGTGTTCCATATCCAGATCAATTTGATCGTTTAGTCTCCACTCTAGCTAAAAAAGACGTTGATGTAATTTATGTCGGCTCGAGTTCATATAATCTTGATAATGCAGATAAATTTACGCAGGCGGCTTTGGTGCACAAGATTCCAGTAGCCAGTGCCTACGACATGATGGTTACGCACTCAAAAGCATTAATTTCGGTTTCTAATAAATATTATCGAGTAGGGCGTTTAGCAGGGAATCAAGCTAAAAAAGTCGTCTTTGAAGATAAAACGCCTGGAGAGTTAGAGATTGCCCAATTGAGCCAATTCTCTATCGCAATAAATATGGATGTGGCAAAGGAAATTGGTCTATTTCCACCGATACAGCTTATTCGCTTTGCGGATTTGGTTAGTTCAAAAAATAATTAAGATCGAACGATAAACATACTAATAGATGGTTTGAGGTAACAATGAGTCAGCTTGCAGATCCAGAGTACAGCAACCTAGTTGTGATCGATAGTGATGGCGATGAATACGTATGTACTTCATTGTCAGTGCGTGAATCGGTTAATGGTATCAGCGACATAAAAGCACTTGTTCAAGTCTCTTCAGGAACGCCTAATAGCTGGGTGGGTACGGCAGTCGAATGCGCTGTGTATTTAGAGCTAGGATCAGGTCGTTCAGCAAATAGACAATATAAAGGCTATGTTGTTTCTGCAAAAAGCCAATCTCAGGTGGCTGATTCTAGCTATTTCACTATGGAGTTGCACATTCAGCCTTGGTTGGGATTGCTTGCCTACGGGAAAAGTTGTCGCGTATTTCAGGAGCAAACTGTACAAGCTATAGTGACATCTATCTTCGATGAAATAGGTTTTAGTGGTGATTACAGCGTTAACAGTATGCCTTCTTCGATTCGGGAATATTGCATTCAGTTTAACGAGTCTGATTTGGATTTTGTGTTGCGACTGCTTGCTGAGGAAGGCGTTCATTTTTATTACGATAAAAATGATGGTTCTTCGACGTTGAAGCTACAGGATGCTTCTAAGCCATTTAGCAGTGATGAAGTCATTTCTTTGGATCATGTATCATCACCGGGTGGTGATAATGAAGTGGTGAAAGAGTGGGCTTATCAGAATCAATTTCATAGCGCTTCTTTGGAAATCGCAAATTTTGATTACACTCAGTCAAAATTAGTGACCAGTGGGGTTAAAAGTTCTCAATATTCTATTTCAGGAAACACCAAGTTAACCAATTACCGGTATCCTGTGGCTGCAGCAACAGGTGATTACTCCGATCTCTCTGGGACACAAATAACGATCCAAAGAGCCCAACTAGATTCAGGCTACAGTCGTGTTTACGGTGAAACTGAGTCTATGGATTTGGCTGTAGGCTTCTATTTAGAGATGGCATCTCATCCTGATAGTGCTCAGGAAGGAAAGCTCCTTGTTATTGAAGCGGAGCATGATTTTCAGTCTGCGCCAGGCTCTACCTTTACCCATAATACTCGCTTTGTTGGCATGCCAGAAGATGCTCTATTTTACCCAAGTCACCGCCCTAAACCTGTCGTACATGGGTTGCAATCTGCGCTAGTGTCTGGTCAAACCACTGGTGAGCCATCTTGCGATGAGTCAGGTCGACTCAGAATTAAATTCCATTGGGACGAAGAAACGGGTGATGAAACAAGCTGTTATGTGCGAGTAGCGCAACCTATGGCGGGCAGTGGTTATGGCTTTCAATTTTTGCCTCGTGCCGGGCATGAAGTGTTAGTGAGCTTTATTAATGGTGACCCGGATCAGCCTGTGATTGTCTCAAGTGTTTATAACAGCACTTATAAACCACCTTACGCCACGGCCAGTACTACGCAAAGTGGCATTAAAACGAAGTTGGCCGGTGAAGCTAATGAGTTAAGGTTTGATGACAAAAAGGACAATGAGTCTTTTTACATGCATGCCGCGAAAGATTTTCTGCATGAGGTGGTAAATGATCATACTGAGACCATTGCTGGTGAGAAAAAGACCACTGTAACTAAGAGTATTACCGAAGCGGTAACTGAGAAGTATACGCTGTCTTCCAAGGATAATATGGCCTTGTCTACGGACAAGGCTTATACCTTAAGCGCCACGGACTCTATATCAGAGGACAGTGAAAAGATTACCTTAACCGCTACAGACACATTGAAATTGGTCGTGGGCGATAGCTCTATAACGATTAAAAGTGACTCTATCGATATTAGCAGTAGCTCTATCACTTTAAATGGAGATTCGGATATTACCTTAAACGGAGGAGATATCAGCCAGTCTGGAGGTTCATTTAGTGTGGATTCAGATGGTTCTGCCAGTATAAGTTCAGGGAGTTCAATGAGCCTAAGTGCAGGAAGTTCTTTAACCGCAGAGGCATCCAGCAGTACATCAATATCAGGATTGAATGTAACTATTTCAGCGGATGTTAGTGCGACGGTATCAGGTAGTGCTTCGGCAGAGATATCTTCAGATGGGTCGACGACTGTTAGTGGCAGCATTGTGATGGTGAACTAGATGTTTAAGAAAATTCCTTATCAGGACAGCAGTGCCATTTTACGCCATGTAAAGCTTTCAGAAGAAGCTGCGAAACTGGTTGACGTAGGTGCCGCGCCTGCGGATGTGATTGATTTGTTGACAGACGCCGCACTCTATATTGATTTAACGCACTTCTTCTGTCACGCCTTGCCCATGAGAGAAGTGATTTGGTGGACTTGTAACTCGCTAGAGTTACGCAATGATGATTGGACGGTTGCCGAGCTAAGAACGATACAAGAATGCAAGCAATGGGTAAAAGAACCTCAAGAAGGGTTAAGACGTCGTATCGAGCAACAAATGCAAAAGATTAAAAATGATCGAGCTGTTCGTTGGTTAGCCCAAGCCGTTGTTTGGAACGGTAGTGGCAGTATCGTTCCGGTGGGGTTTCCTGTGGTGATGCCTGCAGAGTTTTTATATGCCAAAGCGGCTGCGGGAGCCATTAATACGGCAGCGGTTCTACCAGAATGGAAAGGTTATCAGAAGTTTTATCAGTCGACTTTTTCTATGGCTTTGGATTTAGCAAAAGGTGGGCCGGGTCTAATGAAAAATAGAATAGGAGATAAGTAATGCCATCTGCAGCACGTTTAACGGATATGCACACTTGTCCCATGCAAACACCGGGAACACCGCCAATTCCCCATGTAGGAGGACCGATTATTGGCCCAGGTGAGGCAACAGTACTAATCTGTAAGTTGCCTGCTGCCGTGATGGGGGATTCCATCACTTGCGTCGGCACGCCAGATAGCATTGTGAAAGGCAGTAGCTCAGTCCTGATAGGTAACACTCCGGCCGCGCGCATGGGCGACACTTCAAGCCATGGAGGCTCTATTGTAGTAGGCGCGCCAACCGTACAGATCGGTGGTTAATTAAAAAATTAAATAGGCAGGTATATATGGCACATTTACATCACTGGGATAATTTGATTTCTCAATCAACCTTTACATCAAGTGTTGATTATCGCAAACAGATTCTTGAACTCATTGAGCAGGCAAAGCTTGCTGAAGGTAAGCTTCATAAGTTCATGGCGGAGTTGAGTGCCAATATAAACAACGAATCGGGTAAGCCTATTACGTATACAAGAGCGCCTCTTAAAACAAAAGGTCGTATTGGGGAAAAGTGCGGTATTAAAGTGTGGAGTGATCCATCTAGAGATGTCACAGGCATGAAGACACCACTAGAAGTAAAGGATATTGCTAGAGCGACCATTGTATTTAGTACCGTCGCTCAGATGTTGGCTTTTCGGGACTATATTTATAACACCCCAGAATATCAGGCGGTATCTGGTCTAGACACCCCAGCCGTAAAAGATTTGTGGGCGAAAGGTGTGACGGATGAATATAAAGATGTGAAGTTCTTTTTACAGGTAAATATTGATTTTTCTTATGGCGGCAAGGCAAAACAAAAAGTTCCTCATATTGTCGAGTTGCAGTTGAATGTAGCACAAATGGACCGTGGTAAGAGCTATGGCCATGCTTTCTATAATATTTCTCGCGCTGCTGTGAGGGACGGTAAAGTGGGCTTTTTCCCTGCGGATAAGAACTGCAAAATTGTTATACCTGCTAATAAAAAAGGCCGGGTTGGTAACAAGTTACGTACAGCATTGTCGCAATGTAAAAGTATGGCCGGAAATGACTCGGAGATTAATCTAGCCATAAATATTATGAGGAAGATGTTGAAGAAAAAGTTCCAGACAGTAGAAGAAGCAAATAAAAAGCAGAAAAAAGCTGATGCGGCAAATACGGATGCTGGTGCTGGTGCTGGTGCTGCTTCATCGGTCGTTGCATATACCAATGCCAAGGGGAAGCCAGCAGACAAATATGACTTTGTTGATGATGGTAAACCTCTGGTTATCGTATGTGGTGTTTACAATCCTAAGAAAGAAGAAAAACAAGATACGGATGCGGCGCAAGCGTGGGCAATTGCGCGTCTGTCCAGCTTTATTTGGAGCAATTTCACTGCTTTTCAAAACAAACCCGGTGTAACGGGAATCGCTGCGAATATACATGAAGCTTAAGTCTTTATTAAGGAGTGAAAATCATGCTTGAAGAACTGGTCGTGCCTATTTCAGATGAAGCTCCCTGCGGTGAATATCTAAAGGATAATCGCTCTGTTTATCGAAGCTATCGTAACGCTTTTAATATGGCCCAATCTTCTTTTCGTCAATTGATTGAGGATCCAGATGCCTTAAATAACAATGAACTGGTTGAAGCCAATGCTGAAAACTGGGCTTTGCTTTCGAGTGAATGTGAAAATTGTTTAAAGACGGTTTCGAAGGATATTGAAATATTTTGCTGGCATGCGGTGTCTCAACTGTTTTCAAGGAAGCCGCTAGAGAATTTACAACATTCTTTAGAAACACTTGATTATTTAGTGACGAATGATTGGGCAAACCTCCAACCAATGTCTCCTGAAGAAAAGTTAAAAGCAGAGGACGACGCTGGAAAACAAAGGGAATGGGCTGAAGGTCGTGTTAAGCCTTTGGTTCAATTGGTTGGCGATACGGCAGAAAGTGGTTTGTTGTATATGCCGTTGCAGATGTTGACCTTGGTTGCTGATATCGATTACGGAAAGTTCTTTTTGGCTGAAAAATCAGGAACCCTAGCGGATTTGAAATCTCAGGCATTAGGTGCTCTATCTAGTGAACGAGCTGAGGTGACCGAGCGTATTTTATCGCTAGGTAAAATTTATGAAACTCTTGTTTCTATTGAGAAAAAAGTTGCTGAAGAGTGCAATCGTGTTGCTGCTCAAGGGATTAGTTTTCGCTTTGTAAAAGAAAGTGTCGATCGTTTATTGAAAACGTTGCGCTATCTAGTAGAAGAAGGCTTACCTCGTTGGCCTTTGGATCCTGAAGAAGTTGGGATTGAAGATAATCAACCTGAAGTGGAGACCCTTGCCTCATCCGAAGAGCCTATTACCAATGGCGAGAGTGTGCAAACAGCGTCAGGGGGAATGGCGATGACAGGAGTCGGTATTGTGGCTAGCCGTGAGCAAGCATTAGCAGAATTGCAAAAAATTGCTGAATATTTTTTGCAGGCAGAACCGCATAGCCCAATTTACATGCTGTTAAAACGAGCGATCAGATGGGGACATATGCCTCTTCCTGAATTATTAGAAGAACTTATTGGTGATAATGCCGTAGTGCAGTCACGCATTACTCAATTAGCCGGTTTAGAAAGCGCCGAACATACAGTGAATTTTAAAGCATCCCCGGAGGTGACGTATACGGCAACATCGACCCCCACTCCCGCGGCTGAAAAGGCAAAAGAACCAAGTGTAAGCCCCACGAATGATGTGGGAACGTTAACTGGTATTGAATGGTAATTTTTTAAAGCAGTCATCTTTGATGACAATTAAAACTAAAAAGTGAGGTAAAAGAAATGGCTTCTATTTATATGAGAATTGATGGTCTTGACGATATCAAAGGCGCTGCTACTGTTGGGGAAATCGGCGGTAAAAAAGGTTTTTTTGCTATCGATAATATGCATTGGGGTGCCAACCGTGGTGTGTCTGTTGATGTAGGTAATGCGAACAATGCTGATAAAGGTATGGTGTCTTTGGATGCCATTGGTATCTCTCGAGTATCTGATGGCGCTTCCCCTCACCTAACGACGTTTTTGTTTGCACCGGGTGCGGAAGGTAAGACAGTGGATATTTTGTTAACTAAACCTTCTCGTGATGGCGCTGGTGCAGACCCTTACCTTGTTATTACTTTAGAGAAAGCACGCCTTTCTAGCTACAATGTATCAGGTTCAGATGGCAATCTGCCGTCAGAAGACATGTCTTTGACTTATACCGCATTGACTTTGGTTTATTACAACGAAGGTGATGGCGGTAAGATTGAGAAGGGCGACACAGTTAAGTTTGATTGCACTACAGGCAAGCTTGAGTCTAAAGCAGGTTAATCATAAGTAACCATTTAGGAGGTTCATCGTGGCTTTGAATTCGCAACATAAGCGTGTAAGTAAAAACCGAGTCAGCATCACTTATGATGTTGAAACAAATGGAGCAGTAGAAAATAAAGAGTTGCCTTTCGTTGTAGGGGTACTTGGAGATTTTTCTGCTCACAGAGAAGATCGTGAAGATCTTGAAGATCGCACTTTTTATCAGATAGATAAGGATAACTTTGACACTGTAATGAAGCGCGTTGGTCCAGAGTTGAAACTTAAGGTAGATAACACCTTATCGGATGATGATAGCCAGTTTGAAGCTGCGTTGAAGTTCTCCTCTATGAAGGATTTTGAACCAGATGCTTTGATAGATCAGGTTGAGCCCCTTAGAAAACTGGCCGAAACACGCCAGCAATTGAAAACTTTGTTATCTAAAGCCGACAGATCTCGCGATCTTGAGAAGTTGCTGAAAGAAGTTCTGCAAAGTGCAGATACCATTAACGCGCTTTCAGGTGAGCTGGGAATTGAAGCTAAGGGAGACGAATAATGAGTGCTGAATTAGAAAATCAAGCCGCTGGTGAAGCTGAAGCTGGGACATTAAGTTTTCTTGATAGAGCCATTTCTGCGACCACTCAAACACCCGCTGATACTACTAAAGAGCTATTCTCTGTATTGGCTGAGCAAGCGTTAGGCGGTACCGTTGTTTGGGATAAAAATGTTACTAAGACGATTGAAAATGCTATTGCTGAAATTGATAAGCAAATGTCTCTTCAGATGTCTACTATCATGCAAAATGATGAGTTTCGTCGCTTAGAAGGCTCTTGGAGAGGTTTGGGTAAATTAGTTCGTGAAAGTGAGACTGGCCAAAGTTTGAAAATCAAATTGGTCGATTTTAACAAAGATGAATTATTGAGTCAGTTTGAAGACGCTCCAGCTGTGGATCGTAGCCCTCTGTTTGATGCTCTTTATCAAAAAGAATTTGGCACAGCGGGTGGTGAGCCTTATGGATTGTTAGTTGGTGACTATACCTTCTCTCATAAGGATGATGATGTTGCATTATTGCGTTATATGGGTGAGACGGCTGCAGCCAGTCACGCTCCTTTTATCGCCGCTGCTAATCCTGAGATGTTTGAGTTTGATTCCTTCGAGACTTTTAATGAAGGCAAGCCTGTTGCTTCAGGTTTTGATTCTCCTTCTTATGCTTCTTGGAATGCTTTCCGCGCTAGTGATGATGCTCGCTATGTTAGTTTGACATTACCTCAAACACTTGCTCGTCTTCCCTATGGTAAAAAGGGATTGGGTACGGATGCCTTTGATTATGAAGAGTTGAATGTAGACTCTGATGGCAACCCATTGCCAAGAGATAACTCGCAATTAGTATGGTCAAATGCCGCATTTGATTTGGGTCTTAAAATGACTCAAGCCCATACTGCTTTTGGTTGGTGTACTGCTATTCGTGGTTTGGATAACGGTGGTAAGGTTGAAAACCTACCCAACTTAACTTACAAGTCTTTAGCTGGTGATCTACAGCAACAATGTCCTATCGAAGTTAACTTAACGGATGAGCGTGAGAAAGAGTTAAGTGATTTAGGATTCTTGCCATTGGTTCACTATAAAAACACCAATTATGGTGTATTTATTGGTAGCCAAACCACTCAAAAACCGAAAGTCTTTGCTGATCCAGACGCAACAAGTAATGCCGCTATTTCTGCTCGCTTACCATATATCATGGCAAGTAGCCGTATTGCGCATTATTTGAAAGTAATGGGGCGCGACATGCTTGGTTCTAACTTGGAGGCAAATGACATTCAGAAGGATCTTCAAACCTGGATTGATCAATACACCAACTCTGGTGCGGTTGGTAATGCAGAGCGATCTAAAACACCACTTTGTGAGTCTCGTATTCAAGTTGTTGAGCAACCTGGCCGTCCTGGTGCTTATTCTGCCGTTGCGCACCTTCGCCCTTGGTTGCAACTTGAAGAATTGACGACGTCTGTACGCATGGTTACTAAGATTCCTGGTTAGTCTTTTAGCCAGTCGTAGTGCTCTAATACAAAGTAAGTGACAGGTGTGGATGCAAATGTTGTTGAGTTCGATACAGGATAGGTTAATTCAGTTAGATGAAGATCAAGGCGATTATTTAATAAGTGCTTTGACTTTATTGGCAGAATTGGATGACGAGATGCTATTAAGCAAAAGTGCTTTATTTGCGTCAGTAAGTCGTTTAATTGCTGAGATTGATGAAAACCTGTCTGCTCAGACTTCAGCAATATTGCACCACTCTGATTTTGAGGCGTTAGAATCCGTTTGGCTTGGTGTCGATTCACTGGTCAGGCTGCCTGTTAATAACCAGAAAGTGAAAGTACGTATTTTGGATCTATCTTGGGATGCAGTATCACAAGATGTTAATAACTCGATCTCCTTGCGCCGTTCAATGCTTTATAACCTGATTGGTAATAGAGAGCTAAATACGTCTGGTGGCCAACCGTTCGGCATGGTGGTGGTTGATCGTGGTATCTCGATGGATTTAGATCAAGATTACGATGATGTCTATACCCTTGAGCTACTTGGGCGTCTAGGTGATATATGTCTTTGCCCATTTATTTTCTCGTTGGCGGATGATTTTTTTGGTGAAAAAGGGGCCGATTGGATATCCGATATCGGACGTATCGAAAAAATCTTAGAAGGGCCCGAATTTACTACTTGGAGGCATTTAAGGTCTCTACCAGAAGCTCGTTTTATTGGTTTGGTTATGCCTCGTATTAAGCTTAGAGATTCTTATACTCAAGAGTCTTGTCGGCGTTTCATTTTTGATGAAACCTGTCGTAAACAGAGAGGTCTCTGGGGCCATTCTGCTTTTATGTTTGCCTCTATTGCGATGCGGGAATTTAACCGAATTAATTGGTTTGGTTTTATGAAGTCTCGCTGGCAGGACCAATACAGTGGAGCATTGGTTAATGTTCCTGAGAATGGTATTGGAAGTTTCAGTACCAAAAAACCAACACCGGATGTTCGCATTATTACAGAAATTGGCAGCTTTTATTCTGCGCAGGGCTTTGTTCCTTTGTGCCATAGCGTTATGACAGAAAAATATTTTTTCCGTGGTAATAGCTCTATCTGGAAGTCAGGAAAAGAGAGTGCCGAAGCTGTAATGGGGCAGTTGCAAACAACTTTGATGATATGTCGTATTGCCCATTATTTGAAAGTTCAAATTCGCGGCATGATAGGGAATTTTCAAACGGCAGAAGAGTGTGAGTTATATCTTAATAATTGGTTAGATCGCTACTCGAGTAATTTGTTTAGCGCCGATGAGGTGACATTAGCGAAATATCCTCTAAGCAAAGGTGTGGTGAAAGTAAGAGAAATACCAGGTCAACAGGGGCGTTATACCTGCGATGTGCTTGTTCAGCCACAGTATCAGTTTGATAATGTCTGCGGTGAAGTGTTGTTGTCGACAGATTTAGGTTCTGAAAGGGGTGCAAGCTCAGAGGCTTTAGCATGATATTTTGGAATACATTTCTAAAAGACGAGGGCTCAGTTGGCGATGAGATGTTGGAAGCTATACGTTATCAACTGACGGCTTTACTTAATTCTGAAGCACCAATGATGAATTTGCCAAAAGGCTTTAAGGAGATTGAAGCGTCTAATATGCGTTTTGGTCTTGATAGTGTTTACAGTATTAGTAGTCAGGTGGATAAAGATCAATTTGCTCGCTCTGTTGAGCATTGGGTGCGCGCTTTTGAACCACGTTTGGCTGAAGTGAGCGTCTTTATTGAAGAAAGTGACCCACAAAAGAATATGATTTGTTTCTCGTTGATGGCGAAAATAAAAACACCAAATGGTAATCATGTTTTTTTGTTTGATTCGAATATTAGTTTATCGAATCAGGTGGCTAAATTAGAGGGTCAAGAAGTTGTCTGATCAATTGATGCGCTATTTCGAAAGAGAATTAGCCTATGTTCGTAAGTCGTTGAATGAATTTTCTGGTGATTTTCCAGAACAAGCGAACAAACTTAAGTTAAATCAAAGTAGTAATGAAGACCCAAATATCAGTCGATTGATTGATGGGATGGCATTGCTAACTGCAAAAACGGAAAAAAAGATCGATGATCAATTTCCTGAAGTGCTGCAAGACTTATTTAATATTCTTTATCCAGGCTATCTTCAAATATCACCGAGTTACGCTCCAATTCAGCTAATAGAAGAGCCAGAAAAGCTGAGCGAATCTATTTTTTTACCTAAAGGTAATCGACTGTCGGTTAAGTTAAATAAAGAGCAAGAGTGTATTTTTACAACGGTCTCAGATCTCACGATAGACCCTTATTACATCCAAAATATTAAGGCGGAAGCGGCTCCATTTAATTTTTTGACGCCAGCGAATCTTAGGCACGCAGATTCTGTGATACAGATTGAGCTGTCTTGTTTGGACGATGATACTTTTTTTAGCCATTTCGACTTAAGTCATTTCGATTTTTATGTTCGTGGCTTTGAAAGTAACTCCAAAGGCTTAATTGACCTTCTACTATTGAATACCGAGATTATTTCTTTGTTGACGCCAGATGGAAAACTCATAGAAATAGATTCATCGCGTTTGCATTCACGTATAGCGGATACTGACTTTCAATGGCTGCCTCGGCATGGGAGCCATTTTGGCGGTTTTGATTTGCTTAGAGACTACTTCATTTATCCAGATAAAGCTGCTTATATGCGTATCGCGGAGTTGGGGCATGAGTTAAGTAAACTTAATTCGTCTAAGGTCACGATCAGCCTATTTACTAAACAATTGCCCCCTGAATTTCTAAGGTTGTTTAACAAGAAGGTCTTTTGCCTGAATACGGTCCCAGCTATCAATATTTTTGAGTGTCGAGGGGAGCCTATTAAATATGACTTTTCTAAGTTATCTGTGCCGGTTATCGCAGATTTGCATTCAGAGAATGAACAGACCGTTGTCTCAGTTAATACCGTTAAAGAAGTGCTTCCTACTGGTGAGTTTGAGCTGAGCCCTGTCTATGAGGGAGGGTATTGGCATGATGAATCTTCTCCACAATGGCAGAGTCGGCAGCATTGGGACGAAAAAGGGCGTAGGAAAGTGTCTCTCTCTATTAGTTACCCTTATAGCTCACAGAGTAAAAATAGCGTTGTTTTAGCGACGAATCTAAGTGTTTGCAATGGCCGATTGCCCTGTTTGATTGCTGCAAATCAACCGGTAGAACTCATGGCTTCGATTGAGTTACCAGGTGACCTGCGAGTGATGTCGACACCGACAGCGCCACAATACCCAAACCTTGATAACCAATTGAATTGGCGTTTCATGGCGCTTCTTAATGTCAATTTTTCAAGCCTAGTACAATCCGATGATACGGTGAAGATGCTGCAAGAATCGTTACGCATGTGTAGTCCAAATCAAACTTGCTCTCAGGCTGATGCGATTAAACAGCTTGAATATAAGCACTTAGTTGCCCCTATGAGTATCCGCCAGCAATCTGTGTTCGCGTCAGGTACGGAAGTGACGATTATGTTGGATGACGAAATGCTAGGAAATAATATTGCGATTTTAGGTGAAGTGTTAAATCAGTATTTTCAGCAATTTTGTAGTTTTGACCGCTTTATGCAGGTGAAAATTAAACGCTTTGGTAATGATGCAGAAAGCATTGAATACGACAAGGTTCATGGGAGCCAATTATGTCTGTAGTTCAATCCGTTATGCATAGGCCTGAGCGTTATGAATTCACACAGATAGTTCGGTTGTTACGACATCTATCGATGAAAAAAGACATAAAGTATCGACCAGATCCTATGCCAGTAGGCGACAACTCTGATGTTGTCGCTATTGAAAATTTGTCCGATCAGGTCAAGGTGACATTAGGGTTAGAAGCACTATCTGGTTGTCGAGGTATTATTCCTGATTATTTATACTACGAGTTGCTTCGTAGTCTGCATCAGGGAGAGTCATCCTTGCAGACTTTCTTAGATGTTTTTAATCATCGATATTTTGAACTTGCCGCCAACGCTGTGACGACTCGTAATTTATTATTGCGAGAGGAGCAAGAGTCTACTTTAGGGCGCATGCTTGTAAGAGTCAGCCAGAAAACAGCTTTGGCGCAACTGTCTGCATTGCCAAATAGTTTTATACATAGGTCTGATACAAGTTTACTGAGATTCAGTGTCTTGATGGGATTAAAAACGCGGACATTGAAAGGGTTAAATCAATTACTGAGTCAGTATTTTCAACTTGATGTGGAATCTTCTGTAATCGCTAGCATTTCATATCGTATGCCGTCTGGAAGTCTAAGTTATCTTGGCCAGCATTTAGGTCGAAATAATCGTTTAGGGCAAGGCCTACTGATAGGGAAAAAAGGTAACCAAGCTTATCAATCATTAGAGATTTTGATTAGACCCAAGAGTAAGAAAGAATTTCTAGGGCTCTCAATTAACGCACATTTTGCAAATACCTTGAGAGATTTGGTCGCGGTATATTTACGAGAACTCATTGAAGTCAAAATCTATTTGTTTGTTAAAAGAGCTTATATAGACGAACCAATTATTTCGGCTAATGGTTTGGGGGTTAGGTTAGGGGAAGCGAACTGTCTTTCTCCTCTCCGTAAATCCGATGAATATCGAAAAATTCTATTACAACCAGAGAGATTGCTATGTCATACGTAAAATTAGGAAATCTAGTCAGTAAATTAGAAGCCGATATCAAAGATGCTTTAGAGCAAGCGGCAGGTGATGCTATGTCGCAAACTGCTAGCTCGATTGAAATTGAGCATTGGATGATGCAAATTATTTCTCATCAAAATAACAGCTTGGTGTCTTTTTTAAAAAATCAAAATATTAATATTAATCAACTGGTTGGAGAGCTTACTCACCGTATAGAGCGTTTTCCTAAGGGAGCGACGGGCCAACCGACTATTAGCGGTGCTCTGAGTGAGTTAATGGAAGAGTCTTGGGTACAAGCATCGGTTAATTTTGGGCATACTAGTGTGCATGCTTTGCACCTTCTACTAACTATGCTTCAAACAGATTCTTTTGGGGTGAAAAAATTAAACCTTAAGTGTCTTGAATCTGTATCGCTTGAAGCACTGAGCAGTAAAATTTCTCAAATAAAGCAAACGACAGCGACATCATCAACAAAGACAGAGGACCTTGATGCGGCGCCTACAGCTGGTGGGGCACTAGATAAATATACGGTGAACCTTACCCAGCAAGCTCGCGATGGAAAGATAGATCCCATTTCTGGACGTAACGCTGAAGTGCGTTTAGCTATTGATATCTTGTGCCGTAAACGTCAGAACAATCCTATTTTGGTTGGCGAACCTGGTGTTGGTAAAACCGCAGTAGTGGAAGGCTTAGCATTGAGAATTGCTAGTGGTGAAGTGCCACCGGTTATTCAAGGTGTTGAAATACACTCTTTGGACTTAGGTTTATTACAAGCGGGAGCCAGTATCAAAGGTGAGTTTGAAAATCGCTTAAAAGATGTCATTAATGAGGTGAAGAGCTCAGAAACTCCTATTATTGTCTTTATTGATGAGGCACATACTTTGATTGGCGCTGGAGGTGCTGCGGGTCAAAATGATGCCGCGAATCTATTAAAGCCAGCTTTAGCACGAGGCGAATTTAAGTCAATTGCTGCCACAACTTGGGCTGAATATAAAAAATACTTTGAGAAAGACCCTGCATTAACCCGTCGCTTTCAAGTGGTTAAAGTAGAAGAGCCTAGCGCAGAAGATGCCATGCAAATGCTGCGTGGTGTTGCCGTTTCTCTAAAGAAACATCACAACGTTTTTATTCGCGAAGATGCATTAGATGCTGCGGTAAACCTTTCGATCCGTTACCTACCTTCTAGACAACTCCCAGATAAAGCCATTAGCCTTTTGGATACGGCGTGTGCTCGTATTGCTTTAACTCAAGGTGCGAAACCTGAACGGGTTGAGTTTCTAGAGCAAAAAATTCGCTACCTGAATAGTGAGTTAGAAGCTTACAAAGTTGAAGATGCTGTGTTAAGTGACCTTCCAGAAGATAGCCAAGTGTTGGTCGATGATGTCGCTAAAATGGAAGCTGAGCTAAGTGAACTGAATGTAAAATGGCAAAATGAGCTTGAGTTAGTTCAACAGGTTGTTGAACTAAGTGACGAAATACAATCACAATTTCAAGATGACGCCATTGAAGCCGATAAACAAGATAAATTACAAGGCTTACTTTCCCAATTGAAAGTGGTTCAAGGGGAAAGTCCATTGGTCTATCCAATGGTTAATGCTGAGGTAATCGCTTCTGTTATTTCCAGTTGGACAGGGATTCCTGCAGGGAGCATGGTAAAGGGTGAAGTTGCAGCTTTGCTGAGTTTGGAAAAAGCATTGCATAAGCGTGTTATTGGTCAGGAAACAGCGATCAGTGAATTGGCTAAGAGTATCCGAATTTCTCGTGCTGGTTTGACTGATAACCGAAAACCCGTTGGTGTTTTCTTAATGTGTGGACCAAGTGGTGTGGGTAAAACTGAAACAGCGATGGCATTGGCGGATCAGGTTTTTGGTGGTGGGGATAATTTAACCATCATTAACATGACGGAATTTAAAGAAGAACATAAAATTTCTATGCTGTTAGGTTCCCCTGCGGGTTATGTTGGTTTTGGTGAAGGTGGTGTCTTAACTGAAGCTATTCGTCGTAATCCATACTCAGTTTTATTATTGGATGAAATGGAAAAAGCTCATCCAGGTGTTCATGATTTGTTTTATCAAATATTTGATAAAGGTCATATTAAGGACAGTGAAGGTCGCACGGTCGATTTTAAAAACACCATTATTATCATGACCTCAAATGCAGCGGATCAAGCGATTTGTGATATTTGTGCTGAGACGAATGAGCGCCCAGTAAATGAAGTGCTAGTTGAGGAAATTCGTCCAGCATTACAAACTTACTTTAAACCTGCATTTTTGGGACGAACGACCATTGTGCCATATTACCCATTAAACGCGGAAGAATTAGGTCATATTGCTCAAATTAGCTTAAATCGAATTTCTAAAAAACTGGCAGAAAAATACAAAGCAAGTTTTAGCTGGGGTATTGAGTTTGTTGACTTTATTGTGTCGCGTAATACGGATCCAACAACAGGTGGTCGGGCGATTGAGCAAATGATTAACCGTGCTTTAATGCCCAAACTGGCAGAAGAGTGTATCCAGCGTTTAAGTGATGGGTTGCCCATATCATGTGTTAGTGTTGATGTCATTCCTCAAACTGGTGAAATTAAGCTTACAATCGAGTAATTATGAGAAACTGTGCGTATTGTTCTCTATTGAGACGTTATTTTGTTGGTGTTGTTTTAATGATACTAACAGGGACAACTTATGCTGCAATTGAACGCTTGTCACTTGCTACTCAGGTTTGGCCACCATACCAAACGGTTAATGAGAAAACAGGGGAGATTGGCGGTGTTGCAGTGGAAAGAGTTCAATGCGCATTGCGTTTAATGAATCAACCATATGAAATCGTTTTTATGGCTTGGGATCGTGCGCAGCTTATGGTGCAAACAGGCAAAATGGATGGCTATTTTGCTGGCTCTAAAAGCACAACGAGAGCAGCTTATGCTGTTCCTTCTGCTGCAGTAGTGACGGATGATTTATCTTGGTTTGTTTTACCGAATATAAGCTTTGATATCGATGATGAAACTCAGAAATACAATCTTCGTTATGGGGCAAAGTTTAATACCAATAAATGGCTGTCTTTAAAACAAGAAGGCTATAACGTCATCAAAAAGCCAAGAGATGCAGACTCTCTACTTCAAATGCTTTGGCAAGGAGAGATCGATGTTGCCCTTGAATACCGGTATATTTTTGAATACTCCATGGAAAAAGCAGGAATGCCATTGAGCAATTTTAAGCGCGTTTCTAGAGGGACCTTAGATCAAGTGGTGCATTTCTCAAAAGATTTTATTCGAGAAAATCCAACATTTTTGGATTCTTTTAATGCGTCTTTAACATCGTGTCGTTGAAAACAGTTAATAAAGGTAGATTATGAGTATCAGCTTACAGCTCGTCGAGTTGCCTGAAAATGAGCAAGTTACAAGTAGACAGATTTCTCTACCTGATTCTGGTGGAACAATTGGACGTTCGTTTGACTGTACTATTCAGCTACCAGATTTTAACCGTTCTTTGTCTAGGGTTCATGCCGAAATCGTTTTATCTCAGAAAGGCCGTTATCAGCTGATTGACAGAAGTACGAATGGAGTCTACGTCAATGGCCGCTTAATTGGTAAAGGCGCTAAGCACACTCTTGCTGATGGCGATAATATTAAGATGGGGGCTTACACTCTTTTGGTGAGCGATATGGAATCGCTATTTGTACAAGAGGATATTCCTGTTTTAGATGAGAGTCTGGATGATCCTAACTCTGCTGTATTTGACGTGAAAAATTTAGAAATGGATTCTCCTATTAAAGCCAATAATCCTATAGATCAAAAGAGCTACAACTCACTTTTTAATGAAGAGGAAGCTGATGTACCCTCTTTTTCAAAAAAAAATGTGATGGAGGAAGATTCCTTTGGTTATGATCCATTTGAATCGATGCAAGAAGATCTACAGATGCGGGATCCTAATGAGGTCACGGAAGTAGATGAAGATGCCGAGGTGATACAATTTAATGCGAACGACTTGGCGGTCAGTACATACAATGAAGCAAGGGACGAAGAGAAAAGAGCATTGCACAATAGTGTCATGCAGTTGAACAAAATTATTGAACAACAGCAAAATACGCTCTCGGGTTCAATTGCCCATGAACGGTTAATGTCCTGCTTGGAAGCTACTTTTGAGAAGTTCATTGCAGAATTAAGCCCTGTTAATCTTGAGGACGAGTTTAATAGTTACCTTTCTGGTTGGGGGGCTAAGGATAAAAAATATTGGTCTTTATATAAAAAGCAGTTTATTCGTAAGCAAGAACGTGGCGAGTATTACCGTCAGTTTTATGCCTTGCTTTTTGAAGAACTTAGAGAGAAACGATGAAATTGAAATGTTTTAAATCCGTACTTTGTTATATATGGATTGTGATATTGGTTGGCTGTAGTAGTTCGGGGAGTTCACCTACTTTTTTACCTCCTTTTAAAGTGGAAGTTAATATTATACCAGCAGAAGATATTAATGTTTATTCAGACGGAAGCCCTCACCCAGTGGCAATTAGAGTGTATCAACTTAGAGAAATTGGGGCCTTCACTAAAAGTGAGTTCTTAGAACTTTATAATCAAGACCGAAGTGTTTTAAACGAAGCGCTAGTGGATATGATTAATATATCACCTGTATTACCAGGGAAAACACAGAAATTGACTTTGGATATTCAACAAGAGGCGCGTTATTTAGCGGTTTTGGCTGAATTTGCTAACTATAGACAGCTTGTCACCAAATCCTATATTAGCCTTGCGGATGATCCTGATGAAAACCCAGTTTATATAAGAATTACTAGTACAGAAATTGATATTAAACAACCAGTTGATGATTCCTGGTGGTAACTATTTTGAGGAGTTTAAATTGAGACGACATCGTAAAGTTGTATGGAATGAGGGGATGTTTATAGCCCCTCAACATTTTCAGCAACAAGAGCGCTACTTGCATCACTATGTTGAACAATACACTGCTCAATTTACCGGTGGAAATCGCTATGGTATCTCTACGTTGGAGATTGATAGTCACCGATTAACTATAGGGAAATTAGTGATATCTGAATGTTGTGGGGTTTTTCCTGATGGGACTTATTTTGAGAGTTTCCGTGAATTAGTGCTAGATATTCCTGCTGCGACATTAGAAAAACGTGTGTTTCTTGCTTTACCAATGTCCGTTGAAGGTGAAAATGAATACGGAGAATTGAAGGATTTATGTCGATACTCAAAGGTTTCAATTAATTTATTTGACTCGAGTGACTCGAGCCAAAGCTCTATCGAAACAACACTTGCGGAACCTAATGTTCGCTTAGTGTTAGAAGGTGACGAAATAACTGGAATGACGTTAATACCAATTGCTCGCGTGTTAGAGAAGCGTGAGAGTGGGGAAGTAATTCTAGATAAAGGGTTTATTCCTGCTTGTCTTCAGTACGGAGCGTCTCAGATTTTAGTTGAAAGAATCAAGGAGTTATTTGCATTGACTCAAGCTCGTGCCCAGAGCATTGCGCAGAGAATAGGGGCAGGACAAAATAGGAAAAGTGAGCAAAGTCTAATGAAAGAGTATTTATGGCTACAGGCCTTAAATCGCTGGCTTCCTTGGCTACATTTAGCACTTAATAATTCCAATATGTTATTGGAAGAGCTCTATGAAGGTCTAGTTCGCTATTCTGCTGAGCTAAAAAGTTTTGAACCCAATGTTGCAGATTTACCTGAACCGTTAATAAAAGACGACTTGAAAGCTGTTTTTTCGAAAGTGTTTTCAGCATTACGTTCACAGCTATCCATGGTGCAAAGTGATAGTGTTGCCGAATTTAAATGGGATACAAATTTATTTGAAAAACGTAGATTATTGAGAACATCTGTACCAAATATTCACTTGATGGAAAATCGTCGATTTGTATTGGCAGTAGAATCTTCAATTGGAGCTTCGACATTAGCCCAAGTATTCCCTAGTGCTTGTACATTATCTGGTATTACGCAAATTGCAGAACTGGTCCGAAATGGCCTTTCTGGTATAGGGCTTAGTGTTCTTCCAATTGCGCCAAATGAGCTTAAAGCGCGTGCAGATATGTGTTATTTCGAAATAGATACAGGTCATGCTTTTTGGCAAGAGATTAAAAATAAACGTGAAGCAATTACTCTGCATGTTGATAGCCGAGTTCCTGATGTAGCCTTAATACTATACGCTTTGGGGTAAGTTGATGAACGATTTCTTAGATGAAGAAACGGTTGCGTTTAAGATTGAATCTGATGAAAAGAGTCAAATTAATGACGACGGATATGAGATTTTAGACAATGCTAACCCGTTAAAGAATGCCTCTAGATATGCTATCGATTTGCAAAAATATCAATTTTTCGATAACAAAATATTAAGTGCTAGCTCAGAACTTTTATCTATCGCAGTTTCAATTGCTCGTATACAGGCTCCTGAAGATATGTATCTTTTTAGAGCTGGGCTTAAAAGGGCGGTAGCTGATCTAAAAAACAAAGTTGCAGCATTAGATTATCCTCCTTCTGTAGCAGATAAAGTCTGCTTTCTATTTTGTATCATGCTTGATGAGCAGGTTTTACATAGTAGTTGGGGGGAAGAGTCTGGTTGGGAAAATCAAACTTTGGTCAGCGAGTTATTTGGGATGAAAAATGGTGGTGAGCAATTTTATTTGATTGCTGAAAGAGCTTTATCACAACCTATTTTATTAGTCGATTTAATTGAACTGATTTATATACTTCTTAAAATGGGCTTTAGGGGGCAATATCGAGTCAATAGTAACAATCAACTTGAAAGTCTATTAAAGCGTCTTGAAAATGCAATTTTTTCTCAATTGCATATTGTTGAAAAGAAAGATGGGTATGGGGTTGGCCTTTCTGAAGACATTAGTAAAGTTAAGTTTACAAAACCTAAGCCTCCCGTTAAATATTGGCGCCAGTTTTTATTGTTTATTTTGCTCATTATTTCTGTGCTGGTAGCAATATCATATTGGTATGAAGAAACACTATCGCAAAGAGGTAGAAGCTTTTATGGATTGGAGAGTTTTACGGAAGAATACTATAGGCCAAAAGGAGACGGTAAAGAATTTACTTATCTCAGTACACCAGAAGAAATGGCTTCTAATAAAAAAGTAACGCTTACTTCTAAATCCAATGAAACAGTGACAACAAATGACCTATCTACTAGCTTGAAATCAGAGCAAAAAACGGTCAGTTCGATTTCAGGGAGTAATAACGCTGATGGAACTGAATCTTGGATTGTTCAAATTGCAACTTATTCAACGCTTTTGGCAGCGAATAACTATGTGTTAAAAATTGATGCTGTTGTCAAAGATGCAAAAATTATTAAGTCGAATAAGTTGTTTAAGGTCGTAGTTGAAACGGATAATAAAAATACAGCAAATAATATCCTGAAAAAAGTGAAAGCATTTGGTGTTGATGATGCTTTTATCATTCATAGTACTAAAGTTAGGCAGTGAAAATGAGAAAAGAAAAAAATAAGGCCGTATTTTTTTTAGTGATAATGCTAGCTTTCTTAATCTTATCATCATGTGCGCTATGGTTTTTTGACTTGTTTTCTATGGAAATATATTGGGCTTTATTTTTAGAAATATTCGGAGTTATATTATTTAGTGCGCTTTTATCTTGGATTTGTATGCGCTTATTTCTAAAGGAAAAAGAAGATCAGGCTGATAAGAAAATAATTGAGTTCCATAAACGCCGCCTTAAGAAAGTGTTCAATCAAGCCTGGTATAAGCAGGCAAAGTCGAATAGCTCTCCATACCAATTCCCTTGGTATTTTTTTATAAGTGATAACAGTGAGAAGGAAGATGTTTTAATAGAAAAGATGGGTTTTGAAGCGATTGAAGGCGACGAGGCCGATGTTTCTAATTCACCTATTAAATTTTGGTTAAGTGATACTAGTGTCTTGGTATCATTTTCTCTTTCCTCTAAGGCCGATTCTTTCCAAGAACAAGTTGATTACTTAATTCAACTGATTGCGAAAAAACGTGAAAGACAAGCTATAAATGGCGTAATAACAGCCTTAAATGTTTCTGACTTATTATCTTTAGATGATATGGAGGTCAGTGACTGTAGTAAGCGTTATCGTAGTTTTATTAAAATGCTAAATAATAGGTTCGGATTATCACTTCCTATATATAGCCTTTTTACACATATGGCCGAGATTACGGACTTTTGCGAGGTATTTTCGACGCTAGATGAAAAGGCACGAGAGAAACCATTTGGTGCTTTAATGCCTGTCACTTCTTTAAAGGGCTTCGATAAGGAGTGGTTTGATAATAGTTTTGATACTATTCAAAAGGACCTTTCTAACAGTATTAGTCTTTTTTTAACCAAACAATTGAATTCAGAGTATAGGGAATCGTTGATCTCCGGATTATTTCAAATCAATGCATTAAGAACGGATCTTGAGGGGTTCTTAGAGCGTTTGTTTTATGAACATCACTATGATGATAAGCCTCTATATTTTCGAGGTTATTTTTTTGTGAATGCTGGACAAGAAAGTAGTCATACCGATCTTCTGAGTATGATGCATGCGTCAGATCTTGGTTATCAAAAGTTTTCAACATCAAATTCTAATGGCAGTAGCTTGAGTCTTTTTAATAAAGATTTAGTGCGAAAGTATATTGTTAGAGAGAGTAAAATAGTTGGAGTTAACAGAAGAAAAGAAACGGTATTTAGACTTACAAAGACGTTTGTTTATTCTGGTCTATTTTGTACTTTTATTGGCTTTTTGGTGTTAATAAAAGCAAATTTCGACTATCAACAAACTCTAGATCAAAATGCTAATATCCAATTAGATCAGTATAAAGAAAACTTGAAGTCTAACGTAATAATTTCTGATGATTTATCGTCTCCTGTTTTTAGTGTATATGAACTAAGAGAGATTTATTTATCATATCAAGCGGAAACACCTTGGTATGTGACAGATTACCTTCCTGATTCAAGTATAGAAAAAGTTGTAAAAAATGCATATTACTCAGAGCTTAAAGGTGTCTTACTTGATTTGATGAATGACTATTTAATGAAGGATATGTTTGTTTATAGTAAGTTGGATGATAAGGTGAAATCCCTTCAATTACTCAATATATATCAGATTCTTTTTGATCCGCACCGTGAAGATGTTGATGTTCTCGTTAATTATTATGTCAATGCTTTAACTGAGGAAGGCGAAGGTGAAGGCTTGTTGTTAAACCGATTTGCCGTTCTTGCAAAAGACCTTTTTGCAACCACAGCAATACCTGAAAGTAAAAATATAGCATTAGTTGAGCTTGTTAGATCTTCTTTGACATCCGAAGATATGAGTGAACTGCTGTACCAGCATATATTGCAACATCCCGATTTTAGAAAACGTATCGATTTAAGAAAAAAATTAGGACCGTCTTATCAAGATGTATTCAATTTTAAAGATGGCTATAGTGGCTATCTAATTCCTTACCTATTTACGGCTGAAGGTTTTAAGGATTTATATACATCCACAGGGTTTGAACTAGCAAGTGAAGCAATTCAATCTTATGAAGGTGTGATGGGGCGCTTAAATGGAGAAGCTGAAATAAATCGAATAAATCGACAACTCCGAGATCGTTATATTGAAGATTATATTCGTTACTGGAAAGACTTTGCGTCCAACGTAGAGTGGGTTCCAACACAAGGCTGGGGGGATTCTAAACAGCAATTATTGATAGCTTCGGATGCTATATTTTCACCCTTGACGTACTTTTATAAATTGATCGATGAAAATACCAGGTTGAAATTTTCTGATTCAGCAGGAGAAGATCCCAAAGCACTTGTGGATGAAATGCTGAAAGATCAAAAAGAAACGGCGAACCGTGTTGCATTGTCAATTCAAACACCTTTTGCGTTTATTAATAAACTTGTTAGTTCGGATGACACAGGGCAAAGCCAATTAGGTTTGGCATTATCTCAAATGAAGAAGACCCTCTCTTGGGTTGAGCAATATAAGGATGTTAAAAGCCGAGAGTTGTATTTTTTCGAACAGTTAAATGATGCGGATTCCAGTAACCCTTTATCTTTGTTATCCGAAATGTCTGTTGATTATCAGGATGAGATTTTACCTAAATTATTAGAAGGTCAAGCTTATAATATTAATAATTTAGCAATGAAAGAGGTCGAAAACAAATTGGACAAAGACTGGGGGGATGTTTTCTCATTTTATAATAAATATCTTAAGGGTCGTTATCCAGTTAGTAAAACGTCTTCGAAAGACATTAATATATCAGACTTTAAAGCTTTCTTTGGTGATACTGGGGTTGTGAATTCATTTCTTAATAAATATCAAAGTAACTTTGATCCATCTGAAAATGATGAGCTAGTGATAAACAGCTTTTTACCGAATCAATACATAGTGATTAGTGAAAGGTTTAAAAGCTTTGTAACATCTTGGAAAAATGTTAGGAGCACTTTGTTTGATAAGGGGGTTCCTAGCTTTACTTTTTATATGAAAGCAGAGTCTCTCTCTCCCGATCTGACCAAACTCACTGTTTCTGGTGAGGGGAGCTTATTCAGTTACTCTAATGGGCCTGCATTATGGAAGAAATTAGAGTGGCCTACCGCGGCGAACGTCACCTCAGAACTTATGGTTAAACTAGAAGATACTGAAGGTAATGCTTATGTGAATCGAGTTGATGGTGTTTGGAATTGGATGAGATTAATTGACCTAATGGGCGGAGCCAGGTTACCAGGTTCTGACGATGTGTCTTTGGTATATAAGAATAATAAGAGCAAGGCAATTTTACGAATTAAGTCAGACTCAGAATTTAGTGCTCTTATGCCAGACTTTTTTTCTGGGTTGCAAGTACCTGATATTTTGTAATGTTTGATTTAGATAGCTGGTTACAATCACAAAAGAGGTTTAGCTTAGACTATCTTCGTTTAGGTCACAAAGTCGCGAAAATAACGTGTCTTGAATCTGGTGATAGTTGCAGAATTAAATGGAGTAATTCTTCTTTAGAGTATCAGCTTTTACAGCAAGAATCTCTTTGGTTAAGACGTTTGTTTAGGAATCAAAAATATAACATTAAAAAAAATTTCCAAGGTAATTTTTTTTATATTTTTGATTTTTATGAAGGGGTTGATGTTTCTAAGTTGCTGGCGCTCGATTCTATGCAGGAACCTGAGCCTAATGCGTATGATTTTACGGAAATAGCGTGCTTGTTATTTGAAGAAATTATCCAGCTACATAGGTTTGGTATTGTTCATTCTGATTTAAAGCCGCAGAATATCTTATATTATAAAGGGAAGATTCGTATTATTGATTTTGGCAGTGCTGGTTGGCTTGGTAGTGCTATTTCTCTTAAGAAAGTGTTTTCCTATTCAAAATATTTTTCTTTGCCGAATGTGTTGTCTTATAAAGCGTATCATACGGATTTTGATTGGTATGCGTTTTTTCTAATTCTAAGTGTTCTTTTTGATCGTGAATTAGCCTCATTAAAACAAATGGCCCCAGCTGATTTTTCTGAAAAATGTATGTCTTTTCTAGATGAAATGAGTCTTCAGGCACAAGATAGGTTAATTTTAGAACGTGCACTCTCTTCAATCTCCAATAGCCTATTAAAGTAGAGTGCCATTATTTTTTGGTGGGTAATACTGTGAGCAATAAAATTTTCCCCAATAGTTTTACTATTTTTCATAAATTAATGACTACCTTTTTGATTCTATCGATCGTGCTATTAGCATCGACTTTGTTTCTTGCTAGATGGAGCTTCGAGAAAGGTTTTTTAGACTACCCTAATGCATTGGAGCAAGTTAGACTTCAAATAATTTCCAATGATTTGATTCTTGAGTTTGAAAGTGCAGGGCGTGATTGGCATAAAGTATCAAAAGTAAAAGTTAACGAAATATTGAAATCATTACCCCGGCCAAAACATAGAGATCCCTCAACTCCTATTTCATCTATACCTACAAATAATAATGATGGAAAGTCCATGCCACGTGTATTTGTGCTACCAGGGGGGAAAAGAAAAGGGCCTTCAACTGCTTTATTTGATGGAGATGGGGGGTTTTTAATAGGATCAGATTTATTATTGAATATAGAAGATAATCGAATAGTGTCTGTCCCTCTTATACAGAATGGAAAGGTTATCGCGATTTTAAAGAGTATACCCGTACACCATTTTAGTGAGACTATACCGACAGAATTTTCAAAAAGACAGCGGAATCTTAGTTTCTGGGTTGGTGGTGTTGGTCTAGTTCTCGCTATTGCTATTTCATGGTTTCTTGCTTTATTTCTATCTCAACCTCTAAAAAGTATTATGAGAGCAATTGCTAGTCTTTCCAATGGTGACTTTTCTATAAAGCTAGAGAGGCGTGGAAAAGATGAAATAGGTCAATTAATTGATAATGTAAATATTTTATCTAAAACACTAGAAAGTAGCAGAGAGTCACGACGTCATTGGTTAGCGAATATTTCTCATGATTTACGAACGCCGATTACTATTTTAGCTGGAGAAATTCAATCACTCAAAGATGGTGTTCGTAAATTTAGTCAAGAACGATTAGATTCTCTTGAACAAGAAGTTTTTCATTTGCGAAAATTAACCGATGATCTTTATCAATTGTCTATTTCTGATATTGGTGGACTTCGTTATGAATTTTTAAATGCACAGCTTAATGAGTTGATGGAAGCTATTGTGTCATCTTATGATAACACTGCAACTGATTATGGTCTCAAACTTTGTTACCAAGGAGAACCAGCAATCGCTTCAATTGATTTTGCACGCCTTTCTCAACTTTTTTCGAATATTCTTTCAAATAGTATTTCCTACACTGATGCCCCAGGAAATATTCAAGTTCGACTTTTTAAAGATAAATACTTCGCTATTATTAAGATTGAAGACAGTTATCCAAGTGTTTTAGACAAGAATTATGACAAATTATTTGATCCATTATTTCGACAAGATACCTCAAGAAATATGAGAAAAGAGGGGTCAGGTTTAGGGTTAGCAATTTGTAAGCAAATTGTTGAAGCACACCAGGGGCAGATTTCGGCAATGCCATCCCACTTGGGTGGGCTTAAATTGATAGTAAAAATTCCATTGGCAAAAGAGCAGTAGACTATGGGCACGAATGTTATTTATATAGTTGAGGATGAAGAGAAGATAGCAAACATCTTGTTTGACTACTTAAATAAAGATGGTTTTGAGCCACATATTATTCTTGATGGGACTCATGCAGCGGAGAGGATTATCCAGGATAAGCCTAATTTAGTTATATTGGATTTAATGTTAAGTGGCAAAAGTGGTTTCGATATATGTAGTGAAGTTCGTCAAGTTTCTAATGTGCCTATTATCATGCTGACTGCACGAATTGATGAGAAGGATCGTATTCTTGGTCTTAACATTGGAGCGGATGACTATGTATGTAAACCTTTTTTACCTGGTGAGGTGGTTGCAAGAGTTGAAGCTATCTTGCGAAGAGTAAATGGCGTTAAACACGAAGAAGTAAGTTCAAAACGCTTTTTGTCCTATCAAAATGTGACGCTTGATACGGAATCTTTATCTTGTCTTGTAGATGGTAGTAAGGTAGATCTTACGCCTATTGAGTTTAGGTTATTACAGGTTATGATGCAGAGGCCGAAACGCGTCTATTCGCGTGACAGTTTAATGGATATTTGTTACTTAGATGATCGTATTATTAATGATCGTACCATTGATAGTCATATGAGAAATCTTAGAAAAAAAATTAAAAACTTTTCAAGTCTTGATGATGATTTGATTCATACTGTATATGGAGTCGGTTACAAAGTTGAGTGATTGTATTTATTAGGTTCTAATGCCTGCTTTTTGGGCTTTTACGATAGAAGCGTTAAGAAATGTAGGTTTTATGGTGTCATGAGTCAGAAACTTCTATGATTAGTCATAGGGGTTATTGACTGATAAATAGGAAGATTGCGCTATGTTGGTTTGGCAGTGGGGATTAATTGCAACCAGTGTGATGTTGGCAGTGGTGTTTGTTGTGCTTGTGGTGCGTTATTTATCACTGAGAAAACAACTGAATGCCGATGAAGCAGATAATGATGAACATCATAATGAAGATAATGATGAGCCTCTAACAGATTCTGCTCAAACCTTTGAGAAAGAGCAGTGGTTGGTGTTGTTGAAGCAGCAAAAACTCATTTGTGGCGAGTTGTTAAATAAATTAGAAAAAGAGGATTTTCAAGGACGAGCTTCGTTATCTTGCTGGTCTATTTTTTTAGATGTTGAAATGAAAATTATCGAAGAAGGGCTTGACGATGTAGACGTGATTTCCTTGTTAAGTGCATTCAAGAACATTCTCGACAAAATAGATAAGGCACAAGAGATTGATGCTTTACTGAAATCCCTCAAAGTGAACCAATCAGTATTGCGCGAGCTGAATAAAATCATTCAGAAAACGGGCGATAAAATTTTCAATCAGGTCAATATTACAACAGATCTAAATACCCAGCTGGATAAGCTGCAGGCGCAACTCGCAAAAGAAGCTGAACTGGATGAATCCCTAGGTCTGTTGCGGTCTGAAATCGCTAGTATGTTTGAATTGGCTGAACGCCTCAAGCGGCACTTGGATGATGTGAAAAAGAGTGGCGTAGCGCCTGAGTATATCGAAGCACTTGAAGATTTTTTAGGTGGCGTAGACGAATCGGACTTTTTGAATTCTGTAGGTTCAGAAATGGATGATAAAGTGGCAGATCTTAAGCAGCTCGCCGCCAACCAGAAAGCCATTATTGAAGAGCTGAAAATGCAAATGCGTCAGCTTAAAGGTGATGGCAATGATCGTCATATTGGGGAATATGATATTTCCATTGCTCGTCTTGAGAAGTCTTTGTTGGAAAGTAGTCGAGTGATTAAGCGCTTAGAATCAAAGCTTGAGAATCTACATAATATTAAACATAACTTGAACATTGACCTTGTTAAGCGTGATGAAGCGCTGGCAGAAAAGACGGCTCAGTTGGCAAATAGTGATCCAACAGGTAATGACATTTATAGCGTGATTGATGAAGAGTTAAGTACCATGAGAAATATGGAAGATTTACTTTCTCAAGGGGGGTTAACGGAAGCGTCAGATGCGTTTGCAACAGAGCAAGCATCAAAAATCAAAGAGTTGCGTCAAATGGTAAATGATTCAGAACTTTATGTTGAGGTTTTGGAGCGTGATTTAGAGAAAGCACGAGTGCTTCGTGAAAGCCTTGAATATAAATTGAGTCATCCTGAGTCGCTGACGAATCCAGAATTTCAAGATAGTGATGTTTTATTGGAAAAAGAGTTGGATGAGCTTGAGAATCTTCGAGAAATAAACGATGAGCTTGAAGCGGAACGAAAGCGTTTAACCACTGAGTTGTATGATGGACAGGCACAAACAGAAGAGTTTTCTAAATTGCGTCATAAAGTGGATGAATTAGATAAGAAAATCGATTCTGTTCAGCAAAGCTATGTGGAGATGGAGGAAAAATATCTCAATGCCATGATGGCAGGGGAAGATGGTCTGTAGTCCTCCATTTTTGTGGTGAGTTTTATGTTGGGAAGGATAATTAGCTTTCTCTATCCGATTGTGAAAGAGCGTATTGAATTTGCTCATAATCAAAGCCTCTATATTGTAAATGGCGCATCTGCTTTGATTTTTCTTTATAGTCTTGGGTGGATTCCTCACCAAATTTGCGAATCTTTGCGTCTTTGGCTAATTCATACCAGTCGAACTCCGCTTCCTCTATGGCGTTCTTGGCGATGTCACTAGAGAGGCCTTTTTGCAGTAATTCTTGTTTAATTCGAGTAGGGCCAAGCGATCGATTGGCTTTGCTTCTCACATAAATCTCGGCAAATCGTTCATCATTTAAGTAGTTCAATTCTTTTAGTTGACGAATTGTGTTGTCAATATCCTCCTCAGAATGGCCCTTTTGTTTTAGTTTTACGGCAATTTCTGCACAAGCGTGCTCTCTTTGATTTAGTAGGAGTAAAGCGTGCTCATAGGTCGTCAATTGTGGTGTGTGCATAGTGCTATCTTCTGTGTTTTTGACATTGTGCCATTGTCATTAACTAAAATCACCAAATTGAATAGTTTGAAAACCTTTAAATTATAATATTTATGGTTTTTGTATCTAATAATCTATTTTAATTTGGTAGGTAAAACTGCTTTCTGTGTGTAAATATAGTCTAAATGACTTATTGAATTGTTGGAGGGCGTATGCAGGTCTGTGTATTGGGGGCTGGCGTTGTTGGTTTAACATCGGCTTACTATTTGGCTAAAAAAGGATTTGAGGTGACGGTATTAGATCGTCAGCCTAGTGTGGCTTTAGAGACAAGCTTTGCTAATGCTGGACAAATATCGCCAGGTTATTCAGCACCTTGGGCGGCTCCTGGTATTCCGTTAAAGGCCATTAAGTGGCTTATGCAGAAGCATGCTCCATTGAAGATTAGCCCTGAGCCAGAAATGAAAAAATTGCTGTGGATGGGGAAGATGCTTTCTCAATGCACGGAGGGTGCCTATAACATCAATAAATCCCGCATGATGGCATTGGCTGAGTATAGCCGAGATCAATTTATCGGTTTGCGAAAAGAGTTGGGAATTCAATATGATGATGGACAAGGTGGAACGCTGCAATTGTTCCGTAAAGATGAGCAGGTAGAAGCGGCTGCAAAAGACATTAAGGTGTTACGGGCACTGAATGTACCTCATCAAATGCTGACGCCTGAGCAGGTGGTTGTAGCGGAGCCCGGTTTGGCCTCTGTCATTGATAAATTTAAAGGTGGCTTAAAGCTCATAGGTGATGAGACGGGTGATTGTTATCTGTTCTGCCAATCTCTAAAAGCGGAGTGTGAGGCCTTGGGAGTGCAATTCCAGTTCAATACAGATATCCAGTCATTGTCGGTTGAGGCTGGCAAAGTCCGAGGGGTGTTTACTCAACATGGTTTGCAAGCGTTCGACACGGTTCTCGTGAGTTTAGGTAGTTACTCTAAAGAATTGTTAAAGGCCTGCGATATTGATATTCCGGTGTATCCGGTAAAGGGGTACTCCTTAACGGTGCCAATAACCAATGACGCCTATGCCCCTGTGTCTACTGTAATGGATGAGACCTATAAGGTCGCTGTGACTCGTCTTGGTAACCGAATTCGTGCCGCTGGTACGGCGGAGTTAGCGGGTTATAACCTAGATTTACCGAAATCCAGAACCGAAACGATCAGTCATGTTGTAGAGGATTTATTTGGCCAAGGTTGTCAATTGTCTGACGCTGAATATTGGACCGGACTTCGCCCAATGACGCCAGATGGCACGCCAGTGGTAGGGGCGACTGAGGTTAATGGATTGTATTTGAACACAGGTCATGGAACGCTCGGCTGGACAATGAGTTGTGGCTCTGCAGCAGTGATTGCGGATATCATGGCGGGCAATAATACAGAGGTCGATTCAACTGATCTCGCGGTAGCACGTTATTAGTAGTAAGGAATATGTATGGCTAGGCCTCTTGTTGCTAGCATCGATTTAGATGCAATTTTGTATAATTATCAGTTTGCCAAGAAGCTGCAACCGAGCTGTAAAGCTTTTGCCGTGGTGAAGAGTAATGCTTACGGTCATGGTGCTGTGGCGGTTTCTCGCCATCTTGATGAGCAAGTAGATGCTTTTGCGGTGGCAACGATAGAAGAAGCCATTGAATTGCGTGAAGCGGATGTGAAATCGCCAATTATGTTGCTGGAAGGGGTATTTGAACAGAGCGAATGGGCTTTGTGTGAGCAGTATGGTTTTTGGGCTGCAATTGAAAATGAGCAGCAATTATCTTGGCTGATCGAGTGTCAGGTAAATATAGAAAAAGTGTTTGTTAAGCTGGATTCAGGAATGCATCGTTTAGGTGTCGATAAAACGACGGTCAATGATTTTGTGGTGCGATTGCGTCAAAGTGGCTTGGTGGATCAAGTCTTGTTAATGACGCACTTTTCATGTGCCGATGACTTATCGGATATGACCACCATGGAGCAATTGGCTTATTTTGAAAGTGCACGACGCGATATTGGAGAGATTGATGCCAGTGTGGCAAATTCAGCGGCAATTATGAAATGGTCTGTTCCTGAGGGGGGGTGGATCCGCCCTGGTATCATGTTATATGGTATTTCCCCTTTTGCAGGGGTGCCTGGAGTGCAGTTGGGGTTGAAGCCAGCAATGACCTTGACCTCGAAAATCATTTCAGTTCGACATTTGCAAAAAGGTGATCAAGTTGGCTATGGCCGAACCTATCAAGCAGGGGAAGCTCATCAGCTCGCCACCGTCGCAGTGGGCTACGGTGATGGTTACCCGAGGGTGACGGAAAATGGTGCACCATTAAAAGTATCGGGTCAGTCTGCCCATCTTGCAGGACGGGTATCAATGGATATGATCACGGTACGTTTGACCCCCTCTAGCGATTTGGTTATGGAAGCGGGTCAAGAGGTTGTGTTGTGGGGCGGTGATGTGCCGGTTGAAGAGGTGGCGGATTATGCTGGCACCATAGGCTATGAGGTGGTGACTCGAATGACTTCTCGGCCTCATTACCATTACTTTTCGGCGAGTGAATCAGCCTAATCTTCTTGTTAAACCCCTCTTTTCAGTCTGAAAAGAGGGGTTTGTGTAGGATTTGCACAAAATAAGCTTAAAATTCCTGCGGTTTCTTTTGAAAATACCTATCCTTTGCGTGTACTATTTTGTGCTTTTCGTTGCATAGTAGCCGCATTCTTTTTATCGCGGCTAGCGCAGCCCTATTCGTCCAGAAATATAGAGATAGAGACTCACCCCATTATGAAGAGTTCTGAGTTACGCCAATCGTTCTTATCTTACTTCGAAAGTAAGCAACACCAGATAGTTGATTCTAGCTCCTTAGTACCAGGCAATGATCCAACTTTGCTGTTTACTAATGCTGGTATGGTGCAATTTAAAGATGTGTTTTTAGGCGATGATATTCGTCCTTATACTCGTGCAACCTCATCTCAACGTTGTGTTCGTGCTGGTGGTAAGCACAATGACTTGGAAAATGTTGGTTACACGGCGCGTCACCACACTTTCTTTGAAATGTTGGGTAACTTTAGTTTTGGGGACTACTTTAAGAAAGAGGCCATTGGCTTTGCTTGGGAGTTTTTAACTCAGGTATTAAAATTGCCAACTGAAAAATTGTTGGTGACAGTGTACGCAGACGACGACGAAGCGTTTGATATCTGGCACAAGCAAATTGGGTTGCCGACGGATAAGATAATTCGTATTGGTGATAATAAGGGTGGCCGATATCAATCTGATAATTTCTGGGCAATGGGAGACACAGGTCCTTGTGGTCCTTGCTCAGAAGTATTTTATGATCACGGTGAGCACATTTGGGGTGGGCCTCCAGGGTCAGCGGAAGAAGATGGTGATCGTTTTATTGAGATTTGGAACGTCGTCTTCATGCAATTCAATCGATCTGCAAACGGTGATATGTCACCACTTCCTAAGCCTTCAGTGGATACTGGTATGGGCTTGGAGCGTATCGCGGCGATTTTGCAAGGTGTACACAGTAACTACGAGATTGATTTGTTCCAAAATCTAATTAAGGCCTCTGCTGAAGTTGTAGGTACTGATGATTTGCAAGCGCAATCTCTACGCGTTATTGCTGACCATATCCGTTCTTGTTCTTTCATGATTGTGGATGGTGTTGTGCCGTCAAATGAAGGTCGTGGCTACGTTTTACGTCGTATCATTCGCCGTGCAGTACGTCATGGGAATAAATTAGGTCAGGCAAAACCTTTTTTCCATAAATTGGTTGCCGCACTGGATGCTGAAATGGGCGATGCGTACCCAGAATTGCGTAAGTTAAAAGAACGTGTGACAGCGATTTTATTGAAAGAAGAAGAGCAATTCGCAAAAACGCTTGATCAAGGGATGCGAATTTTAGAAGAAGCCATTGAAGGTTTGGCGGGCAGCAAAGTGTTGCCAGGTGAAGCGGTTTTTAAACTTTATGATACCTATGGTTTTCCAGCCGACTTGACCAATGACGTTGCGCGTGAAAATGGTTTGGAAATCGATGAAGAAGGTTTTGAGGCTGCGATGGAAGCTCAACGTGCTCGTGCTCGTTCAGCCAGTAACTTCACTATGGATATGTCCGGTAGCCTTGATTTGGACGTACAAACAGAGTTCACCGGCTATGATCAGTTAGAAGATCGGTGTGTGGTGGAAACTATCTTGCTTGATGGCGAGACGGTTGAGTTTGTTGAAGCGGGTCAGCAAGCGGTTGTGATATTGAAAAATACGCCTTTTTATGGCGAATCGGGTGGCCAGGTTGGCGATCAAGGTTGGCTGAGTGGCGGTGTGGCTTTCAAAGTTGCTAATACTACTAAACAGGGTAAAGCGCATTTGCATCATGGTGAGTTAAAAGAAGGGCGTTTGTCAGTAGGGGATAGTGTAACAGCGGAAGTAGATCGTTCTATGCGTCAAGCCACTGCTTTGAACCACTCGGCGACACATTTAATGCACGAGGCCTTACGCCGTGTATTAGGGGATCATGTGGTGCAAAAAGGGTCTTTGGTTGATTCTGAGCGTTTGCGTTTTGATTTCTCTCATTTTGAAGGCGCTACTGCGGCGGAGCTTGAGCAAATTGAAGACATGGTGAATGAGCAGATTCGTCTAAATCGCCCAGTTGAAACCGAGCTAATGGACATCGAGGCCGCGAAAGCAAAAGGCGCGATGGCCTTATTTGGTGAAAAATATGATAGTCAGGTTCGTGTTTTGACCATGGGGGCGGACTACTCTATTGAACTTTGTGGTGGTACTCACGTTAAGCGCACGGGCGATATTGGTCTGTTTAAAATTTTGACGGAGAGTGGTATTGCCGCTGGTGTTCGTCGTATCGAAGCGGTGACTGGTAAAGCGGCGGTAGAGGCTAGTCGCTCCATCGAGAGCGCGTTAAATCAGGTGGCGGGACTTGTCAAAGGCAATAAAGATACTGTACTTGAAAAAGTAACGGTACTAAATGACCAAGCTCGTGCTTTGCAAAAAGAGTTGGATGCCATTAAAGGTAAATTGGCTGCTATGGCTGGAGCTGATTTAGCGTCTCAGGCGGTAGATATTCGTGGCGGCAAACTGCTGGTTGCACAAGTTGAGGCGGATCCCAAAGCACTACGCGATATGCTAGATCAATTGAAGAGTAAGCTGGAATCCGCAGTGATTTTGTTGGCGTCAGTGAATGACGGTAAAGTGAGTTTGATTGCTGGTGTGACGAAAGAGCTGACTAAACAGGTAAAGGCAGGTGATCTTATTAAGATGGTTGCACCTTTAGTCGATGGCAAAGGTGGCGGTCGTCCTGACATGGCTCAAGCCGGTGGTAATAATCCAGATGCGCTACCAAGTGCTCTTGCCTCAGTGCCTGATTGGGTTGCTGAAAGAGTTTAAGATGTTTGGCCCGATGAGTCGGGCTCTTTTTAGGTAATGATAAGACTATGGCGTTGTTAGTTCAGAAATACGGTGGTACTTCAGTCGGTACGATAGAGCGTATCGAAGCGGTGGCTGATCGAGTGCAGAGGCATAAGCAGCAAGGTGATGACATTGTTGTGGCCGTGTCCGCGATGAGTGGCGAGACCAATCGCTTGATTGAATTGGCGAAAAGTGTTCAATCCACACCCGATGCACGCGAGATGGATGTGTTGCTGTCTACGGGGGAGCAGGTAACGATTGCTTTGTTATCTATGGCGTTGATGAAACGCGGGATTGATGCTCGTTCGTATACTGGTTCACAAGTACGTATTACGACTGACAATGCTCATGGTAAGGCTCGTATTCAAGAGATTGATACAGAGGCGATGAAAGCTGATCTTGCTCAGGGCCGAGTGTTGGTTGTGGCAGGTTTTCAAGGGGCGGATGAGTTTGGCAATATTACCACGCTTGGTCGAGGTGGGTCTGACACTACTGGTGTTGCTCTGGCTGCGGCATTAAATGCCGATGAGTGTCAGATTTATACCGATGTGGATGGTGTATACACAACAGATCCTCGTGTGGTGGACAGTGCCCGTCGATTAGAAAAAATTACCTTTGAAGAAATGCTAGAGATGGCCAGTCTCGGTTCTAAGGTGTTACAGATTCGATCTGTTGAATTTGCTGGTAAGTACCAAGTGCCGTTACGTGTACTGTCCAGTTTTAAAGATGGTGAAGGCACGCTAATTACAACTGATGGGGAACTTGATATGGAACAAGCTGCGGTTTCAGGAATTGCCTTTAATCGAGATGAGGCTAAGCTTACTTTGAAAGGTGTCCCAGATATTCCTGGTGTGGCATCAAGAATTCTTGGACCAATCAGTGATGCCAATGTTGAAGTGGATATGATTGTACAGAATGTGTCAGTAGACGGTACAACCGATTTTACTTTTACGGTACATCGTAATGAATATGAATTGGCTTTGAAGACATTAAATCAAATTGCTGAAGAGTTGGGCGCGAAATCCGTATTGTCTGACGCTAAGATTGCTAAAGTATCGATTGTTGGTGTGGGGATGCGGTCTCATGCTGGAGTGGCGAGTACTATGTTTAAAGCCTTGGCGGAAGAGTCCATCAATATTCAGCTAATTTCTACTTCAGAGATTAAAGTGTCGGTGATTATCGACGAGAAATACATGGAATTGGCGGTGCGAGCATTACATTCTGCTTTCAAATTGAGTGATTCTGAAGCAGGTGTTAGCGAAGCGTAACAAATGAATACATAATCCTTGTTTTTTGTGATGGTTTAATTTCTGTTGAGCGGCTAGAATACATCTTGTAGGAAATGGCCTACATGTTTGTAGGAAGTATCTATCAATAAAATTTTAGAATATAGCAATTACAGGGAGATATTCTTATGCTTATTTTGACTCGTCGTGTTGGTGAGACCTTGATGGTTGGTGACGAAGTGTCCGTTACTGTGTTGGGTGTAAAAGGGAATCAAGTGCGTATTGGTATCAATGCACCGAAAGATGTTTCTGTTCACCGTGAAGAAATTTATCTTCGAATTCAAAAAGAGCAAGATGGACAAGACTCTGAGGATTAATTTTTTTTAAAAAAAATCCAAAAAGTCTTTACATGGCGTAAGAGCAGTATATACTACGCCGCACTTGTTTGGAGAGTTGGCCGAGTGGCCGAAGGCGCTCCCCTGCTAAGGGAGTATGGGTTAACACTCATCGAGGGTTCGAATCCCTCACTCTCCGCCATTCAAGTCAACCTTTCAGAGACTATCCTTTCTGAGTTGTAAGGTTGAAAATTGTAGTTACGCATCCGTAGCTCAGCTGGATAGAGTACTCGGCTACGAACCGAGCGGTCAGAGGTTCGAATCCTCTCGGATGCGCCACTTCAATTTGAAATTTCTGTAAATGGTTTTACAATCATTCTAGACATTATATACGCATCCGTAGCTCAGCTGGATAGAGTACTCGGCTACGAACCGAGCGGTCAGAGGTTCGAATCCTCTCGGATGCGCCATTTAATGTCAAACAAGTAGTTACGCATCCGTAGCTCAGCTGGATAGAGTACTCGGCTACGAACCGAGCGGTCAGAGGTTCGAATCCTCTCGGATGCGCCATTACTACCTTTCTTATATTAACTCCCCATACACTAATTTTTTTACATTATTTTTTTTCGGTATTCTAAGCTCTAAAAGTCATTAAGCTTTTAAGATGTTTTGTATCTTTACGGTGAACTCTGCAACACTCTTGCTTTGACGCAATGCTGTTAAATTATGTTGGATGTCTGTGAATTCAAAGCGTAAATGGCCAACCCACTGCTTTAGTCGTCCTAGAGTGGCTACTTCATCATATTCGACTTGTAGTCTTTGTGTGTATTCAGCAAAGAGTAAAGCCAGTTGGGCTTGGTGGTGAGCACATCCCTCTTCGTATGAGGCGTTTCTAATATCCTGAAATATAAAGGGATTATTTAATGATCCTCGACCAATCATGAACTCTGTACAGCCAGTAATGGCTTTGCATCTTGTGAGCGAATCAAGGTTTGTGATGTCCCCATTGGCGATGACTCGCATTTGAGTTTTATCTTGTATTAAGCCTATTTTTTCCCATCTTGCTGGTGGTTTATAACCGTCTTTCTTGGTTCGGCCGTGTATTGTTAAGGCATTCGTACCAGCGCTTTCAATCGCTGCAACATTATCAAATAGCTTGTCTTCATCTTCGTAGCCCAGCCGGATTTTAGCGGACACAGGAATCTCTGATGGAATCTGTTTACGGATAGCATTCATGATATTGAACAGTGTGTTTGAGTCTTGCAGTAAGACTGAGCCGCCGCCGTGACCATTAACCCGTTTTGCTGGGCAGCCAAAATTGACATCAATGTGATTGGCCCCCGCCGCGATGGCATTTGCAGCGCTTTCGGCCATGAGTTCGGCGTTGCTGCCTAGTAGTTGGGTGTGAACAGGGTGGTGATAGTCTGTTTTTGCGCTATTTTTATTCTCAGGGATGAGCTTTTTGAAGCTAGACGCCGGAATGGGGTATTGAGTGATACGAACAAATTCCGAGACAAGGTAGTTCATCCCACCAATTTTCGAAAGTAAGGCGCGCATAGTGTGATCCATGACACCTTCCATTGGTGCAACGGCCAGTATTATGTTGCTATGCTCGGTTTCTGTGTGCAAATTTTGATTGTTTTCTAGGGAATTGTTCACGAAATAAGTCTAACTGTTATGCAAAAAAAATATGAAACTGTTCTGGTTTGTGGTAAAAAAAGAATTACCAAATTAAGAAGATCTGTTCAAAAAATGAATATGATCACATTCGCTGCCTCTAAACAAGGCAATAATTCGTGCACATAAGGGTAGGGTAATGAACGAATTGGTAAGTGAAGGTATTGGCCTGATGGTATTGGGGATGGGGTTTGTCTTCGTCTTTCTGGTAGTGCTTATTTTTGCTACTGGCTATATGTCGTCCATTATTAATAAATTCTTTCCAGAAGTCGTTGCGGTGGCTGAGTCTAATATAGCGATGTCAAATAGCGTAACCAGTACGGCGGTTGATCCACAGATAGCGGCTGCTATTACTGCGGCTATCCACCAACATCGTAATAAATAATTTCTTTTAATCGCAGAACATTGTAGAGGCTGAATCTATGAAAACAATTAAACAACCTCTTGGTATTACGGACGTCGTGTTGCGTGATGCCCATCAATCATTATTTGCAACTCGTCTCCGAATTGATGACATGTTGCCCATTGCTGAAAAGCTCGACAATGTCGGTTTTTGGTCGTTGGAATCTTGGGGTGGTGCCACCTTTGATTCTTGTATTCGTTTTATCGGTGAAGACCCTTGGGATCGAATTCGCGAATTGAAAAAAGCCATGCCTAAAACACCTCAACAAATGCTTTTACGTGGGCAAAATCTACTAGGGTATCGCCATTATGCAGACGATGTTGTTGCTAAGTTTGTGGAGCGAGCTGCAGCTAATGGTGTAGATGTGTTCCGTATTTTTGATGCGATGAACGATCCTCGAAACCTTGAGCAAGCCATTAAATCGGTTAAAGAAGTGGGTAAGCATGCGCAAGGTACTATTTCCTATACTAAAAGCCCCGTTCACACGACCAAGAATTGGGTGGATTATGCGAAAACCCTTGAAGATATGGGAGCAGATTCAATCGCCATTAAAGACATGTCTGGTATTTTGACGCCTTACGACGCTTATGATCTAGTGTCTTTGTTAAAGGAGCAGACAGATCTTGAGGTGCAATTGCATGCCCATGCGACTTCAGGTTTGTCTGACATGACCATTTTGAAGTCAATTGAAGCTGGAATCGATCGAGTGGATACGGCCATTTCATCTATGTCTATGACTTACGGGCATTCTTCAACTGAGTCGGTAGTGGCAGCATTGCAAGGAACCGATAGAGATACGGAGCTGGATTTGGAGGCGCTAGAAGACATTGCGGCGTACTTCCGAGAAGTTCGTAAGAAGTATGCGAAATTTGAAGGCTCGCTGCGTGGTACCGACTCTCGGATCCTGATTGCTCAAGTGCCAGGCGGTATGTTGACAAACATGGAAAGTCAACTGAAAGAGCAAGGCGCTGCGGATAAGTTTGATGATGTATTAAAAGAAATTCCCAAAGTACGTGAAGATCTTGGTTTGATTCCTTTGGTAACGCCGACATCTCAGATTGTAGGTACACAAGCTGTATTGAATGTGTTGACTGGTGAGCGTTATAAATCCATTTCAAAAGAAACAGCAGGTATCTTGAAAGGTGAGTATGGTGCTGCGCCAGCAGAATTTAATAAGGAATTGCAGCAAAGGGTGTTGGATGGTGCTGAGCCGATTACTTGTCGTCCTGCGGACTTACTTGAGCCTGAGGTCGAAAAGTTGACCCAAGAGTTGCAGGGGTTGGCTAAAGAAAAGCAAATTAATTTATCTGATGAATTAATTGATGATGTTTTGACGTATGCCCTGTTCCCACAGATCGGTTTGAAGTTTCTTGAGAATCGCGACAATCCTGATGCATTCGAGCCGGTTCCGACTGGACAGGAGTTGGTTGACGCTGCTAAACAAGAAACCGGCCCGGCGGTCTACACTGTCAGTGTGTCAGGGCAGAGTTATGTTGTTGAAGTGGCGGAAGGTGGTGACATTAGCCAAATTCAGCCTGTTGCTTCATCTGTTTCTGCACCAACTGCCGTTGTTCAAACTGCCCCTGCTGCTGGCGGCGAAGATGTACCGGCACCGTTAGCTGGAAACATTTTCAAAGTGCTTGTGAAGCCAGGGCAACAGGTTCAAGAAGGTGAAACCATTATGATTCTAGAGGCGATGAAAATGGAAACCGAAATTTCTGCTCCTAAAGCAGGTGTGGTTGGTTCTATTCATGTTAAGGAAGGTGATGCTGTACAAGTAGGTCAAGCATTGCTGTCACTTTAATTCATTTGCAAGAATAAAAAGGGTTTAGCTAAATGGAACAAAAATTATTAAATCTGTACCACGATACGGGCATATATCAGCTTGAGTTTGGGCAGGCTGTGATGATGTGTGTGGGGCTGTTGCTTATCTATCTTGCAATTAAGAAAGGTTTTGAGCCGCTGTTGTTGTTGCCTATTGGGGTTGGGGCAATTCTAGTGAATATTCCTGGTGCTGGTTTCATGGCAGCACCAGTTTATGATGCTGCTGGTCATATGGTGTCGCCTGGTGGGTTGCAGTACTACATCTATCATGGTGGCATTGAAACAGGGTTATTTCCGCTATTAATCTTTATGGGGGTCGGAGCGATGACGGACTTCGGTCCCATGTTGGCCAACCCAAAGACCTTGCTTCTAGGGGCGGCTGCTCAATTTGGCATCTTCGCAACTGTTATTGGTGCGGTGGTTCTGGGGGCGAGCGGGATAATGGACTTTACGTTAGCTGATGCGGCTGCGATTGGTATTATTGGTGGAGCGGATGGTCCAACGGCGATTTTCGTGGCGAGCCGATTGGCGCCAGATTTACTTGGGGCCATTGCGGTGGCGGCATACTCTTATATGGCGTTAGTGCCATTGATTCAGCCACCTATAATGAAAGCGCTAACCTCTCAAGAAGAGCGCGCGATTAAAATGGTGCAATTGAGACACGTAACGAAAACAGAAAAAATCGTCTTTCCAATTGTGGTGACTTTATTGGCGGCGGCGTTCTTGCCTTCTGCGGCGCCATTGTTGGGGATGTTTTGTTTTGGTAATTTGATGAAAGAGTCTGGTGTGGTTGATCGTCTTAGTGATACGGCTCAGAATGCTTTGATCAATACAGTGACTATCTTCCTCGGCTTGGGTGTGGGTTCTAAACTCAGTTCAGAAGCATTTTTGAATATAGAAACGCTAGGTATTTTGTCTCTTGGTTTAGTGGCTTTTGCAATCGGTACCGCAACCGGTGTACTGATGGCGAAAGTGTTAAATAAGGTGTCTGAGCACCCAATTAACCCATTGATTGGTGCGGCGGGTGTATCGGCTGTACCAATGGCGGCTCGTGTAGCAAACAAAGTGGGCTTGGAAGCAAACAAACAAAACTTCCTACTAATGCATGCTATGGGGCCAAATGTTGCAGGGGTGATCGGTTCTGCGGTAGCGGCTGGTGTCATGCTGAGTTATGTCGGCGGTTAATGTCGTTATTACGTTATAAAAAAGGCGCTCATGCGCCTTTTTTATTGTCTGGATTTGTGTCTTTATTTTGGCTGTTTTGTTACAGGGAAAAAGAAAAGCAAAAAAGAATTAAAAAGGGCTTGCTAAAAATCTGTAGATCCTTAATATACGCCCTCGCTGACACGGACAGGGCTTCACTCTCTAGTAGAGGTAAGCAGCTTAAGTGGCACGGCAACGCTCTTTAAAATAGATAATCAGATAATTTGTGTGGGCGCTCGCTAGGGCTTCAAAAAAAATTGAAGTCTTACGAGAGTCAAACACGTCAATTCGCTTTATTAAGTAATTGTTAGTGTTTCGAATTTTGAGTAAGCAAACTTTTTAACTGAAGAGTTTGATCATGGCTCAGATTGAACGCTGGCGGCAGGCTTAACACATGCAAGTCGAGCGGAAACGATGATAGCTTGCTATCAGGCGTCGAGCGGCGGACGGGTGAGTAACGCGTAGGAATCTGCCTAGTAGAGGGGGACAACATGTGGAAACGCATGCTAATACCGCATACGCCCTTTTGGGGAAAGGAGGGGATCTTCGGACCTTCCGCTATTAGATGAGCCTGCGTGAGATTAGCTAGTTGGTGGGGTAAAGGCCTACCAAGGCGACGATCTCTAACTGGTCTGAGAGGATGACCAGTCACACTGGGACTGAGACACGGCCCAGACTCCTACGGGAGGCAGCAGTGGGGAATATTGGACAATGGGCGCAAGCCTGATCCAGCCATGCCGCGTGTGTGAAGAAGGCCTTAGGGTTGTAAAGCACTTTCAGGAGTGAGGAAGGGTAGTTTGTTAATACCAAATTACTTTGACGTTAGCTCCAGAAGAAGCACCGGCTAACTCTGTGCCAGCAGCCGCGGTAATACAGAGGGTGCAAGCGTTAATCGGAATTACTGGGCGTAAAGCGCGCGTAGGTGGTTTGTTAAGTCTGATGTGAAATCCCAGGGCTCAACCTTGGAATGGCACCGGATACTGGCAGGCTAGAGTACGGTAGAGGGGTGTGGAATTTCCTGTGTAGCGGTGAAATGCGTAGATATAGGAAGGAACATCAGTGGCGAAGGCGACACCCTGGACTGATACTGACACTGAGGTGCGAAAGCGTGGGGAGCAAACAGGATTAGATACCCTGGTAGTCCACGCCGTAAACGATGTCTACTAGCCGTTGGGTTGTAATGACTTAGTGGCGCAGCTAACGCAATAAGTAGACCGCCTGGGGAGTACGGCCGCAAGGTTAAAACTCAAATGAATTGACGGGGGCCCGCACAAGCGGTGGAGCATGTGGTTTAATTCGAAGCAACGCGAAGAACCTTACCTACTCTTGACATCCAGAGAACTTAGCAGAGATGCTTTGGTGCCTTCGGGAACTCTGAGACAGGTGCTGCATGGCTGTCGTCAGCTCGTGTTGTGAAATGTTGGGTTAAGTCCCGTAACGAGCGCAACCCTTATCCTTACTTGCCAGCACTTCGGGTGGGAACTTTAAGGAGACTGCCGGTGACAAACCGGAGGAAGGTGGGGACGACGTCAAGTCATCATGGCCCTTACGAGTAGGGCTACACACGTGCTACAATGGCGTATACAAAGGGCAGCTAACTTGCGAGAGTGTGCAAATCCCATAAAGTACGTCGTAGTCCGGATTGGAGTCTGCAACTCGACTCCATGAAGTCGGAATCGCTAGTAATCGTGGATCAGAATGCCACGGTGAATACGTTCCCGGGCCTTGTACACACCGCCCGTCACACCATGGGAGTTGATTGCTCCAGAAGTAGCTAGCTTAACCTTTCGGGGATGGCGGTTACCACGGAGTGGTCAATGACTGGGGTGAAGTCGTAACAAGGTAGCCCTAGGGGAACCTGGGGCTGGATCACCTCCTTAAACGATATGAAGCACTGGTGAGCGTTCACACAAATTATCTGATGGCTATGAGTTCTCATAGCAACCTATCTTAAAAGCGTTTTAGACAAAGTGTTAAGCAAGACACTAATCACAACACATTGTGTTGGTTAGTTTCTGACTTAGTGCTTTGCACTAAACTTGCTCTTTAACAATTCGAATTTTGAAATAACGATGAATCAAGCGTTAAACCGGTGGAAAGCACTTTAACCTAGTGACTTTCTATTATCGTAAATCCAGAGAAGAGACAAAAGCTTCTTTGGTATGTGATTCTTAATATGACACTCTTCTGAGTGGAAACTATTTTGGGTTATATGGTCAAGTGACCAAGCGTGCACGGTGGATGCCTTGGCAGTCAGAGGCGATGAAGGACGTGGTAATCTGCGAAAAGCTCGGGGGAGTCGATAAACAGACTTTGATCCCGAGATGTCCGAATGGGGAAACCCACTCTACTTGTAGAGTATCCCACAGTGAATACATAGCTGTGTGGAGGCGAACCCGGGGAACTGAAACATCTAAGTACCCGGAGGAAAAGAAATCAACCGAGATTCCCTAAGTAGCGGCGAGCGAAAGGGGATTAGCCCTTAAGTTGATTTGGTGTTAGTAGAAGACTCTGGAAAGGGTCGCCGTAGAGGGTGATAGCCCCGTATACGAAAACGCCATTTTAATGAAAACGAGTAGGACGGGACACGTGTTATCCTGTCTGAACATGGGGGGACCATCCTCCAAGGCTAAATACTCCTGACTGACCGATAGTGAACCAGTACCGTGAGGGAAAGGCGAAAAGAACCCCTGTGAGGGGAGTGAAATAGATCCTGAAACCGTGTACGTACAAGCAGTGGGAGCCGATTTATTCGGTGACTGCGTACCTTTTGTATAATGGGTCAACGACTTATTTTCAGTAGCAAGGTTAAGCGAATAGTGGAGCCGTAGGGAAACCGAGTCTTAATAGGGCGTTTAGTTGCTGGGAATAGACCCGAAACCGGGCGATCTATCCATGAGCAGGTTGAAGGTTGGGTAACACTAACTGGAGGACCGAACCCACGTACGTTGAAAAGTCCGGGGATGACTTGTGGATAGGAGTGAAAGGCTAATCAAGCTCGGAGATAGCTGGTTCTCCTCGAAAGCTATTTAGGTAGCGCCTCGCGTATTGCCATTGGGGGTAGAGCACTGTTTGGGCTAGGGGGTCATCCCGACTTACCAACCCCATGCAAACTCCGAATACCAATGAGTATGAGCGCGGGAGACACACGGCGGGTGCTAACGTCCGTCGTGGAAAGGGAAACAACCCAGACCGTCAGCTAAGGTCCCAAAGTTACAGTTAAGTGGGAAACGATGTGGGAAGGCTCAGACAGCTAGGAGGTTGGCTTAGAAGCAGCCATCCTTTAAAGAAAGCGTAATAGCTCACTAGTCGAGTCGGCCTGCGCGGAAGATATAACGGGGCTCAAACTGTACACCGAAGCTACGGATTCAAGATTTATCTTGGATGGTAGAGGAGCGTTCTGTAGGCCGTTGAAGGGAAAGCTGTAAGGCATCCTGGAGGTATCAGAAGTGCGAATGTTGACATGAGTAACGATAAGGGGAGTGAAAAACTCCCCCGCCGGAAGACCAAGGTTTCCTGTCCCATGTTAATCAGGGCAGGGTGAGTCGGCCCCTAAGGCGAGGCAGAAATGCGTAGTCGATGGGAAACAGGTTAATATTCCTGTACTCGTGTATATTGCGATGGAGAGACGGAGAAGGCTAGGCCAGCGCGGCGATGGTTGTCCGCGTTTAAGGTTGTAGGCTGGGGTTTTAGGTAAATCCGGAACCCTTTAAGGCTGAGAATTGATGACGAGTCCTCTTTTGGACGAAGTGGTTGATGCCCTGCTTCCAGGAAAAACTTCTAAGCTTCAGATATACAGGAACCGTACCCCAAACCGACACAGGTGGTCAGGTAGAGAATACCAAGGCGCTTGAGAGAACTCGGGTGAAGGAACTAGGCAAAATGGTACCGTAACTTCGGGAGAAGGTACGCCGGCCGGTGTGAAGGACTTGCTCCGTAAGCACTAGTCGGTCGAAGATACCAGGTGGCTGCGACTGTTTATTAAAAACACAGCACTCTGCAAACACGAAAGTGGACGTATAGGGTGTGACGCCTGCCCGGTGCTTGAAGGTTAATTGATGGGGTTAGCGTAAGCGAAGCTCTTGATCGAAGCCCAAGTAAACGGCGGCCGTAACTATAACGGTCCTAAGGTAGCGAAATTCCTTGTCGGGTAAGTTCCGACCTGCACGAATGGCGTAACGATGGCCACACTGTCTCCACCCGAGACTCAGTGAAATTGAAATCGCAGTGAAGATGCTGTGTATCCGCGGCTAGACGGAAAGACCCCGTGAACCTTTACTATAGCTTCACAGTGAACTTTGAACCTACTTGTGTAGGATAGGTGGGAGGCTTTGAAGATAGGACGCCAGTTCTATTGGAGCCAATCTTGAAATACCACCCTGGTACGTTTGAGGTTCTAACTCAGGTCCCTTATCGGGATCGAGGACACTGTGTGGTGGGTAGTTTGACTGGGGCGGTCTCCTCCCAAAGAGTAACGGAGGAGCACGAAGGTGTGCTCAGCATGGTCGGAAATCATGCATAGAGTGTAAAGGCAAAAGCACGCTTAACTGCGAGACAGACACGTCGAGCAGGTACGAAAGTAGGTCTTAGTGATCCGGTGGTTCTGTATGGAAGGGCCATCGCTCAACGGATAAAAGGTACTCCGGGGATAACAGGCTGATACCGCCCAAGAGTTCACATCGACGGCGGTGTTTGGCACCTCGATGTCGGCTCATCACATCCTGGGGCTGAAGCCGGTCCCAAGGGTATGGCTGTTCGCCATTTAAAGTGGTACGCGAGCTGGGTTTAGAACGTCGTGAGACAGTTCGGTCCCTATCTGCCGTGGACGTTTGAGATTTGAGAGGAGCTGCTCCTAGTACGAGAGGACCGGAGTGGACGAACCTCTGGTGTTCCGGTTGTCACGCCAGTGGCATTGCCGGGTAGCTACGTTCGGACGGGATAACCGCTGAAAGCATCTAAGCGGGAAGCCTCCCTCAAGATAAGATCTCACTGGAACATAAGTTCCCTAAAGAGCCGTTGAAGACTACGACGTTGATAGGTTGGGTGTGTAAGTGCTGTGAGGCATTGAGCTAACCAATACTAATTGCTCGTGAGGCTTGACCATATAACACCAAAGTGGTTTTACTGTATAATGGAGTGATTCATTAACAGGCACATAGATTACGATCCGGTTTAATACTTGATCCACGTTATTTCAAAATGAATTGTTAAAGATCCAAGCAACGTATTCGCGTGTTTTGGTTGCAGAGTAGAAGAACTCGAACCGGAACGATACGCAAACCGAATTGCTTGACGATCATAGAGGCGTTGAACCACCTGATCCCATCCCGAACTCAGAAGTGAAAAGCGCCATCGCCGATGGTAGTGTGGGGGATCCCATGTGAGAGTAGGTCGTCGTCAAGCTTTAAATTAAGAAGCCCTGATAGGTTATCCTGTCAGGGCTTTTTTACGTCTGGAGAAAAATCACGATCCGAAACAGCGACGCCTTGTGTCACTGACGTCGTCAGCGGCTTACGCTGCTACGGATCTTGTACGATGTTAGCAAGATGATTTAGGGATGAAGTGAAGCTTCAGATCTGTGAGGTCGTCAGCGTCAATCAAGAAGCCCTGATAGGGTATCCTGTCAGGTTTTTTACGTCTGGAAGAAAGTCACGATCCAAAACAGCGACGCCTTGCGTTACTGATGTCGTCAGCGGCTTACGCTACTTCGGATCCTGTATGCCTCACAGACACTATGAGTTCTAAGTGATGTTTGTGGTGATATCTCCTTTTCACTACAGTTGTTAATAAGCGGCTATTCAGTAGTAGTATTCGTTCGCTATCGCTCATGCTATAAGGCCGTGAAGTGTGTGAGAGTGTTTGAGTTAGAGTGTCATGTGTATCACGGGGCTATAAAAAAATCCTGCAAGGAAGATAGTTACTTGGATCTCATATTTAACTCGATTATGGTTCCGATGAATGATTGAGTTACTATGAGGAAATGTTGGCAAGCCTTTTTTGATTAAAAGCTTATAATGGTGGGCTTTGCCTCAGAAAAGGGCAGTTGTTTTACAAATAGGTGCAAATTTGTTCAAAACTTGATTGACCCTGATGTTAAAAGAGGACTACAATCAAGTTCGTTTAAAAGAGTTGGCAATATTTATGTCCAGAGTTGCGAATACTACGTTAAGTATGTTCGATCCTGTTAAGTCATAAGTAATACCGAGTTTTTTTAGCACTTTAACGGAATGTTCCGTGTAAATTAACTTAACCTACAGGATAAACAGACATGTCTGACGTAGTAACTGGTACAGTAAAATTCTTCAACGAAACTAAAGGTTTCGGTTTCATCACTCAGGATCAAGGTCCTGATGTATTTGTTCATTTCTCTGCTATCAACAGTTCTGGTTTCAAAACTTTGGCTGAAGGCCAAAAAGTTGAATTCCAAGTAGCTCAAGGTAAAAAAGGCCCTGAAGCTCAAAACGTAACACCTTTATAGGGTAGCGTTTTAAGAGACTTGATCTAGTATTAGATTGACAAAAGCGACTCTCGAGTCGCTTTTTTTGTATCTGAATTTTGAGTTACCTATAGAATCAGAATAGCGAATCTGATGATGTATATGATTTTTTCTAAAGGAGGTTCTAATGGCCGCTAAATCATTACAAGAGCAGCTTTTAGGTGCTGGTATTGTTGATAAAAAGAAAGCCAAAAAAATTAAGGCTGAAAAGTTACAGCAGAAGCAAAAGGTAAAAAATGGCAAAGCTGTTGATGACGAAAAAGATAAGCGTCAGGCTGAATTAAAGCAACAAAGAGACGATAAGCTAGAAAAGGATCGTCAATTAAACTTGCAGCGCCAAAAAGACATTGAAAATAAAGCCATTCATGGGCAAATCAGACAGATGATTTTGCAGAATCGAATTGCTAAAGAAGATGGCGACATTGCTTATCATTTTACGGATAATAAAAAAGTTAAGCAGCTCTATATTAGTCAGAGCATGCACAACGACTTGAGTGGTGGCCGATTAGCAATTGCTAAGCTTGATGCGCAATATGAAATTATTCCTGAGCCTGCAGCAGTAAAAATCAGTGAGCGTGATGACAGTTATATTCTGGTTTGTAATAACAGAATTGAAGCGGTTGATGATGATCCTTACGCTGATTTCCAAATTCCTGATGATTTAATGTGGTAATTCGTACCAAGGTTTTGCTTAAGTAAGGCCTTGGTCGCCTATTTATGTACTTATTTTATTAAGATTTTACACTTATCTTTCGATCCTTTAATTCTCTTTCTTGTATTTTACTCCTTATTATCTCCATAATTTTTTGCTGTATTTTCATTAACAAACTGATTTTAAAGAATAATTTAGATATTCATTTTTCTATCTCCCTCCTTCTTTTGTAACAGATGTCATGAAGTATGTATGATTCGTGGATTGGTTATGCAATTAATGTGCGTGCTATTGTTAATTTCTGGAGAATGTTTAGATTGTTTTAGAGTTGCTTGCAAGTATCAAGCGCCTACAAGAAACTATGTACACATTAAAGGGAAAACGAGAATGAAAAAATCGATTATTGCTATTGCTGTATCTAGTGCAGCCCTTGCGTCTGTATCCGTTCACGCAGCTGAAGGTTCAACCGTTGACGTTTACGGTAACATCCAATATGCGTACACAGATACAGATGATGGTTCTGAGTTTGCTGACAATGGCTCAACTTTTGGTTTCAAAGGCGAAACCTTGATTAATGATGACCTAACAGCTTTCTTCAAATATGAGCTTGAAGCTGATGCAGACGAAAAAAATGGAGATGTCAGTGTTGGTCTTGACCAAGCTTTTGTTGGTCTAAAAGGTGGATTCGGTAAAGTGCAAGTAGGTACGTTTGACAGTATCTATAACAATGCTATTCAAGATTCTGTCGATCAGTTTGAGAACCTAGGCTTCACATCTAATCCTTTGACAACTGAAGGCGATACAATTGCGTACTTTTCACCATCTATGAATGGTTTTGAAGTTCAACTGTCTGCACAAGTTAAGGGTGATGCTGAAGAAGCTGAAACAGTAGAAATTAATGAAACTGACTTCACTATCGAAGACGGTACTGCTGTAACTGCAGTGATAAAATATAGTACAGACGCTTTAACATTAGCCGTTGGTTATGATGGATTAGATAATGTGGATGTGGATATTAACGGCACATATGGCTTGTCTGTTGGCTATCAAGCAACTTCTAATCTTAATTTAACGGCCAAGTTTGAGAGCACTGATGATCTTCAGGATACAGTAGGTCTAGCTGCACGCTACGGTTACGGTGCAGGTGATTTATATGCTTCTGTTCAATCTATCTCTCCAGAAACTGGTGATGATTTTAACGAATACGGTGCTGGTGTGACATACAGCCTTGCTTCGAACGTATATGTGTACGGTGAAGTGGGTAGCTTTGAAAATGCCTCTAACAGCGACACAGACACTCAAACAGCGGTTGGTGTTTATTACGGTTTCTAAAATCAGACATACTTGATTTTATTTACTCTAAGGCTTCTTCTAGGTGGTTTGAAGGTCGGAGCCTTATGTTAAGTACGATCATTCAAGGTTCCATATTTCTTCTCTTGTAGGCGGATTGTTGGAACATTTTTGGCACCAAGTGGCAACATTTGGTGCCTTTTTTTATTCCTAATAAGTTGATTCTTTTACGGATTTACTTGATTACAATTTAAGCTAACCGTTAAACTGAGTGTATTTTGTTCAGTTGGTTATTGCTTATGCTCAATATGGATTTTGCTCAAACTGTCTTTATAGATACGAATCAAGAGGAATGGATTGGTAGTCCTATGACAGGCGTGTTTAGAAAGCCTCTGGCGCGAGAAGAGGCAGAAAGAGGACATGCGACCAGCATAGTGCAATATCAACCCAAGTCGGTTTTCCGCCCTCATCCTCACCCTTTAGGAGAAGAAATTCTTGTTCTTAATGGTGTATTTTCTGATGAGTCAGGGGATTTTAAAGCGGGCAGCTATTTTCGTAACCCTCCTGGCACCAGTCATGCTCCTCATAGTGATGAGGGGTGTTTACTGCTTGTAAAATTGCACCAGTTTCATCCTTCAGATTTAAATCAGGTGACCTTGGATACCTCTAGCATTTGGTATCAACAGGAGTCCTCCATTTTACCTTTGTATCAATATGGTGAGGAAAGGGTGTATTTGGTGCGTATGACAGGTGAAAATACCTTAACCACCTTTGCTTTGTCTCAGGCGGTCGAGATCTTTGTCATATCTGGATTAGCGAACTATGGCGAGTACAAATTGCCTGCAGGCGCTTGGTTTCGAGAGCCTAGCTTTTCACCTGAAGAATGGCGAGTTGATGACGAGTGTTTTATCTGGCTTAAAACGGGCCATTTTTAATGAGTTTAAGGTGTGTAGTGTGAAATATATAGTGCCTGTTCAACAACAAATCAGTTTGCCTATTGAAGGCGATGATCGATTTTTTCCGGTTGGTCGAGTGTTTTGCGTTGGTCGAAATTATGCGGCTCATTCAAGAGAGATGGGCGATGACCCAGATCGTGATCCTCCTTTCTTCTTTAAAAAAGATGCTACTTGTGTAATTCCGGTAGGATTTTCAGAAGAGTCTTCGATCGTTTATCCGTTAGCCACTTCTCAATTTGAATACGAAGTAGAGCTTGTTGTGGCACTTGCTAAGGGAGGGAGTAAATTGTCTATCGAAGACGCAGAGGAGTCTATCTTAGGTTATGCCGTTGGTCTGGATATGACACGACGAGATCTTCAAGCACAAGCCAAAAAAAAAGGGCGCCCTTGGGAAGTCGGTAAGTCATTTGATGAGTCAGCTCCCATAAGTCCAATTGTGTTAAAAAGTGAAGAGTTGAGCGAAAAAGTACGAAAGGCCGAGATCGGATTAAAGGTAAACAGTGTTGTTAAACAGATGAGCTCTGTTGATCATTTAACCTGGTCTATTGAAGAAGTGATTTGCAAGTTATCGGAAGTATATGAATTGCGTCCAGGTGATCTCATTATGACGGGTACGCCCGAAAACGTAGGTCCAGTCATAGAAGGGGATGAAATGTTGGCTTGGGTTGAAGGTTTAGGTGACATTAGCATTCGAGTTACTGGTTAAAGTTAGTATAAGCTTGTTGTAGTTTTGAGGTGGCTGGGTGTTGGTATTCTGTTAGTAGATGAATGGCGACTTCAGCCGTACATAATCCTGTCTGTTTTTGGTTGCGACGTTTGCTGTACGTTGATTGGCTGTTCTGTATTTCATGGTGGGTGAAATCATGGAGATAGGGAGAGCGATTGTATATCTTTCGAGCTTGTTGCCATGTTCCATCAAGGATAATGAGATGTTTGATTGGGGTATAAAGTGAATGGCTGCTTTGTTTTTGAGTTTGATCAATGGGGTAGATTAATAAGGTGTCTTGCTTATTAAGTGCTAAGATAGCTGGGTGTGGATCGACTCTTGACCATTCTATGATTTCACAATCTTGTTGCAGTGCTTCCTTTACTAATTTCCCTGTTCCAGAGCTTTTCTTCAGTTCTTCTGAATGAGTTATGAGCCACAGTTTCATACAATCTACTCTCAAAAAGTTTAGTATAGCGAGCTTTGTTGGAGAGAGAAGTAAAAAGCCCAAATGAACTGGCTTTTTACTTCTTCATTATGTGTATTCAGTGTTTCATATTACTCTTTGCCAATAGAACCTATTTTATGAATGGCAAGGTCAGCTCCGTTAAATTCATCTTCCTCTGAAAGACGTAAACCACTGATGGATTTAATTGCGCCATATACGATTAGGCCACTGATCAAGGCAACTATGGCACCAATCACACTGCCTATGATTTGTGTATAAAAGCTTACGCCACCTAAACCACCGAATTGCTCAAGGCCGAAAATGCCAGCGGCGATGCCGCCCCAAAGTCCACATACACCGTGCAAAGGCCAAACTCCTAAGACATCGTCAGTATGTTTTAGTTTTTGTTGGATGAAGGTGAATAGGAAAGTGAAGATTGCACCAGCGACGACTCCAGTCGCCAGTGCTCCGATAGGGTGCATGATGTCGGAACCAGCACAAATGGCCACAAGACCTGCTAAAGGACCATTGTGTATAAAGCCTGGGTCATTTTTGCCAAAAATCATTGCAGCCAATGTCCCACCGACCATTGCCATTAGTGAGTTCACCGCCACTAAGCCGCTAATACCATCTAGCGTTTGTGCTGACATAACATTAAAACCAAACCAGCCTATACACAGAATCCAGGCTCCTAAAGCAAGGAAAGGGATATTAGATGGCGCAAAGGCGACCAATTTCCCTTGTTTGAAACGACCATTACGTGTACCTAATAATATAATTGCAGCTAGGGCCACCCAGCCACCAAAAGCATGAACTACCACAGATCCTGCAAAGTCATGGAAAGGGGCACCAAAAGACTGCTCAAGCCAAGCTTGAAAACCGTAGTTACCATTCCAGACTAACCCTTCAAAAAATGGATAAGCAATACCAACAATAAGAGCAGCAGAGATTAACATAGGATAAAACTTAGCACGCTCAGCGACTCCTCCTGAGATAATGGCGGGAATAGCAGCAGCGAAAGTCATTAAAAAGAAGAATTTCACTAGCGCGTAGCCATTGTTCTGAGATAAGACGCTGGCACTATCAAAAAAACTCACCCCGTAAGCAATTTGATAACCAACGAAAAAATAGACCAATGCGGATATGGCAAAGTCGGTCATGATTTTCACTAGAGCGTTTACTTGGTTTTTATGACGCACAGTTCCCACTTCTAAAAAAGCGAAGCCTGCGTGCATAGCAAACACCATAATGGCGCCGAGTAATATGAAAAGTGTATTCGAACTTGATATCAGAGTTTCAACTGCACTGTTTGAGGGTGTCACAAGTGGTCTCCTGTGTGTTTTTTTGCCCCAAAATGGGGTTCGTTGTTGTTGTTTTGCATTGTATTGAGGCTTTATGTGGCCGAAATAATAACAAATACTTGATTTAGGAAGTTTTTAAGCAATATTTGTTCCATTTTTGCATCTAATTGGTGCTTTCTTTTGTTTGCGCCCTAATGTGGGGGGTGTTTGTTTCTGCTTTGAAATGAGGTTTAAAGAAGGTGGTAGGTCTATTGGCGATGAATGTAAAGGAAGTTTACTTTTTTTAACAATACTTGTATTCGAATTGCTTTCTATTTTTTTTTGAACATCATACTATCTGTTGATTGTTACTTTTATTAAGATAATTATTATCTTATGTAAACTTAACATTAAGTTGTTTCTTAAAATTATGGAACAATCGTATTATTTAATGGATATTATTTATAATAACGAGGTTATTATGTCAGATCAGTTGGTTTCTGGTGTTGTTAAATGGTTTAACGACGAGAAAGGGTTTGGTTTTATTGAACGTGATGGTGGTGCTGATGTGTTTGTTCATTTCAGAGCAATCAATGGCACAGGCCGTAAAACTTTGCTTGAAGGACAACAAGTAACTTTTGAGGTAACTCAAGGTCAAAAAGGCCCTCAAGCAGAAAACGTTACGATTGTATAATTGACATAATTTGTCATTATAAAATACGAAACCATGTTGCCTAAGGTATTCTGATAGGATGCTTTAGACAACATGGTTTTTTTTTGACTAATTGGTGTATTTTTTTTGATGCCTATATTGTATTCCTTTAGACGTTGTCCCTATGCCATTAGGGCACGATATACGCTGGCCTTGCTTGACTGCGTAGTGTCTCTTCGTGAAGTCGACTTGAAATCGAAGCCCATGGCTTTAACGTCGTTAGGAGGAAGAGCGACTGTGCCTCAGATGTTGGACGAGCAAGGTAAGCGTTATCCTGAAAGTTTGGATATTATGTTTTGGGCTTTGAAACAGACCGATAAAAAAGAGCTTATTGAGTCACTTTGGCCAAGCTCAAGTGTAAAGCAGGCAAAAGTGAGTACTTGGATTTCCTATAACGATAATCGCTTTAAGCATTGGTTAGATCGTTATAAATATGCTGACCGTTACCCAGATGGAACAGAGTTTGATTATCGACAAAGGGCAGAAGTGTTTATTAAACGTTTGAACAAGCGGCTAAATCAACGTAAATATTTATTAGGGGATGATATGAGTCTTGCTGACATTGCCATTTTCCCTTTTATTAGGCAGTTTTCTAATGTCAATAAAGATTGGTTTGAAAATTCTGAATACGATAGTTTGAAATTATGGCTTGATTGCTTTGTGAGTGATGAATTTTTTACTGAGGTAATTATGAAAAAGCTAGCTTCTTGGCAAAATGGTCAGCTTGATATCCTGTTCCCATTTTGCCAAGAAGGCAAATTTGATTAATGTATATTAATCAATTAAACCAAATGAAACCCAGTACCAAAAGCCAGGATCTGCATCATTAGGTAGTTTAAAACGAATGAAGTTTCCTTGATCGTTTAAGTATTCAGAGTTAGGAAAGTTGGATTTTAAGATATTAAGGTTTAGTTTTGCTAACTTTTCTTGCGAAAGGTCTTGATAGGCTTGGATGGTAATGGCTAGGGCTTCTTCTACAGAGTTAGTGCTTGGATAATGTTGTAATACTTCTTGGGCACGACGTAAGGCGGAGATAGGTGCCTTACGCTTCATGTAATAATGCGCAACTTGCAATTCATGGCGGGAAACCATTTCTCTTAAGAAGTACATTCTGGCTTTAGCATCAGGCGCATATTGGCTTTCTGGGTAACGAGCAGAGAAATCAGCTAGTTCGTTAAAGGCTTTAGTGAGTTCTTTTGAGTCTCGTTCGCTAGGGTCCATACCTAAGTAGCGTGAAAGCAGACTTTCGGCTCCTTTGTACGTAGCCAAGGCTCTCATGTAATAGGCATAATCAATCGAATCATTATCCGGATGGTTTTTTATAAATCGTTCCGCCGTGGCATGAGCCGCAATAAATTCCCCTGCTTCTATTTGGGCATAGATTAAGTCCAACTCAGCGCGTGTGCTGAATTTGCCAAAAGGGTAGCGAGAATCCAAATCTTTTAGATGTTTAATGGCGGTAGAAGGGAGGTTTTCAGACAATGCTTGCTGTGCTTTATCATAATAAACGCGTTCTGGCAGGTCAGGTTCTTGTACTTTTTGGCTAGAGCAAGCAACAGTCAATAAAGAAAAACCGACTATTCCTGTGAATCGGAGTAATGAGTGGTAAAATCCCATGTATAATCAAAACCTTGATGTAGTTGATTGGCCTTGTTTGGCGTTCGTAGCGTTATATTGCGAAACCTAACTTGGTGCAAGGTGCTACACATTTTTATTCACTTTCAGACATCATATTTACATTGGGATGGACTGAAAACAATTAGTTAAAGTGTATTGTATGGCAGAGCGCATAGTAAAAGAAGCCCAAGTTCCGTTTGATTTGGGAGGAAGTCGATTTGATCAGATTGCCACGGATTTATTTAGTGACTATTCTCGTTCTCGTATTCAGGCTTGGATAAAAGAAGGGGTCATCCAAGTTGATGGTCAGCCAATGAAAGCAAAAGAGAAACTTTTCGGCGGCGAAACCATCAGTCTGAATGTTGAAATTGAAGCGCAAGAAGAGCATCAGGCACAAGAAATGGATCTTGATATTGTCTACGAAGACGAAGACATTATGATCATCAATAAGCCAGCAGGTTTGGTGGTTCATCCTGCGGTCGGCAATCGTGATGGCACTTTAATGAACGCCATACTTCATCATGCACCAGAAACAGCGCATGTTCCAAGGGCTGGAATTGTCCACCGTCTTGATAAAGAAACCACAGGTTTAATGGTCGTTGCTAAAACGCTTGTAGCGCAAACCGATTTGGTTGCTCAGCTGCAGGAGCGCAGTATGGGGCGAGAATATGAGGCCATTAGCATTGGTGTGATGACAGGTGGTGGGATTGTTGATGAGCCGATTGGTCGTCATCCTCATAACCGTCAAAAGCAAGCGGTTGAGCCAGTCAATGGCAAAGACGCTGTGACACATTACCGTCTCGTCAATCGTTATAAAAATCACACACATATTCGTTTGAAGCTGGAAACGGGTCGTACGCACCAAATTCGTGTACACATGGCTCACATCCAATATCCTTTAGTGGGTGACCCGCAATACGGTGGTCGTTTAAAAATGCCTAAGGCTTGCTCGCCTGAGTTGCAGGAAGCATTAAGAGATTTCCGTCGTCAGGCTCTACATGCAAAAAAACTAGAGTTGGCTCATCCTACTACGGGAGAATGGATGGAATGGGAAATTGATCTACCGGATGATATGCAGCACTTGCTGGATGCTCTAAAGCGTGACATGCAAGAGTCCGGCAGTGAGGACTCGGAATATTATTAAATTAAAATAAAGCAGCTTAGGCTGCTTTTTTATTATGACATGATGGGAGTTTTTCTATGTCAGGGGCTTCTTATATTTCGCCAAATTGGCCTGCGCCACCTTCTGTTAAAGGGTTTGTTTCCACTCGATTGGGAGGCGTGAGTCAGTCACCATTCAATACTTTAAATTTAGGGGCTCATGTTGGTGATGAACCACAAGCTGTGGTGACCAATCGAGGGCGGTTTGCTCAGCAAATAAATATGCCTGAGAGTGTTGTTTGGCTGAACCAAGTGCACGGCACTCAGGTAATTGCCTTACCGACAAATGAACAGATTGATGCCGCAGATGCGGCCTACTCTAACTCTATTGGGCAAGTGTGTGCTGTGTTAACGGCGGACTGTCTGCCTGTCTTTTTTTGTGATTCAAAAGGTCATCAGGTGGCCGTGGCACACGCCGGTTGGCGTGGTTTATGTGCTGGTATTTTGGAATCCACACTGGCTAAGTTTGATGATCCAGAGCAGGTAATGGCTTGGTTAGGGCCAGCTATTGGCCCAAGTGCTTTTGAAGTGGGACAAGAAGTATATGAGGCCTTTTGTTTGAAAGAAACCAGTGCTCATGTGGCGTTTAAGCCATCCGCAGAAGGAAAGTGGTTAGCGGATTTGTATACCTTGGCTCGACAGCGCCTGAAAGCGGTTGGGGTTGAGCATGTATACGGTGGCGATTATTGTACTTATACCGATGAAGAGCGATTTTTTTCTTATCGACGTGATGGTCAGACAGGACGAATGGCTTCTGTTGTGTGGATTGAGGCATAAAGATGGCACTTTATTGATAGGTGTCAAAAAAATGACACCCACATCTTGAAAAGTGTTTTTTGATAACCATTAAGTCCTTAAATGAACTATTTGACCTTATTTATTTGAAGGATGTCAGATTATGCGTATCGACCGATTAACAAGCAAATTACAGTTGGCTCTTTCTGACGCTCAATCTGTAGCGCTTGGGCAAGACCATTCTTATATTGAGCCTCTGCATTTAATGATCGCACTGATTGATCAGCAAGGCGGTGGTGTTCGTCCTATTTTGCAGCAGTCAGGGATTCCTGTTGTTAAGTTTCGTGAGGGGTTAACGGAGCTTCTTACTCGTTTGCCGAAAATACAAGATCATGATGGTAATGTGCAAATGTCATCTGAACTGGGTCGTTTATTGAACCTAGCGGATAAAGAGGCGCAGAAACGTAAAGATCAATATATCTCTTCAGAGCTTGTTTTGCTGGCCATGTTTGATGGCAAAGATGATTTAGCGAAAAGCCTTAACCATACGGGTGTGACTAAGGCGGATATTTTAAGCGTAATTGACAGTATTCGCGGCGGTGATTCAGTAAATGACCCTGATGCTGAGGAAAGTCGTCAGGCTCTAGATAAGTATACTGTTGATTTGACAGCAAGGGCGGCTGAAGGGCGTTTGGATCCGGTTATTGGCCGTGATGATGAAATTCGTCGCACGATACAGGTCTTGCAGCGCCGCCGTAAGAACAACCCCGTATTAATAGGTGAGCCAGGTGTGGGTAAAACCGCTATTGTAGAAGGTTTAGCTCAGCGTATTATCAATGGTGAAGTGCCAGAAGGACTAAAGAAAAAACGTGTGTTGTCTTTGGATATGGGGGCGTTAATCGCCGGAGCCAAATATCGAGGAGAGTTTGAGGAAAGGCTAAAAGCATTGTTGAATGAGCTGTCTAAGCAAGAAGGGCAAGTGATCTTATTCATTGATGAGATTCATACCATGGTTGGTACAGGTAAGTCTGAGGGGTCAATGGATGCAGGTAATATGTTGAAACCCGCTTTGGCGAGAGGTGAACTTCACTGTGTTGGTGCGACGACACTGGATGAATATCGTCAGTATATTGAGAAAGATGCCGCACTTGAAAGGCGTTTTCAAAAGGTATTAGTGGATGAGCCAAGTGTGCTGGATTCCATTGCGATTTTGCGTGGTTTAAAAGAGCGTTATGAAGTACACCATGGTGTTGATATTACGGATTCGGCCATCATAGCGTCGGCGAAATTGTCTCAACGTTATATTACGGATAGACAGCTGCCAGATAAGGCCATTGATTTGATCGATGAGGCCGCTAGCCGCATTCGTATGGAAATGGACTCTAAACCAGAAGACATGGATCGCTTAGAGCGCCGGCTTATTCAATTAAAAATTGAGAAAGAGGCGCTTAAAAAAGAAAAGGATAAAGCTTCTAAATTACGCTTGGATGAATTGGGCAGTGAGATAGATCGCTTGCAAAAAGAGTTTTCTGACTTGGACGAGATTTGGAATGCAGAGAAAGCAGCCGTACATGGTGCACAAAAGCTGAAAGAAGAGCTGGAAAGCGTTAGGCATGAAATGGAAGAGGCGCGCCGAAATGGTAATTTAGCGAAAATGTCTGAATTGCAATACGGTGTTATTCCAATGTTGGAAGCGGAAATTGAAAAGGCTGGTCAAGAGGAAGAAAACACGGAAACTCGCCTATTGAAGCGACATGTTTCTGAAGAAGAGATCGCTACTGTCGTCTCTCGCTGGACAGGGATTCCAGTGGATAAAATGCTGGAAGGTGAGCGCGATAAGCTATTGCGTATGGAGGAGGCATTGCATGAATCCGTGATGGGGCAAAATGAAGCGGTTTCTGCTGTCTCTAATGCGGTGAGGAGGTCTCGCTCTGGTTTGGCTGACCCTAACAAGCCAAATGGCTCTTTCCTCTTTTTAGGGCCCACAGGTGTTGGTAAAACCGAGTTATGTAAATCCTTAGCCAAGTTCTTGTTTGATACTGAGCAGGCGATGGTGCGAGTGGATATGTCGGAGTTCATGGAAAAGCATTCTGTTGCGCGTTTGATTGGTGCGCCGCCAGGGTATGTTGGTTATGAAGAGGGTGGATATCTAACCGAAGCCGTTAGACGACGTCCTTACTCTGTGTTGTTGCTTGATGAGGTCGAGAAGGCGCATCCGGATGTGTTTAATATTCTATTGCAGGTATTGGACGATGGACGCCTGACAGATGGGCAAGGTCGTACCGTGGACTTTAGAAATACGGTAATCGTGATGACGTCGAATCTGGGATCCGATCTGATTCAAGAGTATCAGTCTGATGATCAATACGATGAAATTAAAGCTAAGGTGATGTCAGTCGTCGGAACGCATTTCCGCCCTGAATTTATTAACCGTATTGATGAGACGGTTGTCTTCCATCCATTGATGCGTTCTCAAATTAAAGGGATCGCCGCCATTCAATTGGCTCATCTCAATAACAGGTTGGAAGAGATGGGGATGTCCCTCATTATGAGTGATGCTGCACAGGAGCGCTTGGCGGAAGTGGGTTATGATCCAGTGTATGGTGCGCGACCATTGAAGCGTGCTATTCAGCAATGGATCGAGAATCCATTGGCGAACGAGTTGCTTTCTGGGCAATTTGTTACGGGAGATAAAATTTTAGCGGATGTGAAGGGAAGTGAGATTGCTTTTGTCAAAGGCTGATTTTCCACCGTGTTAAAAAAATCCCCAGCATCTTTGATGTTGGGGATTTTTTTGTATCAACTTCACTATTGTCTATAGCGGTCTTGTTTAAGGTCGCCGCTGAGATTAGAAGTCGAGGAATGCGCCAATGAAGACACCAGTGAAATCGATGTCGAAAGCGGAGCCATCAATGTCATCAATGTCTTCTTCTACTTTACGGTAACCTGCTTCTAGGCCGCCAAAGTAAAGGGCTTGATATTTGATTTTAAAGGTTGTATCTGTGATGTCAGCGTCACTGCCGCCGCCTGTTTTGTACTCAGCGCCAACAGATAGGTTGGTACCAGGGAAAGTGACGTAAGCCGATGCATAACCTAGAGGGTATGAATCACTAACGTCGGTTGAGCCAATAGAGCCATCAATGCTGCGAAGCGTAATGCCTGCATCTAGGTCTAGCCAAAGTAGGCCATCTAGAAATTCATAATAAAACGTGTAGTCATTGTAAGACGTGTCTACTGTCGTGCTGCCGATATTGCCTTCAAGGCTTTGGCTTTGCAGACGGAAGTTTGGGATAACTGGAATTGGGTGTTCAATAGCTAGGCCAAAGTATGAGTTAAAGTCTTCACCGTCATTTGTAGCGTAAGAGCCAGCTTCGGCTGTTAGCCCTAGAACATCAGCATGTGCAGCACTTGCCAGCAAAGCGGTAGAAAGTAAAAGTGCAGATTTCATAATTAGTATCCATATCTCGTTAGACGGTTAGACCTAATTATAAATTTTAGTGAGGTAAAATCCAGTAAAAATGTTGCACTATTTAGTGCTGGAACGTTTTAGAGGAAGAAATGTGGCTGGGGTAGCTGGATTCGAACCAACGCATGACGGGATCAAAACCCGTTGCCTTACCGCTTGGCTATACCCCAATAGATTGTGTCTTTCGTGGTGGCTATGACTAGATTCGAACTAGTGACCCCATCATTATGAGTGATGTGCTCTAACCAACTGAGCTACATAGCCTTCGAAATAAGAGTGGCTGGGGTAGCTGGATTCGAACCAACGCATGACGGGATCAAAACCCGTTGCCTTACCGCTTGGCTATACCCCAATACTCTTTAAAAAGTTGGTGGCTATGACTAGATTCGAACTAGTGACCCCATCATTATGAGTGATGTGCTCTAACCAACTGAGCTACATAGCCGCTTGTCTGTTGGCTGGGGTAGCTGGATTCGAACCAACGCATGACGGGATCAAAACCCGTTGCCTTACCGCTTGGCTATACCCCAACAGACAACACAGAAACAAAACGTCTAAGAAGATACTCTGTCTCTGTGGCGCGATATTATTCATATAACCCATTCATGGGTCAAGTGTTTTCTTTAATGTTTTCCAATTAATCAAACATTAAAACGGAAATGCATCACATCGCCATCTTTTACGATGTAATCCTTTCCTTCTAAACGCCATTTACCCGCTTCTTTTGCGCCGCTTTCACCTTTGTACTGGATGAAGTCGTCATAGCCAACCACTTCTGCACGGATGAAACCTTTCTCAAAGTCCGTATGGATAACGCCAGCGGCTTGAGGGCCAGTTGCACCTTGTTTTACGGTCCAAGCTCGAACTTCCTTTACACCTGCTGTGAAGTAGGTCTGTAGGCCTAATAGTTCGTAACCTGCACGGATGACACGATCAAGTCCAGGTTCTTCCATGCCCATTTCATCAAGGAAGTCTTGCATTTCCTCGGCGTCGAGCTCAGAAATTTCAGCTTCTAACTGGTTGCAGATTGGCACTACCATAGCACCTTCTTCCGCTGCAATTTCTTTCACCACATTAAGGTGTGGATTGTTTTCAAAACCATCTTCGGCAACATTCGCAATGTACATGGTTGGTTTGGTCGTTAATAAATGAAGTTGCTTAATTTCTTTTGCCTGGTCATCACTCAGCTCCATAACGCGAACTGGTTTACCATCTTCTAGGTGTTGTTTTACGGATTCTAAAAAGGCTTTATGAGCAATGGCTTCTTTGTTGCCGCTTTTGGCATTTTTCGCTGTGCGAAGGATTTGCTTTTCGATCGATTCTAGGTCAGCGAAGATCAGTTCTAGATTGATGACTTCGATGTCGGCTTTTGGATTAACCTGATTGGCGACATGGATAACATTGTCGTCTTCGAAACAGCGAACAACATGGGCAATGGCATCCGTTTCGCGAATGTTTGCAAGAAACTTATTACCTAAGCCTTCCCCTTTAGAAGCGCCTTCTACTAGGCCGGCAATGTCCACAAACTCCATTGTCGTTGCCAATACTTTTTCCGGCTTCACGATCTCGGATAGAGCGTCAAGTCGAGGATCTGGCATGGCCACAACACCCGCATTGGGTTCAATGGTACAAAACGGAAAGTTTTCAGCGCCAATGCCCGCTTTGGTTAATGCATTGAATAGTGTGGATTTACCAACGTTAGGTAGACCTACGATGCCGCAGTTAAAGCCCATAATGAAATTCCTAATATATGTGTGTTTATGCTTTGAAGCTATGCAGCTGGTTCATAACGGCATTTAAATTGCCTGAAACAATGTCATTTACATAGCGCAATGATTCGTCAATGGTGTGTTCAATTTTAGCGTATTCTGTCGGTGCGGCTTTCTTTAACACGTAATTAGCTACTTGACTGGCATGACCAGGGTGACCGATACCGATTCTTAAACGCCCAAACTCTCGGTTATTACCCAGTTTTGCAATGATGTCTTTCAAACCATTATGGCCACCATGACCACCACCTTTTTTTAGCTTCGCTGAGCCGGGTGGAATGTCCAGTTCGTCATGAATGACTAAGACTTCTTCAGGAGGGATTTTATAAAATTGACAAACCGCTTGAACCGCTTTGCCGCTTAAATTCATATAGGTGGTGGGAATCAATAAATAACATTCTTCACCAGCTATAGAAACTTTTCCGAATTGACCAAAAAACTTCTTTTCTAAACGAAGAAGACACTGGCTCTGATGAGCCAGTGTCTCAATCCATTGAGCGCCAGCATTATGGCGAGTGTTCTCGTATTCGTTGCCAGGGTTCCCCAGGCCGACTAATAATTTGAAACCTGCCACAATACTGCCTTCAATGCTTAGCGTTTAGCTTTACCAATACGAGCGATTGGTTGGTCGTGATCTTCACCTTTCAACAAAGAAATCAACTCAACGCCTTCTGGAGCAATAACGTCAGATAGGTGGAAGATGTCACCAAGTTGACCTTTTGCAATATCCACTTCCAATACTTCTGGCAGATTTGCAGGTAGGCAACGAACTTCAGCAAGCTTAGCTTCGATAGTCAAACGACCACCTTGCTTAGAAACACCGTCACTTTGAGCGGCATTAATGAAGTTTAGTGGAACACGAGTTGTGATCACTGCATCTTCTTTTACACGCTGTAGGTCCATGTGCATAACATCGCCCGTTGCAGGGTGACGTTGCAATGCTTTAACAAGTACTTTTTGAGCGTTGCCATCAACGTTTACTTCAACAACCGCTGTCAAAAAGCCAGGTGTAGAAACCGCTTTAAGAAGTTCGTTGTCTTTGAAAGAAACTGAAGCTGGTTCAGCATCGCCGCCATAAATGACAGCAGGTACTAGACCTTGGTTACGAAGGCGGCGGCTCGCACCTTTACCTTCTTCAGAGCGTGCTACGGCATTAATAGATAATGACATGATATTTTCCTAATAATAATCAAAGTTTGTGCCCAAAACTGCGACCCGTTCCGAGCGTAAATGTTTGGTTTTAGGCCCCAAACATGGCACTGATTGACTCTTCGTTGCAAACGCGTCGAACAGCCTCCGCCATAATGTCAGACATCGACAATTGGCGAATTTGAGGGCAGTTAAGCGCCTCTTGTGTCAATGGAATGGTGTCTGTGACAACCAATTCATCAAGCACAGAACTCTTAATGTTTTCAATGGCTTTGCCGGATAAAACCGGATGGGTACAATAAGCCAATACTTTTGCGGCACCGTGCTCTTTTAGTGCTTTTGCTGCCGCACATAAGGTGCCACCGGTATCACACATGTCGTCAACTAGAACACATGTTTTGCCTTCAACGTCACCAATCAAATGCATGATTTGTGCTTCGTTGGCGCGCGGACGACGTTTGTCGATGATGGCCAAATCCGCGTCTTCTAATAGTTTGGCGAAGGCTCTTGCCCTTACCACGCCGCCCACATCAGGCGAAACCACAGTGATGTTTTCATGACCTTGACGTTGTAAATCGTCTAATAGTAGAGGGGTTGCGTAGACATTATCCACTGGAATGTCAAAAAAGCCCTGAATCTGGTCAGCATGTAAATCCACTGTTAGTACACGGTTAATGCCGACTGCAGAAATCATATCCGCGATCACTTTAGCTGTGATCGGAACTCGTGCAGAACGTACGCGACGATCTTGGCGAGCGTATCCAAAATATGGGATAACCGCGGTCACACGTGTAGCAGAGGCACGGCGCAAGGCGTCGGCCATTACAATCAGTTCCATGAGATTGTCATTACTAGGCGCACAAGTAGACTGAATAATAAAAACGTCTTTACCTCGTACATTTTCATTGATCTCAACCGTAATCTCGCCGTCACTAAACTTACCAACGGACGCATTACCGATGGGTAGTCCTAGGCGGCGTACCACCCTGCGAGCGAGTTCAGGGTTTGCATTACCGGTAAAAACCATCAACTTGGACACTGTGTATACCTTTGTTTTTCATAGCGATGTAATAGACTGGTCTGACAAAAAGTGATTATTTGTCTTTGTGTTGCTTAATCCACTGGTTTAGCGCTTCATGAGTAGGAGATTGATTACATCCTAGACAAACCCAAGCTTGCCATTTTGATGGTACTAATCGTTTTACTCGCTCTGCATCCTGCTGATTATCAAAGTCAATAAAAAGGCAAGCCCCTGTCCCCGTTAATTTCGCATCACCATGGTTTTTGAGCCATAAATACGCTTCATCGACTTCAGGATTGTGCTTTCTGACCACGTCCAAGCAATCATTGTGCCCACCCAGCTTCAAGGCGTGCGATATTTTGATGGGAGGGGTGTCTCTTGTCAAATGTTTATCGGTAAAAATTTGACCAGTTGTCACATGGCAATTGGGTTTTAAAAGTAAATAATAGGGTGTCGGTGGTTGAACCGCTTGCAGCTTCTCCCCAACTCCTTCTGCAAAGGCCGCAAACCCCATAACAAAAATTGGCACATCAGCACCTAGTGTTACACCAATGTCTGCTAGCCGCTGATAAGATAATCCACATTGCCATAATTCGTTGAGGGCCAATAAAGCCGTAGCGGCGTTAGAGCTACCGCCGCCAATACCGCCCCCCATGGGCAAGCATTTCTCAAGATGAATATCTGCGCCCCAGTTAGGGTTTTTGCGATAGGGTAGCAACTGTTGAGCAGCTTTATAAATTAAATTATCAAGGGTTGGCAATCCTGATATAGCTGGTGTGATTCGCACTTCATCGAGTTCATTGAGATGAAAAGTTAAGGTGTCACATAGATCGATGAACTGAAAAATAGTTTGCAGTTCATGGTAGCCATCTTCTCTTTGTCCTGTGATGTGTAAAAAGAGATTAAGTTTTGCGGGAGATGGTAATTGCATAGGGCTTACTGAATGGTCCATTGATTAATAATAAGATTGACCTTGAAGGGCGGTTTAGAGACTTGGATCTTTTGTGGTAGTTCTAAACCATCGACATCGGTGAAACGAGAGTAGTTCACTAGCCAGCCATCTTGTTTAATGGACTTTAGGCGTTGTTCGTCATCGAGTTCTATATTTGCGATCGTATTAGGCGATGCCAGTCCCCTGATCCAGTAAGTGACTTGCTGAACAGGGAAGTCCCATCCTAACTCTTTGAATAAGAGCTGGCTCGGATCCTGACCTGTGATGGTTTTATCTTCATAGGTCAAAGTAACCGTGTTGTCTTTATTTTGGCTGAGTTTGGTTGCGCCTTGTCCAAATGGACCAACAATATTTAAAGAAAAAGTGGTGGGGGTGTGGTGCCAATTGAAGTTACCTGAAATGGCATCATCAGGGGTGCGTATTCCGACTCGTCCTGAGGTTTCCCACTCTTTAATCACGCTTACGCTTTGTGGTGGTGGAACGATTGGCCCTTGTGGCTGGGTACTACAGGCTGCAAGAATAAGGCTTAAAGCCAAAAGGCTGGTCAATCGATACATCATGAATTTTCATCCTGTTGGTGGCTTTCAAGCAACGATGGCGAAAGGCGCTTGATAGTGTCTAATAAAATGGTCGCATTTGGCGATTGCTGTAAAGCGGTTTTCCATATAATAAGTGCTTGATCGTAATGGCGCTGTCGCCATAGGGATTCGCCATAGTGAGCGGCGATTTCAGCATCTTGTAAAATGGACCAGGCTTTTTCTAGATAGTAGGAAGATTGTTCGTATTCGCCTTTCAAAAACATCCCCCAACCAAGGCTATCTATGATAGCGGGATCATTGTCTGATAGTTCGTAGGCTCTTTCGATATAGACCATGGCCTCATCCAACTGATCGGTACGAGTCAGTAAGGTGTATCCTATCGCATTTAAATACTGAGCATTATCTGGGTGTTTTTCTAACAAGGTGTTCAGTTCTTTTAAAGTAATATCCCAATAGCCTAAATGTTCTGCAAATAAAGACTTTTGATAACGTAATTCGTCCGACTCTGGAAAAAGGTCGACCGCTTTGCTTAACAGGTCGTAAGCCAGCATAGGTTGACCTTCTTCTTGATGAAGCTGGCTGATTGTGGTGATTTGTTCAGGTAGGTATTCACGATTGGTTCGAGTAAGTACTAAGTCATTGATGTCTTTTTGTTTGCCTTGTTCATAAAGCCACAGTGCAATTTGGCTGGTGGCATTACTTTGTAAGGTGCCATGAACTAGGTTCATCTTCTCAATGGCCTCGTCTTGGCGCTTTAATTCATTCAGCGCAATTGCTTGCAAGTATTGTATTTGATTGCTGAAGCCTCTTTGCCGTTGAGGAAGACCGTTGAGTACACTGAGGGCAAAATCTGGTTGTTTGTATTCAAGCAAAGTGCGAGCAAAGTTGAGACAAGTTTGAAGTTTGTCATCTTCACTTAGTGTCGAACTGTCTAAAAGTTTGATTGCGGCGTGAGCTTGTTCATTCTCGACGAGCAGGCTTAATAACGGACTCAAAATGTTAGCGCTTTTAGGGTACTTCAGATTAGCTATTTTAAGGGTAGAGATGGCCTTTGTTAATTGGTTTTGGTTCTTTTCACTGTAAGCTAGGATCAGGTATAAGGCTTCGCTTTTTTCCGTGTTTGGGTCTTCTAAAAGGGTATTCCCAAGTTGACTGGCTTGTTCGTATTGGCCTGATAATAACCATAAGTGAGCTTGGCTCAAACGTATGAATTGATTTTTTTGAGTCAAGGGCGATGTCAGTGTGATGGCTTTTTCTAATGTACTAATCACCTGGCTGTTACGTACATTGTCTTCAAGGTATAAGGGGAAAAAGCGCAAGGGCACACGATTCTGTATGGCCATATCAAGTAGCTTAGCAATGTCGTTAGGTCGCTCTCCTTGAGCGTACACTTGAATGGCAAGAGAGTAGGCTTGTTCTGATGTGGGGGCAATCGAACGCCATAAATCGGCACTTTGTTCAATGTAGACCTTATTCCGAGAGGCAACCGCTATGCGAACAAGTCGCTCGATAAATTGAGGGTCTTTTGATTTTTGAGCAATTTTATAAAAGCTATCATAAGCTTTGTTTGGGCCTTCACGTTGTAAGGTGAATTCCGCCTTTAATAAATCGCTGATTTGGCTTTCTTCATAAGGTTGTGTGTGAGCATTTTTTTCCACCTGGAGTGTCGTGATTTCTGGCGAACGCGTTTGATTGCAGGCGAACAAAAAGGGCAAACATAAAGGCACTAGCCACCATTTAGCTCGAATGTACGATGTCGCAGAGCTGTGAGCTGATGATGGGGTAAAACCAAATAGCATGAAATTCCTTAACAATATCGTTTTAAGCTACGTATATTATCTATGGTGAGCTTGAATGTCAGTGGTCACCAGAGCAGTTGTGCTAACTATAAACTAATCCTATTACTTTTATTGACTTTTTGGGGTGCGAAAAAAAGCGAATTTCTCGTATAATGTGTCTTCTTTATGTAAAGAGTCATGTAGAGACGGTATTGTCCTGTCGTTATCTTAATATCTCGATTTTTGAGAAGAGTCCTGAATGCCGCTAATTACCGTAGGTGTCAATCATAAAACTGCTCCTGTTTCGATACGCGAGCGGGTGGCGTTTGCGCCGGAGAAAATGATTGAAGCGTTGTCTTCTCTGGTGGAAGAGAAGCGAGCGCAGGAAGCCGTTATTGTGTCGACCTGTAATCGTACCGAACTGTACTGTTCGGTTGAGGACTCAGGCAAAGCACAGGAGGTGGTGGATTGGTTAGGGCAATATCACAATATTGACTTGGCTGACCTGAAACAATATTGCTATACCCATGTGGCTGATGACAGTGTTCGTCATATTATGCGAGTGGCTTCGGGTTTGGATTCTCTGATACTGGGCGAGCCACAAATTCTTGGGCAGGTTAAATCGGCATACGCTGTTTCTCAAGAAGGTGAATGCATAGGCCCAGAACTTGAGTCCTTGTTTCAGCGTACCTTTTCGGTGGCAAAACGAGTCAGAACCGATACGGCTATTGGTGAAAATCCAGTATCGATCGCGTTTGCTGCCGTCAGTTTGGCGCAACGGATTTTTGCTGACATTCAACGCAGTACGGCCTTGCTGATTGGGGCAGGGCAAACCATCGAGTTAGTGGCGCGTCATTTGAAAGAGAATGGTGTGAAGCGAATCATTGTCGCCAATCGAACCTTGGCGAGAGCCGAAGCCCTTGCCAATGAATTGAATGCCGAAGCCATTATGCTGGGTGAACTAGGGGATTATTTGTCACAGGCCGACATTGTGATTTCCTCAACCGCCAGTCAATTGCCGATTATTGGTAAAGGCATGGTTGAACGAGCGACGGCAAAACGACGTCATTCGCCTATGTTACTGGTGGACATTGCGGTTCCTCGGGATATTGAGCCAGAAGTCGAAGATGTTAAAGACGCATATCTTTATACTGTCGATGACCTACATTCCGTTATCGAAGAAAATGTCAGAGCGCGGCAAGATGCAGCAAAAGCTGCGGAGGCTTTGATTGAACAAGGTGTCGAGTCTTATCGCAAAGCGTTGGATTCTAGAAAAGTATCGGACTTAATTGTCAGCTTTCGCCAATCCGCTGAAATGACCAAACAAGCCGAGTTAGAAAAAGCCTTAAAAAGCATAGAGAGTGGTCAATCCCCAGAGCAAGTCATGAATAAACTTGCTCATGGTTTGATGAACAAGCTGATTCATGCTCCGACCCGTTATTTGCGGGAGGCCGGTAGTGAGGCTGACCAAGAAGCATTAACCATTGCCGCAGATGTGCTCGGCATTAATGAAGAAAAAGATAATTAAAAATGAAAGAATCGATTAAGTTAAAACTAGAAAGCTTGGCTGAACGCTATGAAGAATTGGCGGCTCTGTTAAGTGAAGCTGACGTTATTATGGATCAAGATTTATTCCGTTCGTATTCAAAAGAATATGCGGAACTTGAACCCGTTGTGCAGTGCTTTAATGGGTATCAGCAAGTATTGGAAAATATTGAAGAAGCTGAACTGATGATGACAGATTCTGACCCAGACATTAAAGAAATGGGTGTGGAGGAAATGAAAGCAGGTCAAGAGCAGCAGGAAGCCTTACAGCTAACGTTACAGAAACTATTGTTGCCGAAAGACCCAAATGACTCTCGTAACGTTTTTCTTGAAGTTCGTGCTGGTACCGGCGGTGATGAAGCCTCTATTTTCTCTGGTGACTTATTTCGCATGTATTCCCGCTATGCTGAAACCCAGCGTTGGAAGGTGGAAATTGTCAGTGCCAGTGAAGGCGAGCATGGCGGCTATAAAGAAGTCATTGCTCGTATTGTTGGTGATGGTGCCTATTCTAAGCTGAAGTTTGAATCAGGGGCCCACCGTGTACAACGTGTACCTGCAACCGAATCTCAAGGACGTATTCACACATCCGCTTGTACGGTTGCCATCATGCCAGAAATGGATGAAGTGGAAGGCATTGATATCAACAAGGCTGATTTACGGGTGGACACCTTCCGTGCATCTGGCGCGGGTGGTCAGCACGTTAACAAAACCGATTCTGCGATTCGTATTACGCACATTCCAACCGGTGTTGTGGTGGAATGTCAGGATGAGCGTTCGCAACATAAGAACCGTGCTAAAGCCATGTCTTTATTGGCGTCTCGTTTGTTGGCTGCAGAGCAAGAAAAGGCCGCTAGTGAGCAATCTGAAGCGCGTAAATCTTTGGTGGGAAGTGGTGATCGCTCTGAGCGAATCCGAACTTACAACTATCCACAAGGTCGAGTGACAGACCATCGAATTAATTTAACCTTGTACAAGTTAGACGAAATTGTAACGGGGGATTTGGACGTTCTGATCAATCCTTTAGTGAATGAGTTCCAAGCAGAGCAACTTGCGACTCTAAGTGGTGATAATTGATTTCGCCTATGCGTATAGATGAATCCTTACAAGGCGCCTCTGAGCGCCTTCGTTTTATGTCAGACACAGCATTACTTGATGCTCAGTTGTTATTGGCGCAAGTGCTTAATGTCTCAACGTCTTATTTTTACTCTTGGCCTGAACGTGTTTTGACGAACGATGAGCTGTCTTCTTATGATGCTTTATTAACGCGCCGAGAGAAGGGGGAGCCGATTGCTTATATCTTAGGCAAGCAAGCGTTTTGGACCTTAGATCTAGAAGTCGCACCTTGTACTTTAATCCCTCGAGCGGATACGGAATGTTTAGTAGAGGCGGCACTGTCGATATTGCACGTCACCAAAGGGAAAAAAATATTGGATTTAGGCACAGGAACCGGTGCGATTGCCTTGGCGCTGGCGACTGAATGTCGCGATTCAAAAGTGCTTGGGGTGGATCTGATTGCAGACGCAGTGGCGTTGGCTAAGCGAAATGCCGCCAGCCATCAGATTAGCAATGCTCATTTTATGCAAAGTTGCTGGTTTGAGCAGTTATCGGAATTGGGTATGTTTGATTTGATTGTATCAAATCCGCCTTATATAGACCCTGAAGATCATCATTTGTCCGAAGGCGATGTGCGCTTTGAACCGAAGACCGCGCTGGTGGCAGAAAACCATGGGTTGGCTGATATTGAGCGCATCATTGAGCAAGCACCGAACTTTTTGAAGCAAGGCGGTTACCTGATGTTTGAGCATGGTTATGACCAAGCTGAAGCTGTTCGTCGTCTATTGACTCTGTCAGGGTTCAGTGAGGTTCGAAGTATCCAGGATTTCGGTGGCAATGACCGGGTGACAATGGGATGCTTGTCTAACTCAGATCATTTATAAACGACTCATCAGCGATACTAAGGTCATTTAACCATCCCTTAGTATCGCTGATGCCGTTTATTTTCTTTATTTACTTATTGGGCTGCGCGCTTTCAGGGCGGATAAACACAGGTGTGTCCGACGTTGAGCGATCAGCATCATAACGATAGCCAGCCAGATCAAAGGCTTTTAGCTCTTCTAATGTCTGGCAGCGGTTTTCGATAAGGTATCGAGCCATTAAACCTCGGGCTTTTTTGGCGTAGAAACTGATGACTTTAAAATGACCATTTTTCTCGTCTAAGAAATTTGGGCTAACCAGTGGTGATATCAACTTCTTTTTATTGACGGCTTTGAAATACTCATTAGATGCTAGGTTAACCAATAGCTCTCCTTCTTGCAGTTCTTGGTTAAGTTTGTCGACAATGATGTCTCCCCAAAACTGGTAAAGGTTAGAGCCGCGAGAATTGGCAAGTTTGGTGCCCATCTCAAGGCGGTAAGCTTGCATTAGATCAAGTGGTTTTAATAGGCCATATAGACCACTTAAAATCCTTAAGTTTTGTTGCGCATACTGCATGTTATCTTCGTTTAGGGAATACGCATCTAAGCCCGTATACACATCCCCCATAAAGGTATAGATAGCTTGTCGACTATTGTCACTGGTATGTTTCTCTTGCCACGCTTGGTAACGTGAGACATTAAGTGTTGCGAGTCTATCGCTAAGTTTCATTAAGCTAGCGATATCGGCAGGCGAATAGTTGGATAACGCCTTGATTAATAATTGAGATTCCTGTGTCAGTTGCGGCGCGCTGGAGAGAGTCAAGCTTGGCTCAGAGGTTAGGTCCAGTGTTTTTGCTGGGGAGATTAAAAATTTCATAATGTTCTCATCTACGTCGAGTTTGCGTTTTCTAAAGATTATCCATAGAGTGTCGATAGATATCCAGACAATGCATTAATAGAGATAATTTATGAGTGATAATCTGATACTATTCCCTAGAGTAAATCAGCGTTCTAATGAAAGTCGATGGCCGGTCGAAAAACGTGCTGAGTTGATTGCTCTGCGTGAAGAGTTTGATCGTGTTCGAGAAGACTGGCCATTAGAAATGGCTGAATTACCTGAAAATAATAAACGATATTGTGGCTCGGAAAAATAATCGCACTTACGGACGAATTTTATCTAGGGCTACCTAATTAAGGTGCCGTCATGTTGTCCTTCCTGGTTCGCCATTCTCTTCCTTTCATGTTTTTGTTTGCCTTAATGGGTTTTGTGTTCCCATCTATCTCTTTGACCGTCTTCCCCTATTTACCTTTGGTATTGTTTAGCTTAATGACGTTAACGCTGCTTGGCATGAAGCAGAGTGAATTGCTGAAGCGATTGAGCCAGGCTCGTGTTTGGCGATATGCCGCTTTACATGCGTTCTTTTTTATGGGGCTGGCGACAATATTAGCTTGGGTGTTCTCATTAACAGCGGACTTATTGTTGGCGATACTCGCTGTGGCGGCGACAGGGTCTTTGTTTGCCACACCCGCCATCGTCAAAGCATTGGGATTTGATAACATTGAGGCAATGGCGATGACCATTGCGACGACCTTGCTTTTGCCTATTACGGTAAGTGTGGCGTTATTGAGTGCCCCTTTGAACGAATTAGGGCTAGATTGGGGGAGTTACTTTGCTCGCCTCATTATTTTTATTTTTGGTCCTATGGTGTTCTCATTTTTGGTCCATGCTTATTGTCCCACCGCTCCCCTTAATCGTTTGTTATTAAAAATTTCCCCTTATACCATTTTACTGGTGTTTGCGTTTCCCTTGGGCTTGGTCGGAAGTTTCCGCTTGATGTTTGATGCAGATCCAATGATGGCACTAGGTTATTTTGTTATTGCAGTGGCGCTTTGTGTGGTGTTTTTTGTCACCACTTTTTTGGTGTTTCGTAAGCAGGGTATTGAAATCGCTTTAACGGCAGCGATTACATCTGGGAATCGAAATGTTCTGTTGACCTATAGTGTGGCTGGTGTGCTTTTAGGTCCCGCCTTTTTACCCTTAGCTGGGGCTTTACAAATCCCTACATATCTGTTGCCTGTCGTTACTCGCTGGTTACACAAAACCTTACTAAAGTAATAATTGAATTTGATATCCTCGCGTCGCCTTGGGAGGGCCCTAAGGTGAAGGAGATAATTATAATTTGATTGAGGATAAGGTTATGCGCAACAACACTCCGGTAACAGATCAAGAAAGAAGTTTTGATCCGAGTGTTAAGTTGGTTTCCACAACGGATCTAAAGGGTAAAATTCTTCATTGTAATGACGCTTTTATTCAGGTTAGTGGTTATGAGAAAGAAGAATTGATTGGAAGTCCTCATAATTTGGTTCGTCATCCAGACATGCCAGAAGAAGCTTTTGAAGTGATGTGGCAAACCCTTAAGCAAGGTAAGGCTTGGATGGGGTTGGTAAAAAATCGTTGTAAAAACGGCGATTTTTATTGGGTAGATGCCTATGTCACTCCAGTGACAGACAATGGCAAAGTTGTTGGTTACGAGTCTGTTCGAACGGTACCGAAACGTGACGATGTGGCTCGCGCAGAGAAACGGTATAAAGCGATACGCCAGGGAAAGCAGGTTATCCCTAAAAAATGGCAATCTTGGCCACTTCTTTTGCCCCTAGGTTTGGTGGCTGTGGCCATTTTTTCTACACTGCAAAACCTCTACCTTGGCTTGGGAATATTGTTGTTAGCAAGCCTACTGGGGAATGTTTTGTTTTGGCGTTACCAAGTCAATTTGATTCAACAACTTAAAAACCGATTTCCGGCTGCCTTTATGCATCCCCTAGCGGCCGTGACCTATTCAGATCAATCGTTGTCTATCGCCCAGTTGGAAGTGGGGGTGAAGAGCATGATGTCTCGTATTGATGCTGTGCTAACACGGTTTGAAGATGAGTCTTCTAAGGTATCTGAGCAGTCAAAAGTGGGACTTTCTTTTAGCATAGAAACCACCAATGGGATGACCAGTCAACAGCATGAGACGCAGGACGTGGCTGCGGCTATGCAAGAGATGACATCGACCATTAGCGATGTGGCACAACATGTTCAAGTTACAGCAGACAGTGCTAAATCTTCGCTTCATTCGGCTCAATCCGGTCAGGTGATCATTACCGAGGCGCAAGATTCGATTCAAGATCTCAGTGAAACAGTGAATGAGATTAGTTCGACCGTTCAGGATTTGGCTCAGCATTCTGAAAAAATTGCCGATGTGGCCCAAGTAATTGATCAAATTGCCGAGCAAACGAATTTATTGGCTCTTAATGCGGCGATTGAGGCGGCTCGTGCTGGAGAGCATGGTCGAGGTTTTGCGGTTGTAGCAGATGAGGTTCGTCAACTGGCGATGCGTACTCAAGGGTCGACTCAAGATATTCATAAGATTATCGAAACCTTAAGGATGGGTGCTAGCAGCTCAGTAAAAGTTGCTCATCAGGGCAAGTTAGATGCAGAGCAAGGTTTGCAAAAAATTGTTGCAATGGCGCGGGCTTTCGAGGAGATAGTGTCTTCTGTTTCGAATATTACCGACATGTCGATTCAAATGTCTGCAGCAGTAGAAGAACAGGCGCAAGTGTCGGAAGACATCAATCGTCAGGTCGTACGCATTTCTGATTTGGCTGAGCAAAGTTCTGAGAAGTCACAGCTCTCCAGTGACAGTATTCGTTTGTTGCAAACGGTGGCAAACGATATGCATGAGCTCGTGGTGCGATTTAAATAGTCACGACCAATATGATCTGAAGGAAAATGGTGAAACAAAAAAAGCTGCCCAAGGGCAGCTTTTTTTGTTTAATGTGAGGGTAAAGGCAAGGGTTTTAATTGATTGCTAGCTTGATTCAAGTTGATCATCATCAGATCTTGGCTGGCTTTACTGTCACCCATGGCTTCGAGTAAACGACTCAGTTCCGCCAAGGCCTCGCTTTGTCCATCAAGCGATAGGGCTTGCTCGTAATAGTCTTTCGCTTTTCCCCACAGCATCATAGCTTGGCTTAAACGGCCAGAGACTAGGTATAAGTTCGCACTGGCGGGCTCTTTTTTTAGCCAACCCTCACAATTTGTGAGGCGCTTTTTCAGATTGCCCTGCTGAATGTTAGCGTATTCGTAGATCAGTTTTTCTGACCATTTTTGATTCAAGCTCTGACGGATAAAATGTTCAGCCTTGGCGTCATCACCAAAGTGAATCAAGGTTTGTGCATAAAGCTGTCGCATACGATCATCTTGCGAGAGTGTGTCCAGTTTATTCCATAAGGACTCCACTTCGGCCACTAGCTCTTTACTGCTCTGTCCTAACTTATTGCGAAATTTGATTTTATCCAGCAAGGCTAAAAATGCATTACGCTCTAAGTCCAGCATATTATCTTCATCAAAAATGCCGTCTTTTTTTAGTGTAGGGGTTAACGCTAATAAGGCATCCCAGTCTTTCAGTTTGGTGTAGACAGCAACCAGCATTTTGACGACTTGTCGATGCTTGGGTTTCAGTTTGTGAAGTCGCAATAATGAGGCCAGCGCGCCTTCATAATGTTCTTGTTTAATTTGCAATTGGCTCTGCGCGAAACCAATTGCAAATTCCGCTTCTGGGGTTGATTTATGGGCTGAGCGGAGTAGAGATTTAGAGCGCTCATGTTCCTCTTGTTCACTCGCGGCGTAAGCCGCGCCAATGTAGTTAATAAGTGGGTAAGGTACGCGATCAGCACTGTTCGTCAGTAGTTTTTCAGCTCGATTCCAGTTGCCGCCGACCAGTTCTAATAGACCTCGAATGGCATTACGTGAGGCTCTTTTTTGAGCTAGGTTGTCAGTCACTTTAGCAATGGAGTTACTTGGTCTGAGTGTGATGAATAAAATGCGCTTCACCCAGCTCATCACGAATAAAGTGGCTATCATGGCGACCAGAAGCACCCAAAAGCTTGTTTCGATTGTGACACCATTGAATGCAATGAGAACATAGCCAGAGTCCTGACGCATGAGTAGGCCTAAGACACCGCCGGCTGCCATCATGATGACCAGTAGAAAGAGTAGCTTTCTCATGAATTTTCTCCTTGAGAGCGAGCATCGTCAGCGATTTCATTTTTCTCTTGTTCGCTGGCTTGTTCTTCACTGTTTTCAAGGCTGGCTGTATCTTCAGTGTTGCTCTGTTCAGCCTCGTTTTTGTTCGGTTGACGCTGGTTCCAATTTTTCATTAGGGTTTTCATGGCCAATAAAGATGATCTTGGCAAAGGTAAGGTTGGTGCTGGGTCGATTTGTTGCAATGCGGTCAAGCTGGCTAGGAAAGACGTGACAGGGCTTGACTGAGTGTCAAAATGTTCAGTGATGGCCGTGGCAACACGAGATAAAGCTTGTTGATAAATGACAGCCTCACCTTTCATTAAGGCAACTTGTGCTATGTCCAGCTGCAACTGTAGACCTGTTGTTAGCTCTTGATATTCCGCTGGCGGTAATAAGGCTTTGATCGGCTTGTGTTGATAGTTAATGACGACTAAAGATCGTAATGATTGCCAAAAACTCTTTAGCTCTGACTCGACTCTACTCGTCGTTGTCGAATCTTTGGTATTCGTATTTTGCTGAGTGTTTTGCCATTCTTTTGAGGGTTCTCTTTGGGGTAGTGTAACAATACTGTCGTACAAAGCAGTGAGTTGAAGATATTTACCCTCTAGATCAAATCGGCTGGTCGCACTTAAGGCTTGAATGTCTTTCGCCAAAGCCTTACGAGTATCAAAGGTAATTGGATCTTGCTGTTCTTTTAAAATGTCATCGGCATTGCTCAATAATGAGATAGCTCCTTTGGTGTCAGCTTCAAGCAATAATCGCTGGTTGGCAAGACGGATAAGGTATTCTGCCTCGGCCAGTTTCCAATCTTCTTTGGTGGTATTGTTTAAACGTTGTAATTTTGCTTCTAACGATTGTATTTTGTTACTTTGCTCAATCTGTTGTTGCACGAGCTTTAGCGTTTTCTGCTGAGTGGTTTGCTGAGCTTGGCTGACTTTTTTTGCTACTTGGTCGAATTGAGCTTTGTTGGTTTGGCTGGCCTGTAATTCAGTATTGAGAGTCTCTTGTTGTGCTTTAAGTTGTTGGATGTCTTGAGGAATTGGGCTAATGGTTGATTGGTAATAAAGCCAGCTGCTGGTGGCGATTGCAACCAACGAAGCGCATAGAGACGCAGATGTCAGGATCATGGCACGACGATTATTTGATCCGTTGTGATTGGTTTGAGCGACAGGGTCGGAATGAGTGACGTTATCAGCACTTTCGGCAGAGTGTTTGGTTTGCTTTGTGTCCTCTGTTTGGCTTGTGTCAATGGATTCGTGCTTGTTATTATCAGTCATTCTAAAGTCCTGTGTGAATTTCCGTCGCGTTGATTAGGCTTGTGTCATCCGCACCATGAGCGCATGACGCCTTTTTCCAACCTAATTCTAATGCCAATTGATTGACTCTTTCGCTGGGCGTAAAAATAGGCAGAGACAGCCATTCAGGTTTATGTTGCATCACATACTCTGAAAGGTGTGTTAACCCTTCTCCACTGGTGACCCATATTAAATTAATATCGGGCAGCATGAAGAATGTTTGAGCGTGATACAGCGGTTTTTTTCTTTCGTAAAGAGAAAGATAACTGACTTTTGCGCCCCTGTCTTCCAGTTGTTGTCCGAGTTCTGGTCGACCTCCATGTCCACGAACGATGAGGACTTTCTGGTCGCGCATTTTGACTGGCTTAAGCCAAGCCAATAACGCCTCTGTTGTGTGGCCTGGGTTGGCAATGGCCGGAACGCCTTCGTCTAATAATGTTTGAGTGGTGCCTTGGCCGATACCGATCCAATTTACACCAATTGGAAGCATGGGCCAGCATTGATCCAGCCATTCGCAGGCCAATCTGGCGGCATTTTTACTGACGAAAATGACGTAGTTAAACTCATCGATATTGAAAACTTGTGAACGAATTTGTGCGATCTTTTGGGGATCGTTAATCGCTTCTATGGCCAGCATTGGTAATGAGGCAGCGTGCCAGCCATGAGCAATGACTCGCTCACAGCTTAACTGGTTTTCAGGTTCTGGACGTGTAATCAGAATATGATGATTGGGCACGGCTAAAAGACCTTATTTTATTGGTAAATGGCATCAAGGATGGTATTGGCACCACGAGAAAGTAACTCTTCAGCCAGTGTTACTCCCAATTGTTTGGCGTTGTCTTTGTGTCCTCGTATGTCACTTTGGATCATGGTTTTGCCATCAGGACTTCCTACTAATCCTCGTAACCAAATTTCATCTTGTTGAAGAATCGCAAAGCAAGCGATTGGTGCTTGGCAACCACCATTTAATCGTTCGTTTAAAGCACGCTCAGCGGTCACGCGATAGGTGGTTTCTTCGTGCTGAAGTGGCACAAGTAATTCAAGCGTGGGTCGATCATCGGCACGGCATTCAATTCCCATGGCACCCTGTCCTCCCGCGGGAAGGCTCATCTCAGCTGGAATCTTTTGACGAATCCTGTCACGCATTTCAAGGCGAAGCAATCCGGCAGTCGCCAAGATGATGGCATCGTATTCCCCTTCGTCCATTTTTCTTAGACGGGTGTTAACGTTACCACGCAAATCCTTGATGATGAGGTCAGGGCGGTGCATTTTAAGCTGGCAAGAACGGCGCAAACTGGAGGTGCCGACAACCGCCCCAGCGGGAAGATCGTCTAAGCTTGAATACTGATTAGAAACGAAAGCATCACTAGGATCTTCGCGCTCGCAAATAACGGCAAGACCTAAGCCTTCTGGAAAGGCCATCGGTACGTCTTTCATGGAATGAACAGCGATGTCAGCTCGCCTATCTAGTAGTGCCGCTTCAAGCTCTTTGACAAATAGCCCTTTGCCACCGATTTTGGATAATGGGGAGTCTAAAATTTGATCGCCTTTGGTGGTCATGCCAAGGAGTTCCACGGTTAAATCTGGATACAGGCTTTCGAGTTGTGCTTTGACGTTGTTGGCTTGCCAAAGAGCGAGTTGGCTTTCTCGAGTTGCGATCACAATTTTATCTTTCACTGTGTCTCCTAGTGCGTTGCGGACCGATGAAAATCCTTAAAATTTGCTGCTCATGATACTCGTTAAGAGTCCCTTCGTCATCTTTCAATACTTTATAAGTGGAGGCGCATAAGGTACTCTTTGCAGCAAAATGAACCTAGTGTAGGAACTAACCGAATGACGGATACAAATAAAACCACAAACCAGCAATGGGGTGGTCGTTTTTCTGAGCCTGTTGATGCTTTTGTTGCGCGTTTTACGGCTTCTGTTGAGTTTGATCAAAGAATGGCGAAACAAGACATTCAGGGATCCATTGCCCATGGCAAAATGCTGGCCAGTGTTGGCGTGCTAACGGAAGATGAACGTGACCAGATTATTCAGGGATTGACTGAAATTGAAGGTGAAATTGCTCGCGGTGAGTTTGAGTGGTCAATAGAGTTAGAAGATGTTCATATGAACATTGAGGCGCGTCTGACTCAGAAAATTGGCATTACCGGTAAAAAACTGCACACAGGTCGCTCTCGTAATGACCAGGTCGCAACGGATATTCGTCTTTACATGCGTGACGAAGTGGACTTTTTATTGGAAGAAGTGACGCGTTTGCAACAAGGTATTTTAAGTCTAGCGGAAAAAGAAGCGGCGACTATCATGCCTGGCTTTACGCATTTACAAACCGCGCAACCTGTTACTTTCGGGCATCATCTAATGGCTTGGTATGAAATGATGCAACGTGATTACGAGCGTCTTGTTGATTGCCGTAAGCGTATTAACATCCTGCCTCTTGGTGCAGCGGCATTAGCAGGCACAACGTATCCAATAGACCGTAATATGACGGCAGAATTATTGGGCTTTGAACGTCCTACTTATAATTCCTTGGATTCGGTCAGTGATCGTGATTTCGCCATCGAATTTACCTCTACGGCGTCTATCATCATGATGCACATGTCTCGTTGGGCAGAAGAGTTGGTGATGTGGGCGTCGGCACAATTCAACTTTATCTATTTGCCAGATCGCTTCTGTACTGGTTCTTCGATTATGCCACAGAAGAAAAACCCAGATGTACCGGAATTGGTGCGGGGTAAAACCGGTCGAGTATACGGTCACTTAATGGGATTACTTACCTTAATGAAGTCACAGTGCTTGGCTTACAACAAGGACAATCAAGAAGACAAAGAGCCTCTGTTCGATACCGTTGATACGTTAAAAGGCTCTTTACGGGCGTTTGCTGACATGATTCCTGCCATAGTGTCTCGTAAAGAACCTATGTATGAAGCGGCTCGTCGAGGCTTTTCTACCGCAACAGACTTGGCTGATTACTTGGTTCGCCATGGCGTAGCATTCCGTGATGCCCATGAAATTGTCGGTAAAGCGGTGGGTTATGGTGTGCAAGAAGGCAAGGATTTGTCCGAGATGACCTTGGAAGAGCTGCAGTCGTTCGGTGATATGATTGAGCAGGATGTGTTTGATGTTCTGACATTAGAAGGGTCCGTTGCGGCTCGTGACCACATTGGTGGTACTGCTCCAGCACAAGTGTTAAATGCAGTAGAACGAGCAAAATCTGAGTTGGCCGCTCGATAATCGAATTGCATTGCTCACATTGTTACAGATAAAACGACGACTTTAGGTCGTCGTTTTTTTTTGGAAAAAAGAGTGCGAGTCAGTCGCTTACTCAGAAAGAGGGAAGGCAGCGTCAGGGCCTAAGAAGATGCTAGGGGCAATGTTTAATTCGAAATGGAAGGTTTCTTTTTGTCCATTACAGCCTGCAAAGACAATGGCCCAAGATTCATCGCTTCCTGGTTCAGGTATACGCCAACAAACTCCTTCAATATTGACATATTTTGTGCCATCTGCATCTTCAGTAATAGGGTATGCGGTTTCTTTTTGCTGCCCTTTTAAATACGCTTCTTGATCTTGTTTGGCTTTTTCTATTTTTGCTCTGAGTGTCGCGGAGAAAACAGCTTCTGTCTCGCTGTTGTCTTGGTCCGATGAGATGAAAGTGTCACTTAATTCTAGCAGTGGCGGTTTACTAGTGAAGTCATCGATAACATTAGGTAACGCTTCTGTCGAGAGATCTGTTTTGTCGGTTATGACTGTTTTATCTGATGATGTGTTGTTGAAATTGCTCAATGAGTTTTTTTGTTCATCGTTTGTAAATGTTTGCGGAGCCCTGTTTGTTGGTGTTAAAGACTGGAGCGACTCGTCTTTCTTTAGAATGAATAGTTTAGGGTGAATGGTGTTCGTCTGATCTTGCAACCAGCTTGCTGATGCCGACCATTCTAGTAACAGTAAGTGTAGAACAATGGCACAACCCAATGCCGCGCTCCAAGGGAGAATTTTGTTCTTCATTCTGCTTTGTAAACTAACCTCTGGTAAAAATGCCTGTCTATATCTTGGTGTTAATGTGCGCAAATTCAAGCTTTATCTGTTTTTCTTTAGGGTAAATAATATCCAGCTATTTCGTGCGCTAGGGTTGGGAAACCCATGATTGGCAAGGTATACTAGCCTGATCAAAAAATGAAGAGATATTACGATGTCTAAGTGGCTAGCAATTTTTATTTTGACCGGATTCATGGTTGCTTGTGGTAACAAAGGTTCCCTTTATTTACCCGAGACTAATCTGCCGTCACAACAAACATCGTCACAAAATTGAGGATTCCCCTTTGGATTTATTTGCTTATTCAAATCAGACTTTACATGCAGAAGGCGTTGCCTTGTCTGATGTTGCCGAACAATTTGGCACCCCTTGTTATATTTACTCACGTGCGATGTTCGAACGTCACTATATGGATTATGCCGAAGCATTTGCTGCTCACCCAACGCTGATTTGTTATGCCGTTAAAGCCTGTTCAAATATTGCGATTTTGAATGTCTTAGCACGTTTGGGGGCGGGGTTTGATATCGTGTCTCTTGGTGAGCTTGAACGGGTATTAAAAGCGGGAGGAGAGCCTTCTAAGGTCATGTTTTCTGGCTTGGGTAAGCAAGAAGTAGAAATGCGTCGCGCCTTGGAAGTGGGTATTCATTGTTTTAATGTTGAGTCGGAAGCAGAATTATACCGCTTGGACAAAGTGGCAAGTGAAATGGGTAAAAAAGCACCGGTTTCCTTGCGCGTCAATCCTGATGTGGATGCAAAAACCCATCCTTATATTTCCACTGGCCTGAAAGAAAATAAGTTTGGTATTGATATTAAAGAGGCGGTTCGCATTTATCAGATCGCTAATGAATTACCGAATCTTGACGTGATGGGCGTGGATTGCCATATAGGTTCACAATTAACTGAGCTGCAACCTTTCTTAGACACCTTTGATCGTTTAGTAGGCTTGCTGGATGAGTTGGCCGCAGTGGGCATTAAAATCAAACATTTAGATTTAGGTGGTGGTCTTGGTGTTCGTTACCGTGATGAAGTGCCGCCAAAACCAGCTGACTACGCTAAATTGCTACTAGAAAAAGTCAAAGGAATGGACGTGACGTTAGCGTTTGAACCCGGTCGCTCCATCGCAGCTAATGCTGGTGTGATGTTGACTCAGGTAGAATTTCTTAAGTGTAACGATCATAAAAATTTTGCCATCATTGATGGTGCGATGAACGATTTGATTCGTCCTTCTTTATACAGTGCTTGGATGGACATTGTTCCTGTTTCTCAGCAGCCGACGTCCGAAGGCAAGCGTGTTTACGACTTAGTGGGCCCAGTATGTGAAACAGGCGATTTTTTGGGTAAGGATCGTGAACTGGATATTCAAGCGGGTGACTTACTGGCTGTTCGCTCTGCTGGCGCTTATGGTTTTACCATGGCATCGAATTACAACAGTCGAAATCGTGCCGCCGAAGTGATGGTGGATGGAGATACGGCTTATTTGATACGCGCTCGTGAAACCATTGAGCATCAGTTGGCCGGCGAACAAGTTCTGCCAGACTGAGGAGGCCGTTGTGTTATTGAAGTTTACAAAGATGCACGGCCTCGGCAATGATTTTGTGGTGGTGGATGCGGTTTCTCGTAAGGTGTTTTTTAATAAATCACAGATCGAACGTTTAAGTGATCGTAACTGGGGAATTGGTTTTGATCAGCTGCTGGTCGTTGAGCCACCTTCTAATCCAGATATGGATTTTCGTTATCGCATTTATAATTCAGACGGCAGTGAAGTTGAACATTGCGGTAATGGCGCGCGTTGTTTCGCCAAGTTTGTGTTGGATCGAGAACTTACTCACAAGCGTGTTATTAATGTCGAAACTAAGCGTGGTGCGATCCAACTTAGAGTAATAGATAATGGTTTAGTGACCGTAGATATGGGAGCGCCTAGTTTCGTTCCGGCGGATCTGCCTTTTTCTGCAGAGCTTAACGACGGTTTGTATCCATTAATGGTTGATGGTGATGATTATCTGATTACGCCCGTTTCTGTCGGCAATCCTCATGCAGTACTAAAGGTAGATACTTTGCAGGATGAGCAGGTGCAGAATCTGGGGGCAAAAATTGAGTCTCACGAATGTTTTCCTAGTAAGGTCAATGTTGGTTTTATGCAGGTTGTTAATCCAGCTGAAATTAACTTGCGAGTGTTTGAGCGTGGTGTTGGTGAAACTCAAGCTTGTGGTACTGGAGCCTGTGCGGCCGTTGTGGCGGGAATTAAACAAGGTTGGTTAGCACCCAAAGTGACGGCGCATTTACGTGGTGGTGATTTACACATTGAGTGGGCTGGTGAAGGCGAACCGATTCTCATGACTGGTCCGGCTGCAAAAGTGTTTGAAGGTCAAATTTACCTATAGAGGCTGTATGAGCGAAGAGGAAATCATTCAATATTTGTCTAGTACACCAGATTTTTTTGTGCGCAATGCCGAGGTGTTGGATGGTCTTACGATTCCTCACCCAGTTAATGGCCGAGCGATCTCCTTACTGGAGTATCAAGTCAATCAGTTGAGGAAATCGACCGCTGAGTATCGCGGTCAGTTTGAGCGCTTAGTTGAGGTGGCTCGCGAAAATGAGTCGACCATGCAAAAAAGTCGGCGCTTGATCTTGGCTGGGTTGAATTGCCGTTCTTTAGATGACTTAGTTGTGGCGGTTGACGATATGGTGAGAGATGACTTTGAAGTTTCTTTTCATACGTTGATTTTGTTTGGTGATCATCAAGACAGTTCAATCAAAGGTCATAACTTAGAGGTTGATAAAGGCTTAATGCCTTTTACTATGAACTTGGATGATTGTTTTTGCGGTATTTTACCTGAAAACGAAATGTCTTATTTATTTGCTGAAAACGCTGGAAAAGTTAATTCTGTCGCTGTACTTCCGCTTTTATCTCGTGCTGGTGGGGATATTGAAAAGCGTGGTTTGCTGATATTAGGGTCGGACAAAACCACAGCCTTTGATCAAGCCAAAGGTACCTTCTTTTTACAGCATTTAGCGGATCTATTAAGTGCGATTCTATTAAGGCTCACCCCATGACGGTACTTATCACCTTTGATTTGGATAACACACTGTGGGACGTCTCGCCTGTTATTGTTCGTGCTGAGTATGCGATGGAATCTTGGTTTGAAGAGCGTTTTCCTGGCTTCTACTTGCAGTTTGGGGGCGATGCTCAACAGGCAATGCGACAAACAATTTTAGAGCAGGATCCAGCTTTAATCGCAGATTTAACCCGTTTGCGACTGTCTATTTACCAGCGAGCATTAAAAGCATTTGGATTGCCAACAGAAGAAGCCAATATGGTTGCTCAATCGGCTTTGGCGCATTTTTGTGAGTGGCGTCAAAAGGTGGATTTGTTTCCTCATGTGAGTGATGTGCTGGCTGAATTGCATCAAGATTATCGTCTGGCGGTTATTACTAATGGTAATGCTGATGTATTTCATCCTTATGTAGGTTTAGGTCACTATTTTGAGTTTGCGGTACGTGCGGATCAGTATGGTGTGGCTAAGCCCGCTCCTGATCTTTTTCAGCATGCCGCCAATCAGGCTGGTGTGGCGGCGGAAAGCTTGATACATGTTGGTGATCATCCGATTGATGATGTGCTTGGAGCAGCCAATGCGGGGGCTCGAAGCATCTGGTTTAATCGCCATGGTGCCCGTCGTTGGGGAGAGGATTGGGGCACACGTTCCCACGCGGAAATTCATTCTTTATTAGAATTACCTTCCGCAATTCAAGCCCTTACACAATAGTGTTTTTCTATTATGTAATTAAAGAGAATCGATTTTTACCCTAATGATTTAGTGGTACACTAGCTTCATTCATTGAACAATATAGATTTTAAGGAATTTTTTATGAGTGAAAATATTAGCCAAATTACGGATGCTCAATTTGCTGAAGAAGTATTGAGTTCAGATGTGCCTGTTCTTGTTGATTTTTGGGCACCTTGGTGTGGTCCATGTAAAATGATTGCGCCAGTTTTGGAAGACGTGGCTGATGAGTTTGCAGGTAAGTTGAAAGTGGTTAAGTTGAATGTCGACGAAAACACTGAAACGGCTCCTAAGTACAATGTACGTGGTATTCCAACCCTGATCATTGTAAAAGGTGGTGAAGTCGCAGCAACTAAAGTTGGTGCTGTTTCTAAGTCTCAACTGATTGAATTCGTCAACAGCGTGTTTTAATGGCTCGTTTCGATAAGACATAAAAAAAGCAGCCTAGGCTGCTTTTTTTATGTCTTGATTTTCGTTATCGCTTTAACGCCGCTAGCTTGCGAGCAAAAGCTGGTGAGTGAGAGCGGGTTAGCGTGGTAACAACTTGCTGTGCGTAAGGTAAGTACTTCTTCAAATCATTTTTCGGCATAGGGTCGTCGTTTGGCAGTTTCACTGTAACAGGGTTCTTGTGGACGCCATTAATGCGGAATTCATAATGTAAGTGCGGTCCTGTTGCCCAACCGGTTTGACCAACATAGGCAATGATCTTTCCTTGTTTGACGCGAGCGCCACGTTTTGTGCCTCGAGCAAAACCACGCAGATGAGCATAAAGGGTTTGATAGCCTCGCCCATGATCTATGATCACTACATTCCCGTAGCCATTTTGTTTGCCAGCAAAGGAAATCTTACCATCTCCCGCTGCTTTTACAGGGGTGCCGCTGGAGGCTGCATAATCAACACCTCGGTGCGGGCGGCTGGTTTTGAATATTGGGTGCAGTCGGTTAGGGTTAAATTTTGACGAAATTCGTGAAAAGTCTACCGGGGTGCGGATGAAGGCTTTTCGCATTGCTAGCCCATCAGGGGTGTAATAGTGAGCGCCTTTTTTGGTTTGAAAGCGAATGGCTTGAAAGGTACGTCCATTGTTGATGAATTGTGCTGCAATGATGTTGCCGTTGCCGATTTTTTCTCCGTCTAAGAATTTCTCTTCATAAAGTACGCTCAAGCTGTCGCCTTTACGAATGTCTAAGGCAAAGTCGATGTCCCAGCCAAAGATGTTGGCAATTTCAATGATTAGAGGTTGGCTAATGCCGGCTTTTAGGCCATCAACAAATAAAGAATTGTTAATCTCTGCTTCTTTGTAGGTTTGAACGATTTCAGGGATTCTGGATGTGGCTGTACGAGTAAATTGGTCCTCTTCTCTTACGAATTTAACACTGTCTAGACGGTTTTGAATGAGTGTCAGTTTGGTTAATTCGCCACTTTTCTCATTGGTGGTAAAATTTAATATTTGGCCAGGCAACATTCTGACTAATGATTTTTGCTTTTTATCAGCTTGTGAGACTTTGTAGATATCTTGTGGTGAGATGCCTTTAGCAGAAAGAACTTTTGATAAAGAATCGCCAGATTTAACCGTGATTGAATGTTCTTTAAAGGTAGGAGCACTGTTCTTTCTAACGAGATTGTCAGGTGTTGGCACATCGTAACCAGAAACAATCCCAGACGTTGAGATAGACGGCATAATATGGCTTTTGGGGGTTAATTCTTGCAACTGATTTAGTGTGACTTGCGATTGATCTACCAACTGTAAATTGGCATGGATAGAAATCGGTGTATCGTCAGTGGCCTCGTCTGCAGGGACTGCAATCAGGACGATGGCTAGCATGACACATACCGCAGCAATAAGAAGTAAGTGCTTTGTTGGTATAAGTTTAATCAAAGTGCGTACCTAAAAATCTTTAATAAAGCCCTATAATCGTACCAATATTACTTTTATAATTGAATGCTTAAACGAAATTAACTATTCAGTAAGTGGATCTAAATAATGACAGTAAGCAGTAACGACCTTTTATCGGACTTGCAAGCCCGTGGCTTGATCGCGCAGATGACCTCTGAAGAAGAGCTAAAATCTCACCTGGCGAATGGAAGTCGTACGCTTTATTGTGGTTTCGATCCGACTGCCGATAGCTTACATCTAGGTCACCTTGTGCCTTTATTGGTGTTGAAGCGCTTTCAGGATGCTGGTCATAACCCAATTGCTTTGGTTGGTGGTGCGACTGGGTTAATCGGCGACCCTAGTTTTAAAGCAGCTGAGCGTCAACTCAACACGTCTGATGTTGTGGCTGGTTGGGCTGAGAAAATTCGTGGGCAAGTTAGCCAGTTTGTGAAGTTTGATGATGTTTCGAATCCTGCGCGCGTGGTGAACAACCTTGATTGGGCTGGAAATATGAATGTGCTCGACTTCCTGCGTGATATCGGTAAACACTTTTCTGTAAACGCCATGATCAACAAAGAGTCAGTGCAGCAGCGTTTGAATCGTGAAGGGGCTGGTATTTCATTTACGGAGTTTTCTTATGCTCTTCTTCAGGGAATGGACTTTGCAGAATTAAACCGTGAATACGACTGTACGATTCAAATTGGTGGTAGCGATCAGTGGGGTAATATTGTTGGTGGTATTGATCTTTCTCGTCGTCAGAATAAGTCTCAAGCATTTGGTATGACCGTGCCTTTGGTGACGAAATCAGATGGTACAAAATTTGGTAAAACTGAATCGGGTGCAGTCTGGCTGGATCCTAAGAAAACATCGCAATACGCTTTCTACCAATTTTGGATGAACACAGCGGATGCGGATGTTTATAAATTTCTTAAGTACTTTACTTTCCTTAGCATGGAAGAAATTGATGCGATCGAGCAAACGGATAAAGATAGTACTGGTAAACCACAGGCGCAGTCTATTTTGGCTCGCGAAGCCACGCGTCTAGTTCACGGTGAAGAAGGTTTGGTGGCCGCTGAACGTATTACACAAGCTTTATTCAGTGGTGAAGCTGATCAGTTAAGCGAACAGGATCTAGAGCAAATTCAATTAGATGGTTTGCCAAGCAGTTCCCTTGCTGAGGCGAATCTTGCGGAAACGCCTTTGACCAGCTTGTTGGCAGAAGCCGGCTTAGCCGCTTCTGGTAAGCAGGTAAAAGACGCATTGCAACGCAATTCTGTGTTTGTAAATGGCGAAGCAAAAGGCATGGACGATAACATGTCAGCAGCGGAAATTTTTTCGTCTGATAAAGGTTACTATGGTAAATTTTTCCTAGTGAAACTGGGTAAGAAAAAACACCATTTGTTTACCCTGTAATAGGGCTTAGTTTATTATGTTAAAAAGGCGCTACGGCGCCTTTTTTTGTTCTGTTAATGCTCGTTCTGGATGAATGCTGTATATAGAGTATTGAATTGATTGCGACACAGGAAGCACTATGTCACACGATAGACAAACCTTAACCACACCAAATCATTATATAGGACGTTTATATCGGTTGGCACTGGAGAAGGGGTTGGACGCGGACTCTCTATTTAAGCATGCAGATTTAGATCCAAGTGTCATCGAAGACCCGTGTGTTGAAATTGAAATTGAAATTGAAAAGCTTGCTGGCATAGTGGAAGGTATTTGGGATTTGCTGCAAGACGAAGCCATGGGATTGGCCAGTTCACCTTTACCTGTCGGTGCTTTTTATATGATGGGACGTGTTACAGTGCATGAGGCAACATTGGGTAAGGTTTTGCAACTGGCCTGTCGTTTCTACAATATGGTGTCTGATGCTTATGAGATGACACTGAGTGAGGTTGATAATACAGCTGTATTAGCGTTTAGGTTGGCGGATGCGAGTTTAGATACGTCTCACTTATTTTCGGATATGACCTTGTTGGCTTGGCACAGTTATGCTTCTTGGTTGATTCAAGAGCGTATCCCTTTAGAGGCTGTGCATTTTCCATATGCGGAACCGCAGCAACATGATTATGCAAAGCTTTATCCTTGCAAGCGTGTCTTCAAACAAGAGGCGTTGAGATTGGTTTTTAGCCAGTCTTATTTAGCTCGACAAAATGCTCAAAGCTTAGATGCATTAAAAGCCTACATGAAGCGTTGTCCTATTGAGTTGTTTTTGAAGCAGCCTGGGGATATTAGCGTGGCAAGTGATTTACGAGCCTTGCTTAATCGTGCATTTGCTACTGGTTTTCCCGATATTAATGAGTCGGCTAAGAGCTTGCATATGTCTCGACGAACTTTGATTCGTAAGTTAGAAAAAGAGGGAACATCTTTTCAGAAAATTAAAGATTTTATGCGTCAAGACCGAGCGAGTTACTGGTTGGCGCAAGAAGGTATTTCTGTTGCGGTGGTAGCTGAAAAAGTGGGCTTCTCAGATGCGGCGGTGTTTGCTCGAGCCTTTCGGCGTTGGACTGGGCTGAGTCCAACCGACTATAGAAAGCTACATAGATAGGTTTAGTCTTGTATTTATATGCATAACTTAACATGTTGGCACTATTTGCATTAATTTTCGGCATCTTGAGCCATTCCTCAAAGTCCTTTCCTCGCGTACCTTTTCCTTAATAACCTATTGAGGAATATTGTATGTCTGATGAATCACCTACCTCGATTTCTGCGCAAGCCTTAAAAGCCGCGGGCGATCTTGCTCAAGCAGAAGACGTTGCGGTTTTAGAGCAAGCTGCAGACGCTGCTAGTCGTCACCTTGCGACCACTCGATCGAGTTTAATTGAACGTATGATTTACGGCCCTAAGCCTGCGATAAAAGAGCTGCTTTCAGGTGTCGATAACATGAAACAATCCGTTACCTCCGAAGCCTCCTCTATATTGCAGGCCGGGTTGTCCTGTTTGCAACAGGGTGAGGCTTTTGGTGAGGATGAGAAAATCACATCTGTATTACGTAACGCAGTAGCCAAAGAAGGGGCTTATGGTTTTACTGTCCCAACTCAATATGGTGGGCAAGGCAAACGTTACAGTGAGTTTGCTTGTTTAATGGAAAACTTTGCTGCTAATGGTTTGGGGGCTTTATCGGTTGAAATTTCAGGGCAATTAACCATAGGTTCTAGTGCATTGCTTGGTTATGGCACAGAGGCGCAAAAAAGCAAATATTTACCAGTCATTAGTGGTGGGCAACTAATTGCATTTGCTTTAACCGAAGTGGGTGTGGGCGTGAATGCTAAGCGCGTCAAAGCTTATGTTGAAGATGACAAAGAAAATGCTTGTTGGCGGCTTTTTGCAGAAGGTGAATGTAATAAACTCTACATTACTAGTGCCACTCATGGTGGTCTTATGGCAATCGTGGCTAGGAAGGGCAAAGACAGTAAAGAGCTGGCACTGTTTGTTACTGAGTTACCGGAAGAAGACATCGATGGTGAGTTTTCATTTTATTGTCAAAGTTCCAACGTGACCGCTTTTCAGCAGAATATTAACTCAAGAATTCATTTTAAAAACTTCCCCATTCCTTATGAGCAGGAAATTTTAGGTAATGGTGTTGAGGTATTGTTTTATTGTTTAAGAATGGGGCGTTGTATGTTGGCTGCGCAAGCTGCAGGTTTCCAACGAATGATGGCGGCTGATGCTGTGAATTATGCGGCCCAAAGAGAAGGTGTTGGCGGTAAGGTTATCAAGCATGAATTGCCTCGCTTAGCGTTGGCCAAAATTCTGGGGGGCGCGCTTACGGCACAAGCGTTATCGCATCTAGCTTTAGCTCAAGATCAAAATAAAGTAGATCTGGCTGGATTAAGAGATGTCACCAAATCGGCCAGTGCTCATTATTTGTTGGGTTCTTTAATTGCCTGTGAACGGGTTATGGGGGGGCGCAGTTTGGATAAAGGTTCTCGTATTTCAGATATTAGGGCGACAGCGCATGCCTTTGGTATTGTTGAGGGCGAAGATGATCTGATTCGGCTGGGAATGGTAAGGGATTTAACTAAGTCGTTTACTGAAAGCTACATGGCTGGGCTGTTAGCGCTTTTACAGCGGGCAAACACGGATAAAAATGGTCGGTCGGTTGCTAAGGAAAAACGTATTTTAAAGCTGTCCCTAGGTCACTTTTTTAAGTCGCCAATAAGAATGTCTAACCTTCTGTTATCACTGGTAATGAGTGCCGGGTTTTGGCGGCTTTTAGGTTGGATAACTCGTAATTCGGCATTGAGCCTTATTGATCGTTGTGCACAATGGCTTCCTAGCAGGTTGATTAAAAGGTACAGCAGTATCCCGTCACCATTAAAGCCACATCTAAGATTTGCGGAATACCAACTTCGACAATGTCGTTGGCATTATTTTAAAATTAGTGCAGCCTATCAATTGGAGCTGACGCAAGCGCAATTACCATTGCAACAGCTAGGTAAGCGCATAGAAACACTGGTGTGTATTGCAGCGCTCTGTGCTCATGCCAGTCAACTTGATGAATCAACACAAAGAATTGCATTAGCGAAAATTGAAATTTTGCGTTCGGAGTTGGAGGGAAATTCTATGTCGGTAAAGCGTATGGAGTCAGTGCGTAGTTCAGTCAAAGAGGTTGCGGAGGATATATTGAAAGAAGAATGCAGTTTAATTCAATCGATAAAAGCGCAACCTTTTGCCCATCCTTGGGGGGAGTAAATGGGTCAAAGAAACGGTTAACAAGTATTTTTCAAAAAAGAATTAAAAAGGGCTTGCTAAAAATCTGTAGATCCTTAATATACGCCCTCGCTGACACGGACAGGGCTTCACTCTCTAGTAGAGGTAAGCAGCTTAAGTGGCACGGCAACGCTCTTTAAAATAGATAATCAGATAATTTGTGTGGGCGCTCGCTGGGGCTTCAAAAAAATTGAAGTCTTACGAGAGTCAAACACGTCAATTCGCTTTATTAAGTAATTGTTAGTGTTTCGAATTTTGAGTAAGCAAACTTTTTAACTGAAGAGTTTGATCATGGCTCAGATTGAACGCTGGCGGCAGGCTTAACACATGCAAGTCGAGCGGAAACGATGATAGCTTGCTATCAGGCGTCGAGCGGCGGACGGGTGAGTAACGCGTAGGAATCTGCCTAGTAGAGGGGGACAACATGTGGAAACGCATGCTAATACCGCATACGCCCTTTTGGGGAAAGGAGGGGATCTTCGGACCTTCCGCTATTAGATGAGCCTGCGTGAGATTAGCTAGTTGGTGGGGTAAAGGCCTACCAAGGCGACGATCTCTAACTGGTCTGAGAGGATGACCAGTCACACTGGGACTGAGACACGGCCCAGACTCCTACGGGAGGCAGCAGTGGGGAATATTGGACAATGGGCGCAAGCCTGATCCAGCCATGCCGCGTGTGTGAAGAAGGCCTTAGGGTTGTAAAGCACTTTCAGGAGTGAGGAAGGGTAGTTTGCTAATACCAAATTACTTTGACGTTAGCTCCAGAAGAAGCACCGGCTAACTCTGTGCCAGCAGCCGCGGTAATACAGAGGGTGCAAGCGTTAATCGGAATTACTGGGCGTAAAGCGCGCGTAGGTGGTTTGTTAAGTCTGATGTGAAATCCCAGGGCTCAACCTTGGAATGGCACCGGATACTGGCAGGCTAGAGTACGGTAGAGGGGTGTGGAATTTCCTGTGTAGCGGTGAAATGCGTAGATATAGGAAGGAACATCAGTGGCGAAGGCGACACCCTGGACTGATACTGACACTGAGGTGCGAAAGCGTGGGGAGCAAACAGGATTAGATACCCTGGTAGTCCACGCCGTAAACGATGTCTACTAGCCGTTGGGTTGTAATGACTTAGTGGCGCAGCTAACGCAATAAGTAGACCGCCTGGGGAGTACGGCCGCAAGGTTAAAACTCAAATGAATTGACGGGGGCCCGCACAAGCGGTGGAGCATGTGGTTTAATTCGAAGCAACGCGAAGAACCTTACCTACTCTTGACATCCAGAGAACTTAGCAGAGATGCTTTGGTGCCTTCGGGAACTCTGAGACAGGTGCTGCATGGCTGTCGTCAGCTCGTGTTGTGAAATGTTGGGTTAAGTCCCGTAACGAGCGCAACCCTTATCCTTACTTGCCAGCACTTCGGGTGGGAACTTTAAGGAGACTGCCGGTGACAAACCGGAGGAAGGTGGGGACGACGTCAAGTCATCATGGCCCTTACGAGTAGGGCTACACACGTGCTACAATGGCGTATACAAAGGGCAGCTAACTTGCGAGAGTGTGCAAATCCCATAAAGTACGTCGTAGTCCGGATTGGAGTCTGCAACTCGACTCCATGAAGTCGGAATCGCTAGTAATCGTGGATCAGAATGCCACGGTGAATACGTTCCCGGGCCTTGTACACACCGCCCGTCACACCATGGGAGTTGATTGCTCCAGAAGTAGCTAGCTTAACCTTTCGGGGATGGCGGTTACCACGGAGTGGTCAATGACTGGGGTGAAGTCGTAACAAGGTAGCCCTAGGGGAACCTGGGGCTGGATCACCTCCTTAAACGATATGAAGCACTGGTGAGCGTTCACACAAATTATCTGATATCTGTAGTTTAGAGTGTCGTAGTCTGAATCGATTTGATTTAGCACAGATTGGATTAGTTGATCAGTTGGTTAGAACGCACCCCCTTTACTAAGGTAGAGAGCAGGGTGAGGTCACAGCCGACTAGGTTGAGAATCTAGTAAGTATGGGTCTGTAGCTCAGTTGGTTAGAGCGCACCCCTGATAAGGGTGAGGTCGGCCGTTCAAATCGGCCCAGACCCACCAAAATCTCAATAACGGCGTTATTCAAGTTCTCGTTTAGCAGGCTAAACGTCATACTTAAAAGCCTTGTTGTTGAAATTTTGGTGGATACTTTAATGTTTAATCATTGAAGTCGGTTACAAAGACGAAAAAATGGGGCTATAGCTCAGCTGGGAGAGCGCCTGCTTTGCACGCAGGAGGTCTGCGGTTCGATCCCGCATAGCTCCACCATTTCTTGGAAAACATACACGACACAATCAAAGCCTTAAGCAAGATACTACTAACCCTGCATGATTCGTTATGCGGAGGTGATTTATAGTCTCTGACTTAGTGCTTTGCACTAAACTTGCTCTTTAACAATTCGAATTTTGAAATAACGATGAATCAAGCGTTAAACCGGTGGAAAGCACTTTAACCTAAGTGACTTTCTATTATCGTAAATCCAGAGAAGAGACAAAAGCTTCTTTGGTATGTGATTCTTAATATGACACTCTTCTGAGTGGAAACTATTTTGGGTTATATGGTCAAGTGACCAAGCGTGCACGGTGGATGCCTTGGCAGTCAGAGGCGATGAAGGACGTGGTAATCTGCGAAAAGCTCGGGGGAGTCGATAAACAGACTTTGATCCCGAGATGTCCGAATGGGGAAACCCACTCTACTTGTAGAGTATCCCACAGTGAATACATAGCTGTGTGGAGGCGAACCCGGGGAACTGAAACATCTAAGTACCCGGAGGAAAAGAAATCAACCGAGATTCCCTAAGTAGCGGCGAGCGAAAGGGGATTAGCCCTTAAGTTGATTTGGTGTTAGTAGAAGACTCTGGAAAGGGTCGCCGTAGAGGGTGATAGCCCCGTATACGAAAACGCCATTTTAATGAAAACGAGTAGGACGGGACACGTGTTATCCTGTCTGAACATGGGGGGACCATCCTCCAAGGCTAAATACTCCTGACTGACCGATAGTGAACCAGTACCGTGAGGGAAAGGCGAAAAGAACCCCTGTGAGGGGAGTGAAATAGATCCTGAAACCGTGTACGTACAAGCAGTGGGAGCCGATTTATTCGGTGACTGCGTACCTTTTGTATAATGGGTCAACGACTTATTTTCAGTAGCAAGGTTAAGCGAATAGTGGAGCCGTAGGGAAACCGAGTCTTAATAGGGCGTTTAGTTGCTGGGAATAGACCCGAAACCGGGCGATCTATCCATGAGCAGGTTGAAGGTTGGGTAACACTAACTGGAGGACCGAACCCACGTACGTTGAAAAGTCCGGGGATGACTTGTGGATAGGAGTGAAAGGCTAATCAAGCTCGGAGATAGCTGGTTCTCCTCGAAAGCTATTTAGGTAGCGCCTCGCGTATTGCCATTGGGGGTAGAGCACTGTTTGGGCTAGGGGGTCATCCCGACTTACCAACCCCATGCAAACTCCGAATACCAATGAGTATGAGCGCGGGAGACACACGGCGGGTGCTAACGTCCGTCGTGGAAAGGGAAACAACCCAGACCGTCAGCTAAGGTCCCAAAGTTACAGTTAAGTGGGAAACGATGTGGGAAGGCTCAGACAGCTAGGAGGTTGGCTTAGAAGCAGCCATCCTTTAAAGAAAGCGTAATAGCTCACTAGTCGAGTCGGCCTGCGCGGAAGATATAACGGGGCTCAAACTGTACACCGAAGCTACGGATTCAAGATTTATCTTGGATGGTAGAGGAGCGTTCTGTAGGCCGTTGAAGGGAAAGCTGTAAGGCATCCTGGAGGTATCAGAAGTGCGAATGTTGACATGAGTAACGATAAGGGGAGTGAAAAACTCCCCCGCCGGAAGACCAAGGTTTCCTGTCCCATGTTAATCAGGGCAGGGTGAGTCGGCCCCTAAGGCGAGGCAGAAATGCGTAGTCGATGGGAAACAGGTTAATATTCCTGTACTCGTGTATATTGCGATGGAGAGACGGAGAAGGCTAGGCCAGCGCGGCGATGGTTGTCCGCGTTTAAGGTTGTAGGCTGGGGTTTTAGGTAAATCCGGAACCCTTTAAGGCTGAGAATTGATGACGAGTCCTCTTTTGGACGAAGTGGTTGATGCCCTGCTTCCAGGAAAACTTCTAAGCTTCAGATATACAGGAACCGTACCCCAAACCGACACAGGTGGTCAGGTAGAGAATACCAAGGCGCTTGAGAGAACTCGGGTGAAGGAACTAGGCAAAATGGTACCGTAACTTCGGGAGAAGGTACGCCGGCCGGTGTGAAGGACTTGCTCCGTAAGCACTAGTCGGTCGAAGATACCAGGTGGCTGCGACTGTTTATTAAAAACACAGCACTCTGCAAACACGAAAGTGGACGTATAGGGTGTGACGCCTGCCCGGTGCTTGAAGGTTAATTGATGGGGTTAGCGTAAGCGAAGCTCTTGATCGAAGCCCAAGTAAACGGCGGCCGTAACTATAACGGTCCTAAGGTAGCGAAATTCCTTGTCGGGTAAGTTCCGACCTGCACGAATGGCGTAACGATGGCCACACTGTCTCCACCCGAGACTCAGTGAAATTGAAATCGCAGTGAAGATGCTGTGTATCCGCGGCTAGACGGAAAGACCCCGTGAACCTTTACTATAGCTTCACAGTGAACTTTGAACCTACTTGTGTAGGATAGGTGGGAGGCTTTGAAGATAGGACGCCAGTTCTATTGGAGCCAATCTTGAAATACCACCCTGGTACGTTTGAGGTTCTAACTCAGGTCCCTTATCGGGATCGAGGACACTGTGTGGTGGGTAGTTTGACTGGGGCGGTCTCCTCCCAAAGAGTAACGGAGGAGCACGAAGGTGTGCTCAGCATGGTCGGAAATCATGCATAGAGTGTAAAGGCAAAAGCACGCTTAACTGCGAGACAGACACGTCGAGCAGGTACGAAAGTAGGTCTTAGTGATCCGGTGGTTCTGTATGGAAGGGCCATCGCTCAACGGATAAAAGGTACTCCGGGGATAACAGGCTGATACCGCCCAAGAGTTCACATCGACGGCGGTGTTTGGCACCTCGATGTCGGCTCATCACATCCTGGGGCTGAAGCCGGTCCCAAGGGTATGGCTGTTCGCCATTTAAAGTGGTACGCGAGCTGGGTTTAGAACGTCGTGAGACAGTTCGGTCCCTATCTGCCGTGGACGTTTGAGATTTGAGAGGAGCTGCTCCTAGTACGAGAGGACCGGAGTGGACGAACCTCTGGTGTTCCGGTTGTCACGCCAGTGGCATTGCCGGGTAGCTACGTTCGGACGGGATAACCGCTGAAAGCATCTAAGCGGGAAGCCTCCCTCAAGATAAGATCTCACTGGAACATAAGTTCCCTAAAGAGCCGTTGAAGACTACGACGTTGATAGGTTGGGTGTGTAAGTGCTGTGAGGCATTGAGCTAACCAATACTAATTGCTCGTGAGGCTTGACCATATAACACCAAAGTGGTTTTACTGTATAATGGAGTGATTCATTAACAGGCACATAGATTACGATCCGGTTTAATACTTGATCCACGTTATTTCAAAATGAATTGTTAAAGATCCAAGCAACGTATTCGCGTGTTTTGGTTGCAGAGTAGAAGAACTCGAACCGAAACGATACGCAAACCGAATTGCTTGACGATCATAGAGGCGTTGAACCACCTGATCCCATCCCGAACTCAGAAGTGAAAAGCGCCATCGCCGATGGTAGTGTGGGGGATCCCATGTGAGAGTAGGTCGTCGTCAAGCTTTATATTAAGAAGCCCTGATAGGTTATCCTGTCAGGGCTTTTTTACGTCTGGAGGAAATGAATCGCCTATCCTGATAAAAGATTCAGATCACTCCGATTCTTGTGCGAGGCTTTTATAAAACAGCTTAGGCTTTATTTATGCTTTCAAAGCTCGACATTAAGTGGCGAAATTTCTCGCCTTGAATAGCCACGTGACCCCGTAGTAATTGAGCGGATTGATCAGCGTCTGCTAATGTGAGAGCGTTTACGATTTGTTCATGCTCAGACATGGATTGTGGCATACGACCTCTGACATGGAGCTGAAGGCGACGGTAAGGCTTTAATCTTTGATGAAGGCGCTTTGTTTCCTGTTCTAAAATGCTATTACCTGATTGCTCATAAATGATCATATGAAACACTTCATTCGCATAATAGTAGGTGTCGGCTTCTCCTGCGAGCATAGCCGCCTTGCATTTGTTATTGGCTTCTTTTAATTGCGTTAACGCTTCGTCAGATATTCTTAAAGCCGCCAGTCTCCCACAGGCCGCTTCCAGTTCAGCCATGACTTCAAAGAGTTCAATCAATTCTACTGGGCTGTGTCTGCGAACGAATACACCTCTTCTGTGGATTTGTTCCACAAGGCCTGATTTACTCAGTTTTTGTAGGGCTTCACGAATGGGCGTTCGAGATACCCCAAACTGCGTTGCGAGATTAACTTCATTGAGCCTTTCTCCCACTTGGTAATCCCCACGTAGGATAGATTCTTCTAATGCACTGGCAATGATGTCTGAATTTTTCATGGAATTAAGTGTATCACAATGATTAAGGATACGAATAAATTGTATACAAGAATGCATTTTTGTGTATTCTTATAACTTATCTGTATTATAAATGAACAGTGGGGGCTTATGATGTTTGCGCATTCACCCACTCTTCAAACATATAATGTAGTGGGCAATTCTCTAAAATAAAAATAAAACAGTTGGAGAGAAAATAATGAAAACAATCCTTTCAAAAAGCCTTATTGCTATGACCATTCTAGGCAGTAGTGCTCTCGCCAGTGCTGAAGAGTTAAGACTCTCTCATCAGTGGTCAAATAAAGATATTCGCCATCAGGTAGCACAGATGGTTGCTGATGAGGTGAAAGCCGCTAATGTGGATTTGAGCATTAAAATTTTCGGCTCAAAATCTTTATTTAAACCTCGCGAACAATATCGTCCTGTTAGTCGTGGACAATTAGATATGACCTTGGTTCCTCTTAGTTATGCCGGTGGTCAACAACCCTCTTATAATCTGACATTAATGCCTGGCTTAGTAAAAAATCATGATCATGCTGCCCGTTTGAGTCGTTCGCTCTTTATGAAAGAGATTGAGAAAAAAATGGCCGAAGACGATGTCATGGTGCTGGTTCATGGTTATTTGGCTGGGGGCTTTGTTGGCAAAGACAGATGTATTACCAAACCCGCTGATGTGAAAGGTTTGCAAATGCGGGCGGCGGGCAAGTCGTTTGAGCAAATGTTAGCAGGGGCCGGCGCTTCTATTGCGTCTATGGCGTCGTCTGAAATATATAATGCTATGCAAACTGGTGTTCTTAATGGTGCGAATACTTCTTCCTCTTCGTTCGTCTCGTATCGAATATATGAACAAGCCAAGTGCTATACACCTGCAGCAGAGGTTGCACTTTGGTTTATGTATCAACCCCTATTAATGAACAAAACCACATTTGAAGATTTAGACAGTGATCAACAAGCGGCTTTATTGGCGGCATCGGAAAAAGCTCAAGATTTTTATTTGCTTGAAGCGAAAAAACAAGATGCAGTTTCGGCTGAAGTCTTTCGCGAAGCAGGAGTGGAAGTCGTTGAAATGACGCCCGAAGATTTCACCGAGTGGCGAGAGCTTGCAAAAGGAACATCGTACAAAAAGTTTGCTGAGGATGTTCCAGGTGGCCAAGCATTACTTGATTTAGCATTGGCTGTTGAGTAGGGATTAAAACATGACGGGATTAAATCGACAGACTATTGGTAGTCAAGGGATACAGCATAAATTTATTTATATTGTATCTTGGCTCTCTACTTTATCTGGTTGGTTAGCGGCGCTGATGATAGTGAGCGCTGTCGGGATTACTTGTCAGATGATTTATGTACGAGCCGTGCTTAACCTTTCCACTATTTGGCAAACAGAAGCGGTTGTCTATCTGATGATATCGGCTACTTTGATGGGGTTGTCTTATGTGCAGAGGCTTCGAGGGCATGTGAATGTCGATCTAATCCCTATTCTGTTATCGGTTAGGATGCGAAAATACTTGTATTTTTTTACCCTTCTACTGTCAATCATGATAGTGCTTATTATGGTTGTTTATGCGTTTGAGCATTGGCATCTAGCCTATGAACGTAACTGGCGATCGGATAGTGTTTGGGGCGTTCGACTATGGATTCCTTATTTGGCATTGCCGGTTGGTTTTTTTCTATTGTTTCTTCAATTGTTCGCAGATTTTTTAGCGGTTGTTGTTGGTGAAGATACGCCTTTTGGCTTGGAGGATAAATAATGGATCCTCTAGCCTTAGGTGCAATTGTGGCTGTATTAACGATTTTAACATTATTTTCAGGTGTTTCTGTGGCCGTGGGCCTATTGATCGTGTCTGGAGGGTTCTTGCTGGTGTTTGATGGCATGCGTTCTTTAGAACTTCTGCCTGAAATATTTTTTGGTAAGCTGGATAGTTTCGCACTGTTGTCCATTCCTATGTTTATCATTATGGGCTCTTCGATTGCCTCTACTCGGGCAGGCGCTGATTTATATGAAGCGCTAGAGCGTTGGCTAACTCGCGTACCTGGTGGTTTGGTCATCTCAAACTTGGGGGCTTGTGCTTTATTTGCTGCCATGTCAGGTTCTTCTCCTGCAACCTGTGCGGCAATTGGTAAGATGGGCATTCCCGAAATGCGCAAACGAGGTTATCCAGATGGTGTTGCTGCGGGGTCCATCGCTGCAGGAGGGACCCTAGGTATTCTGATTCCTCCTTCTGTGACTATGATTGTTTATGGTATTGCGACAGAGACATCCATTGGACGACTATTCCTCGCTGGGGTTATGCCTGGTTTGATGTTGGTTGTTTTGTTTATGGTGTGGTCTTTGTATTCAACGTGGAAGTTTGGCAATAAAGAGTTACTCGCGACAGGGAGTTATAGCTGGCGCGAACGTTTTGAAATTTTACCCCGTGTTGTGCCATTTCTAGCGATTATCGCTGGGGTGTTGTATGCCATGTATGGTGGGGTGGCTACGCCGTCTGAAACGGCCGCTGTTGGTGCTTTATTATGCCTGCTTGTTGCGATGATAATTTATCGCTTATGGCATCCAAAGGCGCTATGGGTTGTGCTTCGAGATAGTACCCGTGAAAGTGTGATGATTTTATTTATCATTGCAGCGGCAGGTGTTTTTAGCTACATGCTTTCTAGCCTGTTTATTACCCAGTCAATTGCAGAGTGGATAGGAACGTTAGAGGTCAATCGTTGGGTATTGATGATTGCGGTCAACATCTTTCTATTAATTGCTGGTTTCTTCCTGCCACCTGTTGCGGTTATTTTAATGTCCGCACCCATTTTGTTACCGATTATCACGTCTGCTGGTTTTGATCCTATTTGGTTTGCTGTTGTGTTGACCATTAATATGGAAATAGGCCTGATTAGTCCGCCTGTGGGATTGAACTTGTATGTTATAAATGGGATTGCCCCTGATATTTCTTTAAAAACAATTCTGTTGGGTTCTTTGCCTTATGTCGCCTGTATGGTGATCGCGATTGTTCTTTTGTGTTTGTTTCCTAGTATTGCGACTTGGTTGCCAGATATGGTGATGGGAGCACGTATATGAGCATGATGATGGAGTTGTTAAGCCATATTTTTGATCGACGTTATCGACCTCTCGCAAAAAATAAGACAGAGAGTGATAGCTCTATTATTGTTTTGGCGGATAATTTAATCGGCACGGCAGGTGAATCGTCAGGACTCACACTGGCCACGCAAATTCTTGATCGCTTTGAGACGCTAGAAGATGAAGATAAACTCTCCTTTTTTAATCATTTATCTAGCAACATGGATATTAACCCTGTTGATGTTGAAGGCGCGCTTGCGGATTACAAAGAGCAGCCATCTAAAAAAACCTACCTTCGTTATATGGAGTCCGTTGAGCCTAGACGACAAGAGTTGATTCGGCGTCTAAATCAAGTTGCAGGGGCGACGGGGAAGTTAGTAAATATGCGAGCCGACTTACTAAGATTGAAGGGGAAATCCGATGCGCTTGCCGCATTAGACTTGGATTTCCGTCATTTGTTTGTTTCATGGTTCAATCGTGGCTTTTTGGTATTGCGTCCGATTAATTGGGAAACCCCCGCTCATATACTAGAAAAGATCATTGCTTATGAGGCGGTTCACGCCATAGACAGTTGGGATGATTTGCGTCGGCGTATGCAGCCAGAAGATCGTTGCTGCTTTGCTTTTTTTCATTTATCTATGCCTGATGAACCGTTGATTTTCGTGGAAGTTGCTTTAACACATGGCATTGCAAATTCTGTTCAATCCGTTTTATCTGAAGATCGTGAAGAGATATTGATTAGTGAAGCAGATACGGCGGTTTTCTATTCTATTTCTAATTGTCAGCGAGGACTGAATAGTATTTCGTTTGGTAACTCTCTAATTAAACAGGTAGTGACTGACCTGTCTTCAAGATTTAGTAACCTGAAAAACTTTGTCACCTTATCGCCTATCCCTAGTTTGATGACATGGGCTCAGCAACAGAGCATTGATACAACATCTGAACCCTTTAATGACATGAAGTCGTTGGCAGCCCATTATTTGCTTAATGAGAAAGGACAAAGTGGCAAGCCTCTCGACCCTGTTGCACGTTTCCATTTGGGTAATGGGGCCAAAATACATGCCATTCATAACGATGCTGATTTATCTGATAAAGGTATCAGGCAATCAGGAGGAGCCATGGTGAACTACCTTTATGAATTGAAAAATGTGTCAGAAAACCATGAGAAATTTGCCGCAACGGGATACATCTCGGCGATTCAAGATATTCATAAACTATGCGAGAACTTGTCTCCACTGTTAAGAGAAAAAAACAATGTCTAATCCACTTTATGATGGCTTATTTGCTGCCCATGAAGGAAAGCAAACGACCTTTATCTTCGATTCTTTAACGAAATCAGAAGTGTCTTATGATGCTTTTTTAAAGCAGGCATCACAATATGCCAATGCAATTACCCAACAAGGACTGCAGCCGGGTGATCGTCTCGCTGCACAAGTAGGTAAATCGGTTTCAACACTCGCCTTGTATGCTGCGTGTGTTCAGGCTGGTGTGGTTTATTTGCCATTGAATACTGCTTATACACTAGCGGAAATCGATTATTTCGTAAAAGATTCGGGCGCGAAACTCTTAGTTTGTAAGCCTGAGTTGGCGGCGAGTATGGCGAATATGGCCAAGCAATATAACGCCATATTAATGACGCAGTCTGATGATGGGTTATCCGGTAGTCTGCCAGATGCCGCTCGGAGCTTACCAATAGAATTTACCACAGTAGATCGTGTTAATGATGATATAGCGTCGTTTCTTTATACCTCTGGTACGACTGGGCGCTCTAAAGGCGCTATGTTAACTCAAAATAACCTGTTATCGAATAGTGAGACCTTGAAGGAAGCATGGGAATTTACAGAAGAAGATGTGTTGCTGCATGCTTTGCCGATATTCCATATTCATGGACTGTTTGTGGCAGTCAATGTGGCGTTAAAATCTGGCGCAAAAATCATTCTCGAACCTAGCTTTAATCTTGATCGAGTTATTGAGTTATTGCCTAACGTGACTAGCTTGATGGGGGTACCAACTTTTTATACGCGACTGTTGAATGATGAACGCTTTAATCGTGCGTTGACACAGCATATGCGTTTATTTATCTCCGGATCTGCTCCCTTATTGTCTGAGACGCATGTACAGTTTGAACAACGTACTGGCCACCGTATTTTAGAACGGTATGGCATGACAGAAACCAACATGAATACCTCTAACCCTTATCGTGGTGAGCGCCGTGCTGGAACGGTTGGCTTCCCTTTGCCCAATGTGGAGTTAAAGATTACCGATCCTGTTACGGGAGATACTTTGCCAACGGGAGAGATAGGGCAAATTGAAGTCCGTGGTCCCAATGTTTTTAAAGGCTATTGGAATATGCCAGAAAAAACGGCCGAAGAATTACGTTCGAACGGATACTTTATTACCGGGGATCTGGGTACGATTGATGAAGAGGGTTATGTCAGTATCGTGGGGCGAAATAAGGATCTTATTATATCGGGCGGTTATAATATTTACCCCAAAGAGATTGAGCTCATACTGGATGAGCAGCCAGGGGTCGTCGAGAGTGCCATTATTGGTGTTCCTCATCCAGACTTTGGAGAAACTGTGGTTGGTGTGTTGGTGGCCGATGAAAAACTTGTGGATCTTGATAAGATTCAGCTTGCGGTGAAGGATGCCCTAGCAAGGTTTAAACACCCTCGTCAGCTTGTTGTTATTGATGCTTTACCAAGAAATACCATGGGGAAAGTTCAAAAAAATATATTGCGTGAAACATACAAAGGACTTTTTACCCATTGATACTCTTTGTCTTATGAGTTTGATTGGATTCTGTGTAGAAAGTGTCTGTGTAGAAAGTGTCTGTGTGGGAAAAATGTAGAATCTAACTTTGCTCCGATACACTAAAAAAAAGATACACTCATTGGCTGAACAAACCATTGATTGGGATCTCATATCAGGGGGGGGATGATACGCTGGATGAGGTGTTAACCCTGATAATATTCAGGTACTTTGTGGTGTTAAAGTGTGTAACAATTTAATATTAAGGCAAGCCCCTTGGTTTGCATTTTTAATGGTTTAGACTCGATGAGAATCTAAGCTATTTTTTCTTGAATGTATTTATTGTAGTGTTTTTTCTGAGATGAAAAATTTATCTTAGTTAAAATAGTCCCCAATATATCCACTTTAAGCATTTCAAAATTATTGATTATTTCAATTAATTCTTTCTTTCTAGTATGACCCGATTTCACGATAATAATTAACCCATCGGATAGTTTTGATACACTTTCTGCATCGGAAAAAATTTGAGCGGGAGGTGTTTCGATAATGATTCTGTCATAGTATTTACTGAGATGATCTAAGGACTGTTTCATCATTGGCGATGAAAGTAAGTAATTTGGATGGTCTAAAAAGTTTCCAACGCCTAATACATCAAATCCCTCTTTATAGTTTTTCGTGATCGCTTGAGAAAATTTAGACTTTTTCATAATGATGTCAGATAGGCCTGGTTTACCTTTAGGGATGTTGAGAATGCTTGTAATAGATTGTCTTCTAAAATCAATATCAATAAGCAGTGTCTTTTCGACCTCAGATAAAGCTTTAGCGAGGTGTAAAGCCGTTGTTGACTTTCCTTCTTTTGCATTGGTAGACGCAATGGATATGATTTTTTTATCTTTATGAATAGACCTAAGCTGAGTTCTTAGTCGATATAGAGATTCTAAATAGATTTTATCTGTTGAAAACTGAAAAGAGTCGGAAGTATTGAGTGAAGACGGGGTTTTCGGTAATGCTGTTAATACAGCAAGATTTGTTATATTTTCTAAGGATGATTTATTATAGATTTTTTGATCTAGTAGCCCTAATAAAAGACTAAAGAATAAACTGATAATTCCCCCGACTAATAGAGTTAACATTGATTTAATATATCGATTATTGTTCTTTTTGACGTCTATTAGTAAAGCGTAATCAAGCACTCTGGCGACTTCACTTTTTATTTTGCTGATGCTTTGACTTTCTTGGAATCGCTTTAACGTCATGTTGTAAAGGTTACGATAGCTTTCGACTTCTCTTAGTTTATCAAGATAAATGTCTTCTGATTGGTTTAGTTTTTTTAATTCTAGTTTTATTTCAGTTAGTGATTGTTGTAACGTTTTTAGTTTTTTCTTTTCAACCTCAAATATTGATTTTTTTATATTTAACTGATTTTCTATTTGGGTTTTTAGTTTATTTTTTTCATTTTCTAGATTTTTATTAAGAATTTTGTAGTTAGGGTGCTTTGGACCATATTTAAAACTTGCTTCGAGTAGTTTGGTTTCAGAAGATGAAATTAACCCTTTGGTTCTTTCTATTTCATTTGTTGTATTAATTAACGGAGAGTCTAAAATGATATTGGTATCTTTTGTTTCTTTTATTTTTTTAAAATAGACTTCTTCAATATTTAATTTTTCTTTTAGTCTTTTTATGTCATGAGACAATGTGTTAAGTTCATCTTCTTTCAATCCCATCATTATTTTTATGTTTGGAGAGTCATTACTTCCTGATAAGCTTTTAAGTTCGCTCTCTGAGCGTAATATGTCATTTTTTATATTTCTCAGTTCGCCAGATAGCCAATTTAGAGTTTTTTCTTCACTTAGATCAACTTCCCTATCCTTATACTGAATATAGGTGTTGGCTATCGTGTTTACAATATTTTTTGATAGCTCGGCATTATAAGAAGTGATTGAAATCGTAATGAATCCCCCAGACTCTGAATAGGAAATGGAGAGCATGCCTTGGAGTTTTTTTGTCGTACGTATTTCAATATAGTCTTCTTTTATCTCATTGATACTAATTGATTTATTGAATTTTGATAAAACTGAATTAATACTTGAAAGCGTTGTTTTAATGTAATCTGGAATGTGGTTTTTTTGCTTTTCTTCCAGAATGTCTTTGTTCAATTTTAATACATCAACAACATTAGACAGTAAGTTTCGAGATTTTATGAGTTCCAGTTCAGAACCGAAACTATTGGATCGACCTACACCAAAAGAAAGTTCATCAAGAATCGAACCTCCATTTTTTTTGTTTAGATTGACTTGAATATTAACTGAAGATGTGTAGGTTTCAGGTGTCTCATAATATATGTATGAGGAAATGAATGATGTTATAAGGATAAGGATGAAGAACATCCATTTTTTATTATTTATGATAGAGAAGATTTCTAATAAATTAATCTCATCATTGTTTATGCCTTGTTCTCTCATATTAAAAAAAACTTCTCTCTATGATTAATATATCCCCGGGGTATATGTAACTTTCACCTGTGACCTTAGTTTTTTCTCCACCAGGTTTTTTTATATACCAGTCAGAATTAGACGCTCTATCAGTCAGGCCCCCAGCAAGTGCAATACTCATCGACACTGTGATGTTAGGTTGGTAGGGAAAGCCTCCAGGTTTTTTAACTTGACCATTAATATAAAAAGGCCTGTATTCGATGATGGAAACATGAACTTCAGGATTGATGAAATACCCATCTTTCAATTTTTCTGTTATCAGATTTTCTATTTCTTTAGTGGTTTTTTTTGATACATTAACATCGCCAATGAAAGGAAAATTTACTGTCTCAGAAGTGTCAATTTTGGCTGTAACATTGACCTCTTTGTCATCGTAAAGATGTATTTTAATGATATCACCAGCTTTAATGAGATATTCATCTTTAGCAATAATATGACTGCTTGATATAAGTATAAGTAAAGAAATATAAATCTTAATCATAGGGTTTTCTCAAAATTATAACCTATTGAAAGATAGAGTGCCCATTCCTTACTTGAAGAAGAAAATTCTTTGATCTCATAATTAGCCGAAAGTTTGTACTTTCTATATTTGTTACTAACATTCAATAGAGTTATTTTTTCTGTATCTTTAATTTTGTTAATAATGCTTTTTTTTATGGATTTTTGAGCAGATAGGGATATTGTATGGTTTGGGGTTCTAATGTAATTCCACTCGACTGTTAACCCACTTTCTTTATTTTGTGTTTGATTTACTTTTGTGTTTGGTTTTTGAGAGATGGCTGATTTAATCGTAAAATGGCTGTGTGGAAGAGGAGACCATGTTAGCACACCATTCCAGTAACTTGTTGTTAGACTGGAATGGTTTAGGTCAAGTTTTTTATTTTCTTTTCCATAAGTTATGGATAGATCCGTAATAAAAGAAATAGGCCAGGTTATTCCCAATGCTGAGATAGTACTTTTACTATTTTTTGATCGGTCAATGACATCAGGGTATTCTTGTTTTACCTTTTCGTATTTATAGTAGATTTTTTTATCTTCTAACCATTGGTAGCCTAAGTCTAATGAACGTGTTTGTTCATTTAGGTTCGCATTAAGCGCTAGATTGGTGTCTGATTTATAGTGCTTTTTATCAAAGGCATAACCCGCTAAAAAATATAGGCTCTTTTGTCCTGACTGAGAAAATACATATCTTGCATTTGCACTATGATCTTCAAAAGAATTAAGTTCATCGTTAATGTTTTCTAGATCAGAGGTAAGGCCAGTGCCGCGTTGCTCATCTTCTTGTTTTACATTGCTATTTAAAAAAAAGGTATTTGACGATGTAGGAGACCAAAAAGAACTCATTTTTAGCGTTTGACTTTGGGCTTCGTCTGCTTTGTCTTCGGGGGAGTATAAGCTGTATCCGTATAGCCCTTGAAGGCCATATGTGCCTCCGAGAATAGTACTTTGTAGGTTAAGACTAGGTTGATAATAAAGACTAGAATTCTGGTAGGAAGAGGCTTTATGACCTGCCTGTAAATCCGCTTCGATACTGGAGCTTCCCAATGTATAGCCTAAACTTTCAGCATAAACAGAAGGTGGGTTAAGGGCCATTTTTGACACTAGACCAATTATGGTGATGCGTCCCAGCTGTAACATCATGGTGTATTTTCCTGCTTAAAGTTTGCTGCATGTCCATCGAAAGTAAATGCAGATACATATGGTTACAAAAAGATACAATCAATATATTTTTTTTTTGTCAGTAATGCAAACTTTTAGTCAGTCTGTCATATTAGTTTAGGTCATTTGTTGTATATGATATTGCTGCCTTATTTCATGCACGATGATTTTTATTTACATAAAATCAAAAGCTTATTAACTTCTATACGTTCAGTTATGAGCTTAAATCGCAGATAATTTATCTTTCATGGATTTTGCTAGTGAGTAAATGTGTGTTTAGCGATAATTTAGGGTTCTACAGGAAAGCTAAGTAAAAAGCAGTGTGTCGGTATGTGTATTTATCTTTGGTAATAGCCTTAACTTATGTTTTTAAGTAAAGCTATTACCCATTATCAATTAACTTATGCGAGATCAAATAGCAGCGCTTTACAGCGTGATTGACTTAATTTTGTGAAGGTTATTTGTTTAATATCTTGAATTTTTGCACCGTCTCCTGACTTCATCGTGATGTCAGTGGCTAAACTCAGTTCACCCTCAATTAAGTGAATGTAATAGTGTCGTTTAGCGTCGGCCTGCCAAGTCAATTGCGTTTGTTCTGCCATGATGAGTTGATGTAAACGCATGTCTTGCTTGATAGCTAAGGTACCATCTTGACCATTCGGCGTGATAATGTTGGTTAAACCTTCCGCTTCGCCGAAAGCTTTTTGTTGGTAGCCAGGATCGCCGCCTAAACGATTGGGTTGAATCCAAATCTGCAAAAATTTCAGTGTTTCATTGTCTGAGGCATTGAATTCGCTGTGATAGATTCCTGTACCGGCCGACATTAGTTGGTATTCGCCCGCTGGTAGCGTTTCAACATTCCCTGTACTGTCTTTGTGTGCGATGGTGCCTTGCAATACTAGACTGAGAATTTCCATGTCTTTGTGACCATGTGTTTCAAAGCCGGCACTTGGCCTGACGGTGTCATCGTTGATGACTCTAAGGTGAGAGAATCCCATATGTTGTGGGTCGAAATAGCTACCAAAGGAAAAGCTGTGATAGCTGTTGAGCCAGCCAAAATTAGCGTGGCCGCGATCATTTGCCGAGCGTAACTGAATCATAATCTGTCTCCTATTTATTTTGTAAAATGTCCTCTACGAGAATAGGGTCAGTTTAGAAGAGGGCTATAAGAAAGAAAATCGGAAGCTTTTGAGTTAGTATTTCAAAAAATTTGAAGAAAGGTTTGGCGATGGCACATGCAGTGACTTTGGAAGCGTTAAGGGTTTTGGATGCTATTCATCAATTCGGCAGCTTTACAGCGGCGGCTGAGGCTTTGTTTAAGGTACCGTCTGCTTTGACTTATACGGTAAAAAAACTAGAAGATGATCTTGGGGTTTCTTTGTTCGATCGTACAAGACAAAAGGCGATTCTGACACCAGCGGGTTTGCTGGTATTAGAGCAAGGGCAAAGCATTTTAGATGCGGCAACGCGTTTGGAAGATTCCATTAAGCAACTGGAGTCTGGTTGGGAGCCAAAGTTAAGAATAGCAAGGGATACGGCGTTATTAGAGAGGCCTTTAATGACCGTTGTTGGAGAGTTTTTGAAGCATAATCGTCCGCTTGAACTGACGTTGTCAGAAGAGGCAATGGGGGGCGCGTGGGATGCTTTGCAAGATGATCGAGCCGATTTGGTGATTGGTGCGACAGGAGAATTGCCAAAAGGTCATGTTCATACGCGAGCACTGGGTGAATTAGAGTTTGTGTTTGCTGTCGCACCAACACATCCGTTAGCCTTGCTGGAAGGTGCCATCACGGCGATGCAATTACGGCAATACCCCGCAATTGTCGTGGCCGATAGTTCAAAAATCTTGCCTGCGAGAAATAGCGGCATTTTTGAGGCACGCCAAGTGATTCGAGTGGACTCCATGCGCAGTAAGATTCAAGCTCAATGCCTTGGTTTAGGAGTAGGTTATTTGCCTAAGCATCGCATTCTTGATGAGTTGAAGACTGGGCGTTTAGTGTTGAGGCAGTGTGAATTGCCGAGACCAAATCAAATGGCCTATTTAGCATGGCGAAAAGAGCAACCAGGCCGGGGGTTAACTTGGTTCGTTGAACAGCTAATGCGACAAGATTGGCAATTAGTGTCTGTATTAAGCGTAAAGAACGGTGTCGATTTACACTAAAGGAGTGTGTGTGTTTAGTATTTCGTTATCTATTTTACCTGTCTTTGTCTTGCTCATGGCTGGAGCTTTGTGCCAGCGCTTACGCTTTCCTGCTGATGGCTTCTGGGGGAGTGTTGATAAATTAACCTATTGGTTACTGTTCCCTGCTTTATTGTTTGCTAACACCTCTCAAATCGATTTTTCTAATGGCATGTTAGCGAGTTATGCATTGATCTTGTTGCTGGCTCTGGTGGTCACAGCGGTGTTTGTTTTTTTGCTCACTTGGTTGTTGAAGATTGAAGCGCCAACCGCTTCTTCAATGCTGCAAGCAGGCGTTAGGTTTAACACCTTTATTGTGTTGGCTATAGCCGGCAGTGTGTATGGTGACGAAGGTTTGGTGTTAGCGATACTGGGAGGGGCTATCTTGGTGCCGTCGATCAATGTGTTTATGGTGATTTCCATGGTGATTATGCATGGCTCATCGTCTAGTAAAAGTCACAGCTTACCTAGGTTGTTAAGTGGCGCCTTAATTCGTAATCCACTGATCATTTCCATTGCTTTGGGTGTCAGCTTGAATTTATTGGGATTAACACCGATTTTGGTGGTATCTGATGTGGCGAATATGCTGGCGAAATCCGCTTTGCCTATGGTGCTGTTGGCGGTTGGTGCCAGTGTAAGAATTGACGCTATTCGTTCAGTCGGAGCTACTTTTTGGTTGTCTGCTACCGCGCGATTTTTAGTCTTCCCTGCGACCATTATTTTGGCTTGCTGGTGGTTGGATGTGACAGGGTTGCCTGCCCTTGTGGCCGTTTTGTTTGGCTTTGTACCAACCGCAACATCGGCATACGCGTTGGCCAGACAGCTAGGAGGAGACGCGGATAAAATGGCGGCCTATATTACCTTGCAAACTCTGATGTCGATTTTAATTCTGCCTATCTGTATTTGGTTGAGTCAGTTGGTGATTCAATAGCAGCGAGAACAAATAAGCCAGCGCACCCTTTTAGGGCGAACTGGCTTATTTAAGATGGTTAATCTTTAAGATTCAGTTGGATCTTTATAGATGTTTTTGTAGCAGAAATTCGTCGCGTCAACAAAACCATCGACACTACCACAATCAAAGCGCTTACCTTTGAATTTATAAGCCAAAACACACCCTTCTTTTGCTTGCTGCATGATGGCATCTGTAATTTGTACTTCACCATTTCGACCAGGCGGTGTATTGCGAATTTTGTCAAAGATATCTGGCGTAAGAATATAGCGACCAATAATAGCAAGGTTGGATGGCGCGTCTTCTTTGGATGGTTTCTCAACCATGTCAGTCACTCGGAAAAGTCCTTCCATCATGGATTCACCTTTAATCACGCCATACTTATGTACTTCGTCTTCAGGTACTTCTTCAATGGCCACAATAGTACAACGAAATTGGTTGTAGAGTTTTACCATTTGCGCCATGACACCGTCGTCTTCACCGAAACAAAGGTCGTCCGCTAAGACGACGCCAAAGGCTTCGTCACCGATTAAAGGTTCGCCGGTCAAAATGGCATGACCTAGACCTAACATGTTGTTTTGACGAGTAAAAGAAAAGTTTACATGGTCGATAAGGTGACGAATGCCTTCAAGATATTTTTCTTTACTGGAGCCTGAGATCTGGTGTTCCAGTTCGTAGCTAATATCAAAGTGATCTGCAATGGCTCGTTTGCCTCGTCCTGTTACAAAAGTAACATTGTTAAGACCTGCGGCTGTTGCCTCTTCGACACCATATTGCACAAGTGGTTTGTTAACGATTGGAAGCATTTCTTTGGGCATGGACTTAGTGGCTGGCAAAAAACGGGTGCCGTAGCCTGCAACAGGGAATAGACATTTGCGTATCATAGTTTTTCCTTAAAATGGCTGTGTAAAATGGCTGTCCAAACATGGGCATAGCCAGCCTGTTTCATTGATGCCATTAGTATAAGGCATCTTTTGTGACAGTTAATATCACCTTAGTTAAGCGATCCAATATTGGGGCGTTAAGTTTGTACCAATGCCAATAAAGTGGCAAGGCGATTTTGTCATCTGGAAACAGGGAAATTAGCTGCCCGTTTTCAATTTGCTGTTTTACTTGGACACTAGGAACTAAAGCACAGACTGTGCCACCCATGACGAGCTCGACAAACCCATGAGAAGATGGATACCAGTGGCTGTTATTTGCATCGGCTTTTATTTTAAGGCATTCGTTCTGGTATCTTTCCCACAGCTCATCGTTTTCGTTATAGACTAGAGAAGGGGAGTTGGCGACGGACTGGACACTGATGTCACCCATTAAATAGTGATCAATAAAAGATTGGGTTGCGACCAACTCGTAACTCATATCGCCCAAAAAAACCACATCTCCACCCGCGACAGGCGTACCAATCTGGCTTAAACAAGCCACTACTTGCCCACTCTGCAGCATGCTGCGAGTTTGTAACTGGTCAGCAGCTTTGATGTGCAGTTTAGTGGTGCTGATGCTAGCGAATGCTTTCATAACTTGAATAAACCAGGTGGCAAGCACGTCATTGTTGGTCGCAATATTAAGTGGCTGATGGCTGACTTCCCCATGAATGCTTTCCTGTAATCCCTCTTCTAACAAACTTATCTTGTTTAAGTGAGCAAGAAGCTTTTCTCCTAGTGAGGTTGCTATTACGGGTCTGGCGCGAATCAGTAACGGACGACCGTATTCCAGCTCTAAGCGTTTGATGCTTTGCGATACCGCTGATTGAGTGATGTGAAGTGCCGTTGCAGCCTTGTCAAAGCTTTGGTATTTAACCACTGCTTGTAAGCTGATAAGTGCTTTATAATCAAACATAAATTTTACTAATGTAGTTTTAATTTAATTAATTTTAATTTAGTTCTCCCATTGCATAAGATCAAGCCAATTATGAGGAGATGAGCTATGTTGGCTTTAATGAGTGGTGCGATCACCAGTGGTGGTTTGATTATTGCGGTGGGCGCGCAGAATAGCTTTTTATTAGAGCAAGCGTTAAAACGCCATTACGCGTTTCCTTTGGCATTATTGTTTATTGTGAGCGATGCAATCTCCATGATGTTAGGCGCATTTGGACTTGGGATGCTATTGCAAACACATGATTGGTTACTGATGACATCTCGTTGGGGCGGTGTCGCATTTTTGACTTGGTTTGCTTACGGCAAATGGCGAGCGTCCTTTCTAGAGGAGCATTTAATTTTGGAGCTTTATACCAAAAAACTCACTCTTTGGCCTTTGTTGATGATGGCCTTGGCTGTGACTTGGTTGAACCCGCATTTTTATTTAGACACCATGATTTTAATTGGCAGTTTGGCCAATCAATGGCAAGAAGATAAATGGCAGTTTGTCATGGGTGGCATACTGGCATCCATTATGTGGTTTCTATCCTTAGCGTTTGTTGGACGATTATGTGCAGCCCTGCTGGAAAAAACGGCATTTTGGCGTTGGTTTAATCGTATCAATGCACTGTTGATCTGGTTTATTGCCTTTCAAATTGCCACCCAGCCTTTCTAAGGAGGGTGGCTTGAAATAACGGAGTGGTTAGAGCTTGATTTCCACCTCATGGCTTTTTTCTTCGGTTTGAATAGAAGAGTCGGCCTCGACTAGCATTTCTGCGGTGGCAACAGACGAAACGGTCAGTGCTACTGGAATTTGATCCCCTTGTTCTTCGATAACCATCGCTGGTTGCGCATTAATACGGTACAAGGCCACTAGAATGACAAAAATGTTCATGAAAGACACGAACCAGAAAAGCGCGTTTAGGCTGATCCAGTCCATCAAAATGGCTGCCACTAGAGGGCCAATCATCCCGCCGACGCCATTGAGCAAGATAATACCGCTACTGGCGGATAAAATTTGCTCCGGTCTAAGCTGATCATTAATGTGTGACGATGCCAGTGAATACATGGGAAAGATAAAGGCTCCAATCATAAACATCCCTACCATCATGATGATCTGGTTATCCATCTTGTAGCCAAAAGGCACAATGAGAGCCGTTACACCGCCAACGATGGCCACCCACAGAATGGTTACTCGTCTATCTTGTCGGTCTGATAACAAGCCAATCGGCCATTGTAATAACATGCCGCCGATGTAACTGGCACCTGTAAATAGGGATATTTGGATGATGTTCATACCGATGCTTTTGGCATACAAGGCCCCTAAGCTGAGCATAGCACCTGATGTAATACCAGCAATGGTGACGCCTGTCACACCAAGTGGCGCGGTTCGAACTAAGCCCATGATGTTGAGCTTTTCCGGAATATCAATGGTCGGTGATGGGGTTCTGACCAATAATAATGGTACCAAGGCCAAAGAAATCAGTACGGACGTTAAAATGAAGAGTCCGTAACCTCCTGGCGAGGCAATATTTAGAAGAGCCTGACCAAACGTCTGGCAAGCCCAAATTTCAATAATATAAATGGAGAATAAACGGCCACGTGTGGTATTGGTGGAAATTTCATTTAGCCAACTTTCGGTGACAATAAACAAGGCGGCGTAGCATAATCCGGTACACATACGCATAAAGATCCAAAACCAAGGATTAACCAACACTGACTGCATTAGGATGGTGATAGAGGCTAGGGAAGCCACCGCCGCAAAGACTCGAATATGGCCAACGTTCTTGATCCAGTTTGGTACAATCAAGGAACCCACAATGAAACCTAAATAATAGGCCGACATGATTAACCCTGTGGCGGACGTATTGAACTCTTCAATGGACGCGCGGATACCAATTAGCGAGCTTTGAAGGGCGCTGGCTATGGTTAAAATCGCAATGCCAAAGAGCAAGCTCCAGATAGGCAACAGGGTTTGCTTTAACATGTCATGTCCTTGTTCATTTCACTGGAAAATCTGAAAAAAGCAGTTGGTTAATATTTCGGCAGACTATACCGATAGATTTACTGAATGCAATGCTTATTCTCCGGTAGGGAAAGGTTTTTTGTCTCGATTGAAAAAGCACTTTGAACGTGAGGATAACGCTAAGAAACAGTACAAAAAAGCGAACCAAATTGGTTCGCTTTTTTGTGGAAATTAGAGGCTTTCGTCTCGGCCGAAATGCTTGCCTAATAAGGCATGGTAGAAGTTATGATCCTGCAACACCCCTAGACATTGATCACCTTCCATGAGAATCATAAATTGCTCAGCGTGATAACGTATTTCAACCGCTTCACGCATAGCAATGTTAGCCGGAACAAGGAATACAGCGTCTTTTGGTGAATTGGCTAAGTTGGTTTCAGGCGACCAATCCACGGTTACCATTTCTCCCTTACTATTATAAACTTTTATTAGCTTGCCGTTATCCAGTTCTAGCCAAGTATTATCATTGATCATGATGTGACCATCTCTTTCGACCAGTTGATCAATCGGCGTCATTAAAGAGCTGCCACATAGTACATTGAGTGGGTTTGTGTGGGCGACAAATTTCTCAACGTATTCTGTTGCTGGATTCAACACGATTTGTTCCGGTGCATCTTCTTGAATAATGCGAGCCGATTCCATGATGGCAATTTTTGTACCGATCTTAAGGGCTTCGTCTAGGTCGTGGCTGACAAAGATAATGGTTTTATTTAAACGTTTCTGAAGTTCGATTAATTCGTCTTGTAATTGAGAACGGATTAATGGGTCTAGTGCTGAGAAAGGCTCATCCATTAATAGTACGTCTGTGTCCATGACAAAAGCACGAGCCAAGCCAACGCGTTGGCGCATACCACCCGACAGTTCGTCTGGTTTTTTGTCAGCCCACTGATCCAAACTGACCATTTTGAGCTGTTCTCGTGCTTTTTGGAGACGTTCTTCTTTTGGCATGCCTTGCATTTCTAGTCCGAAAGCAACGTTCTCTAGCACGGTTAGCCAAGGCATAAGGGCGAAGCTTTGGAAGACCATAGACACACGGTGAGTTCGCATATGGCGTAGAGTGCTGTCATCACACTTTGCCATATCAATCATCTTGTCGCCGTCTCTGACAAGGCAGCGACCACGGGCAATTTTATTTAAGCCATTAACCGCTCGAAGAAGGGTAGATTTACCTGAGCCTGACAAGCCCATCAACACACAGATTTCACCTTCATTAACTTCGATATTGGCATTTTGCACACCAACTACATCGCCAGACATTCCAAGGATTTCATCACGGCTGTGGCCTTTGTCCATTAAGGGTAAGGTTTGATTTTGATTGTCGCCGAAAACAATGTCGACATTTTCAATTGATACAACAGCCATGAATTAAACCTCGTTCTTAACGGATGGGGTTTTGCAAATACGGTCAAGAATGATGGCCACTAATACGATGGCAACACCGGCTTCAAAACCTTGAGATATATTTACGGTATTAAGTGCACGAACGACGGGTTTACCGAGTCCGTCAGCGCCGACCAAGGCGGCAATCACCACCATAGAAAGGGACAGCATGATACATTGAGTCACCCCAGCCATAATACTTGGCATAGCAGCAGGCAGTTCGACTTTATAAAGCAGTTTGGATTTCGTGCAGCCAAATGCTAAGCCGGCTTCTAGTAACTCATTTGGTACCTTGCTGACGCCCAGGTAAGTCAAACGAATAGGTGCGGCAATAGCAAAAATAATGGTTGAAATCAGACCTGGTACATAACCTAAGCCAAACAGAATGAGGGTTGGGATTAGATAAACAAAGGTTGGAATCGTTTGCATTAAATCCAATATGGGGCGCAGAAAAGTATAAAGCCAAGGTCTATGAGCTGCCGCGATGCCAATTGGCACACCAATCATGACGCTTATTGCTGTTGCTGAAACAACAAGTACTAAGGTTTGAATGGTTTCAACCCAATAGCCCATGTTAATAATTAACAACAGAGCTGCTGCGATAAAAACCAGCAGGCCGATACTGCGATGAAGGAACCAAGCACCTGCTAATACGACGCCAATAACCACTAATGGGTGAAGCCACTCAATGGCATCTACCATAGAGATAATCATGGTTTCTAATGTGATTGAAACAAGATCGAAAAAAACGGAAGCTGCATCAACTAGCCAATCGACAAAGTTTTCCATCCAGGCGCCAAGAGGAATTTTATTATCCGTCAGCCAATTCATATAAGTGTTCTCCCGAAGATTAAATAAGACATGCTATGCAGCAAACTGACTGCATAGCATGTTGAGGTATTACAAAGAGGATATTAAAGTCCTAAGTGTGCTTTAACGGCATTTAGGCCATTGCCACCGGAAGTGGTTTTGACACCTTCTAACCAAGCATCAAGCACACCTGGGTTAGCTTTTAACCAGTCACGAGCGGCTAAATTAGGCTTTTTGCCTTCATCTAGGATGGCACCCATGACTTCATTTTCCATTGGCAAAGAGAATTTCAAGTTGGTAAGTAGCTTGCCAACATTTGGACATTCAGCAATGTAGCCTTTACGGATGTTAGTATGGACGTTTGCGCCACCATAGTTTGGACCGAAGTAGTCATCGCCACCGGCCAGATATTCCATGTCGAAGTTGGCGTTCATTGGGTGCGGTGCCCAACCTAGAAAGACAATCCATTTACCACGACGAGTGTTACGGCTGACCTGTGAAAGCATGCCTGCTTCACTTGACTCTACTAATTGGAAATTACCAAGGCCAAAAGCATTGGAATCGATCATGTCTTGAATGATGCGGTTACCGTCGTTACCAGGTTCAATACCATAGATACGGCCAGAGAAGTCTTTGCGGTGTTTTGCAATAGCGGCAAAATCTGTTACGCCAGCTTCATAAGCATTTTTGCTAACCGCTAGTGTGTATTTTGCGCCCATTAGGTTTGGACCAAGGTCTTCAACCGTACCGGCTTTTAGGTAGGGTTCGATATCCGCTTGCATAGTTGGCATCCAGTTACCTAAGAAAACGTCGATATCGCCGTTTGCAAGTGAAGTATAGGTTACTGGAACAGAAAGCAATTGAGTTTTGGATTTGTATCCTAAGCCTTCTACCACTTCGCTAGTAATGGCCGTTGTTGCTGTGATATCAGTCCAACCCACGTCAGAAAAACGTACTGTTGAGCAGCTTGCTGCCATTGTGAAACCTGACACACTAGCCAAACTAATGGCGATCGCGGTTTTTGTTGCTTTATTTAACATACCTTACCCTCTCTTTTGTGATAATCAAAAATTGATTAGTGCCATTTTATTATTGCAATATAAAGCTTCCTACCTTGCTCCATGGTGTATTATTCGACCATTTTTTACTTTTACTTAATGTGGACGATAGCCTCTATCAGGCATGACCAGATCTAAGTAATCTTGTATGAGTTTAGCCGATGTTTCTTTGTGGATGCCGCCAGCCAAAGACCCTTGCAACCACATGCCATCAATCATGGCTGCCACAGTGAAGGCCACATCGCGTGCCTGTGCCACTGGAAATTCGGTTTTTAATACATGTACCAAAGCGCTTTGGAGACGCTTGGAATAAACGCGCTGTAAACGAAACAGCGATGGTGTATGCATGGCTGACGCCCAAAATCCCATCCAAGCTTTGACTACTTGGGGATGAGTTTGAGATTGGCTGAAACCAGCTTTAACTATAGCCATCACCTTATCTTTAGCGGGTTTATCTTTCGATTTCATGACTTCATCGGATAAAACTTCAAAAAATTCATGAATCAAGCTTTTCATGGTCTCTTCGAAAAGACCGTCTTTGCCGCCAAAGTAATGGTTAATAATGGCGGGTGAAACGCCTGCTTTTTTGCCAATAACACTCACAGTAGCACCTGAAAAACCATATTTATCAATGGCTTTAATAGCGGCCTCGATGAGCTGAGGCTTACGTATTTCGGGCATTCCTACTTTGGGCATTGATGAACCTTTTTATTAAACAACTGTTTAACGAAAACTATACTAGGCTGATTGTGCAATTTAGGTCAACCCTTGACAATTCTAAATATTAGTTCTCTAAGCAATTTAACTTAATGATTTAATTAATAAAAATGTAATTTTAATTTTTTTCCGGGTCTTTTTTGTGAAGTCTTATGTCGGTTTGGGATAAAAATTAAGCAAGTATTTTTATTTTGTGGCCAAGTTTTTCTGATTAATGTGTTATTTGGTTTGAATTTTTAAGCTTGTGGCTTGTTTTAATAGTGGTATTAGAAGACGGTGATGCAATGCTTGCAAGTTCTCGTGATTTTTCTATGAACTGGGTATGATGAAAGTTAAATTGATGATTGGAGCCTTGCTTAATGGATGTATCTTCTTCTGTGTTTGATCGTGTTATTGATCGTTCTGAAATGAGTAGTGACAAGTGGGCAAAATACCCCGAACAGGTTATTCCAATGTGGGTGGCTGATATGGACTTTGATGCGCCTGAGTGCATCAAAACCGCTCTTAAAGAGAGAGTTGAGCAAGGCGTATTTGGCTACACTCATACTCCGAAAGCCTTGGTGTTAGCCATCCAGAACCATCTTAAGAGCCGTTACGATTGGTCAGTTTCAGGTGGCGATTTAGTACATTTACCGGGATTAGTTTGTGCACTACATTTAAGTGTTCAAATCTTTTCTGAAAAGGGCGATGGCATCGTTGTGCCAGGGCCGGTCTATTATCATTTGACCAAAGCGCCAGAGCTTGCTGGCCGCGAATTACATAAGGTCGACATGGTTTTGCAGAATGATCGTTGGTTGCCTGACATGCAAGCCTTTGAAGCGGCATGTGCTAAACAAAACAGTAAAATGGTACTGTTATGTAATCCTCACAACCCTGGTGGGACCGTGTTTCGCCGTAAAGAGCTACTTGCTATTCACTCGATTGCTGAGAAGTACGATTTATTGGTAGTCAGTGATGAGATTCATTGTGATCTTATCTTAGAAAATTTACCTCATGTTCCTTTTGCTAGCTTAAATGAGGATGTGGCTCAACGTACGATTACCTTAATGGCGCCAAGCAAAACCTTTAATATCGCTGGGTTAGGCTATGCATTTGCAGTGATAGAAAATGCCAAGTTACGACAAACATTTAAGCAAGCCCGAGCTGGCTTAGTGGCCTCTCCGAACATGTTGGGCCTAACGGCCGCTATATCAGCCTATGAAGATGGACAGCAATGGCATCAGAGTTTGTTGGAATACTTACGTCAAAATCGAGACTATTTAGCTCAGCGATTGGCTAACACACCACTGAAGATGAGTTCTTTAGAAGGAACTTATCTTGCTTGGATCGATGCCTCTGCCTTATCCGTTGAAGATCCATATGAATTTTTCTTAAACGCTGGTGTAGGTGTTTCATCGGGTAAGGATTTCGGCAATGCTTCGTTCGTTAGACTAAACTTTGGTTGTCCTAAGAGTGTTCTCGAACAAGCCTTGAATCGTATTGAGGCAGCATTAAAGAATGTGGTTTGATGAATGAAGATGGATCTCGTGTTATCAGATATGCAATTGCCTTGTGATGATAACGTCGTCATGTCTCTCTTAAGGAACTTATAACGCGAGTGTCAGTCATATTTTGCTGTGAATCGCAGGGGGCTATTCACTTATTTATGAGGGTATTTGGCATAGAAGGATACGTTGCTTTAAGTATCAATTTATTTGTGTACTAAATGATTGATTTTTCGGTTCGTTTTGGTGTTTTTGCAATCTTTTTTGTTTTCCTAATTGCTTGGCAATGGTGGCAACCAAGAAGTATCTTATTATTGTGGCGAAAACGTTGGCCACATAACTTATCCTTGTTATTTATTGGGGCCATTTGTGTGCGCCTCATCCAGCCTCTTCTATTGTCCTTTATTGCTATGTTGGGTGATGACGTTGGTTTATTTTCTCAATTGGCTTGGCCAACTTGGCTAACCGTTTTATTAAGTGTTGTTTGCTTGGACTGTTTGATCTACTGGCAACATAGACTTTTTCATCGAATTCCTTGGCTATGGCGGATTCATCGAGTTCACCATTCAGATCCTGAGTTGGACGTGAGCTCGGCAGTACGTTTCCACCCTATTGAAATCATTTTGTCTTTGGTGATTAAAGCGCTGGCGATTTATTTGTTGGGTATTCCTATTATCGCGGTCTTGCTATTCGATATTTTATTGAACGCTTCTGCCATGTTTAATCACACTAATGCTCGCTTACCGCGTCAAGTGGAATCCATCGTGCAGCGGGTCCTAGTGACGCCAGACATGCATCGGATTCATCATTCTCGTCGAGACCTGGAAGCGAACCGTAATTTTGGTTTTTTTCTGAGTATTTGGGACGGGTTATTTGCCACTAAATGTCAGCAGGCGCTTGGAGGGGATGCGGCAATCCGCATTGGCTTACCTAATACTAAAACATACCAACCTAATTCGTTTAAAGCGTTATTAATCATGCCCTTTAAATTGGTTATTCGTAAACAAAAGTAGGAAATATTATGAGCTACCATGAAATTAATTTCATCGAAATGCGTGTGATTGGTTGCCTCATCGAGAAAGCAATTACGACTCCAGAATATTATCCGTTGAGTCTTAATTCATTACAAACCGCTTGTAACCAGAAATCCAATCGTGAGCCTGTGATGAATTTGTCAGAGCAAGAGGTTCAGGACGCAGTGATTCCCTGGTTGAACGTGGATTGATCTCCGAAGTGGCTGGTGGCCATAGTCGTGTGAGCAAATATCAACATCGATTCTGTAATACTGAATTTTCGGACCTGAAATTCAATGCAGGGCAAACTGCGGTGATTTGCCTGCTATTTTTACGAGGGCCACAAACTCCGGGTGAACTGCGTTCTCGAAGTGGGCGTTTACATGATTTTGACTCGAGAGAGGAGGTGGAAGCCGCTTTGGAGGCGTTGAAAAGTATGGTAGGTGGTCCTTATGTTGAGGCCTTACCTAAGCAAGCGGGCAAACGGGAAGCTCGTTTTCAAGAGTGCTTTTGCATGGGGGTTGAACGAGTCGTCACTGTCTTGTCTAATGAGGATTCATATCCGTTGAGTGATGCTTCACTTGAAACCAGAGTAAATGAATTGGAGTCTCAGGTATCGAGTTTAATTGATCGAATTCAAGCGTTAGAAAATGCCAGTGGACTATAATGACCTTTAAGGTCAAACTTAGGGCATTTTTTACAGCTCGGTTGTTTCGTTTGAAATAACCGCATTTGGTTAGGTTGAGGGGGAAGCGATGAAGACGTTACGCTGGGGAATTATCGGTACGGGGCAAATCGCCAATGCATTCGCGAGTGATTTCCGTTATGTGAAGTCGGGAGAGCTTAGAGCTGTCGCTTCCAGAAATAAAGCGTCCGCTGATGCCTTTTCTGCAAAATTTGATATTGAGCTCGCGTTTGTGGACTACTTCTCCTTGATTAACAGTCATGAAGTGGATGTGATCTACATTGCCACCCCACATGTACATCACTATGACTTAGCAAAAGCCTGTATCTTAGCGGGAAAAGCGGTATTGTGTGAGAAACCTTTTACCCTTAATGAAGCCCAAGCGAGTGAGCTTTATGAGTTGGCAGAGCGTCATGAAGTCTTTGTAATGGAAGCCATGTGGACACGTTTTAATCCTGTTATTGAGCAAGTATTAGAATGGGTTGAAGAGGGTGAAATCGGCCATTTACAAAGCATTCAGGCGAGTTTTAATTTTGTTGCTCCGACTGACCCGAATCACAGATTAATGAATCTTGAACTGGGTGGTGGAGCTTTATTGGATGTGGGTATCTACCCTGTGTTCTTAGCTCAGCTGTTTTTTGGTAAGCCGGATTTTGTTCAAAACCAAGCTGTCATTGGTGACACGGATGTGGATGTGTTTGAGCAAATTTTGTTGGGTTGGGAAAACGGACAGCTGGCTTCATTAGAAGCATCTTTGATTTCTTGTCATCCGAATCGAGCGATTCTATCAGGTACAAAAGGCTATATCGAAATTGACTCTGAATGGTTCTGTGCAAGGTCATGTCGCATAGTCGATGAGGCTAACAATGAACGTGCGGTTGAATTTGATTTTCCTGGTATGGGCTATCAATTCGAAGTCGATGAAGTAAACCGTTGTCTCGAAGAAGGTCTATTGCAAAGTCCAAATCACAGTTGGCAAGATAGTCTGGCATTAATGGCGACATTGGATGAAGTGCGCCAGGATATGGGCTTGTATTATCCAGGAGAAGAGCAACCGTCTCATGAAGACCTAGATCACCATCATCATGAGCACAGCCATCATAAGCACTAAACAGGCTGACCCAGATAATAAAAAGCCTCATTGCCAAAGTTTGGGAATGAGGCTTTTTTTGTTTTTCGGTAAAGAAAAGCTTAGTTAAGGTGTTTGTTTAACACAGGCAATAATACTTTAAACAAACGCGGCGCTGCACATAGAACGTCACCTGTCTCCAAGCTTGGAGAGCCATCAAAAGCGGCAATTAAAGCACCGGCTTCTTTAGCGATAAACAGAGGCGCTTGCATTTCCCATTCTTGTAACTTAATGCCCCAAGCACCGTCTAAACGACCTGCTGCAACGTTGGCTAGCATCAGTGCTGGCGCATCCTGCATAACAACGCGGGCGCCTTGTTGAGCGACATCAGAAAGTACCGCCAATTGGCCTTCAAGGTAGGTTGATGTGCGATCTGTTGCAGGGAATTGCGCTGCTAAGCTGGTATTTTCTATCGCACGAGCAGAGCTACTGCGAATTCGAGAGTTGTTTAAGTAAGCGCCTCGGCCTTTACTTGCGTAGAATTCATCACGAGTATGAGGGTTAAGCACAAGGGCGTGCTCTACTTTACCGGCAACAACATAACTGATGGTAATCACATGACCAGCTAACCCACGAGAGAACAAATGTTGTCCTTGAATCGCATCAATAATCCATTCGCCTTCTTCTCCAGTTTGTACTGAACCTTGTAAACGAGTGGTGATGGTATCCGCAGGGTAAGCTTTTTCTAGATGGTAAACAATGCTGCGTTCAGCACCAGAACAAACGGCAGCGTAAACTTCCGCAGCAGATTTGCCTTGTTCCTTATCAAATAATAATTTCTCTTGAGAATGAACTATGTATTCTGCAGCGGCACGGGCTGCTTTTATTGCGACATTGATTCTAGGTTGCATAATTTACCATCATTAATTCGTCATTAAATATGTACTACCCGCCCTTTGTAAGGGAGCAGCAGTTGCCAGATAAAGTGTTAAAGAGCGGGCGTGCCAGATACGAGATCTGGGAGCCAAAATTTGAGCGCGAATTCTAGCTTAATAATCCTATATTGGCTAGAGAAATATTGGCGAAAAACTAACCAATTAAATGAATGCCAAAAAATATCTGTTAAGATACGTGGATTTACATTATTTCTTAGCTGGTATCTATCATCATGCAAAATAAAGTTCGCATCGTTCTGGTGAATACGTCTCATCCTGGCAACATAGGGGGCGCTGCTCGAGCGATGAAAAATATGGGCTTGGCAGACCTTTATCTGGTGGCGCCAAGGGACTACCCAAGTCAAGAAGCGGTGAGTCGAGCTTCTGGTGCAACCGATCTTTTAGAAAGCGCAGTGGTCGTGGAAACCCTAGAAGAAGCATTAGCTGATTGTCAGTTAGTGATTGGTACCAGTGCTCGTGAACGCACCATACCTTGGCCATTGGTGGATCCTCGAGAGTCCGCTGATTTGGTTTTCAATGAAGGATTAGAAACGGCTTTTGTATTCGGTCGAGAGGACAGAGGGCTGACGAATGAAGAACTTCAGCGTTGTCATTATCATGTGCATATTCCCTCTGTGGCTTCTTTTAGCTCATTGAATCTTGGGGCGGCCGTGCAGGTGATTGCTTATGAATTGCGCATGAAGTTTCTTGCCTCCCAAGATGCTCCTGCTGTGCAGAATAAATGGGATGTTCCGGCGGCGACAGTTGAGCAAGTGGATTACTTGTTGGCACATTTAGAAAAGGTCTTGGTCGACATTGAGTTTCTCGACCCAGATATGCCAATGCAAGTGATGCCAAGGTTTAGACGCTTATTTCAACGTTCTCGACTCGACCAACAAGAATATGGCATGTTGCGTGGCATGTTGACCTCGATGGAAAAGCAAGCCAGGTCTTAATGCTTTGATATTAAAATTGATAAATCCAGAAATAAAAAAACCACGATTTCTAATATTGAAGTCGTGGTTTTTTATCGTTTAAAGGCTCTAGGCTTTGCGTTCAGGACGACCTTTTTCTTGCCAGAAGGTATGGTACTTCTGGCCTGCTTCACCATCGACTCGCTCATAAGTATGAGCGCCGAAATAATCTCGTTGCGCTTGCAATAAGTTGGCCGGCAAAACTTCAGAGCGATAGCCATCAAAATAGGCTAATGCTGAGAAGAATGATGGTGTTGGAATGCCTGATTGTGCGGCGAGAACAACGGCTTTGCGAAGCCCTTTCTGTTTAGAAGCCATAGCATCAGCAAAGTAATCGCTGAGCAATAGGTTCTCAAGTTCTGGGTTTGTGGTAAAAGCGTCCGCAATTTTTTGTAGGAATGAAGCTCGAATGATGCAGCCACCACGCCATATTTTCGCGATATCACTGAAGTTTAACGTCCAGTTATACTCGGTTTGTGCGGCACGCATAAGTTGGAAACCTTGTGCGTAGGCGCAAATTTTGGCGCAATACAAGGCTTCTTCAATCGCCGCTTCGACGTCACTGGCTTCAATCTCACCACTTTCTACTTCAGCGACCAGTTTGGCGGCTGCGTACTCTCGCTCAGTAGTCAATGTGCTGAGTGCTCGTGCATAAACAGACTCGCTGATAATGCCCGCAGGTACGCCCATTTGAGTGGCGCTAATTGAGGTCCAGCGACCTGTGCCTTTTTGGCCAGCGCTGTCCAAAATCATGTCAACTAATGGGGCGCCAGTTTGGTGATCGTATTGCTGAAGAATGTCCGCTGAGATTTCGACTAAGTAACTGTTTAGAACACCTTGGTTCCACTTTTCGAACAACTTGCCGATCTCTTCGGGTTCGTAACCTAATAGAGAACGCAGTAAATGGTAGGCCTCACAAATTAACTGCATGTCAGCGTATTCAATGCCATTGTGAACCATTTTAACATAGTGGCCTGCGCCATCTGGTCCAAGGTAAGCCGTACAAGGCTCTCCTTCAGTGACCGGTTTGCCAGGAGTATTGCTGACAATAGGGTTACCGTCTTTGTCTACCTTGGCTGCAACCGCTTCCCACATAGGTTGTAAATATTTCCATGAATCGGCATCGCCACCAGGCATTAAAGAAGGCCCGAAGCGTGCGCCAACTTCACCACCGGATACGGCGGTGCCAAAGAACTTGAACTGCTTCTTGTATTCCGCTTCGCGACGAATGGTGTCTGTCCATTGGCTGTTACCGCAATCAACGACAATGTCATCTGCTTCTAAACCGGCTTTGATTAGGTTTTGGCAAACGGCATCAACAGGTTTGCCTGCTGGCACCAAAACGACAATAACGCGGGGTTTAACTAAATTGGATAGCATTTCTTCCATGCTGCCGCAGCCGATAATTCGAGCTGGAGCCGAAGGGTCAGGACGTTCGGCGGCTTCTGTTGCCAAAACATCTTGTACTTTATGTGTGTCAAGATCAAAACCTGCAACTCGGTAGCCATGATCAGCTAAGTTTAAGGCCAAGTTTTTTCCCATGACACCCAGGCCGACAAATCCAATATTGCAGTTCTGATTCGTTTCTAACATAAATATCGATCAACCTTTTGAACAATTGGGGGAATTGAGGAAATTATCTTACCATGAAGAAACAAACATCAGGAGGTAATAAGGGACAGAAAAATTCAAAAAAATAGGTTTTTTTATGCTTTTTTTTCAGAGTCCCTAGTCTTTATAGGGGTTTTCGTCGATAAAATCGCCCAATTATGACCCTATCTTTTGTGGGGTATTTTTTTGGTAAGCAATTTTCGGCTTAGTAGAAAGACTACTAAAAAGAAAGAAAACTACAAAAAAATTGTTCAAATATTCAGCAAAATAGCGTTTCTGGCTTTTTAGAGTGTCATATTTTTATTTATTATTATATTTATCAATTGGTTACATTATATAGTTGGCTTTCAAAATGGTAATAAAATAACAGTTTGTTATAACAATATGTTTTCTTAGAATGATTTGTTACTATCGATTTCACAGAATAAATTCAGTTCATAATTATAAAAAATATCAGTCAACCCTTATCGTACAGAGGATTTAGCGTAATGAACTCCGCATCGGAAGTAACTAGAATTCATAAGAACCTAACGACACCTCAGTTGGTGGAGAAGGCATTGCAAAATGGCGAAGGGGTTCTAGCCGATAATGGCGCACTTGTTGTTGAAACAGGTGCTCGTACAGGTCGTTCTCCAATGGATCGTTTCATAGTAGAAGAGGCCTCAAGTAAAGATAGTATTCATTGGGGGCCGGTTAACCGAGCTTTTCCAGAAGATAAGTTTGCGCCATTGTGGGATCGCGTAACCACTTATTTGGATAATCAAGAATCTTTTGTCTCTAATATTCATGTCGGTGCGGGCGATGAATATTATCTACCTGTCATCATGCGAACAGAAACGGCTTGGCATCATTTGTTTGGACGTAATTTGTTTATTCGTCCAGAAACATACAACCCGACTTCTAAAGGTGAGTGGCAGATTTTAAATGCCCCTAACTTTGTTTGTGAGCCTGAGCGTGATGGTACTAACTCTGACGGCTGTGTGATTTTAAACTTTGCTGAACGTAAAGTTTTGATTGCTGGCATGCGTTACGCAGGCGAAATGAAAAAAGCTATGTTCTCTGTACAAAACTACTTGTTGCCAGCGCACGATGTATTGCCAATGCATTGTGCTGCGAATGTTGGAACAGAGGATGACGTGACCTTGTTTTTTGGCCTGTCTGGAACGGGTAAAACAACCTTGTCAGCCGATCCTGAGCGCTTCTTAATTGGCGATGATGAACACGGTTGGGGTAAAGATACGGTATTTAATATCGAAGGTGGCTGTTACGCAAAAACCATTGATTTGTCGAAAAAGAATGAGCCTATTATTTGGGATGCGATTAAGTTTGGTACGATTGTTGAAAACGTTGTGCTTGATCCGCAAACACGAGTTGCCGATTATGCAGACACGTCTTTGACGCAAAATGGCCGTGCGGGTTACCCTCGTGAACATATCGAAAAGCGCGCGCCTGAAAATCGTGCGGGTGAGCCAAATGCCATTATTTTCTTAACCTGTGACTTGACTGGCGTGCTTCCACCTGTGTCTATTTTGACCAAAGAAGCGGCAGCTTATCATTTCTTAAGTGGTTATACTGCTTTGGTTGGTTCGACAGAGATGGGAGCTGGCAGTGGTATTAAATCGACATTTTCAACCTGTTTTGGCGCGCCTTTCTTCCCTCGTTCCGCAGATGTGTATGCGGATCTTCTGATTAAGCGCATTGAAGAGTTTGGTAGTAAGGTGTACCTAGTCAATACTGGTTGGACGGGTGGTGCCCATGGCCAGGGTGGTAAGCGCTTTAGTATTCCTACGACTCGTGCTGTGATCTCGGCTATTCAGTCAGGTGCTTTGATTGATGTGGAAACAGAGCATCTTGCGGATGTTAATCTAGACGTTCCAACTCAAGTGCCTGGTGTTGATAGTGTGTTGCTGAACCCTCGTAAGACTTGGTCTGACCAGGTGGCCTATGAAACGCAAGCGAAGAACTTGATTGCACAATTTGTAGAGAACTTTAAGAAGTTTGATACTGTTTCTGAGGCGATTATAAAGGCTGGTCCAGCTCTCTAATTGCTTTTTTACCTAAGTTTTTTAAAAGCCGTGACTCTGTCACGGCTTTTTTGTTTCTGGCTAAAATTTAAACTGGCCATTTGCGTAATAAATAATGTAATCTTTTGTATATGTATATAGATACTCATTGTCATCTTGATTTTGATGTGTTCGACGAACAGCGTGAAGAGTTGATGGCTCGTTGTTTGGGAGCTGGCATAAAACACTTTTTAGTGCCAGCAACGGTATCGTCTCGTTGGGGGCGTTTGCTTGAGTTGTCAAAGCAATATCCTGAGTGGCGTATTGCTTACGGTTTGCATCCTTACTTTCTTAAGGGGGCTGAATTGTCTGAGCTAGATAATTTGGCGACTCAATGTGAGGATGGGGCCATCGCGATAGGTGAGATTGGCTTAGATAATTGGCCTGGTTCATTGTCGTTAGAGGTGCAGAGAGAGTTTTTTATTCGTCAATTGGTTATTGCTAAATCACTGGCGTTACCAGTCGTGATACATGCTAGGAAAAGTTATGACTTGGTATATCAATGTCTTCGTCAGGTGGGCTTGAAAACAGGTGGTACCATCCACGCTTTTAATGGCAGTTACGAACAAGCACAGCGGTTTGTTGAGTTGGGGTTTGTTTTAGGCATTGGTGGTACGGTGACGTATCCAAGGGCTAAGAAAGCGCAGCGTGTATTACAGGCTTTGGATCGACAATCTTATGTACTGGAAACGGATTCCCCTGATATGCCTTTGTATGGATTTCAAGGGCAGATGAATACTCCCTTGTCTATTCTTGAAGTGGCGAAGAGTGTTGCCATTATTAGGAATGAAGAAGTAGAGCAGATTGCTGTTGATAGCTATGATAATCTACTACGAGTTTTTCCTAAGTGGCATGAGGGCTTACTTTGAATAATAAACAAGACATTAATGCGCCGATCCGTATTTTGCTGCTGGGTTCGGGAACAGAAGTGGGAGCGGCTTTTTTAAACCTAACCCAAGATAAACCAGAATTTGAATGGTTGTGTCCAGACGAAGCGCTGTTGCTGGATGCAACTCGACGTGATGAGTTAAAAGCCATGACCTTTGATGTGGTCATCGATGCACTGAGTTTACGTCATGCTTTGCAATCTGATTATGACAAGTTTTTAGGAGTATTGACGTTTTTAAGCCAAGAGGCATTTGCACCTCTGATTATGTTGAGCAGTGCTCGTGTGTTTTCGGGTGATAAAGGCTTGGCTTATTCGGAAAAAGATGTGCCAGATGGCAACAGTGCATATGCTAAAGCGTTAATTCAGGCGGAATTGGAAGTGTTAAATCACCCACAAAATATTGTGCTGCGAACGGGTTGGTTGTTTAGTGGTCAGGGTGATGATTTTGTTTGTCGTACTCTGGAGTCGATTCAGGGTGGCGTTAATCTTGCTTATAAAGATGACCTGATTGGTAGTCCGACGCCAGTTTCTGACTTAGTTAGAGTGGTGTTGTCGATGGTTAATCAGAGTCATTATGGCGCAGAGAGTAAAGGGATTTATCACTATTGCTGTGCTGAGGAAATTAGTTGGATTGGATTGGTTGAAGCGATTTTAGCTGCGGCGGCTCAGTATGATTCAAGAGCGCAAGTCGATGTTGAAGCACCATCGGATAGTGTAGAAGGTGTATCGCAAGTCGCAATGAAGCGACAATCTCTGTCTTGTCGAAAAGTGTTTAATCACTTTGGTATCAAGCAGCGACCTTGGCGATCAAAACTAAGAAGTCTGGTAAAGGAATTATATCAAGTTAGTTGATGAAGACATGAACGGTTGAAGGCTCGTTTGGGATCTAACACTCGCTCATGTCTTTTCAAGGTCAATGGTTGACCTTTGATATGCAGATAGAGCAGGAGTTGACGTGCATAAAATGAATCTTAAAGCGGTAATGGTCGTGTTTGTCTTCCAAGTGTTGGTAGGCGTTCTTTGGTATGCATCAACCCCAACGCAATTTTTAGGTCGTTTTGTATTGCATGACGCAGCAGAACTTCCAAGCTGGGATGTGCTGGTGATATTTCTGATTTCAAGTTTCGTGTATTTGTGGTTCACAGCTTGGTTAATGTTAAGAGTCAGAAATTTAACACGTATTGGACAATTCTTTCTGGCCATTTTTATTTGGATTTTGATTGTGTTGCCAAACTTTTTGATTGTGTCATTGCATTTAGAGTTGGGTTATGACGATTCGCTCTATTTGTTGTCTTACAGTGCTGTCAATTGCGCCATAATGGCATTCATTCTACCATTATGGCGTCCTTCACGTTCTATTTTTAAAGACTAGTAGAGGCTACTTTCAGGCCATACTAACCATAAGCAAAAGCCACTAATGAGGATGCTCAGAATGGCTTGGCTGATAATGGTTGGTATGGCCTTTTGCGTTAAGTTACGGACAATCGGTGTCACGAAGCAAGAGGCAGCTATTAAGATCATGACGTGTAGAGGAATGTCTGCTAAAACATGGCTTTGACTGATTAAGCCTGCCAGTATAATTACGGCAGGAGCGCTACTAAAAGCTTGTCTATTTGATGTAATAAGGCTCACCAATAGATAGCCAGCACTGGCGGCGGCAAAAGCGCCAAGTAACTGGCCAATTAATAAACTGCCTCCAATCGAAATAACAGGAGCAGCGCTGCCGGCGACGATCATCAAGCCGATCATGGGAGTGTGAGGTTCTAACTTTTCGAATCCTTTGGATTCAGTATTGTTACTATTATTAGTTTGGTGGCTTAGCAAAATATACGCAAGCGTAGAGATGGTACAAGCAACAGACCATATGATGCTCATGTGAATCCCTGAATGTTGGAGCACAGGGTTAAGTAAGAAGTAGAAGGATGTCCCGATTAATAGGGCGCAAATTCCATATTTTAACGCCGTTGAGCTTTTGCTGAGGTATAGACTGACAAAGGCTAAAATACCGATAATGACACTGATACTATAATAATCCATCGCTTGTTTTGGTGGAAAGCTCAGTCCTGAATGGATCAGACTGAGCCCTACAATAAAACCACCGAGATAGCCTAAAAAAGACGATGAACGCAGTAATTTGCCAGTAATAAAACTGACTATTAGCGCGGCGATAAAGGGGTAAATGGCCGTATGCAATAGCATGATTAAATTTGAGTTACTGGCTTCTTCGTACATGTCTTTTCCTTAAACTGTCTTATTGGCGAATGCCTTCCACGTATACTTCGATTTCTGTCGTATCGGTGACACCTGGGATGAAATAAGTGATGCCAAAATCACTGCGGTTAATGGTTGTTGTGGCTTCAAAACCAGAACGGTAACCACCCCATGGATCTTTACCTTCACCAACTTTTTCAACATCAAATGTGACGGCTTTAGTAACGCCATGTAATGTTAGATCACCTGTCAGTGTGTCACCGTCAAATTGGCTGCTGGTGAATGTTAAGGTTGGGAACTGTTTAACGTCTAGGAAGTCTGGACTGCGTAAGTGTTTGTCACGAGCATCGTGATTGGTGTCAACGCTGTCAGCTTGGATAGTTAGTGTCGCTGAGCCAGATTTGCCATCATCAGCGAATGAGAAGTCACCGCTGAACTCGTCAAAACGCCCTACTGTGGTGCTCACACCCAAGTGGCCGATTTTGAAAATGACTGCAGAGTGAGCTGTATCGACTTTGTAGTCTGCTGCGAAAGAAAGGCTAGAGGCTAAAGCCAAAGCGCTAATTGCTATTGCTTTCATGTATGTTCTCCTTATTTAGATTTATGTATCCGCACAGTTTAGTATCTTTTTTTTAATAAATAATCTGCTAAAAAAACAATTCAATATTAACTATAATGAAATAATAAAATGGGAACTTTTTTGATTTTAGGTGAGTGAAATGGATAAGTTACAAGCAATGAAGGTGTTTTGCCGAGTGTATGAGGTGGAGAGCTTTAAGTTGGCCAGTGATTCGCTTGCTATCTCAAGACCTATGGTAACTCGTTATATTAACTTTATTGAAGATGAGTTGGGAACCAAGTTATTGCAAAGGAATACCCGCAACATCAGTGTGACCCATGCTGGCCAAAAATATTATCAACATTGTGTGTCTATCTTAGATGCACTAGAAGAGGCTGAAAGTGAAATAGGGGACTTAGCACAAAAGCCAAAAGGGTTATTAAAAGTCAGTGTGCCAATGGATTTTGGTTTGACGCATTTAGTGCCTTTGCTCGACAGTTTTACTCGTTTATATCCACAGATTGAATTGGAGGTGGATTTTAACGATAAACGTGTCGACATGACGGAGTCCGGCGTAGACCTAGCGATTCGCGGTGGTCAATTGGGGGGCGATCAATTTGTTGCTCGTAAGCTTTGTACTGCCGGGTCTTATGTATGTGCTTCTCCGGAGTATCTTGAGCGATATGGTGCGGTTAGGTCTTTAGAAGATTTGCAACGCCATAATTGTTTGCTTTATACCAATACCATGACATCTGATCACTGGCACTTTACGGACGCTAAAGGTGAGCGTCAATCGATTGTGGTGTCTGGGAATTGTCGGGCCAATAATGGTGGAGCGTTGGCACGATTGGCTCTAGAAGGTGTTGGTGTCATTTATCAGCCGGAATTTTTGGTATCGAAATACCTAGAGTCAGGTGCATTGGTCAATGTTTTGCCACAATGGAAAGGGTATGAAATCAGTTTTCACGCGATTTATCCACAGCGTAAATTGATGTCCCAGAAAACACGATTGTTACTCGAATTCTTACAGGAAAATTTGTAGATTAGAGTGCTGCTTGAAAGACGTTTAGAACGTATTCAAGCAGCAGCGCAATGCTTTAAGATTAGGTCAAATCGTCAAAGTCGTTATTGATGTGAAGATCAACTGGAAGGTCGTAGCCAGGCAGTTTGATATGCTGGTTGGTGATGTCCAATTCCTCTCCTCCAAGCACATTAAAGCCGAACTTGTAGGTTGGTAAGACTTCACCACGAATGGCGGCTTGATTGTATTCGGCCGCATTTTCAACCACAGTGGCTTTCTTCTGTTGATAATCTGCTAATTGCTCCGCTGAATAACGTTTTGCTAACATTTTCATTACTTGCTGAGGAGACAGCAGTATTGCGGTTGCATTGTTGCCGCCAAAGCCTTTTGAGTTTAGCAAGGCGGCGTCAAAATACTCAGCACCGTAGTGTTCGTGCTTCAATTGGAATTTCAAACCGTCTTGATACACATCATCGGCAATGGCATTAGAGGTGGTGATGCCAGGTAAAATACCATCCTGCCAAACGCCGAGCGAAAGGTGTAATTGATCGCCACCGGCAGTGCCTTGCGAATGACCTAAAAACGCTTTCATAGCAACGACTGGTATGTCTGTTGCACCAAAGCTGGTGGCCGCTTTGCTCAATACATGTGATTCGGTAATGCGGTTTTGTGGCGTGCTGGTACCGTGAGCTTGAATAAAGGTGCGTTTAGTTAAGCCTTCGTTGCCGACGATGTTTTCTAAATACGCCATGGCTTTACTCATGGTTAGATAGTTACCAACACCCGGTGCCGAAATGGATTTTTTGTGGCCATCTGCATGGGAATACACCGCTGGAATGGCGCCAAATATTTGAGCACCGAGCTCAATAGCAAGCTCATCATCCATTAACAGTGTCCATTGACTTGATTCTCCAATGGTGAAACCACAGTTTTCTGCAAAAGGGCGACAGCTGCGAGTGTGATCTGGCTCATCGTGCTGGCTTAATTTATCCAAAGCTAGCAATGAAACGTCTTCAGCCAATGCCCCCATGGTTCGGAAGCCTTCAATGATTTCAGGAGTGATAGGTGCATCACTTCCTCCAACCATGGCCACACGGAATTTGCCGGATTTTATGCCATCTACCGCGCGTTCTAAATTGAAGAAATAGGTCGCACAAGCACCAATCGCTGTTCCCACATTACCAACACTTCCAAGTAAGTAAGCGCTGACAAAGTCGGCTGGCATTTGTGCATAGCCAAGAGGCAAATGTTTTGAAGTGGTACGTTTGCCCATAAGGGCCGATTTCAACATACCACCGAAGCCTAAATCGTCCATTTGGCCAATGGAATTGGCGGCATACACGGCCATTTTGTCAGGGGAGACTTTACTGCGAATGAGCTCCCAATCAATTCCACTGCTCTTAATCGCATCGGATGCGCCGTAAACCGTCATTTGCAAACCACGAGGGTGGTTACGGCTCTGGTAGAGCTTACCAGCATCAAATCCTGTTGGTAGTTGTCCTGCAGATTTTACGGCCAATGGTTTAGTGTCTTTTACGAAGGCTTCTAAGTTACCATCAACGGTAATTTCACTGATGGTGTCGGACACAGAGGTGACCTTCCAGTTTGAAGGTCTGTTTTTTGGTAAAGAGCGAGTTTTCGCTCTAAAGCTAAATTTCTCTTCATTGGAAACTGCTTGTAAGGACGTCGCTTTATGGATGGTGACATGATCAACATCAAAAAGACTTGGATGAATACGGCGAATGAGCGTTTTAGCTAGGAGTTCTTCACCAATGCTGTCCACTAATGCTTCTGCATTGAGTGTCTCACCAGTGTCAGTTTGCCAAAGCCCATTTTTGTGCTCCGCCATATTGGTTAGCGTTGCAAGATCCAATAACACATCCTGCTGGATTGAGTTTGGTAGAAGATCAAATACGATTCGGCGATAAGCTTGATGTGATGAAGTACGACCAGCCGAATTAATTCCGCCAAAGCCAACAATAACAGGTAAACGGGCCAATTGAATTTCCTCGTTTTAGGGATGAGTAAAATATTACGGTATTGTAATGAAGGGGATGGCGCTTAGCCACCCCAGACACAGTAATTTAGTAACGTAAACTTGCATTTTATTACATTTTTTCTATCTTGGATTCGGAAAAAAGTGCAATAAAAGATGGTTACTCATTATTTGCTTGTATGCGGTTAAAGCGCCATAGCTTGTTGTAGTTAATCAAGCCAATGATTTCCTTAACGTAAGCATGGCCACGCTGGGAATAATGCTCTAAGCCTTGAGCCAATGCTAAGCCTGTAATGACTTCGTCTTGTTGCCTAAGGTTAGCACGGGTGTTTCGAAGTTTTTTATAGGCTGAGTTGGTGTTGAGGTTATCTATATATGCGAATACAGATTCACGAGCATCGTGGAATTTTCGGACTTCATGATCGGCATCATTATCACGAGAAACAGGTACTAGGCCGCAGCCTTTGCGAAAACACCATTGTCCGAAATAATTGTTGCCTTGAGTGGCGAAGCGAGAAGTGCCCCATGCCGATTCGTTGGCCGCTTGTGCAAGTACCAATGACGTAGGAATGATATCAAGGCGCGTCAATAGTGTTTGAAGTTCTTGTGTCGAGTACTGGTCACGCACTTTGAGCTTGTTGTCTTTACGTAGTTTTGATATCCAAGCAATCTCTTTGTTAGACAGTGTATTTGACTTTTTAAGTATAGTATTTAGGCGTTCTCGATCGGCTAGGATCAAATCATTCTTTTCTTTGGCAAAAGGAGATAAGTATTCGAAGAAGGCTTTTTTACGAGCCTTAACATCTGTTATCGCTTGGAAGTCGGGCGCTTTGGTTTGGATGGGGTGAGATTTGAAGTAATCCTTCTCGTCTTGTGTTGCTTCACCAGCTGAACTGACTTTTTCTGTCGTGTCTGCATCCGTTACGTCCTCTTCATCCTGAAATGGGCCGGTTTTAATCCATAAAACTAAAATTAGTATTATTGTGATAACCCAGAGTATTTTCTTTTCCATAAACAGCTACAACTCTCAACTATAACATAGGGATTTGCTTTATTTCGCTCAATGTCGAGGCGCTATCAAAAAGCAAAAGAGGCACCATTATCCTTAAAATGCGTTCAATTTAACAGTCTTTAGAATATTCGCAGACGATATGATGACGTTTTCGGGCGCCATCATTCGTATACCTTATCAAGACTAAGCTAAAAATAATTGGCTTGGGCCAACGGGAACAACCTGAGTCGGGTTGATGTTTTTGTGGCTGTAGTAATAGTGCCGCTTTATATGATCAAAGTTGACCGTTTCAGCGATTCCTTGATATTCATACAAAGTTCGTAAGTAGCGATTGATATTTGGGTAGTCGAGAATGCGTTTTAGATTGCATTTGAAGTGACCAAAGTACACGGCATCAAAACGAATTAAGGTGGTAAATAAGCGCCAGTCAGCCTCAGTTTGTTGGTTACCCATTAAATAGTGTCGATCTTGTAATCTATCGTCTAGATAATCCAGTGTTTCAAACAATGGTGTTAAAGCTTCCTCATAAGCCACTTGAGTGGTGGCAAAGCCGCATTTATACACGCCATTGTTCAGTGTGTGATAAACCTTATCATTTATCTCATCAATCTCTGGGGCAAGTTCGTCTGGGTAAAAATCTAAGGTGTTTCCAGTGAGCTTATTAAAGGCACTATTAAACATGCGAATGATATCTGCGGACTCATTTGAAACAATAGTGTTCGTTTTTTTGTCCCATAAAATGGGTACGGTGACTCGTCCGCTGTAATCTTGTTTGGCCTTGGTATAAATTTGGTGAGCAAATTGAAATTGATGTAATGGATCACCATTGGCGACATGTCCATCTTGGAAATTGGTATCTGCCTTGAATTCCCAGCCATTTTCTAACATGTCTGGGTGAACACAGCTGACGCTGATGATGTCTTCTAATTGTTTCAGATGTCGGAATATCAAAGTACGGTGCGCCCAAGGACATGCCAAAGAAACGTACAAATGATAGCGTCCAACTTCGGCTGGGAAATGATCGTCTTGATTGGCATCGTACTGATCGCTTGAATAAATCCAGTTTCGAAAGACGGCTTCGCTACGGATGAACTTACCTTGTGACTTTTTGGTGTCGTACCATTGGTCGACCCATTCGCCATCTACTAATAATCCCATTGTCTTTTCCTTATCTTTTATATTTCTGCATATTATTAATGAAACAGAACGCGTTTCGGGGCAATATATTGGTCGTATTTAATCGAATGATTCGATGGGTTTGGTTGTCCTATGTCTGAGCGTTTTGGTTCTTTGTTCGCACCATGTTGTATCTTGCTCCTAAGTGTCTATGCGAGCTTATATGTTGGCTTACTGCCGCCCGTTTGGGTCAGTATTTTGCCGTTGATGCCTTTGATTCTAGCAGGTGTCGCCATTTTACTTGCTTGGCATTTTAATAAGGGCCGTGTTTTTATTCTGGTGTTGCTGCTGTTGATCCCCAAATTGTATGGGGGCTCGAATCAAACAGCTTCCATAACCGCGTATTTGGTGGTGTCTTGTTTTTGTGTAGCGTTGTTGGCGTTTGTTAAGGAGAGAGGTTTTTTTAATCGCTTTGCTGTCAATCGCTTACTGTTTGTCGCCATGCTAGTGTGTTGGTGTTATGCGGTTGAACGTCACTGGGTGTCTTTTGCATTTCTTGATCAAGCGGTTTTCCAACTGCCTTTCACTTGGTCTGATTTATTGCTTTGGTTTGGCCTTGTCGTCAGTATCATGCTTATGGCCATGGCATGGTGGTTAAGTAATGATGCTTTTCATGCCAGTGGTTTGATTAGTATTTTGAGTCTGATCATCATTTCTCGCTTTAGTGTCTCAGGTGTGCAATACGACACCTTGCTGTCGGCGCAATGTCTGTTGTGGATCTGGTTCCTATTGATGGAAAGTTATCGTATGGCGTATTTGGACGACATGACGCGCTTACCAGGACGTCGTGCCTTGAATGAGCAGTTGGTTGGCTTGTCCAAGAATTATGCCATCGCCATGGTCGATGTGGATCATTTTAAAAAGTTCAATGACACCTATGGCCACGATATGGGAGATAAGGTGTTAAAGAGCGTTGCCCAGCAATTAAAGTTGTTTTCTGCTCCAGGTCGAGCTTTTCGCTATGGTGGTGAAGAGTTTACGTTGGTTTTTCGGCGAGCTCAGGTGAAAGAGGTCGAGGCGGTTTTAGAGACAGTGCGTGAAAGTATTGAGGACGCTCAAGTTGAAGTCCTTGATCCTAAAAAGAAAAAGGACATTGAGGTGAATGTGACGGCGAGTATTGGTGTGGCATTTGCGTCCGCTGGTGAGATACCAACCAATGTGCTCAAACGAGCGGATGAGGCTCTGTATCAATCGAAGGAGAAGGGCCGTAACCGAGTTTCTAAGTCACTCCCTGCGAAAATTTAAATCGAAAAATAAAAAAATTGACCGTTTGTTTAGTTTTTTTGGTTCAAACTATTGCACTGTTACATCAGCTGTCTATAATTAATCTCAGAATTCAAGAACATTAAGGTACATGTCATTTATATGGGCCTTAATCACAGCGCCAACGTGGTGTAACAGTTAGCTTAAATAATGAATGCCTATAGTTATTTGAGTCTCTGTTACGAGGGGAAATGGGGAGCTTCGGCTCCCTTTTTTTATGCCTGCATTTCATACCTGCCTTCTCTTTATTGTGATCTTTTTGCTGGTCTTTTTTTATTTCCTTAGTGTGTTGAGTGAATTTAGGATCTGGCATATTTTGTATTCGGCTACCTTCGTGACAGCGTCAAAGAGTGTTATTCTTATACTCTCTCTGAATAGGATAATCAGAGTTTCCCCTACTATTGACTAGAAAGCAGCGAGGCTAGACTTTGAGCGACGCAAAACGACCTAAAGATCAGCTGAAAGCACACATTAGAGCGCAAAATCAAACTCTTATATTGGAAACATCGGAGCGAGTGTTTGCTCGTCAAGGGTTGGCAAAGACCACAACCCAAATGATTGCTGATGAGGCTGGCTTACCTAAAGCTAATGTGCATTATTATTACCGATCGAAAAAAGATTTATTGGAAGCTGTGTTAGAGCGTATTTTGGAAATGTGGCTTCACTCTGTCAGCGAATTTAATGTCGAGGAAGGTCCAAAGCGGAATCTAACTCGATACATAAGTGAGAAGATTGATCAGTCTCGTGATAATAAAAATGCCTCTAAGGTATTTGCTATGGCGTTAATCGGTGAAGAGCCCTTTGTGCTGGATTACTTACGTCGCTTGTTTGTTTCTGAATTGAGTCGTGAAAAAGCCACGATTGAAACATGGGTCAATGAGGAGTTAATGGACCCTGTGCCAGTAGAGCATTTGTTTATCAGTATTTGGGCCATGACACAGACCTACGCAGATTTTGATGCACAGGTGCGCATTATGTTGCAAAAAGAATGTTTGGGTGAAAGTGATTATGATGAGGCAAAAGTCTTTATCACGCGAATGGTGTTAGCAGGTTGTGGTGTGAAGGAGTTGCTATGACTGTCGAAAGTAGTCTTACTTTTTTTGTCGCTATTTTTATCTTCGGTATAACGCCGGGGCCAGGTGTATTTGCCATCATTGCAAGAAGCATGACTCAAGGTGCTCGTGCCAGTGTGACTTTGTGTGTTGGTATGACGGCGGCTGATATCCTGTATTTGGTTATGGCTTGTTTGGGGTTGGCAGTGATTGCGCAAACTATGGAAGGGCTGTTTTTGGCCATTCGGTATCTTGGTGCTGCGTATCTGATCTACTTAGGTTGGAAAATGTGGAAAGCGCCTTTGGTAAGTCACATGGAGGAAGTGCCAGTGGCAAAGTCGTCTAAGCAAGAAATGGCCAGTTTGGCACAAGGTTTTATGATCTCCGCATCAAACCCGAAAGTCATTTTGTTTTACATCGCATTTTTACCGACCTTCATGGATTTGACCATTTTGACCACTTGGGACATCGCGTTGGCATCGGTGTTGGCCTTTGTTGCGCTTATGCTGGGGTTAACCTTGGTGTCAGTGAGTGTGTCACAAGCGCGTCGCATGATGAAATCTAGCTCGGCGATGAAAGCCCTTAATCGAGTGGCTGGTAGTATTATGATCAGTGCAGGCGGATATTTGGCTTTAAGAAGTTAGGTTTTAGGTTCGTACCACAAGCCGCCACAGCATAATGCTTTTTGGCGGCTTTTTTATGACTTTTATGATTAGCGCGTGCCGTAAATGCGGTCACCCGCGTCACCAACTCCTGGGCGGATATAAGCATGTTCGTCTAAACCGCGATCAATAGTGCCAATGTACATGGCCACATCTGGGTGTGCTTCTTTGAAAGCTTGAATGCCTTCCGGTGCCGCAAAAAGACAAATGAATCGAATGTCTGAAGCGCCCATTTTTTTCATCTTATCAATCGCCATGATGGCAGAATTACCGGTTGCCAGCATTGGGTCTACTACAATAATGGTTCGTTCATTTACTGAATGTGGCATTTTTAAATAGTATTCAACAGGCTGCTTGGTTTCTGGGTCGCGGTACAGTCCCACATGACCAACACGAGCAGAAGGTGATAGTTTCAAAACACCTTCGGCCAAACCATTACCAGCACGCATGATGGTGACAATGCAAAGTTTTTTTCCTTTTAAGACTGGGCACATGGCTGTCTCAAGCGGGGTTTCAATTTCAATATCAATGGTATCTAAATCGCGAGTCGCTTCGTAACCAATTAAGGTGCCGAGTTCTTCAACCAGCATTCGGAATTCACGAGTGCTGGTGTTTTTGTCGCGCAAACTGGTTAGCTTGTGTTTTACGAAAGGGTGGTTGATGACAAAAATATCGTCATATTTTGTGAGTAGTTGTTCGCGGGTCATACGCTTTTCCTTTTCGTTTGGCGAGCTGAGGGCGTTGCAATAGTGGTGACGCAATATTTGTGCTGATGATACCACTAACTCACTTTTGGCTGAACATTTAATCTTGTCCTCCTAGTTAGCAGCTTGTCATAACTGATTAGGGGAACTTGTTTTTGGCAAGATCGTCATTACATAAGAAATAACTCAATACATTTAGACAACGACTTTGTTTTCGTAAACAGAGCCAAAGAAAGAGATTAGCAATGACTGATGATGAGCATTACATTGATCAACATGACGATGACATTTTGTCCGAAGAGGAAAGTGTGGTCATAAGTGATCCGAAAGCGTTAGCCCTTCCTGACGATGTATTACCAGATACCCTTTACATCCTGCCAATTTCCAGCCGTCCGTTTTTTCCTGCACAGGTACAGCCTGTGATGGTAGATGCAGAGCAATGGGAAGATACTTTGGAGCGTATTGCTGAACATCCACAGGCTGCAGTTGGTTTAGTTTACGCTGAAAAAGTAGGCAAGGGGGCTCCACCTGTTGACATGCTTCGATCCATCGGTTGTGTTGCACGTGTACACAAAGCCGAGAAACAAAACGATAAACTGACTTTCTTAGCGCAAGGTGTGAAACGCTTTGAAGTAATAGAATGGCTGAGTGAAACGGCGCCCTATCTAGCGAGAGTTCGCTATATCAATGATGCTAAGGCTAATGACGATGAAGCAAAGGCCTATTCCATAGCGATTTTGGATGCGATTAAAGAGCTGATTCGACTCAATCCATTATTCAGTGAAGATTTACGTCAATACCTCGGTCGTTTTTCGTTTAATGAGTCCGGTTTGTTGGCGGATTTTGCCGCCTCCATTACGTCTGCGGACGCGGAAGACTTGTACGATGTGTTGGCAACCATCCCTGTTCAAACGCGCATGCACTTATCATTAACCTTGTTGCGTAAGGAGCTTGAAATTGCTCGTTTACAAAATGAGATCAGTGCAGAAGTGAATGATAAAATAGGTAAGCATCAACGAGACTTTTTTTTAAAAGAACAGCTTAAAGTCATCCAAAAAGAGTTGGGAATTTCGAAAGACGATCGTACGTCAGACATTGAGAGTTTTGAAGAACGCTTGCAAGGTAAAACGCTTTCTAAAACGGTTTCAGATAAAATCGACGAAGAGCTGCATAAACTGAGTATTTTAGAGACAGGTTCTCCAGAATATGGCGTGACGCGTAATTATTTAGATTGGGCAACGTCTTTGCCTTGGGGGGTGCACTCTGACGACAATTTGGACATTAAAGCGGCGCGAGAGGTGTTAGAGTCTCATCATGCTGGATTAAGTGACATCAAAGATCGCATTGTCGAGTTTTTGGCCCTTGGTGCGCACCGTGGTGAAATGGGGGGCTCAATTTTATTGTTGGTTGGTCCACCAGGTGTGGGTAAAACTTCCATTGGTAAATCCATTGCAGAATCACTAAATCGAAAATTTTATCGGTTTAGTCTTGGTGGCATGCGTGATGAAGCAGAAATAAAAGGTCATAGACGAACATACATTGGTGCCTTGCCAGGTAAGTTTGTTCAGGCGCTAAAAGATGTGCAAGTAGAGAACCCTGTGATCATGCTAGATGAGATCGACAAGATTGGTTCATCTTTTCAGGGCGATCCGGCCTCTTCTTTATTAGAGGCGCTTGATCCTGAGCAAAACAGTGAGTTTTTGGATCATTATTTGGACATGCGCATTGATTTGTCGAAAGCTTTGTTTATTTGTACTGCCAATCAGTTGGATACGATTCCATCACCTTTGTTGGATCGAATGGATGTGATTCGCTTATCTGGTTACATTGCTGATGAAAAGTTGGCGATTGCTAAGCAGCATCTATGGCCGAAGTTGCTTAAGAAAAACAAACTACTTAAAAAGCAGTTAAATATCACTGATGCGGCATTGCGACATGTGATTGAGCATTATGCGCGAGAAGCTGGCGTGCGAGGTATGGATAAGTTACTGCAAAAAATACTGCGTAAATGTGTCGTAGAACTCATGACAGGTGAGAAGCACCATATCAATGTTGGTATTAAAGACGTCGAAACATTACTTGGCATGCCTTATTTCCGTCCAGAAAAGACACTTCAAGGTGTTGGCGTTGTGACTGGCTTGGCTTGGACTTCTATGGGGGGCGCTACTTTACCAATTGAGGCCACTAAAGTGCATGAGCTGACTCGTGGACTGAAGTTAACAGGTAAACTGGGCGATGTGATGAAAGAGTCTGCCGACATCGCGTACTCTTACGTGTTTTCTCATACCAAGAGTTATCAACGAGCGCCGGAGTTTTTTGATAAAAGCATGATCCATTTACATGTGCCAGAAGGGGCAACGCCAAAAGATGGTCCAAGTGCGGGCGTTACTATGGCAACGGCTTTAATGTCATTGGCAAAAGGTGAGCCGATTCGTCGTGGTTTGGCGATGACGGGGGAGTTGACCTTGACAGGTCAAGTACTGGCTGTTGGTGGCATTCGTGAAAAAATTATCGCGGCCAAGCGTAGTAAAATTAATGAAGTAATTTTGCCTGAACCAAATCGACGAGACTTTGATGAGTTACCTGAGTCCGTTAAAGACGGTATGACGGTGCATTTTGCAGAACGTTTTGCGGATGTTGAAAAGGTGGTTTTTGGCCGTCATGTTAGTAACCTTCATTGATGTTCACTAATTTGTCCACAAACTAGGCATTCTCATCATGCTCTAGTCATGAGAAAATGAATCAACCGGGTAGGCTCAGGCTTGCCCGGTTTTTTTATAGTTAGGTTATTAGGGGAAATGAATGCCCAGTTCGGCAAAACTCACACAAGGCTCAACGTTTAAACACGTGGTAACCATGTCGGTTACCAGTGCGTTAGGGTTAATGTGCATGTTTTTGGTGGATTTAGTCGATATGCTGTTTCTCTCCATGTTGGGAGAAAAAGAAGCCGTAGCGGCAGTGGGTTATGCCAGCACTATTATGTTTTTTACGGTCTCGCTGAGTATCGCCATTTCCATCGCAGCGACCGCTTTGGTTTCTCGTGCGATTGGGGAGCGCAACCTTGAGTTAGCAAAACGTAGAGCTGTCAATGTACTGGCATTTGGTATTCTATTTTCCTCCCTAGTTGTTTGGTTTTTATGGCCAAAAATTCCGCATATTTTATTTTTCATTGGTGCCACTGGACGGGCTCTAGATCTGGCAACCGGTTATTTGCAGATTCTGATATTGGGCATGCCTGCTGTGATGATAGGTATGATTGGTTCCGGGATTATGCGTGCCTTGGGCGATGCCAAGCGTGCAATGTACGCGACTATGATTGGTGGCTTGGTGAATGCCGTTCTAGATCCTATCTTTATTTTTGCCTTTGGTCTTGGAGTAGACGGTGCCGCCATTGCGTCTTTGCTGGCTCGTTTCTCTATGGTGGCTGTGTCTTATTATGGTGTGGTTCACGTCCATAAAATGTTAGGCGAATTTGATCTGATGGACTTTTTTAAAGACGTTCGATGTATTGCGGTGATTGCTGTTCCTGCCATGCTGACGAACATGTCTTCGCCTCTAGCAAATGCTATTGTGATGGAACATACCGCTTCTTTTGGCGATGACGCGGTGGCTGCGGTGGCCATTATTGGTCGTATTATACCGGTTATCTTTGGTGGCTTATTTGCATTATCGGGAGCTGTTGGCCCTATATTGGGGCAAAACTACGGAGCGGGTCGTTTTGACCGGATGCATCAAACCATTTCAAGTGCGGTGATTTATGCCTTGGGATACTGTTTTTTGTTGTGTTGGGCCTTGTATGCATTGCAGGATTGGCTGGTGGTGGTGTTCAATGCGTCTCCGGCCAGTGCGGATCTCATCCGTTTTTTTGCGACCTTTGTCTCTTTCAGTTTTTTCTTCCAGAGTTTGTTGTTTATCGCCATTGCGACTTTTAATAACCTTGGTCGTCCTCTTCACAGTACCTTGTTAAATTTTGGTCGAGCTACGATAGGGACTTGGCCATTAATTATTGTTTTTTCTTGGTTTATGGGGGCGGAAGGGATTTTGTTCGGTCAGGCAGTTGGTTCGGTTATTTTTGGCGTGTTAGGCTTGTATATGGCAAGAAACTACATCGTTGAATTGGAAGAAAAAGAAGCCAAAGAAATACTGCCTTCTGGCTCTGCTACTGGCTTTGATGAAATGATTTAAGGGGGGTTGATCATGACGTTTTGATTGCCCACAGTAAGAATTCACGATTACCATCGCCACCTTTGATTGGGCTCTCAATGTAACATTGCACTTGAAGTCCTAAATCAGCGACAAAGGCTTTGATGTCATTGGCTAATACCATGACTCTTTTTTGATCTTTTACTATCCCGCCTTTACCCACAAATTCTTTGCCCACTTCAAACTGAGGTTTTACTAGAGTAATGAGGTGACCGCCTTCTTTAAGTAGAGGTGGAATTTGCGGTAAGATTTTCGTTTGTGAAATAAAAGAGACATCCATCACTGTCAGATCGAAACCAGCTTCAGGTAAATGGTTTTGCAAGTCTTCTTTAGATAAATGCCGTGCATTTATTCCTTCCAAGCAAACAATCTGTGGATGATTGATTAAGCTTGAATCCAGCTGGCCGTGACCTACCTCAATGCCTACGACCTGCTTTGCGCCATGTTGAATGGCGCAATCGCTAAAGCCTCCAGTAGATTGGCCGATATCTAATACTTGAAAGTGAGTAATGTCCAATTTTGTATGGGATAAAGCCCCTTCAAGTTTTAGCGCCCCACGTGACACATATTTGTCTGTGTCTTTTTGAGTGACATTTAACTCGGTATCGGTTGGTAGTTTTAAGCTGGCTTTGGTAATAGTGTTCCATTGATCGTTTGATAAATAAGACACTCTGCCTTCGTGGATAAAGCTTTGCGCTTGTGAGCGTGACTTGGCGAGACCTTGTTCGGTAAGCAGAAGATCAATGCGTAACATAATGAAACCGTTAATGACAATATTAGCTGCTATATTATCAAAATTAGACCAAGCAAAATAGCTTAATGGGTAAGTGAATAGCGCTGTACCATCCATCTGAGGAGAGCCTGTGATACCGACGACCTTGATCACAACAGAAGAATTAGAGTCACTTCTAGATTCACCAAATTTAGTATTATTGGACTGTCGCTTTTATTTGACGGATTTAGCTAAAGGGAATTTGCTGTATCAAGAAGGACATTTACCCAATGCTATTTTTGTTGATGTACATCATCAGTTAGCGGCTGCTGAAAGTGAGACTTCTGGACGACATCCTTTGCCATCAGAGCAGATATTCTCTAATCAACTGCAGTTATGGGGCATTGATAAGCAAAGTGATGTAGTCATATACGATGATATGGGCGGTGCTATTGCTGCTCGAGCTTGGTGGATGATGGTTCAGCAAGGCCTCAAGGTTCGAGTGTTGGATGGTGGTTATCCTGCTTGGTTAAGGGAAGATAAAGAGGTTTCATGTCAGCAATTTACCGGTACTAAAACCAATGAAGTGATTGATGTTGTATTTCCTTGGGCAGTGGACGAGCAAAGTATTGTTGAGAATTTTGAGACGAATCAATTTCAATTGGTGGATGCAAGAGCGGCTGATCGTTTTGAGGGTGAAAATGAGACCATGGACCCTGTTGCAGGACATATTCCGGGGGCAATCAATCGTCCCTTTATGGATAACCTTGATGAGCTAGGCTATTTCAAACCAGCAGAGCAGTTGCATGTTGAGTGGCAGGATTGGATTTCTCAAGAGGAAGAAGCCCATGTTTATTATTGCGGTTCAGGGGTAACAGCTTGCCATAATGTACTGGCATTAAACTATTCGGGGATTGAAGCGCAGCGAGTATATGTGGGGTCTTGGAGTCAATGGGCAAAACGGATGTTACGTTTGACTAAGGCACACTGATTTTTATTTAAAAGCGAATAAAAGTTAAATTAGGCATTCTTAATTCACTCTCAAACTGTAAAATAGGGACATATTTTAGGATGTAACAAATTGGTTTAAGGTAGAGTTTGATGAAAATTGCGGTGGCTGGAACTGGCTATGTTGGCATTTCGAATGCTTTGTTGTTGGCTAAGCATAACCAAGTGGTTGCGCTGGATATTATTCCTGAAAAAGTAGCCATGCTGAATGCCAAACAATCTCCAATAGAGGATGATGATATTGAGCGCAGTCTTGCTCAAGATGAATTGAACTTTAAGGCCACTCTGGACAAAGAAGAGGCTTATGTAGGGGCGGATTACATCATCATTGCAACGCCCACAGATTATGATCCAGAAACCAACTATTTTAATACCCGCCACGTTGAGTCTGTCATTGCCGATGTATGTCGTTTAAATCCAAATGCAGTGATGGTGATTAAGTCGACTGTTCCGGTTGGTTTTACTCAGTCTGCGAGACAGCAGTTCGCAACGAACAACTTAATATTTTCCCCTGAGTTCTTGCGTGAAGGAAAAGCTTTGCATGATAACTTATACCCTTCTCGTATCATTGTTGGGGAGGAGTCTAAACGAGCTCGTGTTTTTGCCGACTTGCTTGTGCAAGGGGCACTAAAAGCAGAAGTGGATGTATTGCTCACAGGCTCAACAGAAGCGGAGGCAATTAAGTTATTCGCCAATACCTATTTAGCCATGCGTGTTGCTTTTTTCAATGAGTTAGACAGCTATGCTGAATCCCATCAATTGGACAGTCGACAAATTATAGAAGGGGTGGGATTGGATCCCAGGATTGGTAAACATTATAATAATCCATCCTTTGGTTATGGTGGCTATTGCTTGCCAAAAGACACTAAACAGCTTTTAGCCAATTATGATCAGGTGCCCAATAATCTCATTCGAGCGATTGTGGATGCCAATGTGACTCGAAAAGACTTCATTGCAGAATCCATCCTAAAACACTCGCCTAAAGTCGTTGGTATTTATCGCTTAGTAATGAAGTCGGGTTCGGACAATTTTCGAGCCTCGGCTATACAAGGTGTCATGAAGCGTATTAAAGCCAAAGGCGTGGAGGTCGTGGTGTATGAACCCGCTTTAGACGAACCTCAGTTCTTTAACTCTCGTGTCATTAATGATTTGGCAGAATTCAAGCGCTTGTCAGACGTCATTGTTGCAAACCGCTTAACGGATGATGTAACGGATGTTGAAGAAAAGGTGTACACCCGAGACCTCTTTGGTGGGGATGCTTGAGAATGAAAAAAAAGGATTGGCAATATTATAAAAATAGACTCGCAAAAATTCGATACTATATTGGGGAGTCATTTGCTTTAAAGCTTCCTGTTACAAGTGCGGATGACATCATTGCATCTGCTAATGTGACGGATGAGATAATGAATAGGGTTAATTATTATTGTAAATTATCAAAGTCTTTTAGGAGATCATCTCAAGCTGTCTCAGTGGGGGGGTTTAAAAAGACGAAGAGCTTCACATACTATGCAGATACAAAAAGAGTTATTCGTCGTTTTTCAAAAAATAACTTTTTCGACTTTATCTTTGGTGATGTTATACATATACCTGATACGCCGACTTTTGTTAAAAGTCGACCAATATCAGATGATAATGAGAACTCAGTTTTACTTAAATTGAATGCTGTCCGGCATTATCAATTTATTAATGATGACACTCCATTTGAAGACAAAAAGCCTCAGGCTGTATGGCGTGGAATGGTGCATCATCAACATAGAAAAGATTTTGTTGATCTATACTATGGATGCGTTTCAGCCAATATTGGACATAATGATCATACCAAAGAAGGCTTCAAGGGATTTCTATCAATCAAAGATCAGTTACGTTATAAGTATATCGTGAGTATAGAAGGGAAAGATGTAGCAACAAATTTAAAATGGGCAATGAATTCAAACTCTTTAGTTATGATGAGGAAGCCTAGATTTGAAACATGGTTTATGGAGGGTCTGTTAAAGCCAGACTTTCACTATGTCAAGCTTAAGGATGATTTCTCAGACTTAAAAGAAAAAATAGATTATTACAATGAAAATCCAAATGAAGCTAAAGATATAATTAAAAATGCAAAGCAATATGTAAAACAGTTTTTAAATAAAGATAATGAAGATTTGATTTCTGTTTTGGTGGCTAGTAAATATTTTGATCTAATGGATAGTTGAGTTTCTGAATTATGTCATCAATTGGTGTTTTATTAATTGTTAAGAATGAAGAGAAGTGTCTTGATCGATGCTTAAAATCTGTTGCTGATTGGGCTGATCAGATTGTTATAGTCGACTCTGGCAGTGTAGATGGTACGCTAGACATTTCGAAAAAATATACGAATGATGTTTATATTCATAGCCAGTGGGAAGGGTTTGGGAGGCAGAGACAAATAGCTCAAGGGTACTTAAAGACTGATTGGGTTTTTGTGATTGATGCAGATGAGGAAGTTTCCCCTGAATTGAAGCGTGATATAATATTAACAGTTGGTGAAAATAGTAAAAAATTATACCTTGTGAATAGGTTAAGTTCTGCTTTTGGAAAGAGAATTAATTACTCTGGTTGGAGTCCTGATTGGATTGTAAGGTTATATCCCCGTGAATTGGCAGGGTATAATGATGCTTTGGTGCATGAAAAAGTTATTTCGGATTCATCGATTGATAAGGGCAAGTTACGAGGGTATTTATTTCATGATACCTATTCTAGCCTTAATCATTATTCATTAAAAACGACCAAGTATCTCAAAGCTTGGGCTGATGAAAGAGAAGGCAAGAAAAGCTCCTCGATCTCAAAGTCTTTGCTGCATGCCTTTTCGTGTTTTATCAAAATGTACTTTATTAAACTAGGTTTTTTGGATGGCCGACATGGTTTTATTCTTGCTTGGTTAGCTGCACATTCAACATTTTATAAATATATAGATCTCTGGTTGAGAGAGTATGAAAAAAATGAAAGTTAGTCTGATCGTAACTACTTATAACTGGAAAGAGGCTCTTTCTGTAACGTTGGAAAGTGTTAAGCGTCAATCAGTGCTCCCTTTTGAAGTTATTGTCGCTGACGATGGCTCTAGGGAGGATACAGAGATATTGATACAAGAGTTACAAGAAAAATATCCTGTTCCATTATTACATTCTTGGCAAGAGGATATAGGATTTCGTTTAGCGGCAAGCCGTAATAAGGCAATAGCAAAGTCTAGTGGAGATTATTTAATTATAGTTGATGGTGATTTATTTTTACCGAAAAAGTTTATTGAATCTCATCTGGAGGCAGCTACTCAAGGGGCTTTTGTTCAGGGAGGAAGGGTTCTTTTAGGTGAAAAAATCAGTTTTAAAGTGTTAAATAAAAAAATTATACCAAGTTTTTTTTCGAGTGATATTCGAAATCGCCATAATATGATTGATTCAAAAATTTTAAGTAAGTTGGCAACTCGTATTAGAAATAATGATAAGTCAACTCGTGGTTGTAATTTTGCTCTTTGGAAAAAGGATGCTCTTAATGTTAATGGTTATAATGAGGATTTTGAAGGGTGGGGGCGTGAAGATAGTGAAATGGTTATTCGGTTATTAAACTCAGGCCTTAATAGAATTTACTTGAAGTTTAAGGCTGTTGGTTATCACATTTATCATAAAGAGAATGATAGAGAAATGCTAGATAAAAATGACGAAATATATAAATGTTCTATTTTTGAAAAAAAAGTTTTTTGTGAAAATGGAGTTGATCAATATATAAAATGAATACTAAAATAGTATTTAAAGAAAGTGAGATGTCACATTTTTTTTCAAAGGAAGTTGATTCTTCTGATTTTGATGTGCTTTATGAAAAAAATATATATCAAAGTAAAGGCTTGAAGTTTTTTTCTAGATTGTTTGCTTTTTTTTCAAAACCTAAAAGCTCTAAGGAACGAGTTTTTATTTTTTCGATTGAAAATATTCTTGTCATTGATTTAGTTTTTAGAAAGATTGGTTGTCCAGTTGTTTGGTTGTGGAATCCTATCGCTTCAATGAGTTTTAAAAATAAAATTCTCTTTCTTCTTTATGTTAAGGTCAAGTCAATTGAGGTGTGGACCTTTGATAAGAGTGATTCTATAAAATATAATTTCAATTATCATCCACAAATTCATTCATCTAAACTGATTTCTTTAGCTTCAAGAAATCAAAGAAATTCTAAAGCATTCTTTTCTGGTGTTGACAAAGGTAGATTGTCGCTCCTTAAAAAAATTAAAAAAGATTTAGGTGAGGTTGAAGTCGACTTTCACATAGTAAAGGATAAAAAAAGACGTTATTCGGATGAAGATATTAGTTTTTTAACTAAGGATTATATATCTTTTTCTGATTATCTAAATAGGGTTTTTGATTCGAGTATTCTGGTTGATGTTTCTCAAAATCAACAAAGCGGTGTGACGTTACGAGTGATAGAAGCTTTTTTACTGGATAAAAAACTCATTACTACAAATGCTGAAGTGATGGATTTAGTCGGTTATAGAAAAGAAAATGTTTACATTTATGGTCAAGATTCTAGAAGTCTTTCTTCTTTTTTAAAAGAAGATTACATCCCACTTTTAAAAGATGAAAAGTCAATATACACATTTTCTCGGCTAATTAGAGTAGTGTTTCCTTAAGTTTATATGTCTCTTGATATCTGGCTGGGTTTTATGAGCTTGAGGCAATTGGTATGTTCTAAAGGACAAGAGCGTTTAAAGCAAGGTGAACAGTCTAGATTGAGGTTATGTATGACCTTGTTGTTTGTTAATGGCGGAGTGAATAATTCGCTCGTTGAACCATAAATTCCGTGTACTTTTATGCCAACCGCTGCTGCAACGTGCATGAGTCCTGAATCATTACTTACAGCAACCTCTGCAGCATTCAGTAAATCAATTGCATCAATCAGCTGAGTTTTTCCACATAAGTTTATGCTGTACTCTCCAAGCTCTTGAGTGATCTTATCTCCATCATCTTGGTCTTTTGGCCCACCCAGAACCCAGACCTGGTAACCTTTTTCTATGAGTTTTTTAGCTAATTCGCGAAAATGTGAAATTGGCCACTGCTTAGAGGGGCCAAATTCAGCTCCAGGCATAAGAGCGACGGCAGGTCGGTTTGATAAGCCATGTGTCTTAAATTGCTCTGCTTGATTTGCTTTATCAACGATGAGTTTTGGTTGAGGTAGTGTTCTTGGTGGATAAGCCTCGTCACTTTTAGTACCTAATGAAACAAAGCGCTTTACGGTTTGATTTAAAATGGTTTTATCGAGTTTGCGTCGCTCGTTCAACAACACATATCTTTGCTCTCCTTTGAAGCCCACACGATGAGGAATCTGAGCAAAAAATGGTATTAAAGCTGATTTCCATGAGCGAGGTATTACAATGGCTTTGTTGTAGTTTTCACTGCGTAAATCTTTACCAATTTTGAATCGTGTCTTTATTCCCCATTCACCGTGATTAGTAGGTAACACAATTGCATTACGAATTTCTGGCATCCTAGCCAGAATCGGGACAGACCAGTTGGGACCAATGACATCAATAATGGCATCGGGTTCTTGCTGTTTGATAGTTATAAAGAGGCTTTGTGCCATCACCATGTCGCCTACCCATGATGGACCAACAATTAAATATTTAGCCATGGTTATCCAGCCAGTTTAGATAATCTTTAACGCCTTCGGCTAAGCCTCTAAATGAACCTGTATATCCAGATTTTCTTAGCTTTGTAATATCTGCCTGAGTAAAGCTTTGGTAGACACCTTTTAAATGCTCTGGGAAAGGAATGTATTCAATTTCCCCCTTGCTATAATGCTCGATAACGGTCTCCGCAATCGTTCTAAAAGGTTCAGCTTTACCTGTGCCAAGGTTGAAAATACCAGATTTGTTAGGGTTGTCTAAAAACCAAAGTTTAGTGTTGACGAGATCTTCGACATAAATGAAATCACGGCTTTGTCCGCCAGCTTCATAGCCATCATAAGCGCCAAACAATTTCGGATTTTCATCAGCCAATATTTGATTGCGTAAATGGAAAGCGACACTTGCCATACTGCCTTTATGTTGTTCCCTTGGGCCATATACATTGAAGTAACGAAAGCCTACGATTTGATGTGTGGTAGTTGGTAGAAGTGATCGAACGTATTGATCAAATTGAAATTTAGAGTAAGCATACATGTTAAGCGGTTTTTCATGCTGCCTTGTTTCTTCAAATACGGGTCCTGAACCATAAACAGAAGCAGAGGATGCATAAGAAAATGGAATGTTGTGTTGTGAGCAAAATGCAAGAACGGCCTTGGAGTATTGATAGTTAACATCCATGACATATTTGCCATTCCATTCTGTTGTTGCTGAGCATGCGCCTTCGTGGAAAACTGCCGTAACATTCATCTCTAAAGAGTCTTGCTTGATCGCCTCTAAAAAGTCATACATGTCCATGTAGTCAGCAATATCAAGATCGGACAGGTTGAGACACTTTTTACCATCTGTTAAGTCATCTACTAACAAAATGTTAGTGATACCTCGATTATTTAAGGCTTTAATGATGTTGCTGCCAATAAAGCCCGCGCCGCCAGTAACGATAAACATATTTAGTCCAATTCGTGATGAGAGTTGTTTAATTTAAACCATGTTAACACTTCTGTAATGCCCAGAAAAATGTGATAGCTGGTTGTGCCCGATAGAGGGGATTTTTTGGGAGTGTTTTCTTGGTCAAGGTATTCATTCCAGCCTCCAGTGGCCAGAAAGTAATTTTGTAGCATGAATTCACAAGCTTGAGTTAGCCTTAGAGCTTTCTCTTCCAAGCCAATTGGCATAACCGTGATGGCTTTTAGGTATTCGGTAATCGGCCAAATACGCTTTTCTTTATCTGTGGCTAACAGTGTGTTGCCATCAATTTGATTGAAGATACCGCCATTATTATCGATGCCATGTCTTGTGGCGGTTAGCCAGAGTTGTTGAGCGAGATCTGTGTATTTTGCGTTGGGTATAATTTGGTTCGCTTTGTATATAAGCCAGACCCATTCAAAATGATGTCCAGGTTCTACTTGATGACCCAGCTCAGGATGCCATTGCCAATCGTAGGTAAAAAACTCTCTAAGTGTTTTATTTTTTTTATCAAGGAAGTGTTTTTCAACAAGAGACAAGAGCATTGTAATCATGCTTTTGTATTCATTCTTTTGAGTTGCTTCGAAAGCTGCTATGTAGCCTTCCAGAAGATGCATGTGCGGGTTTTGTCGACGTGTTTGTTCTTTGTGGATTGGAAAAGTTTCAAAAAAACCACCGGTTGAAGAGGTCATCTTCTCAAACAAAAAATGGTGTGTTTTAGCAATGTACTCAATGGCTCTTTCGTCTTTAGATGCTTGATAATAAAAGCTAAAAGACAGTAAGACGAAAGCTAGAGCGTAGGCGTCTGAGTCGGTATTTTGTACGCTCAAATCGTCGTTTAAAGAAAAAATCCAACGCTCTTCTTGATAGTACCGATCTAAAATAAAGTTAAACAATGGCTTGAGCTTAGGTTGGAAATTATTTTGAAGATCTAGCTGATCATCAATAAGGCAAGCATGACTAAAGGTGTAAAGTTGACGGCATTGAGTTAATAGGCGAATTCGGCCAACAGGATTGATTGTCCAATCTTGGTTTAGGCTTTCATAACTGAAGCCTAATGAATCATCTAAGCCATGCTGGGCCCAGTTAGGAAGAAGTTTTGAAAAAACAAAAGTTTGGCAGTCTAAAATGGCTGACTTAAGCATGCTAATAATAGCCTTATTTTTAATGAAATTCGCGTGTCCAACTTGCAGGGGGACTATGATAAGATGTCGGCTTTGAAAAATCGATGATTAAATGGCTATGAATTCTTCTTACTTAAATTTTAAGGATAAGCACATCCTAGTTGTTGGGGATGTAATGTTGGATAGATACTGGCATGGAGGCACTTCAAGAATTTCTCCAGAAGCGCCAGTTCAGGTAGTCAAGGTATCAAATATAGAGGATCGTCCTGGTGGTGCCGCGAACGTTGCATTGGGCTTGGCTAAACTAGGTGTGGCTGTCACTTTAGTTGGCGTGGTTGGACAAGACGAGAATGCGCAAGTTTTGCAAAAATGTCTTGAACAAGAAGGTGTTCGATGCCGCTTTGTTCAATCAGAAAAATTGCCAACTATAACTAAGCTCAGAGTTATGAGTCGTCATCAGCAGTTAATTCGACTCGACTTTGAGGAAAGAATTGATAGCTTGTCACAAAATGAAGCGCTTGCAGAAGTTGTAAAACAGGCTTTGCCAGAAGCGGATGCCGTCATTTTCTCAGATTATGCCAAAGGCTGCTTAGCGGATGTTTCGAATTTAATTCAATTAGCAAATAAGGCCAATGTGCCTAGCTTAGTTGATCCAAAAGGAAATGATTTTTCAATCTATCAAGGCGCCACACTAGTTAAACCAAATTTACTTGAATTTGAGACTATCGTTGGGGCATGTGACACAACCAAAGAGCTAGAAATCAAAGCCAAAGAATTAAAAGCCAAATTTGGTTGGGATGCTTTACTGGTGACTCGTGGAGAAGATGGTTTAGTTTTGTTGGACAGAGATAAAGCCCCTTTTTATCTGGCAACAGCGGCTCGAGAAGTGTTTGATGTAACCGGCGCAGGAGATACAGTGATTGCTGTACTAACGGCAATCTTTGTTACCAGTAAACGTTTTGTGGATGCTGTGGAATACGCTAATCAGGCTGCAGGTTATGTTGTAGGGAAACTAGGGACTGCTTTTATTACAGCAGATCAGCTTGAAACCATCATGTTTCAACGTACACATTCCAAAAATTTTGGCGTATTAGCCCCGGAAGCACTCCTACAACAGATCAAGTTGGCTCAAGTAAATGGCGAAAAAGTGGTGTTCACCAATGGTTGTTTCGATATCTTGCATCCAGGTCATGTAGCATACATGAAACAGGCAAAAGCACTTGGTGATCGTCTGGTTGTTGCTGTGAATACAGATGCCTCTGTCAAACGTTTAAAGGGGGAAAAACGCCCCATTAACAGTTTAGAGCACCGAATGGCTGTACTCGAGGCCGTTGGAGCGATTGATTGGGTGACTTGGTTTGATGAGAATACCCCCAAAAATATCATCGAGCTTTTATCCCCCGATGTTTTGGTTAAAGGAGGAGATTACTCCATTGATACAATTGTGGGTGCCGAGCATGTCTTGTCAAACGGGGGAGAAGTGAAAGTACTTACTTTTCTAGATGGCTATTCAACAACGTCCATAATCGATAAAGCGAATTTGTGAATGCAAAAAGAGCAAGCAATAGAAGTGAAAGAGCAGACGGTGACAACCACAGGTTTTAGTACTTATCTGAGGTTATTGGGCTACGTTAGAGCCTCGTGGGTCTATATGATGCTCAGTGTGATTGGTTTTATTCTGTATGCAGGAATGGAGCCTGCTCTTGCTGCTTTGTTAAAGCATATTGTAGATACCGTTTCAGAAGGTAAGGTACTTGAGAATAGACTTGTTATTCCTCTAGCAATCTTGGCCATTTTTATTGCCCGTGGTATTGGTACTTTTTTAGGCGGCTACTTTATGGCGCAAGTTGCGAATAAGGTTGTTTTTGACCTGAGAACCAGCATGTTCAATAAAATGGTCAAAATGTCTTCTAGTTACTATCACTCTATTCCAACAGGACGTCTACTGGCTAAACTAACTTATGATACCGAACAGGTAATTGGAGCTGTTACTCAGGCAATTCGAGTTGTTTTAAGAGAAGGTTTTACCGTTGTTGGCCTGTTGGGTTATATGATCTACATGAATTGGAAGCTGACCTTACTCTTCTTGCTAGTGGTTCCTCTGATTGGGTTGATTGTGTCTTATGCGTCAAAGCGTTTTCGTCGTTTAAGTAAGCGTATTCAAAATGCCATGGGCGGCGTAACCGATGTGGCGTCAGAAGCCATTAAAGGTCATGAGGTTGTTAAGATCTTCGGGGGCAGTGAGTATGAGGTCGAACGTTTCCGTCAAGCGGCGCAAGAGAATCGTCGTTCTCAATTGAAAATGGAAAAAACTCGCTCTCTAAATATTCCAATTGTGCAATTTATCTTGGCATTTGCCATGGCTACTTTGATTTGGTTTGCGCTCAGTCCGGATTTGAGTCAGCACATGACGCCAGGGGACTTCATCGCGTTCTTGACCGCTGCTGGCATGTTGGGTAAGCCGATTCGTCAATTAACCGATGTGAACAGTGTTTTACAAAAAGGCATTGCAGCTTCGCAAAGCATTTTTGAATTTTTGGATATGTCGGTTGAACCTGATGATGGCAAAATTCTCGCACAATCCTTAAAGGGTGATATTGAATGGAAAGACATGTCTTTCTCTTACCCAAATGCAGATAAGCAGGCTCTTAAGAAGATTACGTTATCCTTGCCCGCAGGGAAAACCCTAGCATTGGTCGGCCGCTCTGGGAGTGGTAAGTCGACTATGGCCAATTTGATTCCACGTTTTTATAACTTGGATGAAGGTGAGTTAAACATTGATGGCGTTTCCATTTCAGATTATCAATTAGATTCTCTAAGAACCAGCATTGCTTTGGTGAACCAGCAGGTTGTTTTATTTAATGGCACCATACGTGAAAACATTGCTTACGGACATTTGCGTGATGCCAGTGATGAGCAAGTGATTGAGGCGGCAAAAGCGGCCAATGCATGGGGCTTCATTCAAGAGCTGGATCAAGGTTTGGAGACTATGGTTGGTGAGAATGGTGTCTTGCTTTCCGGTGGTCAACGCCAGCGAATCGCCATCGCACGAGCCATTTTGAAAAATGCGCCTATTCTTATCCTGGACGAAGCAACTTCGGCACTGGATACAGAGTCTGAGCGAGCCATTCAAATGGCCTTGGATGGATTGATGGAAAACCGTACCACGATTGCCATCGCTCACAGACTCTCGACCATTGAAAATGCTGATATTATTGCGGTGGTTGATCATGGTGAAATCATTGAGCAAGGTTCTCATACTGAACTATTGGCGATGAATGGCGCTTATGCTCAGTTACATAACCAGCAATTCAGTGAGACGGCTGACTAATATGTGGTTGTATCGTTTCCTTCTGGCTTTACTGACTCCTATCATCTGCTTGAAGGTTCGACGTTTTAAAAAAAATTATCCAGCCTATCGAGCCAAAGAAGCCTTTGGTCGTTGGGGAAAGGTGGAAGCGGACTTGTGGATTCATTGTGCTTCCGTCGGAGAGGTGTTGGCCGCTCGACCCCTTGTGACACAGTGGCGAAAAAAATACCCGAATCAAACCTTATTAGTAACCACCATGACACCAACTGGTGCGGCGCAAGTAGCACAGGTGTTTCCATTTGCTTTGCATCGTTATTTGCCGATGGATTGGCGTTTGGCGGTGAGACTAGCATTGCGTCATTTAACCTGTCCTCGATTGTTAATCATTGAAACCGAGCTATGGCCAAACTTGCTTGAACAAGCTAAATCACAGGGGCTGCGTATTAGCATTGTGAATGCCCGAATGAGTGAACGTTCGTATCAGCGTTATCAAAAGTTCTCAGCTATTTCTCGTCACCTTTTTACTTTGCCTGATCAGTTTCTAGCCCATGCGCAAGCAGATGCTCAGCGCTTTAAGGGGCTAGGAGCGAAAAAAGTTTATGTCACCGGTAGTATTAAATTTGATTTGAACGTACCAGAGGAAGTAATGCAGCATCAGTGGCGCGATGACTTTGATAAAGACTTTGTCTGGGTTGCAGCCAGTACACATCAAGGTGAAGATGAGCTTATGTTGCAAACACATCAAGCTTTGTTAGAGAAGCAGCCGAAAGCATTGTTGATCCTTGTGCCGCGACACCCAGAGCGTTTCGAGTCTGTGTTTGCTTTGGCGCAAGCTTCATTTTCTCGTGTAGGGTTGCGAAGCCAAGTGGCTTTCAATAAGTGGTCTGAATACGATGTGATCATTGGCGATTCAATGGGAGAGCTGATGCAGTATTATCAAACTGCGGATTTGGCTTTCGTGGGTGGCAGTTTGGTGAAGCGAGGTGGACATAATCCAGTTGAACCTGCGTTATTAGCTAAAGCGATCATTGTGGGCCCTCATGTGTTTAATTTCAAAGACATTACGGATCAGCTCCTACTAGAAAAAGGAGCATTGCAGTGCCAAGACGAAACGCAATTAACAGAGTTTGTGTTGGCGTTAGCGTCACAAGCCTCACAACGTTTACGGATAGGCCAATCGGCGCAGCGTTTTGCAGAAAAAAGCCAAGGTGCCGTGACTAGGGTTTTGAATGAAATAGACTTTCATTAGGGGACTCTTTACAATAATTGCTCATTATCTCATGGGGTGCTTGGTTGATAAAAAACCAAAGCTGAGAAGCGAAGGCTCGCTAACCCATTGAACCTGATCCAGATTATGCTGGCGTAGGAATTGAGATAGCAAGTCTGTCAATCATACCTTGCCGTTTCACCTATACGCCGCTCACTTATTATTAGGAGCGACACCTTGAAAACACTTTCTTTTCGTACTTATTCTAGTATTGCTTTGGCCACCTTTACGCTGTCTTTTTCTGCTCTTTCGTCAGCGGCTCAAACACTTAATGTTTATACCTATGATTCCTTTGCATCCGACTGGGGGCCTGGTCCGAAGATTAAAGAAAACTTCGAGAAGCTGTGTGACTGTGAGGTTAACTTTGTCGCTTTGGATTCTTCCGTTGGTATTCTGTCTCGTGTGCAATTAGAGGGGAAATCTTCATCTGCTGATGTGTTATTAGGTCTGGATTTGAACTTGATGGAGGCCGCTAAAAAAACAGGCTTGTTGGCTGAGCATGGGGTTGATACCTCAGTGGTAAATCTGGAGGGGGGGTGGTCTGATAAAGACTTTGTTCCTTTTGATCATGGGCATTTCGCGTTTATTTACAATGCGGAAACACTAGAGAACCCTCCCAAAAGTTTGGCGGACATTGTTGAAAACCAAGAATTAAAAGTCATCTATCAAGACCCTAGAACTAGTACGCCAGGTTTGGGGTTATTGCTTTGGATGAAGTCAGTGTATGGTGAGAAAGCAGCGTCTGCATGGTCTACTTTAGCCTCTCATACGGTAACGGTGACTAAGGGCTGGTCTGATGCGTATGGTTTATTTTTGAAAGGTGAGGCCGATTTGGTGTTGAGTTATACCACCTCACCTGCTTATCACATAGAGGCGGAAGGTGAGACCAAATACCAAGCGGTTGAAACGACAGAAGGTCGTTATCCTCAAGTTGAAGTGGCGGCGATGATGAAATCGGCACCGAATAAAGTCTTAGCAGAGCGTTTTATGTCATTCATTTTGACACACGACTTTCAGTCGACGATTGCTACAGGCAATTGGATGTTACCTGTGGTTGATCTTGATCAGCCTTTACCAGAGGCTTTTGCAGCGGCGATGAAGCCAGTGACTAGCTTGATGTTACCGGCGGACCAAGTGGCCGAGGAGCGTAAGGCCTGGGTGAATGAATGGTTGAATGCGACCACTGAATAAGCTGAATTAGTTTGAATCGATTGATTGGAATATCAAGCCTGCTTCCCGCGATGTTGGGGGTGGGCTTGTTTGTTTGTATTGGTGTTTTTAGCTTGATGGCTTTATTACGCTACAGCGATGTGGCTGAGTGGTCGTCCTTTTTGTCTCAGCCTTATCTGTGGCGTTTGATTCGCTTTTCTTTATGGCAAGCTTTATTAAGCAGTTTGCTTAGTCTTGTTATTGCTGTGCCAGTGGCGTCCTGCTTATTTCATCGTTCTTTTTGGGGGCGATCTTTTTTGTTGCAGTTATTTTCCGTGTCTATGGTGGTGCCTAGCATTGTTGCCATTCTAGGGATCGTTGTGGTGTATGGTCGAACGGGTTGGTTGGCACAGATTTCTGGTATTGAGCTTCCATTATATGGTTTGACCGGTATTTTGTTGGCGCACGTATTTTTTAATATGCCATTGGCGGTTAGGTTGCTATTACAGGTCTATGCTTTAATTCCAACTGGTCAGTGGCGTCAAGCTTACCAGTTAGGTTTTGATCGATGGTCTGCTTTTCGTTTTATAGAATGGAGTTACTTACGCAAAGCTTTACCTGGCGCATTTGTATTGATTTTTATGCTTTGTTTTTCCAGTTTTGCTGTGGTGCTCAGCTTAGGAGGTGGTCCTAAGTCGAGCACCCTTGAGGTAGCCATATATCAAGCATTAAGGTTTGACTTTGATTTGAATAAAGCCAGCTTTTTAGCACTATTACAGGTGCTGATTTGTACAGTGATTGCCCTTTTTGTGTACAAGCTGGCGCCTGTGAATCATCAGGACTCAAGTTTGTTAGCGCAATCCCGTTTTTCTATTCGAGATTCCTATGGTGCCAAAGCCTTAGATGTGATCGCATTTCTGTGTGTATTGGTATTTGTGTTGCCGCCTTTTATTGCCATTTTGGATCCGATGTTTTCCACGCAATTCCTTCAAACACTTAGCTCCTTGAGGCTTTGGCAGGCGGTTTTAGTGTCACTCAAGATTGCTTTTCCTGCCGCCTTTATAAGCTTACTGCTGGGGCTGAGTTTTTGTGTGCTGGCGCGTTATTGTATGGGAAGGGGAAAACTCGATATCTGGTCAACAAAGTTAGAACAGTTAGGTAATCTAATTTTAATGGTTCCTGGTTTGGTCATCGCGACAGGCTTATTCTTATGGTTGAGAGATTTGGGGCTGAGTTTTTCATCCAGTTATTGGATTGTGGTTTGGGTTAATGCGGTGATGGCTTTGCCATTTGTATTACGTTGTATGATGCCCTGTTTTTATCAGCAAGAGCGTCGCTTTCGGCATCTGTATTCCAGTTTAGGGCTTCAGGCTTGGTCTCGCTGTAAAATAGAATGGCCTTTGGTGCGAAGTTCTGTTGCACAGGCATTTGCGTTTGCTTTGCTACTATCTTTGGGAGATATGGGTGTGATCGCGTTATTTGGTAGTCAAGGCATGGTCTCGTTGCCGCTGTATTTATTTCAATTGATCGGTGCTTATCGCCTAGAAGAGGGAGCCTGTGTTGCCGTGGTGTTGATTTTGTTGTGCTTGGGATTGTATGTGTTGTTTTCTCGTATTGTTGGGGGAAGGTGGCATGCTCAAGGTTGATTTAAAGTACGACTGGGAGCGTTTTCACGCGCATTATCAAGTTCAGATCGATCAAGGTATCACGACTTTACTGGGAGCGAGTGGTGAAGGTAAAAGTACCTTACTGCATTTACTTGGCGGCTTTTTGCAAGGTCATGGTGTATTGGATTATCAGGCTCAATCTTTGTTGGCTTTGCCCGCTTACAAGCGTCCCATTTCGACCTTGTTTCAAAGTGATAATTTATTTCCGCAATTGACGGTTTGGCAGAATGTGGCGATTGGACTGTCACCGCATCTTCGTTTGAGTTCAGAGCAATGCGAAAGAGTGACTTGGGCATTAGAGCAAATACAGTTAGCTTCCAAAGCGGATGTTTATCCTCAGGCACTGTCGGGTGGACAGGCGCAGCGTATCGCCATTGCCAGAGTGCTGGTGAGAAAAAAGCCTATCCTATTGTTAGATGAGCCGTTCAGTGCTCTTGATCCAGTGCTCAGAGAGGAAATGCTGTTTTTAGTGAAGCAGGTGACGGAAAGCTTTTCGTTAACCACCTTGATGGTTTCTCATTTGCCCAGTGAGGCATCGTTGGTTGGTGGGGGTGTTATTCTGATAGAGCAAGGTCGAGTGGTTGCTCATGAAGCGGCGGACGTTTTAGCCAGTAAACAGACTCCCAACGCGTTTACGCAGTATTTGGGGGAGTCGAAAAGCTCGACAAGCTAGATGGATTAAGTTACATATTGCTTAACGATCTAGTGAATTGAAGTGGGCGCTTAGTCTTAATGGACGATAGAGAGTTAATCAAAAAGGGCATTTTTGCGACAATTGCTTATGCCTTTGTTATGTCTTTGACGGCCATAGCAGCCAAGCAAGCGCAAACAGTTATTGCTGTGTCTACACTGGTTTTTTGGCAAAGTCTTTTTTGTGTATTGGTTCTTCTGCCACAAATGCGTGGGCGTTGGCAAAAGCGCCCATGGTCGGTTTGGCGTATCCATTTTTTGCGTAGTTTTGGTGGCTTTATCGGCTTTCTGTTTTATTACTGGGCGCTGAATCATATTCCACTTGTTGAAGCCTCTTTATTGCGAACTTGTGCGCCTTTGTGTGTGCCTTTTATTGTTTTGGCATTACATGGTATTCGTATTCCTAAAGCCAGATGGTTGCCCTTATTGATCGGCTTTGCAGGGGTTGCGTTCGTTATTCAGCCGACCCCAAGCCATTTAAATCCTTGGCATCTGGTTGGGTTTGTTTCTGCAATCGGTTTGGCCTTGTCTATGGTGACGACGCGCATGTTGTCGCATCAGGTATCAGGTCAAGAAACCTTGTTAGTATACTTTGCTGTCTCTTGTTTGTTATCCATACCCTTGATGCTTTGGCAGGGGGATGGGGTGGTGGTGCCCTTAGATGTTTGGCCTCTTGTTGGCGTGGTCGTCACGACACTCTATATTGGCATGTTCTTGTATAACAAGGCATATACTTATGCTCCCGCCAGTATTGTTTCACCTGTCAGTTATATCGGTGTGGCTTTTAGTGGCTTCTGGGGGCTTGTGATCTGGCACCATGTGCCAGATATTTACGCTGTTTTGGGAGTAGTGCTGATTTTTATGAGTATCTTAATCAGTACCAGAATCGCGCGGAATAGAGGTTAGTCTGTGGTGTTTTGTCTCTTGTTGTTTAAAATGGTTGCCACAAAAATGCCAGTAAAAATCAAAAATATACCCATGTAATGGAAGCTAAATAACCGCTCGCCCAGAAATATCACCGATAGACCAATACTAAAGACAGGTAGAAGATGAATGAAGTGTCCTGCTGTTGCGGCGCCGAGTTTCTGAATGCCAATGTTCCAGCACAAAAATGCGCCAATCGAAGCAAAAATCCCCATATATATAATGCTTCCCCAGTTGGCGCTAGTTAGTTCACTCAATGAGGTTTCAGCGAAAAGTAAGAATAGTGGTGCTTGGATGCCGGTGCCGATGAGAGCGGTGCTAGTAAAGAAGCCAATTAATGACATGTCTTTTGGGCGGCGAATTATCATCACTGAGTAAATGGCCCAACTAACGGCCGCAGTTAAGATCCATAGGTCACCTTTTGATATGGTGAGATGCAAAAAAGTGTCTAAACTACCGCGGCTAACTATGATGATAGCACCGATAGTTGAGATGATAATGCCAGTGTTTTGCCGCCAGTTTGTTCTATTACCTAATAAAATGCGGGCAGTGATGAGAATCATCACCGGCATGATGGAATTCAATAAGACGGCATTGGTGACGGTTGTTGATGTTAAACCAATATACAAAAATAAGTTGTAATTACAGATGCCTAACCAACCAAAAAGGATTAGCAAGGGCCAGTGTTGGCGTATGATGTGTCTTTCTTGGCAAAGCTTTTTGTAAGCAAAGGGTAAGAGAATCAGACAAGCTAAACTCCAGCGCAGAAATGAAATTGTGTAAGGATCAATGCCGGTCGATACTGTCATGCGACCTAAGACATAGTTACCAGACCAAAAGAGTATGGGCAGTAGCAAATAAACAAATGCTGGCATTGGTGCTTCCTTTTATTATTTTTAAGATGGCTTTCTTTTAGACCAGTTTTGTACAAAGAGGCCGAGCAAAATACAGCTAAGACCTACTAGTGTCGAGGCTAAAATGGGCTCGTTAGCAAGTTGTGTAAGCCAAACAATAGACAGTAATGGTGCTAAGAAAATCAGGTTGGCAACTTGGCTGGCATTGGTGGTGAGCTTCAGAGCTCGATTCCATAAAACAAAACTGATCCCCATCTCAAATAAGCCGATATAAACCGCTCCCCAAATACCTTCAGGTTGCCAATGTGTTAGCTCACCTGTTGCCGCAGCAAAGGTCAGGATAATAGGCAAGGCAAAAGCAAAATTGAGTGTCAGTCCAATTAGACTTGGTCGATCGTCTTTTGTGTTTAACAGCCAATAAAGCGCCCAGATGATGGTGCTTAGTATTGCGAACCCTACGCCAATGATATTAGAAAACGCCAATGTGGTGATTTCGCCTCGGGTGGAAATATACAAAACACCAAAATAACAACTGGCGGCGGCTATATAATCGGCTAGCGTCAGTCGTTGTTTTAAAATAGGAACAGCCATAAAACTGAGCATAATGGCCCAAGTGTAATTAATGGCTTGTGCTTCCTGTGCCGGCAATAAGTCATAAGCCTGCAGTAAAATGAGGTAATACAAGAAAGGGTTGATAACGCCATAGAATAAAGAAGCTTTCCAGGACTGTGTGGCATGATATTTAAGCTGGTTGAGCTGACCTTTATAGCCAAGTAAGGCGAGTAAAAAAATCAGTGAAACCGCGCAGGCAATCAGCAAAAGCTGCGTCGGAGACAGACTTTTTAATGATAGTGAAAATGCCGTGGCGACCGTTGACCAGAGAACAACGGCGCCCAAGCCAAAGGCCATGGCTTTTGTATTATTTGAAAAAGAAGGCATGGTTTTTTATGGCCTTAAAAGTTGTAGATAATGCCGACAATAACAGAATTAAAACGCTTTTGGTCGATAATGGGACTGTCTAATACATTATCGCTGTATTGGTTGTGTTTAAGCGCAAGCATGAAATTCGTACTCGGTGTGAGTTTATAAATGCTTCTTAAACCAATGCTGGAGACAGATGTGGCATCTGCATTATAAGCGGCAATGCCTCCTGAGGTGCGGTCTGATTCTGTCTGTGACACACCATATAAATGTTGACTCATTTTACGACTCGTATATTGGTGACTAATAGAAGGGATAAATACCCAGTTACCATTTGGTATGGGTAAGCCGATTGAAAAGCGGACATAATAACCATCGTGTGTACCACTGATATCCTGAGCTACTTTGGTGGATAACAAGCCAAAACGATATTGGGCAAAGGCCATAACACTGTCATCACGGTCATTAAGTTGTTGGATATCGCTATTGTCTGAGTCGTCAGGATCAAAGTCTGCTGTTTGATAGGATAATCCTGCAGACAGAGCTTGCAGTTTAGTTTGTGGAATCAGGTGATACCCTATGTCTGGAAAGGTTGCATAAAAACGTTCGCCCTTAACCGAAAGATTAGGGATGAGTCGAGTGTCGGTTTCCATGTCTTTGTAGATGGACTCAGAAAGCGCGCCTAAAACACCAATACTACCCTTGGCTTTCACTGTTGTGGTTGTTAACGAAAGAGTAATGAAGACTGATATCAGGCAGTATTTAAAAAAGTATGGAGTCATGTTTTTTGTTCCATCATAAAACGCGGTAAGATGGCGTGATTCTATGACCTTTTAGACAGGCTGTAAAACAAGCCTGTGATGACTGAGTGAAAGCATCGAAAATGTTTCTTAATGCGTTTACTTAATGGCCAACTTTGCTATATAATTCGCGTCCCTGTAAATCAATACTCCTTGTCTCACAGCTTTTTAACAGGGGAAGCGTGGAGACTAAGAACCCATAAGGAGCTTAAATGCGTCATTATGAAATCGTCTTTCTGGTTCACCCAGATCAAAGCGAGCAAGTACCAGCAATGGTTGAGCGTTACACTAACCTAATCACAGAAGATGGTGGTCAAGTACACCGTTTCGAAGATTGGGGTCGTCGTCAACTTGCTTACCCAATCAACAAAATTCACAAAGCACACTATGTTCTTATGAACGTTGAGTGTTCTGATAGTGTTTTGTCTGAACTAAACGAAACGTTCCGCTACAACGATGCCATCATCCGTAACTTGGTGGTCCGTCGTAAAGATGCGGTAACAGAAGTTTCTCCTATCAAAGCATCTGAAGGTCGTGAAGAGCGTCGTTCTGCACCACAGCGTGAAGAGCGTAACGTTGAAGCGTCTACAGAAACTACTGAAGAATCTGAAGATTAATCTATTTGAATTAGGAGATACTCATGGCTCGTTTTTTCCGTCGTCGTAAGTTCTGCCGTTTCACAGCAGAAGGCGTTAAAGAGATCGATTACAAAGATCTAGACACACTAAAAGGTTACATCACTGAAACTGGTAAAATCGTACCTAGCCGTATTACTGGCACTAAGGCTCGTTACCAGCGTCAGCTAGCGACTGCAATCAAACGCGCTCGCTACATTGCTTTACTTCCTTACACTGATAGCCACTTTAATTAATAGGCAAGAAGTACCCTAATGAGTGGTTTAGCCAAATGGATAATGGAAAAACGCCGTAACGCCATCATAGGTGTCATGGTGTTTGGTTTGATCCCCGTTATGTTTTGGCTGGCTGCGGCCATTTTAGGCTTAGTGGTACTTCGTAAAGGTGTAAAAGAAGGAATACCTGTTTTTGCTTGGGGCTGTTTACCAGGTCTTGTTATCTGGATGCTTCAGGGTGATGCAACTGCGTTACTGGTTATGTTAGATGTGGCTTTGTTGGCTTATTTATTAAGAGAAACAAGGTCATGGAGTTGGGTGTTATTAGCCGGTAGTTTATTGGCGTCATTTAATACCTTGATTCAACCTCTGCTCATGTCAGATGTCTTGAACTTTGCAGTTGACTTGGTTCAGACTGTTTTGCAACGAGAGGCGGTTGAAGTACCTGAAAGATCTATGATCTTTTCCCAAGCGGTGATGGCGGTGTCCATTTTCCAAGTGGTGATTGCGGTTTTCGCGCTTTTATTGGCGAGAAAGTGGCAAGCAGGGCTCTATAATCCGGGTGGGTTACGTAGCGAATTTCATCAATTAAGATTGCCTGTGGCATTCAGTCTGGTGCTTGGCACTATGATATTGATTGGTGAGAGTGTGGGAGGGGCGCTTTCTGTGCTTTCTCAAGCCGCCGTACCCGCTTTGATATTGCCAGGATTAGCATTAGTACACGGTATTTTAGCAAAAAAAGAAATTGGGGTTGTTGGACTGATCGCATTTTATCTGGTGGGATTTTTTATCCTGAATGTTTATTTTGCGAACCTTTTGATCGCGCTATGCGTGATTGATAGTTTTGTGGATATACGTTCCAAGATCCAAGGTAAGGCGTCCAACTCAAGTGATAGCGAATGATTAATTAGAGGTGATCGAGATGGAAGTTATTCTACTCGACAAAGTAAACAAGCTAGGCGGTATTGGTGACGTTGCAGTTGTTAAACCAGGCTACGCTCGTAACTTTTTGATTCCAAACAAAAAAGCTGTAATGGCTACGAAAGCTAACTTGGCTAGCTTTGAAGAGCGTCGTGCTGAGCTTGAAGCTCAAGCTGCTGAGCGTAAAGCGGAAGCTGAAACACGTGCTCAATCACTAGAAGGTAAAACTTTCACAATCGCTGCGAATGCTGGTGATGAAGGTAAGCTTTTTGGTTCTATCGGTACTCGCGACATCGCTGAAGCCATTTCTGCAGAAGTAGAAGTGTCTAAAGCAGAAGTTCGTCTACCTGAAGGTACTATCCGCCACACAGGTTCTTTCGAGATCGATCTTCAGCTTCACTCTGAAGTTGTTGTTGCTGTGACATTGGTTGTGACGGCTGAATAATTTATTTCGATAAATTATTTGCTAAAAAAAGGGTGTCTTGCTGATTGCAAGATGCCCTTTTTTTGTGGCCATGATAAGCTAATCCAACTGTTTTTTGACCTTTATAAATGGATATTGTTGCGTGCAATTAGATGATTCTGAAGTGGCTTCTATTAAGTTGCCTCCCTATTCGGTAGAAGCTGAACGTTCTGTCGTTGGCGGTTTGATGTTGGACCCGCAGGCTTGGGAAAAAGTGTCCGAGCTGGTTATTGCTGATGATTTTTATCGACCTGAGCATAAGTTAATCTTCGCGGTAATTGCTCGGTTGGCTGATGAGTCTGAGCCGGTCGATGTCGTGACCATTGGTGAGCGCCTAGACAAGCGAGGTGATTTGGAATCAATTGGTGGAATGGCTTATCTGATTGAGGTAGCCGAAGCGACCCCCAGTGCGTCCAACATTGCCTCATATGCGGACATTGTGCGTGAGCGTTCGATCTTACGCCGTTTGATTTCAACCACCAATGACATTTCCTCTCGTGCTTTTCATCCTGAAGGGATGACAGCAGCAGAAGTATTGGATGAAGCGGAACGTAAGATTTTTCAAATTGCCGAAGGCGGTGAAAAGAAAGGTGGACCAAGAATTGCTTCTGATATCTTGAGTGCGACTGTTGATAAAATCGATGAGCTTTATCATCAAGATGGTGCGATTACAGGGTTGAGTACAGGGTTTACCGATTTGGATGCCATGACCGCAGGATTACAACCAGCTGATTTGGTTATTGTGGCGGGTCGTCCCTCTATGGGTAAAACCACCTTCGCAATGAATTTGGTCGAAAATGCCGCGATGATCAGTGACCTTCCTGTAATTGTTTTCAGTTTGGAGATGCCTTCAGAGTCGTTGATGATGCGTATGTTGTCATCGCTGGGGCGAATTGATCAAACGCGCATGCGTTCGGGCCAATTGATCCAAGAAGATTGGGACAAATTGATGTCAGCGGTGAAGATGCTGAAGGATCGGAAGTTATTCATTGATGATACGGGTGGCATTAGCCCGACTGAAATGCGATCACGGGTTCGCCGTATTGCCCGAGAGCATGGTGGTGTGGCCCTTATCATGGTCGATTACCTTCAATTGATGCAGATTCCTGGCTTTACTGAAGGTCGAACGAACGAGATTTCTGAAATATCACGATCCCTTAAGGCCATTGCGAAAGAAATGGACTGTCCTATGGTGGCATTGTCCCAGCTAAACCGTAGTTTGGAGAACCGACCCAATAAGCGCCCAGTCAACTCGGACTTGCGTGAATCCGGAGCGATTGAGCAGGATGCGGATGTGATCTCCTTTGTATACCGTGACGAAGTGTACCACGAAGATACGCCACATAAAGGGATTGCAGAAATCATTATTGGTAAGCAGCGTAATGGTCCGATAGGTACTTGTCGTTTGGCTTTTGTGGGTAAATATACTCGTTTTGAAGATTTGGCGCCGGATGCTTACCGTGATTTTGATGACGAATAATGTGTGACTAAAAATGAGTTCGGGTGCGATGGCTGCATCTTAATATAATAACGATAAGATCGAGGATGATATATGCGTAAGATGCCTGTAACTGGAAAGGAAAATGATTTCCCTGAAAGCGATGTTTTAGTATCCAGCACGGATGTGAAAGGGCGAATTACCTTTGTTAATGATGCGTTTTGTGAGGTCGCAGGTTATCAACAAGCGAGCCTTATTGGCGCGCCTCATAACTTGATTCGACATCCTGATGTGCCGTCTGCTGTGTTTGCGGATATGTGGGCCAACTTAAAGCAAGGTCGTAGTTGGATGGGGATAGTGAAAAACCGTTGTGAAAATGGCGATCATTATTGGGTGAGTGCACACGTAAGTCCCTTGTTGGATGGCAGTAAAGTTATTGGTTATGAGTCCGTGCGTCGTAAAGCTACGACGGCTGAAAAGCAGCACGCTCAATCCATTTATGATCGAATTAATGCAGGAAAAAGTCTCTTGCCTTGGTCTATTAAGGCGACGTCTCATTTGGCAAATGCGAGTTGGCCTGTTCTCTTGTGTTTTGTGTTGTTGGCTTGCACGGGGGTGTTGTCTGGAAACCTGTTTTATCAGGTGTTAGCACCACTGTTGGCTTTATTGGGTGCAGGGCTAGTTTATCTTCAAGGTCAGTCTGTTAATAAGTTGGTCGCTTTATTGTCTGAAGAGTCGAATAATCCGATTGGCCAGTATCTGTATTGTCGTTCTGTGGGGGCAAAAGCCGCCATTCGCTTCGATAAAATCCATCAAGAAGCGGCCGGTCATACGTTTCGCTATCGTCTAAAAGAAGGGGCGAATCAATTAAGTAAGCGAGCTTCGGACGCGAAAGGCAGCGTGACCACCAACTTGACGAACTTTAATAAACAGCGCGGTACGTTCCAAGATGTGGTCGCAGCAAGTTCGCAATTGCTTTCCAGTGTGACTCAGGTGTCGTCTCATATTCAGGTGGCAGTTGAGGCGACAGAGGCGGTTGGCAGTTTAACAATAGAAAGTCGTCATCTTGCTCAACAAACGGGCACGACCATAGGTCAGGTTTATCAAGAGGTGGCAGAGGCAAAACAAGTGGTCTCTGTGTTATCTGAGCAAAGTGATAAAATCAATGAGTTGGTTCACTCAATTAGTGACATTGCCGAGCAGACAAACCTGTTGGCATTGAATGCTGCGATTGAGTCAGCTCGTGCCGGTGAGGCTGGTCGAGGTTTTGCTGTGGTGGCGGATGAGGTGCGAGCCTTGGCCATTCGTACGCAAAATGCGACACAAAGTATTCATAGCATGACGGAGGAGTTGAAAAAGAAAACCTCTGATGTCACGTCTACCATAGATAAAGGTGCTTTGGTGGCTCAGCAAGGAGTTGAAAGTGTGAATCAGGTCGCTGAAAAAATGAGTGAAATAGAGGCGTCTATTCAGCGTGTGGTGGAAATGACTGCGCAAATTAATGTTTCCTCTGAAGAGCAGGCAGGGGTTGCTCGCAACTTGAACGACAAAATGGAAGTGGTCGATGAGTTAAGTGTAAACAGTATCGAACGTGCTGAAAATATTGTGTTAAATATTACTCATATTGAAGAAGAGGCTTATGAGCAAGGTAACCTTGCTGAGCGCATGAAGCAGTAGGTTTGTAACACAGGTTCCAGTTTAAATGATAAAAAGCCCTTTGTTGAAGTGATTTGCAAAGGGCTTTTTTAGATCTATTGATTAAGAATGGTATAGATGGCTTGCCCCAATTTTTGAACGTCTTGTTGGCTGATGACATAGGGTGGCATCAGATAGATGAGTTTTCCAAATGGGCGAATCCAAACACCAAGTTCAACAAACTTTGGTTGTATTTCGTTTAGGTCGATTGGCTCATTAAGTTCGACGACGCCAATGGCGCCTAGGCAACGTACATCTTTGACGGGTTCTAATGACAAACAAGGTGAGAGAGCTTGAGTAAGCCAGTCTTCAAGTTGAGCAACGGTTTGGGTTATGTCGCTAGAGCCTAGTAAAGATAAACTGGCGTTTGCGGCGGCGCAGGCTAAAGGATTGGCCATAAAAGTTGGTCCATGCATGAATACCCCATCCTTTTCGCTAATGCCAAGGGCCACTTTATTGTTCGTTAGCGTGGCTGCTAAGGTCATGTAACCCCCCGTTAAGGCTTTACCAACACACATAATGTCAGGGCAAATGTTACTGTGTTCGGTGGCAAAGAGTTTTCCGGTTCGGCCAAAGCCAGTGGCAATTTCATCAAAAATCAGCAGGATGTCGAATTCGTCACAGAGTGAGCGAATGTGATTAAGATAGTCTGGGTTGTAAAAGCGCATGCCGCCAGCGTTTTGTACAACAGGTTCGATGATGAATCCAGCAATGTTCTGATGGTTCTCTGTTAATACGTGGCGAATTTCAGCAAGGTATTCTGGGTCGACTGGTGTATCGATTCCTGTTGGTGGTGGGGAGATAAAATATTGTTGGGTTAGCGCGCCTGTGAAGAGGTTGTGCATGCCATTTTCAGGGTCGCAAACTGACATGGCTGCGAAAGTATCGCCATGATAGCCGCTTCTTGGGGTGACAAAATATTGCTTATCGGCTTTGTCTTGAGTGTGCCAGTACTGTATGGCCATTTTTAGAGCCACTTCCACTGAGACAGAACCGGAATCTGAGAAGAAGACTCGTTGTAATGGCTCTGGAGTCATTTCGATCAGTTGTTTGGCGAGATGGATGGCTGGTTTGTGTGTTAAGCCACCAAACATAACATGAGAAAACTGGTTTAACTGTGTCTGTATGGCTTGGTTCATGGCGGGGTGATTGTAGCCATGAATGACACTCCACCAGGAAGACATGCCGTCAATTAGGGTCTTGCCATTGCTTAAGGTAATCTCACAGCCTTGGGCGCTGTCGACCAAAAACTGTGGGCTTGGGTGGCTCATGGAGGTGTAAGGGTGCCAGAGTAGTTGTTTGTCTAGCGCTAAATAATCTTGTTGTGATAGCTCATCTTGCATAATGTGACACCTTTATAGATTCTGCGGGCATACTAAACAAAGCCAATATAAATGACCAGAGGGTAGGTTAATGGGTTTTGTCTGGTGTTCTGGCAATGACCCAAACATCAATGCGTTTGGCGCCTGCTTTTAATAGTTGCTTGCAGCAGGCCTCGATTGTGCTGCCTGTTGTCATGACGTCATCAAATAGAGCCACATGTTCCGCAATCTGGCCTTGTATCTGGTAATTTTTGTTGGGGGCTGTTAGTCGCGCTTTACGAGGCAGAGTATGTTGTGCTTGGCTGTACTGAACCTTGAGGATTGGGTTTGTCTTGGGAAAGTCAGGCGTTTCTTTTCCAAGTATGGCTTGAAGCTGTTTATGTAGCTGCTTGGCCATAAGTTGAGTTTGACAGAAGCCTCGTTGTCGAATGCGCTTGGGGTGGCTCGGGACAAAGAGCAGTTGTTGTGGCCAGGAGCGAGATTGATATTCGGACACTAAATTTTGGCATATGCATTCTGTTAGTGGGCGAATAAAATGCCCGCCATGGTTAAATTTAATCTGATGGATGAGGGTTCTCATGGTGCCATTAAATAAGTAGGGGGCAATGCATACTTGATAGCTTGGCTTGTTGCTTTGGCATTGTCCACAGATTGATTGTGGCTGATTGCTTGGACGTTTGCATTGCTGGCAGCAAATTAGGTTTGGGTTAAGCCCTTGTTGGCAGTGATGGCAAAAGATTTGTTTGCTGGGGGATTGGCATAAATAGCATTGTCTAAAAAACAACCTGTAGTAAATCTCTCTGATTTTTTGGGTTGACAGCAATTTCCAGTCCATTAGTATTGCTCCATTATTTCATGTTCGAGGGTATTATGTCTGTTTCAAGCGCTGCTTCAATGAATTCTACTGGTCCACGTTTTGATTGGACTCATGCAGAGATAAAAGCTTTATTTGATCTTCCTTTCATGGATTTGATGTTTCGTGCACAGACTGTCCATAGAGAAAATTTCGCGCCCAATGAAGTTCAAGTAAGTACCCTTTTATCCATTAAAACAGGCGCTTGTCCAGAAGACTGTAAATACTGCCCACAAAGTGGCCACTATAATACAGAGCTTGAAAAAGAAAAATTGATGGAAGTGAGAAAGGTGTTGGAAGAAGCGGCCCTTGCAAAAGAAAAGGGCGCTAGTCGTTTCTGTATGGGGGCGGCGTGGAAGCATCCTTCTGAAAAAGATTTTCCTTATGTGTTGGAAATGATCAAAGGGGTTAAGTCGCTTGGTTTAGAGTCTTGTGTCACTTTAGGTACATTGAATGATGATCAGGCCAAACGTCTTTCAGATGCCGGTTTGGATTATTATAATCATAACTTGGACACCTCAGCGGAATACTACGATAGCATTATCACTACTCGTAGCTATCAAGATCGATTGGATACCCTTTCTCGTGTCCGTGATTCGGGCATTAAGTTATGTTGTGGTGGCATCATGGGAATGGGCGAAGAGCAAAAGGACCGCGTTGGCTTGTTGCGTCAATTGTCACAAATGCAACCACATCCAGAAAGTGTGCCAATCAATATGCTGGTAAAGGTAGAAGGCACGCCACTTGAAAATGTGGATGACTTAGATACTTTTGAATTCATTCGTACCATAGCGGTTGCTCGAATCATTATGCCTAAATCTCATGTGCGTTTATCGGCTGGCCGACAAGGGATGAATGAACAGACGCAAGCTTTATGTTTCATGGCTGGCGCAAACTCCATTTTTTACGGAGAGAAATTACTAACGACTGGTAACCCTGAAGCGGACAAAGATATGGCGTTGTTTGCTAAATTAGGTATCAACCCTGAGAAACGTGAAGAACATTCTGACGAGGCGGTTGCCGAAGCCATTGCCGCTCAAGTTGTCAAACAAGAAGACGCTAAGTTTTTCTATGAAGCCAGCGTTTAATACGCCTTCATGGATGCTGGCGGCGCTTGATGAAAGGCGTCGTCAGGACCTTATGCGTCATACGGTGACCTTAGATAGTCCTCAAGTGCCTCATACTCAAATTAATGGTCAGCGTTATACCGCGTTTTGCTCAAACGATTATTTAGGGTTGGCAAATCATCCTTCGTTAATCCGAGCTATGCAGCAAAGTGCCGATGAATATGGCGTTGGCGGCGGTTCCTCGCATTTGGTAGCAGGGCATCTTACTCCCCACCATAGATTGGAAGAGGCGTTGGCCGAATGGCTTGGGTATGAGCGTGTTTTGTTATTTAGCACAGGTTACATGGCCAATCTCGGGGTGATCTCCGCTTTAGCGAATAAACAGCGCCCCGTCATTCAGGATAAACTAAATCACGCTTCTTTAATTGATGGTGCGCAATTGGCGCAGGCCCCCATGCGTCGCTATCTTCACGCCACCCCTTTGAGTGCTAAAAAGCTGATGATGAAGTCCGAACAAAGTGGATTATTGGTGACGGACGGCGTTTTTAGTATGGACGGAGACATAGCGCCTTTGTCAGAGTTATCGGATTTGGCCTCTCAGTATGATTGGACTTTTATGGTAGATGATGCTCATGGATTAGGGTGCTTGGGTGAAAAAGGGCGTGGCAGTTTGGCGCTATCCGATTTGGCGATGGCACAAGTTCCTTTATTAATGGGAACGTTTGGTAAAGCATTTGGAACGTCAGGGGCTTTTGTCGCAACGACGCGCGATTTCGCGGACTATTTGACTCAGTTCGCCCGTCCATATGTGTATACCACGTCAATGTCCCCAGCTATGGCTGGTGCCAGTTTAGCTGCACTTGAGTTGATTTGTTCTCAAGAAGGAGAAGATCGAAGAGTGAGGCTGGCCGAGCACATTGCTTACTTTAGGCAGAGAGTGGCGAGTTTGCCAGTAGAGTTGATGGTGTCTAAAACGGCTATTCAGCCTATTGTGATTGGCGATAGTTCGACAGCCTTGGCGGTGAGTGAACAACTTAAAGCGTTCGGTATTTGGTGTACTGCGATTCGACCACCGACTGTTCCAAAGGGTAAAGCAAGATTGAGAATTACCCTGAGTGCTGGACACTCAAAGCAAGATTTAGTGTTATTATGTGATGCACTTGAGCAAGTATTAACAGCTAAATAATTGAGGGGCAGCATGCGTACACCTATTGAAACGGAAGCTTTCGGCGACGAGTCTAAACAAGCTATATTTATGGTGTCTGGTTGGGCCATGCCAAAAGAGGTTATGGCCAATTTTGCGCGACGTTTGAGTGAGCGTTTCTATGTTGTGGTAGCGAATTTGCCGGGTGTTTCTCTTGATGAACAGTGGATCTCTCGAACTCGTATTGGGCCAAATTACGATATCGATGCCTTGACTGAGCAGCTGATTGATTTAGCACCGGGCAATGCTTGGTGGTTGGGTTGGTCTTTGGGTGGGATGATCTCAACCTATGTAGCGGCTCGCCGTTCCAGTTGCGTTATGGGGCTTATTACCTTTTCCAGTTCCCCTAGTTTTGTGCAGCGAGAGGGGTGGTCTGATGCTATGTCAGAAATCGATTTTGATGCCTTTGTTGCTTTGGTTGATCAACAGCCAGAACAAGGTCTTAAGCGTTTTGTGATGTTGCAGGCCAAAGGGGCACAGAGCGACCGTCAATTGGTTAAGCAATTGCAGTCCTTATTGCCTGTTGCTACCTTGAATCAAGCCGCTTTGATTGGCGGTTTGCGCATGCTTAAGTCGCTTGATGTGCGCCGTGAGCTGTCATTATTGGATAGGCCAAACTTACACGTATTTGGTGGCAAGGATGCGCTAGTGTCTGCGCAATGTTTAGAGCAGCAGACGGACGTAAACCCTCTACAAGAGATTTTGATCATGCCAAATTGTGCTCATCAAGCGTTTTTGGAAGAAGAAGAGGCTTGTGTGCAAGCGGTTGAAAACTTCATAGATGCTAATAACTCCTAACCTTTCTTCAGCAAGCGCCTATAAACGGCAGCTTGCAAAGCGTTTTGATCGTGCTGCTTCGTCTTATGATGCTTATGCTCAGTTTCAATTGGATGTTCTCAACAGGTTGCTACTTTGTTTACCTGACTCTCCAACCCATACCATCATGGATCTGGGGACTGGAACTGGGTTAGCTTTACCCTCGTTAATGACTAAATGTACGCCGAATCATTGTGTTGCTCTCGATTTATCTCCGGCTATGTTGGCTGTGTCGCGTGCTCGTATGTCTGATGATTTTCCAATTCATTATGTCTGTGCTGATGCGGAAACCTTCCCTTTTGCAGGGAGCTGCTTTGATGTGATTTTTTCCAGTTTGGCGATTCAGTGGTGTTTGCAGCCAGAAAGTTTATTTCGCTCTTTGTTTGCGGCTAGCTGTCACGAGGGGTATTTGGTTTTTTCTACGTTATTAGTAGGTTCTATGCCAGAGTTATCGACAGCTTGGTTAGGCGTGGATGGACGTGAACACGTTCATCAGTACATCACTGAAGAAGCGTTAAAAAATCAGCTCTTGGCCGCATCGTGGCAAATTGAGTCATTATCCGTCGAGCAGGTAGAGATGTGGTTTGATTCGCCTGAAGCTGCGGTGGCGTCTTTGAAGAAGGTGGGTGCTAGTCTGATTTCAACGGAAAAACAGCAGGCGATATCGCCTTCAACCTGGAAAGCTTTTTTGCAGCAATATGAAAAACAGCGTCAAGTGAAGGGGATTCCTTTGAGTTATCAGGTGGCGTTTGTTGTCGCCCGTAAACATGTTAGTTAGATCGAGGCAGTTGTGAAAAAACGATTTTTTGTCACCGGAACAGATACTGATGCTGGAAAAACCTACTTTACCGTAGGTTTGTTAATGGCTGCTCAGAGAGCAGGGCAGAAGACTATTGGTTTGAAGCCTGTGGCGGCTGGGGCCGAGTTGATCGATGGCGTAAAGCGAAATAATGACGCTTGGGAAATTCAACAGGCCAGCAGTGTTTCCTTAGCTTACGAACAGGTTAACCCGGTTTTATTAGAGGACGCCATAGCGCCTCATATTGCTGCTCAACAAGAAGGGCGACTCGTCACTTCTTCACGGTTAGAAGGCTTTATTAAAGGAGCTTTGTTAACACCACATGATTTAGCCTTGATTGAAGGTGCTGGTGGCTGGCGTGTGCCGTTAAACGATAGAGAGCTTTTGTCTGATCTGGCTAAATCTCTGGGGTTTCCAGTGATTCTAGTGGTTAACATGAAGCTCGGCTGTATTAATCACGCCCTGTTAACGGCGGAATCCATTGTTCGAGATGGGTTGACTCTAGTAGGATGGGTTGCTAACACCGCTGGGCAAGATAAGATGTCCTGTTATGATGAGAACTTGGCGACGCTAAGGGCTATGTTATCGGCACCTTTATTGGGAGCCCTTTCCTGGTGTGAAAATGATCAAATAGCACAGGCTGAATTTGATAACCTGCTCTCAGCACTATAAATTTCCCTTCAAAGCTTGAAAGTCTGGGATAAACACGCATTAATACAAACTATATTAATGCGAAGATACAGTAAAGGTTGAGGTGGTAAGGTGAAAGCTTGGTTATGTGGTTTAGATGACGACGAAATTTCCAGTGTTTCCAGTATACTCACTTTTATCGGTATTGAGCACAGTACCTCTCTAACGGCATTTCAATTACCTGATTTCGTTGTTCTCGGGGGCCAAATTCAGTCATTTGAATTGGATGAAATGGTGCCAATTATTTCATTGAGTCATTCTTTAATATCGCCGGATGGTGAGAACTTATGGTTGTGTCCTTTGCCTTGGCGATCTCAAGCCTTGTCTTCTATATTAAAAGAAATTAAGCAGTTACATACTTTTCCGCAAGCATCGGGCGTCAATTTAAATCTGCATGTTCGACACTTAGAGGCGTTGTTAATTCGTCAGGCTTTGGTGTCTACTCAAGGTGTGGTCTCTAAAGCTGCGCAGAATCTACAAATACAGCGTACTACTCTAATCGAAAAAATGCGTCGCTATAATATTGATAAGTCGGAGTTTTAGTGACTAAAGATGAAGAGATAGCGGAGCTTAAGGCCGCTTTTAAAGCGTTTTCTGAGTCTTCAGATGTATTGGCAAAATCCTATTTGGATCTTCAGCAAGACGTGGTGCGTTTGCAAGAGCAATTGCAGAAGTCGGAGCAAGATAAGCGCCAAGAACAAGACAAAAACCGAGTCTTAGTCCTTCAGTTTCAGCAGTTGTTTGAGTCAATGCCGGTAGGGGTTTTGCTATTGAATGAAGAGGGCGTGATTGTGATGGCGAATCCAGTGGCTGAGCGATTATTTAATTTGTCCTTGATTGGTCAGGCTTGGGGAGAAGTCGTTCCGCGCAGCTTTCGACCACAAGAAGATGACGGTCATGATGTCACTATGGTGACGGGGCGCCGGGTTCGAGTTGAGACGGCTTCATTGGGGAATGTGCCGGGGCAGTTGGTTATCCTAGTGGATTTGACAGAAGCTTACTTTTTACAGAAAAAACTCAGTCATCATGAACGTTTGTCAAATATGGGCAAAATGGTGGCGGCATTAGCACACCAAATCCGAACGCCTTTGTCGTCAGCGTCTCTTTATGCCGGGCATTTGCAGAAAGCCGATTTAGCGCCTGTGATGCGACAGACTTTCGCAAATAAACTGGCGGATCGATTGGGAAATATTGAGAAACAGATCCGTGATATGCTGATTTTCTCTCGCAGCGAAATTAAATTAGATGAAACCATTTTATTGAATGACTTCACCGCAGATTTGGTGTCTCAATGTGAAGAGGTGTGTGAACAAAAAAATGTGACCTTGGATTTGTCTGGTCCTGAATTTGCTACGAACGAAGTAATTCAGTGTAATAAAGAAACTCTACTGGGCGCTTTATTGAACCTGTTGAATAATGCCATCGATTCGCAGCATCCGGGTAGTACGGTTCGACTGTCTTGGCGCACGGTGGGAGCAAGCGCTGTATTTGTGTTTAAAGATCGTGGTGTTGGCATGTCGAAAGAACACTTAGAGCATGTTCAAGAAGGTTTTGTTACCACTAAGCAACATGGTACTGGGTTAGGATTGATGGTGGTAAAAGCCATTGCTAGAGCGCACCATGGGCAGTTTGAAATTGATAGTATTGAAGGGGCTGGGACAACGGCCAGTTTAACCATTCCTCTCGTAAGGGTATAGCATGTCGGATGTGAAATTATTAATAGTCGAAGATGACAAGGGATTGGCAGAAGCGTTAGAAGACACGCTCATGCTAGCAAGTTACCAATGTAAAATGGTCTACAGCGCAGAAGAAGCCGTGATCGCGTTAAAACACGGTCAGTTTGATATGGTGGTGTCGGACGTCAATTTACCTGGTATGGATGGTTACGGACTGCTGCACCATGTGGTGGATGCCTACCCTGAGCTACCTATTATGCTGATGACAGCTTATGGTGATATCGCCCATGCGGTTGAAGCCATGCGTGATGGGGCGGTGGATTATCTTCTCAAACCATTTCAAGAAGAAGAGTTGTTAAATGCCATCGCCAAATACACGGTTAAGTTGGCTTCATCAACGGCCAGCCAGCCAATCGCAAAAGATTCGGCGAGTTTGGCATTGCTCGACTTGGCAAAGCGCGTAGCAGTGACAGACTCTACCGTACTAGTGTGCGGTGAAAGCGGCACGGGTAAAGAAGTGTTAGCTCACTATATTCATAATCAGTCTGGCCGTCGAAATGCACCTTTTGTGGCCATTAATTGTGCCGCCATTCCGGAAAATATGCTGGAAGCCATTTTGTTTGGTTATGAAAAAGGGGCCTATACTGGTGCGGTTTCTTCTCAAGCGGGTAAGTTTGAGCAAGCCAACGGCGGCACGTTGTTGCTGGATGAAATCACCGAAATGGATGTGGGCTTGCAAGCCAAGCTATTGAGGGTGCTGCAAGAGCAGGAAGTTGAACGACTTGGCGGTAAAAAATCGATCCCGCTTGATGTGCGCATTATTGCCACCACCAACCGAGATCTAGCTGAGTATGTAAAAGAAGGGGGCTTCAGAGAGGATTTGTATTATCGTTTGAATGTTTTCCCGTTACGCTGGTTGCCAATTCGAGAACGTAAAGGGGATATTTTACCGATCGCTGAGCATTTATTGCATAAACATGCCGCCAAAATGCGTATCCCTGCCGCTATTTTGAAGCCTTCGGCACAGAGTAAATTAGATGCTCACCCTTGGCCCGGTAATGTTCGAGAGCTTGATAATGTTATTCAAAGGGCGTTGATTTTAAGTCCTAATGGACAGATTCATGACGAACACATTGCTTTTGATATGATGGGAGGCGCACCTGCTCCAAGCGAACCGGTTGTCGAAGAGGAAGAAAGTGCAGCGTCTATTTTAGGGAAAGGTGTTCAGCAACATGAATTTAGGATTATTGCTCAAGCTTTGATTGATGCAAATGGCAAACGTAAAGAGGTTGCGGATAAATTGGGTATTAGCCCTAGAACATTGCGATATAAAATCGCTAAAATGCGAGAAAGTGGTATAGACGTTGATTGATTTTTGTATCTTGTTTTAATTAGCTTTATGCTAAGCTTATGAAATGTGATTTTTTAGGTGAAGAGCATGATTTCGGGTCGACCGGATATTAATCAAGTGTTATCCCAAATGAGGGATCTCCGCTCGCAGGTTCAGGCACCTGGCTCAGCGGTATCTGAGGTTGCAAAGCCTGGCGGCAATGTGGAAGCTGGTCAGGCGGTGGAACGTGCCGATTTTGCTGAAATGTTGAAAAGTGCCGTTGATAATGTAAATTCGTTACAACAAGATGCGACGCAATTAGCCCAATCTTATGAGCGCGGTGACGAAGGGGTGGATTTGCCTCAAGTCATGATTGGTCTACAAAAGTCCAGTGTCTCTTTTGAGGCAATGACCCAAGTACGAAACAAACTTGTAGACGCGTACGAAAAAATCATGAACATGCCGATTTAGGCTAGATAAACCGCTTGGCGCTTTTTAATGGATAATGTCCCTGCAGAACAATCGGAGCGTAAGCTCTATTTAGAATTAGTCACAGGCTTTAACAAGCTAACGGTGATACGTCAGTTGGCCTTAATGGTCGGCTTAGCTGCCTCTATAGCAATTGGCTTGGCCGCCGTTTTATGGACAAACGGCCCAGACTATAAACCTGTCTTAAGTAGCATTACGGATTATAACGCCGATCAGATCGTTGAAATCCTCAGTGTGAACAATATTCCCTTCAAGTTAGATGAAAATACGGGCGCATTATTAGTGGAAGCGGACTACTATCATCAGGCTCGTTTAAAATTAGCGGGTTCGGGAATAGTGTCAGATAATATCGTTGGTCTGGAAATCATGGACCAAGAACAAGGTCTGGGGACTTCTCAGTTTGTTGAGACGACTCGTTATCGTCGTGGTTTAGAAGGTGAGTTGAGTCGGACCATTTCCAGTTTACAAAGTATTAAATCAGCACGAGTTCATTTGGCCATACCGAAAGAATCTGTCTTTGTGCGTGATACGAGAAAGCCTTCCGCCTCCGTGTTTCTTGAATTGTACCCAGGTAGACGTTTAGATCGTAGTCAAGTCGATGCGATTGTGAATTTGGTGGCGTCGAGTATTTCACAGCTGAGTGATAAAGATGTCACTGTGGTGGATCAGCGTGGTACCTTGTTGACTGAGAAAGATTCTAATTCAGAATTATCGGTTGCTGGTAAGCAATTCGACTACGCTCGTAAAGTAGAAGATGTGCTGTTACAGCGCGTTAATAACATCCTTGGCCCGGTTGTTGGACAAGGGCGTTTTAAAGCGGAAGTTTCGGCCGATGTGGACTTTACCGCTATTGAGAAGACGGATGAACAATACAACCCAGATTTGTTGGCATTGCGAAGCGAGCAAACACTAAAGGAAAATCGTAGTGCGGGGGCTTCAGCCAGTGGCATTCCTGGCGCTTTAACAAATCAACCACCAGGGGCGGTAACGGCACCTGAAGCTGTTGACGAGAATGGTGCCCCGATTGGTGGTAACTCAGCAGCGGGTAATGGTCAATCTCGCGAAGAAACGACTCGTAATTTTGAGCTTGATCGAAGCATTAGTTATACCAAGCGTCAACAAGGCACAGTTCGACGTTTGTCGGTAGCTGTGGTTGTCGACGATTTGGCCAGTTTAGATGCGGATACATCAACAATAGTACGAACGCCTTGGAGCGATGATGAGCTTGGTCGTTTGACCCTATTGGTTCGGGATGCGGTAGGTTATGATCCGTCGCGTGGGGACAGTGTTAGTGTGATCAATTCGCCTTTCGCGTTACCTGATCCAGAAGAGCCTGTGATAGAGCCGCCATTCTATAAACAGACTTGGTTCTTGAATCTACTACAACCTACTTTGGTTGGTGTGTTTGTGTTGATTCTCTTGCTCATTGTGGTTCGACCTATACTGAAAACTCTTAGTGAGCAAAACAAAATTGCGGTTGCAGAGGACACGGAAGCCGCTATATTCTCAGATGAGACGGATGAAATTTCAGACGATCAAGTGTCTCTCGTGAGTGCTGAGGATATTCTCGTGCCAGGTTCCCCTGAGAAAATTGATCGTCAACTTAATGCGATACGCGGTTTGATTGCTGAAGAGCCTGAACGTGTAGCGCAAGTTGTTAAACAGTGGGTAATGGAAAGTTAATGAGTGATACAGGTCAAGGCGCAGATTTAACCTCAGTTCAAAAAGCCGCAGTGCTATTAATGTCGCTGGGGGAATCTGATGCTGCTCAGGTCCTAAAGCACATGGGCCCAAAAGAAGTCCAGAAAATTGGTCAGACGATGGCGCAGTTGGCCAACGTTCAGCGTCATCAAGTTGAAAAAGTCTTAGACGACTTCTTGGTGCTGGTTGGTGATCAAACTGGTTTAGGGCTTGGGTCGGATGGCTATATTCGTAATATGCTTCGTGAAGCCTTGGGTGAAGAAAAAGCGGGTAGTTTAATTGATCGCATCTTACTGGGTGGGAGTACTACTGGTTTAGATACTTTAAAATGGATGGAATCTAGAGCCGTAGCGGATGTGATTCGCTATGAGCACCCGCAGATTCAAGCCATCGTTATTTCCTATCTTGATCCTGACCAAGCCGCTGATATTTTGGCCAATTTTGATGAACGGGTTCGTTTGGATATTGTGCTGCGTGTGGCCGCTCTTGAGACGGTTCAGCCTGCGGCTTTGCAAGAGTTAAACAACATTCTAGAGCGTCAATTCTCAGGTAATAATTCAACACAATCGACCACTATTGGTGGGGTTCGAACCGCGGCGAATATTATGAACTTCATTGACAGCTCCGTTGAGACAGAGTTAATGGAATCTATCCGTGATGTGGATGAAGATCTGGCCAATACCATCCAGGATTTGATGTTTGTGTTTGATAACCTATTGGAAGTCGATGACCGTGGTATTCAGGTTATCTTACGCGAAGTGGAATCAGAGACATTGATTCTGGCTTTGAAAGGGGCGGATCCAGATATGCAAGAAAAGATCTTCAAAAATATGTCCTCCCGAGCCGCGGATATGCTGAAAGACGACTTGGAAGCCAAAGGCCCTGTTCGTGTGAGCGAAGTGGAAGTAGCACAGAAAGAGATTCTGGCCGTTGCTAGACGCCTTGCTGATAACGGTGAAATCGTTCTCGGTGGCGGTGGCGAGCAGATGGTTTAATTAGAGTATGTCTGATAAGGATAATAAAGAAGAGCGTAAGCTAACGGCTTATGAGCGTTGGGAGCTTCCGCATCTAGAAAGCAACGACGTTAAGGAAACAACAGGCCCCGCCATACTGGTTCAAAAAAATACTGTGATCACCTCGGAAGAGGTGGATCAAGACTCATTGGTTTACGAACCTTTAACCGCCTCTCAACTAGAAGAAATTCGGTCTGCCGCTTATGACGAAGGTTTTATACAAGGCGAAGAAGAAGGTCATAAGCAAGGTTATGAGGGCGGGTTCTCAAAAGGTGAAGTAGATGGTTATGAGAAAGGCCAAGCCGATGGATTAGCCGCTGGTATGGAAGAAGGCCGACAGCAGGCTCAAGAGGCTGCGAAAAATCAATTCGCTCAAGTAGAGCAGTTACTCGAAGCTGTGGTTGCTGAGATAGCACAACCTCTGGAAGCGAGTCGAACAGCGGCTGAAAATTTACTGTATCAAACTATGGTTCGAATGGTCGAAAATGTTTGCCTAAGTAAGATGCAAGAAGATGGTCGAGTGTCCTTAAAAGAACAGTTGCTCAGAGTGTTTGATGAAATTGGCGAATACGAAGGCCGTATTCGTATTCGCTTAAATTCGGAAGATGTCGCCGTGTTAGATGCGATAGGAGTGAAGGATAGGCTCACAATACAAATAGAAGAAGACGATGCCATGGTCAGTGGTGGTTTTGTTCTAGATTCGAAATCCTTTCATATTGACGGACGTGTTGAACAACGCCTAGTAGCGGTTTACGAAGAGCTTCGTCAGCTTACTTCGACTGAGCAGGATTAATCGTGCCCACACTTGAAGAAAGACTCGCCAAATTAAATAACGCATTCACTTCACCTTACCAGCCTCAGTTGGAAGGTAAGGTAACGCGCATGGTTGGTTTAACCATGGAAGCGGTTGGCTGTGTGGTGGCGTTGGGGGATCGTTGTGCGGTTCAGGTAGGAAAAGAGCGTTGGGTGGAATCCGAGGTGGTTGGTTTCACCGGAGATCTCACCTATTTGATGCCAACTGAAGCCATTGAAGGTATCTCGCCTGGAGCACGTGTTCGCCCCCTATTAGATGAAAGTAAAATGCCTGTTGGAGACGAATTACTAGGACGAGTCGTGAACGGCTTAGGTAAGCCTTTGGATGGTAAGGGACCGATTAATACCCAAGATTCTGTTGGTCTTCATGGGGGTATTATTAATCCTTTACAGCGCAAGCCCATAACTGAAACCTTAGATGTGGGCATTAAGGCTATCAATAGCTTGTTAACTGTTGGTAAGGGTCAACGGCTTGGGTTATTTGCTGGTAGTGGTGTAGGTAAGAGTATTTTACTCGGTATGATGACGCGTTTTACCGAAGCTGACATTACCATTGTGGGCTTGATTGGTGAGCGTGGGCGAGAAGTTAAAGAGTTTATTGAGCAAATTCTTGGTGAAGAAGGGTTAGCACGCTCTGTGGTAGTCGCTTCACCAGCTGATGATTCCGCTTTGATGCGGCTTCGAGCCGCTATGCTGGCGACTCGTATTGCTGAATATTATCGTGATCAGGGGAAGAATGTTCTTTTGTTGATGGACTCTCTGACGCGTTATGCACAAGCACAGAGGGAAATCGCCTTATCTGTAGGGGAGCCGCCAGCGACTAAGGGTTACCCGCCGTCAGTTTTTTCGAAATTGCCGCAGTTGGTTGAGCGTGCTGGTAATGGTCATGAGGGCAGTGGTTCGGTGACAGCCTTTTATACTGTACTGACCGAGGGTGATGATCAGCAAGACCCCATTGCGGATGCTTCAAGAGCGATTTTAGATGGCCATATTGTGTTGTCGAGACGTCTTGCGGAAGAAGGTCATTATCCAGCGATTGATATTGAGGCATCGATCTCTCGAGCGATGCCTCAAATCGTTAGCGAAGATCATTTATATGGTGCCATGCGAGTAAAGCAGTTGTATTCTAAGTTCCAGCAGAATCAAGATATCATCTCAGTTGGTGCTTATGCTCAGGGCAGTGATCCTGATTTGGATCAAGCTATTGTGCAAATGCCTGAAATACGCAGTTTCTTGCAGCAAGCGTTAGGGGAAAGCTTTACCATAGATCAAAGTTTAGAGGCTTTAGTGACGGCGATGACCAAAGGGCAGTAGACGTAAGCTTACAAAAGCGTCTACTATTTATTGAGTGAATAAATAGGTTGCTCATGAAAAAATCTCATCGGATGCAAATATTGGTCGACCTTGCCAAGCGTAAAGAAGACTCTGTGGCGCAGCAATTGGCAAGAGATAAAGCCAAAGTGCTGCACGACGTGCAGAAACTGGCAGAACTTAAAGAATATGCTCAGCAATATGAGTCTGAGCGGAATTTGCTAGGCCTAAGCCCGTACCTAACAACCAATTATCAGCACTTTGTGGATCGGGTTCAGCAGGCCATTGCGCAGCAAGAGGCGGCGGTTGGACGGGCGGAGCAACAAGCAGACATGAGTATGCGACTGTGGCTGCAAGCTCGATCTAAAACAAAGAGTATGGATGTGCTAAAAGAAAAAAATATAAAAATTGAGCAAAGCATCGAAGAGAAAAAAGAGCAGCGTCAAAGTGATGAATTCGCCATGCGGCGTTTTTTTGATGCAAACCGATAGCGAAAAACCGGTCTGAGGGGATTATGACAATGGTTAGGACTTGCTATGTCAGAACGTGATTTAGGGAAAGTAGATGCTTCCTTCCCTATGGTTGACATTGAAAGTGCTGTTGTAAGTTATGCCATCACACCTCGCTCTTCTTTATTGTCTTTGCAGTTGGCTTTGGAAGCTTTTGCTTTGAATGTAACAGACATTAATCTGCCTGTATTTCATCAGCGTCTTACCTCTCTTCAGTGCCTAGTGGCGCAACTAATCACTTCAGGTTCTCCTTATCGATTTGATTGTCAGCAGGTTATGTTGACGGCAAGCGATGCCTTATTTCAACTTACTATGGCCATGCCATTAGGCCGGGATTATTTACAAGCCCAGAGTCGTGTATTGTCTGAACATAACCCTTGTTGGCAACAACTTAATAATCTTCTATCTCAAGTTGAATTAGTTGCTGAAAAATATCGATTTGAAGGGCGAATAACGTCTTCGTCACAAACGGCGATAGAGCCATTGCTACGAGCTTTGTCGGAGTTTGGTCAGGTGGCTTTTCAGGTGGAGAGGATGGAAGCGGAAGGTTTGATTGGCGTGTTTTATTTGGAATCCATTCAAACGATAGAGGGATTGAATGAACGATTCCCGCAATTAATCTGGCGACGACTTGAATCTTATCATGTTGAAAAGCCTGAAGCCCCTTCTTCAGCCTTGGTAAACGACTCTTTGTCTCGTATTGATGGGCAGGCGAAGCAATTAATGATGTCTGGTTTTCTGTCTTGGTTTCAGCCAAAAAAATTGTCTTATGCAGAGCGTGATCGACTTTTAAATCGTTATGAAATCAGCATGAAAGAGGCTTTTTATCAGCCTTTTGCGAATTGTTTTGATGTTGATGGGGGGCATTATGACGACATCAAAGAGGCGCATAGATTTGTTCCCTTTGAGAGTGGCGAGAAAGCGACTTTGTCCGATGGTGGGCAAGCGTATCCGCTTCGTCTTCTAGGTCGATATTATGCTGTGGTCTCAGACTCGAGTGATGAGCAGTCGCAAGCGCCTTATATTAGTTCATGCATGGGAGACGATGTATTACCAAGTTCACTTTATCAAATTGACTATTTATCGCATTTCTACGTGTTTGACCAGCAAGAAAGTTTTCTACACAAAGTAGATTGGCATGAATTGGTGTGGCGTGATGGTGTCGCGTATGTTGAGTTTGCAGTGAATCAAGAAGCTAGATTGGTCTTATCCTTGAAGGTATTTTCTAAGCCACCAGAAGAGGCCTGTTTGGTATTTGATCAGGTAGAGAAACAGGATGTTCTCATTGTTACTGTGGCGGGGAGGCATGTCGCGATTCCTTTTTGCTCTGTTCGTCGCCTAGAGGCGTTTCCTTTGTTGGTTAATCATGAGATTCAGGGTGTAAAAAATATTTGGCAGGATAAATTTGGTCAATTATTACTTGAACCTTGGTTAAATGCTTTTGAGATCAATCAGAAAAAGTTGCAAAAAATAAGGACCGAAGCGGTTTCGGGTACTGTTAAGAAGGGGTATTATTTGGGAAGAAGCCAAAAGGCTTGCCTAATAGTATCAGCAGAGCTGGTGGCGGATGTGATTGCAAATCAAACGCCGACTTCCTTCTTCTTTGTTGATGATTTAGGGCGAGAAGAACGGTCTTTTTTGTCGAATCAGAATCAATGCATTGAACTGATTACCATGAATGCATTAGAGTCAGGGTTTAGAGAAACAAACTCTCGTCTCGATTTTTCTGTTATTCTTGAAGCTGACGGCTTATCAGTTGCATTGCAGTTTGCTTCTTTCGACTGGTACGAAGAGCCGCCATCACTTGAGCTAAGGAGTGGCCGCGAGCTTAGTAACGACCTAGAACATGAAGATCTTGTTGTACTAGATAAAAAAAACTATTTGTCTTTTGTCGCTGATCATTTGTCATCAGCGACAGCTTGTAAGTGATTATTAACTATGAATACATTGCATTCACCGTTTGGCGCACCGCGAAAAGAATTAATTAATGGGCTGCATAAAACAGTTGTTATTTTACTGTTTTTTTTGCTGTTGGCTTTTGCTGGTCTGTATTATTTGGTGAATACCAATTTACAGCAACAAAATGCAAAGCAAGAGCAGCTGACTGAATTGTTAGGGTTAGTGCACAGTGCTGAAGAGCATTGGTTAGAGTGGTTGTTAGTAGAAGATCTTAAAGCCATTGATGGCAATTTGAATACCTCGCCTGCAAGTCATTTCCATCAAATATTGACTAGTGAATATAAACTAATTCAAGACCAGCTTGTTGGTTTTGACGATGTTCAAGAGGCTGATATATCTGGTGCAATGGCGTTGTTAATCGCGTTTTCAGGTCGAGAATTAGACACTTATCCTCTATCCAACCAAGAGCGTATTCAGGCTTATCAAGAATTTGAAAAATTAGAGTCGTTGGGTGATCGCTTAATGCAAATCAGTGTGGCACTCGATTATCAGCGTGAATTGTTTGTTGGTCGAATGGTTTGGGCTCCTGTTGGTTTGTTTGTGGTGATCGTGCTTGTGGTGATCGTACTCGCGGCTCGTTTAAATCGTCAGCTGACATCTGGCTTTGCGACCATTCATCATGTCATAGATCACAGAAAACATGGTCATGCTTCTGTGTTACCAGAACGCCCACTGGTTGATGAATTAACGGATTTAAGCCATTTAATTGATCATGAAATTTCTTCCCGTGATATGGATATTCGTCAGCAGCTAGGTCGCTTGTCATTAATTGATGAGGCGATGTCTGTCATTGAATTGCCATTTTTTATGGTGAATGAAGAGCGAGACATTGTTTGGCAAACTCAGGGCGCTGAGCGACTATGGAATAAAAACTCTCAGTTTTTTGAGTCTATGTTTGGCATCGATCCGGGATTGGATTCACCTGTTGGAGAACAGGTGTCGGAATCCATTTTATTGTCTGATGAAGCGTTAAGGCTGTCTCTGTCCGATGGCGTATACGAATTGACGGTAAGGCAATTTAAAGTACAAGGTGAAGAGTCTAGTATGCGTTATCTGATACAGGTTCAACACAAATCTGAAACGGCTGAGTTTGATGTTTTGTACAATAGTTTGAAGCTCATGTCGAAGGATGTATGGGATGCGCCGATCCGTCTCTTGCGTGAGAATTCACCTTATGCGATTTTTGCGCATTCACTTGAAGAGATTCGGGTGAAAGTAGCAGATGTTATTCGTGCAAGTAATAAGTTCGTGATGACTACAGATCAGGCCGGAAAGATTACTAAATTACAACAAATAGCATCCCTTATTGACGCAAAAACAGACCACAATGATTCTGAGGTAGAAAGGCCTTTGCCTGTTGTATCTGTACCCGTACCAGAGTTAAGTGTTCACCAAGTGATGGATCTTTCGGATCAAATTCAAGATTCTCTGCTGTTAGGGTATGAGATGGTTATCCAGCGTTTATTGTTGGTTGAAAAGGATTTGTCATCAAATGTTATTCTTTTGGAGAGTGTGAGTCGTTGTCTGAATGAAGTCAGAGCGGGCGTATTATCCAGTCTGGCGGCTACCGAAGGGGAGAGTGACGCAATTCGTCACCGTTTTGCAGTTGACCTTGACCATGACATAAGTGAGGTTCAGGGGCAGGTGCAAGAAATGTCCTCTTTGATTGGAACTACTTTATCTTTGCTCGAATCAGATCGAAGTGTTGGAAACGCCAGACTAATGAGAGTTCGGGAAACAGTTGAAGACATAGTTAAGCGAATTGAAATAATAACGACCGAAACATCGGCTGAATTGGAAGATAAAAGCCAAAAGTCAGTCGATGATGATTTAGATGAAGAATGGGAAGAATGGTAGTGCTTTTCATTGCGGCTTGTGAGGTGTTCAGTGGTTGAGAGCTCTTTTGATGATAAAACAGAATGCCTGACGATTTCTATCGATGGACGTTTTGATTATAGCTGTCACAAGCTGTTCAAAGAGGCTTTTGTTTCAGTAAATAAGGCTGTTGCATACGAGATTGATTTGTCTCGTGTCACCTATTTGGACAGCTCTGCTTTAGGGATGCTGTTACTGCTAAGAGATCACGCTGGTGGTGAAAAAGCGAATGTACATTTAAAGAAGCCGAATGGCGCAGTATTGGATATTCTTAAAATTGCTAACTTCCATCGACTTTTTGAAATCGAAGAGTAGATTGTATGGAACAAATCCTGAATATCCTTATCGCGGATGATAACCCATCTGACCGAATCTTATTGAAAGCGATTCTGAGTCAGTTTGGTCACAATGTTATTTCAGCTGTCGATGGTCAGGATGCAGTAGAAAAGTTTGACCCTGACACCATTCAATTAGTTTGTCTGGATGTTAAAATGCCGCGCAAAGATGGTTGGGAGGCGGCTTTGGAAATTCAGCGTGCAGCTGGAGATCTGTTTGTTCCTATTATTTTCCTTTCTGGTGTGGCGGATCCTATCGCTTTGTCCAACTGCTTGCGCATCGGTGGCACTGATTTCATCTCTAAACCCTACAGTCCTGCGTTAATTACGGCAAAGTTAAATGCCATTGTGCGCCTTCTAGTGATGCAAAAAACATTGGAAGAGCAAAGGGATGCTATGTCCCTTTATAATGAACAGTTGGTGCATGATCAGAATGTCGCTAAAGTTGTTTATGAAAACATTACTCACTCCAATTGTTTAAAAGATCCTGCCCTATCAACTGTTCACTATGGCACTCACACATTTAATGGTGATGTTATTTTGGCTGCTTATAAGCCAAATGGTGGAATGCATTTGCTATTGGGAGATTTTACAGGGCATGGTTTGTCGGCGGCGATTGGTGCCTTGCCATTGGCGGATATCTTCTTTGATTGGACTAAAAAAGGCTTTTTGATGCGGCAAATTATTCCTGAAATTAATGCCAGATTAAAAAGTATCTTGCCAGCAAATATGTTTTGTAGTGCGGCGTTTATTGATATTAAAGTTAATAATAAAAGCATTGATATTTGGAACGGCGGCTTGCCTGATTTGTTATTTTTTTCTCAACAATCCAAAGTGCCAGTGCGTTTTGAATCAAAAAATTTACCTCTTGGTATCTTGCCTCCAGATGTTTTTGAGTGCCAAATTGATCCTGTGACCTTTGTGCCAGGTAACCGTCTTGTGGTGTTTTCCGATGGTGTTTATGAGGCGCAAGATAAGTCTGGCGCTATGTTTTGTCATTCCGTTTTGAATCCTTTGTATGAGGGTGAGATAGCAGATGATCAAGCATTAGATTGGATGGTTGAGCAGCTGACTCAAGAGGGGGTGCTTGAAAACCCACATGATGATATTTCGTGTTTGTCAATTCGTTTGGATAGCAATATTGGCATTGAGTCCCATGATCATGGCGTGCCTACCAGTCATCATGAAGCACCGGCAGACTTTTCATTTGAATATGTACTTAATGCTGATTCATTGCGTAATACGGATCCTTTACCGTACGTGTTGCAAATTATCACGACAGTACCTGGGTTGAGTAGTTTTTCCAGTCAAGTTTTTATGATCTTATCTGAGCTGTATTCCAATGCGCTAGAGCATGGTGTGCTCGGTCTTAAATCGGATAAGAAGAGTTCCAGCGATGGTTTTTCTCAATATTACGATGAGCGAGAGCAAAGGCTGGCTGCACTTAAAGACGGTTTTGTTAAAATTTCTGTGAAGGTTACCTCTAGCGATAATGAACGGGTGTTGGCTTTGTACGTTGAAGATAGCGGCTCTGGGTTTGATTATCAGAATGTTAACTTTGACATGTCGAGCAGTGAACTTCTTTATAATCGGGGTTTGGCGCTATTGGATCAGTTGTGCCATAAGCTTGAGTTTTGTAAAGGCGGGCGTGGTGTAACAGCCTATTATCACTGGCAAGTAGGTCAAGACGACTAGGTTGGCCTTGCAATTGCATAGCCCTTCATATCTTTGGAGGATATTATGCGAACAGATTCTAATACCCTATTACCGATTGCTTCCGCTTCAACGGCCAAAAAATCGTCGATGGTCAGAGCGCCAGAAAAACAAGGTGCGGCTTTTTCGGAGGATTTTAACCGGGCAAAAGACGTTATATCGAGTAACAAACGCGACGACAAGCCCAGAGTCGTCAGCACTGATGAACCGCGTCAATCCTCCGCAATATCAGATAAATCAAGTCATCCCAGTACAAAAGATGACAGCATTAATCCGTCTGAAAAAGAATCTACCGTTGCTTCGAAAACGGTTCCGTCTCCTGTTCAGAGTAAGGCAGATGAGACGCATTCGGTTCATTCAAAATCAGATAATGCAGAGGCTGAAAAAGGGGCGCAGTCGGTTGTATCTAATTCAAATCAAGTTGATGAAAGCGGCAAAAAATTGCAGTTGAGTGGCGAAGCTTCTCCTGAATCAAGTGATCTTGCCAATGGTGATAAGGCTATGTTGCTTGGTGGGCAGGTTGTTACAGCAAGTGCTGCGGTTGAAGCGTTGCAGAAATCACCAGAGCTTAATCAAAAGATGACTTTGTCAAATGATGGTGAGGTGGCTTCGGAGGTTGGTGCGAGCAAGACAGAGTTGCTAGAGACGGACGTTTCTTTAGATGATGTGGTTGTGGGAGATGAGCATGCATTGGCCAACAGTGTGCCCCGTCAGCAAGGCTTGATGGATGCCGGTCAAGTGGAAGGCTCATTATTAGATCCCTCGTCTGTTGTTCAGCCATCTGACGTTCAGTCTCTGCCTGGAATTAGCGCTTCTGCACATCAAGAACTTGGTCAAGCCGCTATTCAAGTTGATGGTTTGCCTATTGAAGGTTTGCCTAGTGGCCAAGTTGGTGGTGTATCTATTGAAGGTTTGCCTAGTGGCCAAGTTGATGCTGTGCCTAATAGTCTGGTTAATGGTCAGGTTGCGGAAGCCTCGAAGCTTGACGGAATCGACTTAAAGAAAGTAAATGAGACAGGTGTTATTGCAATGGCCCCTGTCGCTGCGGCGGTTGCGACTGGAGTAAATCAGGCTGTGACTCAGGGGCAAGAGGTTGCAGGAAGTGATGAAGAATTATCTTGGGTACTTGATCAAATGAGTTCGACCCCGAGAAAAACATCAACTGATGGAGTCGTTACAGGCTTGTTGGCAGAGGCGCCGGAAGTTGAGCTGGTTAAGTCGGCTTCTCTTGCTGGTGCGGGTGCTGGATTGGCACTTGGGGTTACTGGTAAATTAAATGCGGATTCTACAGGTGGTTCAGCAACAGACTTATTGCAAGGAGCAGAGCTAACGACAGATGATGTGATTGGAAATGAACCTATAGAACTTAGAAAGAAAGAGCATGAAGCCATGTTAGGTCGTATGGCTGGTAATGTGGATGCGAAGCTGGATGAGGTTGGTGGATTGAGCTCATCGTTCAATCAACAAATGGGCCGGGCGGCAGCTTCGTTGGGAGTCGCAGGTCAAGTGGTCAGTGCAAATCAGCCGTTGAATATGGCAATGAATGTACCGCCAGGGCATCCAAACTGGGCGGCTGAGATGGGGCAGAAAGTGGCTTGGGTGGCTAGAGAGGGTGGTCATACAGCACGCATTCGCTTGGATCCACCTGAGCTTGGGAGTTTGACAGTAAAAGTATCGGTGGATAGTGATTCTAATACACAGATAAACTTTGTCGCGGCAACAACACAGGCACGAGATTTATTAGAAGGGCAAATGGGGCGCTTGCGTGATATGTTAGCGCAACAGGGCATAGATTTAAGCCGTGCCGAAGTGGATGTGTCTCAACAAGACACTTCTGGTACTCAGAGAGATGCCCGTCAGACTGGGGTAGTGAATAATTCCGATGCCAGTGTGGAAGAAGAAACGGATGACGTTATGCCTGGAGTCATGTCTTATGTCTCTGCTACAGGGGTGGATTTTTATGCCTAATTCTCTAATGTTGATTGATAAATGATTAAGAAATAGATGGTGCTCTGTATTATTCTTTGTAGAATATAGAGTTAGTTGTTTGGCGTTGGTATCCGTTAAAAATATTGATTGCACCTAAGGTTTAGGAATATGGCTGAAGAAGACGGTTTAGATGTTGGCTCCGAGGAAGGGAAGTCAGGCGGTAAAAAGAAACTTATTATCATCATTGCTTTAGTGGTTTTGTTATTGGGTGGCGGTGCAGCTGCCTATTTTTTGATGTTTAGTGGTTCTGATTCGCCAGTGGATCCTGCTGAGGCAGAAGCGGCAGCTTTAGCCAATGAACCATCGATTTATTTGACGCTGGAGCCGGCTTTTACGATTGATATGATGGTGAATGATCGACAGCGCTATGTGCAATTAAACATGACAATTAAGTCGAAGAATGAAGAACAAATGGAAGCGGTGACATCCCATATGCCATTGATTCGAAACAGCTTGGTATTGCTTTTTTCCAGTCAATCGTTTGATGAATTAAAGACGACGGAAGGTAAAGAGGCATTGAAGCTTGCGGCGTTGGATTCCATTAATGGTATCCTTGAGCAAGAAACTGGACAGGGCGGCATTGATGGCGTTTTGTTTACTAATTTTGTGATGCAGTAAAAGATTATGTCAGCTCAAGATTTATTATCCCAGGACGAGATTGATGCGCTCTTACATGGCGCGGATGAGAAGCCGGCTGACGATGATAATGCAGATGCAAATGGTGTCGCGTCCTATGATATAACCAGTCAAGAGCGCATCGTTCGTGGGCGAATGCCGACGTTGGAAATGATAAATGAGCGATTTGCGCGTTACACGCGGATCAGCTTGTTTAATATGTTGCGACGTACGGCCGATGTGTCTTCTGGTGGTTTGCAAGTAATGAAATTTGGTGAGTATGTGCATACTTTGTACGTTCCAACAAGCTTGAATTTGGTGAAATTTCGCCCGTTACGCAGCACCGCTTTGTTTATATTAGATGCCAAGCTCGTTTTTAAGCTGGTGGATAATTTTTTTGGTGGTGATGGTCGTCACGCCAAAATTGAAGGTCGTGAGTTTACGCCTACTGAAATTCGTATTGTCCAGTTGATGTTAGAACAAGTGTTTGTGGATCTCACTGAAGCATGGGCACCGGTTCTTAAGCTGGAGCTTGAATACATAAGTTCGGAAGTGAATCCGGCGATGGCAAACATTGTTAGCCCGAGTGAAGTGGTTGTGGTATCAACATTCCATATCGAATTGGATGGTGGTGGTGGTGAACTGCACATTACCTTGCCTTATTCGATGATTGAGCCTGTTCGAGAGCTGCTAGATGCTGGTGTGCAAAGTGATGTCGATGAAAAAGACGATCGTTGGGGTAAATCTCTAGAGCAGGATGTTCAAGATATTGGTGTTAAACTCTCAGTGAATGTCACCAATAAAAAGGCTACACTGAGAGAAATTTTGAAATACAAAGCGGGCGATATTATCCCTGTGGAAATGCCTGAATACATTACGGTTCGTGCTAATGGTGTACCGAGCTTTAAAGGGAAATTGGGCGTCAGTAATGAACGCTATTCGATTCAGGTGACAGAAAATATTAAATCGAACAAGGTAACGAAATAGCATGGCAGAAGAGCAATCTCCAGATCAAGAAGGAATGGACGAGAACTTGGCGGATGAGTGGGCAGCCGCTATGACCGAAGCGGGTGAGACTGGCGATTCGGATGAAGGTGCTGTGGACGATGAATGGGCCGCTGCCATGAATGAGCAGGAAGCGGAACCTGTTAAATTGGAAACCTTGACGGCACCAAATGTGCCGGAAGGTGGCATCGGGTCTGATCTAGACCTTATTATGGATATTCCAGTTGTATTGTCGATGGAGTTGGGTAATACAGACATTGCCATTCGCAATTTGATGCAGCTAACGCAAGGTTCGGTTGTTGAGTTAGATCGCTTTGCTGGTGAGCCGTTGGATGTGTTAGTTAATGGCACCCTAATCGCTCATGGAGAGGTGGTTGTGGTGAATGACAAATATGGTATTCGTCTGACGGATGTTGTGAGTCCTTCGGAGCGTATTAAACGCCTTAAGTAAGTAGTCTACTTTGATTTTATCAATGTTCAATAAAGTTATGTTGGCCAGTAGTATCATTCTGTATGCTGCTGGCGTTTCTGCATCTGGCGTACAGGAAATGTCTGTCGCTTCCTCTATGTGGAAAGTGGTTGCTTCTTTGGTGTTTATTGTTGCTTTCATTCCAGCCTGTTTATGGTTGGTGAAGCGGTTTCAGTTGACCCAGATGAAGTTGGGCCGCCAATCGGACATTAAAATACTAAGCGTTCAGTCTTTAGGTGCCAAGGAAAAAATCATGCTGCTTGAAGTTGAGCATGAAAAAGTTTTGATTGGGGTAACTGGTCACACTATTTCACATCTTAAAAGTTTTCCGGCCAGAGGCGCTTCCTTCACCAATGAATTGGCTGAGGCTCAACAGCAATCCGCCTCGGCGGAGGAAAAAGGTAAATGATTCGCCTGCTGTTATTGTCTTTGCTACTGCTGCCATGTTTGTCTTGGGCTGAAGTCGGGTTGCCAGCCGTTAAGCTTGTAACCAATCCTGATGGTAGTCAGGAATATTCAGTTTCTCTGCAAATTCTTTTCATTATGACAGCCTTGACGCTGTTGCCCGCTGCCTTAATGATGATGACGTCGTTTACTCGTATCGTTGTGGTGTTGGCCATTCTGCGTCAGGCTATTGGTTTGCAGCAAACGCCGTCTAATCAGATTATGATTGGAATGGCCTTGTTTCTAACCTTGTTTATTATGACGCCAACATTGGATCGAGTGAATCAAGTAGCGTTGCAGCCGTATCTAAATGAAGAGATGACGTCGGTGCAAGCGGTTGAAGCCGCGTCAGGTCCAATTCGAGATTTCATGCTGGCTCAGACTCGGGAAGATGATATCAATCTTTTTGTGAAGTTAGCGGGGCGAGAAGGCAGTATTGATTCTTTGGATAGTTTGCCATTTACCATTCTAATGCCTGCCTTTGTGACGAGTGAGTTAAAGACCGCATTTCAAATTGGATTCATGATTTTTATTCCCTTTTTGATTGTTGATATGGTGGTGGCCAGTGTGTTGATGGCCATGGGTATGATGATGTTGTCTCCAGTCATTATCTCATTGCCATTCAAAATTATGCTCTTTGTCATGGTGGATGGTTGGGCTATGATTATGGGGACATTAGCAGCGAGCTTTGGGATTTAGTTATGAACCCGCAGGTGGTATTGGATCTATACGGACAAGGCTTTTATCTCATTGTCTTGATTGTTGGCGTGGTGATGATGCCAAGTTTGCTGGTGGGTTTGATGGTCAGTGTGTTTCAAGCGGCAACACAGATAAATGAGCAGACCTTGTCGTTTTTGCCAAGGTTGATCGTGACGATTTTAGTGATTATGCAGCTTGGTCCTTGGATTTTAACGAAATTGATGGATTTCACTACTAACCTGTTTATTAATATCCCAATGATAATCGGCTAATGCTTGAGCTTAATACTGAACAGCTACTCGAATTAACCATCAGTTTTCTATTGCCTTTCTTTCGTATCGGCGCCTTTTTTATGGCTTTACCATTGTTTGGTAGTCGATTGGTCAGCCCACCCGTTCGAATTTCTTTTGCATTTATTGTGTCTATCATTATCACGCCAGTGATTAATGTGCCGCCATATGATCCTATTTCGCCCGGCTATATTCTGTTAATAGCGGAGCAGTTGGTGATTGGTTTCGTGCTTGGGTTTGTGGTGACGATTTTATTCCAGTTGTTTTCCTTGGCAGGTCAGCTCGCAGCTATGAAGGCGGGCTTAGGTTTTGCTATGTCAAATGATCCGGCTAACGGTATTTCGGTAGCCACGTTAGGACAGTATTATCTTTCTATGGTAGCACTGGCTTTTTTGGGAACAAATGGCCATTTGGTTATGATTGAATATTTGGCGGAAAGTTTTACCTATTGGCCAATTGGTGGTGGTTTTGATAGTCAGCGATATTGGCAGTTAGTGTTGCTTGGTGGTTGGATGTTTGAGAAGGCGTTGTTGATCGTATTGCCTTTGGCGATAGCCGTTCTTATTATTAACTTGGCGTTTGGGGTGGTGGCAAAAGCATCGCCACAGTTAAACATCTTTGCGCTTGGTTTTCCGATTATTATGCTGTTTTCCCTGTTTTTCTTTTGGATTATGTTGGAAGAGTTTTTGCGCATCTATACTTTATTCTTTGAAGAGATGACAAACTGGCTTAAGGTCACGTGGGGGATTCAAGTCAATGGCTGAAAACGAAGATGGTAGCGAAAAAACGGAAAGTGCCAGTAGTAAGAAGCTTCAAGATGCTCGTAACAAGGGTAATATTCCTCGTTCTAAGGATTTGAGTACGGCGCTCTTATTGATTGTGGCGGCTGTGACTTTATATGGTACCGGTACTTTACTGGTTAGAGATTTAGTAATCTTGTTTGACTTTAACTTCTTGGTAGATCGAGCCGATTTGTTTGACCTGAATCGCATGGTGTTCCACCTTTATGAGTCGGTGGTAGCCATGATGGATTCAATGGTGTTGTTGATGTCTGTACTCGCGGTAGCGGGCGTTATTGGTAGTATTGCGTTAGGAGGCTTGAACTTTTCATGGGAGCCTTTAACGCCAAAACTGAGTAAAATGAATCCTATTGCTGGACTCAAGCGGATGTTCTCTGTGCAGTCTCTTGTTGAGTTATTAAAATCCATTGCTAAGGTGAGTTTGGTAACGCTTATTTCAGTCTTGGTCGTGCTGCATTTTTTGCCCGAAACCATTGGCTTGACGTTTCAAAATATAGAGCTGGCGATGGAACATGGCATTGATATTATTATTTGGTCATTTATTTTTGTGACTTTGGCTTTGGTCTTTATTGCGGCGATTGATGTGCCGTTTCAGGTTTGGTCTCATAAGGAAAAATTGAAAATGACCAAGCAAGAAGTGAAAGACGAATTTAAACAGCAGGAAGGCGACCCCTTGGTACGAGGTCGTATTCGCCAATTACAGCGTCAGGCAGCGATGAGTCGAATGATGTCTGATGTTCCTGAGGCGGATGTTATTATTACCAACCCGACACACTTTTCGGTGGCGCTAAAATACGATCAAGTGAGTGGCGAAGCCCCTGTTTTGCTAGCAAAGGGTGGGGATTTTATCGCGTTGAAGATTCGTGAAGTGGGCAATCATTATGATATCCCTGTGATACAATCACCTGCTTTGGCTCGTGCGGTTTATCACCATACGGAAATTGGCGAGGAAATACCGCAAGGCTTGTTTAAGGTTGTTGCTCAGTTGTTGGCATATGTCTACCAGTTGCGTAATGCTCGGACTGGTGCGCCAATGCCAGATGTTATGCCCAATTTAGATGTGCCTGATGAATTTCAATGGGATGGTAATTGATCATGTTTTTAATTTTAACTGCTAGGAATATTGTGTGAATTTCGACCGGAGCCGTGTTGCTGGACAAGTTCAGAGTATTTTTAGCGGGAACTTAGGAATACCTGTTTTATTGTTGTCGCTTCTGGCGATGATGATCCTGCCTATCCCAGCTTTTTTGCTGGATGTATTATTTACTTTCAATATTGCTTTGGCCATCGTTGTGTTGTTGGTGGCCATTTATTCAATGCGTCCTTTAGATTTTGCTGTATTTCCGACCGTTTTATTGGTTTCCACCCTGATGCGATTGGCTTTGAATGTCGCGTCTACTCGAGTTGTGTTGCTAAATGGTCATGAAGGCGGTGATGCGGCTGGAAAGGTGATTCAGGCATTTGGCGAGGTTGTGATTGGTGGCAATTATGTTGTTGGTTTTGTTGTTTTTGCTATCTTGATGATTATTAACTTCGCGGTTGTCACTAAGGGTGCGGGTCGTATCTCGGAAGTGAGTGCACGTTTCACCTTAGACGCTATGCCAGGTAAGCAAATGGCCATTGATGCGGATTTAAATGCGGGCATGATTGATGCGGATCAGGCCAAGCAGCGCCGTACTGAGATAGCATCTGAGGCAGAGTTCTATGGTTCTATGGATGGTGCCTCTAAGTTTGTAAAAGGTGATGCGATTGCCGGGCTGCTGATTCTTGGGATTAACATTATTGGTGGTTTGTCCATTGGCATGGCGCAGCATGATTTGTCTTTTACCGAAGCAATAGAGCGATACTCTTTGTTGACTATTGGGGATGGTCTGGTTGCACAGTTGCCTTCCCTTATGTTGTCTACTGCAGCGGCTATTATGGTTACCCGAGTCAATGAAACGGGTGATATGGGGTCGCAAGTTGTTAAGCAGATGTTCGGTTCTTCTAAAGCGCTTTATATTGCTGCGGGTGTGATGACCATAATGGGAATTGTGCCTGGTATGCCGCATTTTGCGTTTCTTTCTTTGGCTTCATGTTTGGGCGGTTTGGCGTATTTCCTTGAGTATCGTAAGAAGCAAAAAGCCAAAGAAGGTCAAAAACCGTCTGCGTCCGCTTCTGGTGATGCTCCAATGCCAGCTGAAGCAAAGGACTTGAGTTGGGATGATGTGGCGCCCGTTGACATGTTGGGATTGGAAGTAGGTTATCGTCTGATTCCTTTGGTTGATAAAACCCAAGGTGGTGAGCTGTTGGCGCGTATCAAAGGAGTGCGTCGTAAGTTGTCTCAAGATTTGGGATTCTTAGTACCAAGTGTGCATATTCGAGATAACTTAGATCTGATGCCAAATGCGTATCGTGTGACCTTGATGGGCGTCAGTTTGGCTGAGGCTGAGGTGCACCCAGATAAAGATTTGGCGATTGATCCAGGTCAGGTGTTTGGTACCATTGATGGAGTGCCGGGGAAAGACCCTTCTTTTGGTTTGGATGCGGTCTGGATTGACCCTAAAAAGCGTGACCAAGCTCAAACTTATGGTTATACCGTGGTGGATGTGAGTACGGTTGTTGCCACGCATGTTAATCAAATTATGCATAAACATGCCTATGAGTTAATTGGTCATGATGAAGTTCAGCAGCTTCTTAGTCTGTTAAAACAATATAATCCTAAGTTGGCTGAGGAATTGGTGCCTAATACGGTCCCTTTGAGTGTTTTGTTGAAAGTTCTGCAAAACTTATTGATTGAAGGGGTGCCGCTTCGAGATATGAGAACCATTGCGGAGGCTATAATGGGCGTGCAGCCGAAAACGCAGGACCCAATGATTTTGACCGCCGCTGTTCGAACCGCCTTGTCACGTTTAATTATTCAAACTTTAGCGGATGGTATTGAAGAAATACCTGTGTTGACGCTTGAGCCTCAGTTGGAAAAAATGCTGATGCAAACGGTGCAACAGAGTCAGCAATCGGGTATTAAGAATGAAGAAGCCTTGATTTTAGAGCCGCAGATGGCGGAGCAATTGCAAACCTCATTGCGTCAGTCTGCTGAGCAGCAAGAGGCAATGGGGAATACGCCAATTTTGATAGTGTCTGCTCCAATTAGGCCTATGCTAGCACGCTTTATGCGTTATGGTATGGTGAATATGGCGGTGCTATCTTATCAGGAAGTGCCAGATCATAAGCGCATTACTGTGGTTGGTGTAATTGGTCAATAAAATTTGCCTATTAATGGTAAATATTGTGGCTATATTTATCTGAGTCTTTCGGGTAAGCTATGGATTTGTAAGAAAAATAAGCTGGAAGGATTAGGTTATTCATGCAAATTAGGCGGTTTCGAGCACCTGACATGCGGCAAGCGATACGGAAAGTCCGTGACGCCGTAGGTCCAGACGCGGTGATTTTATCAAATCAGCGTCTCCCCACTGGGGAAATAGAAATTGTAGCGGCTCTCGATTATGATGGCTCTTTGCCGACGTCTATGTCAAAAAAAGCGTCAACGACTCGCTCTGAATATGCTCGCCAAGCACCAGTTGAAGATCCTTCCACGAAGTTAGATGCAGTACAAAATCCAAGTGCAGATTACTTAGAGCGTATTGAACGTGCGAAACAACAAAATATTCCTAATCCACAGTCGCTCCAAGGTAGCTCAGCATCGGTTCGTTCAGAATATGTGAATGATGCGCAAGCAATCTCATCATCGCATCATTCGGCCTCAGCCTCATTGCATCGCAATCAACCTGCATCAACGCAGTTTGATATGCCGGCTACAGATGATGGTGAGCAGCCTGAAGTTGAAGAGGCTTTGTCTATTCTGCATTCAGACAGCACGCAGCAACTCAGGGAAATGGAAAAAGAGTTACAAAGCGTTCGTGCTATGCTTGAACAGCGTCAAAAAGAAGATTCGTCAAACAAGGGTAAGCGTGATAGCTTGGAAATGAAGGCGCGTCAGAAGCTAAAAAGCTTGGGCTTGTCCGATTTAGTCGCGTCACGTTTAATGGATGATATTGACCTTAAGGGTAGAGAAGACGACTGGAATCGTTTGTTGGCTCATTTAGCCGATTATATTCCAGTGCGTTCCAATGCTTCTGAATTAAGTGGTTGTATTGCCTTTATGGGACCAACAGGCGTTGGTAAGACCACTTCTATTGGTAAGATTGCAGCTCAGCATGTGCTAAAGCATGGTTCGGATGGCGTGGTACTGATTACCACAGATACTTACCGTATTGCCGCCCATGAACAACTGCGCACGTTTGGGCGTATCTTAAATGTGCCAGTTGAAGTGGTAAATGAATATTCGGACTTAAATGAAGTGTTGGCAAAATATGCCCATTATTCTTTAGTTTTGGTCGACACGGCGGGAATGAATCCGCGAGATTCGAATTTGGAACGTCAGTTATTAATGATGAAACGCGCCCGGGCAGGCCTTAAAAAATTGTTGGTGTTGCCTTGTACTAGTCAAAGGCAAGTGTTGAAAACCGTTGTTGATGTTTACTCTCAAGTTCAACTTGATGGTTGTGTGTTAAGCAAACTTGATGAGTCGGCTTCCTTAGGGGAGGCAATAAGTGTGGTGATTGAAGAAGGTTTGCCTGTAGTATATTTGGCAGATGGTCAACGTATACCTGATGATATTGAGCCAGCTCGAGCACATAATTTAATTAGTCGAGCGGTATACACGGCAGAGCACTATAGCCAGCTTTTTGGGTCACTAAAGTATGGTAGTTAGTAAAATTATGTTATTTCTGAAAGCGTTGCGCCAAACTATGTAGTACAGTTTGATTGCGCAACTAACTTAAATGTAAAAGGTTGCTCAAACGATTTTATGCAAACCAAAAGCGGATATAACACCTATTCAAAGAAGGCAACGTTATCGATTGATGCGATTGTTGAGCAGTATGGGTATTTGGTAAAAAAAATTGCCTATCATCTTTTAGCTCGTTTACCGGATAGTGTGGATATAGATGATTTAACTCAAGCTGGCATGATGGGGCTGATAGAAGCCTATAAGCGGTTTGAGTCAAGTAAAGGTGCCAGCTTCGAAACCTATGCCGGTATTCGTATTCGTGGTTCCATTATGGATGAGGTGCGAAAGTCTGATTGGGCACCGAGATCTGTTCGACGTAATGGTCGAGCTGTTACCAATGCTATTAAAGAATTAGAAGCAAAGTTAGGAAGAGATGTGTCCGATATGGAAGTGGCAGCCCATATGGGAATTGGAATGGATGAATATCATGAAATGTTGCATTCATCCATGTCCACTCAGCTGTTTAGCTACGAAGAGATGCTAGACTCTGATACAAACAATTTCGATGGGGCGGAAACAGATAGTGAGAATGCCCCATATTCTTTGGTAGAAGAAAACGGTTTTCAAGGTCAATTGGCCAGCGAAATCGAAAACTTACCAGAGAGAGAAAAGTTAGTTTTATCCTTGTATTACAATGATGAGCTAAACTTAAAGGAGATTGGCGCCGTGTTAGGTGTCAGTGAATCAAGAGTCAGTCAGATCCATAGCCAGGCGGCTATGAGATTACGGTCAAGACTAAGCGATTGGCGAGATTAAATTATGAGTTGTGGAAATATACCTTTGGGGTGTGGAGGTTGCATTGGATAAAAACATGAAGATCCTGATTGTTGATGATTTCTCGACAATGAGACGAATCATTAAAAACTTGTTACGGGATTTAGGGTTTACCAATACAGTTGAAGCGGATGATGGAACGACTGCGTTGCCTATACTTCAAGCTGGTACGATTGATTTCTTAGTAACGGATTGGAATATGCCTGGAATGACGGGTATTGAGCTTTTACGCGCTGTCCGTGCTGATGAAAAATTAAAAAGTATTCCTGTATTGATGGTAACGGCGGAAGCCAAACGTGATCAGATTATTTCGGCCGCACAGGCTGGGGTAAATGGTTATGTTGTGAAGCCCTTCACCGCAGTGGCACTGAAAGAAAAAATTGAAAAGATATTCGAACGAATCGATGCTGCCAAGTAGGGATGTTTAGATGTCAAATGTATTGGGATCTGGAATAGTGGATTTTGAAAAACTTGTAAAAGATGGCGCAGTGGACCTTTTAAACCATATTGAAGTCGGTGATTTCAGTAGTGCGATTAAAATAATCCAGGAATTAAGTGAAGCTCGTCACAACAGCTTTTATAACGAAGTTGGTTATCTGACGCGAAGTTTGCATGATGCTATTCGTGATTTTCAAGTAGACTCTATGGACTTAGCGGCCGGTGAAGGTGCAGATTCTGCTACCAAAATCACTGATGCGTCTGACCGACTAACTTATGTCATCGAAACGACTAGTTCAGCGGCCAATAAAACCATGGATATGGTGGATAGCAGTGTGCCTGTGGCGAGTGAGTTACAGACACAGGCAAGAGAGCTACGCAAAGATTGGGGACGCTTGATACAACGAGACCTCACCCCGCAAGAATTTCGTGATTTGTATAAAAGAATCGATGTGTTTTTAACTTATGCAGATGAAAGTGCGACCACCTTGCATTCTAATTTAAATTCAATCCTTCTTGAGCAAGGCTACCAAGACTTAACTGGTCAGGTAATCTCAAGGGTGAATGAACTGATCCGTGATGTAGAAGAAAAACTTGTGCATCTGGTTGCTGTCGCTGGACGTGTTGACAGTATCTCTGGCATTGAGCATCAAGAGAAAGAGTCTGAACAGGATGATACACGTGGTCATGGCCCGTCTATTAATAAACAAAACAACCCTGAAGTACTGAATAGTCAAGACGAAGTAGACGACTTGCTATCAAGTCTTGGTTTCTAGAAGGAGCTGAGGATGAGTTTCGAAGTCGATGAAGAAATTCTACAGGATTTTTTGGTAGAGGCTGGAGAAATCCTTGAGCAGCTTTCCGAACAATTAGTAGATCTAGAGCAAAATCCAGATGACAAGCCTCTATTGAATGCAATATTTCGAGGTTTTCACACTGTTAAAGGTGGTGCGGGGTTCTTACAGTTAACTGCTTTGGTTGACTGCTGTCACTATGCGGAGAACGTCTTTGACATTCTGAGGAATGGGCAACGTCAGATTGACTCTGAATTGATGGATACGGTATTGCAAGCACTGGATGCTGTTAATGAAATGTTTGATGTTGTTCGTGCTGGCGGAGAGCCTGAGCCTGCAGATCCTGAATTGATTGCTACTTTGAGTACCTATGCGACACCGCCGACGGAAGAAGAGTTGGCTGGCGAAGTAGAGGAAGAAGCTGAAGTGGTAGAGGAATCTGTGCCAGAAGAAGCTGAGGTGGAAACACCTTCATCTGACGATAAACAAGAAAGCGATGCATCTGTTGATATTTCTGATGATGAATTTGAAAACTTATTAGATGCATTAGGCGATGATTCCGCTCCCGAACAAGCCGCTTCTGAAAGTGCTCCAGCAAGTGATGACGACATCACTGAAGACGAATTTGATGCTCTACTTGATCAACTTCATGGTGGTAGTGCGCCAGGTGTAAACGAAGAGGCAAAAGACACAGCTCCACAAGGTAATGATTCAGCACCAGAGTCTGACGAAATTACAGAAGATGAATTTGAGCAACTGCTGGACACTCTTCATGGTGAAAGCGCACCAGGATCTCCGGATGCGGAAGGGGCAGCTGAAAAGCCTGCTGCAGATGCAAAAGATTCGAAGGCAGCACCTAAAGCGGATGGTGCTCCTGCCAACGGGGAATCTGACCTAATTACAGAAGATGAATTTGAGTCTTTATTGGACAGTTTGCAAGCAAAAGAAAGTGAGCAAAAAGCCCAACCAAAGGCTGCAGAAAGCAGTACATCTAAACCTAAGGTTGAGCCTAAAAAGGCTGAGCCAGCGAAACCAAAAGCGGCGCCTAAGCCAAAAGTAGCGGAAGCACCGCCTAAGACAAAAGCAGCGGAAGCACCGCCTAAAGATAAAACAGCCAATGCTCCAGTAACACAAGAAGCCACTGTTCGAGTAGACACCAAGCGTCTTGATGACATCATGAACATGGTGGGTGAGCTGGTGTTGGTTCGTAATCGATTGGTGCGTTTGGGACTGCAAAGTGAAGATGAGTCCATGGGCAAGGCCGTGGCGAATCTGGATGTTGTGACGGGTGATTTGCAAAACGCTGTCATGAAGACCCGTATGCAGCCGATCAAAAAGGTTTTCGGACGTTTTCCTCGAGTGGTACGAGATCTTGCTCGTAACATGAAAAAAGAAGTGAACTTGGTTCTTAAAGGTGAAGAGACAGACTTAGATAAGAATCTAGTAGAAGCCCTTGCTGATCCACTGGTTCACTTGGTGCGTAACTCGGTTGACCATGGTGTTGAATCACCTGAAAAGCGTGAAGCGAATGGCAAACCTAGAATGGGGACTGTTATTCTTTCTGCAGAGCAGGAAGGTGATCATATTCTGTTGTCCATTGAAGACGATGGCGCCGGTATGGATGCAGATGTGCTGCGTAAGAAAGCCGTTGAAAAAGGCTTAATGGATACGGATGCAGCAGAGCGTTTATCTGATGATGAAGCTTTTAATTTGATCTTTGCGCCTGGTTTTTCTACTAAAGTTGAAATTACTGATGTATCAGGTCGTGGTGTGGGAATGGATGTGGTGAAAACCAAAATTTCCCAGCTTAACGGCACACTGGATATTAAATCGGTATTAGGCCAAGGTTCTCGTTTCATTATTAAAGTGCCTTTGACTTTGGCGATTATGCCAACCTTGATGGTAACTTTGTCTAATCAAGCGTTTGCTTTCCCATTGGTTAGCGTTAATGAAATTTTCCACTTGGATTTAAAGAAAACCAATATAGTGGATGGTCAGCAAGTTGTGGTGATTCGTGGTAAAACTTTACCAATATTTCACCTGAAGAGCTGGCTAGTGAAAGGCTCAAAAACGGATGAAAATCCTTCTGAAGCTCACGTTGTTGTAGTTCAGGTAGGGATGAGTGAAGTTGGCTTTGTTGTGGATCAACTGGTCGGACAGGAAGAAGTTGTTATTAAACCATTAGGGAAAATGTTGCAAGGTACTGCAGGTATGGCAGGAGCAACAATTACCGGCGACGGCCGTATTGCATTGATTCTGGATGTGCCAAGTATGCTAAAAAGTTATGCATCAAGGTAACAACTAAGTTTTTCATTTTGGAGATGTAATATGCCGGTGAAAGTACTGGTTGTTGATGACTCAGGCTTTTTTAGACGTCGATTGGTAGAGATATTCGAAGCAGACCCTAGGCTATCGGTGGTTGGGACAGCGAATAATGGTAAGGAAGCGATTGATAAAGTTCAGTCACTTTCTCCTGACGTTGTTACCATGGATTATGAAATGCCGGTGATGGATGGCATTGCTGCTGTGTCAAACATTATGGACATTAAGCCGACACCTGTGCTGATGTTTTCATCTCTGACACACGAAGGTGCGAAAGTCACCCTCGATGCTCTAGAAGCCGGTGCTGTGGATTTTATGCCGAAGAATTTCGAGGACATATCTCGTGACTCTGCGGTGGTAAAAAAAGCCTTGGTTGATAGGGTGCTTGCCGTTGCACGTACTCGCCTTTCAGGCGCTGCTGTGAATCTTGAGCCTTTGGCGCCTCGACAAGACCATAAACCGATTGTAACGGAACGAGGCGTTATTATTCCTCGTGCCCGTAAACGAGTGAGCCTTGTAGCGATTGGTACGTCAACAGGTGGTCCGATGGCACTTCAAGCGGTATTGAGTAAAATACCGGCTGATTTTTCAGCACCTTTGGTGTTAGTGCAGCACATGCCAGCGGCCTTTACGGGAGCGTTTGCAGAGCGTTTGAATAATATTTGCCAGATCAAAGTCAAAGAAGCACAAGACGGTGACCGATTAGAGCCTGGTTTGGCTTTGCTTGCACCGGGTGGTAAGCAAATGATGATTGATCCTCGAAATGGTGGTTGTGTTCGTATTTTAGATGGCGATGAGCGTTTAAACTACAAGCCATCAGTGGATGTAACATTTGGTTCAGCGTCTAAATGCTACCCAGGTAAAGTGTTATCCGTAGTTATGACTGGCATGGGTGTCGACGGCCGAGAAGGGGCTCGTATGTTGAAAAGTTCGGGTTCTAAAGTGTGGATCCAGAGCGAAGATACATGTGTCATTTACGGTATGCCAATGGCGGTTGAAAAAGCCAATTTGGCTGACGAGACAATTGATTTAAATCATATTGGTGAACGAATCGTACGCGAGGTTGGTTAGTGGATTTTGTCACGTTAGCAGGCCTATTAATCGCGTTCAGTTCGGTCTTTCTTGCTAATTGGTTAGGCGGCGGAGAAGTTTTTCTGCTGCTTAATTTACCATCCGCTATCATTGTGATTGTTGGTAGTATCGGGGCAACATTAATCCAAAGCAGTATTCAGGATGCAATACGTGCTTTGGCATTAATGAAATGGAGTTTGTTTCCACCTATTTATGATTTTAATTCCGCACGTTCTTCCATTAATAATTTAGCCCATAAAGCTCGTCGTTTATCGCTCCTTGCCTTGGAGTCAGATGTGAACGCGATCAATAACCCCTTTTCGACTCGTGCTTTGCAAATGGCGATTGATGGTACAGATCCTAATATTTTGTCTGATCGTCTTCATGATGATGCCGTGCGCATTCATGAAAGGCGGATGAAAAGCGTTAACTTCCTAGAATCTATTGGAGGTTATGCGCCAACTTTAGGCATTATGGGGTCCGTACTAGGCTTAATTCAAGCAATGGCTAATCTTGATAGCCCTGAGGCATTGGGTCATGGTATTGCTGTGGCGTTTGTTTCAACGCTTTACGGTCAAGGTTTTGCGAATTTAGTGATCTTTCCTATTGCGAAAAAACTCTCTACTTATGTCGATAAAGAGTTGCTTTACCATCAGCTATTAATTGATGGTATTTGTGGTATTGCCATTGGTAAACACCCTTATCGACTTGAACTTGAGCTGGCGACTTATGAATGATGCCGAGTCTCGTGCCTCAAAACGTCGTAAGCTGGTTAAGTCAGTTTCTTCGAGTGCGCCGGGAAAAGATCGTTGGATCTTATCCTACGCCGATTTTATAACCTTATTGTTCGCTTTCTTTGTGGCACTTTACTCTCTTTCGTTAAAAAACGCGGATGACGAAGAGCGTCTTAAAGAAAGTTTGCAAGGTGTGTTTAATGCGGTGCAAAAGTCGGTTAAACCAATCAATATCGGCGATCCTATTGTGGGTGAGCCGGAAGATTCTGAATTGATTGAAAGCATTCCAATCCCTGAGAGCACCCCCATTGTTGAGGAAGATCAATCGTCAGCAGTTTATGCTTTATTAAGTCAATTAGTGGAGCAGCAATTTTCAGGTCTGCATAAAACAGGGCAAATTGAAGTCTCTGAGTCAGCCGATTGGGTAAGTCTGGAAATGAAATCGGCTTTGTTATTTGGGCAAGGTGAATACGAGCTTACGAATGAGGCGGTTGCCTTATTGATCATGGTTACGAACCTTCTTAAGGCCTATCCATCTGCTGTCATAGTGGAAGGACACACAGATAATTTACCGATTAATTCCCAGCGACTTGGTAATAACTGGAATTTATCCAGTTTAAGAGCTTCTTCTGTCGTGGATGAACTGGTTTATCGTGGGCTCAATTCAGAACTGATTGCCCCAATGGGGTTTGCCAGTGAGCACCCTAAAGTGAGAAATACCAATGACTTTGCTCGTCAGCAAAATCGTCGGGTTATTATACGAATTAGTAAGCGAAGAGCTGATAATCTCTATGATTACTTGTTTAAGTAGTCAATTACTGTATATGATTGATTACAAAGAATTCGTAAGCATAGAAATAGTTTGGATAGCGGAGAGTCAGAGTGCACATTTGGGCAGTGGCGAATCAAAAAGGTGGTGTAGGAAAGACAACAACGGTGGTGTCTTTGGCGGGGTTATTAGCGGATGCGGGACACCGTGTATTGATGATTGATTTGGATCCCCATGGATCTTTAACCAGCTATTTTCGTTTTGACCCAGACTCTATTGAAAACAGTGCTTACAATCTCTTTCAAGTCTCTGGAAAAATTCCTGAAGATTTACCGCCATCGTTAATATTAGAAACAGGCCATCCAAATCTTTCTTTGCTGCCGTCTTCAACTGCCTTAGCAACGTTAGAACGTCATGCGCAGGCGCAAGGTGGGATGGGACTCGTCATGTCAAAAACGTTGGCGATTTTGTGGGATGATTATGATTATGTGTTAATTGATAGTCCGCCAGTATTGGGTGTGCTGATGATTAACGCTTTAGCAGCATGTCAGCAATTAGTGATTCCGGTTCAGACGGAGTTTTTGGCGATTAAAGGATTGGAGCGAATGGTTCGAACCTTGACTATGATTAATCGAGCAAGAAAGCGCCCCGTGCCGTATGTTATAGTGCCGACCTTGTTTGATCGTCGTACTCAGGCATCGAATAAGAGCCTGCGAAATTTAAAAGATCTTTATGAAGAGCTGGTGTGGCACTCAGTTATACCTGTTGATACAAAATTGCGGGATGCCAGTACCGCTGGTATAGCACCATCGGCGTTGGATCCAAACGCCAGAGGAATAAAAGCATACGCCAGTCTGATGGATTCTTTGTTGAATCCAGCGGGATAGTAAGAATTTATGAAAGACACGAAAAGTAAAGAAGATGCCTTAATTGGACCTCAGGCTGCGGTTCAGCGCTATTTGGATGATTTGCTGCAAGAAGCAACGTCAGATGTTTATGTGTCTGAGGATGATTCAAAAAACACTGAAACTGACCTTGTTGCAGAGGACGCCGTTGAGTTTTCAGAGGTGTCTGAGGACGACAGTATAGAAAATGAATCTCTGAGCTCAGAAGAAGAGATTCATTTAGATGATGGGGAATTATCGGAAGCGGACTGGTCTTCAGTGGACGCTTCCTTTAAGGACTTCGAAGATGCGGTTGCTGAGCATGTAGAAAGTTTGCCGGAAACGCAAACCGAAGAAAATCTTGTCGAGCCAGAGCCAGAGCCAGAGCCAGAGCCAGAGCCAGAGCCAGAGCCAGAGCCAGAGCCCGCTCTGTTAATGGAAACCGCGCCAGAAGAAGAACAGACCCTTGAGGTTGAGCAGGCTGTTGAGTCGACACCAACACCTAAAGTCGCAAAAACCGATCCTTTACCTTGGGCAAAAGGTCGTTTTGAATGTTTGCTGTTCTATGTTGGTGGCCTAAAAATGGCCGTACCTTTAGTGGAGTTAGGCGGTATTTTTCAGAGTGGAGAGGAAAAAATCACCTCGATATTCGGCCAACCGGATTGGTTTATTGGTGTTGCTAATGTTGGTGAGTTTAACCTCAGAACAGTCGACACTGCTCGCTGGGTAATGCCAAATCATTATCAAGGCGAACTCAAGGAGCATTTTAAATTTGTCATTCAGTTAGATCGTTCAAACTGGGGTGTTGCTTGTGAGAAAGTAGCAGAAGCCATTACCTTAGAACCTTCTCAAGTGAAATGGCGAAATGATAGAAGTAAGCGACCTTGGCTTGCTGGTACGGTAATTGATCACATGTGTGCCATACTGGATGTACAAGGTTTTATTGAATTATTAGATGACCCTCAAAATGGCTTTAAGGGTTCGTTAAAGTAAAGCTAATGATCACTGTGTGATCTTGGGAGATGAATAATGTCTACGAGTATCGCGCTAAAGAGCGCCAATCAATCAGAAGATCCAATGTTGCAATGGGTGACCTTTCGTTTAGAAAACGAAATTTATGGCGTCAATGTGATGCAAGTAAAAGAGGTGCTGAGGTATTCTGAAATCGCACCCGTACCGGGCGCACCAGCGTTTGTATTAGGTATTATTCATTTGCGCGGCACGGTCGTGACAGTGGTTGATAGTTGTCAGCGTTTTGGTTTGCCATCTGGCGAAATCACCGATGCCACTCGGATCATGATTTTGGAAGTGGATGGGCATGTTATTGGCATTTTGGTCGATGCAGTTTCTGAGGTGGTGTATCTTCGCCAATCAGAAATTGAAGTAACACCCAGTGTGGGAAATGATGAATCTTCCAAGTTTATTCAAGGGGTTTGCCATAAAAATGACACCTTGTTGATATTGGTTGACCTAGATAAGCTGTTATCAGAAGATGAGTGGTCTGAAGTCTCTTCAATGTAAATTAGGGTAGTTGTTTTTGATGGAATCTCAATGGTTGTTTAACCTTCTTCTTGTTCTGCAGTTTGTTATGCTGCTGGTTTTGGTGACTTGGGCATTTCGTATGTCTAAACGAATTAAGCAGCTGAAAGTGCAACAAATGGAAGCAGGTGTCGACCATAAGAAGCAGGTGCAGGTGTTAGCATCCGGTTCGATTGGTATGGGAAGACGGTTAGTTGCCATTGAGAAGAAATTGAATTTGGCGGTTGAGAAGCAATCTGAAATCTTATCAAAAGAGGGCAGTGTTTCTTACAACCGTGCGATGGAACTATTAGAAATGGGGGCCACTATCGATGATTTGGTGTCTAAGTGCGGTTTAATACGTGCTGAAGCCGAGTTGATTAGCTTGCTGAAAAAAGAGTCTCGTAAAAACTCTGATTACCATTGATGATCTTTAATTTGGTGAGCAAAGGCTATAATCTCTGCCACCGCTAAATATAACGCCTCTGGAATTTCTTCTCCTAGCTCTAGCGTACTGAGCATTTCAACCAGCTCAGGGCTTTGGTGCAACATGACACCATTTTCTTCTGCTACTTCCATGATCTTTTCGGCCAATAAACCACTGCCTTTTGCTGCGACAGTCGGTGCGTTATTGTAATCATATTTCAGAGCCACGGCTTTTTGCATCATGTCCTCACATCGATTAAAGAAGGCTGATTGGTGTGTTTGGTTTTCTCTGCCTTTTTAAGGTTGGCTTGAAAGGCGTCTAATCGATCAATTTCAATGTCTTTTTGACTGAGTTTGTCTTTTAAATTGGGCATGTTTCTTTGTAGCTTTTGTACCGTATCTAAGCTTTCAGCAGCAAATAAAATGCCTACTTTATTACCTTGAATACTGGTTCTTGCGTCAAAGCGGCCGGTTTCTTCAAAATCAAATTGCAGCTTCACTAACCAGCGTCGGTCATGATCAGTGACGTCGGATTGGCTGGGGTCCTTATCTATCTCAACTTGAATCAGTCTATGCTGTTGATGTTCCTTGATGGGGATCTCAATCTGTAATGGGTAGATCTGTGTGTTAATCTGCCCGGGCTCGGCTAAATGACGTAGTTGATTGGTGGTGATCCTTTCAATGGCGTTTGCAATTTGCTCGGTGGGTAAGGATGTTGTATTGCGTTGAGTGGGTAGTACTTCTTGAGTGTCTTTGAGCCTTTCAAGATTGAGTTTTAGGTCGGCTGGAATTTGTGATTTCTGATCGTTTAATAATAAAGATTCTGAGAATAAGCCGCTGACTTGCATGGCTTGTTTCATAGAATCTGCCCCTGAGGTAATTTGTGAAAGACTTGGAAGGTGCTGAATCAGTTGCTTAAGGGCTTCTTGAGTTCGGGCTGGCATTTCTCCATCCGGTGAATCTGCAAGTGATTGCAACTGGTTGATGAGTCGTGTCATATCGGCGGCGGGCAATTGTTTGGGTAAACTTTGCCTTAAGGCTTGAGTTTGAATCGGCAGTGTCGAGTTTTGTTCTTTTGCTGGTAAGGTTTGCAGCTGATGATTCGCATCAACAAAGACACGTATGATATCGCCTTTTTTGAGCGGTGTTTGACTGATGATTTGAAATTCAGTTTTGCCGTCGCTGACTCTTACGGCTTGAGCTTGATTTGATGTTGTGGATGATTGAGTAAATGTTTGTTGGCTGCTGAGCGATGAAGTCGTTTGAGAATACTGCGTTGGTACCTTGCTTGTATCAATGGCTTTGCTTGCATCACTGCTTGTCTGTCCGAGTCGTGTTTTAGGCCCAATTGTCTGATTCTGAGTCGCTTGGTTCTGAGCCGTTTGGTTCTGCGGTAATGGCCCTTGTGTTGATGGTCCTTGTATCGGCGGAACTTGTGAAGAGGTTGTTTGTACTGTCGTCGCGTAGCGGTTTGGTATTGGATTTGGCTGACTCGATGGCATGGTTGAGCTTGATGTCTGATTGTTTGACTGAGGTATTGCTGGTGTTGTAGTCGTATTGGTTTGGTTTGTGGTTGTTACCCTTGTACTGCTCGTATTGGCGGCTGATGTAGTTTGTGTTTGGTTCGTGGTTGCCGTTGTGCCATTTGTGCTGGTGGTCGGTGGGGTAATGGTGGGCGCTTGATTTGCTGTCACCGCAGTTGAGCCAGTAGATATTTGGCTGGCGACTGAGTTTGATAAATTAGATACCACTGTTAGCTGAATAACTTGCGATGCAATATTCAGATTGTGTGTGCGACTCGGTGTTCCAATAGCTGGTTGATTGCTGAGTTTGGTTGCAGATTGGTTGGCGGGGAGCTCAAGAGTAGCTTGATTCGAGCCAATTTTGTTGAGTTTGACATTGTTCAAGTCAGTGATGTCGATTGGCGAGCCATGATTGATTAAGGTAAAGGGTTGATGTTGGCTCGAAGCATGCAGTAGTTGGACAGGCTTGCCTTGAAATAAGGTGGTCTCGCTGCCTTGGAATTTAATCAAACTCAGGTTTTCGATCAATTTCATTTCATTGCTTAATTTTGCAATGGTGCCTAGATTGCTGACATTGACCGACCCATTGTCAGAAGAAGAGGGTCGGCCAGTGATTAAGGATTTTATGTCAGAGATCATCTTGACTGCCTATTAGATCGTTATTTTAGAAAGATTCTCATATAATGAGTCTAAGCTATTTTAGTGTAATTTGTGTTATTCCCTTTATCGGCAAAAATGGATAAATCTTTTGCAGTCTTATGTATCTTTAACATTGTCGAACATTTCGATTGAGCGTGGAGAGCGTGATCTATGCAAGGGGTTGTCAGTGGTTGCGAAGTTTGGTCGTTTGTATCGAATTGTTGGGGAAAATGGCGCTGGTAAAACCTCTTTATTAAAAGTCATCGCAGGATTGTTGATGCCCGTAGAGGGAGAAATCTATCTGGATGATAGGGCTATCGCCGCACAGGTTAATCCATGGTCGCGAGATTGTCTTTATCTTGGTCATCAACATGGTGTTAAAAAACTATTAACGGTCGAAGAAAATATTCGGTGTTATTGTCCAAATGCTTCTGCTGAAAATATTCATAAGGTACTGACTCAGTTAGGCCTGCTGCCTTATCAAGATACTTCAGTGAAACAGCTATCCGCAGGACAAGCTAAGCGTGTGGCTTTGTCTCGTTTGTGGTTATCCAATCAAGCCATTTGGCTATTAGATGAGCCGTTTAGTTCTCTCGATATGAAGGGGAGTGCCTTGCTGGAAGAGAAGCTAGAGCAACATCTTGGGCATGGAGGTCTCGTCATTTTAACGACACATCAAGCTTTATTGAGAGTCGATGCCCAGTTGATTGAATTAACCTTATGACTTATGTTTCTTTTCTCCGGGCAGAATGTCACCTAGTGTGGCGACGCAAGCAAAACGTGATCAACAGTGTGTTGTTTTTTCTCTTAGTGATTGTGCTGTTTCCACTCGGCATTGATGCCACGCCGATGTTTTTATCAAAAGCCGCGAGTGGCATTATTTGGTGTGCGGCCGCATTGGCCATTTTGACGTCTGTTGAAAGTCTGTTTAAAGAAGATTATCACGACGGTTCGTTAGAACAATGGCTTGTCAGTGGCTTGTCTGTTCCTATCTTGGTGTTAATCAAGATGACCCTGCATTGGTTGTTTATTGCTTTACCATTGTTGCTGCTTTTGCCTGTTTTGAGTGAAGTTTTATACTTGCCTGATAACAGTTTTTGGCCTTTATTTATCAGCATTGTGTTGGCCACACCCAGTTTGTTTTTATTGGGGGGAATCGGTTCTGCGGTAACGGTGTCTTTGCGTCAAGGGGGAGTGTTGATGATATTGATTATCTTGCCTTTGTATTTACCGATTATCATCTTTGCGACTTCTGTCACCAAGGCCGCTCAAGTGGGTTTACCTTATGATGCGCCTTTGGCCATTTTAGCCGCGATTTTTTTAGTCAGTTTGGTGGTGTCGCCGTTAATGACGGCTATTAGTATTAAAGCGAGTGTGAATTAATGAGTTGGGCTTGGTTTCATCGGTTAGGGTCGCCAAAGTGGTTTTATGGTCGTTTTAAAGCTTGGCCAAAGCCTTTATTTTGCTTGGCTTGTCTGTGCTTAATGGTGGCTATGGTATGGGGATTGGCCATTGCGCCACCGGATTATCAACAAGGCAACAGCTTTCGTATTATCTATATGCATGTCCCCTCAGCCATCTTAGCTCAGTCTTGTTACTTTTTTATGGGAGTGGCTGGGTTGGTGTATCTGGTGTGGCAAATAAAAATGTCACCCATATTCTTAAAGGCAGTCGCGCCTTTTGGCGCATTAATGGCGTTTATCGCCTTACTAACGGGCTCAATTTGGGGCAAACCTACTTGGGGCACTTGGTGGGTTTGGGATGCTAGGTTAACGTCTGTTTTGGTTTTGCTGTTCTTATACATGGGGATTATTGCGGTTCAGTCGGCGCTGGAAGAAAGATCCTTGGCGGATAAAGCGGCAGCGGTGGTCAGTGTGGTGGGATTACTGAACTTACCCGTTATTAAATATTCAGTAGAGTGGTGGAACACGCTACATCAAGGGGCAACATTTTCGATTACGGAACCGCCTAGTATGCCAATGGCAATGTGGTTACCTTTATTGTTTGCTGTGATTGGAATGTATTTATTGGCTGCTGCGGTGATTATGTGGCGGATGCAAACCGAGATTATGCGGCGTGAAGCGAAAACTCATTGGTTAAAGCAAGAGGTGCTAAGCGATGGCGTTTGATAGTGCCGCAGACTTTTTCGCCATGGGAAAGCATGGGCTGTATGTATGGTCTGCTTACGGAATAAGTGGTTCGGTGCTGGTGGGGTTCATCCTACTTAGTTTACGCGAGCGTCGTAAAGTTCGACGTCAGTTGCATAAACGTTTTTTGAGAGATCAATAAATTATGCATGCGGTACGTCGTAAGCGTTTGCTGTTTATCATGTTAATTGTCTCTTTGCTGGCTTCAGCTTTGGGGTTGGTGTTGTATGCGTTACAACAAAATATCAACCTCTTTTATTCGCCAACTCAGATCGCCGCCAGTGAGGCTCCGCTAGAGACGACGATCCGTGCTGGTGGAATGGTAGTGAAAGGGAGTCTGGCTCGCCAGCCTGATAATCTCACTCTGGCATTTGATGTGACGGATTTTCAACACTCATTACGTATTGAATATACTGGTATTTTGCCTGATTTGTTTCGCGAAGGTCAGGGTATTGTTGCGCTTGGAAAGCTTAGGGCGGATGGTGTCTTTGAGGCTTCTGAAGTATTAGCGAAACACGATGAAAAATACATGCCACCTGAAGTGACAGATGCGTTAAAGTCTCGCCAAATGACTTCAGAATCATTTTATTAAGGACATTGTGACGCGATTTATGTTTCCCGAAATAGGTCAGTTTTCTCTTATTCTTGCTCTGTTTTTTGCCATCGCATTGGCGACCTTGCCTATGCTCGGCTATTTCCGTCAAAGTCTGCTATTGCTCAATACGGCTCGTCCTCTGACTCATATTATGGCGTTGTTGATTGTGATTGCGTTTTTGCTGTTAGCCTGGGCGTTCATCACGGATGACTTTTCCGTCTTATACGTTAGCCAAAATTCCAATGTAGACTTACCGTTTCGCTACAAATTTAGTGCGGTTTGGGGAGGGCATGAAGGCTCATTGTTATTATGGGTTTTGATTCTGGCCTTGTGGTGTCTGGCGGTGGCACTGAGATTGGATACTTTGCCTCAGACGATTGGTCCGCTGGTTTTATCTGTGCTGGGTTGGGTAGCGAGTGGCTTTTTAGCGTTTCTGTTGTTTACCTCTTCACCTTTTGTTCGGATTTTGCCAGATGTGCCTGTCAGTGGAGGCGATTTAAACCCCTTATTGCAAGATATTGGCCTGATTCTTCACCCTCCTATTTTATACATGGGCTATGTCGGCTTCTCCGTGGCGTTCGCCTTTGCTGTGGTTGCTTTGATAACAGGTAATTTAAATGCTTACTGGGCCCGTTGGGCTCGCCCTTGGACGGCCGCCGCTTGGGCTTCACTCACCTTAGGGATTACATTAGGAAGCTGGTGGGCATATTACGAACTTGGTTGGGGTGGCTGGTGGTTTTGGGATCCAGTCGAAAATGCTTCCTTTATGCCTTGGTTGGCTGGTACGGCCTTACTGCATTCGTTAGTAGTAACGGAGAAGCGCGGGGTGTTTAAGAGTTGGACAGTGTTACTCGCCATTTTCACCTTTAGCCTATCGTTGCTTGGGACTTTTCTTGTTCGCTCTGGTGTGTTGACTTCTGTTCATGCCTTTGCGGCTGACCCCACTCGGGGCGTATTTATTCTGGCGCTATTAATTGCTTTAGTCGGGGGGAGTTTATTGCTTTATGCCCTGCGAGCTGGACAAGTGCGTTCACTGGTCAGCTTTGGTTTCAGTGGTCGAGAAGCCTGGTTATTGTTGAATAATATTTTATTGAGCGTACTGACTTTAACTGTACTGCTGGGCACCTTGTACCCACTTTTGTTTGATGCTTTGGGCATGGGACGAATTTCAGTGGGGGCGCCTTATTTTAATGCCGTGTTTGGTCCTATCGCTTTATGTCTGATGGTGTTTATGGCGATCGGACCTTTCTCTAAATGGCATCAAACAAAGCTTGCTGCCTGGTGGAAGCCCATGTTGGGAGCCGCACTGCTATCAACAGGCTTGGCGGCTGCGATTGCACTTCGGCAAGAATATGATTGGCTTACTTGGTGCAGTTTAGCGGTGGCATTCTGGGTGATGTTTATGACCTTGCTGGACTGGTTTAACAAGCAATTTGTAACAAAAAGGCAAAAAATTCAGCCGTGGCGCGCCTTGCCAAGTCGTTATTACGCTATGGTGATTGCTCATTTGGGTATGGCGATCAGTTTGGTTGGCGTCATTATGGTGAGCGTGAACAGTCATGAAGCCATGTTGAAAATGTCGCCAGGTAGTCAAGCTGAAGTCGGTGGCTATGTGTTTGTATTTGATTCTATGGAATTGATAAAAGGCCCTAATTATCTTTCTGATCGTGGCCATTTTCAGGTCTATCAGCAAGGTCAGTTGGTAGCGGATTTACATCCCGAAAAACGTTTTTTTACGACCCGACAACAAGTCATGACGGAAGCCGCATTAGGTGCAGGTTTCACCCGTGATTTATACCTGTCATTAGGTGAGAAACTGGAAGACGGTGCTTGGGGCGTACGCATTCATATTAAATCCTTTGTTCGTTGGATCTGGTTCGGTGGTTTACTAATGGTGCTGGGCGGGATGTTGGCGGCTTTCGACAAAGGTTATCGACAGAAAAAGGAGAAGACACAATGAAGCGCATTTTATTGTTTATGCCTTTTCTGGTGTTCTTAGTTTTGGGCGTTGTGTTCTATTTTCTACTGGGTAAAGATACCCAATATATGCCATCTGCTTTGATTGGTCAGTCTGTTCCTCCGTTTCAGTTGGTAACGTTGAAGGGAGAGAAACTTAAACAGACGGACGACTTGCCCAAAGGCTCATATTTAATTAATTTTTGGGGAACCTGGTGTCCGTCTTGTCATGTTGAGCACCCTTACTTAATGACCTTGGCTGAACAAGGAGTCACCATTATTGGCATCGATTATAAAGACCAACAGACGGCGGCTAAGCAATGGTTGCGAGACAAAGGTGATCCGTATGCTTTGGTGCTGATGGATGAATTAGGTCAGTTTGGTTTGGATATGGGAGTGACAGGCGCACCAGAAACCTTTGTTGTCAATGCTGAAGGGAAAATTGCTTATCGATTGCAGGGAGTTTTGAATGCGCAAAGTTGGCAAATGATCAAGGCGTATTTGTGATGATAAAACAACTCCTGATGTGTCTGACTTTATTCGCTCTAGTAAATACTGCGTTAGCTGAAGAGCTACTGACGTTCCGTTCTGAATTGAATCAAGTGCGCTATCAAAGCTTGATTAAAGAACTGCGTTGTCCAAAGTGTCAAAATCAAAATCTTGCTGACTCTAACTCGGGTATCTCAGTAGACTTAAGACAGCAAGTACATAACATGATTGAAGCAGGTAAAACCGATCAAGAAATTATTGACTACATGGTCACACGTTACGGTACCTTTGTGCTTTACCGACCACAAAATACGCCAGCCACTTTTTTGCTCTGGTATGGTCCCTTTATTTTGCTATTGGGTGGCGTCGTATTGTTTGTGGTGGTACTAATGAAAAGTCGTCGTAGGAGAAGAAAATGATGGTGGCGAGTCTCCTCATAGTGACCTTGTTAATAAGCTGCTTTGGTTATTTTTTCTGGTATTTAGGTCGGCAACAAACATTAAATGATCGAACTCATGAGATTTTTTTCGACATTCGTCGAACTGAAATTGCAGACGAAAAGCAATCGGGACAGCTTTCAGTGGAGGAATCCAAACAGTTAACTGCGGACTTAGCGTTTGAGCAGAGGGCGAGTCAAACAAAGTCGAGTTTTAGTTCAGCATCGTATAGTCGATTCGCTCAATGGAGTGTGTTGCTGTTTTTCATCCTATCAGTTATCGGTAGCATTAGCCTTTATCAAGGCTTGGGTTATGCAAAAGACGTTCAGTTTCATCAAGCCATGAGGTCGGAATCATTAACCCCGCAACAAATTTCGACTTTCTTACAATATCGCAGTCGGCGCTATGATCGTGCTGAAGATTGGTATTATGAGGCGGTTGATGAAGTGCAAGCTGGTCAGTATTCCAAGGCCGTGCAGGCATTTGAAAAAGCCTTAGCCAGATTGCCGGAAGAAAGTCAGGACAGGTTAAACTTGTTAGTTGAATACGCTCAAGCGGTTTTTTATGCGAACAAGAATCAAAGCTCAGAGAGGTTGGAAAGGGTTCTACAGCGTATCTTTGCTATCGCGCCAAATCAGCCCAACGCATTAGGTTTAAAGGGCGTGATTGAGTTTGATCAGGCTAATTATCTGGGCGCAGTTTTAGCTTGGCAAGAGGCCATTCGCTATAACCCTAATTCTGCAGAACGTATGGCCTTATTGACGGCCATTAACAAAGCCAGACAGATTGGCCATATTAGTTATCAAACGTTAGCACCAATCATTACCGACCAAATTACCGTGCAATTAACATGGCAAGCCTCTGATATACAATGGCAGCCAAATGATGTGCTTTTAGTGTATGCTCAAGTGCCTGGGCAAAAAATGCCTGTGGCCATACAGAGAGTTTTACCAAAGGATTTAGCAAGTCCAATCTTATTAACAAACCTTGATGCTTTAATGCCAACCGCAAATTTAGCTGAGGTGGAACAGGTTGATCTTGTTGTGAAATTAGCCAATTTGCAGGAGGCAGATTTGACCACAGGTCAAATTATCGGCACAAAACGAGGCGTGGTTACAAATCGTAAAAAGATTTTTACGATCAAGTTGGCCTTATAATTGAATACTGATGCGCTTCGTCTGATAATATATCCTACTTTCACTTAATGTATTTCGGAATGAGTAATGGAATTTAGCTTGCGTGAGTGGCTAATCTTAATTGGTGTCGTCATTATTGTCGTCATCCTAATAGATGGTTTTCGTCGTTATAAAAAGGGCCATGAGGCAAACTCAACGGGTCAAAGTTCATCTCGTTCTTCGGACGAGATCGTATTACGTCATCGGTCCTCTGTGGAGTTTGATGAGAGCGAATTTGAAGAGCCTGACATATCTCATAAAGATCCCATTTCGAGTGCCTTCGAAACAGCACGTAAAACATCCAAAGCGCCTTTGACGGATGTGCCTCATAAAGTCGATTCTGGTCCCGAGCTACAACGTTCGGAAGAACTGCATTTAGACGAATTAGCCTCTTTAGTACCGGAGCGTGACTTTGGTGATTCGGCAATTTCTGAACAAAACTATTCGGATGATGGCTTTTATGAACAGGATGAGTTGGATCTTGGTCACCCTGAGGTTGCTGATACTGACGAACAAAGAACCATTTTTCATACCGAAGACTATGAGCGCAGTTATTCCGAAGTCGATATTGATCAAGTGACACCACAAGGTGTGTTGGATGATATGGACGAAGATGAGATCGAAGACGACGAGGCCAGTATGGCTGAAATCGAAGAAGTCATCGTGATTAATATTTTTGCGCCTGAAGAACAGAATTTTGCCGGCATGGAATTGCTGCAGCTGATTTTAAATTGCGGTATGCGTTATGGTGAAATGGACATTTTTCATCGTCATGAAGACGGCTTTGATCGCGGTCGAGTGCAGTTTAGTATGGCCAATGCCATTGAACCAGGTACCTTTGACTTAGACACAATGGGTGAAAGTGATTGCCCAGGTGTTAGTTTCTTTATGGGCTTGCCTGGTCCTAAAAACAGCATGAAGGCATTTGATTTTATGCTGGAAACGGCTCAAACCCTAGTACGTAATTTAGGGGGTGAGTTGAGAGATGAAAGACGCTCGCCAATGAGTGACCAAACCATCGCTCACTGTCGACAGCGGATTCGAGACTTTGAACGCCGTCGACTAATGCGTAACAAGCAATAAACAGGATTCAGACGACAAGGCCCTAACGGGCCTTGATTGTTTTTAGACGTTATATTTTGAGTGGATTTATGAGTCAAGAGAACACAATGAGCCATGAACAAATGCTGGCTTTGATTGAGCAGTTGAATGATTACAGCTACGCCTATCATGTTAAAGATGTGCCCATGGTGCCAGATGCTGAATACGACCGTCAGTATCGCTTACTACAAGCCGTGGAAGCGGAACGTCCAGACTGGGTTCAAGCGGATTCGCCAACCCAACGTGTTGGTGAAAAGCCTGATAATGGTTTTGCTAATGTGGCGCATACGGTACCAATGTTGTCCCTTGATAATGCGTTTGATGATGAATCATTACAAGACTTTGATCAGCGTGTGACTAAGCTGCTTGATACTGAGCAAGAGATTGGGTATTGCTGCGAGCCTAAATTAGACGGTTTGGCCATTAGTATACGGTATGAAGATGGTCGCTTGGTACGAGGTGTCACTCGTGGTGATGGTTTGTCAGGTGAAGACATCACCTCCAACATCAAAACCTTGTATTCTGTGCCGCTTAAATTAAGAACTGAGACTCCGCCTGCGGTGTTGGAAGTGCGCGGCGAAATTTATATGCCAAAAGACGGCTTTGATAAGCTTAACCAACAAGCGGCTGAACAAGGTGAGAAAACCTTTGTTAACCCTCGTAATGCGGCGGCTGGTAGCTTACGACAGTTGGATCCTAAAGTGACCGCATCGCGTCCTCTGGTGATGTGTGCTTACGCCATTGGTTATGTGGAAGGTTGGCAGCAGCCAGACAGTCATTATGAGGGTTTGCTACAACTGAGCGAGTGGGGCTTTCGTACCAATGACCTGATGACGCGAGTCGAAGGTGCTCAAGGCTGCATTGAATATTATGACATGCTGAGTGAAAAACGAGCCGGCCTGTCTTATGACATTGATGGCATTGTTTACAAAGTAGATGACATTGGCTTGCAGAATCAGTTGGGGTTCATTGCTCGTGCACCTCGTTGGGCAATTGCGCGTAAGTTCCCAGCGCAAGAAGAAATGACCCAGGTGCTGGGTATTGATTTTCAAGTGGGGCGAACCGGTGCCATTACTCCCGTTGCCCGTTTAGAACCGGTCTTTGTGGGCGGTGTAACCGTATCGAATGCGACCTTACACAATAAAGATGAAATTGCGCGCTTGGGGGTTCAAGTAAAAGACTATGTGGTGATTCGTCGTGCTGGCGATGTGATTCCACAAGTCGTACAAGTCCTGCAAGAGAAGCGTCCTGAAGATTCAGCCTCAGTGGTATTTCCATCGGCTTGTCCGGTTTGTGGATCGGATGTGGAGCAAGTGGAAGGCGAAGCCGTGGTACGTTGTACGGGAGGGCTGGTGTGTGGTGCTCAATTAAAGGAGTCTTTAAAGCATTTCGTGTCTCGTAAAGCCATGGACATTGATGGTTTAGGGGATAAGCTGATTGAGCAACTGGTCGATCAGGAGCTGGTTAAAACGCCGGTGGATATTTTTCGTTTAGCGGATCAAAAAACGTCATTACTGGCTATGGAACGCATGGGACAAAAATCGGTTGATAATTTGTTGGCTTCCATCGAAGCGGCCAAACAAACTCAATTTAATCGCTTTATTTATGCGTTAGGTATTCGTGAAGTGGGCGAAGCGACCGCCCGTGCTTTGACCAACTATTTTACCGAGTTAGAAACTTTGATGAATGCGGACCAAGAGGCCTTAGTTGAAGTCGAAGATGTCGGTCCGATTGTGGCGCAGCATGTTCGATTATTCTTTGACCAAGAAGTTAATCGCACCACGATTCAAGGTTTGTTGGAAGCGGGTGTGGTATGGCAAACAAAACAAGCCGTTGATCAAGGTGAGTTGCCTTTAGTCGGTAAAACCTATGTGGTAACGGGTTCTTTGAGCCAGTTTAGTCGTGATCAAGTGAAAGAAAAACTACAGGCACTGGGCGCGAAAGTCAGTGGTTCTGTGTCAGCAAAAACCGATTGCTTAGTGGCGGGCGAAAAAGCCGGTTCGAAGCTAACCAAAGCGCAATCTTTGGATGTGCCTGTTATTGATGAGGCTGGAGTCATTGCTTTGTTTGAAGAATATGGAGCCATCTAAATGGACACACTCATTCCCTATGATTCACTGACCAAAGAAACACTGGAAAATATTCTGGATGATATTGTGTCTAGAGAGGGCACCGATTACGGAAATTATGAGTTATCGGCACTTCAGAAGCGTGAGCAAGCTTTGCGGGTATTGCAGACGGGTGAAGCGGTGTTGTTGTTTGATACTGAAAGTGAAACCATCACTATGGTGTCTAAGTCTGCACTGGATAATAACGACCTCATGTGAGGTCGTTATTATGTTTAATTGTGGTTTCGTAAAACCTTACGACGTTGTTTTGTCGTAATCTCGCAAGCAATGGTTGATGTTATGATCCATCACCAAGGCTGGTTCTTCCTCAGTGTTTCGACCTACCACTTTTGCTGGAACGCCAGCTACTGTGGTGTGGTGTTCAACCGGCTCTAGCACTACGCTACCAGCACCAACTTTCGCGCCTTCACCCACTTCGATGTTGCCAAGAATTTTCGCCCCAGCACCAATCAGCACGCCTGAGCGTATTTTCGGATGGCGGTCGCCATGCTCTTTGCCGGTGCCACCCAGAGTAACCGATTGCAGAATGGACACATTGTCCTCAATGACACAGGTTTCACCTACGACCAAGCCTGTGGCATGGTCAAGCATGACACCGCAGCCGATGGTGGCTGCAGGATGAATGTCGACACTGAATGCCATTGACATTTGACCTTGTAGATATAATGCCAAGCTTCTTCTATTATTTTTCCATAGCCAGTTTGCTACTCGATAGGTTTGTAGAGCATGGAAGCCTTTGAAAAATAATAGGGGCGTGGTGAAACCATCGCAAGCGGCATCGCGCTCGTTAATCGCCAAAATGTCTTGCTCGATGCAGCGGACAATGCCAGAGTGAGTATCAGCCATGGCTTCTTCGAAGACTTCTCGTAACACCATCGCAGGGATGGAAATGCTGTCTAACTTGCTGGCGAGTAGAAAGCTTAATGCAGAACACAAAGAGTCATGACGTAATATGGTGGTATTAAAGTAACTGGCCAGAATAGGCTCATCTTGGGCTAGCTTTTTTGCTTCTGCCTGTAAAGATTGCCATAAATTGTCAGATGTCACTGCATGACTCATTGATACGCTCAAGGGGTATTCACCTATGTTAATTCAAGTTTAGAATGTAGGTTATAAGGTTAGGGTTAAACATTACAAGGGGCAAGTGTTAGATTGCTCAATAAAGTTGGAGTTAATATGACTAAAAAAAATGTTGCTGATGCATTGCATATCTTTTATGAACTAAATGCCTGTTTTTCAGATGCTTATTGGGAAACCAACGACATTAATCAAAAAGATCGCTTCTTTGCGATGAAATCCATTCTACAAGATGAACTTGATGAGTTGCATAAGCTTAGTCTGCAAGATCACGAATATCCTTATGAGCCAATGAGCCCAAATTTACAACAGCTGAGTAAAACGTTGCAAACCTTGCTGCCAAATCTCAATCAAGCGGTTATACGACCACAAACGGCGAGTCGTTTTGTGGATTTAATCCCCAGTGCTTGCGAATTATTTGAATCCTAATACCTTTGTCGCTCAAAAGATAACTGTATAGAAAAAAGCCCAATGAGATGACTCATCTAGAGCAGATCATGGGGCTTTTTTATTGTGCTTTATAAGTTTCTATAAGGGGTTATTTACTGCGCTTTAACTCACGAATGAGAAAACGACTTGGGTGCAAAATGTGGCTGACTTTTTGCTCTAATGGCGAAGGTGTCCCTAGGATTAGACTCGCCAGGTATTGACCACTTATTGGCGTGGAGACTAAACCTCGAGAGCCGTGACCTATGTTTAAATACAATTGACTGGCTTCTTCCGCAATCTCGTTGCATTGCCATTTCGCATTTCGACTCAGCTGACCATAACGTTCTCGGTGAACTTGCGGAGATTGAATGGGACCTATGATAGGAGTGTAATCTGGTACCGCACAGCGAAACGAGACCCGTCCCTCGCAGTCCTCCGGGTTGAAAGTGTGACTGGGTAAGTTCAGTAAACTCTCTAATATTTTTATATTTCGCTCATGTCCTTCAAGGCGAACGGTTTGGTCTTGATCATTCAAATCGTATGTTGAGCCAAAATGAACTTTGTTGTTCAGTGGTGGCGAAACATAGCCAAATTCACACAGCACTTTATCTAGCTTTAGCGCATCGTCACTTTGGGTTGTTTGCAAACAGCTTTGTTGCGCTTTGGGCAGCGTCATGTTGGCGACCTGTCCTCGAATAGAATAAGCCGGTGTAGGGGGAATGGCAGCGATTTTGTTCGTGTCATTCGCAGTACACACGACCACATGAGAAAAGGTTTCATGATCTTGCCTATTCTTTGCGATCCAGCGTTCACCTCGGTCACGTTTGGTTTTCTCACTCACCGCAACCAGTTCTTCTAAATGAGTGTTTAGTTGAACTGTGATATTTGGGTGATCGAGTAAAGTTTGGCACAAAGGGTTTGGTGCTACCCAACCGGATAGAGGTAGATAAAGGCTATCGTTTCTGTCTTTAGAGGCTTGTAGTACTGACTCTGGGTAAAGTTTGCCGTCTAGCAGTTTCTTAAAACGTTGCTTTTCTTGGTCGTTTTTTGGGATTTGCGTTAACCCACAATCCCCCCAAAATGCCTTCTTTTGATCCAGCTGTTGGTAGTGTCGTGTAGCGTGTAAAAAAGCACTGAGATAAAAGCGATTCACCGGCGTATCTTGGGAAGCCAGCTTGGGATAAAGCATGCCTTGAGGGTTACCTGAAGCACCATTGGCCACCTGGCTATCTTGCTCCCATACGATTACCTTTACACCTTGTTCAGCTAAGGCATAGGCGGTATTTGCTCCTGCTAACCCAGACCCCACCACTAAGACCTTGGTAATGTTACTTGGCATTGTAGGTCTAACATTAAACCAAGCTTGGCCTTGTGACATACGCTCTGGTAGTGGTATTGAATGGGGGAGTTGGCCAATAGCCATTTCTCTTTTTTGGCCAAAGCCTTTCACTTTATTCACCTCAAATCCCACTTTCTGTAAGCCACGGCGAACAATGCCAGCCGCCGTAAAGGTGGCGAAAGTGGTGTCTTGATGACTCAGTCGATGAATGTGATGAAACAGCTTATCGCTCCACATTTCAGGGTTTTTACTCGGCGCGAAACCATCTAAAAACCAGGCGTCCACATCAGCATCAAGCGTGGCGAAACCGTCTTCGGCTTCACCAAACCATAAGGTGAGTTGGATCCGACCTTGCGCAAGTTGTATACGGTGTAAGCCCTGACAAAGTTCCGGATAAACGGCGATTAGCTCATCGCTGTAGGTCTGCAACGACGGCCACATTTTGAGCGCGGAGCGCAATGCGTCTTTGCTCATGGGAAACTTTTCTACCGAGATAAAATGCAATTGTCTATCATCAGGAGCATGTTCGATAAAGCTTTGCCAAGCACACAAAAAATTCAGTCCTGTGCCAAAGCCAGTTTCTGCAATCACAAAATGGCGTTGTTCCATTGTCGACCAACGCTCGAGTAAACGATTGTGTTTTAAAAAAACGTAACGGGTTTCTTCTAAACCTGACTCTTGATCGAAATATACATCATCAAACTCACTGGAAATGGGAGCACCTTCTGCACTCCAATCCAGTTTTGGGGAATCAAGGCGATAACTATTCAACACGTTTGATACTCTCGATCATAACCGGTGTGCTAGGAACATTTTCGTAAGGACCTACTTTGTGAGTGTTGCTTGCTGCGATCTCATCAACAACTTCCATACCGGCTAACACAGTGCCAAAAACTGTGTAGCCTGGGCCGCCACGTGCGCCATGATTAAGAAAATGGTTGTCCACTTGATTAATAAAGAATTGTGAGGTGGCACTGTTTGGATCTTGTGTTCTCGCCATGGCCAAAGTACCACGATTATTGGCGAGACCATTATCGCCTTCATACGCCACGGCTTTGTGTGTGGATTTGCGTCCCATGTCTTGGGTAAAACCACCGCCTTGAATCATGAAACCGCGCATAACTCGATGGAAGATGGTGTCCTTGTAAAAACCTTCATCTACATAGCGCAAAAAATTGGCCACGGTTTTGGGGGCGGCTTGTTCATTTAAATCTACTCGAATGGTGCCCTGAGACGTTACAATATCCACTTGTGTCGCTTGAGCTTGGGCGTTGAAAGCCAATAAGGTGAGGGCAGTCAAAATAAGGTGACGCATGAAACGGTTTCCTTTTAGGTTTGGCCTCCAAAAATGAGGCGTTTGTCTATATGGCCATTTATTTACTTGTTGGAGAAAGCAAATGCGAACGGCAGTGGTTGAAATCGAATATTGTACTTTATGTCGTTGGATGTTGCGCGCGGCTTGGTTAGCGCAAGAGCTGCTGACAACCTTTGATGATGATATCAAAAGTGTGACCTTATTGCCGAGCCAAGGAGGCATTTTTAAAGTCAGAGTGAACGGTGAAGAAATCTGGTGCCGTAAAGCCGAAGAGGGTTTTCCAGAAGCTAAAGTACTCAAGCAAAGGTTACGCGACGTGATTGATCCGGAGAGAGATCTCGGTCACTCAGACGTGAAAGATAAGAAAACGTCTTAACTTTCAGTCTCAGACACAAAAAAGCGAAGAACTTTCAGTCTCAGACACAAAAAAGCGAAGATGGGGATCTTCGCTTTTGCGGTTTAAGTTGGGCTCGTTAATATGTCAGAGTGAAATCAATTAGGAAAAACCTGCTTAAAGGGCTTAACCTCAACGGCTTCATATACGCCAGCATCAACATAAGGATCCGCTTCGGCCCAGGCTTTTGCTGCTTCAAAATCAGTAAATTCAGCGATAATGATACTGCCTGTAAAACCGGCTTCTCCTGGATTACCTGATTCAATCGCGGGGTTAGGGCCTGCCAGTACTAAGCGACCTTCTTTTTGTAACGCTTCCAAACGCTCAAGATGAGCAGGACGCACAGATTGACGTGCGTTCAGGCTGTTTGCTACGTCCTGTCCAACAATGGAGTACAGCATGGTTATTCCTTATTCTGTAAGTGTGAAGACAAGTAAATGCCTTGCAAGATAATAAATACCAAGGTCATACCTAGAAGACCGAAGAGTTTAAAGTCTACCCAGATGTCTTCACTGAAATTGAAGGCCACATAGAGGTTGGTCACACCGGATACAATAAAGAAGCCCACCCAAGCTAGGTTTAAGGTACGCCAAACCTTAAAGGGTAAATCTAATTTGTCCCCCATCATACGTTGGATGATGTTTTTGTTGCTAATAAACTGGCTGCCAAAAAACACAATAGCAAATAATCCATTCACAATAGTGGGTTTCCACTTAATAAAGTTACCATCGCCCATGAGCACGGTGGCGCCACCAAGAAGCACCACTAGGATAAGTGACACAAGGTGCATTTTTTCCACTGTTTTGTGTTTTAACCAGGTGTAGCCAACTTGCAACAAGGTTGCTGGAATCAAGACTGCGGTTGCTAAAATAATGTCGCCTGTCGTTTTGTAGACAACAAAGAAGATAACAATGGGAAGAAAATCGAATAGTAATTTCATATAAAAACCAATTTATGTATGCTGGCTTATAATAACCATCATTCCTTTTAAAGAACAGTCTGTCTATGCCCGAAGCTGCGAGTTATCGAAAAGTTGATTTACATACCCATTCCACACGTTCTGATGGCAAACTTTCACCGACGCAATTAATTGATCTCGCCGCTGAGCAAAAAGTGAGCTTGTTTGCGTTAACCGATCATGACACCTTAGATGGTTTAAATGAAGCACGGCAACGGGCAATAGAGCATGGTCTAAGCTTTATTAATGGTGTGGAATTGTCGACTCAGTGGAATGGCATTCCTTTGCACATGGTGGCCTTGAATTTTAGTGACGATAATGTGGCGTTGCAGTCCATTGTCAAACAGAATCAAGCGATCCGTTTAGATAGAGCAAGGCGCATTGCCGATTTATTGGTAAAGCAAGGCTTGCCTGATTTATTCGATGAAGCCATTGCGCTTGCAGGGGAAAGTCAGTTGGGGCGACCGCATTTTGCTCAGTTGTTGGTCGAAAAAGGGTTTGTAAAAGACGCGAATAAGGCTTTTGATCGCTATTTGGGTAATAAGCGCTTGGGCAAATTAAGGGATGTTTGGCCAGAACTTGAGGATGTGTTGGGGGCTTTGGCAGAACAAGGCATTGAGTTAATACTTGCTCATCCAAAGCGTTATCCATTAACGGTCACCAAGTTACGACGTTTATTGGACGATTTTAGTAAGTGGGGTGGGACAGGCATTGAAGTCGCCTCTGGTAATGAGCGTCCAGACCATGTACGTCTATTGGAATCCTTATCCACAACCTTTGGTTTAAAAGCTTCTGCTGGCAGTGATTATCACGGTCCTTTTGGTCCTTGGATGCAAGTCGGTAAGTTTACTCAAATTCATGAGAGTCAGGTGGATTTAGTTTGGCAAAATTGGCATTGAACATTATCAGGGCAGAGCAACCTCTTCATTGAGGTGGAGAAGTAGTATGAGTCAGTTTTTTCAAATACACCCAGAGAACCCTCAGACACGCTTGATAAAACAAGCGGCGGAAGTGATTCGTCAAGGCGGTGTCATTGCCTATCCGACAGACTGTGGTTATTCCTTAGGGTGTCATTTGGGGGATAAATCGGCATTGGACAGAATACGTGCCATTCGGCGTTTAGACGACAAACATAATTTTACCTTGGTATGTCGAGATTTGTCTGAAATTTCGACATACGCGCGTTTTGATAATCGCTTATACCGACTGTTAAAAAGTAACACACCAGGCCCGTATACTTTTATTTTTGGGGCGACGTCCGAAGTGCCAAGACGTTTATTGCACCCAAAACGCAAAACCATTGGCATTCGCGTGCCAAATAATCGCATTGTGTCCGCCTTATTGGAGGAACTGGGTGAACCGATTATGAGTGTATCTTTGATCTTGCCAGGTGAAACTGATCCAATGACGGATCCGTATGATATTCGCGATAGCTTGGAACATGCTCTAGATTTAGTGATTGATGGTGGTTTTTGTGGTTTTCAACCAACCACTGTAGTAGCAATGGACGCGGATAGTGTTAATGTCATTCGAGTGGGGGCTGGTGATCCAGCGCCATTTGCGTAAATTGTTGTATTTTCAGCTGTTAGCCCCAGTTTGTCTGGCTTATAATACAGCGTATTAAGTATTGAATTTTATTGATATAGGTTGCTGAGAAGCATTCCCCAAAAGAGGTTCGTAATGGACGAAAAGTTACAGAAAGTATTAGCGCGTGCAGGACAAGGTTCTCGACGTGAAATGGAAAACCGTATTCGTGAGGGCCGAGTGTTGGTCAATGGCGAGGTTGCCACCTTAGGTGATCGCGTGAGTATAACGGATTCTATTACCATTGATGGATATGCCATCGTAGCGACGGAAGCGGGCGCGAATCGCCGAGTCATCATCTACAACAAGCCAGAAGGCGAAGTCTGTACTCGCAAGGACCCAGAAGGTCGTACGACGGTATTTGAAAAACTGCCTAAATTACGTGGTGAGCGCTGGATTGCTGTCGGCCGATTGGATATTAATACCTCCGGACTATTGTTGTTTACAACCGACGGTGAGCTGGCCAACCGTCTAATGCACCCTTCTACCGAAATCGACCGAGAGTATTTGGTTCGTGTGATGGGAGAAGTGACGGATGAGAATTTAGACAGTCTTAAAAAAGGTGTGAACCTTGAAGATGGTCCAGCAAAATTCACTGACATCGTCGATGGTGGTGGTGAAGGCATTAACCATTGGTTTTATGTTTGCTTAATGGAAGGTCGTAACCGAGAGGTTCGCCGCCTTTGGGAGTCTCAAGGAGTGAAAGTCAACCGTTTGAAGCGTGTTCGTTTTGGACCGGTTTTCTTACCTTCGAAAGCGAAGGTTGGTCGTTGGGTTGAGATGGAAGGTGATGAAGTAAACGCATTATGCGATCTAGTCGATCTACAATCTACGGCAACTCAGCCTAAGACTCAGCAGCAAAAACTAGACATGAAGCGTAATAAGAATAAGGCGACCGCAGGTGGTGCGCGTCGTGCCAAAGGCTTTGATTGGCAATCAAGTGAAAAACCGGAATTTAAGCCGAAAAAGCCTGGCAAAAGATCCTTTCGATAAATATGGACTAAGGTTGGAGATAGAATAAGCATGGTTCGCTGGATGATTGTGTTGATAGTAGTATTGCTCGCAGGCTTTTTTGTTTACGTCAAGATGAATAATCAAATGCCAGAAGGATTAGGCGTGACTGATGGACAGTTGAAGCCTTGCTCCAGCGCTCCAAATTGTGTTTCTACTCAGGCTGATCAAACCGATGACGTTCATTATGCCGATCCTGTGGTGTATTCCGGAGGTCGTCAAGATATGCAACTAAGAATCGAAGCCTATATGCTGCGACAAGGGGCCAAATTAGTTGATAATTCACTAGGTTATGCGCATTTTGAGGTAGAAAGTGACATTGTCGGCTATATTGATGATATCGAGTTTTATTTACCGGAAAGTGACAGTGTTGTGCATATTCGCTCGTCGTCGCGTATCGGTTATTCCGATTTTGGCGTAAATCGTGACAGAGTTAGACAAATTCAAAATCTTCTAGTAGATTGAAGTTAAGTTCGTTGATTTATAAGTAATTAAAACTAAAGCAGAAATTGGACGAGGACTGCCCATGAGTGTGAATGAAGACCAAACAATTTTGATTGTTGAGGATGATGAGCGCTTGGCCTCGCTCACCCAAGAATATTTACAAAAAAATGGTTTTAATGTGAGCGTTGAGCCTGATGGACGCAAAGCCATCAGCCGAATTGTGAATGAACAACCTTCTCTGGTTATTTTGGATTTAATGCTACCGGGTGCAGATGGTTTTACTGTGTGCCGTAGTGTTCGTAATGACTACAAAGGCCCAATTCTGATGCTGACCGCTCGCAGTGACGATGTGGATCAGATTCTTGGCCTAGAAATTGGTGCGGATGATTATGTATCCAAACCGGCGAAACCACGAGTCTTGCTAGCACGAGTACAATCATTACTTCGTCGAAGTACTCAAGATGTCGATTTAACCATCGATGCATCGAAAGAAGAGCAAAATCTGGTTTTTGGCCCGTTGAAAATTGATAACTCTCGCCGTGAGGCTTGGTTGTCGAACGAAGAAGTGGAACTCACCAGTGCGGAATTTGATTTGCTTTGGCTATTGGCGAGCAGTGCTGGCCGCATTCTTAGTCGTGAGGAAATCTTCGGTGAATTGCGTGGCATTGAATACGATGGTCAAGATCGCTCGGTTGATGTTCGTATTTCCCGTATTCGTTCAAAAATTGGTGATGACCCGATTCATCCCCGCCGAATAAAGACCATTCGTAGTAAAGGTTATTTGTTCGTAAAAGAAGTATAAGGCTATTATGCGTGAAGAAATGTGGCGACTCTATCGACACCTAATTATTGGTGGTGTTTTGGTCGTAGCAGCTTGCTATGCTGTCATGGAATTCACGCAGATCCGATACGACACGTCGCGGACTGAGCAGCTGCTTTCTGTCGATGCTGAACTCAGTGCGGCTTTGTTTCTGTCCGGTGTGAGTCGAGACTTACCCAGTTCTCGCTTTAACTGGACAGTACGTCCTTCCGATACCTTCAGTGTGGACGAAATCTCCTCTCTGCTTAAAAATAAAAGTTGGTTGAAACTACCGGACGGTCGTTATCAGATTGCGCTTGGTCCTATTGAACGACCTCTTTTGATTGGCCGCACCAACGCTGAACAATTGATTTTTAGAATTGAGCCCTTGCTTGACCAGTTTATTTTTGCGGATCAATTCTCTTATCAAGATAAAAAAATTCTACTCGAAAGCATGTCCAGTGTTTCCATGGTGCCCTCTACACAGCAGGTAACGGCTGAGCTTACGGGGGTTGCAAGGGTTCATGGCATTTACAGTGAATATGGTTTTATCTGGAAGGATGCTGAAGCGTCTGAAGCTGTTTATTTATCGGCGGCGGACAGAGATTATGTGTCTTTAACCTTTACGGTTGTGGCGGTTTCTAGCATAGGTATGGCCATTATGTTGGTGCTGATTTGGCGCGAATTATTGACCCTAGATTTCAAGCGGAAAACCTTTGAAAGTATCACACGACAAATTGCTCGTGGCCGCAGTGGTTTACCTAAAGGCATTCCAGATAGTAGTGGTACGCTAAAAGAGTTAGCTTATTCCTTTGACTCTATGTCCTCTCACATTCAGCGCCTATTAAAAGTACAGCGTGAAATGATTAATGCGATTTCCCATGAGTTAAGAACGCCAATCGCTCGTCTTCGCTTTGGTTTAGAGGTAATGAAAGACGAAGTGGATGAGGAGGTTGCAACCACAGTTGAAGCCTTGGAAGGTGATGTAGAAGAGCTGAACACACTGGTTGATGAGGTGTTGACCTATGGTAAGTTGGAAGACGGCTCATTGGCATTGAATTTTAATGATATCTCAATGGCAGATCTTATTGATGGTATTTTGCAGCATAACAATCCATTGCTGAAACACTTGGAAGTGGAAGTCCGAATGGATGAAAATGACCTTGTGGTGGCGGATGAACATCATTTGAATCGAGCGCTACAAAACTTAATCTTGAATGCAGCCAAGTACGCTGCCGGTAAGATCACCATTACCTTTTCTCAAGACTCTGAACGTTGGCAAGTGGACATTGAAGACGATGGCCCAGGGATAGCATTTGAAGACAGAGACAAAGTCTTTATTCCCTTTCAGCGATTGGACAATAGCCGTACTCGCGCCTCAGGGGGTTATGGACTCGGTTTGGCCATTGTTCAGCGTATTGCATTTTGGCATGGTGGTGCGGTATTGATCGATGCCAGCGAATCTGGCGGCGCAAAATTCAGTTTGATATGGTCTCGCAGTCAGCATCAAACGACCTTGTCTTAATGCTGACTCTTTGCTTGTCGTTCGGACGATTATAGATCCGGTGCTAAAATGCCTTTCAAATTCTTAAAGCATGTCTTAGAAGCCGTATTAATTAAATCTTCCATATAAGCATTTTCTCTTTGATCTTTACGGATCGCCAGATAGAGCTTACACCAGACACCTTCTTCGCCCAGTGATTTAGTGATCACGTACTGACGATTGGTGTATTCGGTTAGGGCCCAATTCGGTAAACAACAGACGCCACGACCACTGGCCACTAATTGCATCATCATTAAGGTTAATTCGCTGTGGCGGATTTTTGCTGGCGCGATCCCTGCTGGATTGAGAAAATGTTTAAAAATATCTAATCGCTCTGCTTCAACGGGATAGCTGATTAGCGTTTCTTTGGTAAAGTCTTCTGGCATCAGAAAGTCTTTTTTGGCTAACGCATGATGACGTGATAACGCCACTTGTGATTCATATTGAAACAAAGGGATGTATTCAATATTCGGCAAGTCTTGTGGGTCAGATGTCACTACCAAATCCAGATCGCCACGGGCCAGAGCGGGTAAAGGCATAAAACCAAAAGCCGTGGATAAATCGAGTTCTACGTCAGGCCAGTGCTCTCGGAAATGGTCAATGGTTGGCATCAACCATTCGTAACAACTGTGGCATTCGATCGCAATGTGCAAACGACCACTTTCCCCTTCTGCGAAGCGTTGAATGTCTCTTTGTGCTGAGCGGAAAGACACCAGAACATCATCGGCTAGTTGTAACAGGCGCAGACCAGCGCTGGTAAAGCGAACCGGTTTGGTTTTTCGAATAAAGAGTTGGCATCCAAGCTTTTCTTCTAGGTCTTTTAATTGATGTGAGAGGGCGGATTGAGTTAAATGAACTCGCTCTGCGGCTTCCACTAAGCTGCCAGTTTCTCTCAATGCGGTGAGTGTTTTTAAATGCCTAACTTCAATGATGCTCATGGTCATTCACTATAGATGAGTTTTTTTCAATACTTGAAATATAAAAAAGCTCGTTCACAACGTGAGTATGAACGAGCTTGTCTATTGTCTTAGTGACGGATCAAAAATTCAAGTAATGCTTTTTGAGCGTGCAGTCGATTTTCGGCTTCGTCCCATACCACTGAGTCTGGGTGATCCAATACTTCCGCAGACACTTCTTCGCCTCTGTGAGCCGGTAAGCAATGCATGAAGAGGGCATCTGGGTTCGCTTTTGACATCAAGTCTGCGTTGACCTGAAAACCGTCGAAATCTTGCAAGCGTTGCTCTTGTTCGTCTTCTTGCCCCATTGAAGCAAAGACATCGGTAACAATTAAATCGGCACCCGTCGCAGCTTGGTGTGCGTCATGAAGAATGGTGACGCGATCTTGATGCTCCGCAGCCAGTTCAGGACTGGGTTCGTAACCTTTAGGGCAAGCAATAACCAATTGAAAATCCAACAAAGCCGCAGCATTAATATAGGAATTACACATATTATTGCCATCGCCTACCCAAACGACTTTCTTACCTTCAATCGAGCCTCGATGTTCTTGGTAGGTTTGCATGTCGGCCAATAGCTGGCAAGGATGATAGTCATCTGTCAACGCGTTGATCACAGGCACAGAGGAGTATTTGGCAAAGGTTTCTACTGTTTTATGATCGAATGTACGAATCATTACGGCATCAACCATGCTGGAAATAACACGCGCGCTGTCTTCTACTGGTTCGCCACGGCCCAATTGGGTATCTCTTGATGATAAGAACAGAGCGTGGCCACCAAATTGCGCCATACCGGCTTCAAAAGATACTCGTGTACGAGTCGATGATTTCTCAAAGATCATTGCCAATACACGGTTTTTTAAAGGTTGGAATAAAGTGCCTTCACGATGAATTTTCTTAAGCTCAGAAGCTCGTAATAGTAATTGTTTTAACTCATTAGAGGATAAATCCTTCAGAGTAAGAAAATGTCTTGGCGACACGTGATGACTCCTTAATTGTCTTTTGAAAAGGGAATCGACCAATTTAATACACTAGACTATGTGAGTAAAGGGGCTTTGATGGAATAATGTGTATCGAAAGCGAGCTTATGGGGTTGTAAATTGCCCACTAGACCTCATAAACTGATGCAACTTTAAAGAACAATCGACAACGACTTTTTAGTGGCCGCTTCCTTCAGCCAAACAGAGTCCAGATTGGTATAGCAAAAAAGCGAGGTTTTTAGCGTGAGTAATACAATCGAAACAATTAAAGAGCAGATTAGCAATAACGATATTTTGTTGTACATGAAGGGGAACCCTCGTGCGCCACAGTGTGGTTTTTCCTCTCAAGCGGTTCAAGCCTTGATGTCTTGCGGCGAGCGCTTTGCTTTCGTGAACATTTTAGAAAACCCAGACATTCGTGCTGAGTTGCCAAAATTCGCAAATTGGCCAACGTTTCCTCAATTATGGGTGAAAGGCGAGTTGGTTGGTGGTTGTGACATTATCGTTGAGATGGCCGGTAATGGTGAGCTACAAGAAGTAATCAAAAACGCGGTTGGTGACTCTGAAGAATAAGTACCAGTATTCTGAGAGTATCCAAAAAGATTCAAACTAAGCAAATAAAAGGAGACGCTTAACATGTCTATTTTAGTCGGAAAAAAAGCACCAGATTTTACTGTTCCAGCCGTACTTGCGGATGGTCAGATCGTTGATTCTTTCAACTTGGCAGAAACCATCAAGGGTAAATACGCGATTGTATTCTTCTACCCATTGGATTTCACATTCGTTTGCCCGTCTGAAATCATCGCTATGTCTCATCGTATGGACAAGTTCCGTGAGATGGGTGTAGAAGTAATTGGTGTGTCTATCGATTCACATTTCACTCACAACGCTTGGCGTAACACGCCTGTTGATCAAGGCGGTATCGGCGCTGTTGAGTACACGCTTGCAGCGGATATGGATCACGAAATTGCAAAAGCATATGGCATTGAATCTGAAGGTGGTGACTCTTACTACCCAGCAGGCGTTGCCATGCGTGCGTCTTTCGTTATTGACCAAAAAGGCATCGTACGTTCACAAGTCGTTAATGATGAACCGATCGGTCGTAACATGGACGAACTTGTTCGTATCGTTGATGCGCTACAATTCTTCGAAGAAAATGGTCAAGTTTGCCCAGCGGGTTGGAATAAAGGCGATAAAGGCATGGAAACATCACCAGAAGGTGTGGCTTCTTACCTAGCTGAGAGTGCTAAATCTCTATAAGATTTTGCTTTGCAGAAAGCACTAATCTAAAAAAGCGCACATCGTTTTGATGTGCGCTTTTTTATGGCCTGACGCTTAGCTTAGATCGCTTCATAGAGTTCAAGTGGTAGGTCGTCGGGGTCTGCAAAAAACGTAAAGCGCTTACCGGTAAGTTCATCGATTCGAATCGCTTCTGTGGCCACGCCTTGTTGATGCAAGTAATGAATACTGTCGTCTAAATTGTCCACGGCAAAAGCTAAATGACGTAAGCCTTGAGCTTCTGGCCGAGAGGGGCGAGTTGGTGGATTGGGAAACGAGAAGAGTTCGATTTGCGAACTGGCATTAATCGCTAGATCCAGTTTGTAAGATTGGCGATTCTCACGATAGGTTTCACGAATAATCTTCAAGCCTAAGACTTTATGATAAAAGTGCTTAGAAGCAGCATAATCTGAGCAGATGATTGCAACGTGATGAATGTGAGATAATTTAAGCATAGGACACCTTAAGTATCATACTCCGATGTCTATTTGTTACTGGCTTGAGCGTTAAATTCATTAGCTACATCAATGACTTGTCGTCTAAACCAGATGTGACTGGCGTCGTGATGCAATAACGGGCTCCATATCATTTTCAGCTCAATTTTGGGAATGTCGAAGGGGGGTTCTAAGATCACCAAGTCAGGGTTCTTTTTGTTGACCATGGCGACCTTTTTCGGCAGCGTAGCGATCAAATCTTGTTCTAATGCAAGGTGCATTGCGGTGTGATAACTGCGAGTAAAGACACGAATGCTGCGTTTGCGCTCAATGGCTTGCAAGGCTTCGTCAACCCAACCTAATTTTTGCACATCGGTTGGGTCCATGCCGACGCCAATGCCAAAACCGGTTTTACTCACCCAGATGTGCTGGGCTTTTAAGTAAGCATCCAAATCGAACTGGTCTTTAATTGGGTTATCAGCACTCATCATACAAACGAAGGTGTCGAGCCAAACGCTCTTTTGGTGGAAGGATTGCGGCAATTCTTCAAAGCGGTTAATGGCCATGTCGATTTTACCTGCTTCCACGTCGTGGAAGGTAACATCACTGGGCGTCATGATATCGAGTGTAATGCCTGGCGCGTATTCACGCAGGCGATTTAATAACCGAGGGATAACGGTAGAGGCTGCATAGTCACTTGCCATGATGCGAAAGACACGGGTACTGGTACTCTCGTTAAAGTCAGCTTCGGGCTGTAATGCTTCTTCTAGGTCCAGTAGAACTTTCCGGACAATGGGTTGAAGTCGTAAGGCCTTTTCGGTTGGCTTCATGCCTTCACTGGTGCGTACCAATAACGGATCATTTAATAAATCACGCAGACGTTTTAGGCCATTACTCATGGCGGGCTGGGTAATATTGAGCTTGTTGGCAGACCTTGTTACATTGCATTCACGTAATAGTACATCGAGGTAAATAAGCAGGTTCAGGTCAATCTTATTAATATTCATAGGTGTCTAATTACTTAATCCGTTGTCATGGCTACGACACATTTGTTAACGCTGGAATAGCGCGACAAAGGTCAATAAAACGCTGCGCATTTTGTGTTAACGCGGTGTTCCTTGGGGTAACAATCAATAAATTGCGGTTCAGCTTCAAAGGGGTTTGATACAGTCTAATTAATCCCGCGTTTAATTCTTGGGAAATGGCCATACGAGACAAACAACCTAATCCCATCTGATGAATAACGGCCTGTTTTACTGCTTCCATGTGTGCCAAAGATAACACCACATTTAATTGTGGGATTTCGGCTCCGGTGGCTTGTTCTAGAATATTTCGAGTGCCGGAACCTGATTCACGCATGACCCAGTTTGCGGCTTTTAAATCGTCCCAAGATAAATGCTCCGATCTATCTTCTTTGGTGGAACCAAACACCACAAGTTCGTCTTGTAACCAAACTTGTGTCATTAACTCAGCGTGCTGGCAATAACCTTCGATAAATCCTACTTCGGCTTTACCGGTTAAGAGTTGTTGGATGACGCTTTGGGTATTGCCTATGTCGAGATTAAAACGAATGTTTGGGTGTTGGTGTTTAAAATTAGACATTTGCTTGGGTAATAAATAGTTGCCCACACTGACGCTAGCCGCCAGATGAAGAGAGCCGCTTAATTCATCTTCATTGCCCATGCTTTCAATTTGTTCTATCTGACTCAATACTGATCTGGCTTGTGGTAACAGGTGTCGAGCTTGAGGGGTGATCTGTAAGCGCTTGCCATGACGACGAAATAACGGTCGACCAAGTAGGGCTTCTAATTCTCTCAAAGCTTGGCTGGCCGCCGGCTGACTGATTGATACCATATCCGCTGCAGCAGTTACTGAGCCAGTGTGGACAACGGCTTCAAAAATTTGTAGCTGTCTCAGTGTGATTCTCATTCGTTAAGGGTTACCTTGTGTTTGTTGCATTCAGTAGAACGAAAGAAGTGAAAACGTGGCCTTACATCGGCTTCCTTAGCTTTTATTCCTATTCCTAATCATAAACTGAAATCATACTCTGTGCGTATGGGTGTTTTGAGTAAATGGTGAATTAATTTGCAATTTCATTAATAGAGCAAGGTATTGGTATTTTCTTTATATTTTTATGCAATGCTATTTTCATGTATAGATTAGTAAATTCTATGGATATTGAGCTTTGAACAGGAGTACTATCTATTTTTGAATTGTTGGTTTTTTAGACAAAGTAGGTGGCGTCTTTGTATGGATGACTCTGTTCCGACGGTTTTGATTGTAGATGATGTGCCGGAAAATTTACGCATATTAAAAGACGTCATTTCTTCATTGGATTGCCAGTTGTTAGTGGCAAATTCAGGAGAAAGGGCGCTTGAATTACTGGAGAGGACTCAACCTTGTCTGGTGTTATTGGATGTCATGATGGGCGGAATCGATGGCTTTGAAACCTGCCGACGAATTCGAACACTGCCCAATGGTAAAGACCTTCCCGTGATATTCGTAACAGCCTTAGCAGATGAGATTAATCGAGGTTTTGAAGCTGGCGGTCATGATTACATCAGCAAGCCATTTCGATTAGAAGAGGTTCGTGCGCGAGTTTGTCATCAGTTAGAAAGGTTTCAGCTGGTCAATGAGCTAAAAGATTTAACCGTTAGTCTGGAAGATAAAGTCCGTGAACGTACCGCGGATTTGAACTTGTTGAATCGGAACTTGCGTAAAGAAATCAATGAGCGCCGTTATATGCAGGATCGGCTAAAGTATCTGGCTCAACATGATTTTGTGACTCAGCTTTATAATCGCGATGCACTGGACGAGCATGTGTCACTGCTGATCTCAATAGTGCAATCTAATCAAGCCACCCAAGTACCGTATTTTGTTCTGATTGATGTGAATGAATTTCGCTTGATAAACGACTCTTGTGGTTGCATTGCTGGTGATGAATTGTTGCATCAAATAGCGGAATTGATCACTGAATTAATGGACCCTAAAAACGATTTTGGCGCACGTTTGAGTGGCGATAAGTTTGTCATAGTGTTGCGTGATGGCGGTGTGTCGGCGGTGGAGTCTTTTTTTCGTGCGTTTAATCAGTTACTAGAAGACTTTTTATTCAATTGGGATGATCGTCAGTTCCGAATGAGTGTGACACAGGTTGCTATGCCCATAACGGAAGACATGGTGTCTTTTGAGCAAGTGGTGATGCTGGCAGATGAAGTGTGTTACTCCAGCAAAAAAGCCGGTGTTCACTCTCGGATCATCCGTAATGCGCAGGATCTGGCTTACGAGGAACACAGAGGCAATTTGAATTGGGGGCTGCGCATTATTGATGGCCTTGAAAAAGATTTATTCGAAGTACATTTCCAGCAAGTGTGTTCGTTAGTACAGCAAGAGCCTAAGAAGAAAATCGAAATTCTTGTGCGCTTAAAAGATGAATCGAGTGGTGGCTTAATTTATCCGAATGAGTTTATTCGCGCCGCTGAACGCTTTGGCATCATTTCCAAGATTGATCGTTGGGTCATTCGTCATACTATGGCTGAGTTGTCGGAACGTACCGAGCTTTGGCAAGAAGTCGATCAAGTGGCGCTTAATGTGTCCGCATTGTCTGTTCGTCAGGCCGATTTTTCTGACTTTATACTTGAACAGTTAGAATATAATCAATTAGACGGGAGTAAATTTTGTTTTGAGGTCACGGAAACGGAAGCCTTAAATAACTTTACCGATACTCGTCAATTTATGTCCAAATTGCATGAACAGGGTTGCAGCATCGCCTTAGATGATTTTGGCACAGGCTTTTCTTCTTTCGCGTACTTGATGGATTTACCCTTTGATCTGATCAAAATAGACGGCATGTTCATTAAGGATATGCACGTCAATGAAATTCATTTTGGTATGGTGGACTCCATCGTCAAACTGGCCAAAATGATGAACAAGCCTGTGGTGGCCGAGTTTGTTGAAAACCAAGAGATTGTTGATCAACTCAAGCGACTTGGCGTGGAATGGGGGCAAGGCTATCATTTCCATAAACCTGAAAAGCTATAAGAAGTTTGAAACCATAAAAGCTTAAGGAAGGTGCGAATAAGTCTTCTGAACGTCAGTTTTATCAGAGAAACGGTCTATCAAGGCAAGAGTGAGCAGGAAGGTTAATACCTTTCAATCACTCTTAACACAGAGCGGCCGTTTCTCTGAAAGACCCGAAGGGCGTGGGCTAAGCTCTCTTTATTCGTTGTTAAGCTTGTTGCCAATAAACTTATATTGGACGGCGAAACTTGCCTCGAATAAAAGAGCGTTATTCCCACGCTGACGCCAGTGAACTTGTTCGTACCTTCCTTAACCTAGTTGTTTACATCAGGAGACAAAACTCGCCATGGCGTTACCAAGAATATTTTATGTGCTGGTGGCTTTGTTTGTGGTCACGTTTTGTCTACTAATGATTTTTCAGCTGATTTCTCTGCTGCGTTTCAAACATCTGCAACGACGCTATTCTAGAGCGATACTGGCGACCAAGGGTGGCGTTTGGGAGTGGTTTCCGGCCTCTAACCGACTTTACATGTCATCGGAATTCTTCTTGCAGCTTGGTTTTGAAGAGAATCAAACCCCTAAAAAACTCACAGACTGGCTTGCTCTTCTGTCAAGTCAAGATCAGATCGCGTTCAAAGAATGGCAAAAAAAACTTCTTAATCAAGGTGTGAAAAGCGATGATTGGAGCACCCTAAGGCTAAGGCTGAAAAATCCTCAAGGAACCTTTTATTGGGTGGAAATACGTGGCAGTGTGGTGCGGCGAGATGCGCGTCAAGGGGTAAAAAGTGCGGCTGGTATTATGGAAGACATTGGTTATTGGGTGGACACAGAGAATGAGCTGATCGCAGCGCGAGAACAAGCACAGCAACGAGAGCTTACTTTATCTACTCTATTAAATAATATGCCCGACGTGGTTTGGTACAAGGATGAAGCGGGCCGTTACTTAAATTGTAATCAAGTCTTTTTCGATTTCCACCGCTTAAAGGTTGAAGCCGTTCAGGGTAAAACTGATGTTGAACTTAATCTTGACGGCCTTGGTGAGATTTATCATCAGCGTGATCAATCGGCTTTGCTGACTGGTCAAACGGTTCAAGATCAGTCTTGGGGGTATTCAGAAACCTTACAAGAAGATAGGTTATTTGAAATTCATCGCGTGCCGGTAATTGAATCCTCAATTTATTTTCGCGGTACATTGAGTATTGCTCGAGACATCACTGAGCGCCAGGACCTTATTAATCAACTCAAATTATTTAAAAGCTTTGCCGATAATTCCGCGCAAGGCTTTGCTATGGGAAGTTTGACTGGGGAAGTAAGCTATTTAAACAAGTCCATTCGTGCTTTGTTGGGCATTGCCGAAGACACCAAAGACAAAGAGCTGGCCCAATATCGTCACTTAGATTTTTACCCGCAATCGATGCATGAGTTTATCAAAATGACGGTGATTCCTTATGTTAGAGAGCATGGTGTTTGGCAAGGAGAGTTGCAGGCGAAAAGCTTGGACGGTTATGTTTTCCCAACCTATGAAACCTATTTTATTCTGAAAGACGAGACGGATAAGCCGACTTCGGTCGGCAATATCATGAGTGATATCACAGATCAAAAACAAGTTTCACAACAACTTGAACAAGCGAAAGAGGCCGCAGAACAGGCCAACCAAGCGAAAAGTCATTTTTTAGCGAATATGAGTCATGAGATTCGAACGCCATTGAATGCCATCATTGGATATGCACAGTTAATTGGCGAGGAGAACACTCTTACCGGCGTTGCGCGAAATCGTTTTATGGCGATTGCCTCAGCGGGGGAGCGTTTATTGAGTCTCATTAATGACATTTTGGACATTGCACGAATTGAGTCGGGTCGTCTTGTATTGCATGAGCAAAAGATGGACTTGTGCAAAGAAGTAAAGCAAGTTGGAAAGTTATTACAAGGCCAAGCCGAGTCGAAAGGCTTGATATTCCAGGTAACATGCGATTTACAAGAACGCCAAATGGTTCGCTCAGATCCGGTTAAGTTCCATCAGATATTGACGAATTTAGTGGGTAATGCAGTGAAGTTTACTCAGCAAGGCTATGTGAAGGTCATTGTCAGTATCTCCCATGAACGCATTCACATTCGAATAGAAGATACTGGCCCAGGTATTGAATCGGAATTAATGGAGCACCTTTTTACACCGTTTGTGCAAGGTAAGGCTGGCGAGTTATCTGGTGGTACTGGACTTGGGTTAGCATTATCAACGACCTTGGTGAAACTGATGGAAGGTAAGCTCAGTGTGAAAAGCAGCCTAGGAGTTGGTACGCAAATATTAGTTGATTTGCCGTTGTTGGCAGTGGAAGACACACTTGAAGATGGGGTCCAAACTGACGATTTCTCAATGGGGATGAGGCTGAATGATCCGATTAGCGTATTGGTTGTCGAGGACGATGCTTGGTCACGTGATATTTTGGTGTCTTTGCTTGAAAAAGCAGGCTGTCAGATTGTGGAAGCGAAAGATGGTGAAGAGGCGATTCAGGCATTTCAGTTGCAACGACCTGATATTGTGATGACAGACATTCGCATGCCCAAAAAATCGGGTGTGGACCTATTGCATTTGATTCGGCAAGAAGAGGGTGCAGAAGCCATTCCCGTGATTGCCGTCACGGCATCAACATTAGAACATGAACAGCAGGCTTTGTTAGAGCAAGGTTTCTGGGAAGTCGTGGCCAAACCTTATCAAATTGAAGACATCTATCGTACGCTTACTCGGTATTTGGATGTGCAGTTTGTCCCACAATTGGATGGTCATCTTACGGATTTTGATAAAACGGTTAGTAAAGAACCCGCTTATGCTGAAGCATCAGAAGTACTTGGCATGACATCGGATAAATCTCTGGATGCAGATGCATTACCACAGATTGATTGGCAACCTTTATTAATGGCGGCGCAAAGTGGTGACGTAGAGGCTGTCGAGCAGGCGTTTGCTGCGTTAAAAGATCAACTAGCCGAGGAGGATTATCAGCCTCTCAAACAAGCCATTGAATCCTTTGATTTTGGTTTTGTTGAGCAACGGATCGTGAATGACCAGAATGATCAATAAAATCGGTTTAAATGTAGAATTTTCACCCATTACTGAACGCTTTGCGTTTGACAGAAATTGACCCTGCGGATAAGGTCAACCAAGATAACGATTCAGTACTAGGCCACGGACCATTTAATGATACCAAATACCACACCTGACTTTCCTTTTACCGCCATTGCGGGGCAGGAATTGCTTAAGCTTGCACTGACCTTAAACGCCGTTAATCCTTTGATTGGTGGTGTGTTAATTAGCGGTCCTCGTGGTTCGGCGAAGTCCACTTTAGCGCGAGGTTTAGCTGGGGTTATGCCAGCCTTGTTAAGTGACGCTCCGGTGCCATTTGCGACCTTGCCGCTTGGCACCAGTGAAGACCGTTTGTTGGGTGCATTGGATTTGGAGCAAGTATTGCAAGATAAGCAGGTAGCCTTTAAACCTGGTTTATTAAGTCAGGCCCATGGTGGTGTGTTGTATGTGGATGAAGTCAATTTGCTGGCCGATCACTTGGTGGATCAATTGTTGGATGTGGCAGCCAGTGGCATCAATCGAATAGAGCGTGATGGCGTTAGCCATCAACATGAGTCGAAATTTCTTCTTGTGGGAACCATGAACCCTGACGAAGGTGAGCTCCGGCCACAGCTAAAGGATCGATTTGGCTTTATGGTCACTTTGACGAATCAGTATAGTTTAGAAGAGCGCGTGCAAATTGTGCGCTTGCGAGATGAATTTGACTTAGATCCCAGTGCTTTTTGTGATGCCTTTAAGTACAAACAGCGCAACCTTAAAAACAGCATTCGTTTAGCGCGGCAAAAACTCACCCAGGTACGTTGTTCGGATGCTATGCGCATGGCCATTGCTGAGCATTGTCAGCAGGCCAATATAGATGGTGTACGAGGGGATATTGTTTGGGTCAGAGCCGCTATGGCTCATGCCGCATGGCGTGGCGATGAGCAAGTCTCATTGGAAGATGTGACTGTGGTGGCTGAGTTAGTACTGGCGCATCGCCGTCATCTATCTTCCCCGAATCCACCGGCTTCCCAACCGCCAGGGGCTCAACCTCCTGAACCATCGAGACGTCCTGATTCATCGAAATCACCAGCAGAGTTAGACGCTGAGCAGTCTGCTTCACCACAAGAGGGGGATTGGGGAGCGATGACACCCGAGTCAATGCGCAGTGAATCATCGATTCAATTGAATCTAGCTGGCCAACTTTCGTCTCCCGTTGATGCACCTAAAAAAAGTCTGAGAGAGGTGACGCCGGGAAAGCATAAAGGTCAGCAACAGGGCGGTTATCGCCTTGATGCGAGTGTCAGTGGTGAAGGTATTGATTGGTTTCGCAGTCTCCTTAGTCAGCCACAGCAATGGCCGCCACAAGAGTTAAAATCGAAAGCGGCGCAGACTGGACAACCCATGTTGCATTTAATTTTATTGGATACGTCTGCCTCGACGTTAGAGCAAGCTATGTTCGCAAAAGCCAAAGGCGTCATTTTAGACATCGCACAACAGGCGTATATAGCCAGAGAACAAATAGCGATTCTAGGCTTTGGACAACAGGGGGTGTCGTCTATCTTGCCAAAAGTCCGAGCGCCAAAAGACATTTTAGCCGTGTTGGATGATATTCCTGCGGGTGGCGGTACACCATTTCGACAAGTGTTGGAAAAGGCGCAAGCCTATTTACAACAACAGCATCAATTAACCTCTGGCCTGCGCAGTCAGACGTATTTATTAACCGATGGCCGTACTCAGGCCAATGTGTCAGATTTAATATTGGCTGGCGATGTGGCTTTGATTGATACAGAAAGCTCGGCCATCAAGCGTGGTCGAGGCAAAGTCATTGCCCAAGCGATAAACGCGCAGTATGTGCCTTTGAATACCCTGTTTGAGACTTCTTTATGACTACTCCTGTCGCTTATTGTCCAGCTTTATTTTTAACCGCACCAGCCTCGAATCAGGGGAAAACGACGATCACGGCGGCCTTAGCTCGTTATTTTACGCAACAAGGTAAACTGGTGCGGGTGTTTAAAACGGGCCCAGATTACTTAGACCCTCAGATCTTAGCGCAAGCATCACAGCAACCGGTTGAACCCTTGGATATTTGGATGGCCGGCGTAGAGTATTGCCAAGACAAACTCTATCAGGCAGCACGGGAAGCGGACTTGATTCTCGTTGAAGGGGCCATGGGGATGTTTGATGGTGAGCCGTCCAGTGCTGACTTGGCCGCTCGGTTTGGCTTGCCAATGGTGATTGTCATGGATGTAAAAGGCATGGCTCAAACCGCTGCCGCAGTGGTCAGCGGCCTAGCGAATTTTCGGGACGATGTTGAGGTCAGTGGTTTTATTGCCAACCGATGTGGCAGTGAACGACATGCTCAGTTGATACGCGATGCTTTGCCGGAGGGATTGCCTTTATTAGCGACCTTAAAACGGGATGAAGAGGTCGTTTTACCGGAACGTCACCTTGGTTTGGTGCAAGCGAATGAAGTGCGAGACGAATTGGAAGTACGTTTTAATTCGGCGGTTGAGTGGCTAAACTCTTCGCCAGACAAAGGGCTATTAACCTTGCCCAAAGCGGTTGCCTTCTACCCTGCAACGAGTTATTCAGCAGCCACTTCAGAACCGATAACGCAGAGTTTAGCCGGAAAAACCATAGGCATTGCCAAAGACGCGGCGTTTAGCTTTATTTACGATGCAAACTTAGTGACTTTGCAGTCGTTAGGCGCCAAGTTGGTATTTTTTTCGCCGTTAAAGGATCATCATTTACCAGACGTCGACGCATTATGGCTGCCGGGTGGTTATCCTGAACTGTACACACAAGCGCTGTCAGAAAATACTCTGATGCGAGAGGCTATTCGGGCTTTTTATCAATCTGGGAAAAGCATCTTGGCGGAATGTGGTGGCATGTTGTACAGCCTAGAAACACTGACCGATTTAGAAGAGAAAACTTATCCAATGTTGGGGATTTTAACGGGGCAGGGAGCCATGCGTGGCAAGCGAGGTTGCCAAGGTATGCAAACCGCTGTGCTACCGCAAGGAGAAATACGCGCCCATGCCCATCATAGGTCACGCAGTGCCAATACACCCACACCGGTGGCTTATGGTCGTCGTCAACGACACCCAGCACCGGGTGAGGCGATTTATCAAACTCGCGGGCTTACTGCCAGCTATTTGCATTTATTCTTTCCATCAAACCCAGAAGCCATAGCACAAGTCTTTTTAGGGAACAGGGTAAGCATGGACGAGGCCAGCTAAAGTGTGGCCGGAAAGCGGTGAAGAGAAGGCGCCACTGCGTACTGGCCTGACGACAGGCAGTTGTGCCACAGCTTGTTGTGTGGCGGCGGCACAATATCTGTTCGCTCAGCGTCAAGACGACAAGGTTAGTATCTTGTTGCCCAAGGGCAAACGTGTCGATCTTGTGATTGAGTCTTATCAAGCCATTGCGCAAGGCGTGTGTACGAGCACGATCAAGGATGCAGGAGATGATCCAGATGTCACTCACGGTGCGAGAATTTTTGTGGAACTGAGCTTATGCGCAGATCCGGGTGTGTTTTTTCATGCGGCAGAAGGGGTTGGGACAGTGACGCGAACCGGTTTGGTGTTGGCGGTCGGTGAACCCGCGATTAATCCAGTACCTCGCCAAATGATGACAGAGCATTTGCTCGGTTTTGCTGAAACGTATCTGTATCAAGGCGGCTTCAATGTGGCTGTTGGCATTGAAAATGGTGCAGTCATTGCGCAGAAAACCATGAATCCGCGTTTGGGCATTCAGGGAGGATTGTCCATTTTGGGAACCACTGGCATAGTGCGGCCTTTTTCCTGCGCCGCTTACATTGCTTCCATTCATCAAGGAATTGATGTGGCTCGAGCCAATGGTTTGTCGCACATGGCGGCGACTACCGGCAATGCCAGTGAAACAGCAATAAAAGATCATTACGGCTTAGACGACATGGCGTTATTGGAAATGGGAGATTTTGTCGGTGCTGTATTGAAGCACATCCGTAAGGTGGAAGTTCAAGGGGCAACACAGCTAACCAAACTGAGTGTGTGTGGCGGTTTTGGTAAAATCAGCAAATTGGCTCAAGGTCACATGGATTTGAATAGCCGAGTTTCCAGTATTGATTTAGCCGCTTTGGCGGAATTAGCCGCTACTTTAGGTGCTAGTGATGCTTTGCAAAAACGCATGCAAGCCGCGAACACCAGCGTCCAAGCAATGGGGTTTGCTCAACAGGAAAACCTTCTTTTAGCCGATGCGGTGTGTGCTCAAGCTGTGACCTTTGCGCGTCGCTATATTCCTGATCATATGGCATTGGAAGTGTGGGCCATCGATCGCCAAGGTCAGTTTGTTGGTTTTGCTAAGGACGGGACCTCATGAAGCGCATTTTATTACTGGGTGGTACCGCCGATGCGCGACGTTTAGCCGATGCTTTGCATCAATCTGGCTTCCATGTGATCTACAGTTTGGCCGGTTTAGTACGCGTTCCCAAAGTCGACTGTGAGCTGGTGGTCGGTGGTTTCACTCAGTTTGGTGGCCTTGCGAGGTATTTACAGCAGCAGTCGATTCAAGTTGTGTTGGATGTGACGCATCCTTATGCTAAAAACATGAGTCAAAAAGCCGTGTTAGCCGCTAAACAGCTTGGCATTCCGTGCTGGCGTTTTCATCGACCAAGTTGGCAAAAACAACAAGGTGATGACTGGTATGATTATCAAGATGACGCGGCACTGTTAAAACAGCTTGCAACTTATCGACGTCCATTATTGAGTGCGGGTCAGATGTCGGAAGCGACCTTGTTACAGCTGGTAAATCTAGGGCAAATTGAGTCCTTGGTTTGGCGAACAGCGGTTGCTCCTAAGTTTGCTTTACCCTCCTTAGTGACTTGGTTAAAAGCCATTGGGCCTTTTGCTTTCGAAGACGAAAAAACACTACTGGAACAGCATCAGATTGATGTGATTGTGAGTAAAAATAGTGGTGGAAAGGCGACGTATGCGAAGCTTTACGCCGCCCGAGAAATGAAAATTCCGGTTCTAATGCAGGCTCGTCCTGTTTTACCGTCAGCCGATCGTGAATTCATGGATTTAGAGGATTGCCAACAAGCTTGTCTAGCTGCATGGCGATGAAGATAACATCGAATATTCAATCAAAGACACAGAAAATATGCCCCAAACATCCGATCAAAAACTTGCAGCGTCTAGCCCATTTCAATATGAGCATAATCCACAAACTATTGAAGCTGACAGTTTTCGTCAGATCCGAGCGTTGACGTCACTGGAGGAGTTTAATCAGGATCAGCAGCAAGTGGTGATGCGCATTGTGCATAGCTTGGGCTTGCCCGATGTGGCAGAACAGGTTCGTTTTAGCGCAAATGCCACTCAAGCCGGTCGACAAGCATTGTCTAACAATGGTCACATTCTATGTGATGTGGAAATGGTGAAACAAGGTGTCACCAAACGTATGATTCATCAAGAACCTTTGTGTTTCTTAAATCACTCAAAAACCGCTGAGTTGGCCAAGCAAAAAAGCGAGACACGTTCTATGGCAGCCTTGTCTCTTTGGCAAGATCATCTTGCTGGCAGTGTGGTCTTGATTGGTAATGCGCCGACGGCTTTGTTTCGCCTTTTAGAGATGATTGCACAAGGCGCACCAAAACCTGCTTTAATCATCGGCATGCCGGTTGGCTTTGTCGGCGCGGCAGAATCCAAAGACGCCTTGTGGCAAGCACATCAAGCCCTAGGGGTTGAATGCATTACCTTGCTTGGGCGCATGGGCGGCAGTGCCGTTACGTCGGCAAGCTGTAATGCGTTATTGCGTTGTAATCTAGGCGAGTATTACTGATGCAAATTCATGTGATTGGTTTAGGGGTTAATGAGCTGGCCAATTTGGACGCCAAGGCTCAATCTGCTTTTGCATCTTTGGGCGAGCAAGATGTGATACTCGGCTCCCCAAGACAACACCAAACCGTCGCGAATTACATACAAGGAGGGCAAGTGAACCTTTTGCCCAAGTTGTCTCAATTGTCCGCCGAGTTTGATCAATGGCAGTCTCAAGGGGCAAATAAGGTCATTGTATTAGCATCGGGAGACCCGCTTTTTTTTGGCATTGGCTCTTGGCTAGTGAAACAGTTTGGTGCGAGTAATGTGACCTTTTACCCTAATGTGTCCAGTGTGCAGGTGGCGTGTCACCGTTTGGCTATTTCACTGCAAGACGCTCAGGTTGTCAGCTTACATGGTCGACCTTTGCCATCTTTGCGTCGTTATTTACAGGCGAATAAAAAACTGATTTTGTTGACCGATGGGCAAAGTCATCCGGCGGCCATTGCTCAAGAATGCGTTATGGCAGGTTTGGATAAAACCAAAGTAACTGTATGTGAAGCCTTGGGTTATCCTCACGAAAACATCACGGCCTTTGACGCTGCGGAACTAAGTCAATCGCAACAAGAGTTTGATCCACTCAATGTGGTGGCGTTGGAAACCTCTTCTCAAGCCAGTCTATATCCTTCTTCTGTTGGGATTGCCGATGAGCTATTCGTGACAGACAAGGGTGAGGGCAAAGGCATGATAACGAAGCGCGAAGTGCGCTTGATGATTTTATCTTACATGCAATTGGCCGCAAAGGAGGTGGTTTGGGACATTGGTGCGGGCTGTGGTGGGGTGAGTGTGGAGTTGGCCTACTGGCATCCAGACGCAGATATTTATGCGGTGGAGCATCATGAAGGCCGTTGGGAGTGCTTGCAAGCCAATCAGCAAAAGTTTGGTGTCATGCAAAATTTGCATCTCATTAAGGGTCGTGCACCAGAGGTACTTGATGATTTGCCTAAACCTAATAAAGTCTTTATCGGCGGCAGTGACGGAGCACTGGTGCAGTTGATGGCGCAAACCTGGTCACTTTTACCAATTGGCGGCATTTTATTAGTCAGTGCTGTGACAGAAGACACTAGACTGCAAGTTGCGACCTTTGCAAATCAACGAAAGCAGGCTCAAGACACCATAGAAACAAGCTTGCAGATTGCCATTTCGAAAGCTGAGTTGCTAGCAGGGCAAACTTTATATCGCCCTAATTTGCCAGTGACGTTATATCAATTTATTAAACAGCATGACGCTGAGACCGTTTAACATGACAAGCAATAACTTTAGTGTAGTGAAAGCTGAAAACAGACAAAAAGACGGTTTGAAAGGCCGTTTTATTGGGGTCGGTGTTGGTCCAGGTGATCCAGAGTTAATTACCTTAAAAGCCTTACGATTGATTCAACGAGCCTCTGTTGTGAGTTATCTAGCCAATGATCAAGGCGCGTCTCAGGCCAAAAGCATTGCTTCTGAAGCCTTTGCGAATGTTTCGCAGGAGCAAGATGAAATTGCTATTCACATGCCCATGTCAACAGATCGAGCATTAGCCAATCAAGCTTATGATTTAGGAACGAAAGACATTACTAAGGCGCTAGAACAAGGTCTGGACGTGGTATTTCTTTGTGAAGGGGATCCACTATTTTTTGGTTCATTTGCTTATTTATTAGAGCGGATTGCGCCTTTTTATGAATGTCAGGTTGTGCCTGGTGTATCATCCATCAATGCCGCTTCATCCGCACTCAATCATCCTTTAACCGTGTTAAAGGAGTCCTTTGCTGTGGTCAGTGGACGCCATTCAGCTGAGCAAATTGATACGGCCTTAGCGCAACATGATACTGTGGTGATTATGAAAGCGGGAAGAGCCCGTCCGAGAATCCTGGCAGCATTACGTAAGACACAGCGTTTACATGAAGCCAAATACCTAGAATACATTGGTCGTGATAATGAGCGTATCTTGCACGATGTAAGTGAGTTAGAAGACAAAGCTGGGCCATACTTTTCTTTGTTTGTGGTGACAAGAACTGAGCGAGGCACAAATTGATCCGCATTTTTGCTTTAACGCCTACGGGACGAACGCTTGCGGAGAGGTTGTGTGGCCTCTATCCAGAAGCTCAGTTCGAATATAAGCCAAAACCTTTTGCCGACAAGGTGCAGCAAGCCTTTATTCAACAAGATCAGTTGTTGTTTATCTGTGCGACAGGCATTGTCATGCGTACTCTCGCGCCAGTACTGCAAGACAAGCATCAAGATCCCCCGGTGTTGGTGCTGGACGAGGCTGGTCAGTTCGTTATTCCATTATTGTCAGGACATGAAGGTGGCGCTAACAATTGGGCCGCACAGGTGGCGGAAATGCTAGGTGCGCAATTGGTGATGACCACAGCTAAGCCTTATGTTAATCCAACTTATACCTTAGGCATGGGGTGTGAACGACATTGCCCATTATCCTATTTAGAGTCCCTTATGCTGGAAACATTGCAGCAACAAGGGCTGACCCCGCAAGATATCCATTCTTTGAACAGCATTGATGTGAAAGCCGATGAAACGCAACTGATTGCGTTAGCGGAAAAATATCAGTGGCCTTTCCAAACCTACTCGGCCGAACAATTGATGCCAATGGAACCTCTATTAAGCACTCGTTCTGAATATGTTTTTAATACGGTTGGGGTTTACGGTGTGGCCGAATCCGCGGCTTTACTCGCGGCACAAAAAGCGACTGATTCTGAGCCTGAATTGGTGGTGAATAAAATCAAAAATGCCAAAGCCACTTGTGCACTGTCGCGTGGTTTTGGGCAAACAAAGTAGTGGTATCATTCATCATGCTATTTTCAGCATCAAGTGATCACGTTCTAAATGCGTTCTAAATGGGGTCAGAGTAAAATTAAATTTACTCTCTAGAGAATCCTTCTTCGTGCTATCTTTTTATCTCAAAGTATGAGAGAAAGGAGTCTCCATGCCACGTCGTCCGAGAGTTTCTATTCCAGGTTATGCCGAGCACATTATTCAGCGAGGTAATAACCGCCAGCCCATTTTTGTCAGCGATGAAGACATTAAAGCTTATGCTTTTTGGCTTGGTGAATACGCTAAAAAGTTTGAAGTATCGATACACGCTTGGGTGTTTATGACCAACCATGTTCATTTATTGTGTACACCCAGTAACACGACTTGCGTTTCAAAAATGATGCAGTCGCTGGGCAGACAATACGTTCGATATTTTAATTATACCTATCAGCGCACAGGTACTTTATGGGAAGGGCGTTTTAAGTCTTGTTTGGTACAAGACCAAAGTTACCTTTTTCATTTGTACCCTTATATTGAGCTGAACCCAGTTAGGGCGGATATGGTGAAAGATCCTGCTGATTATTCTTGGTCTAGCTACCAATGTAATGGTTTGGGTGCTAGTAGTGATTTACTGACACCGCATCAACTCTACCAGTCACTGGGAAGAACAAAAGAAGAGCGATGTAATGTGTATCGAGATATGTTTCAGTATCAGGTAGATGGTAAATTATTAGAAGATATTCGTTTAACTGCCAATAAAGGGTTAGCGTTAGGAAATGATAAATTCAAAGAGCAAATAGAGTTACTAACTGGTCAACGGCAAACTGAAGTAAAGCGTGGAAGAAAAGAAGGTTGGCGTAGAAAATAACGGTGTTGATGATCGTATTGGTTTAATTTTACTCTGACCCCAATTATTCCACCTTTGAATAACGCTGGAGTAACAAAGGCAGGAAAGGCGCTAGATAAACATGCTAGGAATCAGAGAATGGGTTCCAGTGAAAGTGTGTTCCCTGGACTTAAAGGAAATAACCAGCAGAGAGCACAGCAAGCACAAAAACTTTTGGATGATATTCTTAATAACCCCAATTCAACAGTTATAAAACTAGGCAGAGAGGGAATAAAGGTCGAGCACCCGAATGGCATGCAAGCGTTGTTTAACAAAGATGGTTCATTTTCAGGATTTCAGGAGAGATAGATATGAAGCTTGATGAATTTTCTGATTTTGAAATATTTTTTTTTAGCGATGTCAACTATGAGCAGATGACCGCTCAAGTTGAATATAAGTCTGAGCAAGTCTTTCAAATAACAATGGACGAAGGAGTAAAGAATATGAAAGTGATATTTTTTACTGAATTTATAGATACAGCGTTTAAACCTGAATATAAAATGGATGGTTTGATGGCTATTTTAAATACTGCATCTACGTTGCTATCAGAATACTGGAGAGATGAGTAGCCAACTTTTAGGAAGGAGAAAAACTATCAACATACTTATTAGGACAGGCACCTTAAGAACTCTCCAGCCCTAGCTCAATGGCTGTATGGCAGCAGTGATCCAAATGATCTGACCGCCGATCTAACTTAATAAGACACCCATCGAAACTTGACGATTTTTCTACATGCTGTATATTTAACCAGTATACTTCTTATGGAAGAGAGGTTTTGTTATGCCAAGAGCCAGAAGTCAGCAAGTTAGTTTACAAGATACGCCTTACTATCACTGTGTTTCACGCTGTGTTCGTAGGGCGTTTTTGTGTGGAGAAGATCCAGTATCTGGTGCAAGCTTTGAGCACCGCCGTGGTTGGGTCGAAGGACGTCTGTTATTTTTAGCCAGTGTCTTTGCTCTCGATGTTTGTGCCTATGCGGTAATGAGTAACCATCTTCATGTGGTGTTGCATATCAATGCAGAAAAAGCCGCGAAGTGGTCTACATTAGAGGTTCTGCAAAGGTGGCATAAGCTACATAAAGGCACCGTGTTTACTCAGCAATTCGTGCGAGGCGAGTCATTACCTGATTATGCTATGGCGTTGGTGGAATCGTCTGTCGAAACCTTTAGAAATCGCCTTACAGACATGAGTTGGTTCATACCCTAAAGGGCACACGTGACCGAACTTAATGAACCCATCGCCCGAAGAGCGAATTTTGAAGACCAATGTACAGGTCGGTTCTGGGAAGGACGTTTTAAGTCCCAAGCCTTGCTGGATGAAGCTGCATTAGCGGCTTGTATGGCCTACGTTGATCTTAATCCATTGAGAGCAAAAATAAGCCACACACCAGAAACCTCAGATTTCACCAGCGTTAAAAAACGTATCGACACCGCAAAGCATCAAAAACAACCGACACGGCTGTATCCTTTTATCGGGAATCCACGAGAAAGCATGCCTGATGGGTTACCATTTAAACTGACTGATTATCTTGAGCTTGTCGATATGACAGGACGAATCATCCGTGAAGATAAACGAGTTTCGATAGACGCTTCTTTGTTACCGATTCTTCAACGACTCAACATATCCTCAGAAAATTGGCTGTGTATCGCGACAGAATTTGGCGCAAGAACGGGGAGTGTCGTGGGTGCTGAGCAATCTATTGCTCATTATTGTGATGCAAACAAACTAAATAGAAAACCAAGATTCAGTCATAATCGACTACTCGCCTAGCTTCATTCCACCATTCATAGCCTTTCTTTATTTACTAATCATGTATTAGTAAATTCACTCGCCTAAAATACAATAGTCAGCCTTTTTAGCAGTTAATTAGCCATTAACGAAACGATAAAAGATGATTTTTATCTGAATACTTTCTGTTATGAAGTTGATTTTGTATGATGGAAATGATGTTTAACATGGGGGGCTCATAAAACCGTGTCGATGCTACTCTTAGCACCCTTCCTAAACCATTAGTTGTACCGGTAATAAGCTCAGTAGTAGAAGGTGCAATCATTGGTGTGGGAGAAAAAGCGTCGCCAACTGAACAAGATATTGAGAATATTATTGAAAAAATTAAAGGTTTTTAATGATGATTATAGCTGGAGTGCTGCTTTTCGTTATCCATTTTTATCTATGTATTGTTAGTTTTAGAATTACTTGGTACTTTGGTACATTACAAGCTAAATACGCTCAGAATATTGTTCTTAATATATTTTTTTATATAGTGTGTTTTGCATCAATTCCTATATATTTTATTCTTATTATAATTGGACCTTTTTACATTAATGAAAAGTTAGGTTTTGTCTTTTTTGACCATGGTAAAACAGATCCATTAGTATGGTATATAGGTGTGATTATTGGATTAACTAGTTGGTTTGGTTTTAAAAAAAGTAATACCTGATTCCGAAAACCTTCGCAGGACACCCATCTTAATATTTTCAATAAGTTAGGATGTTTAACATGGGTGTCTCATAAAACCCACTTATGATCGATCTGAATTAGTCGATGCTTTAGGAGCATTGTTCAAGGGGTCATCTAATGATTTGGGAGCTTTCACTGACATAGAAATAGAAGTTGAAAGTGCACCTCCTCTTCAAGATCTTGTGCCACAGGCTCGTACAGGTGCATATATATGGGGTGAACTTATAGGAGATCACGGTAAAATGGATAGTAGTAACTCTTGGTCTGATATAAATAGGGAAGTAAATGGTGAATAATTTATATATTTTAAAAATATGGTTTTTTTCTTTATTTTTTTCTGCACAGATTTATTTGAGTTGGCTTCATTATTTTCATCACGAAGGAGAGGAGCGTTATAGTTCATTTTTTTTTATAATTCTGCTTAATCTACTTATCGCGTTATCTTCTTTCATTACATTTCTTTTTTCGTGGAAACACATTAAAAATAATTTTGGTTTATTAATAATAGTGTTTTTATCAATTTATGCAGGCTCTGATACTGATTCGAATCGATTTAAAATAAGTTGTTTATTGATGGATATAATTTTATTTATACAAATTTCTTATTGGTATTCAGTTGCAAGAACACTGTCTCATCCAGATGTCCATTAGAGGAATAATTGAGGTCAAAGCCTGAGGTATCCCCACGAATTTAAACCATAAAGCCTTCTCCCTTGAATAGTTGTTCGGCGAATTTACGAATTCATTCTCGCCATAGTTTGAGGGTGATTTTTAAATTCGTAGAAAGTGCTCTTTTGCCCAGAAAAAAAGTGAGAGAGTACTCTGCGTTTTCGAATGCTAGAAGATTGAAAACGATAAGCCAATCCAGCCAGTTCAACAACTTTTCCTAACAAGATAAACACCATAGCGGTCAGTGTTGTCAGTAACACCAGCAACGTCATTCTGGCTAATGTTTTAGTGTGGTTATGCTCAAAACCTAAGCACAAATTTTGTGCTTTTCATGTCTCTAAAGCTTTCTTCTATTTGCATTCGTGTCTGATAAACCTTCACGCTTTTCTTGGTGAATGAGCTATTTTTTGGCAGCGATGACACTAACAGCCACGGTTCCTATGCTCCACGGGCGGCGGTTAATGAGGTTTTTGATGCTTTCGTGGAGCCGTCTTGGTTTAAAGCATGCCGACCTTTTGGCTTTCCTTTGTAATAATTGGGGTCAGAGTTAAATTAAATTTACTCTCTCATACTCTCTAGCAATTTAACAAGACATCCACCTTAAGTTCTTAACCTTTTCAATAAGTTAGAATCCTTTACTTCTTCCAAAAAGAATTTAATAAGACACACACCTTAAGTTCTTAATATTTTCAATAAGTTAGGACCCTTTAACTTCTTCCAAGGCTCAATCCTGTGATTGAGCTTTTTTGTTTGCCCAGCGAAGCTGGCAAACCCATCAGGTTGAAAGAAACCTGTCTAATAATTGCATAAATCAACAGATGCTAAAGTCATCATCCTGAAGCTGTTCTTCTTTTTCAGAGATAACAAAGTTAGTCATAAAGTTGTAGTCAAATTTTGATATATTCAATGCTGTGAGTTATTACTAAAAATTTACATGGATGGATAAAATTATGGATATGAATGTGTTGCTTGCTTTTTTAACAGCATCATTCCTTGTTAGTATGTCCCCTGGCGCAGGTGCTGTAAACACAATGAACAGTGTAGTCAATCATGGTTTTCGCTCTACAATACCAACCATTTTAGGCTTAGAAGTTGGGTATGGTATACAAATACTTGTTGTAGCAGTGGGCTTGGGTGCTATTCTTGCCTCTTCGAATGTTCTATTTTCTGTTATTAAATGGATTGGGGTCGGGTACTTAATTTGGTTGGGTATCCAAAAATGGATTTCAAATCCTACTTTTAATCCCGAGCATGAATATAGTAGCTCAAATATGAAACTATTTTGGCAATCAGCTCTTGTTAATCTCACCAATCCTAAAGCTACGGTTTTTCTTGTTGCCCTACTACCTCAATTTTTATCTAGCGATACATCAACCCATCCGACACAGCTATTAATCATGGGAACAACCCTTTTAGTAGTCGATGTTATCGTAATGCTTTGCTATGCATCTCTTGCAAGTAAATTTCAGAGGTTTATTACCTCAGACAAACGTATGAGAATAACAAACCGGATATTTGGATCTTTTTTTATACTAGCCGCACTGTTACTTTCCAGTTTCAAAAAAGCTACATAAGAATTCAATAGCTTTAGAAGTTCTATAATTATTGAGTTAACTTTACATAAATTGTTATTAATCTTAGTAATATTGGAGTACTGAACAATGTCTTCTGCACCAGATACTAAAAAGACAAACGAACAACCAGAAGATTTACTCCTTCTATTAGAAACAATAAAAGAAGCCGCTTTATTGGCAGGAGAACTCCTTAGAAATGGCTACCCTAAAATTGAACGCATTCGATTCGATCATAAGGGAGCTTCCGATTTTGTCACTGAATATGATAAAGGTGCAGAAGCGCTGATTATCAAACACATAATGTCCAAATACCCTAAAATTGGGTTTGTTGCAGAAGAGTCAGGCATAGTCTTTTCTAAAGATTCTGAATACAAAGTAATAATTGATCCGTTAGATGGAACTAATAATTTTGTGCATGGCATTCCTCACTTCTCTGTCTCAATTGCTGTAGCAAAAAATACTGAGCTTGTTTGTGGTGTTGTATACCAGCCCCTGCTTGATGAAATGCTATCTGCTGCAAAAGGGTTAGGTGCACGTTTAAATGATGTGCTATTAGAAATTAAAGATGCTCGTCCATTCTCTGAAATGTTGCTAAGCACCTGTCTCCCATATAACAACAAGGGAAACCATAAAATTGCAATTTCTCAAATCAATACACTGATGCCATTGGTGGCTGGAATTAGATGCCCTGGATCAGCGGCATTAGAGATCGCATATATTGCACTTGGTCGATTTGATGCTTTTTGGTCTCATGGTGCACAACTTGATCTATGGGATATAGCTGCTGGAATAGTTATTGCCCGTGAAGCTGGTTATTTGGTTACGGACTTAGATGGAAATATTACCCCTGAGGAATGGTCAAGCTTACTCGTATCACATCCAAATAGGCATACACAACTTCTGACGCTCCTAGAAAAAAAATAGAACACTAAATACTTATAAAAAATTAGTCTTTCTCCAAAATAAATCATACTCCCACTCACTTTTCTGTTTTATTTTTATTTTAACTCTTATCTAAGGGCTATCAATTCTATTTCTAATAGCCGTTTAATTTATGAATTTTTCATGTCATATTTATTTCAAACACCTAAAAAACATTATAACAAATTGTTTTATATATATTTTTTATAAAACAATAGTTATTTAAAACATAATCAGATTGTAACACTAAATTCATTAATGACGAATATTGTTTAGTGGCTTAGGTTAATAAGCTTTTCTAAAAATACGACTAAGTAAAAGGATAGAATTATGTCAAATAGAGTAGCAATAATTGGAACCGGTAGTATTGGTATTGATTTAATGTACAAAGTACTCAAATCGAAACAACTGGATTTACGTTATGTAGTTGGTAGAAGGAACGAGAGTCCTGGCATGCGTGAAGCAATGAAACAAAACATAACTGTGTCGAGCAATGGTATTGATTTCTTGGAAGAGAATATTGATGGATTTGATATTGTTTTTGATGCAACGTCAGCAAACTCCCATATTAGTAATGATAAAATATTCGCTCGTAATAACAAATTTGCGATTGATCTCACCCCTGCAAAAATTGGAGACCTTTGTGTTCCAGTAATTAATATGGAGACTTTGGTAAATAATAGAAACATCAACTTAATTACATGCGGTGGTCAAGCATGCCTCCCATTGGCTTATGCGATCAAAAGGTCATGTGAAGAAGTTGAATACATTGAAGTAATTTCAAGCATTTCATCAGATAGTGCGGGGCTAGCAACCAGAGAAAATCTTGATGAATATGTAACAACAACTGAATTTGCCTTAAAAGAGTTTACAAATGCCAAACTTTCTAAAGCAATTCTTAATATCAATCCAGCAACACCACAAGTGTGTATGCAAACAACCTTGTATGCAAAATGTTCTGGAATTAAAAAAGAAGCTCTTAAATTAGAAATACATGATGTGGTCAAAAGAGTAAGAAATTATGTTCCAGGATATAATTTGATCTTAGAACCGATTATTGATGAAAATCAAATCACGTTAGCAGTTCAAGTCTTTGGTGCTGGTGATTATCTACCTGCATATGCGGGAAATCTCGATATTATAAACTCTGCAGCCATATCCATTGCTGAATTCCGATCTCAAATTCCCTCAGAATTAAAAGCAAAATCCTTTATGGAGGAAGAACTAGCATGAATACTAGACACATTACTATAAGTGACTGTTCTCTAAGAGATGGGAACCATGCTCTTAAACATCAGCTCACAAAAGAGCAAATATCCGAATATTGTGAAAAAGCCGATCATGCAGGAATAGATATAATTGAGGTTGGTCACGGTTATGGGCTAGGAGCCTCATCAACTGCATTTGGATTAGCTAAAGTAGATGATGAAACGATGTTATCCATTGCCAGAGAGAAATGCGTAAATTCGAAACTTGGTATCCATTTTGTTCCAGGTGTGGGTAAGCATTCTGAGCTTGAAATGGCAATGGAAATTGGTGTTGATATTTTTAGAATTGCTAGTCATTGTACTGAAGGAAATATTACCCATCGCTCTATTGAGCACATCAAAAAGAGTGGAAAAAAAGTTTTCGGTGTCCTCATCATGTCACATATGGCGGATGCCAAAAGGTTGTTAAAAGAAGCAACAGGAATGAAAAGTGCGGGAGCAGATGGCATAGTCTTAATGGATAGTGCCGGTTATTCCACTCCTGATTTAGTTAGAGAAAAAATATCAACTCTGGTAGATAATTTAGGTATTACGATTGGTTATCATGCTCATAACAATTTGGGGCTTGCAGTTGCAAACTCAATTGAAGCAGTTGAATCAGGAGCATCAATGATTGATGCCACAATCAAGGGATTTGGTGCGGGTTCTGGTAACACTCAGTTAGAGGCCATTGTTGCCGTTCTTGAAAGATATGGATTTTTGATGAATACGAAATTTAAAAATCTCATTGATCTATCAATATATGCAGAACAAAACATCATAAGCAGAGTACCTGACATCAAAGCTATAAATATAATGACAGGAATGCATGGTTTATTTACTGGCTATGGCACCTACATACAAAAAATTTCTTCTGATTTTAATGTTGACATTTTTGAGTTATGTGAACGATTAGCGTCAAGAAAATTGGTAGCTAGCCAAGAAGATATTATCTTGGAAGAAGCTAATAAGCTTGCAAAGAAAATAATATAAAATGATTTGAGTTTTTGTACCAAAATTTGAAAAATCAAATTGTGGTACATTTCATGAAAAAATGGAAGAGGTTCAATATGTTCGAAAGATTAGAGATGATTCCTCCTGATCCAATCCTTACTTTAAATCAAATTTTCAACCAAGATAATCACCCTCATAAAATAGATTTAGGAATTGGCCTATATAAGAACGATTCTGGTACCACACCAATAATGGAATGTGTAAAACTTGCTGAAAAACACGTAGTTCACTCCTCAAAAGATAAGATCTATAAAGGATCGAATGGGTTAGATAGTTTTTGTGAAAACCTAATCGAAATGCTTTTTCAAACTAATATAGATTTAAAAGAAAGTGGAAGAGTATCTGCATTTCAAACTATTGGCGGAACTGGTGCCGTTAGACTCTCCGCAGAAATAGTCCATAGAATCAATATCAACACTGAAATTTGGATAAGTAATCCTTCTTGGGATAATCACAAAGACATTTTTGAACATGTAGGTCTTAAGGTTAATTTTTATCCTTACAAAAGCTCATTTGGTGATTTCAACTATCAGAACATGATTGAATGTATAAGAAAAATACCTCAGGGAAGTATCATAATTCTTCATGGATGCGGACATAATCCAACTGGGTTTGACCTTACGCATGACCAATGGATAGAAGTTATTACACTAATTAAAGAACTAAACTTACTCCCTATTATTGATATGGCTTATCATGGTTTAGCAAAGGGTATTGCTGAGGACAGGAAAGTTATTGATATTTTAGTCAATTTTGTCGATGAATTCTTTGTTACTTATTCTTGCTCAAAAAACTTTGGCCTATACAGAGACAGAGTCGGCGCGCTTATAATTTTTTGCAAAGACAGAAAAAGCACAGCAAAGATAAAATCACAACTGTCTAGGTTAACTCGGCTAAATATTTCAACACCAGCAGCACATGGAGCTTTGATTGTAAATCAAATTTTATCCTCAAAGGAACTGAAAAGTCTTTGGGAAGATGAAATTACACACATGAATACTAGGATCAAGGCTACGAGATGCATGTTAATTGAGGCTGGCAAAAAGCATAATACTCAATACATCTTCGATAACATTTATAATGGAGTTGGCTTATTTTCTATGCTTGAACTAACTCCTGTAGATGTTGAGTTATTACGAAATGAATTTGGAATCTATTTGCTTGAGTCAGGGAGAATTAACGTTTCTGGGTTAAATCATGACAATGTCACTTACTTTGTCTCTTCAATAAAATCATTGAAAAAATAAATAAAGATTAAAATATTTTAAATAATCTTGAAACACATGAAAACATTAATGCTCCTATACAGGGAAAATGGATTTAGTAAATCTTAGTTTCAGATAATAAGTGCGACACTCATAGGTGAATTGAGGTGAGAGGCCAACCATTGATAGTGGTACGTCATAAAAGACAAGGCTAAAGGTGGCAAATTATTTGAACACTTGCGTCAAGGGCACAAAAAATATCGTCGAGGTAAGAACGGTAAACGAGAGACCATCAAAAATGCTGTATCCATAGATGAACGTCCACAATTTAACAGGCCATATATGGACGCTCCGGCTAGGTCAAGCCGCACTTAACCGAATCACTCTTTTCAGGGTGATTTTTTTACTTTCTTATTAACCGATCTTGATCTTTTCTAGCCAATCATCATGAATCAAGGGTCGTACTGACATTTTTCCTTTAGATAAGCTGGCCTATTTATGAAAACATCTTTTGGTTTGTTTTCTGGCCCTAATGAGATGCGTACTTAGCTGTCTGCTCTTTATTTCAAAAGAAACCCACGCGGTTTTAAAAACCTTGTCCTAACCAGACTATTGCTAAGTGCGGACTCTTATTCGAGGTACGCCGCTTTTACATCATGCTTTCATCGACATGGGTAAATCATTTTCAGTTTATCAACGCTTTTTTGCTGATTATCATTAAGCTGGGATCGCTCGATAATCTTCATTTCTCTGAAGCAGTATCCAAGCTAATCGAGCAAGTCGATTAGCAATGGCGACGACGGCTTTGTTTTTTCCTCGACGCTCAACAATCTGTTGAATCCATACAGACAGTTTATCGGTTTTACCTTTTGTTCGGTGCAACAAGGTACGAGCACCGTGAATCAGTTGTTTTCGCAAATACCGATTCCCTCGTTTCGTGATACCTCCAGTCTTCGATTTTTCTCCACTGGCATATTGCTTAGGTGTGATACCAAGCCAAACAGACAATTCTCTTGGAGTGCTGAACTGACACGCGTTGCCTATGGCGGCAAACAAGGCTGTCGCATTGAGAACACCAATACCAGGTAGCGTCATTAATCGTTGGCACAAAGGATGATCTTGTGCGTAGTTTTTTAGTTCTTTTTCAATGGATAAACTTCGTCGACTCAGACTATCAAACTCCTCTTTAGCTTCCGCTAACTGTAATTTCATACGAGACGTTAAACGTGGCTCAGAGGGGTCAAGTAACTGGGAAGCATGCTGCTTAAATCCCGCTAATCCCATCGGAATAATGACGCCGTATTCGCTTAATAAGCCGCGTATCTGATTAACAACACTCGTACGACGAGCAATCAACTTATCTCGAATGCGATGTAAGGCTTGAATATCTTGTTGTTCGACCGTTTTTAGAGGAACGTATTTTAGATTAGGTCGCCACGAGGCTTCGGCAATCGCTAATGCATCATTACGATCATTTTTGTTACCTCGTACAAAAGGTTTTACGTGTTGAGCTGGAATAAGGCGAACTTTATGGCCCATGTCAGAAAAAACACGTGCCCAGTAATGACTAGAATAACAGGCCTCCATCGCCACAATAGACGTTTCTTGATTGGATAATAGACTGGATAATTTGGCTCGTGAGACTTGTTTATTCTGAATAACGATTCGATCAGGAGATAAAATGCACACCTGAAAAACATTTTTTGCTAGATCAATGGCAATGGAATTAAACTTGTTCATCTGGACGCTCCTTACTTAACTGTTGTTTTGAACTTTCAGTTTGGCGCATTGACGCCGTAATGAGGAGCGTCCATCTCATCACACACCTTAAGTTCCAAGGCCATCGGTAGTGGCATTAGGCCATTTAGCGCAGAACAAATTTGGCTTAGAACTGAGTGACATCAACCTCTATGACGGTAAAGAAACCACCAGTAGTTCCTTAGCCGATACGCTGCTTAGCGACGTCAAAGGTGGTGTCGTTGTCGATACAGACAGTAGCGAAGCGGGCAAGATGTATCTTGACGTGAACGGAGAAAGTAAAACCAGCCAAATTGACACCTTGGGTCATGAAGTGCTGGAAACACAAGATTTTCAGGGTAAAGGCAACGGCATCCTCTTTAGCAATAGCGAAGATACTCAGGAAGCTTTGGGTGATGCCTTTGGTAACCAACTGGCTGATCGCATTAACCAAGCCGCGGGTGGGGACTTAGATAGCACCGGAGGCAGTGACTTCAATCAACGACAAGTGGCCAGCTACAGCGTTCAGCAAGGCACCAATAATGCGAATAAAGTTGGCAATGCCGAAGTTGATCACAGGCAGCTTTATGTCGCGGAAGCGCAAGCGATCATAAAAGCAGCGCCTGCTTATGCTAAACAGCGTGGTATCAGTGAAAACAAAGCGAAGACCGAACTTACTCAGCAAGCGTTAAGGCAAGTCGATCAAACTTGGTCAGAGCAGATTGAAGAAAACCCTGAAGCTCGTGAAATGTTGGCCGATATTGCGCTAGAAATTGGGCAAGTTTCTGAAAGTGCATTAGGGCGTGGAAGTCTAGATATTGGTTTTGATACTGAAAGTAGCGAAGCTTTCCAGGCTAAGGACCAAGAAACATTTAATGATACCAATATCAATGCTAGAGAAATTGGCTTGATAGAAAAAGGATGGGGCGGTGAAGCGAACTTCATCGAAAAATATGGCACCAAGAATGGTGAAAAGGCTGTTGATGTTGGATTAGGTGACGCGGCTGAGGAAGCCATTGATTCGGTTCGTGACTTTTCGACTGCTGCGGTTGAGGGCATACAACAAGATCCACTTGGCGTAGCAAAAAATGCAGCAGAAACGGTTGTTAACGGTGTTGTTGATGCCGTTACTTCCCCATTAGATACTTTTGTATTTGAGGACAGTAAAGGCAGTGCTGCAGATAGACAACTGGTTGCTGAACTTCAAGGTAACGCTGAAACAGCCACTAAAGAAGCAGGATCAAATTTAATTGATTCCGTATCTGAACTAATGCCACCGGGTGTTGGGAAAGCAGCCAAAGGGACAACAATCGTTGTCGCAAAAGAAGCCGTTGAGCAAGCTTCGAAAAAAATAGATTATGTTGATACTGACAGCGAAATGATAGGGTTGGATCAACCTACTTATAGCTCAGTTGTACACAAAACCATCGACTCCAATCAGGTTAATCGTGAGATGGAAGTCGCCGGAAATGATGCTGCTTGGATTCCGGATGATGTTGTAAAAACAGAAACCCTACTACCGGGTTACGAACTTGAAATGATTGTTACAGAAGGGCAGTTAACTGCCATTGGTGAGGGAAAATCCGCAATAGGAGGTTGGGCGAGTAAAGATGCTTTATCTGATACTATACAAGAGGCACGAGACTTTACTGCTGTACAAAAAAAATGGAAGAATGAAGATTATAGTCCTCTATACAAAATTACTTTAGAGGTAAAAGAGCCGATTACTGGGCAATCAGGTACTGCGGATGAAATGTACGATACCTTATTGGATAGAACTCTTCCAGGTGGCGTTGAACAGTTTAATTTTGATGATAACAAAGATGCATTTAATAAATTAGATGTAACAGATGCAAAATTATTGGAGCCATAAATGATTACTGATACTGAATCCTTAAATGTTGATGGAAAAGCAGTTAGACGTAATAAAATAGGAATTACTCAAGAAAAAATTTATGGTGCTAGTTGGTTATGTCAAGATAGCTACTATAAGCTAATGTTTAACGAGCCAACCTTTATAAGTTTTGCAGAGGAAGATGAGCTTGTTTTAGTTATGTCTGAAAATAAAAAAGGGATATATTCTGGTATTTTTTTCTATAGTGGTCTTGGTAAGTTTATAAAAGAACTTTCCATCAGCTCTATACCAAAAGAAGATGGAATAGATGGAGATATTACTACCCTGTTAGCTTTGGTAAATAGAGAAAAGCATTTGTATGGCTTTATTTATACCATTGGAAAACGCGACTTTTCTATTGACTTTGATGCTGATAAATTAGAATTTGGATCTGATCTTAAAAGGACTCGCCTTTAAAGGGAAGTGCTAATTCAACTCCGAAGTTCACCACTCCCCAAACAATACTGATTAGGACATCCACCTTAAGTTCTTAACCTTTTCAATAAGTTAGAATCCTTTAACTTCTTCTAAGGCTCAATTCAGCGATTGAGCCTTTTTTGTTTCTCCTGAAAGAGACTAAATTACCAAGGCCATCGGTAGTGGCATTAGGCCATTTGGCGCAGGACAAATTTGGCTTAGAACTGTAATAATTGGGGTCAGAGTAAAATCAAATTTACTCTCTAGCGAATCTTTATTAGTGCTATCCTTTTTTATCTTGAAGTATGAGAGAAAGGAGTTTCCATGCCACGTCGTCCGAGAGTATCTATTCCAGGCTATGCCGAGCACATTATTCAGCGTGATAATAAACGCCAGCCCATTTTTGCCAGCGATGAAAACATTAAGGCTTATGGCTTTTTGGCTTGGTGAATACGCTAAAAAGTTTGAAGTATCGATACACGCTTGGGTGTTTATGACCAACCCTGTTCATTTACTGTGTACACCCAGTAACACAACTTGCGTTTCAAAAATGAAGCCGTTGCTGGGTAGACAATACGTTCGATATTTTAATTATACGCTATCAGCGTACTGGCAACTTATGGGAAGGGCGTTTTCGATCTTGCTTAGTACACGCCCTTCGGGTCTTCCAGAGAAACGGTCTCTCTGTGTTAAGAGTGATTGAAAGGTATTAACATTTCTGCTCACTCTTGCCTTGATAGACAGTTTCTCTGATAAGACAGACGTTCAGAAGACTAATTCGCACCTTCCCTAGGTAAATTCGCTTATTTGAAAGAGATAGATGCCAAGATGCGGCGTTCACCTTCAAACGGTTGACGAGCATGCAATACCGTATGGTTATTGATCCATAGTACGTCGCCTGGCTGCCACTTAAAGTTCACACACAACTCGTCCATGGCTTTTACTAGCTGCTCAAGGGCATTCGCGTCCATTGGCTCACCATTTGCTGTAGTGACAGCTTTTTCCCCTTGATTGCGGGAATCATTCCAGCCAGTGAATACTGCCACAATGGAGTTAAAGAAGGTTTTTTGCTGGGTTTCGTCATCAAAACGAATGCCCGGTAACACACGAGTCTCTGTGCGCACATCACCATTTTCTAGCCATTCCCAATCCATACCGGCTTCGCGCATTTTTTCTTCTGCTTCCGCACGTGTGGAAACGTGGAAGGTATCTTTCCAAGAACGGCCAATGGCAGAAGTGTTGTCAGTGATCTCAGGCATCACGCGAACATAGCGCACGCCTTGTTCTTCGACTTTTCTAGCGAAGTCTGGAGCAACCTCAAAAAATTTCTCACAGATTTCGCCGGAATGCAGAATAGATGTCGCCCCGCCTTTTGCGGCTGAGGTTTCACAGTAAAAGAAAATGTAGCCAGGAGGCGTTGGTACTTGCGCCATTTCGTGGTGGAAGGGGATCTTTTCTGACGCAGGAGACTCATTGGCGGTCACAATACGCGATGCGGTTACTTGAGCGCGAGGCGCAGCACCACCAACGTAAGGCATGTTCTGGTAGTTTGTTTGGTCGAGCATCTTCTCGAATTCGTCTGAGGTTTCAACTGGAAAACCACGGAATAATACAGCCCCGTGTTTGATCAATAAGTCATGAAGCTCAGCTTTGTTGTCTTCGACCCAGTTGAAAAACGCCATTTTATTGCTTTGAACGTCCGAGTTGTGAGGCGTTACCAGCAATGGAAAATCCAACCCATTTACTTGTTTTTGTTCTTCTAGTTTGGAAATTACCACACTCATATCTACTCCCGATTTAGGTCATGGTGTTGTCAGAGATTCATTTATTGATGTGTATCAATAGTAAATGAATTTAATTAACTCTAATCACATGGCTTTTTAAAGTAAATCAATAGTGAATGAATTTTCTCTGAGAAATGCCGTACTAATTCATTAGCTATTGATTTATTTAGTTTTATTTTCTGAAATTAATTTACGCGAATGCGTAACCAGAATCTGTGATTGTGACCGCTTGACCTATTTGAGCAGAGTGTTGAGCGGCTAAACCTATCACCACTGCTTTCAAGCCATCTTCCACTGTGACGTCCACAGGAGCCTTTTCCGTAATGGCTTTGAAGAAGCCAAGGTGTTGGTAAAAAGTCGAGCCATTATGATCGCCAGCGTCCAATAGAGCTGGGTCCACAGGGATGTCGGACTCAATTGGGCCTTTCGGATCGCGTGGGCTAAGCACTACTTTTGGAATCGGAGCAGCGCCTAGGGTTTCTGTCGGCCAGAAGCGTCCCGGGCCAGGGACAAAACACTCTAGTTTGGCTTGCGGGCCAATGGCGCAGATTTCTTCTTGGTAACGGGAGCCTTCTGCAAACATGTTGAGATCCAAGCAGGCGCGTTGGCCGTTTTCAAAATCCACTACGACAAAAGCATTGTCGATGATGTCTGGCGTTTCCCCGTCGTAACGCTCTTCCAGATGGTTGCAATCTTGCCCAGTGGATGCGTAAACGCGCTTTACTTCACCTTGTATTAAAAGGCGCATCAGGTCGAAAAAGTGACAGCATTTTTCCACTAAGGTGCCACCGGTTTGGCGATTGAAACGGTTCCAATCATTCACCTTTTCTAGGAATGGAAAGCGGTGCTCACGAATGTTCAGCATCGTCAGGGCGCCAATATCGCCATCTAAAAGTTGCTTACGGAACTGAGCTACTGGAGGCATGTAGCGGTATTCCATGGCCACCCATACTGGAGCAGGGTGCTTGGCTGCGGCATCGCGGATTTTAGCTACTTGGGTAATATCACTGACGACGGGTTTTTCTACCAAGATAGGCAGAGTGGTGCGCTCAAATAGCGCTAGCAGTTGATTCGCGTGTTGGTAATTGGGCGTGGCAATGATAAGGGCTTCCAGACCGAGATCAGCGTTCAGCATATCATCCAGTGTGTAAAAAAACTGTGCGTCAGGCACTAGTTTTGCGCAGCGTTTTTGCATGTCTTGATTGGGTTCGGTGATCGCGACCACCTGTGCGCCATCAATCAAGGCTAAGTTTCTGAGGTGTTCTTGCCCCATCATTCCGCAACCTAGGATGCCATATCGAACGGAATTGCCCATTTTTCTAACCTCTTGTTTTTATTAAATGTTAGTGCCACCGAGCAACGTAACGACACTTGGCTGGGTTATACCATGTAAACGAAAACTCTTCGATTATGCCTTCGTTTGACCAACTTCTACGATGCACCTTTGGCATGGTTGTTTCTGGAACCAGCTCCAGTTTGTCCGTCACCCACTTAGGTGCGGGGGCACAGTCCACTTCATCTTCCACTCGGCTGATCCAAAAGGAAAAGTGATCCCGATAGTGAAGATAAAGTGACTCGTGCAAATCCTTGGGTTTGAGACTTGGTGCATGGGCGTGCTTGAACCAAATTTGTTCCATGGCGACCAGTTCGCGATTGAGATAGCGAGCTCGTTTGATACACCAAAGCTTGCCATCCGCTTTGACGTTTAATTGGCGCTTCACAAACTCGTCGTCATCAAGCGTGATAGACAAAATATCAGCGGTCGGTACACCGCCTCCTTCTAAGGTTTCCAGATGGAAAAACTGGTAAATAGCGCGGCCACCGGGGGCGCGTTTTACATAGTTGCCTGAGCCTTGGCGACGTTCTAAAAAGCCATCTTCTTCAAGCTTTTTTAGAGCCTTACGAAGGGTGCCAATGGCCACGCCTAATTTGGCTGCAAGCTCAGCTTCTATGGGGAGTCGATCTCCCGGTAACCAATGACCCGCTGCAATCTCGCGATTCAATAATTCGCTAATTTGGATATAGAGCGGTAGCTGTTTTGTCTTATTTTTCTTTTCCACTTTTTCACCTAACCCTGCGCATTATGTATCCTTATCTTACAAGTCAAATGGGCAATTGTAAGTATCTAAAATACTCTAACTGACTGACTTCGCAGTATATGCGCCCACCAAACCAATCATGATTTGGGCGGAGAAAAGAAATATTTAAGGTAATTCATTTACTATTGATTTACATCACAAGAATACATTGTTAGGGTAAATATACAACCACTCGTGACGGTATCGGTTTTTACCGATCTAGAGCGAGGAGCACAAAATAAAAACAAAAATTCTGAGCGTCCTACGGAAGCCAGCAACGCTCAAAATTCGGAGAGAAAAACAATGCGAATGGTTCAAATTGGCAAATCTGACCTGCAATTCAGCCGCCTAGTGTACGGTGTTTGGCGTTTAGCAGATGCTTCTGATGTGTCGCTAGCCCATGTCAGACAGAAGATTGACCTATGCCTTGAGCAAGGCATTACCACCTTCGACCACGCAGATATCTACGGTGATTACGAATGCGAAACCTTGTTCGGTGAAGCTCTAGTTCAAGACCCTAGCTTGCGTCCTAAGATGCAGCTTATTTCAAAATGTGACATCGCCCTGATGTCAGAAAAATTTCCTGATCGCCGAGTGAAGTTCTACGACACCAGTGCTGCATATGTAACAGCCAGTGTTGAGCAGAGCCTGAAAAACCTTCACACGGACTACCTAGATCTGTTATTGATTCACCGTCCTGATCCCTTGATGAATGCCGCCGAAACTGGCGCGGCGTTAGATGCCTTAATTGACAGCGGCAAAGTACGCGCTGTGGGAGTGTCTAACTTTGACGTTTGGGATTGGCGTCTACTGCAAGCCAATATGCGTCATCCGCTCGTAGTCAACCAAGTGGAATTAAGCTTGCTGCAACGAGATGCCTTTACCAATGGTAGCTTGAGCGCTATGCAATTGGATCATCTCACGCCCATGGCTTGGTCGCCTTTAGGTGGCGGTGCCTTGTTTGGTGATACGCCTGAAACTCGCCGTTTGGCACCTTTGTTTGAACGTTTGGCGAAGGAGCAGGGGGCATCTTCTGATCATGTGGCTTTAGCTTGGCTGTTAGCGCACCCAGCTAACATTCTGCCTGTGGTGGGAACCAATAACCCAGAGCGTATTAAAGATCTCTCAAATATCTTGGATATCCAGATTGACCGCGAAACTTGGTTCGAGCTTTGGACCGCGGCAGCCGGACATGAAGTCCCTTAAACGGTAAGACACGATAATAACAATGCGTTTTTGAGGGAGTAACACATGGCGATTCTTAGAATGCTAGTGTCCTGGTTTACCGCCATCAATATGCTGCTGAACCGCGTCGGGCGAAACATCGCTTGGGTGTTGGTGGCAATGATGATCAGTGTGATTTTGTTGCAAGTCTTTTGTCGTTACGTGCTAGGCAACGCCCTGCCATGGCCTGAAGAAGCGGCTCGCGCTTTGATGATTTGGATGATGGCGATGGTGGCTGGGGAAGCCTACCGACGGGGCTCATTCGTCGCTATTGATATGTTCTTAAGTGCTTTACCGGAACGAGCGTCAAGTTTACTTAAATTGGTCTTGCTGCTGGTCGCTGGGGCCGTACTAGTGAAGTTGACAGTGCTAGGTATCGACTTCTTTGATCGGGGGTTTCGCTCTCGAGCGGCGTCGATTCACATTTCTCGTGCGTGGATTTACCTCGCTATGCCGGTGTGCTTTTTCACCTTGCTGTTGGCAAACATCGAGTTATGTCTGCGGGAAATTGGCTGTCTGCTCGGCCATAAGCACTTTGCCCTGCGCACGGAAGTCCGTGCTGATGCGCCAGCCGAATAGGCAGGTCGCAGTTTGATGGTGCTTATTTAGAACAATAATAACAAGAGACGCACATTATGTTAGCTCTGTTTTTACCTTTATTTTTAGTCTTACTGTTGATCGGTATGCCAGTGTTTTTCGCTATGTTGGCGGCGCCTGGTGCCATGCTTTATGTGACGGGCATGGAGCGAGACATTTCTTTGCTGTTCCGTAATATTTATAACGGCATTGATTCCTTTCCCCTGATGGCGATTCCATTCTTTATGCTGGCCGGTGAGCTGATGAATCGTGGTGGCATCACCATGAACCTAGTGCAGTTCTCACAAGCTTTTATCGGCCATGTGCGCGGCGGTTTGGCCCATGTTAACGTGCTTTCAAGTATGTTGTTTGCGGGCCTGTCTGGCTCGGCGGTAGCGGATACTTCTGCTATTGGTTCCATGATGATTCCTGCCATGGAGAAGAATGGTTACAGCCGTAAATTCGCTGCTGCGATTACTGCGGCGTCTTCTGTCATCGGCCCGATTATTCCACCATCTGGCATTATGATTATTTATGCTTACACCATGGAAGTGTCTGTGGCAGCTCTGTTTGCTGCGGGTATCGTGCCGGGAATCATGGTTGGTTGCGGTTTGATGATGATGATCGCTCTGATGGCGAAGAAATACGATTTTCCTGTGGCTGGCCCTAAGTCCACTTGGCAACAGCGTGGCACCGCGACCCGTAATGCTGTCTTCCCGCTGTTTGCACCCGTGATCATTTTGGGGGGCATCATAGGAGGGATCTTTACCCCAACGGAAGCCTCTGCTATTGCGACAGCGTACGCCTTGATCATTAGTGTGTGGGTAATGAAAACCGTTAAGCTGCGTGATCTTCCAGATATTTTCATCAAGGGCGCGCAGGCCTCTGCTGTGGTGCTCTTGTTGGTTGGCTCCGCCATTGCGTTTAAGACGGTGGTGAGCTTGTCTCACAGTGCTGAGATCTTGGCTGACTGGGTACTGACCATCAGTGAAAATCCATTAATGCTGTTGTTCTTGATTAACTTGCTCTTGTTTGTGGTTGGTATGTTCTTAGATGCAGGCCCAGCCATCATCATTCTAGGGCCAATCTTAGGGCCAATCTTTATCAACTTAGGCATAGACCCAGTACACTTCGCCATCATCATGAGTGTCAACTTGACCGTGGGGCTGGCGACACCGCCTATGGGCTTGGTGTTGTTCGTGGCGTCCAGTGTGTCCGGCGAGCGTATTGAAACGATTTCCAAAGCGATTCTGCCGTTCTTGGCAGTGGAGGTCTTAGTGATCTTCCTAGTGACCTTTTTCCCATCTCTATCCATGACCTTACCACGCATGCTCGGATTGGTGGCTGGATAGGTGCAAACGCAAAGCAAAACCATTAAAGAGGACTGTTACATGTTCACGAAAACAAAAATAAACAATGTTGTTGCCGCGACGTTAATCGGTGCTGGAGTCATGTTAAGTGGCTTGGCACAAGCCGCGGATTTTAATCTGCGCGCCGTAGCAAACTCCAACGAGAACGATGAAGACTATGATGGCCTAGTGGTCTTTAAAGACTTTGTAGAATCCCACTCAAACGGCAAAATCGCCGTGGATATCTTCATGGGAACCCAGCTTTGTGGCAATGGTGTCGAGTGTCTTGAAGCGGTTGAGTACGGTTCTGTGGATATTTATATTTCCACTTCGGGTGGTGCATCCGCCATGTATCCTTATGTACAAGTGCTAGATCTGCCTTATGTATTACGTGATGATCGTGTTGCTGAAGAAGTCTTCACTGGGGACTTTACCCGTCAGCTACGTGCGCAAATCTTAGAAGATTCAGGAGACACTGTTCGCTTGATGACCATAGGTAACACAGGTGGTTGGCGTAACTTTGCTAACACTCAGCGCACGGTGAAAACACCTGAAGACCTAGACGGTCTGAAAATTCGTACCGTGGTGTCTGATCTACCACAGGAGCTTGTGCGTTCTTTAGGTGCGAGTCCAACACCGATCCCATGGGGTGACTTGTTTACTTCGTTGCAAACAGGCGTGGTAGAAGGCTCTAAAAACGGCATCACTGATATCATGGGCATGAAGTTTACCGATGCGGGCTTAAAACATGTGACTCTAGACGGCCACGCTTACATGTCTGCTTTGTGGTACATGAACAATGAAGTGTTTATGGACATGCCGGAAGATCTACGTCGTGTTGTGATCGATGGCTTCTCTGCTTTGCAGCAAGCTACCTTTGCTTCGCCAAAGCGTAAGTCTATTGCTGCGTATGAAGCCTTCAGTAAAGCAGGGGGCGAGCTATACGTGCCATCTCCAGAAGAGAAGGTGCAGTTCGCTGAAGCCGCTAAACCGGTTTATGCTTGGTTCCAAGAAAACATCCAAGGTGGCGAAAAGTGGTACAACCTACTAAACGACGCAGCGAAAGCCGCTGAACAAAAAATCCAAGCGGAATACGACGCGGATTTGAAATAAGCTTTAGGGTGAGTCCGATCAAAGGGGCGGAACTCTCCGCCTCTTTTCTCTGTTAAAGCCGATTTAACGGATATGGGGACGTCATGTTCAACCCAATGAAAACCTTTGCGCCTAATGTTTCCGGAATCATGCTTGCCATGGGGCTGTCTGCGGTCTTGATTTTAAGCGTTATCATGATTGGTGTGCTGACAGGGCGATTGCTGAATTTACCGGCAAATATGGGCTTGTTAGCGGGTTGTTCTGTCACTATTTGTGGCGCTTGCTTTGCCTCATCTTAAAGTAAGGGGGCAAGTATTTAGCTTGCCTGCTTTTGACAGCGAACGATTAATCTCAGACACCTTATTTTTCCTTTTCTAGCAAACACTTTTACAGCAAGTCTTCAAAATCTTTAAGCGAGACTGGCTTGCTCATAAGGTAGCCTTGATATGCACAACAGCCTTTTTGCTCCAAAAATTCTCTTTGCGCTTCGGTTTCAACCCCTTCTGCAATGACCGACAGTTGTAAGCTTTGAGCCATTGTAATAATCGTTTGTACGACGATGGCATCATCATGACTATTCGGTAAATTGGCGATAAAAGATCGGTCGATTTTAAGCTGCTGCAATGGCAGCCGTGTAAGGTACGATAAAGAAGAATATCCTGTTCCAAAATCATCCAAAGAAAACTCCACACCGAGTGATTTAAGGGCGTAGATTTTATTGATGGAATCATCAATATCTTCAATTAAGAGGCTTTCTGTCATCTCAATTTTCAAACGGCACGGTGGCGCTTTTGTTTGCTGCAGTATTCGGTGAAGTTTTTCCACAAAGTCGCTTTGACGAAATTGATATTGGCTAACGTTAACCGCTAAATTTAGGTCCTGAGTTTTTGGCTCCATTGACCATGTTTTGAGCTGTTCACAAGCCTTTTCCAACACCCAATCGCCTATTGGTAAAATCAACCCTGATTCCTCTGCCAGTGGAATAAACTGATTAGGTGGTATTAAGCCCAGTTTTGGGTGCTGCCAACGCAAGAGAGCTTCAGCCCCCACTATGCCTTTTTTGCTGTCGTATTGTGCTTGGTAATGAAGGAAAAATTGTTGTTCTTTAATACCTTGTCGCATCGCTGTTTCAAGAGCCGTCTGTTCCGCGATGGCAATCTGCATGTCTGGATCGAAATAGCGGAAGTTATTACGGCCATTCTTTTTCGCTTGATACATCGCGATGTCGGCCTGCTTTTGTAGTTCCTGAGGATTGTTTTGTGCACTGTTAAATACGGTAATGCCAATACTTGGCGTAATATGATGAGTGTGTCCATCAATGATGACGGGTTGGCAAATGGTGTCCAATACTTTGTCGGCGACTCTATTAATGTGATTATTAACCTTCTCTGGGTTGCTACTTAAGTTTGTCAGCATAATCATAAATTCATCGCCTCCGAATCGTGCGACGCAATCTTTTTTTCGTATTGTTAATTGAAGCCTTTTGGCAACTTCTTTTAACAATTGATCGCCGACGTCATGCCCGTGGGTATCGTTGAGGTTTTTGAAATTATCCAGATCGATCAGCATAAGCACACCATGGTGCTCGGAATGTTGAACGTCGGTAAGAACTTGATCGAGTTTATTTAAAAATAATCGACGATTGGGCAGCGAGGTGAGCATATCATGATATGCAAGGTGCTCGATTTCAGCCGTTCTCTGCTTCAGGTTTTTAATGCGTACACGGTAAGTACTAACCACCAGAGTAAGGATAAGCGCGATCATTAGGCTTATAAACCACGCTGATCTCCACCATGGTGGCATAATGACAATCGGCAGCTTGACGCCTTGATTGTTCCAGACTCCATCGCTGTTCGAAGCTTGAACGCGAAATAGATAATTACCCGCATCCAAATTGGTGTAGATGGCCAAGCGCTGTTTACTGCTTACCTGATTCCAATCCTGTTCCAACCCTTCCAGTTTATAACGGTATTGATTGTTTTCAGCGTTAGCGTAGCTTAGCGCCGAAAACTCCATAGAAAAAATAGCATCCTGGTATGAAAGAGTGAGCGAGTCAGTGTATTGAATCGCTTGTGTTAAAACGGACTCTGGATCAATAGCGACCGGTTTGTTGAATATTTTTAGGTCTGTGATGGCGATCGGTGGAACAAATGGATTATCAATAATTTGCTCTGGAAAAAATGCATTCAATCCTTTGCTGCCACCAAAAAAAATCTGGCCATTGGGGGCTTGCGCGTGACTGTTTTGACTAAAGTCATTACTTTGTAAACCATTTTCAGCGGCGTAGTTTCTAAATGTGCCAGTTTGCACATTAAATTGAGATAGACCGTTTTTTGTACTGACCCAAAGGTGACCTTGAGAGTCTTCCAGAACACCTTCAACATTACTGCTTGGAAGTCCTTGGTTTTCGGTATAACGAGTAAAAATTTGATTTTGTTGATTTAATTTATACAGGCCGTCTGAGGCCCCCACCCATAGTGTGTTCATTCTATCTAGGTGGATGGAGCGAATACTTCCGCCTTGTAACTTGTTAACGTCGAGGTAGTCTGGAAGATAATTTACAAAGGTTTCTGAGTGTTTATCAAAGTGGCTTAGCACCCCATCCCAAGTACCAATCCAGAGTGCTCCAGAACCATCGGGATAGATCGCCCTGACGTTTTTACCTCCTAGGCTGTTCGCGTCGCTTGAATCGTGGGTATAGTGAGTGAACTGCTCGGTTTCAGGGTCAAACCGACTCAAGCCACCGAATTGGCCGAGCCACAAAATACCGTCTTGATCCTTATAAATTTCTAATACATGGTTCGATAAAAGACTGTTTGGATTATCTGGATCGTGTCGGAAATGTTTAAACTCGCCAGTGGTTTCTTCATATCGATCCAATCCACCTTCCCAGCCGCCTAACCAAAGGAACCCATGTGAATCTTTTTGAATACTACTGATATACAGGCCTGGACTGAGTGACTGGCTGCTGTTCTGATCGGGGAGGTAATTGGTTATAGTTCCGCTGCGTTGATCGATTTTACTTAGACCGCGAGGCCAAAAACCCACCCAAATAATGTCATCTGACTCGGCATAAACTTCAGCGACTCTGCCGCTCAAGATACTGTTCGGTTTGGTGTCTTGATTTTGGAGCAAACCAAATTGTTGCTGCCTAAAGTCGACCAGATTAACTCCGCCATTGACCGTTCCTAGCCATAACAAACCGGATGTATCTTTAAAAATAGAGGTTACGCTGCTGTCGTTAAGGCCATTAGGGTTTGAAGAATCGTGCTGAAATACTGAGGAAAAGTGTGCGGTTGCACGATCGAAATAATACAGTCCGCTCTTCGATGGGATCCAAAACCCTTTGTTGCCGTCTGCAAGCAGATTAGCGCTGAATAAGCCAAGAGATTCAAGAGGGTATTGGGTAAAGGTTGCTGCTTCTATATTAAATTTTACAAGCGCAGCAGGAGACCAAGACAGTATCCAAAGATTACCTGAGTTGTCAGCATAGACATGATCGCCTGAGAGGCTTTCGATTGTTTCAGACGCGCGAACAATCTGTTCGCTCTGAGGGTCTAATTTAAATAACCCTTTTGCTCCTACAAACCAAATGTTTCCTTTCTCGTCCTCAGTAATGTCAGTGATACGCCCCACAAAATGACCTGCAGTATCTTTGCTATAAAGGGTAAATGTATTGCTTAACGAGTCGAATTTATTGAGTCCGCTGTCCGATGTGCCGAACCAAAAGTTTTTATTCTTGTCTTGAAAGATACTCTCAACAGAATTGCTGCTTAAACTATTGGTGTTGTTAGGCTCATGTCTATATCGAGTAAAGCGCTCTGTTCGGGGATTAAATTTGTTAACACCTGAATTGTTCGTCGCCGCCCATAAATGGCCTTGATTGTCTTCAATTAAATCTTGAACGGAATTCGAGCTGATGGTGTTGGGGTTATCAGCATTGTTTTTATAAACGACAAATGTATTGCCATCATATCGATTCAGGCCATCTCGGGTGGCGAACCACATGAAACCTTGACGATCTTGTAAAATGGCCAGAACGTGATTTTGAGAGAGTCCGTCCTCTGTTGTGAGGTGATCCAGCTTGATGTTTGGCTGCAGAGTATTCGAATAGGCGTTACTTGCATGAGTAGGACAAACGACAAAAAGCCAAAGCAGTAACTGACTCGTTAGAATCAAAATTCTATTTTTTACTGAAATGGCTTTCATGGGACCTCATTATCAATAGGAATAAATCTAAAGAACCGTCCATGTTAACTTGTAGAATTATAACTTTAATGATGAGTTATGAAGGGGTTTACTACATTTAATTACATTATTCATAATGCATTAGGAGAGGGACATTTATGAACTTAGTCTTTTCTATGGCTTAGGCAGGCATCACTCATCCTAACGGTAGTGAGCTGTCATTTTTCAGAAGGCTTTTTATGATAGGTTATTACTCCACTTTACCGGAGTAATAACCGTACTCATTATTGCCTTAGCGATTCACTTAAGGAATTTGAGAAAGTAATTCCGGGTTCGTAATTAGGTTGCGAACTCCGTGGGCATGATCTTCCTTAAAGATGTTTCCTTTGCACCATTCTCCAACCGTTTTAATATTAACTTTCGAGACCAACGGGCGGACATTCCAAGTTACCTGAAACGGCGAACCTTTTTCATTGTAACCAGGACCGGTTGTTGAACCGGCATATTCAACAGGGTTACCTGTATCACTTGGTATACTCGTAGCCTGATAAAGACCATTCTGCTTCTCATGGGCAACTAAGGCCATAAAGTCTTGAGCGTTTTCATCGTTCACTGCAACAAACACTTGTGATTCGACACGAAGCTGAGGATTGTTGATCACGTCAGGACTTAAACAAGAACCAAGAGTTGGACCAGGCTCAACGTCTGCAGTGGAAAAAACATAGTGCACTTCGATCGTGTCACCGGAATCTAGCCCACCGTGCTTACTATTACAAATGTCGCCCGCTGGTTTTAACTCAGCTTTTGTAAGGACCCCATCATATTTGTAACCACTGTTATAACCATGACCGTCACCTGCGCCTGCAAATGTCGTAAATTGACCGCCTTTATGTTCTGCATTCTTATGAAAATGAATATTGCATAAGTTCATTTTCTGGTATTTCGGAGCTGTAGAGAAGGTTCTCTTGTTACTTCCATAATGAGCATCGATATCACGTGGAGCCTGTGGACCAAACCCTTTAGCAAAGGTGTTTTCTGCCAGTTCCTGCCTTTGCTTGGCAATCACATCTTGTGACACGGTGTGTTCATCTGCGAATACAGACGTTGGCGCAATAACTGACGCCAAGATCAACGAAATTACTTTTTTATTCATACTTACCTCTGAATCTATGTATCAATACTTGCTTTTATACCAGTAGAGTGACATTCACATTTATTACATGACATGAAAATTTTAAGTGGCTCGTTGTAAAAAAAAGATGAAAATTTTGTGAATCGGTTTTGACCTTTTCCAATTCAACAAAGCTAGGCTTTTCAATAGTCTGCTAAAAGAATTATGAAATGGTCTTATGCTTCGGTTTTTATGCCAGCTTCTTGACTATAATTAATAGAGAGCAGGTCATCGGAGTGGTTAGATGTATACAAGGTTATTATTGTATATGGTCTCATTTTGTTCTCTTCTTATTGCGTCATTTTGTGGTGCAGAGTTGGTGTTGGATAAGGACAAATGGCAATGGCATCTTCCACCAGATGTTACGCCCCCAGTGGTGCCTAAGAATAACCCAATGAGTAACGCAAAAGTCGAACTGGGTCGGCGACTTTTCTTTGATTTGAATCTATCCGGAGCGGGTTATGTTTCCTGTGCAACCTGCCATTTACCCGAAAAATCCTATGCGGAAAATAGACCTGTTTCCGTTGGCATTACAGGGGAGTTTCATTCTCGCAACGCCATGTCTCTTGTTAATACCGCCTATATGACAACCTTGACTTGGGCAGACCCGAATATAAGGTTATTTGAAGATCAGGCGAAAATCCCAGTGTTTGGTACTCATCCTATCGAAATGGGAACCAAGGGCTATGAAAACAAAGTATTGAGTTACCTTTCTGAGCATCCTCTTTATCCATCTCAATTTGAAACGGCTTTCCCAAATCGTAATGCGATCGATTTTGAGCAAGTTTTTATGGCCATTGGTGCATTTGAGCGCACCTTAATCAGCGTGAATTCTCCTTATGATCGATACCGTTTTTATGGTCAAGAAGACGCCATCAGTGTTAATGCTAAAAAGGGCGAGGCTTTATTCTTTAGTGAAAAATTAGCCTGTTCGGGTTGCCACTCTGGACGCCATTTTAGTGATGCCACTTTGCAGCCAAATTTCCATAATACTGGGCTTTATAATGTGGATATGAAAGGCAGCTACCCTCAGGGGAATGAAGGACTTTATGAAGTCACTAAGCGTGATTTAGACAAAGGGAAATTTCGGACACCGACGTTACGAAACATCGAACTGTCTGCTCCCTATATGCATGATGGTTCGCTAAACAGCCTTGAGGAGGTTGTTAAGCACTATGCCGCTGGTGGACAATCTGCGATTCATGGTGAACCGTCACCACTTCGCGACTCGAAAATTAAAGGTTTTGAGCTATCCCAAGCAGAAGTGCTTTATTTGATTGAATTTTTAAAAAGTCTAACAGACGAATCGTATATTGAAGATCAATTAAATCATGCTCCCTTTCAGTAACAAAACGTGTGACTTTTTTGAGCAAACTTTCCTTCCATTTATAAAGGTTGAGTTTATAAGAGCAGAGTAAAATTACTCTGCTCTAATTTAGTATCTTCCTTAGATAAAACTCGCAAATTCATTCAAAGGTAATCTTACCTTGTTCTGTATTTGGATGTTTTCATCTCGATAGCCAACCGCACAAATGACACAGGCACTTAAGTCTTTTTTAGTGAGACCTAAGGTGTGGTTGAAGGCGGCTTTGTCAAAACCAGTCATCGGGCAGGTGTCTACTGACAACATGGCTGCTTCAGCCAATAAGGAACCGAGGGCAATGTAGGCTTGCTGTTCGGCCCAGATGTGTTTCTCTTCCTCTGTTTTTGCGCCAATTGCGGTTTTTATATGCTCTGCATAGCCATTTAGGCTACCTACTTCTGTTTGGGTTTGCTGATGATGGTGCTCGAAATACTCCTCCACTAGGGTGTCAGTTATGTTGGTTTTATTAGCAAAGATGAATAGATGAGAGCATTCCTTTACTTGTGCCTGCCCAAAAGCTTGATCCGATAATTGCTGTAATAATGCGGGGTCTTGCACAATCAATAACTGATATGGTTGAAGGCCGTAGGATGAGGCTGAAAGCCTGGCGGCTTCAATGAGGTTATGGATGAGTGTGGTGTCGACTTTTTTTGGGGAAAAATGTTTCAGTGAATGACGCCATTTTAATGCTCCGATTATGCTCATAGGTTGCTCTCCATTGTTTGAGTGATAATGAGACTTTATCGAAGCTGTTAACTGGTGTAATTAACCTAGGTTAATTCGTGAAATTTAGGTGCTGGAATCAAATAATACTGGCTCTCATTTACAACGAAGGTTTCTTTTCGAGATATATTGTTCTGTATATCAATTAGTAAGTGGCTTTGTTTATAATGTGTATAAATGGATTTGAACTATGAATAAGGCTTATCGTGATTAGATTTTTACATATGTTGATTTTTAGCATTTGGAGTGTTGGTGTCTTCGCCGCTTCTTCGAGTGCAAGTGTTGAGTTAGGTGTTTACGCATCAAGTATTACTTATACAGAACCCTCAGTAATGGAGGAAAATGGTTCCTTATCTGGTCTCAATGGGCGAATTATATTTCAGCAAGCGAATGATTTTAAAGCGTTGGAAATCACCATTGCGAGTGGCAAGATGGATTATGAAGGCTCTGGAACCATACAGGGAATTCCCGATGAGCTGTTTGAAATACGTGGTTTAAGAGGCTCTCAATGGAAGGTTAGTTCTGCATGGCAAGTAACGCCTTACATAGGTCTTGGTTATCGTTATTTAAACGATGATTCCAGTGGTATGATAAGCAGCACTTCCGCTTATGGTTATGAACGCGAGCAGGTCTATTACTACAGTCCAATTGGTATTCGCTTTGAACATGATAAATTCCTAAATGACTGGAATTTATATGGAAGTTTTGAGTTTGATTATTTTCTATTGGGGAAAAATACCAGTTACACAGGTAGGTTGCGTGGCCATAACGATTTGTCTTTTGAGCAGCACGAAGGCTTTGGAAATCGTATTCATTTAGGGCTTTCTAAACCTTTGTATAAAGGCTTAACATTCAAAGTGGAAGCTTTTTACAAATACTGGAGTATTGAAGATTCTACTTTAGATTATGATGCTGATGGCACGGCCATGATAGAACCTAAAAATCATTCGAAAGAAATGGGCATCAGTGTGATGTTGGCGATTTGATTTTCCGCTCAATGCCAACATCCTCAGTTCAGGTCGCATGGATGTATCATTTTAATAAATTACTCTATGCCGCTTTTCTTTTCTGCTAATCCTATAGGCATCACTGATGTTTTCTTTATCGGGCATTATGATGCCAGTTTCCATCCTTGAATGCTGAGTCAATTTATTTGATTTGCTTATGATTGTGCTTAGAAGGTACGAATAAGTCTTCTGAACGTCAGTCTTCTGAAATACCAGAAGGGCGTGGTCTAAGCTCTCTTTATTCTTTGTTAAGCTTGTTGCCAATAGACTGATATTGGACGGCAAAACTTGCCTCGAATAAAAGAGCGTTATTCCCACGCTACCCCCTGCATGGGTGCAGGGGATTAGAGCAACGCATAACCACAAGGATGTGGTGTACGCAGGAGCGGTTGCCGAGGAGCACCTTGCCGTAGCCAGTGAACTTGTTTGTACCTTCCTTAACCTCTTTGGTGTTTCAAACGGTGATATATATACATTAATAGCCGTTGAATAATATTAGGATATTTTTAGAAGCGCTTGCGATACTGGTTGGGCGTTAACCCCATAATCTTAATAAACGTCTTTCGACAGGCACTGCTGTCTAGGTAGCCGATCTGATAAGCAATGCTTTCAAAGGGCTGGCGAGTGGTTTCTAAAAGATCGCAAGCCGCTTGGATGCGTAGACGCTGTAAGTATTGATTTGGACTCAGTCGCGTGGCTTTCATAAAACGTCGCTGTAGTGTTCGTTCACTAAGATGACAATGTTCTGCAAGTTTTCTAACCTCTATTTTTTGTGATAAATGCTGGGCTAGCCATTGTTGTGCTTGAATTACTAGGAGATCGCCATGACTAAAATTGGGGGTGAATTCCTGATAAAAACTTTGCTCCCTGTGTTTGGTATCCATGACTAAGGTTTTTCCAACTTGTCGTTTCACAAATTGGGACGAGTATTTTGCTATCAATGCTAAGCCCAAATCTAACCAAGACATCACGCCCCCAGCGCTGATGACATCTCCGTGATCAATTAAAATGCGCTGTATATCCACTGGTTGATTTGGAAATCGGAGACGAAATTCATCGGCAAAGGACCAGTGTGTGGTGATTGTACGACCTGCCAATAGACCCGTCGCAGCAAGTGTAAAAGCGCCGACACAAATGGAGGTGAGAAGACTGCCTGTCTTATGTTGTTTGATAAGCCACTTTAACAGTGCCGCATCAGTGGGAGAGTTTTGACCGGCGATACAGGGCGGTAAAATAATTACATCCCAATGGGGGACGTTGTTTTTAGCGAGTTGAGTTATGCGCTGTGGATTAAAAACAATGTCCAGATGGTGAGTATCGCAGACTCGGTTGGCGAGCAAGAAGATCTCTTCTAATCCAAACACTGCCGAAGGTAATGCTATTTCATGATGAATGATCGCAATGTTGATCGTCTTGCTAATGGTGTTGGTCATAATACACTGTGTTTTGATGTTTGTCGTTTTTGGCCTTGGTTGTGTCATTTTAGACACTTCAGAAAAAGATAGCACCTCTTCATACTTTGCTTTTCAATCAATGTATGGAGCGAACTCATGTCAAACACAGCCTTATTGGTTATTGACCTACAAAATGATTATTTTCCCAATGGGAATTACCCCTTATGGCAAGCAGAAGAAACACTGCAAAAGGTTCAAACAGCGATTGTGAAAGCGCAGCAACAAGCGATGCCAATCATTTTTATACAGCATGTCGCCAATGTTGAAAAAGGCATAGCCCCTTTCTTTAATGAAGGAACCGAAGGGGTTCAACTTCATTCCGCATTAAAAAAGGTGTTGGCTTCATCGCACTTGGTGGTAAAACACTTTGCTGACAGCTTTGAGCAAACCGTTTTGGCGTCTGTCTTAAAGCAGTTGAGAATCGATTCGTTACTTATTTGCGGCATGATGACGCAAAATTGTGTTACTCATACCGCTATTTCTAAGTCAGCAGAGTCGTATGATGTGGCTGTTATTGCAGAATGTTGTACGACGGTTGACGAGATGATTCACAATATTGCATTGAACGGCATGTCCCCGCGAGTAGCTTTATTGTCTATTGACCAAGCGTTTTCTGTTAACTCTGCTGAGTGAATTGACCGCGACGCCCTTGAAAAAGGGGTCGAGTTCATTGCGTTAGAGTAAGCTGAACTCGACCTTGTTGTGGTGATGATAGGGCTGATGAATCATTTCAATGACCTTGTTGGTGAGGTGTAAGTGGTCAATGAATGGGGTCTTCCAATCGAATACGGTCATTTATATTTCCATTAATCATTTTCGATGGCTGTTTTTAATCGTCTGATTTTATTGAATTTTATTTTTATTTTTGTTGGGAGTTCTTGAGAAATAGGGAATTTGTTCTGATTAATTTTTATTTGAACTAATTGTTCTATTTTAAATAAAAAATGTAATTTTTATTTCATTTTTGTGTGGTGTTTTTTTTTCAGTTGGCTAAACTAGCTCATAACTTTTGGTATTTATTACCAAGGTTGTCGGTAAAAACGCTTACCGTCCTATGATCATCCTTAGAGGAGCTAGAGAATGAAAAAAATAATAAAAGGTCTATTGGCTACTTCAGCTGGATTATGTTCCAGCATTGCTTTATCAACCAGCATCATTGTTGTTACTCATGGTCAAGCGAACGATCCGTTTTGGTCCGTGGTAAAGAATGGGGTTGAATTAGCCGCTGAACACACAGGCGCGGATGTGGATTACCGTGCCCCTGAAACGTTCGATATGGTGGCTATGTCACAGTTAATTGATGCTGCGGTAAACCAAGAGCCAGACGGTTTGGTGGTGTCCATTCCTGATGCGGATGCGCTAGGGCCATCTATTCGTCGTGCTGTGAATGCGGGCATTCCGGTGATCTCTATCAATGCAGGTTCCGATGTTTCGAAGTCTCTTGGTGCCTTACTGCACATTGGTCAAGAAGAATACGATGCTGGTAAAGTGGCGGGTGAGAAACTAAAAGCAATGGGCGGTAAAAAAGGCATTTGTGTAAACCAAGAAGTGGGTAATGTTTCTTTAGATCAACGTTGCGCAGGTTTCACAGAAGGTTTTGGGGGGAATGTCTCGATTCTGCCTACGAGCAACGACCCATCTGAAATTGAATCAAAAGTTCGCGCGGCACTGGATTCTAACCCAGACGTAGACACTATTATGGCATTAGGGGCTTCCACTGCAGGTGAACCAACGGTTGCGGCGGTGAAATCTCTTGGTCTTTCCGGTGATGTTAAAGTCGCTTCTTTTGACCTTTCTGCGGACTTCTTAAAAGCCATTGTGGATGGCGATGCGACATTTGCAATTGACCAGCAACAATTCTTGCAAGGTTACATGGCGGTTGATTTTTTAGCACTTAATGGTGAATACGGCTTAATGCCAGGTGGTAACGTTCCTTCTGGTCCAAACTTGATTACAGCGGATAAAGCAGCGCAAGTAATCGACCTATCAGCGAAAGGTATTCGTTAATACTTCTACAAAAATCAGGAAGGCCGGTATGGCCTTCCTATTTCACACCCAAATGTATTCCGTTTCAGTATTACTGAATGCGTTCCGGAGGATTTATGTCACTAGAGAATGACTCGACACTGGATGAACGATTGAAGGAAGAAAGCCGCGTAGCTCGTCTAATGAAACGACCAGAGCTTGGAGCCGTGGCTGGGGCTTTACTTGTTGCAATCTTTTTTATGTTTACTGCAGATGGCTCTATGTTCACCTTATCTGGGATCATGAACATTCTATCGCCAGCGGCTCAGTTAGGTATTTTAGCCATCGCCGCTGCATTGTTGATGATAGGGGGAGAGTTTGATCTTTCTATCGGTTCAATGGTGGCATTTGCTGGTTTGATATTTGGATTTTGTGTCGTCAATGTTGATTTGCCTCTTATTTTAGCCATTCCGATGACTTTAATTTTGTGTGCTGGTGTCGGTGCCGTTAATGGGCAAATCGTTCTGAGAACCGGTTTACCTTCTTTTATCGTGACATTGGCTTTCCTCTTTATTTTACGTGGTTTGTCTTTGGTCGGCCTAAAAGCCGCAACTGGTGGTTCTACTCAACTTCGTGGTGTGCGTGATGCGGTTGCAGGGGATCCATTAGTCCCTTTCTTTAGCGGAGATGCTTTCCAAGGCTTTTTCCAATGGGCGGCTTCAATGGGATGGGTGGATACCTTCCGTAGTGGTTTACCAAAAGTTCCTGGCATTCCAGTGGAGATACTTTGGTTCTTATTATTAGCTGGGGTTGCCACTTATGTATTGTTAAAAACACCGGCCGGTAACTGGATTTTTGCCGCTGGCGGAGACAAAACAGCCGCATCGAATTCTGGTGTTCCGGTACGTAAGGTGAAGATTGCGTTGTTTATGCTGACGGCTTCTTGTGCTGCTTTGCTTGCCATTACGCAAGTGCTGGATGCGGGTAGTACCGATGCTCGTCGTGGCTTTATGAAAGAATTTGAAGCCATTATTGCCGCCGTTATAGGAGGCTGTTTGCTGACGGGGGGTTACGGTTCTGCGATAGGTGCATTCTTTGGGGCTATTATCTTCGGTATGGTAGTGATTGGTTTGACTTACACTAATATTGACCAGGATTGGTTTCAAGTGTTCTTAGGGTCAATGTTGTTGTTGGCGGTTATTTTCAATAACGCTATTCGCAAACGTGTGACAGGGGAACGCTAAGATGTCTGAATCAATTCTTCATATGGATAACATTGAAAAGCACTTCGGTAATGTGATTGCATTGAATGGTGTCAGTTTCGATGTGAAACCTGGTGAATGTCATTGTCTGCTTGGCGACAATGGCGCCGGTAAATCAACCTTTATTAAAACCATGTCAGGTGTGTACCGGCCAAGCCAAGGTCAAATTTTCATGGGGGGGAAGCCGGTTGAATTCGGTAGTCCTCGTGACGCTATGGCGGCTGGCATCGCTTGTGTGTATCAAGATCTAGCGATGATTCCGCTGATGTCAGTGGCGAGAAACTTCTTTATGGGGCGTGAGCCAACGAAGGGCCAGTTCTTGTGGAAGCGTTACGATACTGAGCATGCAGATGAAATTACCATGTCAGAAATGAAAAAAATGGGGATTAATTTGCGCAGTGCAGATCAAGCGGTAGGTACTTTATCGGGCGGTGAGCGTCAGACGGTCGCGATTGCTCGAGCAGTATACTTTGGTGCAAAAGTATTGATTCTAGATGAGCCTACGTCAGCACTGGGCGTACGTCAAACATCCAATGTGTTGGCGACCATAGATAAAGTGCGTGAACAGGGGGTGGGGGTGGTTTTTATCAGTCACAACGTACGACATGCTCTTGCCGTGGGTGATCGCTTTACCGTGCTCAACAGAGGACAGACTTTAGGCACAGCAGCGCGTGGTGAAATTACGTCTGATGAGCTGCAAGATTTGATGGCAGGAGGTCAAGAGTTAGCGCAATTAGAAGGGTCTTTAGGCGGTACAATTTAACGCGATTGTGTTTTCTCAAGTAAAAGGGCATCTCTTTGATGCCCTTTTTGTACTTTTCGTTTTCGTACGTTTTTGCTGTTCGAGCTATCCGTTTTTAAGCAATGATAATAGCTTTGTGGTTTCCGCTTGGTTAATGGTATGTCCCAGCTGCGGAATGGTTTCTAGTGAAGTGTCAGCTCCTAATTTGTCCAATGCCTGGTAGGCGTCTTTGGCAAACTGAACATTGATGACTTCATCTGCTTCGCCATGGAAGAAAGTAATGTGTGTTTGTGATGGTGCGACTTGCGGTAAGGTTGAAAAACGCCCAGATAAGGAGATTATTCTGGAAGCCAGAATAGGCTCAGCAAGTTGAGTGGCAGACAGGGACATAATAGCCCCTTGAGAAAAACCGATCAGGCTAGTGTCTTGGTAAGATAATTGATACTCAGTTTGCCAGAATTGCACACAATCAATAAAAAAAGGTAACGCGGCCTCAACTCTTTCTACACGGTTTTCTTCGGTCACACCTCTGACTGAGAACCATTGGAACCCTTGTCCTAAATCTGATACTTGTGGGGCGACCACAGATACAACGGCAGCATCAGGGTGATGTTCGGCAATCAGCTTAGCGAGGGGGGCCATACTTTGTGGTGATGCACCAACGCCATGAAATAACAAAAACAAATGCTTAGGGGATGAGGGTGTTTGAATAACGATTGAATTCATGACTAATTTTCCTTATATAATTGCGTCACTCTAAAAGTTATTAAATATTAAATAAACAGACGTTTTAGAAAGGCTTTATTTCTATTTAAGGAATAGTTGAAGTGGCAATTGCTCTTGTCATGCGGAAAACTTCTGAATGGCTCCACTAGAGTGGAGTCTTAAAATCCTGACATTTGAGGCTTTGAAAGCAGTCGATCAAAAGTAAATCGATTCTCTTCAAGGCTGATTTATGAGGTTTTTTGAGCGCTGTACACTTGATTACGGCCACGCTTTTTGGCCTCGTACAAGGCTTGGTCTGCCACCGAATAAATACTGTCTGGGTTTAATTCTTCTAGTGATAAGGCGGAGGCAATACCAATTGAAATGGTTAGATTGTCGGATACCTTGCTTATTGTGTGTTCGATATTAAGCGTCTCGATAGAGGCGCGAATCTTCTCTGCAATCCCTTGTGTTTTAGTGCAATCTTGTTCATGGCAAAGGCAGGCGAACTCTTCACCACCGACTCGGTAGAACTCAATTTTTGTTTCTGTCTTTTTTAGGGCTTTCAAATGTTCTGAAATCAGCTGTAATGCTTGGTCCCCAGCAATGTGACCTAGGTGATCATTGAACAGTTTGAAATAATCAATGTCGAAAATCATCAATGAAAATGGACTTTGCTGTGCTTTGTATTCACTGACATCATGAGCCAAATGAAGGTTGAACTGACGGCGGTTGTATAAACCGGTTAGCGGATCTTCAACAGAGAGTTTATTCAGCTCATTCTTTTGTTTGAAAATCAGTACTAGAGCGTAGGAAAGTGCTGCCAATACTAAAATGAAAATGAGGATTAAGGTGTTGATTGCCATGGTTATTTTAGACAGTTTTTTAACATATCTGTCAATATGATCACGGATAAAAGCACTGCCATGACTGTACATAGCCGCACTGACAATTTTGACTTGTTGTAATTCGGAAAAGATTTTTGGGAAGTTTTCAGATGAATTAAGATCATGTGTTGTAAGGAGTTTCATCAGCGTGTCTAGATGGTTTTCAAAGGTGTTCAGTTCATCTTGTAGATCGGTTTTGTCGAGATCTGACTCGAGTCTTCTCCATATGACGCGAATGTTTTCAATACGAGATTTCAGTTGTTTGGCGCGGTTAAGCAAGTCTTGTTTATCATTTTGAACCTGATATTGCTTGGTTAAATTGATTTCTTGGTTAATCAGTGCGACTTGTAGACTGCTCTGTTGTAGTTGGTAGCGAATTTCATGTGGCGTAATACCAATGCGTTTGTGTATGTCTTTAATGTCCTGTTGGAAGCGCCATAAACCAATGGTTAAAAGCACTAAAGCCATTATGACCATAGGAATAATAACGAACTTTATTGGGTAGGATTTCAGCAATCGCACTTATTTGACCTTCATTATTTGGCGAAGGCTCCAGACCCAGAGGTCTCCTTCATTCATACCTGGTGTCAATGTGTCTTCTCGGCTCGGCCAAACCAGCCAGAACGGCCCTTTGTCATTGATCTTAAATGGCTGGCCATTTAATGCTATGGCCACAATAGCGGTTTGTTGGTCTGGAGCATCGGCATTCATGATAACGGCATAATCATCGGCTGCAGCGAGATAGAGTTGTTGAAAATCCTCTAGGCCAGCATCCTTTAATAGGTCTGTTAACTTAGGACCAACAAACTCACCAGACGCTCGCCAAATGGTCGAAAAGTTTGATTGATACAATGGAAACTTAACGAGGTCGGCGTAACCGTAATGTTTTCCATTTATGGTTAAACTGTATTCTTGAGGTTTATCAGGAATAGGGAGTGCTTGTCGATAAGGGCTTAACTCAGCAGATAGGACGAAACTACTGAAAACACAGAGAATCAGTGCAAAGGTGGTTTTCATGGAATCGGACTCTAAAGCTAAAAATATAATGCTAGCTTAGATCATAATAAGAATCGACCTTAGTGTTGAAAAAAGACTCTGTTTACTGAAACAGAGTCTCATTCAACGCTTTTAAGCCGTTAAAAACTGCGTAATCCAGGTCATCAGAGCTTGGTTTTGAATGTCGTCTTTTGCTAAGCTTTGATGCGCTTTCGTTACCACTTCCGGCGGTAAGGTGGTCTTTTCATAGAGCTTGATCAGATCCGATTCATAGGTCTTGGAGAATTCTGGGTGACCTTGAAAAGTGAGAATGCGGTCTTGATAGATTAAACCTGCATAAGGACAAAACTCTGAGCTGAGGAAGGTCTGCATTTTGCTTGGTTTTTCAATTACCTGATCTTGGTGAAAGGCACAAATCGCAATATCTTTTGTATCACTTAGCTGAGGAATCGTTACTTGTTCCGCCAACTGATAATGATGCACACCTACGCCCCAACCCCCTGAGTATTTCTCGACCTTACCGCCTAGTGCTCGAGCAATGATCTGGTGGCCGAAACAAATGCCAACCAACACCTGACCTTGCTGATCTATGTTGCGGATAAAGTCACATAAATTGAGAATCCACTTTTCATCTGCATAAGCATCGGCTTTTGAACCTGTGACGAGCCAAGCATCACATACTTGGCAATCGGCTGGAAATTCATTCAAACGGACATCAAATATTTTAAATTCCAATTGTGGATCAATGTGGCCAATTTGATCTGTAAACATTTGCGCGTAGGTTGGGTAATGCTCCCTTAATGGTTCTGGTGTGATACCAGCGGCAAGAATACCGATTTTCATGCTTTTTTATCCTCAAAAACAGGGTATTAAGATTGGACTTGTAGGCGACTTTGTCGGCGCATTATATCAATGGCGGTGATTACCGCAATGGTCACAATTGGAGCCATGAAACGGGTTAAAATCTGGGTAGTGAAGTGTGGTTCGTTCGTCAAGCGGCGTAAATAATCCTGACACAGGAAGGGGTGTTTCAAAATGAGTCAAGGCGCTTAATCAACAGCAAGATAAGCGCCTTTAAACATTATCTCAAGCTGAGGATGTTCCACTGGCGTTGTTGAGCTATTTTTTCAAGTATTGGGTCTGGGTCAACAGCAATGGGATGGCTTACTTTTTCCAGTAAGGGAAGATCATTGTGGGAATCACTGTAGAAATAGCTGCCTACCATTGATTCGCCATGTTGCTCGGCCCAGGTCAAAGCGCGTGCTACTTTTCCTTCTCGGAAGGTTGGAACGCCGATAAGTTCACCGGTTATTTTTCCATCTAGAATATCGATATCGACTCCTAATGCATGTTTCACGCCTAGATAGTCAGCAATAGGGGCAACCAAATGAATGCCTGTCGCCGAAATGATGATGACTTGATCACCTGCATCATGGTGTTTTTGTAACAAGATTCGGGCTTTTGGCAGAGCCATCTTGATGATGACATCTTGAATGAAATTACGGATCAGCGCCTCGACTTGGTCGGATGTTAAGTGGCACAGTGGGGACAAGGTATAGCGCATATACGTCGCTAGATCTAAAGTGCCTGCGTCGTACTCTTCCATATAAGCGAGATTTTTCGGGAGAAAATCGTCCGGAGTGGAAAGCTCATCATGAGCGGCAATGTACTCAGAGAAAGCTTGCGCCGTATCGCCAGCGACTAGGGTGTTATCAAGATCAAAAAATGCGAGTGCCATTCTGGCTCCTTCTAGTGTTAAAAAATGCGCTTGGGTTTCAACCCAGCGCCACAGCTAATAAACCGATAAACGTCATAAGAACCCCGAGGATTTTTGGGCCCTTTAAAGATTCACCAAAGCCAATCACGGCAAATAGAACGCCCAGTGGAATACTCAATTGTCGAAACGCCACGACGTAACTGACATTGTCGACAAATGCCATACTGAGAATGACAAGTGAGTAAGTTCCCAGCATTAGACCACCGGTTAATAACGCTGCTTGCCACTGATGACGAATCAGATAAACGCATTCACGGCGTTGTGTTCGAGTGCTAATCACAAACCAAATCATCCAGATCACAGCAAAGGCACTTTGCAAGGTCACGTAGGCCAAGGCGACTTCACTTGGGGTGGCGATAGGGTTTCCTGATGTGTCGGTTAACGCTCGCATTAATTGCGTGGCTTTGTTATCAACTAAGGAATAACCTGCCGTTGCAAAGGCGGCAACGAGAGCAAAAAAAGTGGTTCTATTGCGGTAGTTAGCCAGTTTGAAATCGTTAAAACTGGGTAAGGGAATGAACAAACAGCCAAGTACGATTAATGCCATACCCACAACCGCTTGCAGTGAAACCGCTTCTTGTTGTCCAAGGACAAAAGTGGATACACCCACAATGATTAGAGGGGAAGAGCGGGCAATCGGATAGGCAATGGACATATCCCCTGCTTTGTAGGCTTCGGCCAACCCCCAGAGGTAAATGGATTGGAAAAGTCCCGTCAGCAAGAGCAGTATCAATATTTCTTTGTCAAATGCGAGTATGAGTGCCCCATGAAGTATCAAAAAAGGGGAAAAAATCACAGCCCCAGCGACCATAGTCAGGAAAAAGAAAGCCAGTGTTGGGCTGGTCTTTTTGCCAAAAAAGTTCCAACCCGCATGCATGAAGGTAGATATGAGAACTAAAACAATGGCGGTGAGGCTCATTTCGTTCGTTTCCTACTTCTGACGCCAAGACTGAGTGTGCTTAAGTAACACACTGCCTAAAAACCAGTGCGCTAAGCGAGCCACCATACAGGTCAGCATGATCATTACCGCCATGGCGGCGGCTGGTGCAATGTCCCCAGCGTCATCCATGTTTAACACGGCCACAGAAGCCAAACTTGTATGATAAGAATAGAGAAAGACCACTGCCGACACTGTGGTCATGGCATTGACAAATAAATAGCTGGCAATGTCTAACACCGCTGGCATACATACCGGCAAGGTGACGCGCCAGAAAGTTTTGATTTGTGGCACTTTTAACGAAGCTGATACGGACTCGAACTCTGCATCAATCTGCTTTAAAGCCGTGGTTGCGGTCAGGTGACATACGGTATAAAAGTGGCTAATAGTACAAACAACCAAAATGGTCATGGTGCCATAGATGCCATTAAGTGGATTGTTGGGCGCATTGAAGAAGAAAATATAGGCTAAACCAAGTACTAATCCGGGCACGGCTAAAGGCAAGATAGCAAACAGGTGAAAGCACCATTTTAGTAATTGGAAGCCTTTTAGTTTTGCGACTAAATAGGACTGGAAGAAGATAAAAACCGTGCCAATGAGAGCGGTAAAGGTAGCCATTTGAATGGAGTTCCAATAGGAGTCCCAGCCGCCGCCGTCCATTAAGTCAAAGTTATAGTTCTTAAAGGATAAACTGAGATTATAGGGCCAAAAGGTAACCAGTGAGGCATAAACCGCCATCAATATAATGCCGATAATCACCACTGAAACCAACAGCATCAGAGTGAAAAAAGTGCGGTCTAACCAAGGGCGCTTTGGCGCAGTCCAAGGAACCGCTTTTGATGTCAATAAAGCAGACTGTCGACGTTGTAACCAACGATCTGTGATAAAGGTAAGAATGGCTGGCAGGAGTAAGATAACGCTAACCGTGGCCCCCATTTCAAAGTTTTGCTGACCAATGACCTGTTTGTATATGTCTGTTGCCAGTACATTGAATTGGCCACCAATGACCTTGGGCACCCCAAAATCCGTAATAACCAATGTGAAGACGACAAAGGCTACACTGATGATGCCGTATTTGGCGGCCGGTAATGTCACGGTGAAAAAGGTACGCATGGGGGACGCGCCCAGTACTTCTGCGGATTCGTAAAGGCGTGCGTCAGTGTTGGCCAAGGCCGTTAGCATGATCATCAAAGCATGAGGAAAAGTCCAAAAGCAGGAGCCAATGATAATTCCTATGGGGCCATAGATGCTTTCGCCCATGAGCAATTCTTTGATGATACCTTGGTTGCCAAAGAGGTAGACCAAACTGATGGCCGGCAGAAGTGATGGTGCCAATATGGGCAACACGAGAACGGTGCGAAAGAGACCTTTCAATGGAATGCGTGTTCGACTGATGCCATAAGCGGTTAAAAAGGACAGGGTGGTGACAATAAACGTTGATAAGAAAGCGATCAACAATGAGTTGTTTATGGCGTTATAAAGGCTAGGAGTGGCGAAAAAATGGCTGAAATTCGCTAACCCAATAAAGTCTCCCGCTTTGTTTTCAATACTTTTAGACAGCAGGGTGTAGATTGGCAATACAACACACACGAAGAGTGCTAAGACCCCAATCATGAGCACAGCGCCGAGTGACCATTCATCTAAACTACGCTGGCTAAGCCATTTTGATTCTCGGCTCTGAGATATTTTGACTTGAGCTTGGTCCGCGGTAGCGAGGCTAGATTGACTCATGCTTGGCCTCCAAAAATATGCAAACGATCAGCTGGCAATTGGCAGCGTACAGATTGACCTTGGCTTAAATTCAAGCCCGACATTTCATTCATTGAGATGTCCGCAATGAGAGGCGTTTCATGATTGTCGATTTGTAATAAGGAACGAACCCGAGAGCCAAGAAACTCCAAATGAAGTACTTGGGCATTGAGGCTGTTCTTGTCATCCTCATGACCATTAAAACGAATGTCCTCAGGGCGAATTGCAAGTTTAACGTTTTCTCCAAAATTCGTTCCGCTATTGGGCTGGCACTGCAACATAAGTGTGCCTGATTGCATTAAACCATCGCCACTGTTTTTGGCTTGAATGAAGTTCATTTCGCCCACGAATTCCGCAACAAACGGGGTGTTTGGGTGTGCATATACTTCTTGTGGGGTGCCGATTTGTTCAATAACGCCTTGGTTCATGACGACGATTTTATCGGCCATAGTTAAAGCTTCTTCTTGATCATGCGTAACCATTATTGTTGTGACGCCGAGCTTTTCTTGTAGCTGTTTTATCTCTTGGCGGAGGTGCGCTCTTACACGGGCATCCAACGCAGAAAGTGGCTCGTCTAATAGCAGCAAACCAGGTGACGTGGCTAAGGCTCGTGCTAAGGCCACCCTTTGTTGCTGGCCACCAGACAATTGCGCTGGGTACTTGGTTTCACTGCCAGACAGCCCAACGGTGGCTAACAGGTCGCTAACACGAGCGCGTTTATCGCTTTGACTAAAATGTTTTGAAACCAAGCCGTATGCAATGTTGTCTGCGACAGTCAGATTGGGGAACAGGGCATAAGATTGAAATACAATGCCAAAATCCCTATGTTTGATTGGGGTTTGTGTAATGTTTTCGCCCGCCTGAAAAAGCTTGCCTGAAGTCGGCATGTCTAACCCAGCAATGATCCGTAATAAACTGGTTTTGCCGCAACCTGATGGGCCTAGAAAGCAGACAAACTCGCCTTCTTGAATGTTAAGTGAAACGTCTTTTAAAGCTTGATGTGCGCCAAACATTTGGTGGATGTTTTGTAGTTCTAGGTAGGCTTGGTTGGACATAAAATCCTCTCCTTGAATAAGAGTATGTTTTGTCATCATCCCTTAAGCTCATAATGCAAATTAGAGTAAGCGGATATGACAAAACAGACTGACGATCGGCTAATGTAGAATGAGTCTGTTCATTTCTAAGAAAAGTGGGAATAGGGCGTCCCTATTCCCACAGCAAGGTATTATTTTGGATCGCTTTTGCCATCGTAGCGTTTTTGCCATTCTGCAAGGATTTGGCTGCGATTATCTGCAGACCATTCGAAATTGTTGTTAATCATCAGAGATTCGGCGTTGGCCGGAAAGTAATCTACGGGTTTGGCTACACCTGGCATGGCGACAACCGCGTAGCCTTCGTTATACATTTCATTGGCTTTTTGTGATGCTGTCCAGTCAACCAAGGTTTTGGCTGCTTTTAGCTTGTCAGTACCTTTGATAATGGCTGTTGCTTCCATGTCCCAACCTAACCCTTCCGTTGGGAAGACAATGTCGAGTGGAGCACCCATTTTTTTCGATTTCGCGGCACGGAAGGCGAATGAGATGCCAATTGGAATTTCCCCTGCAGCAGCCAATTTACAAGGCTTAGAACCAGAGTGAGTATAGCGGCTCACGTTTTGATGTAAGCCGTCCATGTAAGTCCAGCCCTCTTTTTCGCCAAAAATTTGCAGCCAGCTGCTAACGTCTAGGAAGCCTGTGCCGGATGAATTTGGGTTTGGCATGATGATGTGACCTTGATAAACCGGCTTGGTTAAATCGGCCCAAGAAGTCGGTTTTGGTAAGCCTAATTTTTTCGCTTCTACTGTGTTGTAACAGACAGCGGCCATCCAAGCGTCCATGCCAGTCCAAACAGGGTTGTCGCTCATGTCTTTGAATTTCGGCGACAGTTTTTCAGAGCCCATCGGCTGATAAGTTTGCAACATGCCTTCGCCCTTTAGCAGCATTAAACTGGTGGCAGCTAACCCCCACACTACATCGGCTTGTGGATTGTCTTTTTCGGCTAACAATTTGGCTGTCACAATGCCAGTAGAGTCTCGAACCCAATTGATTTTGATTTCAGGATGTTCTTCGTTAAAACGAGCAGCATATTTTTTGAGATCTTCCGCTTCAATCGCAGTGTAGACGGTAAGTTCTGTTTTAGCGGCGTGTGCTGCCATTGAAACCGTGGTGATGCCTGCTAAAACAGCCAGACGTTTAAGTAGGGTCTTATGTGTCATTTCTCATCTCCATGCATCAGGTTAATCAACTGGTATATACCAGATTGTGTAATGCAAAATAGCAGCCAAATATGTCATTGATGTGACGATTCTTTTAAAAAGTTGAAATGATCGACAGGGTCAATGATTGATTTAGCAGGGAGATAACTGGGTGGATCAGTATGATTGTGGTGGAAGAATTAGTCTCGAATGGCAATATTAATGGTCACAGCATCATGACGCCAAAACTCATAATCGACCTCAAGGACTTGCTTCGCACTAGTGTAATTTATGCGTTCAATCTGTAATCCTGGTTGACCGGCTGCTATGCCTAGGTCATTGGCGGCGTGGGCTGGAAGAGAAGTGGATTTAAAGGAAAGGTCCATGTCTCGATATTCTTGTTGATATTTACGCTTAAGGATCTGGCTCAATGACTCCGTTAAGTCTTCCTCTTCTATACCAGGTAATAAATTTTGGTTGATGTACATTTTTTCGATCAGTACAGGGCGTTGGTCAATATAACGACGACGATGCAAATAGAGGACAGGGTTTCCAACAGGAATGTTCATTAACTGTGCAATACGTTCGTTAGCGGGTTCAATTTGTTGCGCTAGTTTCTCAGTACTAGGGGAAAAGCCTTGTTCAGTTACGTATAAATTAAAGCTTAAATGGCTGGCTGGGTGATATATCACCGCTGCTGGTGAAACAAACCAGCCGCGTCTATTTTGACGATAGATAAGGCCTTCGGCTTCGAGGTTTTTGAGGGCTTGTCGAATAGTGACCCGTGTGAACTTAAATTGTTCGCCAATTTCTCTTTCAGATGGCAACTTACTTCCAGAGACCAGTTGCTGGCTGGTGATCAGGTCGCTGAAGTATTGTTGTAAATGATGATAGTGTGGCGTGGACATGGTAAGGTCATTCCTATTAATAGACGAGCAAAAACACCTTAAAAATAACGTGTTAGATGAGTAAGCGTCAAAGTATTTGTTTTAACAAAGAGGTTTCATTCTTATGGCTTGTCATCCTTTTATGGTCACAATTGCACTTTGTTCCTTATTGATAGGGTGTGCTAATGATCCTGAAAGTGAAGCACGCTCATTAACGTCTTTTAAGTCTGGTGCATCGTGTTATGACCGAACAACGGAACCTTATACGGCTGTCGTCGATAGCCATCTTCATTATCGACCATTTGATGGTCGCGCTATATCCTTTCAACAGGTGAATGATTTTCTCCGACAAACCAGTGTTCGTTTTGCAAATGTGTACGGAATTGGGCAAATGTTACCTGCTAATTCAACCTGCTCTAATTATTTGAAATGCCCTGGTACGCCAGTTTCTCCCACCACTCGAAATGATTTTGTTAATGCAGCCAATATGTTGGAACACGCACCAGAAGATTTGCATTTAATCTTATCAATGACCTTTACGGATTTAGCCAACCCAGAATCCACCCTAGCTATTATGGCGCTCTATGAAAAAGAGTACCCAGATATGTTTCGTTGGATGGGAGAGGTTAATCTGGTCAAGCAAGCCCAGTTTAATAACCGTCATGAGCCAGCGACACCTCAGGATATTCGGCAGTGGGCTGATTTTATGAGTGAGTTGGAAAAGCGAGACTATCCAATCACCATACATTCTGATTTAGGCAACAACCGTGCTCCAACGCTATATGTACCGTTAATGGAGCAGGTGTTGTCTTTATACCCGAATAATAAAATTATTTGGGCGCACATGGGAATGTCGTATGAGTTGACCAATATGAAAGCGGATCATCATATTGCCATATTGTCAGCTATGTTAGACAAGCACTCTAATTTGATGTTGGACACTTCATGGCGTATTTTGAATGATTATTATTTCAGCAAGAGGGGCAATCAAGCAAAGTATGTGGCCTTCTTTGATCAATATTCAAAGCGTATCTTACCAGGTTCGGACTTTGTTGCCTTTCGCAATAACCGTTTTTCCGTATATAAAGAAGAGCTTGAAGTGACGGGACACATTCATCAATTTTTGAGTGATGAAGCGTTTCGTAATATTGCATTAGGGCAAAATTACTTTGAGTTATTGAAACTGGAGTACGTGGCGCCAGAAGTGTGTTCCTCTTAATTGGCTTGATGTGGTTTCTCTTGCCATTTATGGAGGGTTTTGAGTTGTTCTAATAATAAAAATTTATTCTTTGGAGAGAGTTCACTGTAGAGTTTTAATATGAGTTGAGCATCTTTGCTAATAATGGACTCGCTCATTTTTTTATTTTTCTTAATATAAGACGCATTTATCTCTTCATATTTAATTTTTTCTAAGAAATCTAAGATATTGCCATCAGGCTGCTCACTAGCAGCATAAATAATAGCAGGCGAGGTATTCAATGCCTCAGCTAATTTCCATAGGACCTTTTGCGAAGGTTGTCTTAGCCCTTTCTCAATGCGAGACACATTGCTGGTGGCCATATCAGCTTCCAGTGCAATTTGTTCTTGTGTCATCTTGCGCTGTAAGCGCAAGGTTTTGATAACCTGTCCTATCTTCATGACGAGATTATCCTTTTTGACTTACTAGTACGACAAAACCTATAAGGCAATTTGTATGACTTGATTTGACAAATAGGCAATATATGGGCGTGATTTTGTCTATATGACAAATAATGACCTCCAAATATCATTGTCTTCAACGTGACAAGCAAAAAAATGCTCGCGGAAAGAGACGATTGGAGAACAAGGTTTGGATGGGGGAAATTGGACTGTATAGCAATACGTTCTTTTCATGTTCTACTCTTGCTCAGATTATTCTATCTAACTAATTGTTCTAAAAAGATTATCATATTTTTGGAGATTGCTTTTGGTTACTTTAAAAACAGAATGTTTTTTCAAAGAAGGCAAAGAATACTTTGCTCTAATTTTGAACAGGTAAGATGTTCAAAACTCGATAGAGGGTGTCTTTGATGGTTGCATAGTCCGGTATTTTGATTGGATTTGTTTGTTAAAAAGTTGTCGCTTGCATAGCAACTTTAAATTAACGTACTGTATAATATGCTTTACAAATTTGAAATCTTAGCGGAATGATTCTCAATAGTTTTGGCTGTGCCTATTCGGAAAAATGTTAATATTACGAAAGTTTATTCGTTTATATCAGAATAAGAACGGCCGTTATATTATAAATATTATTTATAATTAATGTGTTGGCTAGGAAATAGCCTATCAAGTCAATACATTTTATTTAAGCTATTCCCAATAAGTTTTTTAATTTCTAATGTTACTAATGATATAAAAATAATTTTAATAGACCCAGATGTCCATTTGATCAATTTATGGTCGAAACAACCAATGGCTTTTCATCACTGTCAAACGTAAATGTCGATGATAGCCTAGCCTAGCCTAGCCCTATCTTATGGGGTGAAAAATCGTTAGATGTTTTTTGGCGTGAGCATTCTAATCTTAAGAAATTGCTAAAATTTCCCATAGATCATTCAACACTAGACTGTTGCTTTGAGCATGAACTTCCCAATCAAATGGCGATTTATTTGAGTCATATTATTTTGAACATTGTACAAGAGCTTGATGTTCAACCTGTCGCTGAAGGCGTGGAGACGGAAAGTCAGTTGTCCTTGCTAACAGAGATTGGTTATCGAGTTGTGCAAGGTTTCTTCTATTCTCTATCTTTATTTCCAATTGAATTCGAGCTGTGAATGAAGGTCAGAATCTCCAATTCTTAAGCACAGAAAAGTACTTTTTTTGTCTTATTAAGATGATTTTCAGCACTGTTCTTGAGTCTATACGATGACTGACTCGCTGTTTCACTCTTGTCGTGTAGCCCTTTCTGGTGGCTTAGCGACGAGTTAATTTATTACTTAAGAAACTATTATTAATATGAATGAAGGGTAAAAAAATGTTAAGGAAAATGAATATTAGATCACGCCTATTTGCGGCATTCTCAGTGATTTTGTTGTTGTTGATTTTTCTCGGAGGCGTTGCCATTAAAACAATGCAAGACATCCGTTCTGACTTAGTGACAGTTGATGACAATATACTCCCAGCTATTTCAAATCTTGGGCATATGGGCAGTAATTTAATGACGGTGCAGATTTTTACATTGCGCTTATTAAATGAAGACAGTGAGCAGAGTCAAAAAGTAATCCTAGCGACTTTGCAGACAATTAAGCAGAAAGTGGCGCAATATCAGCAAGCTTATGAACCCCACATTGAAGTCGCGAGTGAGCGCCAGTTATTTGAACGTTTTTTGCAATTTGAAAAAGCATATTACGGATTACAAGCTCAGGTCACGGATGCAGTGATGAAGCAAGATGCCTCTGAGATTATGACGCTCGTACCTAAAATGAATCAGACGTCCGATCAGATGGTAGAAGTACTACACAGCCTTGTTGAGGAGAATCGAAGGATTGCAGATCTGACAAGTGAAGACGCACAACAGGAATATGATAATAGCTTTGTGGTGATTAATCTGATTATAGTTGGAGCTGTATTACTTGCTATTTTGGTCGCGTTTTTATTAGCGAAAAGTATTAATCAACCGTTACAAGCGGCCTTACATTCTGCTGAAGTGATTGCTCAGGGAGATTTAACTCAGACTTTAAACGTGGAAGGTGAAGATGAAATGGCTCGTTTGTCGACTGCGCTTGTCGTCATGCAAGAGAACCTCAGAGGGGCCATTGTTCACATAGGTGAGTCGTCGAACCAATTGACGTCGGCAGCAGAAGAACTTCACTCGGTGACCGAAAGCTCGACGAATGGATTACAACTTCAGAGTGATGAAATTCAACAAGCCGTCACAGCCATTGCACAAATGAGTTTAGCGGTTGATGAGGTGGCGAAAACGGCTCAAGCCACCTCGCAAGATTCCCATGAATCTTCTCGCTTGGCATCAGAGGGCAAAAGTAAAGTGGATGAGACGACTTCGGTCATTATCGATATGAACGAAGAAATGCAAACCAGTACGAATGTGATTAACCAGCTGGCGGATCAGGTATCTTCTATTGGGCAAATTTTGGATGTGATACGTGCGGTATCAGAGCAGACTAATTTACTTGCTTTGAATGCTGCGATTGAAGCGGCCCGTGCTGGAGAAGCTGGGCGTGGTTTTGCGGTGGTAGCGGATGAAGTGCGTAGTCTTGCTCATAGAACGCAGGAATCCACAGAAGAAATAGAAACCATGGTAAAAAATGTTCAGGCGTCAGCCAATGCGGCGGTGTCCTCCATGGAAAATACCAGCAAAAAAACCAGCATGGCTAAGCAAGTGGTGGCGGAAGCGGCGCTAGATTTGGAACAGATTACTCGCCGTATTGCGACCATCAGCGACAGCAATCATGTGATTGCCAGTGCCGCAGAACAACAATCTAATGTGGCCAAGGAAGTGGATGGAAATATTATCAACATTAGTGATCTGGGCACCCAAACCGTTGTGGGAGCGAATCAAACCAGAGCCAGTGCCGCGGAGTTAACACGCTTAGCGGTTGAACTTAATGATTTAGTGGTGAAGTTTAAAGTTTAGGCAATCACATTTCCTGAACTAAGGTAAGCTGAAGTGCTTTCTTTAAGGTCAGAAAATATATGTCAGAAAACCGCCTTGTTAGGCGGTTTTCTTTTTGACTTCCCTAAGCTTAGAATGCGGTAAAGTGAATCAAAATAAGGTGTCCGATATGTTGGCAATGACGCTTGGCTATAACGAAGATTATTCAGAAGAGGCGCCTGAGAAAGAAGCACTAGATCACCTAGCGGGTTATGCGTTGGTTGAGTTTGGCGCTCCGTGGTGTCCTCATTGTCAAGTCGCTATGCCGATTATTGAATCTCTTATGAAAACCTACCCGACTGTGCCTCATGTGAAAGTATTGGATGGTAAAGGAAAGAGATTAGGCCGTCAGTTTGGCGTAAAACAATGGCCAAATTTGATTCTGTTAAAAGATGGCCAAGAGATTGGTCGCTGGGTGCGAATGACTCATATTGAGGAATTGAATCAAGCAAAAGACATGCTTGATAGCATAGTCTAAATTCTAATGGTTAAACCGTAATATCAATCAGACTGCCAATGGTTTTATTAGAACCATCAATCACTTTCGCATTAGACTGGGCATTTTGAGTGGCCTGTCTCGCTTCCATCAGGCCTTCCTCAATTGTGCCATGCTGTACGTCTAGCTCTTTGGGTTGTACTCGGTCAAAGGTTTGAGTGGCTATGTGTGCAACTTCTTGACTGGCTTGTTCAAGGTTTCTTTGACTTTGTTGTAAGCCTTGTTGGCCATATAAAAAAGGTGGATTTTGTATTTTCATGGGCGAACCTCTCTCTTTACATGCCATTTTAGCAACTTGATGTTAGGCTGTTAGTGAGATTTTTGTTCAATTTTGTGACGTATTGCAAGCGAGGTAGCGATGAAAAAACATTGGCAAGGCCTCTTTTTCTTAGTTGGCGGTTTGTTTGGAGGAGCCAACGCGAGTGATTTTGAGCACACTAAGGATCCAAATATAGAAAGTGTATTTTATCAGTCTATAGCGACTCAAACAGACTCGATGAATGTCGTGGCGCGTGTTGAGCGATTAAGCCATCTCTTTATGGGAGCGCCTTATGTCGGGGGAAATGCCGGTGAGGGAGTAGACGGTCAGTTTGATAAGGACCCACTGATACGCTTTGATGTCTTCGACTGCACCACCTACGTTGAGACGGTGCTGGCTGGAATACAGTCCATTTCAGCAAAAAGCTTTAAAGACAACTTAATTAAAATTCGTTATCAGGATGGTTTGGTCAATTTTGTCCAGCGCAACCATTTTCCCAGTTTGGATTGGTTGCCTAATAATCGGGAACTACTGCAAGACATTACGGATCGAGTTGCACAGGATCAATCCCAGCGAGCGATCACACAAATTGATAGAGCGGCTTGGTATCGTCACCTAAGTGCCAAAAGCATTGCTTGTAAGCAGGACTGTAAGCCGCTCCTAGAAAAATTGCACGAGACTGGTCAGCATTTTCAAATTGCCCAAGCCGACATTCCTTATGTTCCCTTAAGCGCACTATTTTTGGGGCCGAATAAACAGGTGAACCAAGCTTTATTAGATCGTATTCCATCGGGCAGTGTGATTAATATGGTTCGCCCTAACTGGGCGTTGAAGAAATGGATAGGCACTAACCTGAATGTGTCACATCAAGGGTTAGTATTAAGACAAGGTGGCCGCTTAATCCTTCGACATGCCAGTGTGACACATCAAAAGGTAGTGGATGAGGATTTTATCGATTACTTTGCTCAGTATGATGAATCCTCATCCTTGAAAGGCTTTAATCTTCAGTTGGTGCGCTTATAGATTTTTCGAATCGATTTTTTGCGTTTTAGGTCCGCGTTAAAGTGCTTTAAATGAAGTTCTAAGGCGTCACAAGAAATGGTGATTTCACGCACTGATAGATACAAAGAATACATCAGGCAAACTAAGCTAGCGGCGAAGATATAGCTGCCGATTTGCTGATATTCTACATAGATGGCTAGCATCGACATAACGCAAAGAAAGAAACTGATTACGCCGGCTTCTTGCATTCGACGAATGAGGTAAATGCGTTTTCTTAAGTTGACGATTTGCTCCGTGGTGTTGTCGTCCTCTTGCTTTGGATCAAATGTTCGAATAATAGAGGCTAATGTCACAAAACGGTTAGTATAAGCTAGTAATAAAAGGGAAACGGCGGGAAACAACATAGCGGGAGTCGTTAAGGTGATGATCATGGTCTTCCTTTTGAGGGCGTCATTCATTGAAAGTGTTAACCGGTTCTATTTTATCAGTTTTTCAAGAACAGTGTGATGGAATCTATTGTGTTTGGAGGTTGTGATGAAACTAGTGGTTGGGACATTATCAACTTGGTCTTTGCGGGCTTGGATATGCAGTCAGTTAGCGGGAGCTGAAGTTGAGTTACAGGGGATTGATCTGCAATCAGAAAGTGACAAAGCAGAGCTAAGAAAATTGTCTCCAACAGGGTTGGTACCAGCTCTGTTAATTGGAGACATAGTGGTGCATGACTCTTTGGCCATAACAGAATATTTTAATGATTTTTCAAATGGGTCTTTGTATCCACTGTCAGCTCTTGAGAAGGCGGTCGCGAGAAGCTTATGTGCTGAGCTGCATTCGGGCTTTGTAACCTTGCGTCAACAATGTCCATTTTCACTACAGCCTGTGACACCGTTAACTGAGATATCCAGTGATTTACGTCACGAACTAAACAGAGTAGATGAGATTTTTTGTCAGGCAAAAGGGCCTTTTATGTTCGATAGTCCTGGTGCCGTGGATGCTTTTTACGGCATTTTAGCCTATCGTCTTGCCGATTATCATCTGCCCCTGTCAGATAAGGCTAAACACTATCAACAAGCGTTATTAGCTTGGCCATTGTTGCAGCAAGCGATTGCGTTACGTTACTGACGGTTTCTTTGTGTCCCACATTTTGATGCGAGGTTGGTTTGCAACTAGATCGTGTAAAGTCCTATTTATTGTCCAAGCCTGAAGCGGTGGAAGTGTATCCTTTTGATAATCGTACGGCTGTGTTCAAAGTACAGGGAAAAATGTTTGCTCTACTGACTCGCTATCAAGCAAAAGGTTTGTTGAATCTGAAGTGTCAGCCGGATCATGCCATTGAGCTGAGGGATGTGTTTGAAGAGGTGATTCCTGCTTATCATATGAATAAGCGACATTGGAATTCTGTGATGTATGAAGGAAGTTTGCCAGATGGGGAAATTGAGTGTTTGATTGATCACTCCTATGCTCTGGTTGTTAAAGGCATGAAAAAATCTATAAAAGAAGGATTGGTGTTACGACATGGCGAAATGGCCGTCTATGGGAGCGATATCCAAGAGCGCTAAGTGCTCTAAAGAGAGCATGTTAGATATAAAAAACGCCAACAAGAAGGACACCTTGTTGGCGTGATCGATTTCCTAGAGGCTAAAGTTTAAAGGCCGACATGACCTGCTGTGTTTGTTCTGATGTTTGAGCCAGGGATTCACTCGTTTGGTTGTTCTGCTGAACTTGCAAACTTGCCTGCGCAGATAATTCAACCACTTTTTCATTTAACTCATTGAGCCTTTGTACTACATCACTTTGCAAGGTAACGCTTTGAAGTACCGAATTACTGGCATGATTAATACCTTCAGCTGAGCTGGCAATGTCTTCTAGATATTGCGCCGTCACGCTCATTTCTTGAGTGGTTTTTTGTGATTGTTGATGACTCTCTGTGATTTTGCTTTCAGCTTCTTTCGCACCACTTTGTAGTTTATTAATCATAGCTTGAATTTCATCCGTTGATGCTTGGGTTCGACTGGCTAAGCCACGGACTTCATCGGCTACCACGGCAAACCCTCGACCTTGTTCACCGGCTCTGGCCGCCTCAATTGCCGCATTTAACGCCAGAAGGTTGGTTTGCTCGGCAATTTCACTGATGACATCCAGCACGCTGCCAATGGTCTGAGACTGTTCAGCAAGTTGAATAACCGTGTTTAATCCAGATTCTAATTCACTGGATAACTTATCCAAAGAATCAACGGTTTGTTGAATAGAATGCTGACCCGTACGGGTTTTTTCAACCGTCACCTTAGCAGAATCTAAGGTCGTTTGTGTGCTTTCAATGACCTCGGTTTTGAAGCTATCAACTTCCGTAATGGCTTGCGTCATTTCAGTGAATTTGCCTTCTCGTTCTTGGCTAATTTCTCGGGTTTTTGCTGACGCTGTTTTCAGTTCTTGACTTTTTGACTCCACCTCTTGATTGAGAGACACCGCTTTATTCAGCGTATCACTCAGCCTTTGCACAAAGGTATTGTATGAAACCGCTATCTTGGTTAATAGATCGTTTCCAGACTCAGGAAGACGGGCCGTCAAATCCCCAGAACCTTGTGAAATGTTTGTCAAAGCCGTTTGAATTTGACGGATTGGGGTGATAATGGATTTAAGAATGATAGTGGAAATAAGCAGTGCTAAAAGAATAATAGCGGTACCGATGCCGCCCAATTTTATGATTTCTTGTTTGAACTGCTGATTGACATCATCTAAGTAGATTCCTGAGCCCACAATCCAACCCCATGGAGCGAATCCTTGAACATATGAAATTTTTTCAACGGGCTGCTCACTGCCAGGTTTTGGCCAAAGATAATCAACAAACCCTGCTTGTTGTGCTTTTACCACTTTGACAAATTCTGAAAAAAGTTTTTTACCGTTAGGGTCTTCAAGGTTTGCTAAGTCTTTTCCGTCCAAACTAGGCTTAACAGAATGCATGACTATTACCGCATTGTAGTCATTGATCCAGAAGTATTCTGTGCCAGCGTATCGAATGCCTTTTATGGTTTCCATGGCATATCGTTGAGCTTCGTCTCGGCTGAGTTCTCCTGATTCTTCGAGTGCTTGAAAGTGAGTTAAAACGCCTGTTGCCGTTTCAACAACATGTTTTGTTTGCGCGTATTTTTCATTGAGTAGTGTCGTTTTGTTTTCACTTAGAGAAAGTGAAATCACTAAAATCAAACCGATAGAAAAAAAGACCAGCAGGCTGATTAACCTGTGCTTAATGGGGATATTGCGTAAGGTATTTATCATAAGGGTATCCTATCCTCTTGAGAGTCTGCGTGACGTTTATTCTTGTATAAAGTTGGTCTTTCTTTTTGCTTACAAGTTGTATCCTTTTTCTTTGAACAATTCAATGGTGCCATTTAACTGTCATTTCTATGTAACTTTTTGTCTATAGATTATTTGTTAACTTCTCTTAAGCAGGGGAGGTTAGAAACAACATTTATGGGAAGGTTGTTTTCTAAGATCTCAAACAGCGGGTTAGAGCGTCACTTCAATGAGTTTAAAAGTGGGCGTTGTGGCCTATTTCGCCAGTAATAAATCACTATTGATAGGGCAGTATTATGACAATTAAACAGAAACAGGATTTGAGTTTTGATGAGCTAGATGAGTTAGTACGTCCAGCTCCTGAAGTTGTTGAATTCGAAGAAGTGGCGAATAAAATGGTTTCTCGTCGTGGTTTTTTAAGCGGTGGTGCGGCAGTTGGTGCCAGTGCATTTGTGATGGGGTCTACTTTGGGCGCAGCGAATGCCATGGCAGCACATCATCAGCCATCACGTCTGGCATTTGATATGGTAAAAGCCACCACGGCTGACACCATTACTTTGCCTAAAGGCTACTCATGGCAAGTTGTGGCGTCTTGGGGTGACCCGCTTTGGTCGAAAGGAATTCCTTTAGACACCACTACAGGCGGTACAGGCGCTTCTCAGGAGATGGCATTCGGTGACAACAACGATGGTTTGGCATTCTTTAATCGCAACGGTGTATTTGTATTGGCTGTCAATAATGAATACGTGAATCCTAAGACATTGAATGCAAATCGTGAAGATGGCAAAACTGTCACAGCGGATGATGTGCGCAAAAGTAAAGCGGCGCATGGTGTGTCTGTCATGGAGATTGCCAAATACGACGGCAAATGGAGCATCATTAAAGACTCTAAATTCAATCGTCGTATTACCGCGGATACTGAAATGGATATTACCGGACCAGCTCGTGGCCATGAGTTGTTGAGAACCTCTGCAGACCCTCGTGGTGTAGTGGCGAAAGGAACTTGGAATAACTGTGGACAAGGTAAAACCCCATGGGGCACTTACTTAACCTGTGAAGAAAACTTTAACGGCTACTTTGCGTCTTCAGATGACAGTTACCAACTTCCTGAAGAGCTTAAACGTTACGGTGTTAGTATGTCAGAGGGACGTTATAAGTGGGAAATGGCTGATGATCGTTTTGATCTGTCAAAAGAGCCTAATGAACCAAATCGCTTTGGTTATGTGGTTGAAATTGATCCTATGGACCCTACTTCTCGCCCTAAAAAGCGTACAGCATTGGGGCGTTTTAAGCATGAAAATGCGGAAGTAACGGTCGCTGCTAATGGTCATGTTGTTGTGTATCTTGGTGACGATGAGCGTGGTGAATTTCTTTATCGCTTTGTATCAAAAGGCAAATATCAAGTGGGTGCCGATAATTCAGATTTACTTGCCGAAGGCACCTTGTACGTTGCGAAATTCCATGAGAATAATCGTGGCGAATGGTTGCCTTTGACGCCAGCAACAACGGGTATGACGGAAGCAGACATTGCCATTCATACACGCATAGCAGCATCGAAAGTGGGTGCAACTACTATGGATCGTCCTGAGTGGGTGGCTGCGAACCCTAATAAAGTGGAAGCATACTGCTGTCTTACCAATAATAAAAACCGTGGTGTGAAGCCTAATGCCGGTGGCGATGCAACGCCTGCTGGAGGCCCGAATCCAAGAGTTAAAAATAAGTTTGGTCAAATCGTACGTTGGGAGCCAAGCAACGAAGATCATACCGCGAACGATTTCAAATGGGATTTGTTCGTGATGGCAGGTAATCCAGCGGTCTTTGATGATGCTTATGCAGGCTCTGCTAACGTCAATAAAGACAATATGTTTAATTCACCCGATGGTTTGAAGTTTGATCGTAATGGCTTGTTGTGGATTCAGACCGACGGTAATTATTCAAATGAAGGGGATTTCGCGGGACAAGGTAACAACCAGATGTTGGTTGGTGACACTGAAACCGGTGAAATCAAACGCTTTATGGTGGGACCGACTAAGTGTGAAGTGACTGGCTCAGCATGGAGTTCAGACTATTCCACTATGTTTGTCAGCATTCAACACCCGGGCGGCACTTGGCCAACAGGTTCAACGCCGCTTTCCAGTGTGATTGCCATCACTCGTGAAGATGGACGTGCAATCGTTTAATCGATTTTAGCAATAAAAAAGCCAGAGCATATGCTCTGGCTTTTTTATTTGTACTGTATTGAGAGGGGGAGGAGATGCTTTCGTTATGATTCATATCATGATATTGGTAGATAAGAATTTAGGGTAATATAATTTTAAATTATACTTTGATCGCTTTGGCTAAGATTACTTTTGTCAGACAAATACATGGGCTTTCCACCAAGTTAGGCCAGTTTTACTGGGAATGTTTTTACTTACTAAACTTTGCTTTTGGCTGGGTTCGGCGTTGTGTCGGACGTAATAATGGATGATAAAAACCAAGAAGGTATCAATGAGCCTTGTATTTTCTAAGTCTTTAATTGTTAAGCAGGCTCTGTTGACATTAGTGTTGGCGGTTGTTTTAAGCTTAATCAGTAATGCGATTCAAATGTACGATGGTATCAAGCATCAACGAAAGATCATCGATCAAGATTTTAATGAATTGATTGCCGTTGTTGAGCAGCCCTTAGCTGCCGCGGTGTTTCGATTAGATCGTGCTTTCGCACAGCAGCAAATTAATAGCTTGTTGTTGAGTCCGTCCATTGCGAGCGTCAAGGTTACTGATGAAATTGGTCACATTTTCATTGAAGGTAAAGCTGAGAAACGTGCATTTCGATCTTCTGTTGCGCTTGCGGACTTAATGTTCTCCAATCTAAATACCTTTCAACGATCTCTGACGATTGAGCAGCCGACCTTCAATGCTGGGATTTTAACGGTCGTACCGGAAAAACGTTATCTGATGGATAGGTTGCTGGATACGCATATTCCACTGCTGGTTTATAATTTGCTCAAAGACATTTTATTGGCTTGCCTCATTTCTCTGATTTTTTATTATTTAGTGACGTATCCCTTGATGCGTTTTACCCGTTCTCTCACACATATTGGTCAGCATCAAAAACAGCCATTGCCTGATGCCTTTTATCAGCGTCACAAGTCCGATGAGTTGGGGCATTTGCATACGACCTTTACTCAGTTATGGACGCATTTGAATTCCGCCCTAAGTGATTTGGAGCGCAGTAATAGTCATACCAAAGCCATGATAGAACATGCCGCTGATGGCATTTTATTATTGGATGTTAATCAACAAATTCGCATGGCCAATAGTGCCGCGAAAACCATGTTGAAACTGGAGCAAAATGATGTGACATCAGTTTCACTTGCTCGTTTTCATGATCCGCTTCACTGGCCTGAATTTGTTAACTTGGTCGATACTTTGTCGTTAAATTCCCCGCAAACCGTCGAAACGCTTTACCAAGTGCAAGGTCGTCAATTTCCCGTTGAAATTCGCTTAGTAAAATACGATGTTCAAGATCAAGTGGAAACGCTGATGTTGATCCGTAATGTGTCAGAACGGAAAGAAGCCGAAGCTCATATCCACCATCTGGCTTACTATGATCCCATAACGGATTTACCGAATCGTCAATATTTGACAGACAGACTCACTGAACGATTAAAACTAACTGCGATGCAAAATAGTTACTCAGCGGTTGTGTTTATGGATTTGGATCGATTTAAGGTCATTAATGATTCTTTGGGTCACAACGTGGGGGATCAATTACTACGATGTGTGTCAAAACAATTGGCTGGGTTGGTGTCTTCTGAGGTGGTGTTTGCTCGCATGGGCGGGGACGAGTTTGCGTTTTTATTGGAGCCCCTCGGCGATCACTTGGCAGAAGCGGAGCAAAGGGTTCTCGATTTAATGAATCGTATCACGCTGGCGTGTCAGCAGGTGAAAAGTGCAGGCCATCATGAAGTGCATATCACGGCGAGTTTGGGGGCCAGTGTTTTTCAGGCAAATGACTTGTGTGCTGAGGTAATCTTGAAGCAGGCTGATACGGCATTATATCGGGCGAAAGAGTCTGGCCGAAATACTTATGCTATGTATCGTCCAGAAATGCAGGCTGCCTCTGATGCGCGTTTGGAAATGGAAAAGGCCCTCCATCATGCTACCGAAAACAAATTATTTGAACTCTATTATCAACCTCAAAATAATGCTGAAGGCGAATTGATTGGAGCGGAAGCACTACTAAGGTGGCGTGATTCGAACAAAGGCTTTATTTCGCCTGCTGAATTTATTCCTTTAGCAGAAGAGATTGGTCTTATTGTCGAAATTGGCACATGGGTACTGAATGAAGCTCTGTCGCAAGTAGCAACTTGGTTAGAACAAGGAAAATGGCAGTCTTCATGGCGAATGTCGATTAATGTCAGTCCAATTCAGTTTCAGCAGGCTAGCTTTTTGCCAATCTTAAAATCTCAGCTTGAAAAACATCATGTGCCAGCCTCATGTGTGGATTTGGAAATTACAGAAAATACCTTGTTAAACGACTGGGAAACCAGTTTGACGAAAATGCAGGCGATAAAAGAATTGGGTGTGTATTTGTCCATTGACGATTTTGGCACGGGGTATTCGTCGTTGAAATACCTTAAGTCTCTACCGATAGATAGGTTGAAAATCGATCAGTCGTTTGTACGCGATTTGCTCACAGACCACAGTGATGAAGCCATCGTGCATGCGGTGATCGCTATGGCTAAAGCGTTGAAGATAAATGTTTTGGCTGAAGGGGTGGAAACTTTGCCTCATTTGGACCGTTTAAAAGAAATCCATTGTTTCTATTATCAGGGGTATTATTTTGGTCGTCCCGCTCCAGCGGATCAATTTATTGCTTCTTTTGTCCACGATTCGTCTGACACCGCGCCCAGTTTTTGATTTATGATGACGTAAAGACATTGAGTCAGTCGTTTTAACGTTTTACTGGGTAAGGGTCAAGTATGGAGTTTTTATGGTCTGTCACGAATGTGACGATTCATTGGGCAGCGCTTATTTTTGTGGTTTTGTGCTTTGCTTTGTTGGTGGCTTTGGTGGTGATGTATTGGGTGGATACCCACCAAACGGCCCATACCATTCGCCGAAATTATCCTATCGTTGGTCGCTTCCGCTATTGGTTTGAGCACCTTGGTGAATTTTTCCGTCAATATTTTTTTGCATTGGATCGAGAAGAGCGTCCATTTGATCGTGCTGAACGTTCTTGGGCTTATCGAGCAGCGAAAAAAGTGGATACCACCATTGCCTTTGGTTCCACTCGTTCATTAGATACGCAAGGGGATGTTTATTTCCTAAATTGTGCCTTTCCAACCTTAGAAGAAGATGCGGCTCAGCCTAAAGAAATTTGCATTGGTGAACATACTGCTGCCTCACCATATTGTACTCGTTCTGTTGTTAATATTTCTGGCATGAGTTTCGGTGCTTTGTCTAAACCAGCAGTGCAGGCGTTATCCCGTGGAGCGAGAAAAGCGGGAGTCTGGTTGAACACAGGAGAGGGCGGTTTATCACCTTATCATCTAGAAGGTGGCTGTGACTTGGTGTTTCAAATAGGCACGGCTAAATACGGTGTTCGAGACGCACAAGGTCATTTGGACGATACAAGACTCGCTCATATTGCGGCTCATGAGACGGTACGCATGTTCGAAATTAAGATGAGCCAAGGGGCAAAGCCTGGCAAAGGCGGGATGTTACCCGGTGCAAAAGTGACGGAAGAAATTGCCCATACTCGTGGTATTCCTGTCGGTGAGGATTCGATTAGCCCCAATGGTCATACGGACATTAAGTCCATCGATGATTTACTCAATATGATTCATCATGTCCGCAAGGTCACAGGTAAACCCGTGGGCTTTAAAATGGTGGTCGGGGATATCACGTTCTTTGATAAAATGTGTGAATTAATACACAAAAAAGGTCTCGATTATTGTCCGGATTTTATTACCATAGACAGCTCAGATGGTGGTACCGGTGCCGCACCACAACCCTTGATGGATTTTGTTGGTATGCAGTTAAGAGAAAGTTTGCCTCTCGTTGTTAATCGTCTGACTTCGTATGGTTTACGCCGTTATATAAAAGTTATTGCTTCGGGTAAATTGATAGTTCCTGGCAAGGCCGCATGGGCATTAAGTGCTGGGGCGGATTTTGTGGTGTCAGCCCGTGGCTTCCTATTTTCACTAGGTTGTATTCAAGCTTTGCAATGCAACAAAAATACCTGCCCAACCGGCATCACCACACACAATCCTGAGCTACAAAAAGGCTTGGTGGCGACTGAGAAATCTGAGCGCGTGGCAAATTACGCTCAAGAGTTATTACATGGCATTGGCTTGATTGCCCATTCGTGTGGCGTGAAGGAGCCCAGAGAGCTTAATCGCTCTCACGTACGAATTATTGAAAATCAAAGTCGCTCCCTGTTGTTTTCTGAGGTGAATCCGCTGCCTGAAGTGAAAACAGAATATCTCAACTTAGTTGCTCAAGGAGACCGTGAAGGTGTTCCTTTGCAGTAGACATTTCCTGACTTGATATTTGCTATCACTGTTTATTTTTCTAGGCGTAAAGTATGTTAGTTTTATTGAAAATGGAGAGGAGTTTACGGTGTCAGCACTGTTTCATTACGCATATCATGTCAGGTCTCTAGAAGAGACGAGGGATTTTTATACCCACGTGTTAGGCTGTACAGAAGGTCGTCATACAGACACTTGGGTGGATTTTGATTTTTACGGTCATCAACTTTCTTTGCATTTGGGAACCCCTTCACCCACAACAAATACTGGCAAGGTGGGGAATCATCTTGTGCCAATGCCGCACTTTGGGTTGATTTTGTCTTATGGTGATTGGCGAAAAATAGCCGATCGGTTGGAGGGCGCTGGGGTGATATTTGACTTAGCCCCCAGTGTTCGTTTTGAAGGGCAAGTGGGCGAACAATGGACTTTGTTCTTTAAAGACCCAAGTGGTAATGCCATTGAACTTAAAGGGTTTAAAGATCTTTCACAGGTGTATGCTTCATGATTCCTTTAGTATCGACTTTGACCGAAGCCGAACAGCAGACTTGGTTAGCTTGTTTGTCAGAACAAATGCCAGAGGTCTCTTTTGGGTTGTTCTCTGAGCTAAACCAAGTGCAAAAATCCTCATGTGAGTTTGCTATTGTGGCCAACCCTGATCCGAATGAGCTTGCCGACTTACCAAATTTAAAGTGGGTTCAGAGTTTGTGGGCTGGTGTTGAGCGAATGGTTGCAGGGCTGACGGAGGCTGACTTTAAAATCGTGCGTTTAGTTGATCCTTATTTGGCAGACACCATGTCGGAAGCGGTATTGGCTTGGACATTATTCCTTCATCGAGACATGCCGTATTATGCCCAGCAACAAGCGCAAGCGACTTGGCAACCTAAGTCGATGGTACGAGCGAGCGATCGTCGTGTTGGGGTTCTTGGATTGGGCGAGTTAGGCAAAGCCAGTGCTTTACGCTTGCTACAAAATGGCTTTAGCGTATCGGGCTGGAGTCGCCAACCAAAACAGATGTCTGGCGTGACCTGTTTACATGGCGAGCAAGGTTTGCAGCAGCTATTGGAAACTTCCGACATTCTTATCTGTCTGTTGCCCTTAACGGCAGCGACACAGTCCTTGTTAAACGAGCAGACTTTATCATTATTGCCAGTCGGTGCCAGCTTAATTAATTTTGCGCGTGGCGCTATCCTTGATGATTTGGCGTTAAAGTCGAAACTTGATCAAGGCCACCTATCACACGCTGTGTTGGATGTGTTTCAAGAAGAGCCTCTCGTCAGTGATAACGATTATTGGGGTAGGCATAATGTGACTGTGTTACCGCATATTTCAGCACCAACTCATATGCTGAGTGCTTGTCAGGTGGTGGCGAAAAATTTTAAGTACTATCGTGAGACGGGTCAGATACCAGCAGCGGTAGACATGGCTCGTGGCTATTAAGTTTTCATTCTGTTCACAACCTTAATAAATCTAAAAAAGGAGAAACGCATGCCTCACTGTATTGTCGAATTTAGTCAGAATTTAGCCCAAGAGTTGCCTCCAATGGATCTATTAGAAGCCGTTCGAGATGCCGCCATTGCGTCGAATTTGTTTACTCAAGAAGACATCAAGTTACGTGCTATGCCTTATAAGAGTTTTCTTACGGCGGGTAAAGAGGATGCTTTTATTCATGTGACGTTACGAATGTTATCAGGGCGAACAGAGGCACAAAAACAGCAAGTGTCGCAATTAGTGTTGGATGCGTTAATAGAGTTTTCATTAAAAGATGTTAGTTTTACTGTCGAGGTATGCGACATGGATCGAGAAACGTACAGTAAGAAGGTTGTATTGTCTTCTTGAAGAATGAGTATTAAACAGGTTTAAAAGATGAAGCGGTTAGTGTGTTGTCTGGCATTATTGCCAAGTTTATTGATGGCTCAGGGTATAGAGTCAGTGCCGGTCAAGACAGAGGAACAAAGTGACTCTTATTTTCAGGCCGAAGAGCCTGCAGTACCTGAATCCATCAGTCAGCGAGCAAAAGACGCAAAGGGGTTATTTCAACAACGGGAAATTCGCGAGAACGCGACGGTTAATAATCCGTTTGTGATTACGCCTCATCGGCCGAATTATTTTTTGCCCATTGCCTATACCTCAAATCCAAACGATCGTGCTTTTTTAGGTGATGCGAGTAATTCTGAAAGCCTACAGAGTGTGGAGTTTAAGTTTCAATTAAGCGTTAAATTTCCAGTGGCCTATGGCATAGTTGGGCGTAACAGCAGTCTTTGGTTTGCTTATACTCAGCAAGCCTATTGGCAAGCCTATAACAGTAATATTTCGGCACCGTTTCGAGATACTAATCATGAGCCAGAAGCCTTCATCGTGGTCAAACCAAAAGAAGGCTGGTTAGGCATCAAGCCCAGTTACATAACGTACGGATTGAATCATCAATCCAATGGTCAATCGGGGGATTTGTCTCGTTCTTGGAATCGCTTTTATGTGGACTTTTTATTTGAAACGGAGAATACCGCCTTTTCCATCAAACCTTGGTACCGATTTCCGGAGAGCTCTGAGGTAGATGATAATCCGGATATTGAAGATTATTACGGTTATGGTGAATTTAGCGTTATCCATGTGATCGATGATTACAGTATTGATCTGATGTTACGTAATAACCTAAAAGGCTCTGGAAATCGGGGGGCGGTTCAGGTTGGTTTTAACTTTCCATTGTGGGGTAAAACGCGAGGCTACATCCAATATTTCAATGGTTATGGCCAGTCGCTGCTGGACTACAATCATCAAACTCAGTCGTTGGGCATCGGCGTCATGTTGAGCAATTGGCTTTGAGTTTTCCTTATTTCATGACGATTGACTCTTTATCGTCATGAAAATGTCATGGTTTTGTCATTTTGTGCTTTTAAGGTAGGTGTTAATTCAACCTAGGAGTACAACAATGAAATTAATTCCAATCGCAACCGGTTTAATGGCAATCACTCTTCTAACTGCTTGTGGCGGTGAAATGGCGAAGAAAGGTTCTGCTGAAACAATGGCAGAAGCCTCCGCTATGAATAACAATGATTTGTATGAAGTTCATCACGAAAGCCGTATCTACATTTTTGACGACCGCGATGTGTATGAAGATTTCCTATCCGTTGGCGAGACGTCTTTCCGTAAAGTTCGCATTGGTGCTGGTCCTAAAGGTGAAACAATTGTTTTCGGTCTAACGAATGCAGACAAAAAGAAAATGTCTGGTGTCGCATCGGTTGATATGTATGACGGTTCACTAAAGGGGTCTGAGGATTTCTACGGCGAAATGCGTGCTGAAGGTCGTATTTATGTGTTCGGTTCTTTAGAAGAGATGAACACAGCGCGCATCGTAGGTGAAGTGCCATTACGTTACACTGAGATCGGCGCAGGTCCTAAAGGCGAAACGGTTGTATACGCGCTAAACAGCAGCAACAAGAAAGTTCGTCCAGATGCGATGATTGCTAAGTTCCACAAAATGAACGACATGAAGTAATTCATACGCTTTATGGACACATTTGAAAAATGCCCCGCGTTAGCGGGGCATTTTTTTGCTTAATGTTTGTCACACTTTTCTTATTTAAACGTCCCCAGTTTGTGCTGCTTGGCTTGTCATCAAGTTGTCATCGAAACGCCACCTTACTGACATTTTACTGCTCTATTTTAAGAGTAGGATGAAACGAGAGGTGAACCTATGAACATACTTCAGAATATTCATGCATTTGATGTACAGACTTTCTCTTGGTGTATGGCTCGAAAGCATAGGGCAAAGTTGACTAGCATGGGGCGCGCCGTTTCCTTTACGGCGGATGGGCCTTTGTACGCCGCATTGGCAATGATTTTGTGGTTTACCGGTTATCATACTCTGGTACTGATTATGGTACTTGGTTTCACTCTAGAACGAATTTTATATCTGATTTTAAAGCGTGGTTTTAAACGCAATCGTCCAGCGGATGCATTGGACAATTTCAACAGCTTTATTATTCCATCCGATCAATTCTCTTTTCCATCAGGCCATACCTCTGGCGCGTTTTTCGTGGCTTACTGTGTGAGTGAGTGGTTCCCAGGTTTGAATATGATGCTGTATTTATGGGCCATGAATGTGGGCCTGTCGCGAATCTTTTTAGGGGTGCATTTTCCCACTGATACAGTCATTGGTGCTTTATTGGGAAGTGCCTGTGCGGCGACTATGATTGGAGTACTAGCATGAAAATTTTGTACGGTGTTCAAGGCACAGGTAATGGCCATATTACTCGCGCTCGCGCTATGGCAGCGGAGATGAATGCCGCAGGTATACGAGTGGATTTCGTGTTTTCTGGACGCCCAGTGGAAGAGTATTTTGACATGGAAGTGTTCGGCGATTATCGAACATTTCAAGGATTAAGTTTTGTCGCTCGTAATGGCAAACTGGACTTATATGCGACTTTTCGTAAAGCGAATTTTTATAAACTGTATCGTGATATTCAAACAATAGACACTCGTGGTTATGATTTGGTCATTACCGATTATGAGCCCATTGTGGCGTGGGCGGCTAAACGCCAGGGGGTTCCTTGTGTCGGCTTTGGTCATCAGTATGCGTTTAAATACGATATTCCACGTTATAAGAAAAACTGGGTTGCACAATGGATTATGTCTAATTTCGCCCCCGCTTCAACTCAGCTTGGCGCCCATTGGCATCACTTTGGTCACGATATTTTACCGCCTTTAATTCATAACCATGATGTGCCTAATAATCCACAATCGAATCAAGTCTTGGTGTACTTGCCATTTGAAAACAGTGAAGCGGTGTTAGATTGGCTGGAAGCGGTCCCCGAATATCAATTTAGACTGCATTGTAAAGACATTGAGCCGGGTGTGTATGGTAATGTTGAGGTGTTTCCTTTCAGCCGAGATCAATTTCAGAGGAACCTGAGTGAGTGTGAATCAGTATTGTGTAATGCTGGTTTTGAACTCAATTCAGAAGCCCTACATTTAGGTCGTCGTATTTTAGCCAAGCCAATGCAAGGTCAAATTGAGCAGCATTCTAATGCCATTGCTCTAGAGTATTTAGACATTGCTAAAACCTGTGAAGAATTGACCTCAGAAGTGATACGAGATTGGCTAGAAAGCAGTCGCGTGGTTCAGATTACTTACCCAAATGTGGCGAAGGCGGTAGTGAGCTGGTTACAAACGAATGACGATTCCAGCTTATCGGATTTGTGTGACCAGTTATGGCAACAGGTTCCTAATCTGAAAAACATCGATTTTCAGCACAGTACGACGGCGAAACCTCTAAAATCCCATTCAATGAAACGTGCGACAGTATAAACTGTCGCACGTTTTCCAACGCTTTAAGCTGATAAATTAGCCTTGAAGAAGTCTAACGTTCTTTGCCAAGCTAATTCGGCGTTTTTCTCTTGATAACGTGCGGTTGAATCGTTATGAAAGCCATGATTGGCTTTTTCATAAGTAAAGGCGGTGTAGGTCACTTGATTGGCTTTTAACGCATCCTCATAAGCTGGCCAAGTGGCATTGACGCGTTTGTCGAGTTCGGCAAAGTGAAGCTGAAGTGGGGCGTTAATTTGATCAATGTTACTTTTGGCTGGCGTGCCGTAATAGGGGGCACCAGCATCGATAACATCAGGCAGGTTAGCTGCTAAGGTGTTGGTTAAATAGCCACCAAAACAGAAGCCAACCATCCCCACTTTACCGTTACTCAGTTCATGATTCTTTAGTAAGCGTGCGGCATCCATGAAGTCCCCTTCAATTTTCGTTCTATCGAGGGTTTTCTGCATGGCTCGACCTTCATCATCATTGCCAGGGTATCCTCCAAGAGGAAATAGCGCATCGGGTGCAAGGGCAATGAAGCCAGCTTTGGCTAATCGTCTAGCAACGTCTTTAATGTAAGGGTTTAACCCTCGGTTTTCATGAGCAACAAGTACCGTGGGCGCTTTATTGCCCATGCTGACGTCTTTTGGCAGTACCAAATAGCCTCGGCCAGTACCATGGCCACTAGGGGTTTGAAACTCTAAATATGACGCCGTTATATCAGGATCATTGAAAGAAACTTGTTCCGCTAAGGCATAGTTTGGGGTGAGAGATTTAGCGATGACAGACAAGGATAGACCCGTGACGCCAAGTGTGCCTAATCTCGATAGAAAGGTGCGCCTGTCTATGTCTCCGTGAGCGTATTCATCATACCAGTCGAACGCTTCTTGGGGGATAGATGAGACTTGAGGGGTGATTTTTTCAGCTGCTTGATTCATGACAATTCCTTCTCTTCAGTCGATTGAGTGCTAAGTAACGGTGGGTTCAGTCATTAAAACGCCTATCTTTGAGTAACAAATAACAGGATAGTTCATTTTTTATTCAATCGGCTCTTAGTAGTACGGCTAAAATTGATCCGAATTTGGTTTACACTCGTATCTAGTGAAGGTGCGAATAAAGAGGCTTATTTCCACGCTGAAGCCATTGAATTTGTTCGTACCTTCCTAAATGAGATAAAAGTGGTTCTATATTCAGACTTGTTCTGTGCTTAAAAGCTTGTCATTCTTGTTGAATCGTTAATAAGGATAGGATGCGAATGATGCGAAAATCCCCCATCATTATTACAGGAGGTGGCCAGCGACTGGGGTTAGCCTGTGCTCAAGCGCTACATGAGCAAGGTTATAAGGTGATCATCACGTATCGCCGACACCGTGAAGAGATTAACGCCATAGAAGCGTCTGGGATTCAATGCCTTCAGGCCGACTTTTCAACGCAGAATGGTGTTGAGGCCTTCATTAAAAAAGTGTTGGAGGATTATGATGCTCTGGGCGCAATTATTCACAATGCCTCTGAATGGGAAGCGGAGAAAAATTGCTCAGATACGAAGTTATTGATGGAAAAAATGTGGCAAGTACACGTATTTGCACCTTATCGTATAAATCTGGCCTTCGAAGGATTATTATGTGCAGGTTTTAAAGACGATGGGGTCGCCGACATTATTCATATGACGGATTATGTCGTTGAAAAGGGCAGTGACAAACACATAGCTTATGCCGCTAGCAAAGCTGGTTTAGCGAATTTAACTTGCTCTTTTGCTAAACGTTACTCACCTTGTATTAAGGTGAATGCAATTGCCCCATCATTATTGATGTTTCATAACAGTGATAACGACGACTACCGACAGAAAGCGTTAAATAAGTCACTGTTACAAAAGGAGCCGGGAGAGCAGGAAGGCGTACTCGCAGTTAAGTATGTGTTGGAAAGCGGCTACTTGACAGGTCGGACCTTGTCTCTGGATGGAGGCAGACATTTGGTGTAGCCAAATGGGGACTTCTTTTAGCACAGCCTCCGGTCGAAAGACAGGAGACAGCAACGTAGGACAAAGATATGAAAGCTAACATAGCGGAAAACTCGACAGTAAATCATGCTTTTCTTTCAGATGAGGCTAAGCAAGTTCGTGACGCTCTAATCAAAAGTGGTTTAGAAACCCCGATGATTGATAATGGTCTGACCACAGAAGAGAAATATCAACGCATTAAAACGGCTTTTGAAGATGTGGTTAGTACACTGGGTCTGGATTTAACCGATGACAGCTTGGCAGAAACGCCTCATCGCATTGCCAAAATGTACGTCAAAGAGATTTTTTCAGGTTTGGATTACACACAGTTCCCAAAAATTACTGTGATCGAAAATAAGATGAACGTTGATGAGATGGTTAAAGTCAGTGACATCAGCTTCACCAGTACTTGCGAACATCACTTTGTCACAATTGATGGCATGGCAAAAGTCGCGTATTTACCCAAAAACAAAATCATTGGTTTGTCGAAAATTAATCGCATTGTGCGTTTCTTTGCGCAGCGTCCACAAGTGCAAGAACGCTTAACGCAACAGATTTTGGTGACGTTACAAGCATTATTGGAAACCGATAATGTGGCTGTGAGCATCAGTGCTGTGCATTATTGTGTTAAAGCACGGGGCGTGATGGACGCCAGTTCGTCTACTCAAACAACGGCTCTAGGCGGTTTATTCAAGCGCAGTGACAAGACTCGTGGTGAATTTCTTGCTCAATAAATAATGGCCATTAGTGAAACGAAAAAGAGCGGCAAATTGGCTCTTTTTTTATGCCTGAAATTCAGGCAAAGTGTTGCCTTTCTATCGACCTAATATGAAAGGCTTTTCACATGAAAAATAAAGATACCTGGTTCCCTGCCAAAGAAAATGGATTGGGATGGGGAAAGCCAGATACTTGGCAAGGCTGGTTAGTATTGTCCTTGTACTTGTTTGTTCTATGTCTTATTTCCATTTTAGTTGACCCCAAAGAAGCCCTAATGGAGTGGGCTTTTTGGGTGGCGTGTAACACGTTAGTTTTGATCTTGATATGTTATTTAAAAGGCGAACCACCAAGCTGGAAGTGGAAGCCAATCGAAAAAGAAAAACGTAAGTGGTTTAAGTAATTTTAAAGATTTTAATCGCAGCTTAATCCTTTAAACTGACAGAAAACACAATCATTTGGTTTTAAAAGGATGTTTTCATGCGTACCTCTGGCATTCTGTTATTGATTGCTTATTTAGGCTTTATTAGTCTCGGTTTGCCAGATGCGGCACACGGTATTAACTGGCCGTTTGTCAGAGCGGCGTTTCATGTTCCAACGGGTTGGCTGGGGCTGGTGATTGCAGGCGGCGGGGTTGGTTATTTAATTTCAAGCTTTTCGGTCGGTTGGCTATTGTCTCGACTGGGCGTGGGCTGGCTTCTTGTGATGAGCAGTGGCTTCGTGAGTTTTGGCTTATTTGGTTTTTACATAAGCACAAGTTTTACGATTTTCGTCTTGTATGCCATGGTGATCGGAGTGGGGTCCGGAGCGATTGATGCCGGTCTCAATGCTTATGCCGCCGAGCATTTTTCCACCAAGCATATGAACTGGTTGCATGCGGCGTTTGGGGTTGGTGCAACGGCGGGCCCCATTATTGTGACCAGTGTATTGTTGCATTTTTCACAGCATTGGCGACTGGCTTATGCGGTTATTGGCAGTATTCTGTTGCTGATGACCTTGGTCTTTTTCTTTAGCCGTGATTTATGGCGAAGTGATCAGCATGCACCTAAAGCCTCACTAGAAGAAGTCAAAGACGATGATTTAAACATCACTCAATGGCAAGCTCTGAAACATCCAGTGGTTCGTTTTCAAATAGCCTTTTTCTTACTTTATACTGGCATTGAGGTTGGGGTGGGACAATGGGCATTTACTCTAATGACAGAAACGAGAGGCATTTCAATAGCCAATGCCGGCACTTGGGTAGCTGTGTACTGGGGAGCGTTAGCGTTTGGTCGAGCGATTTTTGGTTTTCTAGTCGAAAAGTTTTCAGTCGATCGTTTATTGAGTTTGTGTTTGGTCGGTTTGGTGTTGGGTGCTTTGTCGTTTACCAACAGCATGCATGCCTACTTCAGCTATCTTGGATTGGCATTAATGGGCTTTTGTGCCGCCCCTATTTTCCCTTGTATGATTTCTCAAACCGTGGTTCGCGTCGGTAAAAGAATGGCGACTTATGTGATTGGTTTTCAAATGAGTGCCGCCGTCACTGGTGCGATGAGCTTGCCATTTTTAAGTGGTTTAATCGGTGAGCAGTTTGGTTTGACGTTTGTCAGTGTGAGCTTTTTAGTTTATGCCGTGGCGTTACTGATCTTCTTTATGATGATTATCAAACGAGCGAACTGAAGTCAGTTCGCTCGTTATTCTCTCAGAAAGACAGCTTATTTAGCCTCTTCTTCCAATGTATTTCTTTGCACGAGTGTGGGGAACAAATACATCCAGATGCCGACGACGGCCAGAGTGCCGACACCTCCTACAATAATGGCAGGAACGACGCCAAACCAAGCGGCGGTGACGCCAGATTCAAACTCACCAAGTTGGTTTGAGCTGCCAATAAAGATAGAGTTGGCGGCGCTGACTCGTCCTCTCATTTCGTCTGGTGTCTCTAATTGCACCAGCGTTGAGCGAATAACCACGCTGATCATATCGGAAGCACCGAGTAACACTAGTGCGAACATGGAAAGGATGAGTTGATCCGAAAGGCCAAATAAAATGGTCGCTACACCAAATATTGCGACGGCAGCAAACATTATCTTGCCAACACTATGGGTTAACGGATGTCTGGCCAAGTAAATGGACATGAGCAACGCACCCAGCGCAGGCGAACAACGTAGTAGACCAAGTCCCCATGGTCCGGTTTCTAGTATGTCTTTTGCGACAATCGGTAAGAGTGCGGTCGCGCCTCCTAACAATACGGCGAACATGTCTAAAGATACGGAGCCCAGAATGACTTTATTACCTTTAATAAACATCAAGCCTCCGAGTAGGTGTTCTAAGCTAGCAGGCGTCTTATGTTTGACAGTAAAGTTGTAGCGTAAGAAGGACAGGATGACACAGGAAATAAGAAAGCAGCTCATGCTGGTCGCAAATAAGGTGGTCGGCCCTAACAAATAGATGACGCCACCAAGAGCTGGACCGGCAATGACGGATATTTCACGGGCAGATGCCATGGCACTGACGGCACGGGAAAGTTGTTCACTGGGCACCAGGTTCGGCAGAATGGCCTGATTGGCTGGCAGTTCAAATGCCCTTGCTGTGCCGAGTAACATGGCGCAAGCATAAATCATGTTGGCGGACACCGTATTGGTAAAATTGCCATAGACCAAAATCGCCACAGTGAATGCCATGGTTAAGCGCGTAAACACGCAAATGAGGCGGCGATTGTAGCGATCAGCCACATGGCCTACCACCAAGGTTAATAAAAGTTGCGGTAAAAATTGACATAAACCCACAAGTCCAAGGGCTAAGGGGCTGTCTGTTAAATCGTACATTTGCCAACCAATACCCACGCTGAGCATTTGAAAGGCAAACGAGGAGGCAATCTGGCCAATCCAGTAATGTCGGAAATTGCTTTGCTTGAAGAGGGCAGGTAGGTCTTGGTTCAAGTTGGCATACTCATTAGATTGTCGGGGCTATATTCTAGCCTGCTTTGAGGTCGAATAAATTGCTTTTGACCTTGGATAAAAGTTTAAGAATTGTGAATTTTACCCTCTTTGCTCTTATAAGGTCCTTTTCGATCGGTTAATCAGGAATAATGATAAAACGACATCGGCAAGCTTGGATGGCTGGCTTTTTAATAAGACAAAGAATGGGCTCTTCCCCTGTGGCCTATTGAGTAAACCTCTCTGGTTTATGATTGTATAACCTTTAAGGACATACCTTGATCAATTCAGAAACCTATACCTCATTACACGAGTCTCTATCCCGCTGGTTATTGCTAATTTGCCTAGTGGCAGTGGGCATTGGACAGTCATTTGTGTTTACTTCCTTACCACCGATTGGTCGTGAAATCGGCTTGGCTGATGTACGGATCAGTACCTTGATTACTGCAGGGGCGGCGACGTTCGTGGTGGCGGCTTTTTTCTGGGGCAGAATTATTAATCGTATTGGTCGGGTGCGCTCAGTCATTTTCGGTATGAGCAGTTATGCGGTGACCATTTCGGCGACGGGGTTTGTGTTACAGGAAGCGTTAGCGGGGCATCTTTCTGCCGAACAGACCTATGTGTATGTGTTTACCCTGCGGATCATCTTTTCCATGGGAATAGCGGGTATTTTACCTTCTATCCAAACCTTTCTAATTGCTCATACGGACATTAAACATCGCAGCGCAACGATTGCGATGATTGGTGCTTCGTTCAGTATTGGTATGATTTTAGGACCTGCGTTTGCCTCTTTATTAAGTAATCTAGGTTTGACGGTACCTTTTTACATTATTTCTGGTTTAGCGGGCAGCGCAGCGATTTTAGTGGCTGTCTTTGTGAAAGATGGTAAGCACGTACGTCAGCTTGAAAAGCCGCCGGGTATTAATTGGTTAAAGCAGCCAGTAATGCCGTTTCTAGGGATGTCGACTCTCGCGATTTTATCGGTAACAGGTATTCAGCAAATTATGAGTTTCCTGATTCAAGATCGTTTCCAGTTGGATGTGGCAGAGACAACACATCAGCTGGGGTTTGTGATGATGACCATGTCTTGCTTTAGTATCTTGGTGCAGATGATTTTGGTACCCCGCTTCCGACTAGGTGTGGTTACTCTGATTTCAGCTGGTGTTATGTTGGGATTATCGGCTCAATTAGCCTTCATTCTTTGGCATTCGATGACAGGTGTCTTTGTTGCGATGGCGTTGTTCGGCGCAGGCTTTGGTTTTCTTTTTCCTGGCATTGTGACTGCGCAAACTTTGCTAGTAAAAGACGATCAACAAAGTCGTTTGGCCAGTATGAATGCTTCCATGCAGGGTTTGGGTGCGGCCTTGGGGCCGGTGATTATGGCGTCACTGTATCAACTGGGACAGTGGGTACCTTTTGTGGTGCTTAGTTTAGGTTTGCTTTTCTTGAGTGTGGTATTTGCCTATTGCAAAGCCAAGTTTGGCACGGCCTTTAAAACTAACTAATTAATTTAGTCTGGGCCACTTGGCGAGGCGTTACGCCAAAATGTTGGTGAAAACGCCGGCTAAAATGGCTTAGGCTCAAATACCCTAATTCATAACTGACTTGAGTTACTGAGCCGTTTTCTTTCAGTCGTTGGTAAGCCTTACTCATTCGTCTCTGATGTTGATATTCCAAGGGTGTACAGCCGAGTTGTCGTTTGAAACAGTCGTAAAAACGGCTGCGACTCATGCAAGCCATTTTAGCCAGTTGGCAAGTATCAAGCGGCAGTGACAAATTGTTTTCGATCCAATGAATCACATGGGTTATGCCATTAGCGTCAGGGGTGCTTTTCGCAAAGTGCAGCAAGGCTTCGCGACCATGGTGGCGTAAGATTCTAGTAATGAGTTCACTGACGCCAAAATCCACCAATAAATCTCGATCTGGGTCATTTTGCACATAATCACTGGCGAGACGGTCTAGCACTTGTTGGGTGGCTTGTGTGTGTAGGGTATGTAGATGTTGGCTAGGGTCGATTGGTTGACTGGAAGGCAATGAGGCATGCATCACATCATTCATCCGATCGCATATTTGCGCCACTTTTTCATTTGAGATCGCGATGGTCAGACAGGTGGTGGGCTTGGTGAGTTCGGCCTCAGGAAAGTCAATGAAGACTTCTTCATCTGGTGCGAGAATGAACGATTCATGTGGAAGAAAAGAGATATTGTCTTGGTCTTTGGTATGCATAACCTTCGAACCGGTGACCATACCGCAATAGAGTAAACTTTCGGCTTTGAGACTGACTCGATCTGCTTGCTCATAGGTATCGTAGATACTCAATTCTGAGTGAGGACCGGCAAAACAGACTCGATTCTCAACCAAGTTAACAGGCGAACGTTTACGCGCCAGTATGGCTTTTGTTGATAACCTTGAAACACTCATAATCACACCTCTTGTTAAACTTGTTATGTTGGCGTGCCGCGCTTTATGCCTTTCATCATCGCCTGAGCTGAGCTGAGGGTCAATCCTAAAAATGTGAATAGATTTGGATCATGGGACAAATATCATGGACTGACAGGCAAGTTTTCTGATCATTTTGTTTCTACAGTTAGTTGTTAGCCAAAAACAACAAGAACGGAAACCAAAACGGAGATAGAAAGTATGATTTATTCTAAACCAGGTACCAGTGGTAGCTTAATTTCCTTTGAAAGTGATTATGGTAATTTTATTGGTGGTGAATGGGTTGCGCCCGTCAAAGGTCAGTATTTTGATAACACCAGCCCTGTGGATGGTGAGGTATTTTGTCGTATTCCACGCTCAACCGAAGAAGACATTAATTTAGCGCTTGATGCGGCTCATGCAGCACGAGTTGACTGGGGCAAAGCTTCAGTGACTACTCGTTCTAATATTCTTCTTAAAATTGCCGATCGAATTGAAGCCAACTTGGAGGCGTTGGCGGTGGCTGAAACTTGGGATAATGGTAAAGCGGTGCGTGAAACGCTGAATGCGGACATTCCATTGGCGGCAGATCACTTTCGTTATTTTGCCGGTTGTTTGCGTGCTCAAGAGGGCAGTACAGCTGAACTAGATGAACATACTGTGGCCTACCATTTTCATGAACCGCTTGGTGTGGTGGGGCAGATTATTCCTTGGAATTTTCCGATCTTGATGGCGGCATGGAAACTTGCACCAGCCTTGGCGGCGGGTAACTGTGTGGTATTAAAACCTGCGGAACAAACTCCAGCGTCTATTTTGGAATTGGTTAAGGTGATCCAAGACTTATTGCCAGCAGGGGTTTTAAACATTGTAAATGGTTTTGGTAAGGAAGCCGGTCAAGCTTTGGCAACGAGTAAACGGATTGCCAAAATCGCCTTTACAGGCTCCACACCAGTTGGCTCACACATTTTGAAATGTGCTGCTGAAAACATTATCCCTTCTACCGTTGAACTGGGTGGTAAGTCTCCAAATATTTATTTTGGCGACATCATGCAGCAGGAAGAGTCTTACATTAGTAAGTGTGTGGAAGGCTTAGTGTTGGCTTTCTTCAACCAAGGTGAAGTATGTACTTGCCCTTCACGCGCTTTGATTCACGAATCCATCTATGACGATTTTATGAAGCTGGTGGTCGAAAGAACCAAAACCATTAAGCGAGGTAATCCGCTTGATACCGATGTGCAAGTGGGAGCGCAAGCGTCGAAAGAGCAGTTTGATAAAATTTTGAGTTACATTGATATCGGTAAAAAAGAAGGGGCTGAATTATTGATTGGTGGTGAGGTGGAGAAAATTGATGGCTTGGCTAACGGTTTCTATGTGCAACCCACCTTGTTTAAAGGCTCGAATGAAATGCGTATTTTCCAAGAGGAAATATTTGGGCCTGTGGTCAGTGTGACTACGTTCAAAGATGAAGCGGAAGCCCTGGCGATTGCGAATGACAGTGAATTTGGTTTAGGGGCTGGGGTTTGGACTCGTGATACGAATCTGGCCTATCGTATGGGAAGGAACCTTGAAGCCGGTCGTGTGTGGATGAATTGTTATCACCAATACCCAGCCCATTCCGCGTTTGGGGGATATAAAAAATCAGGGGTTGGCCGTGAAACCCACAAGGTGGCATTAGAGCACTACCAACAAACGAAAAATATGTTGATTAGCTATGATGTCAATCCGCTTGGCTTCTTCTAATGACTGCTAAGTTATCACGATGACATTTAAAGCCAGAGCCTATGCTCTGGCTTTTTTGTGCTGGTTATATTGGAATCTTGACCTTGTCACGTCATAAATTTGCCTATCTTCGAATTTTCTTTGTTTCCTATTGGAAACTATCTTTCATAAATGATAATTTCAGCGTATTCATTTTGTCTGTTCATCAGAGATTAGATCGCTAAGTGGCGAGGACGTACTATGGCAATCAGTTTATTCGATCTTTTTAAAGTAGGAATTGGTCCTTCCAGTTCGCATACTGTTGGGCCCATGGTCGCAGCGAATCAGTTTTCTCATCAGTTAAAAGAGCTGGGTCTTTTAAACAAAGTAAAACGTTTAAAAATTGATTTATACGGTTCCTTGGGGGCGACAGGAAAAGGCCATGGAACCGGTGTCGCGGTATTGATGGGATTGGAAGGAGAGCTTCCAGAAAGCATTGACCCGAGCGGTGTGCCTGAGCGAGTGGCACAAATTGAATCTGCTTCTGAGGTTCAGATTTTAGCTGAACACAGCATTGTTCTGAATGTAAAGGAAGATGTGATTTATCACCGTATTGATCGTTTAGAGTTTCATGCTAATGGTATGGTATTAGAAGCCTTTGATGAAAAGGACGCCACCCTACATCAAGCGACTTTTTACTCTGTGGGTGGTGGTTTCATTGTCGAAGAAGATGATCAAGGCAAGGTGTCTTTGGTTGAGGATACAACAGAGTTGCCTCATGTTTTCCATGATGCCGAAACCCTAATGAACTTGTGTCGAGAAACCGGTAAGTCCATTGCCGACATCATGTTGGAAAATGAGCTTGCATGGCGAACGGAAGACGAAGTGAAGCAAGGTATTCTGTCGATCTGGTCGGTGATGAAAGAATGCGTACAAAAGGGCATTCAAAATGAAGGTATCTTGCCGGGTGGTTTAAAGGTTAAGCGCCGTGCCGCCAGTTTGTATCGAGATCTGTCGAGCAAAACACGCATGGATATGATTACTCCCTCTTTGGGCGCAATGGATTGGGTGAATTTATACGCCTTAGCGGTAAATGAAGAAAATGCGGCAGGTGGTCGAGTTGTCACCGCACCAACCAATGGTGCCGCTGGTATTATTCCTGCTGTTTTACATTATTATTGGGAATTTTGTCCGCGCTCTAGCGAAGAGGGGGTGATCGATTTCTTGTTAACCGCCGCCGCTATTGGTTTGCTATTTAAGGAAAATGCTTCTATTTCAGGCGCGGAAGTGGGTTGCCAAGGTGAAGTAGGCTCGGCATGTGCGATGGCGGCTGCGGGATTAGCTGCCGCGACAGGCGGATCGCCAGAACAGATTGAAAATGCAGCTGAGATAGGTATGGAACACAATTTGGGTTTAACGTGTGACCCGATTGGTGGTTTAGTGCAAGTGCCCTGTATTGAGCGAAATGCGATGGCGGCGATGAAAGCGATTAACTCTGCGACTATGGCGTTGAGAGGCGATGGTTCACATTATGTTTCCTTGGATAAAGTCATTCGGACTATGAGAGAAACGGGTAAGGATATGAATGATAAATACAAGGAAACGTCTCGCGGTGGTTTGGCAGTGAACGTGATTGAGTGTTGATGACATTTTCATTGCAATAAAATGACAAGTAACAAAACTGTCATATAACTGTAGTAAATTCATTTCCGGTGTCTTTCGAGGCACTTTTTTTTGCCTGTCGATTTTATCACCGTCTTTCTGTACTGACTGGGGTTTTTATCTACTAATGCTCAGTGTAGAATGGCGCCGCATTTAATTCTTACAGAAATGTGACGGGATGATTTAAGCACCAAATTACGTCGTAATGCTGGGATAAGCATTCGTTTGAATTGAGAAAAACTCATATTTCAAAGATTTGGTAGAAATTAATTATAGATAGTAGAGCCTTATGGATCTTACAAACAATTCCAAAATAGAGTCCAGTTTACTGGTCGGTAATGATTTTGTCCGAGTTCTGGTTGCACTCGCCTTTATTCTAGCTTGTGGTTTTTATGCTTCAGTAAATGGTGTTGCGGCCTCTAATTTGTCCATCTTAGCCATTGCTGCGGCGATTGGTGCATACATGGCGGTAAACATTGGCGCGAATGATGTCGCTAATAATGTTGGCCCTGCAGTGGGGTCAAAAGCCTTGTCAATGACTGGCGCAATACTGATTGCGGCCATTTTTGAAGCGGCTGGTGCGCTTATTGCGGGTGGTACTGTTGTTGGTACCATCAAAAAAGGCATTATTAACCCCAATGCTATTGCTGATGCTGAGACCTTTATCTGGGTGATGATGGCCGCTTTATTAGCGGGTGCGATCTGGCTAAACTTAGCGACCTATCTTGGCGCTCCTGTCTCAACGACTCACTCAATTGTTGGTGGGGTGCTTGGTGCCGGTATTGCTGCTGGCGGATGGGACATTGCAAATTGGGATAAAATGGTTGCGATTGCAGCCAGTTGGGTGATTTCTCCCGTATTGGGTGGTGTCATAGCCGCAGTTTTCTTGATTTACATTAAACGTGCCGTCACCTATAAGAGTGATATGGTTGAAGCTGCAAAGAAGACGGTTCCGTTACTTGTAGGTATCATGGTATGGGCATTCTCGACTTATTTGATCCTCAAAGGTTTAAAGAAAATCTGGAAGTTCGACATCATTTCCGCCGGTCTTATCGGGTTTGCGATTGCTTTAACGGTTTACTTTGTCGTGCGTCCTATTGTGGATAAAACAGCAAACAGCCTGAAAAATGACAAAGACTCGGTTAATAGCTTGTTTACCATTCCGTTGATTGTTTCGGCTGCACTATTAAGTTTTGCACACGGTGCAAACGATGTGGCAAATGCAATTGGGCCTTTGGCTGCGATTAATGACGCTTTGATTTCTGGTACTGTGTCTGGCAAAGCCGCGATCCCGATTTGGATTATGTTAATTGGTGGTATTGGTATTGCATTTGGCCTGGCTTTGTTCGGTCCAAAATTGATTCGTACTGTAGGGTCTGAAATCACTGAACTTGATAAAATACGTGCTTTCTGTGTGGCGATGGCCGCAGCGATTACCGTGATTATTGCCTCTCAATTAGGTTTGCCTGTTAGTTCGACGCATATTGCAGTTGGCGGCATCTTTGGTGTGGGATTCTTACGCGAATATTTGAAGTTGTCTTACAACAAAAAACTAGCGGAAATTATCTCTCATTCAGAGTCAGCTGGTCATGATGCAGAGCAAACACAAGCTTTTGTTGAGCGTTTCGAAGTCGCTGATGTGATTGAAAAACGTGCCATTTTGCGGGAACTAAAAGCCTCTAAAGCCTCTTCACCAATTAGCTCTTCTGAGCGTAAAGGCCTGAAGAAAGCGACGAAGCAGGAGTTAGTGAAACGTTCTGCATTGTTAAAAATTGCGGCGGCTTGGGTTATTACCGTTCCTGCTTCAGCAACATTGGCTGGCATACTCTTTTACATGTTGTTGGGCTTCTCTGTTACCCATTCATAAGCTCTTCAAAATAAATCTTTAAAATTTGTTCTAACGGGCAAAGTTGATGATAAAAAGACCAGTTTTCTGGTCTTTTTCTGTTTTAATGGGCTTGTCTGTGGTATATAACTGTAAAGTTTTGACTCTTTAGTTTGTTTTGGTTTTTGAGATATCTTAGTTAAGGGAATTACGCTTGTTGGTTTTTACCGTCATTCTTATAATGATTACTGTCAGTGGCTTTATTTTCTTTGTTCGTTGGAAACAAAAACAGGATGAACTGAGGAAACGTCAGTTAGGTCGATTATCAAGTCGTGGAGAAAAAATGCTACGTACGTTTAGCATGCTTTCTGATCGATATTTTTTAAAAGAGACTAAGCTGTTTTTAATAGAGTATCTTTTGTCGGTTATTCAGCAGTTAAAGCAAGCAGGCATTAATACCGAATTTATCCATGAACAATATAATCTGACCAAGTTATACACTGAAATTACTTCTGGCAAAAATGTGTCAGATAAACGCAGAGTAAACAGCCAGGTGGAGTTTGAGCAAACTCAGAGTACGTTGCAGTTTTTGATAAAAGAACTACGTAGCCTATTAGATGGGAATAGCATGAGCCGTGTGATGATACGTCACCACATTGGTTTGGTTCGTTTTTCCTATTCCTTGGCTTATCGAGATCATTTGGTTGGCCAAGCGAAACAAGATCTGGAGCACGAACATAAAAGCCGAGCATTAGAAAAGTATCGTTTGGCTTTAGCTGTGATGGAAAAGCATAGTGTAGTGGGTTTGGCGCGAAAGGAGGCCTCGCGTTTGCAAAATATGATATTGGATGTCGAAGATGCGTTATTAGAGAAAAAAGAAGAGCATAAGAAATAGTATTATCCTTAGAGAGTAAGTGCTTAGTTTGAATTGACTAGTCATCGACTGAAATATTAACCTGGTATACGACGTATTATATGAGTGCTGTTACCATTACCGTACTGTTGTTAGTGATCGGAGGCTTTATTGCTTTTGCGATCGTGCTGCAATTAAAAGAGCAGGCTCGATTGGAAAAGCTTCGTAAAGTTGCCTCCTTGAACAATCAGTTGCGTCAAGTGCGTCGTTATTTGGACGAGATGCCTCCTCAATATCAGCCAAAAGATATGCGAATATGGCTGTTTTCTCGAATGTTGGCCATTTATGATCAATTACTCTCCTTGCAGCCTGATCCTAGTCTAACTCGTCGTCGAAATCATCTGTCGGAAGAACTGTCTGAATTCCAGGAAAATAAACAAAAGCGCCGTGCTCAACCGATGAACGATGAGTTAAAAATCATTGAAGTGAAGCGTCTTTTTGAATCTTTCAAATCTTTTTTAGTACAAGCACAAAAAGACAAAGTTATTGGTTCAGATGCGGTTCATCGTTATAAAAAATTGATGGATTTTTATCATTATAAAGTCAATGCGGATTACCACGCTTATCTGGCTCGACGGGCTTTTTTAAGTGGACAAATGGAAGATGCGATTGAACTTTATAACGAGGCCTTGGCGCAGCTAACTCCTATTGAGGAGGAGGTTGAAGCCCAACCAATGATCCAGAAATATAAAGAGGTGCTGCAAGAGATTGAAGACGATTTAGCGCTGCAAAAGGCGGAAGAAGAGATGACCAAAAGCATGGAAAGCGAAGGGGAAGAAGAGCTTGATGATGAGTGGAATAAATTTATCGAAGGTTCTACTTTTCAAGAGAAAAAACGTTTTTAATGCATTTCTTTTTGGGCTTGTATCCCATATTCTAGAGTTCAATTTCCACACTCGCTTAGTGTTTAATTAAAAGGATCTGCTTGGTGAATCTTGCTTTACTTTCTGCTTTCATTCCTACTTTCTTTTTTGTCTCTGTTACCCCGGGCATGTGCATGACGTTAGCCATGACGTTGGGCATGACGGTCGGTATTAAACGCGCTTTATGGATGATGGTGGGCGAGTTAGTGGGGGTTGCTGCTGTAGCGATTCTGTCTGCCATTGGGGTAGCGGCATTACTGCTTAACTACCCAAGTGTGTTTATGGTACTAAAATATCTTGGTGGTGCTTATTTGGCATTTGTGGGTATTCAAATGTGGCTGTCTAAGGGAAAGATGGCCATCAAAACCGATGAGAATAGCGCGCCAGCATCACGTAAAGAGTTAATGTCTCAAGGGTTTGTTACAGCGATTGCGAACCCCAAAGGCTGGGCTTTTTTTGTCGCTTTGTTACCGCCTTTTTTAGTGGCTGATCAGCCCTTAGCCAGTCAATTAGTTGTGCTTATTGCTATCATTTTGACCTTAGAGTTTAGTTGTTTGCTCATTTATGCCACAGGTGGTCGAACCTTGAAATCCTTATTAATGCAAAGTGGCAATGTGCGCATTATGAACCGTATTGCTGGCACCTTAATGATCGGCGTTGGTATCTGGTTGGCAGCGGGTTAAAGGCTAGACGCTAGGCTGGCTTTTTGGCTTTGCTTTTAGTGGATCTCTTTCTGGTTGCTGAGCGTTTCTTAAAAGGGTTTCTTTTGGGCGCTGGTAGGTGTTGCAGCGATGCCGTAGAGACACTTTTCGATTGAGTTAATAAATCTGTGAGGTTATCGGTTAGACCGGCCATAAAATCTTGATAACGACTCTCGCCCAAGCTCATGGCGTTCAATTGAGCCTCCCACTGTGCTGTCATATCCGGCGTGACCAATTGTGAGGGTAGGGTATCCGCAAACGCTCGGCCAGTCTGACTGGCATGAATTTGCTTGCCTTGGCGGATTAGAAACTCCCTTTTAAATAAAATTTCAATAATACCGGCTCGTGTTGCATCTGTGCCTAGACCATCTGTCTCTTTCAATATGGCTTTGATGCTTTTATCGGAAACAAAGCGGCTAATACCAGTCATTGCAGCCAGCAGAGTGGCGTCTGTAAAGGCCGCAGGCGGCGTGGTGACCTTATCTCTAATGATACCTTGATCACACCAAAGGGAATCCCCTTTCTTCAAATTAGGCAGTTGTTCTTGTTCTTCTTCATGGTCTGATTTTTTCTTGGTAGGAAGAAGAGAGCGCCAACCTAATGCCACTGGTGTACTGCCTTTTGCTTCGAATTTTCCTCCGGCGATGTCAAGTTGAATAAGCGTCGATAGATATTGGTAGTCTGGATAAAATTGCATCAGATACTGGCGTGCAATCAAACCAAAAATTTGGCTTTCAGTTTTGTTTAAAGAAGCGGCTTTATGCGCTTGTGATGTTGGAATGATGGCATGATGGGCGGTGACTTGTTTGTCGTTCCAGGCTTTGCTCTTAAGATTGGAATTAGCATTTTTTGTGCTTTTTGCAAGCGCCTCTGAGCCTTTGCTGAGAGCATTAATGATGGCTTTAGCGTCTCTGTGTTGTAAGGTTGGTAAATAGCGACAGTCAGACCTAGGATAAGTAATGATCTGATGGCGTTCATATAACGCTTGGCATGTGTCTAATACTTGCTGCGCCGACATGGCGAAAATTTTCGCAGCATCAATCTGTAGTGACGATAGATTATAAGGTAAAGGCGGTGGCTGCTTTTTTTGTTTGTAATCAGCTTGGCTTACTAATGCAGGTTGATTTTCGATTCGTGACGCGACATTCTTTGCAAGGGCTCGATTGAGCACTCGACCTTCTTCATCCATGTAGGGGCGGCAAGCATCACTTGGGAGCCATTTTGCTTGAAAGTGTTGATTTTCCGGTGTGGTGATTTGTGCCCAAACTTGATAATAATTTTTAGCGACAAAGTTCTCTCTTTCGGTGTCTCGTGCCACGACTAAGCCGAGCACAGGTGTTTGTACTCGACCTATGGATAAAACCCCTTGGTAGCCAGCCTGACGTCCTCTGATAGTGTAAGCGCGAGTTAAGTTCAAGCCAAATAGCCAATCTGCTCTGGCTCTGGCTAAGGCTGAACGTGATAAGGCGGCGAATTCTGCGTTGGATTTAAGCTGTTGTAAGGATTTTTTAACCGCAACAGGGGTTAAGTCGCTAATGAGCACTCGCTGAGTTTGTTGCAATTTTTGAGCTGGCACCTTGGCGTAATGCAGAACTTCGTCGACTAACAGCTGACCTTCGCGATCAGGATCACCAGCGTGGACCAGTTGCGTTGCTTGTTTGATCAGCTTTTTTAGAATGCCGAGTTGTTTTTTTGTGTTGGCTTTTTCTTGCCATTGCCAATCACTCGGTATTATGGGGAGGTGATCAAGTTGCCATGTTTTAAAAGCAGGGTTATAGATGTGAGGCTCGGCTTGTTCCAGTAGGTGACCGATACACCAGCTAATGCAGTCACCATTCGGCAACCAAATACAACCTTCCTGTTTTTTTTGTGGGCCAGGGAGAGCGGCGGCAATCGCACGGGCCAAGCTGGGTTTTTCGGCAATATAAAGAATCATGGTTACACTTACTGTTTATATATACAGTAAGTGTAACTAAGTGTCGATATTAAGACCAGCCTATCTGGCTACTTTATTGGCACAACCATGACAGGAATGTCGCTGGAGTGAATGACTTTGTTAGCGGTTGAACCTAACACCATTTGTCCAATCGCACTATGAGTGCGGCTGTTCATGATGATCAAATCCGCCCCTTGTTGCTTGGCTGCTTGCTGAATGGCATTGGCTGGCAGGCCAGTGACGATCAGAGTTTCTGGTGTTGTGGTTAGTCCAATCAGTTCATCTTGATGACGTTCTGTAAATTCTTTTAATAGTGAGTTGATGCGCTGTTGGACGTCATTGTTGGCTTCGTTGCGCATGGTTTCTAAGACATCGTCACTGATGTAGTTATGAATCATGCTCGCGGCTTGAGGGTTGAGCGGTTCCATAACGTGCAGAAAGACAATTTTGGCATGATGAGTAAGCGCTAAACTGAAAACCAGTTCAATGGCAGATTGAGTTTGGTTTTCTAGGTCGCAAGCGTAAAGTAGCGTGTTGATTTTTGGTAACATATTAAGATCCTCTTGTTATGTTCCTACATCGGATCCTTTTAGCTTAGTCCCTTTAGCTTTTTCTTTGCTGATCTGTATCAATTATTTGTGTACTGATTTCGACAGGAACGCTGGAAACGCTTGAGGTATTTGGCTTATTCACATGATTGGCAAACAGAAAACAGCTGATCGCTGAGATAAAAATAAAGCTGATAAACAACATGCTCCAATAATCGCTTGCCTTGTTGTCTTGTTTATTATGCTTAGCGGCTGGAACAAAGGCTTTCGTCTTCATGACATTCTCCTTTTGTATCTGTTTATGATTATTTAATGATAATCAATATCATTTAAAAAAGCTATCCCTGTGATTAATATTTTCAACTGTCGACAGATGTGACAGTGTCATGTTCCAACCTGTTTGGCTATGTTATGATGGCGGCCTAATTTTTGGAGCAATAAAAAGAGAGTGTATACATGTCAGAACTGTCGTTCGACTCAAATGAAGCAAAAATTGCATACGGTATTGGTCGTCAAATCGGTGATCAGCTACGTGGTAGTGATCTAGGTGAGTTGTCTTTGACTCATTTGTTTGCTGCGATTGAAGACGCTTTGAACAATGCTGAAATGCGTGTTCCTGGTGCTGAGTTGGAAGCGGCATTTGCTGAGCTTCAACAAAAAATGGAAGAGAAAAGCCGTGCGGCATCGGAAGAAAACATCACAGCAGGTGAAGCTTTCTTAGCGGAAAACAAAGCAAAAGATGGCATTCAGGTGACTGAATCAGGTTTGCAGTACGAAGTGCTAGAAGCCGGCACAGGCGAAGTACCGAGTGGAGATGCAACCGTTCGTGTTCATTACGAAGGTCGACTAACAGACGGTCAAGTTTTTGATAGCTCTATTGCTCGCGGTGAGCCGATTGAGTTCCCACTAACAGGCGTTATTGCTGGTTGGACTGAAGGTCTGCAGTTGATGAAAGAGGGTGCGAAATACCGTCTTACTATCCCAGCTGAATTGGCTTACGGCGCCCAAGGTGCTGGTGCTATGATCAAACCTCATTCTGTTCTTCAGTTTGATGTTGAATTGATCGCGATTGTTTAAGCTTAGAGACATTCGAAAAGCTTAGATCGGCAAAAAAGCGAGCTTAGTCTCGCTTTTTTGTATTCATAGCAAAGGAGGTTAGATATAAACCAAGAGGTTAAATGTCTCTTGTCATACGAACATGGAGCTTCCCAGCTTCTAGGAAAACTTTACCATCACTGCGAAACCCTTGTTTTTCATAAAAACTCTGCACATCCACTTGGGCGTTGAGAAAGGCCTGACGATGCCCCATTTCTCTTGCCACTTGGACGGCTTTTCGCAGTAAGCGTTCGCCATAACCTTGATGGCGATAAGAAGGTAATACCGCCAAGCGACCAATTTGACCTTTTTCGGTTAAGCGGCAGCTACCAGTTGGCACAGCTGTGGTACCAAAGGATACAAAATGTATGGCGTCTTGATCTTCATCGTCCCATTCATCAACAGGATCAACGCCTTGTTCAATAATAAAAACTTGAGTTCGAACAAACTTTAATTGTTCTTTGCTGCTGTTCCAATCAGACGTTAGGATGTTCATTCCTCGTCCTCTTCAGGTACTGGTGCGGTTAGTTCAATCAGCCCTTGCTGACCAATTAGGAAACGTACAAGAGGTTCTAGGTCCTCATGTTGTGATAAGTCTAACCCAGAAAAATCAAATTCGCTCTGATCGCAAATGGCTTGCGCAAAAGCCGTCAAGGTCTGATCGACTAAAATGTGTTCGCCATTGCAGAAAACTTCAATAGAGTCCGCTGTGCTGGCTTGTTGATAATAACAGATCCGAGCATCGCCGGGGCGAATGAAGGTTTTCCCTTGCTTGGCTTGGAGGAAAGCGTGATCTTGCTCAGTTTGATTCAATGGCGATAGATACTCAGGGTATTTACTTTCACTCATGGTGTCGCCAAGCCATTCGGCTAAGAGATCTGGTTGTGCTAATAAGCGATTTAGCTCATTTTGTAAGTAGCGGATATCGTCATGATGAATTTCCGCACTGTGTGCTCTTTGCTCTGGTTCGGGGGCTGAAAAACGGCTTTTTTCATTGATGCTTTCACAGAGTTTATCGCGTATGCCGGTTAGCGCATCTTGTAGACTCGGTGCTCTAAAACCAATCGAATACGTCATGCAGTCATCGTCAAGCGCTCGGCCATTATGAGCAAAGTTTGGTGGTAAATACAAAATATCGCCAGTGTCTAATGTCCAATCCATGTTTGGGTCAATTTGAAAGTTGTCTAGGATGTGTAAGTCAATATTGGCTAACGCTGAGTCTTGATAGCTTTCGGGGCCCAAGACTTGCCAGCGGCGCTTGCCGGCGACTTGTATTAGAAAGACATCGTATTGATCGTAATGAGGTCCAACGCTGCCGCCTTCGGTGGCGTAACTCACCATCACATCGTCCAATCGCCAGCTCGGCAAAAACTGGAATTGCTCTTTTAGAGCTTGAATTTCTGGTACCCAATGGTCAACAGCTTGAACCAGTAAGGTCCATTCTTTCTCAGGTAACTGAGCAAAGTGCTCTTCATTAAATGGACCTTGTTGTAACGCCCAAGGGCGATCACCATGTTCAATGACGATTCGTGATTCAACTTCCTCTTCCATTGCCATGCCAGCCAGTTCATTGGCGTCAAGTGGAGGCGTGAAATCCGTTAGACCAGCACGAATAAGCAAAGGTTTCTTTTGCCAATATTCGGTGATAAATGTGTGTGCTGTCATGCCGCCCAAAATAGACAATGGAGAATGAAGGTCAATCATATTGCTGCTCATTAAATAATAATCTGTTATTAGAGACAAAAAAGAGCCGATGAATCGGCCCTTTTTATCTTAACTCAATGTCGTTTTCCTAGCCGCGAATGGCTTTGGCTTGGGCGACAGCATTACCAATGTAAGTACTTGGTGTGAGTGCTTTGAGTTCGTTTTTCGCTTGCTCTGGCAGTGCCAGTGTATCGACGAATGCTTCGATCGTCGTTTGGTCAATCGTGCGACCACGAGTCAGCTCTTTTAGTTTTTCATAAGGTGATTCAATGCCGTAACGACGCATCACGGTTTGGATTGGCTCAGCCAATACTTCCCAGGCCGCATCTAGGTCTTGCTCTAGGCGAGGGGCATTGATTTCTAGCTTACTGATGCCTTTTAGCGTCGCCTGGTAAGCAATTAAACTGTGTGCCAGACCAACGCCAAGATTACGCAACACGGTAGAGTCGGTCAGGTCGCGCTGCCAGCGTGAGATCGGCAGTTTGGCACTGAGATGATTCAAGATGGCATTGGCAATGCCCAAATTGCCTTCTGAATTTTCGAAGTCAATTGGATTGACTTTATGTGGCATGGTCGAAGAACCAATTTCACCCGCAATGGTTTTTTGCTTGAAAAAGCCCATTGAGATATAGCCCCAAACATCGCGATCAAAATCAATCAAGATGGTGTTGAAACGGCTGATGGCATCGTATAACTCAGCGATGTAATCATGCGGTTCGATTTGGGTTGTGTAAGGGTTCCAAGACAAGCCTAATGAGGTCACAAAGGCTTCTGCGTGTGCTTGCCAATCAAGGTCAGGGTAAGCCGATAAGTGAGCGTTGTAGTTGCCTACCGCGCCGTTGATTTTGCCTAAAAATTCCACTTGCTCGATTTGTTTCAACTGACGACTTAGGCGAGCAGCTACGTTCGCCATTTCTTTACCCACGGTTGAGGGAGAAGCCGTTTGGCCGTGAGTTCGAGATAGCATCGCTTGCTCAGCATGCTCAATAGCAAGATCTTCAATCGCTGCAATGACGTTTTTAAGCTCTGGTGTAATGCCTTCCGCCAGCGCTTCACGCAACATCAAGGCGTGAGATAAGTTGTTGATGTCCTCGGAGGTACAAGCAAAGTGAACAAACTCAGAGATAGCGGCCAATTCTGCATTGTCCGCCATTTTACTCTTGATGAAGTATTCAACTGCTTTGACATCGTGGTTGGTAGTTTTCTCAATGTCTTTAATGGCTTGAGCATCGGCTTCACTGAAGTTATCGGCCAGTTGGTTTAAAACCGCATTTGCAGGCTCGCTGAGAGTCGGTACTTCGGCAATTTGCGGATGGTTAGCAAGAGCTTGTAGCCAGCGAACTTCAACAATGACTCGCATACGGAGCAAACCGTACTCGCTGACTGAGCGACGCAGTACGTTGGTTTTCGATCCGTAACGACCGTCGATAGGGGAAATCGCATTTAAGCTAGTTAATTCCATTGAGATAACGCCTCGAACATGGTTTTCAGGGAGCGGCTATTATAGGCAAAAGCAAGACGGTAATACAGGGATATGAGGCTAGGTTAAGCATAAAAAAAGCCCAGTATTGTCATTTCGACAATACTGGGCTTGGTATCGCTTGGTTAGCGAAAACTTACAGTGATGCTAACGCTTGATTAAAGGTCGCGCTTGGGCGCATGATCTTAGCGACTTCGTCTAAGTTCATGTGGTAGTAACCAGTCAAGTTAGCGGCTTTGCCTTGCACTTCAGCCAATTCAGCAACGATCGTTGCTTCATTTTCTGTCAGAGCTTTGGCAAGTGGTGCGAATTTCGCCGCAAGCTCTGCATTGTCAGATTGTGCTGCCAATTCTTGAGCCCAGTACATGGCTAGGTAGAAGTGGCTGCCGCGGTTGTCGATCTCACCTGTTTTACGAGATGGTGACTTGTTGGTATCAAGCAATTTCCCCGTTGCTTTGTCTAGACAGTTTGCCAAGACTTTTGCTTTTTCGTTGTTGTGCTTGATGCCAAGCTCTTCAAACGAAACGGCAACGGCAAGGAATTCGCCTAGGGAGTCCCAACGAAGGTGGTTTTCTTCCATTAATTGCTGAACGTGTTTTGGTGCAGAACCACCCGCGCCTGTTTCATACATACCACCGCCATTTAGCATTGGCACGATAGATAGCATTTTAGCAGACGTACCAAGCTCCATGATTGGGAACAAGTCGGTTAGGTAATCACGTAATACGTTACCAGTCACAGAAATCGTATCTTGACCACGTACAATGCGCTCCATAGAGAAACGGATCGCTTCGTTGTAAGGCATAATATGGATGTCTAAGCCATTTAGATCGTGCTCTTGTAAGTACTTCTCAACTTTTATACGCAGTTGAGCGTCATGAGCACGTTCTTCTTCAAGCCAGAAGACAGCGGGTGTATTGGATTGACGTGCACGAGTAACACCCAGTTTCACCCAGTCACGGATTGGTGCGTCTTTGGTTTGACAAGCACGCCAAATATCACCTTGCTCTACGTCGTGTTGCATCAACACATTGCCTTGCTCATCAACAACGCGCATAGTGCCGTTAGCTGGTAATTCAAATGTCTTATCATGTGAGCCGTATTCTTCGGCTTTCTGTGCCATCAAGCCAACGTTTGGTACTGTGCCCATGGTTACAGGGTCAAAAGCACCGTTGGTTTTACAGAAGTTAATGACTTCTTGGTAAATGCGCGCGTAAGTACTTTCTGGCATGACTGCTTTAGCATCATGAGCTTTGCCGTCACGGCCCCACATTTTACCTGAATTACGGATCATCGCCGGCATAGAGGCATCGACAATCACGTCGCTTGGTACGTGAAGGTTGGTAATGCCTTTATCAGAATCCACCATCGCAAGTTCTGGACGTGAAGTGTATACGTCTTGGATTGCTTGTTTGATTTCTTCTTGCTGTGCTTCTGGAAGTGTTTTGATCTTGTCGTAAACACTACCTAGACCGTTATTTGGGTTAACGCCGATTTCTTTAAAAAGTTCACCGTATTTTTCAAACACGTCTTTGTAGAAAACCGTAACCGCGTGACCAAAAACGATCGGGTGTGACACCTTCATCATGGTGGCTTTAACGTGCAAAGACCACATGATGTCGTTGTCTTTTGCATCTTGTAGCGTTTGTTCGAAGAAAGCGCGCAGTGACTTGCTGCTCATGTTCATGCTGTCTAGTACTTCACCAGCAATCAAAGGTAAGGTTTTCTTCACTTCAACAGAACCGTCTTGTCCAACGAATTCGATGCGAACAGTTTGGTCTTTTTCCATGGTGATAGATTGTTCAGAGGAGAAAAAATCACCGCCACGCATGTAGTCAGCGTGAGACGTTGAGGTTTTTTTCCATTTGCCCATGGAGTGAGGGTTTTTGCGAGCAAAGCCTTTTACGGCAGCAGGTGCGCGGCGGTCAGAGTTACCTTGACGAAGCACTGGGTTAACGGCACTACCAAGTATTTTAGCGTAACGTGCTTGAGCGTCTTTTTCCGCTTCTGTTGTTGGGTTCTCAGGGTACTCAGGCAGACCGTAGCCTTGTTCATTCAACTCTTTAATGGCTGCATACAGCTGAGGTAGAGAAGCACTGATATTTGGCAATTTAACGATGTTTGCTTCTGGAGAGGCGGTTAGCTCGCCTAGAAACTTAAGGCCATCTGCAGCTTGTTTGTCAGCCGGTAGAGTGTCAGAAAAAGCAGAGATGATACGGCTCGCTAAAGAGATATCCGTTAATTCTAGTTCGATGTCTGCTTCTTTTGCGAAGGTGCCAAAAATTGGCAGCAAAGACGATGTTGCTAATGCTGGTGCTTCATCGGTCAACGTGTAGTAGATGGTTTGTTTCGACATGTAATTCCCCTAACATTTCAGGCGTTATGCCCATTGGATCGAAGATGACTTTAAGCCGCCATTCCTAATTTTAACAAAATTGAGATGGTTAAAAATTTGCCCGACATAGTAACGAAAAAATGCATTCAGAGATATCGGTTGCAAACTATACTCGTAATTAACGCAACTTATTCTTGTGCATTTTCAATCATTAAAAAAGGCCTTTACGACCTTTTTTAATGATTAACTACGTGACTCTAATGCGTTTAACAGTGCTTTTCGTTTAAAAATTAGGTGCCAGCGTTTGCCACCTAATTGGCGCCATAGCATGGCGGCCCTAACACCTGCCATTAAAATGGCGCGAACTTGGTTGGCGACGTGAGCCTGTTGTAAAAAGCGACTGTCACCGTGCACTTGAATTCGAAATGGCAATGTACTGAGTGTGTCCTGATACATGCCCGAGATCGAGGCCATCATGTTTTCGTGTAGGACCGAATCGTAATGCTCTTTTTTGGCTGCGATCTGAGTAATTTGTTGGCCAATTTGAGACAGCATATCTGGGTACTTTGAGAGTTTGCTTTCAAGATGAATTAAACTGAGAGCGTACCTTAAGGTATTTGGGTTCACGCTGTTGCGATCTTTGCCAAGCGCTTTTCTGGTGATTTGACGTCCGATCGCAAGGTTGCTTTGGCAATCCCACTGTCCACCATAAATGTCTTCGGTACCGTCAGCATTGAGAATCAACACGCTGTCGATTAGGGGCTGAAGGTAGGTCTTATCTACCTGGCCGGTTTTAGCCAGATTCGCGACCAGCTCCGCAGCTTGAAAAACGGCAGATAGGGCAATGGTTTGCTCTTTTTCTCTGTTACTCACGTTGTCTTCTCTTTCTCTTTTTGCGTGTTATCAGGTGATGGAACTAAGGCTGCTTGTTGCGCCAAGATTATTTATTAAAGGCAATGTTAATGATGCCGCCACCTAAGCATACATCATCCACATAAAATACCACGGACTGTCCGGGGGTGATGGCTCTTTGTGGTTCTTTAAACGAGACTTCCACTCGCCCATCGGCTAGTTCGTTCATCGTGCATTCTTGATCTGGCTGACGGTAACGGCATTTTGCTTTGCAGGTCAGCGGGAAGGTCGGTTTTTCTCGCGCCACCCAATCAAAGTTATCGGCAATTAAATGGGTTTTGAACAAGGATTCATGTTGGCCACCTTGAGTGACCATCAGTACATTGCGCTGCAAATCTTTTTCCACCACGTACCAAGGGTCATCTGAATAATTGGCCAGACCACCTATGCCTAGGCCTTGACGCTGACCTATCGTGTGGTACATCAGGCCGTGATGGCGGCCAATTGTATCGCCTTCGAGTGTTTCGATGTCGCCTGGTTGGGCGGGCAAATACTGTTCAAGAAAGTCTTTAAAACGACGTTCACCAATGAAGCAAATGCCTGTGCTGTCTTTTTTGTTGTGGGTGATTAGGTCGTGTTCTTCTGCCAAACGACGCACTTCTGGTTTTTCTAATTCCCCGACGGGGAAAAGCGATTTGGCAATTTCGTCTTTTCCAACCGCGTGCAAAAAGTAGCTTTGATCTTTGTTGTTGTCTAAGCCTTTTAGCAAGATTGGCTCGCCATCTTGCTCGCCGCGTCTTACATAATGGCCTGTGGCGATGAAGTCTGCGCCCAACGCCACAGCGTATTCAAGGAAGGCTTTGAATTTGATTTCCTTGTTACACAAGATGTCTGGGTTAGGGGTTCGACCTGCTTTGTATTCGGCTAAGAAGTGTTCAAAAACATTGTCCCAGTACTCAGCAGCAAAGTTGGCGGTATGGAGTTTGATGCCTAATTTATCGCTTACCGCTTGGGCATCGGCTAAATCTTCTTTGGCAGTACAGTACTCTGTGCCATCATCTTCATCCCAGTTCTTCATGAACAGGCCTTCAACCTGATAACCCTGCTGCATTAAAATTAAAGCTGATACAGAGGAGTCAACACCGCCTGACATACCGACGATGACTTTTTGGGCGCTGTTTGCGTTGTTGGCAAGGGAGCTGTCGTTCATTTTTTCTCTATTCTCATTTTTAGAGAGGCCGAGCCTCAAATACATTCGTTGGTCGAAATTGTACCATTTTCGTTTCCATCGATGCGAATGGCTCAAAGGCATTGATGGTTTATTCCTATCTTTTTAACGATTTTCTGGTATTAAAAACTGATTCGACAAAAACGCTAAAGGCATTGTGGGTTTGTTTTGTGAATCTTCAATGCAGGCATTAATAAGTGGGCTGCGATGGGGAAAGCTTTGTATTTCGTCCCAGCTAAGCCAATGTGACGAGAGAATGTCGTCGTCAAGTTGATCACTGATATGTTGAACTGGGCGGCATAGAATGCACAGTCTATGGTAAGTGTCGGCGCCTTTGTAAGGGGTAAAAGCATATAAGCCGACTAGGCCGATGGGTTCTACTAGCCAGCCAGATTCCTCTTGTGTTTCTCGAATGACAGCTTGCAGCACGTCCTCGTTATTTTCGACGTGTCCGGCTGGCTGGTTGAGTACGATTTGATTGTCCTGCCATTCTTTTACTATGAGGTACTTTTGATCTTTCTGGACGAGAGCCGCGACGGTTAGGTGCGGTAGCCTGTTTCTTTCTTTGTTGTTCAAACTGGTGAACCTCGTGTTGCAATTCGCTTGTGGTATCCGTGTATTGCCATTCTCCTGGTGCTAGATCATCGAGCGAGTATGGGCCGATGGCGTAGCGGATTAGTCTAAGGGTTGGGAATCCAACGGCGGCCGTCATGCGTCGTACCTGGCGGTTCTTTCCTTCCTGTATTTGCAGACTGAGCCAGCTGGTGGGAATGTTTTTACGCTCTCTTACAGGGGGATTTCTCGGCCAAATACTGGGTTCAGTCATATGCTCTGCTTGAGCCGGTTTTGTGAGGCCGTCTTTTAACTCAATGCCTAGTCTAAGTTGCTCAAGTGCTTGGTCTGATATGTCGCCTTCGACTTGCACCCAATAGGTTTTAGGCATTTTGAATCTTGGGGACGCAATCAAGTGTTGCAATGGGCCCTGATTGGTCAGCAATAATAAGCCTTCAGAATCATAGTCTAAGCGTCCCGCCGAGTAAAAATCTGGCGCATCAATAAAACCGGCGAGGCTCGTTTTTTCGCCTTCAGAGGTAAACTGACTTAATACTTGGAAAGGTTTGTTAAACTTAATTAAATGGTTTGGCATGTTTGGACTAAAGATTTACTCTCTCGATAAATAGGAGACAAACAAAAATATCTTACTTCTGCTGAATGGAAGTAAGATATCAAAGTTGGCCCCAAATATCGACGATGATAATAGCGGCGTTGCTTAGGCGGGTTGGGTTTCTTTCTTGGGTTCTTCTTTTAGTAGATTCTCATTTGCTGGTGGTTTATTGTTCACTTCGGTCGAGATGGGGTTTATTTCGATCGCGTGTAAGCCTCGCTCTCCTGGTTCAACGTCAAAGGTAACGGCTTGACCTGCTTTTAAGGTTTTATAGCCTTCAACATTGATAGCGGAATAATGAATAAACAAGTCTTCGTTGAAATCCTCAGACACAATAAAGCCATAGCCTTTCGCATTATTGAACCACTTTACAGATCCGTGATGCATGAGTCACTCCTTATCCACTCAAGATATTAAATCGCTATTTAAGTTTGCTTTGGCCTGCCTTTGTCATCGGCTTTTTGGCGGCTTCAGCATTATCTGTTCAGGGTAGAATGCTAAATAAGTGCAAACTGTTTTTTATTAAACAGTGTTAAAATCAACCTTAATAAGCATTGATTGCACTTTTAGTTACCCTAATAATGAGCGTAGAAGCCGTTTTGGGATTTGTAAAATCCAAGTGCGAATGTGTAGCGTAAATAAGTGGTAATGAGTCAAATTTGGCAAATTACGTGAAAAATTGTAGCCTCAGAGGCATAGAATGATTGTAAATCAGCAAATTAGACTAACATCAGAAGATGAGCAGCATGGTCATTCTGGTATAGCGATTGCGCCAGAAGAAACAGAATTAAAACCACCATCCATGTATCAGGTGGTGTTATTTAATGATGATTATACGCCAATGGATTTTGTCGTATTTGTATTACAGCGTTTTTTTTCAATGGATGGAGAGAAAGCTAATCAGGTAATGTTAGAAGTGCATACCAAGGGGAAAGGTGTCTGTGGCATTTATCCTTTTGATATTGCGGAAACGAAAGTGGCAATGGTTCAACAGTTCGTAGAGCAAAACGAGCACCCCTTAATGTGCGACCTACAAAAGGTTGACTGATTCAGAGAGAGGGAATAGCAATGTTAGATAAAGAACTAGAGCAAACCCTGAATACAGCTTTTAAAGCGGCCCGAGACAAACGTCATGAGTTTATGACGGTAGAGCATTTGTTGTTAGCACTCATTGAAAACGGTGCGGCCTCCAATGTGCTGAAGGCCTGTGGCGTGAATTTAGAGACTTTGAGTAACGAGCTCGAAGAGTTTGTCAACAGTACAACCCCCTTGATTCCTGAAGATGATGAAGAACGTGAGGTTCAGCCAACTCTTGGTTTTCAGCGTGTGCTACAGCGAGCAGTTTTCCATGTTCAATCTTCAGGTAAGCGCGAAGTAACCGGCGCCAATGTGTTGGTGGCTATTTTTAGTGAACAAGAAAGTCAAACTGTTTACCTGTTAAAGCGTCATGGCGTCGCGCGTATTGATGTGGTCAATTATGTGGCTCACGGCATTTCTAAGCTAGGTGACTCTTCTGAGGAAGTGGATCAAGAAGAAGATGCGGAAGATACCAGTACGGCACCTTTGCAAAAATTTGCTTTGAATCTGAATGAAGAAGCCAAGAATGGCAAAATTGATAAATTGATTGGTCGTGAATACGAGGTTGAACGCGTTATTCAGACTTTATCCCGTCGTCGAAAAAACAATCCTTTGCTTGTGGGGGAGTCGGGCGTCGGTAAAACGGCCATTGCTGAAGGCTTGGCTAAGCGCATTGTTGATGGGCAAGTGCCCGATGTCATTGCGGATGGCGTGGTTTACTCTCTGGATTTAGGGGCATTACTGGCCGGAACGAAATATCGCGGTGACTTTGAGAAACGCTTGAAGCAATTACTAGGCGAGTTGAAGAAACTGCCTAATGCGATTCTGTTTATTGATGAAATACACACCATCATAGGTGCGGGTGCCGCCTCTGGTGGGGTGATGGATGCGTCGAACTTATTGAAGCCTGTACTTAGTTCGGGTGGTTTGCGTTGCATTGGTTCAACGACCTTCCAAGAGTTTCGTGGTGTGTTTGAAAAAGATCATGCGCTCGCTCGTCGTTTTCAGAAAATTGATGTAAACGAGCCAAGCGTGGACGATACTTATCAAATTCTCAAAGGCATTATAGGGGCGTTTGAAGAGCACCATCAAATCAAATACGAAGAGCCTGCTTTGTTGGCGGCAGCAGAGCTTGCTCAGCGCTATGTGACGGATCGTCATATGCCAGATAAGGCCATCGATGTGGTGGATGAAGCTGGCGCGTATCAGCGCTTACAACCAGAAGATAAGCGCAAAGCCGTGATTACCGTAGCGGATATCGAAGACATTGTTTCCAAAATAGCGCGAGTGCCAGTGAAAGCGGTGAATTCCGATGATAGGCAGGTGCTGTCAAACTTAGAGCGTAATTTGAAAATGGTGGTGTTTGGACAGGACAATGCCATCGATTCATTGTCGTCTGCGATCAAATTGTCTCGTGCAGGTCTAAAGGCAGAGCAAAAACCCATTGGTTCATTCTTAATGGCGGGGCCAACCGGGGTCGGTAAAACTGAGGTGACTAAGCAGCTGGCCAAACAATTGGGCTTAGAGCTAATCCGCTTTGATATGTCGGAATATATGGAGCGCCATGCGGTGTCTCGTTTGATTGGTGCGCCGCCGGGCTATGTTGGCTTTGATCAAGGTGGTCTGTTAACGGAAGCGGTTACCAAGAACCCCCACAGTGTTGTTCTATTAGATGAGATTGAGAAAGCTCACCCTGAAGTCTTTAATCTGTTATTGCAGGTGATGGATCATGGGACTTTGACGGACAATAATGGTCGCAAAGCCGACTTCCGTAATGTGATTTTGATTATGACCTCAAATGCAGGGGCCGAAGAGTTGGCACGTCGTTCTATTGGTTTCTCTAACCAAGACAACTCGACCGATGGTATGGAAGTCATCAACCGAACCTTCACACCAGAGTTTAGAAACCGTCTGGATGCTGTTATTCAGTTCCAGCAGTTGGATGAGCGCATTATCTTCAACGTGGTGGATAAGTTCCTTGTGGAGCTTCAGGCGCAATTGGACCCGAAAGGTGTCTTGTTGGATGTGTCTGATATGGCGCGAGGCTGGTTGGCTCACAAGGGCTATGATAGACAAATGGGTGCCCGACCAATGGCAAGGGTGATTCAAGAGCACTTGAAGAAACCTTTGGCCGATCAGATACTGTTTGGTGATCTAAATGAGGGTGGCACAGTCAAAGTGACATTGGATGAAAAGAAAGATGAGCTCAAATTTGAGGTCATCAAAGAAGCGGTGGTGCATTAATCGTTTCGATTTCTTTAATTGAGCCAAAAAAAACCACAAGCCATTGGGTTGTGGTTTTTTTATATCAATCTAGTGAATATTCAATGATTGACAGAATTAACGAGCTCGGTAGACGATGCGACCTTTTGATAGATCGTACGGTGTCAGTTCTACCTTAACTTTATCGCCTGTTAGGATTCGGATGTAGTTTTTGCGCATTTTTCCTGAGATGTGTGCAACAACAACGTGTCCATTTTCTAACTCGACGCGAAACATGGTATTAGGCAACGTATCAATGATAGTGCCTTCCATTTCTAAGCCTTCTTCTTTTGCCACAATATGTGTCCTATGGTGTTAACTTAATTTGGTTGGTAGGCGCCGACCTGAATTTGTTCGAGAGCAGTAAGCCTAGAAGAGACTTCTTAGCTTAGTGAGCGCTAAACGCATAAAACGGTCTCAAAAATGCTAAGAGCGATGTTTAGCAGCACCTGAAATTTTGTCGAGGCATATTTTGCCTAAAAACACGCCACAAGGCAAATTCCCTGTTTTATTTAGGGCTATTTTTTAGACATTAATTGGCTGTTTTTGCCCATTCTTTGAAAATTCTATCAATTTTTGGTTAATTTCAGGTTGAGGAATAAGGTCTTTAAGTTGTGAAATGAAGTGGTTTCTAGGGCTGAGATTGGCGCCTAATGAGAGTAGGTGGTCGGATTCTACCTGACAGTCTATGAGGGCGATGTGAAAGTCTTTTGCCTTGTCGCAAAAGGCTTTAAGTGCCATTTTAGAGGCATTTGGCTGCAATGAAAACATGGATTCACCGAAAAAAACTTGCCCCATCGCAACCCCGTAAAAGCCACCGACAAGCTGTTCTCCTTGCCATACTTCGACTGAATGAGCGAAGCCCAATTCATGAAGGCGAGAATAGGCTTGCTTAATATCATCTGAAATCCATGTTCCTTCGTTTTTGGCTCGTAAATCGGCGCAATGATGAATGACGGTGTGAAAAGCTTGATTGATCGAAAATTGCAAGTTCGATTTTTTTAAGGTTTTTTTAAGGGATTTTGCTAGGTGAAAATGATCGGGTGATAAGGTACAGCGTTGCTCTGGATGCCACCATAGAATGGGATCAGGTTCACTGTACCAGGGAAAAAAACCGTGCTGGTATAAATGGATGAGCCGTTGTGTCGACAAATCCCCACCCATAGCGGATAGTCCTTCTGGATCTTGAAGCGCTTTATGCGGCTGAGGGGTGTCATAAGGGGATTCAGAGAGAATCAACAACTCACATTCATCATTCGCAAGGACATCTGTCATTAAATTTGCTCTTTGTTTCTTCAGGTCGATCTCACATTCAAATCGACCTAAAATTCAAACCAACATAACGTCTAAATTGCTATAACATTATGATCGAAAAGTATTATATTTTTTTTAAGGGTAAAAGCTACCTTTGATAAAAAAGGTAAAAAAACACTAAAGCTTTATTTTTATGACCCGATATGCAGAATGAGGAAGAAAAGATATTCGGGTTGCGACTTCCTGACACACTTTATGGTCTATTTTATTTAATTGTGCACAAATGAATAAAGAAAAATGGTCTTTTTAAATTGGATTGGCTGTTTTTTGTTCAAAAAAGGGTATAAATTGAAAAAAAATAGAAAAAAAGTGCAAGGAGTGCTTGACCAGTAAAGGAAAACTTGGTTTTAATCGATGCAGTCCTAAACAGTAATTCGAAAAATTGTTGGATGCAGTTTTGGAACTACTAGATAATTTGCTTTTTTGGCAATTGTCACAAAAGTGAAACTGATCGGTTTTAAGATACATGAGTCGTTGATTTAGTAACGTTTCTTGGTTAGACGAAAATCTATCAAAGGGTCTACAAGGCCACATAATATAATATAAAGGGGAATCTTGAATGAAAGCGATTAAACTTGCTTCTGTGTTTGCAGTATCTGCTGTTGCGGCTGCTGTTTCTACTACAACTATTGCTGCTGAAGCTGTTTTTTCTGGCGAAGCTGGAATTGAATATACTAGCTACAGCAACGATGGTAATGGTGATCTTGTTGATGGTACTGATATTGGTGAAGTAGAACTTTCTGTTGACACTGGCGTTGTGTATGCTGAAATTGAAATCGCTACTAGCGGTGAAGATGAAGGCACAACAGTTGGTATGGAAAAACTTTACGTTAAGCAAGGCGCTGTTTCTTTTGGTCGTTTTGACGGATCTGTTTCTACTGGCTCTTTCATGGGTATGGATGAGATTTACAGTGGTGTTGATTTAAATACAGGTCAAGGTACTAAAGGTGATACCGATAACACTGGCGTTCGTTACACTGTGACTCCAGAGTTGACTGTTGCACTTGAAGCAACTGAAGCTTCTGGTTCTGAAGACTCTCAAGTTGGTTTCGCGCTTTCTTATGTTCAAGACTTTGGCGGATTTAAAGCGGGTCTTTCTGGTGGCTCTATAGATGATGCGAATGCTGTAAACGTTGGTGTTCAAACTACTGCTGGTCCAGCAACACTATCTTTGAACTATGGTGTTGGCGAAACAGGTACAGGTACTACAACTGATGTTGAGCAAATGACAGCATCTGTTGCAATTGCTGCTACAGAAGCTTTGACTTTGACTGTTGAGTATTCTCAAGACTTAGAAAGTGCAAACGAGCCTGATGGCACGTACTTTGTTGGTGAATATGCTGCTGGCGACCTTACTTACTACGTGAAAAATTATTCTGGTGATTTAGTCGGTGATACTGACGAGCGTACTATCGTTGGTGTAAGTGCTACTTTCTAAGACTTTCTTTTTTTGAAAAGTCTTTCTTAGGAAATACGAAAGCCAGCCCTTGGGGCTGGCTTTTTTTATGGTAAGCTTAACGTGTTTTGGCATGCAGTGGATTAAGCATGTGTTTGTTTTGGTTAGCATAAGATAGGAAGGCAGTTTTGTCAGAAGAGATGAGTGAGTCGGCACGATCACCAATTTGGGATATGTTTGCAAAGCAGGCGGCTTTTATTGCGGCTTTATTGGTGTTGTTTTTTTTCGCTTTAGCAACCTATTCCTATAACCCACAAGATGCTGGATGGTTTTACTCTGGTTCTGGTGGTGCAATACAGAATTCTATGGGCCCCATTGGCGCGACTTTAGCCGATTTGATGTCCGCTTTTTTCGGCGCTTTGTTTTATTCTTTGCCGCCTTTGTTTTTTTGGGTCGCTATTATTGTCTGGCGCAACCCTCACAGACTCTTACCCCTTAATAATGCTCTGCTCAGTGTGTTGGGTAGTATTCTCTATTTGAGTTTTGGTTCTGCACTTTGTTTTCTCCACACGGTGGGGGAGCAAGATCTGCAATATGGTGCGGGTGGCATTTTAGGCCAGAGTTTAGGGATTCTGCTTTATAGTGTCATTGGTTATGATGGTGCCACTCTGGTTAGTCTCGCGTTCGTTATTTTAGCCTTTACTCTGTTATCGCAACTTCATTGGCTTGGTCTGATGGATAAGTTGGGAGAAGGGGTTTATCAATTAATTTCTAAGTTGAAAAATAAGTGGGTGGCTGGTCAGGAAAAGAGAGCCAATAAGTCTGCAAGGCTTGAAGATTCTATGTCTGAGGATTCTGCTGAAGAACCGGCTATTTTTCGCAAGCAAAAAAATCGCCCGAAAGTCGCTTCAAAGATCAAAGAAGAGAAAGCAACATCCCAGCACAATGTGGCTTTGCAAGGGGAGCCATCCCAAGATCATTTGACTGAAGAAGACTCAAATGAAGCGCGACAGTCTAAAAGAAAGTTTTCTTTGGCCTCACTTTTTTCGAAATCAGCTGCGTCGTCCGTTGAAACGACTTCAGAAACTCCAACGAATAGCATTCAACAAGAACCCGATTTTAATGGGTTGGATTCTCTCTCGGTGGATGAAACTGAGATTGATTTTGGCGACACCCTCTATATTGAAGAAGAATGGCCTTCCAAACCGACTCAGGCCGAAACACAGGTTTTACCTGAATCGACTCAGACTCAAGTGACTGAACCAGTGGCTGAAGAGGAGCCTTCAGCGCAGGTTCTGAGTAAGCAGAAGGCGGATGACTTGCTGTTTGGGAATAACGAAGAGGCGACGACACCTGCTCATAAGCCGGCTGTACGGACTTTGTCGGAAGCTAAGCAATTAGATCACCTAGGTGGTCCATCCTCGTCAGAAGAGCCTGTGAAGCCGCAAGAAAAAAGTTATAGCTTGCCGGATCGCTCTGTTTTAACGCAGCCTAAGCCAAAACAAGGTGGGTATAGTGAAGAAGAGTTGCTTTCACTGTCGTCACTGTTGGAGCAAAGGTTGCAAGATTTTGGCGTCAAAGCTGAAGTGGTAGAAGTCAATCCAGGTCCTGTGATTACGCGTTTTGAGATTCAGCCCGCGCCTGGTGTGAAAGTGTCTCGTATTACCAATTTAGCAAAAGACTTGGCGCGTTCTTTAAGTGTGATGAGTGTCAGGGTTGTTGAAGTCATTGCAGGTAAATCTACCATAGGGATTGAAATTCCTAATCAGGTCAGGGATACCGTTTATTTCTCGGAAGTCATTAACTGCGATATGTATGATAATGCCTCTTCGGGTTTGACCCTGTCCTTGGGGCACGATATCTCTGGCGAACCTGTGGTGGTGGATTTGGCCAAAATGCCTCATGTGTTAGTCGCTGGTACGACAGGATCTGGTAAATCTGTGGGCGTGAATGCCATGATCTTGAGCATGTTGCTGAAATCGACACCAGACGATGTTCGCATGATCATGGTTGACCCGAAAATGTTGGAATTGTCGATTTATGAAGGTATCCCACATTTGTTGACGCCCGTCATTACCGATATGAAAGATGCGGCCAATGGCTTACGTTGGTCGGTCGATGAAATGGAGCGTCGTTACAAGCTGATGTCCAAGCTTGGGGTGCGAAACATTGCGGGTTACAACAAGAAAGTTCGTGAAGCCATTAAAGCGGGCAGCCCAATAGAAGACCCATTATGGCAACCGGAAATGGCGATGTTCTCCGAAGACGGTGTGGCGCGCACTGTACCGCATCTTGAACCTTTGCCTTATATCGTCATCGTGGTAGATGAGTTTGCTGACATGATGATGATTGTCGGTAAAAAAGTGGAAGAGTTGATTGCCCGTATTGCACAAAAAGCCCGTGCGGCTGGGATTCACCTGATTCTAGCCACTCAGCGTCCTTCGGTGGATGTCATCACAGGATTGATTAAAGCCAATATTCCGACGCGTATGGCTTTCCAAGTGTCATCAAAAATTGACTCCCGAACCATACTTGATCAAGGCGGAGCCGATCAGCTGTTAGGTATGGGGGATATGTTGTATCTGCCGGCTGGGTTACCAACGCCTATTCGTGTACACGGTGCTTTTGTGTCGGATGAAGAAGTACATGCTGTGGTGGAAGAATGGAAACAAAGAGGTGAGCCAGACTACATCAATGACGTGGTGGTGAACCCAGAGGATTTGATGTCGGGTGATGGCGGTGAAGAGAAAGACGCGCTGTATGATGAAGCCGTAAAGATTGTTATTGAAACTCGTAAAGCCTCAATTTCTTCTATTCAGCGACGTCTGAAAATAGGTTACAACAGAGCCGCTAATTTAGTAGAAGCGATGGAAGCGGCTGGCTTGGTTGGACCAATGGGGACCAATGGGCAGCGCGATATCTTAATTCCAGAATAGTCGCGGCTATCATTTCCATAGGAGAATTGTTTTGAAAACACGAATGCTGGCACTGGTCACTTTATTCATTGGGCTCTTATTTCAAGGTGTGGTACAGGCTGAGGAAACACCGGCTCAACGAGTGGCGGCTTTATTGGAGCAAAATCGCAATATTGAAGGGGAGTTTCGACAAGTAACTTACGATGAGCAGGGCAAGCAGCTGCAAGTCAGTGAGGGTGTGTTTCTTCTTGCAAAACCAAATCAGTTTGTTTGGGACAGCATTAAACCTTTTGCACAGCGCATTATATCGGATGGTCATATCATTACCATTTGGGATGTAGACCTAGAGCAAGCGACACAGCGTCCTTTATCCGGTGAGCTTGGTTCTTCGCCTGCTGCCTTGTTAGGGCAGCCTGCTGAGACAGTATTGCCGCTTTATAACATCACTGCCTTGGGTGCAGAAAAATTTCGCTTATCTCCGCAAGAAGATCAGGATCTATTTCAAACACTCACCTTATCATTTCGTGATCAAGTGATTGATGCCATGAGTATTTTGGATGCCTTAGGGCAGACCACGGTCATCGAGTTTAACAATGTTGAAGCGCATGATGGTGTGGCAAAAGAAAATTTCAAGTTGGATTTGCCGGATGATGTCGATTTAATAGTAGAAGGGCAATAATGAAAGACCTGTTTTCGGATCTGAGCAAGGATGTTTACCAGCCGTTGGCGGCAAGGCTCAGACCCACTGGTTTAGAGGATTATATCGGTCAATCGCATTTGGTTGGGCCGGGTAAACCACTACGTCGAATGGTTGAAACAGGTCATTGTCATTCCTTTATTCTCTGGGGGCCGCCAGGGGTAGGAAAAACCACTTTCGCTCAGTTGTTGTGTCAGGCTCTGGATGGTCACTTCATTGAGATTTCAGCAGTGATGTCTGGGGTCAAAGAGATTCGTGCTGCGGTGGATCAGGCTAAACAATTACGTCAAATGAACGGCACTCAAACCATTTTGTTTGTGGATGAAGTCCATCGTTTTAATAAATCGCAGCAAGATGCCTTTTTGCCATTTATAGAGGATGGTACTTTTCTGTTTATCGGTGCCACCACTGAAAACCCAGCATTTGAGTTAAATTCGGCGCTTTTGTCGAGAGCGCGAGTGTATCGTTTGCAAACGCCGAGTGTGGATGATTTGAAACAAGTGTTGGTGCGAGCCTTGCAGGATGAAGAAAAAGGTTTGGCCAGTATGAAGTTCGCACTGGATGACCATTATTTAGGTATTTTGGCACAGGCGGCGGACGGTGATATTCGTCGAGCGTTAAATTTTTTAGAAATTTTATCGGACTTGGTCGAGCCTGATACGCAAGTGACTCAGGCCCAGCTAGAAGATGTACTGGGCGGTAGCGTTCGTCGTTTTGATCGCAATGGAGATGTGTTTTACGACCAAATTTCTGCTTTTCATAAGTCGGTTCGTGGTTCATCGCCTGACGGCGCTTTGTATTGGATGGCGCGAATGTTAGATGGCGGTTGTGATCCCTTGTATATCGCTCGACGCCTATTGGCCATTGCTTCTGAAGATATTGGCAATGCTGACCCAAGAGCTTTGCAAGTGGGGTTAAATGCGTGGGATATCTTTGAAAGAGTTGGTCCAGGGGAAGGCAATCGAGCCATTGCGCAAGCCGCTGTGTATATGGCTTGCGCGCCTAAAAGTAATGCCGTGTACCAAGCGTTTAATCAAGTGATGTCTGATGTGGCAGCTCAGCCGAGTTATGAGGTGCCGATTCATTTGCGTAATGCGCCCACATCGCTAGCAAAAAGTATGGGGCATGGTGATGAGTATCGTTATGCGCATAATGAACCCAATGCGTATGCGGCAGGGGAAAATTACTTGCCACAAGAAGTGGCTGAAATGCGTTACTACCAGCCTTCGGACAGAGGGCTAGAGAAAAAAATTGCTGAGAAGATGGATTGGTTATCAGAGCTAGACCGTCAAAGTTTGCAACAGCGTTATTCCGCAACCGATTGGGGAGAGGAGTCATGATGTATCTGATGATCGCGTTTGGTGGAGCACTTGGTGCCCTTAGTCGATATGGTATGACCAAATGGATTAACACTTATTGGCACCATCATTTTCCATTCGCTACCATGATGGTCAATCTACTGGGGTGTGTCTTGATGGGCGTTGCCTTTGTGGTTATCAGTGAGAAAATGCCGTCTCTTGAACCCTATCGACCTCTGGTGATCGTCGGCTTTTTGGGGGCATTTACCACCTTCTCCACCTTTTCGTTGGAAATTGTCTCATTAATTCACATGCAGGCTTGGCTAACGGCATTAAGCTATTTATTATTGAGCTGCATTTTAGGCGTGCTTGGGCTCGCCATCGGTATGGCGTTAACTCGCTTTTTTTAATCTGCTTGTTTTAGGCAGATTGGTTTTTATTGGATATTAGAGGATATTGTTGCTGAGATGTTAGATATTAAAGCATTGCGCGCTGACCCTGAGGCCATTGCGGCTCAACTTAAAAAGAAAGGCTACGAACTGGATGTGGCTAAATTTTCGTCGCTAGAAGAACGTCGTAAAGCCATCCAGATTGAAACAGAGCAGCTGCAACAGTCTCGCAACTCGGTATCCAAAGAAATTGGTCAGGCGATGAAGTCTGGCGATAAAGAAAAAGCCGCTGACTTAAAAGCTCAAACAGCCACCTTGGGCGATGATTTAAACGCTGCAAAAGAGCAGTTAACTCAAGTGCAAGCGGACATGGATGCTTTGCTAGAAGGTATTCCAAACATTCCTCATGAGTCTGTTCCTGCTGGTGTGTCGGAAGACGATAATGTTGAAATTCGCCGTTGGGGTGAGCCAAAACGCTTTGAGTTTGAAGCGAAAGATCATGTTGATCTTGGCGAAGCTTTGGAAATGCTGGATTTTGAAGCCGCGGTCAAAATTACCGGTTCTCGTTTTGCCGTGATGCGCTCTGATTTGGCGCGTCTACATCGTGCTTTGACTCAGTTTATGATTAATACCCATGCAGATGAGCATGGTTACAACGAAGTGTATGTGCCGTATTTGGTGAATGCTCATTCCTTAAAAGGAACAGGGCAGCTGCCTAAATTCGAGCAAGAATTGTTTAAGGTTCCGGTCGATAAAGACAGCGGAAACAGCGATTTTTACCTAATTCCGACCGCCGAAGTGCCGGTAACGAACTTGGCTCGTGACGAAATTTTTAACGATGCGGATTTGCATAAAAAGTTTGTCGCTCACACACCTTGTTTTCGAAGTGAAGCGGGCAGTTATGGTCGTGATACACGCGGCATGATTCGCCAGCATCAATTTGAAAAGGTAGAGTTGGTTCATATTTGTCGCCCAGATCGCTCAGAAGCGGTTTTGGAAGAGTTGGTAGGGCATGCTGAGGTCATTCTACAAAAGCTTGAGTTACCTTATCGTACGGTTATTTTGTGTGGTGGGGATCTTGGTTTCTCCGCTCATAAGACCTATGACATTGAAGTCTGGTTGCCTGGACAGGCTAAATACCGAGAGATTTCCTCTTGCTCTAACATGTGGGATTTTCAAGCGCGTCGTATGCAGGCTCGCTGGCGTAACCCTGAAACAGGCCGCCCTGAGTTGGCACATACCTTGAATGGATCTGGTTTGGCTGTGGGCCGTACCTTGGTCGCTGTACTTGAGAACTATCAAAATGCTGATGGCAGTGTGCGTGTTCCTGATGTATTGGTGCCATATATGGGCGGTAAAACGTTATTAAGTAAGGCGTAATCAGCGCTTTTAATAAAAAAGCCTCTCGACGAGGCTTTTTTTGTATGAGAAAAATTATGATGGGTAAAGTCTATTTGATTGGAGCGGGGCCAGGTGATCCTGAGTTACTGACGCTCAAAGCATATCGACTACTAAAGCAGGCGGATGTGGTGTTATATGATCGACTGGTGGGACAGGAGATCATAGAGTTAATACCGGAGAGCGCTGAGAAAATGTATGTAGGCAAAGCTAAGTCCTTGCATAGCTTGCCACAAGAAGACATTAATTCTTTGCTAGCGGAAAAAGCCAAACAAGGTCATCAGGTTGTTCGACTAAAAGGCGGCGATCCTTTTATTTTTGGACGTGGTGGTGAAGAGCTGGAAGAGTTGATTGAAGAAGGTGTACCTTTTGAAGTCGTACCTGGGGTAACGGCGGCAGCAGGTTGTGCTGCATATGCGGGCATTCCCTTAACGCATCGTGATTATGCCCAATCAGTGCGCTTTCTGACAGGACATCTGAAGGATGGTACGACGGATTTACCATGGGAAGAATTGGTGCATCCTGCTCAAACTTTGGTGATCTATATGGGATTAACTGGCCTTAAAGATATCAGTCAATCTTTGTTGAAATTCGGTATGTCGCCAACTATGCCGGTGGCGGTGGTAGAGAAGGGAACTTCCAAGGCTCAACGTGTGTTCACCTCCACTATTATCGATGTGTTTGATGTGGCGACACAGAATGAGGTTAAATCGCCTGCCTTATTAATTATCGGTGAAGTCGTGACTTTGCAAGATAAGCTGGCTTGGTACGGTAAATACTAGTCTCTGTTTCTAGGGGAGGTGCGAATAAGTCTTCTGAAGCCAGTGAACTTGTTCGTACCTTCCTTAGACATAATAACGGAGCCTCTTCTTTGTTGAAGGGGGTCCGTTTTTTTTTACGTCGAATTTGTAATGAGGCGATGGCCAGTTATAGGCAGTTTGCTGGTTTTGGTAAGCCAGCAATCTTCGCAGCCAATTTTGGCGGACTACCCGGAAAGAGTGTCATTAAATAGATGCTTCGGCCTTTCTCTGCCCCAAGCTTTTTTGACACAGCTTTGGTTAAGGGGCGCATAGCAGGGGACACTTCAAATTCGTGATAGAAATCACGTAATAGATGAATGATTTCCCAGTGCTGATCTGTGAGTGTGATGGCTTCCTGAGTGGCGAGTTGGTGCGCTAGCTCGGGGGACCAGTCGTCTAGGTTTAATAAATAACCTTCTTCATCTAATAAAGTCGAATCTAACATAAGGTTTACCAACTAATGTGACTGGGTGCTGAGAAGGTTAATTCGACCCATTCTGTGTCGCTGAGTGCTTGGCCTAGGCTAGGTTCAATGCCATACGCTTCAGCGTCTCTTTGCAAATAATAAAGGCGGATGTGCTTTTCTTCTAGTGACGTCATATGCGTTGAGTGAACTTGTGTCAGTCTTAAAATGGCTTCTTCAATCAGGAGGACGGCATCACCTTGCTTTAAGCTTTGTTGCCAAAGCGATTCCGTGTCGTTTGAGTAGCTCAATTGATTAATCTGGTGGAGTGTCATAATTAAAAGCGAAATACCTGTTGATAGCTTGAGAACAACTCAGACCATGCGGCTGAATTCAGTGAGGTGATGCCAGGCCATTGAGTTTCTGGGTCTGGGGCTAAGCTAGAAGATTCAACAAAGACGTTTTCAATGTCATAAAATTCCAAACCATCGAGCAACTTATGCAGATTTTTACCTTGTTCTGGTGTGGGTTGTTGGTTCTTTGTAAGCAGCGAAAGTGCCGCACCAGAAAGGCAAAGGTCGACTTTTTGTTCGAACGTTGCCAATACCAAGGCGAGATCTAAGCCTTCTTTACAGGCAAGGCTGCTGTAAGGGCTCGATGTTAAATGTATCAAAGTGTTCTTCATCGTCTTACCTGAATTGAATGATTTTTTGGGTAGAGCTCATCAGCTCGACTAAGGTGCCTAGGCCTTCAAGCTGGAAACCATGAGCGAGTGAATGATGATTTAATTCATAGCGTTTGCTTTCTGTTTCGTTGATGACGCCACGTCGAACTGCCGCCGCAATGCATAAATATAAGGGGACGTTAAACTCATTGGCGAGGTCTTGCCATGCTTGCTTTAGGTTGATCTCATCACGTGGTGGCTGAGTTAATGTATTGCCTATTAGTACGGCATCTTCATAAAAAAACACCCCTTTGATGCTGTCTGGTTGTGCTTTTAACGCGGCTTTAGCAAAGCGCAAGGCCGAATGGCAAGCCTTGCTTTGGTACGGTGAGCCGGTTACGAGAAGGGTGTGTTGCATGATGCTAAACCTTAAATCCTCAATTAGAGGCGAATTTTACCGATAAAAAAGGCCGCAGTCAGCGGCCTTTTTGGTTTCTGTATCAATATTAGTCGTCGCTGCTAGACATGCCTAGCAAAGACAAGATGCTGATGAACATATTATACAAGGCAACATAAAGATTTACTGTTGCCATGATGTAGTTGGTTTCACCGCCGCGAACAATCTCACTGGTTTGCAGCAAAATGATGGCCGCAGAGAAAAGGGCAAAGCCCGCAGAGATGAAAATTTGCAACGCTGGCATTTGTACAAAGAAGCCGGCAATAACGGCGAATAAAAGTACGAAAAAGCCAACCGTGATAAAGCCATTTAGGAAACTGAAGTCTTTCTTAGAAACAAGCGCATACGCGGATAAGCCTAAGAAGGACAAACCTGTGATGCCCAATGCACTCATGATTAAGCTAGCACCATTTGAAAGGCTTAAATAAGCACTTAAAATAGGGCCTAAGGTTAATCCCATAAAACCCGTTAGAGCAAATACGCAAAGGATACCGGCCGCACTGTTTTGGCATTTGTGGGTTAGGAACAACAAGCCGTAAAAACCGATCAAGGTTAGAATTAAACCTGGGTGAGGTAAGTTCAAAGCCATGCTCAAACCCGCAGTGAAGGCGCTGAACAAAAGGGTTAGCGACAACAGTCCGTAGGTGTTGCGGAGCGTTTTGTTGGCCGCTTGGGACGTGTGTGTCGAAAGGGCTTCTGAGTAACGCATGAGAGTAACTCCTATAAAGTTTATGTTTAACTATGGACTTAATATGAGGTGGAAAGTTCCAAAGTTCAAGTAAGAATATTTGTTTTATAATGGAAAAGCGACAAAGGCGAGACTTATTAGTAAAAAATGTTGGTTTTTAGTCGTTAGATTGATGAAGGCTGGCCGTGCTTATGGAACTGGCTTTTGATAGACTAAGAAACCTATTAGGTGAAGCGAGACTTATGTTGGAACACGATTATTCCTTACCCATCTCATTTTCTATGGCCGCTCAGATCGGCTTAGAAGAAACCGTTCTACTGACGTATTTGCAGCAGCAATTTTATGCGCAACATACTCAAACATTGAGATTGGACATGCGTTTGTTAAGTCGCCAATTACCTTTTTGGACCGTGCCGGTGATTTTGCGCTTGTTAGCAAATCTACAGCTCAGTCAGTTTTTGAGCTTCCAGCGTCAAGATGATCTAATCGAAGTGCAGTTGGCGGCGAAAAAAGCAGACCAAGTGACACCGACTGTCGCGCCTAAAGCGGCGGTGCAGGACGATCAGTTAATGGACAAAATGGATCGCTTGCACAAGGCTTCACGTCAAAAGACGGAAGAATTCACACCTCAGCCTAAAACCTACATGACGCAAGCGCCAACACGACACTATGAAACCTCGCCGCCGGTTGTAAAAGATCGTCGTGGTGTCACCGACTTTGACTTATATTTAGAGCAAAAAGAACGAGCGCGTCAGCCAGATCAATGGCAACCCGAAGAAGCGACATTTGAGCAAATCTTGCAAGCAGGGATTTCTCGTGAGTTTGCCTTGGGGTTACAAACAGAGTTTTTGTTACGCATCAAAGAGCAGCGTAAAAACGTCAGAACTTGGAACAGTGAGTTTTTTAAATACGTAAAACGTCAGTGGCAATACAAACAATCGGATCGGTCTTCATATGAAGGAACCTCAGTCAGTTCAAAATTTAATAAAACCTCTCGAGAGCAAGTTAGCGACGCCCTCAGCAACATTCACGACACAGACTGGTGATCAGGCTGAGGCTGGCTATGGTGCATCGAGAGACGCCGGTCCATCGGAGGCCGAGCAACAGACTCGTGTGTTGGTTAACATGCTGTTTGCCCGTTTTAAAGCCATTTACACACACAAGTTTGCCTCAGCTTATAGCACCCCAGACGAAGTAAAGCTGGCAAAACGAGAGTGGGCCATTGCCTTAAAAGGTTTTCAAGAGCCCTTGTTGGCTTATGCTGTTGAGCGAACAAAAGAAACCTATGCTTGGCCGCCGACCATATCCGAGTTTTTAAAACTGATTAATACGGCTTACAAAGCGTATGGTTTGATTGATCCGCGTTCGGCCTACAAAGAAGCTTGTGCATGCCGAGTCGATCCATTGACCTTCCGTTGGAGTCACCCAGCGGTGTATTTTGCTGGTGCTGACACTGGTTGGTACAAGATTAAATCAGAAGAGGAAAGAGTCACCTGGCCGCTGTTTGAACAGGCTTATTTAAACATTATCGATCGAGTCATTGCCGGTGAGCGTTTAAGCGTACCGCAAGTGGTGATGATTGAAGACAAACACACATTGGATGTATCAGAGTTGGCGCAGCAGATTGCCGAGCAGTTAGGTATGGAAGAAGACGCTATTGCCCCACTGCTTTATTACACTCAGAAGACACAAGGTTCTGGTATTCGACAACGCTACCGAGAGCTCAGCCAAGCTAAGCTAATAGAGCTTGGTTTTCATGGTCGTTTACCTAACTAGGTGAATTAGATAGTGAATTATATTTTCTGTTTGTTGACAAAGGTTCAATAGCAGGTTGTCATAAGCGTCATGGAGATAACGAAACCTGTATTGAAAGATGGCAGAGGTGGTTATGTTAAAAGTTTTAATTGTGGATGATCATGATATGGTCAGCCAAGGCATTAGCCTCGTGTTACAGGACGTTAAAGGTGTCGAGGTGGTGGGCGTCGCGCACAGTGGTGAGGAAGCCATTGCGCAGTCCAGAGCGACTACACCTGATATTGTATTGATGGATGTGCACATGCCGGGAATCGGCGGATTGGGTGCAACGAAAGAAATAAAACGCATTTTGCCGAAAACCAAGGTGATCGCTCTGTCGGCTTTAGATGACAACTTGTATCCCGTAAAATTGATTGAAGCGGGGGCGTCGGGCTATGTCACCAAAGGCACGAATGCTTCCGAGTTATTAGACGCGATTAACATGGTGTCGAAAGGTGAGCATTATATTTCCAAAGACATCGCTCAGAAGATGGCCTTGTCTAAATTCTCGATCGATGATCAGGGCTCGCCGTTAGGAGAGTTATCAGACCGAGAGCTGCAAGTTGCACAGATGATTGTTGATTGCAAAAAATCCAGTGAAATTGCGGAACACCTTAATGTCAGTCCTAAGACCGTTAGTACTTACCGTACCCGAATTTTCGCTAAGTTAAATATTGACAGCGACGTTGAGCTTATCCATTTGGCCGTGCGTTACAACGTACTCGGCATGGGCTAGAACGAGGTTTGTTTGAGCCACTCCGAATTTGATTCTAAACACTTTGTTAGTCATCTTACGACGCGCCCTGGGGTGTATCGTATGTATGATGAGCAAGGTGAATTGCTTTATGTCGGTAAAGCAAAAAATCTAAAAAATAGGGTGGCCAGTTACTTTCGGCCCACCGGTTTGACCACGAAAACCATGGCGTTAGTGAGTCGAATACAGGCCATTGAAATTGCGGTTACCAAAAGCGAAACCGAAGCCTTGCTGCTTGAGCAAACCCTAATAAAACAACACCGTCCACCTTATAACATTCTATTAAGGGACGACAAATCTTATCCCTACATCTTGTTATCGAATCACCAACATCCAGCCTTGTTATTTCGTCGTGGTGATAAAGCCAAACAAGGTACCTTATTTGGTCCTTTTCCGAGCGGCACGGCGGTGAAAGAAAGTCTGAACACCATGCAAAAGGTGTTTAAGGTGCGCCAGTGTGAAGACAGTACTTATGCCAATCGCTCGCGACCTTGTTTGCAATATCAAATCAAGCGTTGCTCTGGCCCCTGTGTTGGTCTAATCAGTGATGAAGAATACGATGCTGACGTGCGTCATGCGAGAATGTTTCTACAGGGTCGTAATCAAGAATTAACCGATGAAATCAGTCTGCAGATGACGGATGCGGCTAAAGGCATGGAGTTTGAGCGAGCGGCAGAGCTACGTGATCAAATGATCCAGCTCAAGCACATTCAAGAGCAGCAACATGTGTATGGTCAGTCTGGTGAAGCCGATGTGATCGCTTCTATCATTCAGCCAGGTGGCTTGTGTGTTCATGTGATGATGGTGAGAAATGGTAAGGTGGTTGGCAGTAAAAGCCATTACCCGAAAATGCCATTGGAAATCAGTGAAGGAGAATTGCTGTCTTCCTTTATTGCCCAATTTTACCTAGGTGGTGCACAAGAACTACCAAAGGCCTTAGTTCTAAGTCATGAGCTGGACGATGCTGAAAGTCTCATGGAAGGCATTTTTGAAACCACAGGTAAGAAGGTAGAGGTTGTTTCAAGTGTTCGTGGCCAAAGGGCGAGATGGTTAGAACTTGCAAAATTGAATGCCGAACAAGGCTTGCAAGCGCGATTGTCTGATAAACGAAATCATTTTAGCCGTATAACTGCGTTGCAAAAGTTGTTAGGCTTCAAAGAACCGCCTGCCCATATGGAATGTTTTGATATTAGTCATTCCAGTGGCGAGGCGACGGTTGCTTCGTGTGTTGTGTTTGGACCGGATGGACCAGATAAAAAGCGTTACCGGTCTTTCAATATTGAAGGGGTTGAAGCGGGTGATGATTACGCAGCGATGAAACAAGCTCTGACGCGTCGATATAAGCGCGTCAAAAGCGGCGAAAACCCAGCACCAGATGTTTTGCTCATCGATGGTGGTAAAGGCCAGCTAAGCCAAGCGGAAGCCGTGTTACAAGAGTTGGGTTTGGTGAATATCTTTTTGTTAGGGGTAGCGAAAGGAGACACTCGTAAACCAGGATTGGAAACCCTATACATTGGATCCAAGGAAGATGAGGTTGTGCTGCCGCCCGATTCTGCAGCGCTGCACTTGATTCAGCATATTCGTGATGAAGCGCACCGTTTTGCCGTAAAGAGCCACCGTCGACGTCGGGATAAAAAGCGTCGACATTCGGTTTTAGAAGAGATTCCAGGAATTGGCCCCAATCGCCGAAAAGAATTGCTCACGGCATTTGGTGGTTATCAGGAGATGTTATCCGCCAGTCAGGAAGACATTGCCAAGGTAAAAGGCATCAGTGCGAAAAAAGCCGAAGAAATTTACCTCTATTTGCATAAGAGTTAAGGTTTAGTCTTTAAACGTTATGTTTTACTGGGCAGGTTTGCCCCAGCATTAATTGGATTTGAAATGAATATACCGAATATTTTAACTTCCGTTCGCATCTTGATGATTCCGGTATTGGTGGTCATTTATTATTTACCATGGGAAGGGCGCTATCATACCTGTGCCATCATTTTTGCCTTAGCGGCGATTACGGATTGGTTAGATGGTTATTTGGCGAGAAAGTTAAATCAGACATCAGCCTTCGGTGCTTTTTTTGATCCAGTCGCAGATAAGCTGATGGTCTCCATTGCCTTAGTGCTATTAGTGGCAAGCTATTCCAATCCCTTGATGACGTTGGCCAGTGCGGTGATTGTTGGTCGAGAGATTGTGATCTCCGCTCTGCGTGAATGGATGGCGGAAATGGGCAAGCGCGCCAGCGTGGCGGTGTCTTATATTGGTAAGCTGAAAACCGCCATGCAAATGCTGGCTATTTTCATTTTGTTGGGGTCACGTCCAGATACTTTAATCGCTCATCTTGGTGAAGGCGTATTGATCGCAGCGGCCTTGCTGACGCTTTGGTCCATGTACGTTTATCTGAAAGCGGCTTGGCCTGAGTTGACGTCGAAGGAATCGGATAAAAACTAATCAGAATGCAAAAAAGTGCCTAAGTTAGCCATTTATTTAGAATTTTTCCTTGACGTGAAAGCTCAAATACATAGAATAGGCACCGTCTTTTGAGACGCGGGAATAGCTCAGTGGTAGAGCACAACCTTGCCAAGGTTGGGGTCGCGAGTTCGAGCCTCGTTTCCCGCTCCATCTTTAAAGATTTCTGATAGAGGCCGGATGGCAGAGTGGTCATGCAGCGGACTGCAACTCCGTGAACGCCGGTTCGATTCCGACTCCGGCCTCCATAATCAGATTGCCCGGGTGGTGAAATTGGTAGACACACAAGACTTAAAATCTTGCGCTTTAACGAGCGTACCGGTTCGATTCCGGTCCCGGGCACCATTTATGGTGCCTTTTTTGTTTCTGTACCTTTCTAAATTCTTTCTATCTCTTCTATACTAAGCCTTTCAGGCGTTTTCTCTATTTTATAAAGTTCAGCATACGGTTTCATGAACGCAGTGGATGACTTCCGGCTCATGGTCTTGTCAGGCGAATACAGCCTAGAGAAATTAAAACAACCATTACTATGAACGAAAAACGCCCCAGTGATGGAGCGTTTTGATTTATCTGTGTTTCTCTTGAAACTCTATTAACTGTTGTTTTTTCTTTGGGCCGATTCCGCGACGTTTAATAAACTCATTGGGGTCAATTTCTAGGCACTTTTCAATAGTGGTGTAACCTTCAGCGTATAATTCCCATGCAGCGGGTAAACCAAGCTGAGACAGTTTTGATGCAAACCACTCTTGGCCATGGGTTAGGCTTGCATCTTCATTAAGTTCACCAAAGTATTCTTCCATGAATATTGGATGTTCAGAAAGATAGTTATCTATGGCGGTAATCATTTGATCGTCTGATATTTTTGATTCGACAATTTCACGAAAGTCGATCAGGTTCGCTAAAAATTCGTCTGGAAGGTCTGGTTCATCCCCAATAGTTAGCTCTAACCATGACTTATCTTGCTTAAATTTCTTAGGTAGTGACTTATATTCACTATTGGAAAACATCTTGTAAGCTATGTTTAATTCTTCTAAAGAGGTTTGGGGGGAAACATCGGGCAAAAATTGCCATGCAAGGGTTTTGAACTCCGCTAAGTCCATTGCATCAGAAAGTAAGTCCGAAAGTTTATCTAGCTGTTTCTCTGTTAAGTCATGGTTATCATAAAGATTGTCTTGGGCTTCCTCGCAAGAGAGTACAAAGTTACGCACATCCTCTTCAGTTTCGAGTTCCTTGACCATCTGGCGTGCTTCTGTTTTCGTGGTGGGAGTGGGAACCGAAGTAAAATTTGTCTTACTTGATAGGTTGTTTGTATCTGTGCTTCCAGTAGATTGACTATCAATGGAAATAGTTTTTCCACTGGTGCTAGTTGGCGCGAAGACAGTGGTTTGGGCTTGAGTTTGTGAGGCTACACTTTTCTTTTTCAGCTTCCTATTATTGTCAAGTCCAACATAAACAAACAGACAAAAAACGATGATAAAACCAATGTAACCAAAGAAATAACCCGCAATAAGGCCAAAGAATAGCGCCATAAAAAAGATAGATTTTTTACTCATTGGATCATTAATCGAATCGAATATTCTTGCTTTTTTCTTTGGTGATGTATTGGTTTTTTGTTGGTCAAACTGTTGCCATAAAGGAGCGTTGCTGTTTTTTGCGAGTTCCATATTATCAAAGCGAAAAGTCTTTTCTGAGTCTGATGCAAAGCACTTAGCGTAAACAGTATATTTGTCTACCTTCAACGGCATGATTGTACGACGGCTACCAGGTGAACTACCTCCATGATAGATGATTTCAAATACTTCACCGGTTTTTAGTTCAAGCGCTTCTTGCATCATCCGACGCATATCTGAGTGTTCCATATATCCTCCTTAATCTGATAGTCAGTTGAATATAGGCTATTTTTAAAAGCGTGACACGTCACAATTTTTAAGATGGAACAAGCACTTTCAATGGTTAGTTTTAGTGAGGGGTTAATATGTTAGTGAAATTAGCGTTTGTTGCACCAACTGAAGATGAACAGCAATACATGGTATCTATTGATTTGCTTGAACTGCCAAGAGAAGGGGATCGGATTTCTTTTTCAAGAGTAAGTGAATCAGGTTCAGAAGATTTTATAGTTAGGGAAGTCAGATGGAATCTAGCTTTTAATGATACTTTAGATAAAGGAGAAGTGCTTGATGTGTGGGTAACTTGCGAGTTTGCCGAAACATTCTCTTCGAAAGAAAGTCATAAATCATTGTGCGCGAAATTTAAAGAAAGAACGGGAGTGCATCATCAGTTCTAAAGTATACTGCTCCAGTTTGGAGAGGTTTTAAGAATTAAAATCTAATAGCTGTGTGGGGAAGTGGGAACCTATACCTGTTCAACATGGAAAATCAACTGTTAAAATTAATAATCTATTAAGCTGTTGAGAAGCAAGAAAAGGAAAAATACATTGAGTCAAAACATGGATCGATTTAATGAAGTAACTGCCAAAATTTTCGCAAAATTGTATGAGAAATTTCCTATTGAAATTGACATCCATATTGATGAGTTCACGGATGAGTCTGCAGCTGATTTTTATGTTGCAGTAGATGCTGGAGGTTTCTTTCTTCCAGATGGCGATGTTGAACTTGTTCAGCATACAGTAAGGTGGTTAGTTAGAGAGGGTTATATACATTTAGAGTGTGAACAAATGTCAAGTTTTGCGGGTTGCACACTAACAAGTAAAGGTTTACAAACCCTTAATAAAATTCCTCAAAGCTTAGATAGGAGCTATGGAGAAAAGCTTATTGAGGCGATAAAAGACCAAGGGACTGATACGATGAAAAGTTTAGCAAAACAGGTTTTAGAATATGGCACATCGTTAGTGTTTTAAGGGGATATATCAAAATAATTTGATAATATTAATTAATGTTAAATACAAACAAAGTTTGGAGAGCTGCTTAATGATTGAGTTTAATGGAAGATTTCCAAAGTTAGATAAAGCGTTGATTTCTATCTTACAATTTGCGGCTAACATTATTACGTCTAAAATCATTGTTTATACTGTTGGCGGAATTTTACTATTTACCATAGTAAAAATGGCTATCTTACTTTTAAGCATTTATATGCCTTTAATCATTCGAGGTTTGTATGGTGTATTCTGGATCGTAAAAATAATGTTAAGTTGGTTTGTATAGATGCAGGAACCTAAAACAAAACGCCCCAATGATAGAGCTTTTCTACGGCGCTAAGTCACAAAGAAGAAAGGTTAATTGTTCGGGTAATTTAAGCCTGTGATAGGCTACTGCTTTTATGAGCCATCATCGTAGAAATGAAAAAGCCCATCGTTTGATGGGCTTTTGGGTACAGCGTTATAAATTAATTGCAAAGTCGATGTTGCTAATGACTACTGAGCTTCCCGGGGGAGACACAAGGCACATTAGGACAACTATCAACGATGCTTTAGCATAATATCTCATGCTTCACCTCGTAAAAAGTTGTGTAAATTTTTCGAGAAAGCTTGAGTAAACCAGATCAAAATACTATTCTTGCGATGACGAGTCGGGAATAGTAGCTGGTTAAAACAAGCTTGTTCTCGCGCTAAGAGGCCTCTTAATTGAGGCCTTTTTTATTTATAAACCAGATGTAGCAAGGCTTACAAGAATCATTTTGATGCTCAATGGATTCAAAATCAAGGCTTGAAAAAAACGCAAAAACTAGAAAGTTACCATGACTAAGTGGTTACTAACCTTTCTTTCTTGATCATTCTTTGAACAGCGATTTGGCAAGCGTTGTAAAGGTTTTTTTTGCAAATTTTTATGCCTAAAGAAAGTGATTTATTTGTCCGAAAAAACTCATTAACCCAACCAAGTAAAAGTTATCAAACATCCCCAACCCCAAAATCACTCACTAGCACCTGACTCAACTCTGGTCCTGCCAATCTCACCAAAAAGGGTCTTACACAAGGATCATCAATCAAACCAGCCAGCATCAAAATCCGTCATACCCTGGTCCAGTTCATTCAAAATGTCGCTCGATGCGGCGAGCAAGTCATCCGTTGCGCCGGCGGCGGTATCCATGATGGTGTTGATGTTGGCACAATTGTCTGGCACATCATTCAAATAACTGTCTACAGACTTCACCGCACTGGCCACTTGCAAGTCGTCCAGTAAAGAATCCAACCGTGTTTGTATGTGGGCGTTTAGCGTGTTGGCTCCCGTACCGTAATTGAGCAGGGCGTTTTGGCAGTTGGTTACTTTGTTGGCTTCTGGCAAGGTGAATCGCTCCTGGTTTCTCAAGCATTCGTTCCATCCTTCTAATTCTACAAAAAGAGCCTCATATTAATGAATATGGCACTTCTTCAAGTGCTTCCCCTCTCTTTGGTTTGACCAATTTACATAAGCAGGTATCGCTTCCTAGCACCTATTCACCTTACTTTAGGAGGTTCTTGGCTTTTTTAATGAAAGATAGGCTGATTAAAAAAGCCAATAAAGTTGCTGATGACAAGATTAACCAGTAGGGCAAGAGAGCGTGTTCTGGACCTATTTGCGGCTGTATTTCAATATGGAATTGAGCAGCAAGAAAGTTAACCAAGTAACCGCACATTAGTGCGCCACCAATCACGCCAATTAAATACCCGAGTAATGTCTTTTTACCCATTTCTTTGCCGATTACGCCCAATGTGGCAATGTTGGTTGCTGGTCCCGCCATCATAAACACCAAAACGGCACCTGGTGATACACCGGCTAAAAGCAGTCCTGCGGCAATGGGTGTGGAAGCTGTTGCGCAAATGTACATAGGAATAGAAATGATGACCATGATGAGCATCGCGAGAATGCCGTCTCCCCATTGGGCTAAAAAGCCACTGGGTAAATAAGCTTGTACTAATGCGGCAAAACCGATGCCGATTATTAACCACATACTGATGTCATCCACCAAGTTAGTGGCTGAAAAGCGTAATCCTTTTTGTATTTTTTGGGCCGCGTTGTTCATACGGTTGGTTTTTTGGGTGCTGCAGGAGGAATTAGGTGCGACGTTGTTTTGTTGTTTCTTGTTGATTGAACAACAAGAGTTTGAGGTGTTTTTGTCGTTGGACGAATTTGCCGCCGTGTTGTGAGCGGATTTTGGCATTATTGAGTGAGATGAGGCACAACAGGATGGTGTATTGTCTGTTAGCTTGTCGTCAACGGAATAAGAGGATTTGCTTTGCTTATCTAATGAGTTTACGAATAAGCCCGCAAGAATGGCGCTAAAAATGGCTGCAATTGGTCGAACAATGGCCATGAAAGGTCCAAGCATAACGTAGGATACGGAGATAGAATCGACGCCTGTTTCCGGTGTTGAAACGAGAAAAGAGCTGGTGGCGGCTTTTGAGGCTCCAGCTCGGCGTAAACCCATGGCCGCTGGAATCACACCACATGAACAGAGAGGCAAGGGAGCGCCGATGAAGGCGGCTTTTACTGTGGTTTTGATGTCATGACCACCCAGCTGTTGGTTCATCCAATTTATTGGAATACAGGTTTTCATTATGCCAGCCAAAGCAAGGCCAAAAATGAACCATGGAGCGGATTCTAAAAACAATTGATAAAAGTGAGATAAAAACAACATGTCATTGATCTCCTTGATGAACGGAAGATTCATATTGGACTTCGTTTGTGTCTTGTTCTAATGCTTCTAGAATGGTGCAATGAACGGCACTTTCATGGCCACCACAGCAGGCATCGGAGAGTTTTTTTAACGAGCTCTGAAAGCATTTTAATTCGGCTATTTTAGCTTCGATTTCAGTCAATTTATCGTCTACCAGCTGCTTTACATCTGAGCAAGAATTGCTCTCTTTGTTGATTTCAATGGACAGCAATTCTTGGGTTTCAGCTAGGGTAAATCCCACTCCTTTGGCTCGTAATATGAAATGTAAAATGTCTTTGTCTTGTTCCGAATACAGTCGATAGCCTGAGTCTGAGCGAGCTGATGCATGCAATAATCCGCTTTTTTCATAAAAGCGTAAGGTGTCTTTATTGATCTTGTAGAGTGTTGCGAGTTCGCCAATTCGATACATGGTGTTTAGATCCGTCTGGTCACGAAGTGTTAGAAGGAATTATAAACCTTGGAGTTAGGTCCAAGGTCAAGCAAAGGCAAAATTTAATTGCTCAAACAAACATTCGTATCAAATTGATCAACGTTTTCTTTTGTCACTATGTTTGGGAAAGGTATTTGAATGCTCAATGTCTCGCTTGCATCGGCTACTTTGTTATCTAAGCAATTAGGCAGCTTTTCAGGGGAAGGTTGCTCATCCAATGTTCTGTTCTTCAAATACCTCTTTGGCGATTTTTTGAAAAGACTGAAAGGCGAATTGCTCCTGTAAAGGACTGACACACCATAGGTACAAATCGCGGGAGACAGGTTGAATGTGTTCGAGCTTAAGTTCACAGATCGAAAATTCTTCTTTGATCACGGTAACAGGGAAGTGAGGTAGTGCGGCGAGATAGCGGCCAGACGCTAACATTTTCATGAGCATATAAGCATCATTGCGGAATACGGCTTTGGTTCTTGCGCCGTGGATGCCATAGGATGAGAGCATTTCAGTGGTTTGTTGTTCAAAGTAAGAAGCGATTCCTAAGCTTAACCAGTCAAGAGACATAAAGTCATCAATCTGAATATCACTTCTATTGGCCAGTGGGTGTTGTTGGCCGCAGAAGATGCCTATTTTGTCTTCTTTTAGTCGTTCGCTATAAAGGCTGGTGGTGTTTCTGTCTGATGATTGCGGTGCAATGACGATATCAAATTGATCATCGAGTAACCCTTCCAATGCAACAGAGGGGTTTAAGCAGGTTATGGTCAAAGACACGTCTGGGTGTTCTTCAATCATGCGATCAATCACTTTGGGCAATACTCCCATTGCTAAAAGGGAGCCAGAAGCAATGCGCAAATTTTGTTTAATGCCTAATTTATATCGAGAAACTTGTTCCTGTGCAGCACCTAGACGACGGGTAATGGCTCGGCCTTCTCTAGCAAGGGATTCTCCCACTTGGGTACTGGTCACGCCAAAGCGGCTGCGAGTAAAAAGCTGGGTGCCGGCTTGCATCTCTAAGGTCGCCATTGCTCGGGTCAGAGTGGGCTGAGCAAGATTAAGGTATTCTGCCGCCGCGGTAATGGAGCCTTTATCAAGAATGGTGGCTAAGTATATAAGGTGTTTGGACTCCATAAGGGCATTCTCTTATTCGTCAATTGTTTATCTTATTGTGTTTATTATTTGGAAATTGGCGACACTCGTTGAATATTCTCGATTCGCAAACGGCGCATTTTTGTTTGTCTATCTTATCCAGCATCATGCTGATGGCTTGGTTTGAATTATCGAATATATGATGCTTTAACAGGTTCTGAAAGGTTGGCATCGAGTCAATTTCATCGGATACCGTACCTTTTAAGGAACACATAAGTAAATCCCCGCCGAGTTTATTGATGCGCTCTATTTCTGATTCCAGCAAAAGAACGCCTGAGGCGTCCATGAAATTAATGCCTTTAGCAACCAATATGAGGTTGCTACGACCCAGCTGCGTGCGTTTAGACATTTCTTTTTGCACGTAATCGACAGAACCAAAATATAACGAACCATCAATTCGAATCATTTGAAATTGTGGGCATGTGTTTAAGTCATATCGATCGATGTTACGAATCATTCGATGTTTTGTGGTTTGAAGAGGCGCCACTTCAATGAGGCGTGGGCGAGATGTTCGACGCAGATAAAAGCCGATGGATAAAATAATACCTAGGTAAATTGCGTATTCTAACGGGATAAACAGAGTCGATAAAAACGTCCCTATTAGAATGCAGGCTTCAGCAAGATTCAGTTTTAAGGTGTCGATAATGTGTTTGCTGTCGATTAAATTCCAAGCGATCAGCAGAACGCTCCCGGCCATCGCTGGCAAGGGTAAGTAGGCTGTACTGGAAGGGATAAAGCAAATAACCAATGCAACGATAACAGCGGCAAACACAGCGGCCAAAGGGCTTGCTGCTCCTGCATCATAATTAGCCCCTGAGCGAGTGAAGGAGCCCGAACTGGTGTAACAAGAAAATACCCCGCCGATCATATTTGACATGCCTTGGCCAATGAACTCTTGGTTGCCATCAATGACTTGCTTTGAACGAATCGAAATTGCCCGAGCAATCGAGACCGCTTCAATCAGGCCAAGTAAGGCCACGGCAAAAGCCCCTGAAAACAGAGATTGTATGGTGGCCAGTGACAGGTCTGGAATCGATACGGGGGGCAAACTGCCCGACATGCTCTCCACCATAGCCACATTATGATGCTGTGCGTTTAACAGAAGGCACAGCAGGCTTCCTGCTAGCATTCCAAGTAATAAATAAGGGAGTTTACGATTAATGGTTTTAATCAGTATAGAGGAGATAAAAGTCGTCGTGCCGATGGCGAGAGCGTAGAGATTGGTGTCGCTCAGGGTGTGGAGCAAGGCGCTTATTTCCTCAATAAAATTCAAGTCTGCTGGCAGCGACACGCCTAACAAGTGTTTGATTTGGCTGGTGGCGATGAGTATGGCCGCGCCCGTCGTAAAGCCAATGATGACAGTATGAGAAATAAAATTAACCAAAGCTCCTAGTCTTAAGGTGCCGAGTATGAATTGAATCACTCCCACCAAAAAACTCAGAGTGACCACTATGGTTAATTGTTCAGTCAGATTACTGTATGACATTTGATTGACAACTGAGGCCACAACGATGGAAAGAGCAGCGGTTGGGCCGGAAATCATATGGAAAGAGCTACCAAATAATGAGGCAACAGCGGCAGAAACTATGGCGGTATAGAGACCAAATTCCGGAGGCAGTCCTGCAATATAGGCATAAGCCACACCTTGCGGAAGTACCAAGACTGCGCCCGTTATACCTGCCATGATGTCGTTTTTTAGGTCTGAAGCGGTGAGCTTTCGGCCCCAAGAAACAAAGGGGAATAAGGCGAGACATAGGGCTTTTAGCATGTACTTTCCAATTGATAGACGAAATGGAGTGAAAAAGACTGTGTAAGCATTCTGAAGATACTAAACAACCACATCGTATTCGTAAAATGATAAAAGAAGGCTCTTAATCGACAAAAATGAATACATAAAATCTTTTGGTATTCATTTTTGATTGATTAGTGTCTTAAATAATTATTTTACGGATATGATCTGTCGCGTTAGATTGGAACTACCGAATAAACAATAATAAGCAAGCGGGAGAACACAAAATGCAGAATGTGAAGAGGTTGCTGCGCCAAAGTCTCAGTACTTTTGGCGTAGTATGTGCGACATCACTGCTGACGAGCAATGTACTGGCAGCAAAAATAGGCATGGAGTCAGCAACGCCAAACAGTATTTTAGGTATGTTGCCACAAGCGATGGCCCCTTACTGGTCTAAGCAAGGCGTGGATGTGCAATTGTCTCTTAATCAAACCCTCACTAAATCATTGCTGAAAATCGCAAAGGGCAGTTTGGATTCTGCGGTAATTCCTGGCTTGGCCTTTTCGGCCTTACAAAATGGCCGAGGCCCATATGCCAAAATGGCTGATAAAGCCAAAGACATGTCTAAAAATGTACGTGGATTATTTACCATTCCGGGCAGTTACTACCATGCTATTACTCGAGCGGACTCTGGCATTCAGTCATGGCCCGACGCGAAAGGGAAACGGGTTTTTATTGGTCCACCTGCTGGAGCCGCCAATACTCAAATCAGCTCTTTAGCCGCGGCAGGCGGATTGGCCATTGGTGAATATAAGCCAATTAAAGCGCCTTGGGGGGCGGCTGTACAAAGTTTTCAAGATGGTCAATTTGATGTCTTTGTGGGTACCTTTTCCCTTGGCTCTCAATCGGTTGCGGAATTAAGTTTAACGAATGAAATTCGAATCTTAGGCATTCCAGGTGAAAAAATGATGCCGCCGGAAGGTCTAGGCATGCAACCTGCGGAAATCCCCGCCAATACTTACCCAGGTCAAGTAAATGAGGATTCTGCGCTGACATGGCAGACCATCATGATGATGGCGGTTAATAAGGACATGTCTGACGATATTGCTTATACATTGACCAAAGAGTTTGTGGATAATCGCATGGCTTTAGCCGAATCGAACGCCTTGTTTAACGATTTACTGACAACGGATTATTTTGTTGGTGTTAATGCGCCATTGCATCCAGGCGCCGTGCGTTATTACAAGGAAGAAGGCATTCCCATTCCAGAAGCCTTATTACCCTAACCTTTCTTAATAACCCTATTCTCCAATGTGGATAATTTAAGCGAGGGATGACCTCGCTTAAAGGAGTGCGTATGTTTTCCTCGTCTCGAGTGATATCGAGTCTGCTTTCATGGATGCTGGCAGCTTTTAGTTTGACCATTGCTTTTTATGGCTTAGCGAATGTGATGCCTGCGATAGGCGATTTTCGTCTTGGCCCTTTTCCATTGGTCGAATTTAGAGCCTCTTTCTTTGCTTTATGTTTGACCACCATTGCGCTGGGTATGGTTCAGCAATACATCAAAGGCAAAACACACGGTCTGCATGCCCTTATTAGCTTGGCTTTAATGATGGTGATGCTGTATTGCTGCTGGTCTTTTTATCAAGTGAGCAGCGAATTGGACGACGGCATGTTTTTGTTTGGTGCCAATGAAATGTGGATTGCGGTATTGGCGGCATCTGGGGCCTTGTATTTTTGTTGGCGAGTTTGGGGAATTCCTGTTGCCCTGTTAGGCGTAGTCGGCATTGTTTATATGGCGACAGGAGAATATTGGCCTGAACCGCTACAAACCGTTAGACATGATGTTCATGAGACCTTAGCGCAAAATTTATTGTATAGCCTTGATACTGGAATTTTGGGCAGTACCTTTGCGATTGTGATTACAACGGTTTTTCCCTTCATTATTTTGGGCGCCATGTTAGAAGGCATTGGTGCTGGCGACTCCATGATTCGAATCGCCTTTCATTGGATGAGACGAACGGCCGGTGGTCCAGCGCATGCGGCGGTGTTGTCCTCTGGGCTATTTGGCACCGTATCAGGCAGTGCCGTGGGCAACGTGGTTGGCACAGGTGTGATCACCATTCCGATGATTAAACGTCGTGGGTTTTCAGCCAATTTTGCGGGTGCTGTAGAAGCTTCAGCCTCCACAGGAGGGCAGATCATGCCGCCTATTATGGGCGCGGCTGCCTTGGTTATGGCGGATTTTGTGGGCGTGAATTACATGACGGTGATTGTCGCGGTATTGGTGCCTTCGATTGCCTATTACGCCAGTTTGTTTGCCATGATTGTATTTGAATCTCGTCGTTTAGGCATACAAGCCAGTGAGACGGTGGAAGGCGTTGATGTGCCAGTGAAACAAGATTATTTGAATTTAATGCTGATCTTTGTCCCGTTAGCCATCATTGTCTGCTTGCTGTTATATGGATTGTCGCCTTCTGGGGCTTCTATTACGGCCTTGGCGGCTTTGTTTCCATTGAGTCTTATTAACCCAGAAATACGCGCGAAACCGATAAAACTCTTGCAGAGTTTGCAAGTTGGCGGACGTACTTTTGCTGGCTTGTTGATGGCCATCGCGGCCGTGAGCATTGTTATTTCGGCATTATCGGCCACGGGCGTACCAGTCAAATTCAGCGTTTTATTGTCCAGTATCGTTTCGGATTCCCTATTGATTTCCTTATTACTCGCGGCATTTTGTTGCATCGTATTGGGGATGGGAATGCCGACTTTGCCTGCGTATGTCACCGTGGCGACCATAGCGATTCCCGCTATGGAACAACTTGGTTTGGCGCCATTGACGGCTCATATGTTTGTGTTCTTTATTGCGGTTGGGTCGGCCATTACACCGCCGGTGGCGATCGCTGCCTTCGCGGCGGCCAGTATCTCTGGCGGTGGTCCGATAGGTACGTCTGTACAAGCATCGAAAGTCGGCATCATGATTTTTGTGATTCCGTTCACCTTTGCCTTTAACCCTTTGTTATTAAGCGTTGCTCAGTCTGGTGTGCCATTTGAACTGGTGTCCTGGCTTTGGTTAGTGATCAAGTTGGTTGTGGGGATTTTGTTGTTGGCAACGGCTTTGAGTGGTTTTCACGCACATAAACTGTCTTGGCTTGAGATTGTTGGCCGTTTGATGGCCGCCGTGATGTTATTTGCTCCTGGTGTGATTTGGGACCAAATAGGCGCGACTTTCGCCTTACTACTGTGGATATGGCATCTGCGTTGCGACATTAAGATCATTCAGCGTTTGAAAGGAGTAGAGTAATGACCAATATTATTTACATTGTGGCAGATGATTTAGGTTATGCCGATCTAGGTTGTTATGGTGGTCGAGAAGCTCAATTTGGCAAGGTATCGCCAAATATCGATAAGCTGGCTGATGAGGGAATGATGTTTGTTGATGGCTATGCAAACTCTCCTGTCTGTTCACCTACTCGATTTGCCTTAATGACGATGGCGTATCAATATCGTCTTCGTGGTGCACTGGAAGAACCCATTAATAGTAAAAGTATTGGCAGTGATACATTGGGCTTGCCTCCTCATATACCCACCTTGCCGGGTCAGTTAAAGAAGGCGGGGTATTACACCGGATTGATGGGGAAGTGGCATCTTGGTTATCCCCCTCATTTTGGTCCAAGGTCATCAGGCTATGATGAATTTTTTGGCATCATGGCGGGGGGCGTGGATTATTTCTCTCATAAAAGTGGTCATGGTGATCATGATCTTTGGATCAATGAAGAGGAGCATAAGGAAATTGGCTATTTAACCGATTTGATTTCAGAACATTCTCTAGAGTTCATTCATCGTCGCGCAAAAGAGGCGCCCGAGCAGCCATTTTTTTTGAGCGTTCACTACACAGCGCCTCATTGGCCATGGGAAACCCGAGAGGATGAGCATTTATCTGGCAAGATGTCGACCTTGTTTCATCTTGAAGGCGGCAATATTCATACCTACCGAAAAATGATTCATCACATGGATGAAGGTATTGGTCGAATTATGGCGGCATTAGAAGAGCATGGTTTAACGGATGATACGTTAATAGTGTTTACCAGTGATAATGGTGGGGAGCGCTTTTCTGATAATTGGCCCTTGGTTGGTGGGAAGATGGATTTGACTGAAGGGGGAATTCGAGTTCCTTGGATCGCTCGGTGGCCGAAGAAGATTGATGCTGGAAAGGTGAGCACACAGCATTGCATGACAATGGATTGGTCTCGTACTTTGCTGGAAGTCGGGGAAGGGCCGTTTGACCCTGATTACCCTGTCGATGGTGTTTCGTTAATGCCGGTACTGACGGGGAATGCAGAAACGTTTGAGCGTCCTTTGTATTGGCGTATGAAACACCGCAGCCAAAGAGCGTTACGTTTAGATGATTGGAAATACTTAAAAGTGGATGAGCACGAGTATTTGTTTAACGTCAAAAATGATGCCCGTGAGCGAGCGAATCTGGGTAAGCGTTACCCTGAAAAACTCGCAGAAATGAGACAGCAATGGCTGGATTGGAATGCAAGCATGCCTCCTATTCCTGAAGATGCGGTTGTCAGCCTTGGTTACAGTGTTGCGGACATGCCGCAACGTTAAATAGAGAGTGATCCCGTTGTGCCTTTAGCCAATTCCTTGTCATGGGGAGTTGGCTTTTTTTATTTTCAGGCTGCATAACCTTTTCGCTATTGGTGATCTGTTTTAATGGGCGTAGGATGGATTTAATAGCAGATTCTGAGGATGGCCGTGATATGACTCCCAATCAACATGCCTTACTGACACCGCAACAAATGACTCAAGCCGATCAAGCCGCCGTAGTAGCTGGTGTGCCTGCCTTTAGGTTAATGGCGGCAGCGGGTAACGCAGTGGCTGAGGCTATTAGGGCGCGATGGTCAAAGCGTCCTGTTTTAGTGATGGCGGGTCCGGGCAATAACGGTGGCGATGGTTTTGTGATTGCAGAGCAATTGCGCCAACATGGTTGGCCTGTGACTTTGGCTTTTATGGGACAAATTGACCGTATGTCAGAGGAAGCTCAAGCCCATGCTAAGGCATGGCAAGGTGAATGGCAGTCCTTGTCCCCAATGCAGTTAGAGGGGGCCGAGTTGGTGGTCGATGCCTTGTTCGGAGCCGGTTTGTCGCGGCTTATAGAAGGTGTTGCCTATGAGATGCTAGAAGCCGTTGTTCAGTCAGGTTTACCTGTTTGTGCCGTGGATGTTCCCAGTGGTCTTGATGGGACGACAGGACAGGCGCTTGGAATGGTGGCCAAAGCCGAATTAACTGTGACGTTTTTTCGTAAGAAGCCAGGTCATCTGATATGGCCTGGTCGCTTCTTATGTGGAGATTTACTGCTTTGTGATATAGGAATACCAGAGAGTGTGCTCAAGGGGCTAGCCATCAACATCATGGAAAACCAGGTTGATCTATGGCGACAAGACTATCCTTGGCCTCAGCAAAACGGTCATAAATTTCATCGCGGTCATGTTCTTATCTATGGTGGTCAATGGATAACAGGGGCCAGTCGCCTAAGTGCCCGAGCATCACAACGTGTCGGTGCGGGGCTGGTTTCCTTGGCCGTTCCAGAAATCAGTTGGCCAATCTATGCGGCTTCCATGTTGTCTGTAATGGTGAAGCCTCTGGGAAAAAATCAATCAGAACAAGCCTTTCATCAAGTGTTAAACGACTCTCGTTTTAATGTGGTGGTGATTGGCCCAGGAGCTGGGTTGGATGGAAAAGACAAAGACCGTGTCAAACAAGCTGTGTTAGGGACTCTAAAATGTGGTCGAGCTTGTGTGTTGGATGCGGATGCACTGACAGCCTTTTCTGAACAGCCAGAAGTATTGTTTAGCGCCATTCATGGTCCCTGTGTCCTGACGCCTCATGAAGGGGAGTTTGCGCGATTGTTCCCTCATTTGTCGGAACCATCTGGAAAAGATAAATTGAGTAGAGCAAAACAAGCAGCACATGAAACTGGTGCCGTCGTCTTGTTAAAAGGTGCGGACACCATCATTGCCTCACCGGATGGGCGGGCCATTATTAATACAAATGCCCCCGCTGAATTAGCCACAGGTGGGGCAGGGGATGTGCTAGCTGGATTCATTGCTGGTTTGTTAGCGCAGGGGATGACGCCGTTTTATGCTGCTGCCGCTGCCGCGTGGCTGCACGGTGAAGTGGCGAATGAGATAGGAGTGGGGTTAATTGCAGAGGATCTTGCCGATGCCTTACCGAATGTTTTGCAGCGGTTAAAGGCATACCAAGATTAAATTCAGCTCGCTTTTAACACTACACCGTAAATTTATGCGTATCTAGTCTCGTTTATTATGAGTAGGTATTAATAAGCGTATCCAGCATGGACGCGGCCGCGACCGAGAGACTCGATCTCGGTTGGCAAATAACGCCGACTCGCCACTGGATTCTCGGTTCACTGATGTTTCGACAAATAGAACCTTGTTCAATGGCCTGTTGTCGGCACAGTTCCGGTACGACGGCCACTCCCATACCTTCGCTGACCATGCGTCCGACAGTCGTCAGTTGGTGAGCATCAAATGCGACATTGAGCTCAATTCCTACCTTATTAAGGGAGCTTTCGATCTTGGCTCTGACACTTGAAGGGCGCTGTAGCGTAATAAAGTCGTGTTCCAAAAGAGCCCGCCAAGAGATGGTGTCGTATTTTTCCAATGGATGGTTTTGCGGAAGAATGGCAATGAATCTGTCTTCGTATAATGGATAGAAAGATACATCCACAAGATTGCTTGGTTCAAAAGCAATGCCCAACTCAACTTGGTTATTACGAACCATTTCTACCACAACGTCGGATAACACATCATTAATGGCAACCTGAATATTAGGGTAGCTAGCATGGTAGTTTTGAATGGCTTTTGGTAATAGGGACGCGGCAAAAGATGGCATGGAAGCAATGGTGATTTTACCCAGTTGTAAGGCAAAGCGTTGTTTCATTTCATCTTCCGCATTCTCCCATTGAGCCAATAATCGTCTGGCGATTGGTAGTAATGCTTTGCCTTCTGGTGTTAAGGCGATATGGCGAGTTGTTCGAGTGAGTAACTTTCCGCCTAAGTCACCTTCTAAGCTTTTAATCGACAGACTCAATGCGGGTTGTGATAAATGCAGCTGAGTCGCCGCACTGGCGAAACTCATGGATTGCGCGACGGCTAAGAAAGCTCGAACTTGCTTGATGTTCATCTTGGGTCTCTGAATGGGTTAAATGACGTTGGAGACTGTAGTTTCATTTAATAATCTTATTAATAAATAGAAAAAACAAATTTAATTAATTTATCGTGTTGGGTCAAACTGGACGGAATTCAAAAATAATAAGATAGGAGATGCATAATGGCCGGTTTCGATAAGGTTGTCGCTTCTTATGAAGAAGCGATGGCGGGTTTGAAAGACAATATGACAGTGCTAGCAGGCGGCTTTGGCCTCTGTGGTATTCCTGAGAATTTGATTGCTGAAATTAAACGAAAAGGCAGTAAAGGTTTGACGCTTGTATCAAACAATTGCGGCGTCGATGGTTTTGGTTTAGGTATTTTGCTAGAAGATAAGCAAATTCAAAAAATGGTCTCGTCATATGTTGGTGAAAACGCTCTGTTTGAAAAGCAACTATTGGATGGTGAGCTTGAGGTAGAGCTGACGCCTCAAGGTACTTTGGCAGAAAAAATGCGCGCTGGTGGTGCCGGAATTCCTGCATTTTATACGGCAACTGGTGTGGGTACCCCCGTAGCCGAAGGCAAAGAAATAAAACAATTCAATGGTCGTGAATACTTGTTGGAAGAAGCCATTGTGGGTGACTTTGCGATCGTAAAAGGTTGGAAAGCCGACCGATACGGTAATGTTGTCTACCGTCACACTGCTCAAAACTTCAATCCTTTGGCCGCAACCGCAGGCAAGATAACCGTCGTAGAAGTTGAAGAAATTGTCGAAGTCGGGGAATTAGATCCCGCGCATATTCATACGCCTGGTATTTATGTCGATCGAGTCGTGCTCGGCACCTTTGAAAAGCGCATCGAAAAACGAACCGTTACGCCAACAGAATAAAAAGAGGTTTCCTATGTCACTTACAAGAGAACAAATGGCACAACGTGTTGCTCAAGAGTTACAAGATGGCTTTTACGTGAATCTTGGGATAGGTATTCCTACCTTAGTCGCCAACTTCGTGCCTAAAAATATGAGCGTAATGCTGCAATCTGAAAATGGTTTACTTGGTATGGGCGAATTCCCAACCGAAGACACTATAGACGCGGACATGATTAATGCCGGCAAACAAACCGTCACGACAGTGGAAGGTGCTTCGATTTTTTCTTCTGCTGAATCCTTTGCCATGATCCGTGGTGGTCATGTGGATTTAACCGTATTAGGCGCATTCGAAGTGGATGTGCAGGGTAATATTGCATCTTGGATGATTCCAAATAAACTGATTAAAGGCATGGGAGGCGCGATGGATTTAGTGGCCGGTGCTGAAAACATCATAGTCACTATGACGCATGCGTCTAAAAATGGCGATTCAAAACTACTCTCTAACTGCTCTTTGCCATTAACTGGTAAAGCTTGTATCAAGAAAGTGCTGACGGATTTGGCTTGGTTAGAGATTGAAGAGGGTGCTTTTATCTTGAAAGAAAGAGCACCAGGTGTGTCAGTTGAAGAGATTATTGAAAAAACTCAAGGTAAATTGATCGTACCGGATAATGTACCGGAAATGACTTTTTCCTAGTGTTGAACCACAAATAAGAATTATAGGAGCTTCTATGAAAGCTGTTATCGTTGCTGCGGCAAGAACCCCAATTGGTGCGTTTAATGGGGCTTTATCTTCTTTGAGTGCGGTGCAATTAGGCACTCAGTTATTGTCTGGCATGTTAGCCAAGCAGCCTGTTTTAAAAGATCACATTGAAGAGGTCATTTTGGGCCAAGTTTTGGCGGCGGGTTGTGGTCAGAATCCAGCACGACAAACAGCATTGCAAGCCGGTTTGCCTAAGCATGTTGGTGCGATGACCATTAATAAGGTTTGTGGTTCCGGTTTGAAAGCGGTGCAGCTAGCAGCGCAATCTGTATTGAGTGGTGATTCTGCCATGGTGGTCGCTGGTGGCCAAGAAAGTATGAGTCAAGCGGCTCATGTTTTGCCAAATAGCCGCAATGGTAAAAAAATGGGCTCATGGGAATTACTGGATACCATGGTGATTGATGGACTTTGGGATGCTTTCAACGATTATCACATGGGACAAACCGCTGAAAACATTGCCGATCGTTGGCATATTAATCGTGACGAACAGGACGCGTTTGCTGTGCATTCTCAACAAAAAGCCGCTCAAGCTCAAACGTCAGGGCGTTTTGCCGAAGAAATCCTTCCTATTTCCATTCCTCAGCGTAAGGGCGAGCCTGTCATTGTCGAAGCGGATGAACAAATCCGTTCTGATACTAGCCTAGATTCACTGGCGAAACTTCGCCCAGCCTTTCTGAAAGAAGGCACGGTAACCGCTGGTAATGCATCGACTTTAAATGATGGTGCCGCTATGGTCGTTGTGACGTCTGATGAAGAAGCAAAACGTCTAGGTCTGCCTATTTTAGCAGTAATTGAAGCGGCTAGTGCGGCAGGCGTGGAGCCTGAGATCATGGGAACCGGTCCAATTGTCGCGACTCAAAAGACCCTTGAAAAAGTACATTGGCAGATATCTGATCTGGATTTAATTGAAGCCAATGAAGCGTTTGCCGTGCAAGCCCTATGCGTCAATAAAGAATTGGGTTTAGACCCAGAAAAAGTCAATGTTAATGGTGGCGCTATTGCACTTGGCCACCCTATCGGTGCTTCGGGCTGCCGAATATTGGTCAGTTTGGTTCATGAAATGCCTCGTCGAGATGCTCATAAAGGGCTGGCGACCTTGTGTATCGGCGGAGGTATGGGCGTCGCTATGCTGGTCTCTCGATAAGGGGAGGCTAATTAAGTAACCAATAAAACCATCTAGCAAGGAGAAGGGTCTTGGTTCTTCTGCTTGCTTTTTTGTTGTCCAAAAAAATATAAAAATAGGATAAAACCATGGATGTATTAGAGCAAAAAAAAACAGGCTTACAAAAAGTAAGTCAATTCTTTGTCACACTTCTACAGCGTTATCTACCTGATCCTTTTATTTTTGCCATTGTCTTAACGATTGTGGTGTTTTTGTCTGTTATGCCAAGTACAGGGCAAGGCCCGATGCAAGTGGTCAACGCTTGGGCTGGTGGTTTTTGGAACCTGCTGAGCTTTTCTATGCAGATGGCTATGGTGGTCGTAACTGGTCATGCGATGGCCAGTGCGCCTGCCTTTAAGCGTAAGTTAGCGATGTTGGCGGGGGCCGCGAAAACACCAGGACAAGCCATTATTCTGGTGACTGTTATCAGTGCGATGGCTTGTTGGGTTAACTGGGGCTTCGGCTTGGTTGTTGGGGCGATATTTGCACGGGAAATCGCCACCCGAGTGCAAGGCGTCGATTATCGTTTGCTGATTGCTTCGGCTTACAGTGGTTTCTTATTCTGGCATGGTGGATTATCGGGTTCTGTTCCTTTGTCTATTGCTGGCGGAAAAAATATTGAGACCGTCACAAATGGTGCTGTAACGGCAGCGATTCCAACTTCTGAGACCATTTTTTCCACGATGAATTTGGTCATTCTAGCGGTTATGCTTGTCACTATTCCGTTATTGAATCGTTTGATGCACCCAGCGTCTCAAGATACCGTCGTAATTGATGCTGAGTTGTTAGAAAAGACAGAAACAGCGACTATTGAAAAGGAAAATATGACGCCAGCCGAGCGACTGGAAAATAGCCGAGCCTTGTCATGGATTCTTGGTGTGATGGGGTTTGTTTACATTGTTTATTACTTTTTCACCAAAGGTTTTGCGCTCAATTTAAACATAGTTAACTTTACCTTCTTGTTTTCTGCCATCTTGCTACATGGCACACCTAAGAGTTTGCTTAATTCGATTTCTCATGGGGCGCGTAATTGCTCTGGCATTTTGCTGCAGTTCCCTTTCTATGCAGGCATCATGGGAATGATGACGGCAACGGGAGATTCGGGTGTCTCACTGGCTGGTGTTATTTCACAGGCCTTCGTGTCTATTTCCAATGAAACAACTTTCCCTCTGTTCACTTTCTTGAGTGCTGGCATTGTGAATTTCTTCGTTCCTTCTGGTGGCGGTCAATGGGCTGTTCAAGCGCCAATTATGATGCCCGCCGGGGCGGCGCTTGGAGTAGATGCCGCGAAAACGGCCATGGCCATAGCCTGGGGGGATGCTTGGACTAACATGATTCAGCCTTTTTGGGCATTGCCTGCACTAGCGATTGCTGGGCTCGGAGCGAAAGATGTGATGGGATACTGTTTAATGGCGCTGATTGGTTCTGGCGTTATTATTTCTTTAGGCTTCTTAATTTTCTAAAGGCCCATTAACTTTAATGACAACAAGGGAAGGTGCGAATAAGTCTTCTGAAAGACCCGAAAGGCGTGGGTTAAGCTCTCTTGATTCTTTGTTAAGCTTGCTGCCAATAGACTTATATTGGACGGCGAAACTTGCCTCGAATAAAAGAGCGTTATTCCCATGCTGAAGCCAGTGAACTTGTTCGTACCTTCCCCAGCCTTTTCATTGTAAAAGCCACTGCTTGGATTACGAAAGCAGTGGCTTTTTTATTTTAAATCATTATCTCAAATTACAAAAAATAGAGAGACGGTAAGTCATTTAATTCTGTCTAATCTCCTTTGGTTATAGATGTTATCCTGCAAGGTATTTCATGGCGCTTCGCTTTATAATTAGCAACTAATTTTTAGGTTTGAATGGTTAGCAAATGACAGCGAAGTTCAATGTTAGAAGTACGTTAAAAGGGATATGCGGTTTTAAAATAGGCTTAGTGAGTCTTTTTTTAATGTGTAGTATGCAAGTCAATGCTACTGAAAATTTTATCTCTGCAACACTTGATAATGATGTATTCGTTGGTAAAGACAACGGCTACACCAATGGTATTTATTTTTCTCTTTATAATGTGGGACGTTTAAGGCCTAGCTTTTTGGTGAGTCCTTTACTCTGGAGTATGCCAAATGGCCGTATTTACAATACGGTAAATATAAACAGCATAGGGCAAACATTAACGACTGCGGAAGACATTACGGAAGAAAATCCACCATCAACCTCCTTACCGTATTCAGGTTTACTCAAGTATACCAATGCTTATGTTACCGTTGGTCCATATTATGCTGATTGGATTAGTACATCATTAGGCATCGTTGGCCCTGCGGCAAAGGGGGAGCAGACGCAAAATGGTGTCCATAGAGCCATTGGTGTTAAACAAGCGCAAGGTTGGGATACTCAGTTAAAGAATGAAGTTGTGTTTGGCTTCTCTCGTGGTCGTGCTTGGCGAGTTCTTGCGACAGGTTCAGATACCATGGATTTACTCGTTGGTGGACAGGTCAGCCTCGGAACCATTAGGAGTGGGCTCAATACTGGAGTGATGCTGCGCATTGGCCAAAATCTTCAGGAATCTTATTCCACGGTTTTATTAGCAAGCTCTCGGGCGTCCAATCCTATAGCCGTCAATAATAGCTGGTTTGTTTATGCCGGTTTCGCTAGTAATTATGTTTACAATCAAATTTTTACCGATGGAAATACATTTCGCGATAGTCGTTCAATAGACTATGACCATAATTACACGACCTTTTCCGCAGGGATTACTTACTCTGTTGGTGGCGGTGGCGCGTTGACGTTCGCCTATAACTCTTCCGTAGCAAAAAACGAAACGGAGGTCAGTCGTCAAACTGAAAAACTGAGTCGCTATGGAACACTAACACTTGCTTGGCAAATTTAGATTGTTGAGCATCATGTTGTGGGGCTAAGGGGAGGTGTGATTCAGAAGACTTATTCGTACCTTCCCTAGAAGAGTCATTGTTATTACATAAAGTCCTCTTTTTTGAAGGTTATATTAAATCTCTTGTTTCACTTTCATATTGTTATATCTCTTGTTTAGCTTATGTTGCATTCATTAAACTTATAATAGCTGGTAATTTTGGTAACATAAGCTACGAATGAGTCTTCTGAATTTCGCTCTTATCAGAGACAACGACAATATGGGTTGGCAATGCAAACGATTAAAAAAGTAAGTCTGGATGTTAGCAATAGTGTGGTGGTTGAACATAAAATAGGGTCAATGAGAACGGCATTTTCAGTGCGACAATTGATTTTGTGTTTGTCTGTTTTGTGTGTAATTCCTGCTTATGCAAAGAATGATTGGATGTCAGCAACCTTGGACAATGATTTTTTTGTCAATGAAGACAATGGTTATACCAATGGTTTGTATGTGTCGTCATATGAAATTGATGATACGCCAAGTTTTGAACCCAATAATGATGTGTGGGTAAAACCATTCATGTGGAGTATGCCAAGTGACCCAGCTTTAACCAGGGTAAAGGTGGATAGTTTTAGCCAAACCTTAATGACACCAAATGATTTGACCCTTAGAAACCCACCAGAAAGCTCATTTCCTTACGCGGGGTTATTGAGTTATACCAATACCTATATCTCAGTGAGAGCGGATCATGCTGATAAAATTAGTACGACGATTGGGGTGGTTGGTCCTTTGGCTTTAGGGAAACAGACGCAGAAAACCATTCATAAAATCATCGGTGCACAAGACCCGAAAGGTTGGGATACCCAGCTGAAAAATGAACCCGTGTTTATGATCTCAAGAAGTCGAACTTGGCGAACTTGGGTATCGAAAAGTGGCAAGATGGACTTTTTAATGGGCGGCGGTGTGAATGTCGGAACCATTAAGAGTGGTGTCAATACGGGGATGATTTTGCGTTATGGGAACCGTATGGAAAACTCTTTTGCGAGTGTTTTATTATCCAGCTCTCGTATCTCAAATCCGATCGCCGTAGACCATGGTTGGTTTGTTTTTACAGGCGTTTTGTTTAATTACGACTTTAATCATATCTTTATGGATGGCAATACTTTTCGGGACAGTCGTTCGATTGATTACGACCACAGCACCAGTATCTTCTCTTCGGGGCTGAGTTATTCTTGGGGTGACGCGTCTCTAGCCTTTGCGATTAATACTCCCTTTTCCATCAATGGCGACGCTCGTGACAGTGAACTGGATAAATATTTCCGTTATGGCACCTTAACCTTTGCATGGGCATTATAGTGTCACCTCAGTGAGTAACATGAGCCCCAGAATGAAAGTTCTGTGACTGGGGGCTCGATAATCATAGTATTTTATTAAACTAAGGATGCTAAATACGTTTTCCACTCAGTAGGTTTACCATAGTAAGCGCTATGAGGCAGACGTATGAACTGACCATCTTTTTCGATGATTAAGGTAGGGAAACCGCTGACTTGTAACTGGCCCATTAGTGTATGACTCTGCTGAATGAGTTTGATCATAAAGGGTTTGGCTTTGGTCATGCGAGTTTGCCATTCTTTGCTATCCAAATTTAATGAAACCGCTAAAGTTTGCAGTACCTCAGGCTTATCAAGCTCTTTACCTTCTTGGTAATGGGTTTGTTGAATCGCTTTAAGCATAGTGTGTGCTTCGATCCCCATCTCTACTCCCACTAAAAATGCTTGGGTTGGCAAATAGGAGTCCAGAATCAATGTACCAGCACTGGTTATTCTGGCTTTATAAGCGTCACCAAAGTGTGCGTTTGTCATGGCCGCAATTTGAGCATCGGCATGCAAAATGTGCTGTCTGAATGATGGCTCAATCGCACGTTTTGGAATCATACCACCAGGGTGATAAGCGATTTCGAATTCGGACGAGTCGGCGAGGATTCTGATTAATTCCGTTGCGCCGTAACACCAGCCACACATAGGGTCGAAGAAATAATGCGTTTTTACCATGTGATTTCTCCTTTATGGGCTTTCTTGGCTGCATGCTGCGCATTCGCCTTTAAGAATCCCGTTTTAATGAGCATGGCTTCTGTTTCATTGTACAGCAGAGCAGAGGCGACCAATGTCATCCGTTTTTTCATTTTGTTCTCCATAGGGGAATGGTGAATGGATGTCACCATAATAGAGAATTGACATGATCAGAAAAACACACAAAAATGAACATGATTGTTTCTTAAATCGTTCTAATACTGAAAGGAATGAAAATGGATCGTGTCATCGCAGCTAAGGTGTTTATCGACGTGGCTCAGTCGTGTAGCTTTACTGTCACGGCTGAGCGTCTCAATATGTCTCGTCCTATGGTGACTCGTTATGTGGAAGCCATGGAGGATTGGCTGAAAACAAGGTTACTGCATCGAACGACCCGTAAAATATCCCTAACCACAGCAGGGGAGGCGTGTTTAAAGGATGTTGAGCTGTGGCTTGAGCAGGCTGAAAAAATTACCGCTTTGGCGAACTCTGGCAAAGAGTTGTCTGGATTAGTTCGGATGACGGCCAGTATGTCATTTGGTTTCTCCCAATTGATGCCAGCCATTCAAGACTTTATGGCACAGCATCCTAAGGTGCGAATTGACATCGATTTGGAAGATCAAGCAGCGGACTTAACCGAAAAAAGCATTGATCTCGCGATACGCATTGCCGCTAACCCAGATCCTTCTCTCATCGGCAAACCCATTGCCGTATGTGAATCCGTTCTTGTCGCTTCTCCTGACTACCTTAACATGGCACATCAAACCATTGGCAAGATTCAGCAGCCACAAGACTTGGTCAATCATCGCTGTTTGGGTTACAAGAATTTAGCACGACACAGTTGGCATCTGTCTCAAAATGACCAATTTGAATCGGTTTCTTTAGATTGTCATTTAAGTGTTAATGAAGCCACAGCATTGTTACACGGCACACTGAACGGGATGGGAGTGTGTTTACAACCTAGGTATTTAGCCAATCGCTATATTCAAACTGGCCAGCTTTGTCATGTGTTACCGGAATGGAAACCCAAAGACCTGATGATCTATGCCTTGTATTCATCCAGAAAACACCTATCACCCAAGGTGCGAGCCTTAATTGATCATTTAGAACAATACTTTGCCCAGCATCCTTGGTGAGTTAACGAGATAAATGAGTCGATTTGAATGGCTTAGTTGGCTCTAAACCATTCTGCCAGTTCCTGCCATTGCTGTTCTGATTGCGCAGCCAGCATTTCCCCATCCAACATACTTGGGCGGTATTCTTCGCCGCTGAGTAGACGACACACACCGCCCGTTTCCGTGAAGATCAACACCCCAGCTGCGTGATCCCAAGGCATCATTTTATAGGTTAGGCTAAAGTGAAAATGCCCGAGCGCCATCTGTCGGTAAGCAGGGCAAGAAGGCAGGTTGTTGATGCGAGCAAAGCGTGTGGCCTTGATGGCAAAGTCTTGTTTTCTGTCGCCGATATAGGAATGAATCGACATAATACCAGCGTGTTGTTCCAGCGGTGTATCCGCTTGAATATGCAATGCGACAGGCGCTTTTTCGGGAGCGGCATAGTGACCTCGCTCTGCCTGAGTGGTGGCTTGGTAATAAGCTCCTTGTCCTTTATTAGCATATACCCAATCATCGTTTACTGGGTCATAAAGCACACCAAAACGAGTAACGCCTTTGACGACGACGGCTAAAATGATGCCGAAGTCTGAAAGTCCGTGAGCGAAGTTCCAGGTACCGTCAATGGGATCAATGATGACGCAAGTGTCGGCCTGGTTAATTTTGTCCGTGGTTGATGGGTCGGCTGCGACGGCTTCTTCACCTACAATGGCCCAGTCGGGAAAGCATCGTTGAATTTCTTTGGTGATGAAGTCTTCACTGGCTTGATCGGCTATGGTCACCAAATCACTGCGACTGGTTTTTTCTTTAATATCTTGGCTTTCAAGTTGGCGGAAGTGAGGCATGACAATTTCTTGGCCAGTGCGACGTAAAATATTGATTAACGTGTCCTGTGTATTTTGGTCGAGGTTCATGCTTGGCCATTCCTTTTGTTTACTCTACAAGAGGAAGAAATTATACCTGATGAGTATGACAATTTGTGGTTGATTGCCTGGAAGTTGTTTTTGGGAATAAAAAAAGATCTAGCTAATCGCAAGTTAGACCTTTTTTATCCAGTATGTTGTCTCAAGACATGATCAGTCCGCCATCGATGTTGATGGCTTGTCCGGTAATATAAGCGGCATCAGGTCCTGCTAGGAAAGCGACTAATCCAGCGACTTCGTGAACCGTTCCTGCGCGTTTCATCGGGATGTTTTCTACCCACGAATCCATCAATTCGCCAGGTTTAAAATCCCCCATGAGCTGTCCCCAAACTCGGTCATTGTAATCCCACATGTCGGTATGAATGATGCCTGGGCAGATTGAATTGACGGTGATGCCATAGGTGGCGACTTCTTTTGCTAAGCTTTGCGTTAATCCCATTGCACCAAACTTGCTGGCGGCATAGTGAGGGGTATAGATAAAGCCTTCTCGTGCTTGACCTGACGCGGTATTGATCAAACGCCCACCCTTGCCAACCGCCTTCATATATCCTATGGCTTCTTTACAGCAGAAGAACATGCCTTTGGTGTTTACATCTAAGGTAATATCCCAATCATTTTCAGTGACTTCGTCTAACGTTGAAATTCGGATAACGCCTGCATTTTGTACTGAAACATCAATCGATCCTAACAGTTCAAATGCTTGTTTGTAAAAGTGCTTTATTGACTCTACCGAAGCCACATCACAATTTAAAAAGCTGACAATTTGGTTTGGATAGAGGGCTTTTAATTGATCAAGCGTCGAGCCATAGTCTGTATCGACCGTGCCAACCACTATGTTGTAGCCATCTTCTAAAAAACGTTCAGTGATGCCTAATCCTATGCCTTTGTTGCCGCCACAGACGACAAGGTTTTTGTATGCTCTAGTCATGATTGAACCTATTTTCGTTTTAGAATAAAAATTCACAATAGAATAATTAATCATTTTTAGTCAATAAGCCTTTATTATTTTTTAAAGATTAAGTGGGATAGATCATGAAACAGATTCAGCCAGCAGATGTAGGGGACTTTTCTTTGTGCTTTTCGGTCATCGAGCGCTTAACCATAACGCTAAATGATAGAGAGTCTTATGGAATTTTTTTTGAATCACTTGACAACTTAGAGAGAGTCTATCTAATATCTATTGAATAATTAAACGTGACCGAATAAATATTCATATCGTATAAATACAAAAATAGAAGAATTATTGTTGGAGTAGTGTTTATGTTGCGAAGCCGTCTTGGTGCATCGTTCTCATTGAGTGGTTCTACAGGCCCGTTAATTGGTTTGCTACTGCTTTGTGCTTTTCTTTCTTTTTCGACTGAGTCGTTCTTTTCAATACGCAATTTTGTCAACATTCTTGATCAAATAACGGTTTTAGGCATTCTTGCTGTCGGTATGACGTTTGTCATTCTGATTGGTGGCATCGATCTTTCGGTAGGTTCTGTTCTTGCATTATGCGGGATGGTTATGGGGTTTCTTGCTAAGGAACTCGGTTGGCCGATGGAGGCCGCTATTTTGACCGCATTAATTGCAGCAGGTTTGGCTGGGGTGGTTTCAGGAATACTGATCGCTTTTTTCCGAGTACCTGCGTTTATTGCGACTTTGGCCATGATGTCAGCAGCACGAGGTCTGGCAAATATGGTGAGTGATGGTCATCAAATTATCAGCTTTCCAATTTGGTTTAACCTAATGGCCGTTATTCGGTACGGCGGTGTCATCACCATCACGGTTGCCATTATGTTTACCGTTTTTGCCATTAGTTGGGCGTATCTTAAATTCACCTCTGGTGGGCGCAGTCTTTACGCCATTGGTGGTAACGCGGAAGTTGCACGACTTGCAGGCATTAAAGTCAAGTTACACACAGTGGGGGTCTATGTTTTCGCCGCAGTCCTATCCGGTATTGCTGGTATCTTGCTGGGCGCTAGATTGGATTCTGTGCAGCCGCAGGCGGGGGTTTCCTATGAGCTCGATGCGATTGCAGCGGTTGTTATTGGAGGAACAAGTTTATCTGGGGGAACAGGCAGCCTAGTCGGCACCATTATTGGTGTATTAATCATTGGTGTGCTACGAAACGGGCTTAACCTACTGGGCGTTTCTCCTTTTATGCAACAGGTTGTTATTGGTTTAGTGATCGCGTTGGCGGTATCCATTGAAGCATTAAAGAAGAAATAGAATGACGAGATAGTTTTAAGCCTCCAAGCGAAGTTAAAACGAAGTGGCAATATTAGTGGATGAATTTGTCATTGAATGGTCTTTTATTGAATTGATATTCCGAGCACTAACTGTCCGGTATTTTATCGGACATCCCTAGAAACCGTATATAAGCAACATGCGGAGTTTAATAAAAATAATATTTTATAAGGGTAAGAGACAATGAAAATCAAAAAACTGATAGTAATGTGTGCCTTCACCACTTCTGTTATTTCCGTAGGAGCGAGTGCCGCTGAAATCGAAAAAATTGGTTTGGCGGTACCGAACCTTTCGGCTAATTATTTTATTCAAATTAAAGAATCGGTTGAAGAATATGCCACAAAAAAGGGTATCAAGGTTATTACCGTTAATGCGAATGACGACAGTTCGACGCAAGTGAGTCAAGTGCAAGACTTGATGACGCAAAATATAGATGCTTTTTTATACATACCCGCTGGTGCCGCTGCTGCCACTGTGCCACCGCGATTGGCTCGTAGAGCAGGGATTCCTGTTGTGAATTTGGATCGCAATGCTGAAACAGAGCCAGGTGATACGTTTATTGCAGGGGAAGGCATTAAGTCCGCTTATAAAGTGTGTAACCACATCATTGACCTTGCTGGCGGTAAGGGCGAAATGATCATCATCCATGGTCAAAAAGGCGTCACGCCTGAAGTCAATCGTACCAAAGGTTGTGAACAAGCGATCGCTGAAAACCCAGGTGTGAAATTGGTTGCGAATCAATGGAGTGAACGTTGGTCGCAGGATGAGGGCTTCTCTATTGCGCAGAACTTGTTGCAGGCTTATCCAAAAGTGAATTTGATTTTTGGTCAGGCGGATGGCCTTGCTATGGGAGCCTCTAAAGCGGTTGCGGCTTCTGGCCTTAATCACCGAATTTTCGTTGGTGGTTATGATGGTGATACCGGTGCGTTACTGGCGATTAAAAAAGGTGTGTTTGATGTCACCGCGACTCAAAGTACGCGATCTATGGGGCGTTTGGCCGTTGACTCTGCGATTAAGCTTGCTGCTGGAGGTCAGGTTCCAAAAGAGCAGATTATCGATGCTGTTTTAACAACGTCTGCCAATGTGGATGCGTTTATTGCTGATCACCCTTAAGTCGCAAACTTTGGAGCAGAAAACATCATGACGATTGAACGAAAGCCGATACTGACTCTGCAAAATATTTGTAAAAGCTTCGGTCAGACAGAAGTCTTACACGGTATTGATCTGGAGGTTTACTCCGGAGAGGTTGTGGCATTGTTAGGTGAGAATGGCGCTGGTAAATCAACCACCTCCAATATCATTGCAGGCGGTTTTCACCAGAGTTCTGGCGACATGACATGGTTGGGCGAGTCATACTCGCCCAACAGCCCACGAGAAGCAATCAACTCAGGTCTTGTGCTTATTCATCAGGAACTGCGATTACTAGAGCACTTATCGATTGCGGAAAATGTGTTTATTGGTCGCTGGCCAAGCAAGTTGGGAATGATCAGTCGTAAAGAGATGGAGGCACGAGCCCAAGCCCAGATTAAACGGTTGGGGTTGAACATTCCTGCCTCTTCTTTGGTACGTGGACTCTCCACAGCAAATCAGCAGCTTATTGAAATTGCCAAAGCGTTAGCATTGGATGCAAAGCTATTGATCTTAGATGAGCCTACGGCAGCCCTTGGTGGTGCTGAGACAGAATTGTTATTCGAGCAAATTAAGCGGTTAAAAGAAGATGGTGTAGGGATCATTTATATTTCTCATCGTCTGGAAGAAATTCGTAAAGTGGCGGATCGTCTTGTGGTGATGCGCGACGGCAATACGGTTGAAAAATTTGACAGTGGTGATGTGCCGGTCAGAACGATTGTTGAAAGCATGGTCGGACGAGATCTTAACCAAATGTTCCCGCTTATCCCAGTACCGAAAGAGGAGACAGGCATAGAAGTGAAACATTTGTCTTCACCTAATGGCGCTTTTCAAGATATCAATTTCTCAGTGAAAAAAGGGGAAATATTCGGCATTGCAGGTCTTATTGGCGCAGGCCGAACGGAAATGGTTCGCGCGATAACGGGAGCGGACCCCATAGCAACAGGCCAAGTTTTCTTGAACGGTAAGGATGTGACCCCGAAAACGCCAACCCGCTCCATTGAGAATGGCGTAGTGTTGGTGCCGGAAGATAGAAAGCTTCAGGGCTTAGTGTTAGATCACTCTATTGAAGACAATATCGCCTATGCGAATTTATCGACTATTTCCAAGCTAGGCTTTATCAGTCCTAGTCGAATTAAAGATTACGCCAAGACCGCTATAGAACGTTTTGGTGTTAAGGGGGTCGGTGGGCAAAATGCTGATGAAATGTCAGGTGGCAACCAGCAGAAAGTCATTTTAGCAAAATGGTTGGCGAAGGACCCGAAAGTCGTGGTGTTAGATGAACCTACCCGAGGTATTGACGTAGGAGCTCGATCATCTATCTACGAAATTATTGTGGAGCTAGCGAACAAAGGTATTGCCGTCATTGTGGTGAGTTCGGATCTTGAAGAAGTGCTCGGCATTTCTAATCGCATCATGGTTATGGCTGAAGGCAAGATGACCGGCATCCTGGATCGTCAAAATGCGAATGATGTTTCCGTTATGGAATTGGCGACAGCGTTTGGTTAAATGCTGACACCATGACCATGACCATGAAGATAAAATAATTTTAATTAGATTAGGTAATCATGATGCGCGATTTCAACATGAATGCAGCCCAACTGTTTGATTTAACTGGACGTGTTGCAATGGTCACTGGAGCCGGTAGCGGAATAGGGCAATGCATTGCTCAAGCTCTTGCCAGCTCTGGTGCAAAACTAGTGTGTTTCGATCTTCAAGAAGAAGGTCTGACCGATACCGTGAACAGCATTAGAAGTATGAATGGTGAAGCCATTTTCTATACTGGTGACGTACGCGATCTTGAATCTCTTCGTGCTGCAGTTCAGTTAACGGAAGACACATTCGGTCGCCTTGATATTTCAGTGAACGCGGCGGGCATAGCCAATGCTAATCCTGCGTTGGCGATGCAAGCTGATCAATGGCAGCGAATGATCGATGTAAACCTGACAGGCATTTGGCATTCCTGTAAAGCTCAGGCGGAATTAATGGAAAAAACGGGTGGTTCCATTGTCAATATTGCTTCCATGTCTGGCGTGATTGTTAATCGTGGGCTTGAGCAAGCCCATTACAATACGTCTAAAGCAGGCGTGATCCATTTAACAAAAAGCCTAGCGATGGAATGGGTCGATAAAGGCATTCGGGTGAACTCTATTAGCCCGGGTTATACCGCTACGCCAATGAACACACGACCAGAAATGATTCATCAAACGAAAGAGTTTGAGCGTCAAACCCCCATGGGAAGAATGGCAAGAGTTGAAGAAATGGCAGGGCCTGCGATTTTCTTATCTTCTGATGCCGCATCATTTTGTACAGGGGTGGATTTGTTGGTCGATGGTGGTTTCGTTTGTTGGTAAATCTGCGCCTATATTTTTTACCTTGCAAGAATATATATTCGAATATGAAATTAAATTCATATAGAGATTGAAGTTTAAAAGTCTTATGTAATAGGAGATGGTATGAATCCTTTCCAACTTGATGTGGATGAGCTTGAGAAAAAAGCTCGATCGATTAGACGTAAAATAATTCGGCTGAATGCCGACAGCCCCGCCGGTGGGCACACTGGTGCTGATCTTTCTCAAGTTGAGATTGTGACGTCTTTGTATTTTCGTTTATTAAACTGTGCCCCTGATCGTGTTTCGGATGATGATCGTGATATTTATATCCAATCGAAAGGCCATGCGGCAGGTGGTTATTACTGCTGTCTTGCTGAGGCGGGCTATTTTCCTGAAGAGTGGTTGTCTAGCTATCAACACAATGATTCCCATTTGCCAGGTCATCCGGTGCGCCAGAAAACCCCTGGAGTGGAATTGAATACGGGGGCGTTGGGGCACGGTTTGCCTGTGGCCGTTGGTTTGGCGTTAGCCGCTAAGCGTGATGGCCGTTCGAGAAAGGTCTATGTGCTAACCGGAGACGGAGAATTAGCCGAAGGCAGTAATTGGGAGGCGGCTTTAGTGGCCTCCCATTATCAACTCGACAATCTTATCGTCATCAATGATAAGAATAGGCTGCAATTGGCTGGATCAACTGAGTCTATTATGAAAACCGATCCGTTGGATCAAAAATGGCAAGCGTTTGGCTTTTCTGTGACGCAATGTGATGGTAATGATGTTGCCTCAATCGTGAGAACGTTAGAGGCGCTAAAAGCCGAAGGCCAGCCAAATGTGGTGATTGCCAATACCACCAAAGGCGCAGGCGTGTCTTTTATTGCAGGTCGTCCAGAATGGCATCACAGGGTACCAAAAGGAGAAGAAATTGATCTTGCATTGAAGGAGCTAGCCGATGTCTAACAGCGAACATTTAGCCAATGTCATGGTGCAGTGTTTCATCGATGCGGTGAGTAACGGCGTCGATTTGGTGCCCGTGGTGGCGGATTCGACTTCCACGTCAAAAATTAAACCCTTTGTTGAGGCCTTTCCAGATCGCTTGGTCAATGTTGGCATAGCAGAGCAAGTTATGGTCGGAACGGCTGTTGGTCTAGCACTGTCTGGAAAAGTGGCCGCGACCTGTAACGCTGCGCCATTTTTGATTTCTCGAAGCAATGAGCAGGTTAAGGTGGATGTTTGTTATAACAACACTAACGTGAAATTATTTGGTTTGAATGCCGGCGCCAGCTATGGGCCGCTTGCAAGTACGCATCACTCAATTGATGACATAAGTATCATGCGTGGTTTTGGCAATATTCAAATTTTTGCCCCAGCATGCCCTGTTGAATGTAAGCAAATAATCGAATACGCGATACAGCATGATGGTCCAGTTTACATTCGCATGGACGGTAAAGCTTTACCTGTATTGCACGATTCTGAATTTCAATTTACACCGGGTGACCCCTCATTGCTAAGAGAGGGTAAACAAGTGGTAATTTGTGCACTGGGGTCGGTTGTTCATGAGGCCGTTGCGGCCGCAGATAGATTAAAAGACGGTGGAATAGAAGTCTCTGTGGTGAATGTGTCGTCTATTCGACCACTGAATCGACAAGGTTTAGCCAATCAGCTTAGTGGTACTGACTATGTGGTCAGTGTGGAAGAACACAATGTAAACGGTGGCTTAGGAAGTGTGGTGGCTGAAATCATGGCGGAGCAGGGAATAACAGCAAAGTTAGTGCGTTTGGGTGTCGAAGATGGTGGCTACGCGGCTGCAGGTGATCGACCCTATACTCGGAAAATGCTCTCCATCGACAGTGGCGGTATCGTGGCCGTCTGTCAGCAACTTGTTAATGAAACAACCGTGTAAAGTGAGGCTTGGATGCGCAGTGTAATTCTGGCGATAGATGAAGGCACAACAAATGTTAAAGCCTTGCTGTTGAATAAGCAGGGTGACGTGATTGGCAAGGGAACGGCATCTCTATCGATTCGTTTTCCTGCGGTGGGAGTGGTTGAGCAAGACCCGTTTGAAATCATTGAAAAGATGAAAGCATCAATAGCGCTCGCATTAGATTCCGTTGCGGAAAATGTGACGATTGAGGCGGTGGCCATCAGTAATCAGCGTGAATCCGTTGTGCTTTGGGAACGCAGTACAGGAAAGCCCTTAACGCAAGTGATGAGCTGGCAGTGTCGTCGTTCAGAGTCTCTGTGCGATACCTTGCGTCAAGATCAGGAGTTTAGTCGCTATGTGCAGGAATCAACAGGCTTGGTGCTTGATCCTATGTTTCCGGCCACCAAGGTGTCAATGGCGTTACAACAGATTCCAGATGGTCATGCCAGAGCTGAGAAGGGAGAAATTTGCGTCGGTACGATTAACACTTGGATGATATGGAATATAACTCAAAATGTGTTTGTCACAGACGCGTCTAATGCGGCTCGTACCCAGCTTTACAACATTGCTCAGCAAGTATGGGATGAGGGGATTTTGGCGCGCTTGGGCATTGCTTCTGAGACATTACCTGAGGTGGTTTCTTCTGCTCAGATTGTAGGGAGGACAAAGGCGTTTGGCGCACTTCCATCCGGCGTTCCGATTGCCTCTCAAATAGGGGATTCACATGCAGCGCTCTTTGGTCATGGTGGCTATAACGCCGGTGTGGTTAAAGCCACTTATGGAACAGGCAGTTCGGTGATGGCCGCCATGCCGAACTTACCAAGCATTCGTCATGAAATCAGCACCACGATTGCCTGGCAAGATACTCGGTTATTTTATGGACTTGAGGGCAACATCACTCATACCGGTTCGGCGATAGATTGGACCCGACGAATGCTCGGAGTGGAGAGTATCGAGGCTATGTGCCAGCTCGCAGGGCAAGCGGATCCTCATCATTCAGTCTTCTTTGTACCTGCCTTGTCTGGACTTGGTGCCCCGTATTGGGATTTAGAGGCAACCGGAATTTTTTGTGGATTAAAAAGCGCGACAGAAAGAGCGGACATAGCGCGGTCGGCGTTTGAATCGGTTCTTTTTCAAGTGGCGGATGTGTTTAATGTGATTTCTGATGAGTTGCCGGAAAAGATTGAATACTTGTGTGTGGATGGTGGGCCGACACAGAATGATTGGCTGATGCAGGCTCAAGCTGATTTATTAGGTGTTACGATCCGTCGTGGTGACGTGGCGGAAGTCTCGGCTGTCGGTGCGGGGTTGCTTGCAGGGTTGGCCATTGGCTGGTGGCAAACGAAAGACGAGCTTGCTCGATTGGAGAATAAATTCACTTTATTTCCCCCGCGAGACACAAAGCATGAATATTGGCAGGACCGTTATCAGTTGTGGTCTTTGGCAGTCAAAAAAGCACGCTTAGCGTTTTAATCTAACCAATTGCTTTTGAGGGACAGAGCGCTTACGGACACAGTGCTTAAGAGTCGTAATGGTTTCAGTGATGATGGTTTTACCCCATTAATGTGACATAACGAAAATGGATTTTTTTGGTTTCTAAAATGAAAAATCAGACAGTTAGATTTTTTACTCTGGTGATATAGACATCTCTTGAGGTGTTTATTACACTTTGAGTGCATAAATAACTAATATTGAATATATATTCAATAAAGGAGAATAATATGAATAAGAAAATCCTTGTTGCTACGTTGTTTGGTCTATCGGTTGCCTTCTCAAATATCGCCTCGGCGGATGGCTTGATCGCTATTATCACGCCATCTCATGATAATCCATTTTTCAAATCTGAAGCGATGGGCGCTAAGGAAAAAGCTGAGGCGCTAGGGTACAGCACGCTTGTGGCTTCCCACGATGATGATGCAAATAAACAAGATCAGCTAATTTCCACGGCCATTGCTCGTAATGCCAAAGCCATTATTTTGGACAATGCAGGGGCAGATGTAACCATTGGTGCACTGGAAAAAGCCAAAGCGGCTGGCGTGCCTGCCTTCCTAATTGACCGTGAAATTAACAAAACCGGTATCGCTATTTCCCAAATTGTTTCCAATAATTATCAAGGTGCGCAATTGGGGGCGGAGAAGTTTGTTGAGTTAATGGATGGTGAAGGTTCCTACGTCGAGTTGCTTGGTCGTGAATCGGATACCAATGCTCGTGTGCGTTCTCAGGGTTACCATGATGTTATTGATGATTACAGTGACCTAAAAATGGTGGCTCAACAAACGGCCAACTGGAGTCAAATTGAAGCCTTTAATCGAATGGAGTCCATTCTTCAAGCTTATCCAGATATTAAAGGCGTGATTGCCGGTAATGATACGATGGCACTTGGTGCGGAGGCCGCGTTAAAAGCAGCGGGTCGTAATGACGTTATCGTGGTGGGATTCGATGGCAGTGATTATGTTCGAGATTCTATTCTAGCGGGTTCAAACATTAAGGCGACGGTTTTACAGCCGGCTTGGGAGCAAGCTCAAATGGCGGTTATTCAAGCCCATCGATATATCGAAACGGGTTCGACTGGTGTGCCTGAAAAACAATTAATGGATTGTGTTTTGATTGATGAATCGAATGCTAACCAGCTTGATACGTTTGCTTTGAACTAAAGCTTAAGCAGAAGCAAAACTTGTTTTTGCTTCTGCTTTTTTGACGCCAAATAAGTATCAAGGGTAGCAATGATGTCTAACTATTCTGTATTAAAAATGCTCTTTTTGAGCCTTGCTTTGATGGGATTGATCGGCTGTCATGTGGTGGAGTTGGATGAAAATGGTGAACCCATTATTCCGATGTCTGAAGCGGACGCTGAGCTGCTGAAGAATATGACGCCGAATGCCATTGCTGACAAGCTTTGGCCATCTATAAATAAGGATGCACAAAATAATGCGGTGGCTTTGTCATCGATTGAGAAAGATTCAAGTGTGGTTTCTTTTGTGCGTTTTCAAGGCGTAGTGAATCGCTTTGACGAGTCCAAACTTAAAACCTCTCTGGTCGTAAAAGCGGCTGGTTATGATGTTGCATTGCAATTCGGGAAAATCATCAAAGGGAATTCCATTCGAGATGCTGCGTCGATGATCTCGTTTAATCAATTCAAGAATCAAATTCAATTCGCGCAATTATCCAAAGCCTTAAATAAAAAAGCCGTCGCTCAAGTGATGATGCCTGATAGTAGTTGGGTGAATCAGCAAGTAAGCGTGTTAGCGGCGGTGACAATAAAGGCCAATCAGGTGACTCATGCTGTGCCTCTAGAAATCAGTAAAGAGGAAATGTGATGCCTATTTCAGATGAAAACGTCATTTTACGTGCCGAAGACATTTGCATGGTGTTTCCTGGCACAAAAGCGCTCGATCAAGTGACTTATAAGGTTTATCAAGGTGCGGTGAACGTCATTATTGGGGAAAATGGCGCCGGTAAATCCACCTTAATGAAGATTATTTCAGGTGTGCAATCACCAACTGAAGGTCAGATTTATTTGAAAGGTGAGAGGGTTCATATCACCGGGCCTCGTTCCGCGGCTCAGCATGGTATTGGCATGGTGCATCAAGAGCTGAATCTATCTGAAAATTTGACAGTGGCCGAGAACCTGTTTTTAGGAAGAGAGCAACAAAAAGGCGTTTTACCGATAGATGAACGCCACCAAAATACCATTGCTAAACAGACAATGGCTCGATTGAAGCAGGACATTGCTCCGAATGAGATGGTCGCTAATTTAAAGGTTGGTCAGAAGCAATTGGTGGAGATCGCTAAGTCCTTAATTGCCGATGTCGATATTCTGATTTTGGACGAGCCAACATCGGCATTGAGTAAAAAAGAAGTGCAGATTCTGTTTGAGGTGATTAATGACTTAACGCGTCAGGGCGTGTCGATTGTTTATATCTCTCATCGACTTGAAGAGCTGATGGAGATAGGCCAATACATTACCATTTTACGGGATGGTAAGTTCCAATCAGAGGCCATGGTCAAAGACATTGATGTTGCTTGGATTGTCCGCGAAATGCTGGGTAGCGAACCTGTGACAAATTTCTTAAGCGCTGACCGCTCCTTTGGCGAGGTCGTGCTTCAGGCCAGCCACATTAATCTGGTAAATGAGGCGGAAGTGACGCTGGTGGACGATGTTTCGTTTTCATTAAGAGCCGGAGAAATCGTGGGGATTTATGGTTTGATGGGAGCGGGGCGAACCGAATTATTTGAGTGTTTACTGGGCAAGGTCAGCTTTTCTGGTGAATTTACGCTGGACAAGCAAACGGTCAATACCAAGATGAGTACTTCTGAGCGCATTAAGATGGGGCTAGGCTTGGTGCCTGAAGACAGGAAGCAGTCTGGTATTTTTCCGATTAGTTCTGTTTCCAATAACTTGTCTATGTCGAGCTTGTGGAAGCGCTTGAAAGGCTTAGCCATCAATGAGGTGACGGAAAAAGAAGCGATCACCAAAACGATTAATGAACTCTCCATAAAAGTCTCTTCTCCTCAGGTTGAAATACAAGCGCTAAGTGGTGGCAATCAACAGAAGGTGGTGATTGGTCGTGCTCTATTAACCGAGCCTAAAGTGCTGTTATTGGATGAGCCAACCCGAGGAATTGATATTGGTGCAAAAGGCGATGTATTTGAAATGATGGTTAAGTTGTCAGAGCAAGGTATCGGAATTTTGTTTTCTACGTCGGACCTAAAAGAAATTATGGCGGTTTCTGATCGAATATTGGTTATGTCTAATGGCAAGTTAACAGCGGATTTAATGAGAGATGAAGCCCATGAATCACAATTAGTTCATGCCAGCGCTCAAGGATTTTAATTATGAACAAAAACAATAATAACAATGTACTTCGCTCCGGCAATCTTGGGTTAATCCTTCTTAAAATGAGAACCTTCATTGCGCTCTTTATTATTTTAGGTTTTTTCTCGTTGACCGTAGATGGCTTTTTAGCCCCCACCAGTTTGATTATTATGATTAAACATATTTCCATTAATGCCTTTCTCGCACTGGGCATTACCTTTGTCATTATTACCGCGGGCATTGATTTATCCATCGGTGCAACACTCGGTTTTTGTGGCATGGTGGCAGGTTATTTGATTTCACATGGTTTAGTGATTGAGCCCTTGGGGATCGCTATTTTTCCGAGTGTTTGGGTCGTTGTCCCTCTTGTGGTGGTGATTGGTGGTCTAATAGGAGCGGTAAATGGCATTATCATTACTCGGTATAAGGTCGCGCCTTTTATTTGTACCTTAGGGACCATGTACATTATCCGAGGTGCGGCTATGTTGCTGTCTGGTGGGGAAACCTTCCCAGGCTTGCAAGGTAATCCTGAATTGGGAAATACGGGGTTTGATGCCATTGGGGCAGGCTATCTCTTTGGTCTTCCTATCGCCATTTGGTTGATGTTTATTATGGCCGGTATCATTGCTTACATAGCGAGAAAACTGCCTTTTGGTCGTCATGTTTATGCCATCGGGGATAACGAAAAAGCGGCCGAGTTGTCAGGTATTAAAGTCAATGATGTCAAAGTGTGGGTCTATACCATTGCCGGAATATGCGCCGCCATTGCAGGTATTGTGGTGACATCACAATTGGTGGCAAGTCACCCCGCTACCGGAACAACTTTTGAAATGAACGCGATTGCGGCGGTGGTTTTGGGGGGAACGTCATTGGCTGGTGGTCGAGGAACGGTCACTGGTACTTTAATCGGTGCCTTTGTGATTGGTATTTTAGCGGATGGCTTGGTGATGATGGGGGTCAGTGAATTTTGGCAGATGGTGATCAAAGGGGTGGTGATTATCATCGCGGTGATCATTGATCAGATGCAAAACAAAATGCAGTATAAGGCCGCCATAGGCTCTCAAAAAGCGCTTTCTTAATCGCTTGATGAGGACTGCCTAGCTTATTCATTCATCAGCTGTATGCGTTGAGTGGATGAGCTTATTAAAGGTGAATTGAGAAAGGCACTAGAATAAATTTAGCCATTTCTCTCACTTTTTAGTGTGTGTTTAAAATGGCTTCTGCTGTGACTCTATCTGTGATTAAGACATCAATGTAGTTGCCTGATAAAGCCCCTTTGATGGCGTCTACCTTGTCCAAACCGCCCGCAAGGGCAACAACCAATTCGCAGGTTTCAAGTTGCTCAAGTGACATGCCGATTACCGGGTCGTCTTCTGGCTTGATCACAGGACGGCCGTTTTCATCGTAATAATGCAAACAGATGTCACCGACGGCACCTTTATCGGCAAGTTCTTTTAAACGTTTTTTGTCGTAGTAATTGCCAGAGTTTCGTAACAGGTTTGATGGTTCCAGCATACCAATCCCGACAATGGCAAGATTGACCTTATTGAACATCTCCACTACGTCAGACACCTCAGCCGTGTCGAGCATTTTTAGCTTGTCTTTGAGTGAGTGTTCTATACTTTGTGCCGGTAACATAAAGGCATCACAGGAGAGAATATCGGCCATGGTTTGTGTCAGTATGGTCGCCTGGATATTACCGTTATGACCCACACCACCGAGGACTTGAATGACCCCTTTGGCTTTGATTTTTGTTGTGTGTAAGTGATCCACCATGGAACGAATGGTGTCGCTCCAAGAGGATATACCAATAAGATCACCGTCTCTGAGTGAGGTATCCAAATAGTGAGCCGCAGAAGAGCCAATGGCGCGTTTAATTTGTGCATCGGAAGGGTTATCTTGAATATCAACAACGATGACATTCGATACCCCAAAACGTTGCTGGATTTTGGTTTCTAATCCAATGAACACCGAAGGCGGCTGAACCACGCTGATTTTGACAATGCCTTCTTTAAGGCATCGAGTAATAGACCGAGAGACTTGAGACTGTGAAAGCCGGAGTGTTTTTGCAATATCGGCTTGTTTTAAGCCATCTTGATAATACAGTGTGGCGATTTTGAGTAACAATCGTTTTTCATCAATTTTTGACATTCTTTCGCGGTCTCTACACGGTCTTTTAGGCGTTATCATAATTTTAAAGGTCGTACCCTAAAATTACTATCCCTAATCTTGCTTCATGAATAAAGCCCGCTAGCCACAAGGTCTAAGCCAATCGTCTCTGTTGTGGGTTAGGTGTTTGGCTGAGTTGTAAATTCGCTACTGTGGTGGCGGCAATATGGTTCAAGGCTTCGTCTGTAAAGTAACCTTGATGACCGGTAACCACCACATTAGGAAAGGTCAGCATGAGTTGGAATACGCTATCTTGAATAATATGTGAGGACATGTCTTCAAAGAAAATTTTGTTTTCTTGCTCGTATACGTCTAATCCTAGATAGCCTATTTTTCCACTGTACAGCGCATCGATGGCTTCTTGAGCATGGACCAAGGCGCCGCGACTGGTGTTGATGATCATCACGCCGTCTTTCATTTTTTGTAGGCTCTGTTTATTAATCAGGTGATGCGTGGCGGTGTTTAACGGGCAATGTAAGCTGATAATGTCGCTTTTTTGATAGATGTCATCCAGTGGTTGGTACTGACAACCTTGATCAATGAGTTCTTGTGATGGGGATAAGTCGTAGCATAATACCTCACAGCCGAAGCCCTTCATGATATGACAAAAGGCGGCACCAATACGACCAGTGCCGATGCAGCCAACCGTTTTTCCCTGCAGGTTAAAGCCCAATAAACCTTCTAAAGCAAAATTGCCTTCTTTGACCCTGTGATAGGCACGATGTGTCTTGCGGTTTAGCGTCATAATCAGGGCGACAGCATGTTCAGCGACAGACGTTGGACTGTAGTCTGGAACATGAAATACCTTCATACCTTGTTGTTTCGCTGTGTCTAAATCTACGTTGTTAAAGCCTGCGCAGCGTAATGCAATGGTATTGACACCTTGTTGCTTTAATTGGCAAATCACCTCGCTGTTCACATCATCGTTAACAAAGCAAGAAACCGCGTCAAATCCCTGTACTAAGCTGATGGTTTCTTGACTCAAACGACTTTCGAAAAACGTCATTTCAAAATCTGTTCCTGAGATGTAATGGTTCAGCGTTCTTTTATCGTAAGGCTTGCAAGAGAAAACCGCGATTTTCATAACAAATGTCCTATTAATGTATGAAGGTAACAAAGGTTATAGCGTATATCTTTCTAAGAAAGTAATCTGCTTGGGCTTTTTTTGATATGCAGCAAGGTTTTATAAAATATTTTTATGAGATTTTTAAGGAAGGTGCGGCTTCTGGTTAATACAGATTTCTGTTTACAAAACTTAATAGTTAATTTGTATCTGGTAAGGAATTGTAATTTTTTATTTATATATCATCCAACAGGGTGAAGAGGGGGATGTGTTTCGACTAAACTAACTATATTGATTCACATTAACAACGGATGCCCCTACCTAGTGATCTAGCTTTCGTCATGCGCAAGGGGAGTTTTGCCTGGAGGCGAAAGTGTATTGGACCTCTTCAAATAATTTTGTCAATCGCTGGGTTATATTAACCTTAGTGCTCGGTTGCTTCCTATCCATTTATGTCACTTATCGTGTCCATACTTCCAATCAAGAGATTATCTATCAGTCGGCTGAACAGGCATCTGAGGAAGTGTTGCAGCAAGTCATGACTCGAATTCAGCTTTATCAATATGGTTTAAGAAGTGTTCGTGGGGTGGTGCTAACGGCAGGCGAAAAAACCATCATGCGTGATGACTTTTATCAATACAGTATTACCCGTGATATTGATGAAGAGTTTCCGGGAGCCAATGGTTTTGGCTTTATTCGTCGAGTACCACAAGAGTCGATGCCAGAGTATTTGTCTCATATTCAGGCATCAAGCTGGCCGAATTTTAAGGTTAAGGAATTATCCTCGAATTTCAGTGAACGCTATATCATTGAGTTTGTTGAACCGATTGGACGAAACCAGCAAGCAATTGGTTTGGATATTGCCTCTGAAGTCAATCGCAGGGAAGCCGCTTTGTCCGCTATCAATGATGGTGAAGTGCGCTTAACAGGACCCATTACGCTAGTACAGGCTTCTGGTAAGACATTGCAGTCTGCGCTCATCCTGATGCCAATTTATCGTAATGGTAAGATTCCGAAAGACATGCAATCACGCTACCGTGAGGGTTTTGGCTGGAGTTATGCCCCTCTGATTATGGAGGATGTGCTGATGGAGTTGGACATCGATCAGAGTAAGATTCATTTCGAGCTCTACGACATTACGGATTTAGATGATCAAGTTGGTTTTTATTCTAATGATAAAGAAGGCTCAATCGGGCAAATGCATGTTGCTGAAATGGACATTTATGGCCGTAAATGGCAAAACCGCTTGAGTGTAACCGACGCTTTTATTCACCAGTTACGACTTTCTGATCCCTATGTCTTTCTCTTTTTTGGTATTGCCATTAGCGGGTTAGCCGCCATTTTAGTTGCTGTCGTGCGGGTCAATATAGCTCGTCGGCAAGAGGTGATTGCCCATCAATCGCGGATTACGGCGGTGGTCGAAAGTTCGGCTGATGGCATTATTAGTTTGAATCTTGATGGCATCATCACAAGCTGGAACCGAGGTGCTGAGCAAATCTATGGCTATAAAAAACGTGAAGTGATTGGTCTTTCGGCGTTGCAGACCTTAGTGCCTAGCGAGCTGCAAAATGATGATAAGAAAATGTTTCAACGGGTTCGCCAGCAAAAACAAGCCTTGTCTATTGAAACTCGAATTCGAACTAAGTCCGGTGCTCAAGTACCAGTTTCCCTCACTATTTCACCTATCTTTGATGCCAACGAATACATTATTGGGGTGTCGCAAAGTGTGCGTGATATTTCCGAACGTAAAAAGTCGGAAGCAAAAATTCGCGAGCTTAACATCAGCTTAGAAGATCAAGTAAAAGCCCGCACTGCGGAGTTAGAAGATTTAAATTTACTGCTCAATGACGTACTGCAAGCTTCCTCTGAAATTTCCATCATTGCTACGGATGATAAGGGGTTGATTACCCTGTTCAATAAGGGTTCTGAGCGCATGCTGGGCTATCAAGCTGATGAGGTCTTAGGTAAAAGAACCCCAGTGGTGTTTTATACCACACCGGAAATTGATGAGCATCGTGCTGCCATTTTTGAAGAGTACGGAACCTATGTATCGGATCCGCTGGAGGTACTGATATACAAGGCCAAACTACAGGGTTATGACAGTCAAGAATGGACTTTTGTGCATAAGAGTGGCTCACGACACCCTGTGTCTTTGGTGATAACACCGATGAAAAATGCTCGAGGTGACATTATTGGCTATCTTGGCATGGCCATGGACATTTCAGAACAGAAGAAGAATCAGCAAGCCTTAGTCGCGGCTCGAGATCAGCTGCTCATTGCCGCGGAAGTTGCTCAATTAGGGGTTTGGAGCTGGGACCTTGAACAGGATGTCTTAGAGTGGAGCGATATGATGTATGACATTTATCACTACCCTAAGAACATTAATGAAGACGGTGTGACCTTATTCGACTGGCAAGCTAGATTGCATCCTGAGGATAAAGAGAAAACACTGAATCACTTTCAACAATCTGTTCGAGACAGCAAGTTGTACAGTGATGTATTCCGGATTATTTTACCAGATGGCCGTGTGCGATATATCCAAGCTGGGGCCTATATAGAAAAAAATTCGCAAGGTAATGCCTTGCGATTGACTGGGGTGAATCAAGACATTACCACAGAGCGAGAGCTTGAAACCTGGTTGCGACATGCTAAAGATGAAGCCGATGCGGCCAGTGCGGCTAAGTCGACCTTCTTAGCCAACATGAGCCATGAAATTCGTACGCCAATGAACGCTATTTTAGGCATGTTGCAGTTGGTAAAACGAACCGCTTTGTCAGATCAGCAGGATGACTATATTTCCAAAGCGCAAATTTCGGCCCAGTCCTTATTAGGTCTGATAAATGATGTTTTGGACTTTTCTAAGGTCGACGCGGGTAAGTTAGAGCTGGAGCAAGCGGCGTTTGATGTCGAAGCTTTGTTATGTGAATTGTCGACCGTATTGTCCGGCAGCCCAATTCGTGATCACGTAGAGTTAATTTTTGATGTTGATCCAGACCTTCCTAGTCATTTCATCGGAGATAAATTACGTCTTTTACAAATTCTTATTAACTTATTAAGCAATGCTATTAAGTTTACCTTAAAAGGTTGTATCACCCTTGAAATCAGATGCTTACATCAACAGCAAGGCATTGCTAAGTTGGCAATAGCGGTGAAAGACACAGGTATTGGCATTTCAAAAGAAAACATAGATTCCATCTTTGACGTTTTTTCTCAAGCCGAGTCTTCAACCACCAGACGCTTTGGTGGTACCGGGTTGGGTTTGGTAATCTGTCGACGTTTCGTTGAATTGATGGGGGGGCAGTTAAACGTTGATAGCCAATTTGGCGAGGGTAGTTGTTTCTATTTCAGTATTGATCTGCCTATTGCCGACCTTCCCTCGACTAAATCCATTCATCGACAGTCGATGAATCAAAAAGACATCAAGGTGTTGATTGCGGAAAGCCATTTAGCCTCTCAAATTATCTTAACTCGAATGGCGCAGAATCTTGGTTGGCAAACTGAAACCACTGATGATTTTGGTTTGATCAGTCATTTATTAGAACAGGCACATTCTGATAACAAGCCTTTTGATGTGTTGCTGATTGATGTGAAACTGTCTGATTTTCATGGGCAGCCCAGTCTTGATTTACTTTATCAGTCGCTTCCAAGTGAGATCCGTCTTCCTAAGAGCATTCTATTGCTCAACACGAGTAGCGATAATGCTCACGAGAATGCCTTACCCAATTTGGTTAAGTTATTTAAGCCCGTTACCTTGAGTCGTTTATCTGAATCCGTTTATCAAGTGTTGGCAGTAGAGCCAATCGTTGAGGATGTGTCGGCAATCGATCAGGAAGAGCATAAGTCGCTTCATGGTATTAACTTGCTGTTGGTGGAAGATAATGAATTTAACCGTCAGGTGGCCAGTGAGTTGTTGGCTATTGAAGGTGCAAATGTAGTGGTGGCAAGGGGTGGAAAAGAAGGGGTCTCAATGGTACTCAATCAAAAGACCCCTATGTTTGATTTAGTCTTAATGGACATGCAAATGCCGGATGTGGACGGTTTAGAGGCCACTCGAGAAATTCGTATGGATCAACGTTTTGTCGACTTACCGATTGTCGCGATGACAGCAAATGTGTCGATAGCGGACCGTCAAGCTTGTCTTGATGCTGGCATGAATGATCACTTGGGTAAGCCTTTAGACATTGAGCAAATCATCGCCTGTATTCTGCAGCTCATCCCAGAAAAAGCCATACTTATTTCCGCTGCGAATGAACAGCAAGCACCGCTTTCAAATACCTCGGTTGACCCTTCTGAAATGAATGTGGCTGAAGCAGAGAAGATAGCAATGATTGAAGAATCTCTGGATACAAAAGGCACAGTTGAGGCGGAAAAAATAGAAGATATTTTAGATCGCTTTGGTGGCAGTGTTGAACTATACCAAAGCTTGGTGAGTGGCTTTGAAACCGAAGCAAACACTTTAATTTCGCAGATTGAACTCGCCATTGAAAAGGACAATGTAGGGCAATTAATAGAAGCTTTGCACAGTCTAAAAGGCTCAGCATTAACCATGGGGCTAGTGATGCTTTCAGCGGCTGTTGGAAAATATGAGACGGAATTAAAAGCCGCTTCAGATCCTCATATTGTTTCAATGTGTGTGCAAGGTTTGAGTCAGTTGGATATTAGGGAAATGATGCAAAGTGAATTAGTTGACATCAGCGGCAGAGTAGAAGAATTCGCAGATTATTAATTTATTGTCTAAGCTCAATAGCTTAGTAGGTTGCTTCTAGCTGATTAGGTTGAACGATAATTATTGGAATCAGGAGAATAGGAATGTTTAACGCTAGTTTGAAAAACGATATAAAAGTGCTTAAGGAAAAGCTTTATTCACTTAATCAGGTAAGGGACAGCCTAGATAAAGAAATGCTAGTGATGAATTTAAGCCCAGATGGCGTCATTGTTAATGTGAATAATAAGCTGACGGCAGAATTAGAGAGTTCTGAAGCGTATTTTGTTGGTAAAACTTTGTCCGATTTGACGCCCCAACACGCTAAAGGCACACCACATTTTAACGCTCTGCACGATGCTATGAAAATGGTTAGTCATTGGGCTGGGGCAATTGAATTGATGCGTGAGAATGGCAAAGAGGCTTGGTTACGAGGGATTTTCCAACCGGTTCTTGATGCCAACGGTAAGGTGAAAGCTTTTTCGATTCATTGTAATGATCTGACTCGAACCATTACAAAATCTCGTGAGGATGAAAATATTATTGCGGCACTACAGCGTTCTACCGCCGTGATTGAATTTGATTTGTCTGGACATATTTTGACCGCAAACAACTTATTTCTGGAGGGGATGGGCTATTCTTTGGAGCAAATTAAAGGCCAGCATCACCGTATGTTTTGTGAAACAGAGGAATCAAACTCGGAAGAATACGTTAAATTTTGGGAGCGTCTGGGACAAGGGCAGTTCTCAACAGGCCGATTTAAACGAGTAGACAGTCGCGGTAATGTGGTTTGGCTAGAGGCTTCTTATAATCCCATTTCAGATGTGCATGGTAAGTTTTATAAGGTAGTGAAATTTGCTTCTATTATTACCGATATGGTGAATCGAGAAATGGCGGTGTCAGAAGCCGCGGATATCGCCTTTTCGACCTCCAAACAAACGGATGTGAGTGCTAAAAAAGGCAGCCGAGTTGTGAAAGACACTGTCGACGTGATGCATGGCCTTTCTGATCAAATGGCGGAAGCCGCGGATGGCATTTCTGAGTTGGATCAACAGTCTCAATTAGTGGGATCAATCATTCAAAGTATTCGAGGCATTGCTGACCAAACAAACTTATTGGCCCTAAACGCGGCCATTGAAGCCGCTCGGGCGGGTGAACAAGGGCGAGGTTTTGCCGTGGTAGCGGATGAAGTAAGACAATTAGCGTCTCGTACCAGTGAAGCCACTGAAGAAATTGTTGGGGTGGTGGAAAAGAATCAATTATTAGCCGAGAAAGCGGTTGCCTTAATCAATAAAGGAAAAGAGCAAGCCGAGCAAGGCTTGTCACTGTCAAACGAGGCTGGGGATGTCATCACTGAAATTCAAGAAGAGGCTCAGCGAGTCGTGGATGCTGTCGGTCAATTTGCTAATCAGTTTACGACAGATTAACGGGCGATTATTCGTGTCATTGAGTAAGAGTGCTGGTTTATGACCCGCACTCTTTTTTTGGAAATTAGTCTTTCGCTAATAAGTCTAACGCGTCCAGTAACCAATCCACTTCTTTATCGCTTTTCAAACGTTGAGCCATGGCTTTTTCATGCTCCATGACTCGATTACTCAGGGTGCTAAAGAACTGTTCGCCAGATTTGGTCATAAACAAGGCGTAAGAACGACGGTCATTTTTAGCGGCGCGGCGCTCAATAATGTCCATTTGCTCTAGTTTATCGACGGCCGCGACCATGGCGGATCGATCATTCCCTAAGGCTTGAGCTACGGCCGTTTGAGTTAAGCCTGGGTTACGGTCGACGATGGCAATAACGGCAAAGAGTCCAGGGCTAATGCCCAAATCTGAACATACTTCTGAAAATTTGCTGAAAAAATTCATTTGAGCACGGCGTAGTCGGTAGCCAAGTAAGCTATTGAGTATGCCAAAATCAACACAGCTATCGGTTTGTTTTGCTTCGTCAGACATTCAATTCTCTTTATATTCATTAGATTCAGACAATTGTAATATAAAGACCTATTGTTGTAACACTAAACTGTTTATGTTTTTTGATAGCCTGTTGGAATAAAACTCGGATAAAACAAAGCCGACACTGTGGTCGGCTTTTAAAGACATCGTCTCGTAAAAACAGCTTAGCTAATCAAATGCACCAAGCCGAGCGTAATGCCTGGGAAAAGAACTAAAAGTGCGACCCTGACAAAGTCAGAAATAAGGAAAGGAACAACGCCTTTGAAACACTCTTTTAGTTTTAGGCTGTCATCGAATGATTTAATGATAAAGACATTCATCCCGACGGGAGGGGTGATCAGACCCACTTCCACTACAATCAGAGCTAAGATGCCAAACCAAATGCCAGCGTCCGCTACGGGGATACCAAAATCCATGGCGACTATGATCGGGAAGTAAATTGGGATGGTTAGCAAGATCATCGCCAAGCTGTCTAGGAAACACCCCATGACCAAATACGTTAGTAGCATCAGAGTCAAAATAGTGTAAGGCGATAAACCTGAATTGGTAATCAGCTCTACCCCTACGTCTGGTAGCCTTGAGAGGGCGATGAAAACACTGAATAAGTCAGCACCTAACACGATGAAGAAAATCATCGCAGAGGAAACCGCCGTCTTCATTAAACATACTAACAAACCGTCCAAGCGCATTTTACCATGAGTGAACGCTAAGATAGCGGTTAGAATTACACCAACGGAAGCGGCTTCTGTTGGTGTAAAGAAGCCCAGATAAATACCACCTAATACGATGAGAAAGATAATGGTTATGTGCCAAACGTCTTTCGTGGATTTCAGTTTTTGTGCAAAGGTTGTTTTTTCGCCACGCGGGCCAGACTCCGGAAAGATGCGTACATAGATGGCGATGGCCAAAATATATCCACCGGCTGCCAAGAACCCAGGAACAAAGGCAGCGATAAACATCTTGGAGATGTTTTGCTCGGTTAATACCGCAAAGATAATCAGCACCATAGAAGGGGGAATTAAAATCCCTAACGTCCCGCCCGCAGCAAGGGCGCCAGCGGCTAGGCTGCCAGAGTATTTTAGACGCTTCATCTCAGGTAGCGCTACTTTCCCCATGGTCGAAGCTGTTGCAAGAGAGGAGCCACAGATGGCCCCAAACGCCGCACAACCTGCAATCGCGGCCATGGCGATGCCGCCTCGTTGACGACCAATCCAAATATTACAGGTACGGAACAACTCAGCGGTAATGCCTGAGCGAGTAGCCAGTTCACCCATTAATAAAAATAACGGAACAACGGATAAATCATAGCTGGAAAACTTAGAAACAGGTGCGCTGCCTAAATAGTCTAGTAAGGCGGGCATACCGCCAATCATGATATAACCAACGCCGCCACATACCATCATGGCTAATGCGATGGGGATTCGGATGCTCATTAGCACCATTAGGGCTGCCATCATTAAAAAGGCCAGCTCAATATTACTCATGGTTGCCTCCACGAAGTGTGGTGTACAGTCTATTCAGACCACAAATTCCGCAAAGCAACATGCAAATAACGCCAACAGTGAAAGTCCACCATGTGGGAAGTGCTAAAAGCATGGATTGCTCAAGGTACTCTTTTGCTTCGAAACCACTTAGGGTCATTCGATAAGCAAAGGTAAAAGATACAGCGGTAAACACAAGGTCGCTGATGATCGCTAACACACGTAAAGTGCTTGGTTGGCAATGTGCGGTAAAGAGGTCAACCACCACATGCCCTCGTTGCTGATAGCATTTAGGGAGGAAAAGAAAAATGGCCATTCCTAATCCCATTTCCGTAATCTCATAGTCACCGACGATAGACTGACCTATCGTGCTGCGACCGATAATGCTGGCAACCGTAACGATTGCCAGCATTAACATCATGAAACCACCTGTTAATGCGAATATGTTAGCAAGACGTTCTAGTAAGAGATGTCTTGCTGTCGCCGTAAGTTGCATCATGTTTAAATCACCCAACTAACGAGAACTTAAAAGTTCTCGTACTTCTTAATTAGAGTTTTCGCTTTGTCCAATAGACGATTAGCATCGTAGCCGTCGTCATTCATATCTTCAATCCATTTTTCGGTCACAGGTACCAAGGTTTCTTTCCAGCGATCGTATTCAGCACCTTCAATTAGGTTGAAGGTATTGCCATTATCTACGGCATCTTTACGAGCACCGATTTCATAAGCGTCAAATACATCTCCGACAAACCCAGCAAGTGGTACGCCAGAGTTATCGTCGATCACTTTTTTCAGGTCGTCTGGTAACTTGTTGTATGACTTTTTGTTCATTGAGAAAATGAAGAATTGAGTGTAGAAACCACGGTCACCTTTGAATTCAGTATGATGTGGCGCTAACTCATGAATTTTCATTGGTTTAACCACTTCGAATGGTAGGGCCGTTACATCAATTACCCCTTTAGAGAGCGCGCTTGGCATAGAGGGTACTGGCATGAATACCGTGTTAGCGTTAAGTATGTTGAGTGCATCCGCCATCATCTTATTTGGCGCACGAACTTTCATACCGTCTAGGTCTTCCAGTTTCTTAATATCTTTGGTACGTGAATGCAGAGAACCAGGAAAGTGGGTATGAAGCGTCAACAAGTGAACGTCTTTTAGTTCGTCTTGCATTTCTGTTTCAGCATACTCTTGCATGGCCATACTGGTAATGCGAGCGCTTAAAGGCATAAAAGGCAATTCAAACGCGGTGGCTTTTGGGAAGCGACCTGGTGTGTAGCCACCGACTGTCCATGACATATCGACGATGCCTTTACGGGTTTGGTCAAATAATTGTGGTGGCTTGCCGCCCAATTGCATTGCAGGGTATAAGTCAATGTGAATGCGGCCGTTAGATTCCGCCTCAACTTTGTCTGCCCAAGGTTGTAAAAAGTTTACTTGCGCATTCGAAACTGGCGGTAACATATGGTGAAGTTTGAATGTGTATTCAGCTTCTGCAAGAACCCCTGTCGATAGGGCTGTTCCGGCGACCAACGCCAGTGCTTTGAGTTTTAAATTTTTCATGATTTGCACCTTATTATTTTTGTCTTATCCAGTGTCAGTATAGTCAATGGTTTATATTGACGATCTCATGTGCCTAGTTGCTCCCGAGACTTAAAATCATTTTGGCCATAACCCTTTGCTAATTCAATCATATTGCGTATGACTTTTTTGCTTGGTGTATTCAAAAAAAGCAAGAAGGTGTAAAAAAACATTAAAATGTTTGCCAAATTAATTGTTGTGATGTACAACAAGTTTTTGATTTATTACATCGTTTAGAACATAACAATAATATGAGGTTACAAGATGAGTAAGGTGATTTCTCTGGATCAGGCAGCAGGACTAATTCAAGACGGTGCGTCAGTGGCTTGGTCTACGGTTGGTATGTCGTATTTCGCGGAAGCGGTTGCCAAAGCCGTAGAGCAACGTTTTGTGAATACCGGCCATCCACAGCAGCTTACTCTTATTCACGATTGTGGTTGCGGTGATGGGAAGGATGCCGGAATGTCTCATCTTGCCTACCCTAATTTGGTGAAGCGACTTATTTCAGGTCATACCGGACAAGCTCCCAAAATGGCTCAGATGATTACCGACGATGCAATAGAGGCTTATTTATTACCACAAGGTGTATTGACGACCATGTGGCGTCAGATTGCCGGCAATAAACCTGGTGTCATTACTAAAATTGGCATGGGAACCTATGTGGATCCTCTGGTCAGTGGCGGCAAAGTAACGGCTAAAACCAAAGAGGATTTGGTTAAGCGCATCAATATTGAAGATGAAGACTGGCTGCTGTTTAAGAAATTTCCGCTAGATGTGGTCATTATTCGGGCAACGACGGCAGACGAAGACGGCAATTTGTCGGTTGAAGAAGAAGCCATGTTGGCGGAAATTCTCCCCATGGCGCAAGCGGCTAAAAACAATGGCGGCATTGTGATTGCACAGGTGAAATACATTGCTGAACGTCACTCTATCCACCCAAAAGAAGTCAAAGTACCAGGTGTGCTGGTGGATTATGTCACCGTGGCACCGGCTGATGATCACAAGCAAACCATTGGCAGTGTTTATAATCCAGGTTTGGCGGGCAACTCACGAGTGCCTCTGAATGCGTTACCTGAAATGCCCTTTAGTGCTCGAAAAGTCATTGCACGTCGAGCGGCGATGGAGCTTGAAGCAAATGTGATGGTGAATCTGGGCATTGGTATGCCAGATGGTGTGGCGGCGATTGCGGCAGAGGAAAAAGTATCCCATCTCTTTACGTTAACCACGGAGCTTGGTACCTACGGTGGTATTCCCGCTTCTGGTGCAGATTTTGGGGCTGCTTGGAATGCGGATGCCATTATAGAACATGAAGCTCAGTTTGATTTCTATGATGGCGGTGGTTTGGATATTGCTTTTCTGGGGTTGGCACAGGCGGATTTAGCAGGCAACTTGAACGTCAGTAAATTTGGGCCAAAAGTGGTCGGACCGGGTGGTTTTATTAATATCTCTCAAAGTGCCAAGAAGGTAGTGTTTTGTGGCACTTTAGTGAATGGTGCGAAGTTAACGTTTGAAAATGGTCAGGTTTCCGTGATGGAAGAAGGCAAGGTGCAAAAGTTTGTCAACGCGGTAGATCATATTACCTTTAGTGGTGCGGTGGCACGTGCGAACCGTCAACCTGTGGTATTTGTTACAGAAAGATGTGTCCTTGAATTACGTCAAGAAGGCATGGTGTTAACGGAAATCGCACCGGGTCTGGATTTGGAAAAAGACGTACTGGCAGCGATGTCTTTCCGTCCCATTATTGCCAAAGATCTGAAAACCATGCCTGAGGCTATTTTTGCCGAAACGTGGGGCGGGTTACATGACATCATGATGTCGTCTGTTCAACAATAACAATAAGCTTTTGAGGAATCCCTATGTCTATTAACAATGTTGAAATCCCTTACGGTGCTTATTGGAGCACGCCTTTTACTAAATGGCAGGGTTCGTTACAGCATCTACATTCGATGAAGTTTGCCGCGCATGTGGCGAAGCAAGAATTGGCCAAACGCTCGATTGATCCAAGGGTGTTTGACTCGGGTGTGTTGGGTATGACCATTAATCAATACCAATCTTTTAATGGTGCGCCATGGCCGTTATACGATATTGGCGCCGTGAATACCGCGGGTCATGCGGTGAACCAAGTGTGCGCAACTGGCGCGAGGGGCTTATTTGCTGCGGCGTCGGAAATTGTCTGTGGCATGGCCAATGTGTCTTTATTAATGACCGCCGATCGCTGTTCGAATGGACCACACATCTATTATCCGAATGCCAAAGGGCCAGCGGGTGCATCTGAAGATCAGGTCACTTACAACATGATGAACGATTGTGTTGGTGGTCATTCTATGATGCAAACTGGGGAAAACGTGGCGCAGCGTTTTGACATTACCCGTGAAGAATTGGATGCGGTGACGTATCGTCGTTATGAACAATATCAGGCTGCTTTGGCGGATGACCAGGCTTTTCAAAAACGCTTTATGACCTTGCCTCTGTCTGTACCTACGGCGAACTTTAAGAAAGAAGATAAGGTGATTTATGGTGACGAAGGGGTGTTCCCAACGACGCCAGAAGGTTTGCAAAAATTGAAGCCCATTCAAGAGGGCGGCGTGATTACCTTTGGGAATCAGACGCACCCTGCGGATGGTAATGCGGCGGCGATTTTGTGTCGGTCTGAAGATGTGGCGAACTTAACTTCACGTCCTGAGATTAAAATTGAAGTGTTGGGCTTTGGTCAAGCTAGAGATGACCTTGCTTACATGCCTGCTGCACCGATTGAGGCCGCAAAGCGAGCGCTTGCTGTGGCTGGCGTTGATATTAAAGACATTAATGCCATCAAGACTCACAACCCGTTTGCCGTCAACGATGTGGCGTTAGCCAAAGCAATGGATTTGGATGTCATGGCAATGAATAACTATGGTTGTTCTCTTATTTGGGGGCACCCACAAGGGCCAACTGGTATGCGTGCGATCATTGAGCTGATTGAAGAGTTGGTTATCGCAGGTGGTGGCTATGGTCTCTTCACTGGTTGTGCAGCAGGTGATACTGGAATGGCAGTGGTCATTAAAGTGTCGGACCGATAATGAATGGTGTTATGGCCGTGGGCTTTGCCCGCGGTTTTTTTTACGCCAAAAATATAGTTATAAAACATAATAGTTTGTTTTGACATTTGTTTAGTAGCTAAACTATTATTGAATAAATGACGTTAATAATGCGTTTTAGTGTTGAGCTTGGCGCTTAGCCCATAAACATAAGAATAGAGGCTTCTAATGATGACTTACGAATTTATTAACTTTTCTGTCGAAAATGGCATTGGGCATTTAGAGCTGAATCGTCCAGAAAAGAAAAATGCAATCAATGACAACCTATGTCTTGAAATCGAACATGTCTTTTTAAATCTTACTGATGACGTCAATGTCATCGTTTTGTCTGGAAATGGTCCGGAATTTTGTTCTGGTCTTGATCTTCGTGAACACAAAGCGCGTGAACCATTTGAAGTCGTGAAGCACTCGCAAATGTGGCATCGAGTGTTTGGGCATATTCGCAATTCTGGTATTCCTGTTGTGGCGGCAATGCACGGCGCGGTGATTGGCGGTGGTCTAGAGTTGGCCATTTGTGCTCATGTTCGTGTCACAGAAGAAAACACCTTTTACCGTTTGCCTGAAGGCAAGCACGGTATTTTTGTTGGTGGCGGCGCGTCCGTCAATGTTTCCAATGTGATTGGTGCCAGTCGAATGACAGAAATGATGCTAACAGGCCGAGATGTGAATGCGGAAGAAGGTCACCGTATTGGTTTAGGCCATTATGTGGTGCCGACAGGTGCCGCCTTAGCAAAGGCATTTGAAATTGCGGCCGGTATTGGTAAAAACTCGAAATACTCTAACTGGGCGATGACCACTGGCCTGAGTCGAATTAGCAACATGGCCGAGCAAGAAGGTTTGTACGCTGAATCACTAATTTGCGGAATCACACAAACAAGTGAAGAAGTTAGGGCTCGTATTGATGCTTTCCTAAACCGCAAAAAATCCTAATAAGTGATTTCTTCTCAGAACAAAAACAAGATTCAGGAGCTGTAGTATGCAAATTCAAGGTAAACACTTTATTGTCACAGGATCAGCATCAGGTATTGGTGAAGCCGTTGCGCGTCGTTTACATGGTTTGGGGGCGAGCGTCACCTTGGCAGATGTGAATGAAACGGGTCTGGCTCGTGTGAAAGCGGATTTGGGCGAGCGAGTACAAGCTTGCATGACAGATATTGTTGATGAAGCCTCAGTGCAAGAAACGGTTGATCAAGCTGTTGCAGAATTTGGTGCCATTGATGGTTTGGTGAACTGCGCCGGTATTCCGGGAGCAGAGCGTGTGGTTGGACGAGAAGGTCCACATAAGTTGGCCAGTTTCCAACGTGCGGTTTCCGTTAATCTCATTGGTACTTTCAACATGATTCGCTTAGTTGCGGATAAAATGCAACATAATGAGCAGGCGGATAATCTAGAGCGTGGTGTGATCATTAACACCGCCTCGGTGGCCGCGTTTGATGGACAAATTGGTCAAGCAGGCTATGCAGCGTCGAAAGGCGGAGTGTGTGCGATGACCTTGCCAATCGCTCGTGAGTTAGCACGCTTTGGCATTCGTGTGATGACCATTGCCCCAGGTTTGTTTAAAACGCCAATGATGGATGTGCTACCAGAAGAGGTGCAGAAATCGTTAGGGGAAGCCGTGCCGTTCCCTCCTCGTTTAGGTGAGCCAGATGAATACGCTGGTTTAGCTCAGCACATTATTGAAAACAGTATGCTTAATGGCGAAGTGATTCGCTTGGACGGTGCTATTCGAATGGCGGCCAAATAATAGGCGACTCGGCTCAATGCTTAGGATCTGATATCACAAGCTTGAGCCATCGAGAGAATAACAATAATAGCATTAGTGACGAAGTCATTAATGACTCAAAAAAACAAAACTTAAGCCACACAAAAACAAGCAAAGTGGTTTTAGGAGCAGAACATGAGCGTTGGATTTCATCCTATTAAGGTAGTGGCCCATCCGATTGAGGTAATCAAACAGGATGATGGTGTGCAGATTATTAACAGTCAAAAGCCATTAGACGCCTTTGCTCGATGCTGGACGGATCAGCTTGAATATTGGGCAAAAGAAGCGCCAGATCGTGTGTTTGTCGCTCAACGAGATGAGCGCGGCGAATGGGATAAAATTACCTATTCCGAAGCGGTGACGCGTGCTCGTCGCATCGCGTCTTGGTTATTGACTCAGCCTGTCTCGACGGAACGTCCGATTGTCTTCTTGTGTGGTAACAGTGCAGAACATCTGATGCTGGCGTTGGCTGGCATGTATGTGGGTATTGCACATTCTCCTTTGTCACCTGCCTATTCGTTGATCGCAACGGACTACACCAAACTGCAAGGTATCATGGATATTTTGACACCTGGATTGATTGTAGTGGATGAACTGGCACCTTATGAAAACGCCATTAAAGCGGTTTGTCGTGATGAGCAGACGCCGGTTATGGTGATTAAGGGGGATATTCAGGCACAACAAATTGCAAACCCAATCATGTCTTATCAGACATGTTTAACCCTACCGATCTCTGAACAAGTCGATGTGGAAAATGCCAAGGTCAATGGTGACACCATCGCAAAGATCTTATTCACATCTGGCACCACAGGGATGCCAAAAGGGGTGATCAACACTCAGCGTATGATTTGTGCCAACCAAGTGATGATTCGTCAAGTGATGCAATTTCTGGCTGAACAGCCACCCATTATGGTGGATTGGCTGCCCTGGAACCATACCTTTGGTGGTAACCATAATATAGGCATTGCTCTGTATAACGGTGGCAGCTTGTATCTGGATGATGGTAAACCAACGGAAAAGCTGTTTGATAAAACCTTGAAAAACTTAGCTGAAATTTCACCGACTGTGTATTTCAATGTGCCAAAAGGTTTCGAATTATTAGTACAAAAACTGAAAGCGGATGATGAATTTGCGAAGAAATTTTTCTCTCGTTTGCAGTTTACTTTTTTTGCGGCGGCCGGCTTAGCGCAACATATTTGGGACGATCTGGATGCCTTGGCGATTCAGTACACAGGTAAGAAAATTCCCATGCTAACGGGTTTGGGGTGTACCGAAACGGCGCCTTCTGCGACCTTTGCTTCAGTAGAAGAGTCGACGTCAGGTGTGATTGGGGTTCCGGCGCCTGGTGTGTCTATTAAACTGGTGCCAAACGAAGGCAAGTTAGAAGCGCGAGTTAAGGCTGTTACTGTGATGCCGGGTTATTGGCGTCAACCAGAGCTGACCGCTAAGGCTTTTGATGAAGACGGATACTACTGCCTAGGGGATGCGTTTGCTTACCTCGATGAACAAGCACCACAGCGTGGTTTTCGATTTGATGGGCGAGTATCCGAAGATTTTAAATTGGACAGCGGAACCTGGGTCAGTGCAGGGACATTACGAGCCAAATTCATTAGTGCATTGGCGCCTTTTGCACAAGACGTTGTGTTGTGTGGTACCAATCGTGGTTATATCACCGCGATGGTGTTTCCTGATTGGGCTCACTGTAAGGCTATTTTGCCTCATGATGTGGTCGAATCGAATGAAGAAGTGATTGCTCATGATGCTGTTCGACAAGCCTTTAAAGACAAATTGGCAGAATGTGCTAAACACAATACTGGCAGCTCGACCTTAGTGAAACGAATCATTTTACAAGCGGCACCACCAAGCATCGACGCACACGAAGTCACAGATAAAGGCTCTTTGAATCAAAGGGCGGTGCAAGCGCATCGAGAAGACCAGATTGACTTGCTGTATCAAGAGCCTGTGACGGATCAAGTGATCAGCCTTTAGGAGCTTGAGATGTTTCAGAATCAGCGTCAAATACAGATTGAATGGGGCGACTGTGACCCAGCCGACATTGTATTTTACCCCCGTTATTTTGCCTTTTTTGATGCCTCTACGGGGGCATTATTTGAGGCCATGGGGTATTCTCTGAGGGACATTCGAGGGCAAGCCAATCAAGTTGGTTTTCCCATGATAGATACTCGTTCTCAATTCTATAAGCCCTCCAAGTACGGTGACATTGTGCTTATTGAAAGCCAAATTACCGAGGTAGGGGACGCCAGTTTTGACATTAAGCATCGCTTGTTCAATGACGAACAACTGGCGGTGGTGTGCTCTGAAAAACGGGTTTGGGCAGGTCTCAATGAGCAAGGTGAATTAAAGGCGCAAGTGATTCCGGATGACATACGTCAGCGCATGTTAGCCTAACCCTGACTGGTAAATAATCTGAGAGCTAAATAAAAGGCCAAATGAAATTTGGCCTTTTTATGTGTTTATTCTGAGCGAGTTTGGACGCACAATTCAATAATGCGTTTACTGCTGATTAATACAAAGCTTCCAATGGTAATGGCCAGTGCAGTCAGATGGAATACGTCGTTTAGTAAAAGCATATCCATATATTGCTCCTCAGTGAGTGTCATTATCAATAAAGCATACTTATACTCTTTCGTCCATATTTTATGCACTTTTTTATGTTTTTAACCCTTTAATTTGCTTAATTGATTTAAGCCTTTTGTAGAGTCCGTTTTGCGATTCCCTTATAGTTATTTAACACTCTATTGTCTTTGACCTCATTGCTTGGGGCTGTTGTCTAAATGATTCGTCCACTACTGATCTTACGCTTACTGGCTATGCCGTGTTTATGGATAAGCTTGGTGCAGTTTGTGTTTGCTGAGCTGTCGTTTATGTTGTTTAAAGACAGGGTTAGTGAGGCTTTTTTTGTACCGGCGTTGACGACCTTTGCGTTTGCATTTCCACTCTTGTTTGCTTTCAAGAAATACCCGTTACCCTCAGTCAATGTCAGAGAAGCCATGTTGTTTGCTTCATTAACTTGGTTGGTCGTTGGGGTCTTAGGAGCGATTCCAATTATCAAGGTGACTCATGTGTCTTTTACTGATGGGGTATTCGAATCCATTAGTGCTTTGACGACAACAGGCGCGACGATTTTATCCGGTCTGGATGATATGCCACCGAGCTTTTTGATGTATCGCCAATTTTTGCAGTGGATGGGGGGATTGGGTGTGGTGATCTTTGTGGTGGCCATTTTGCCTATGTTGAACATTGGTGGCATGCGTTTATTGAAAGCTGAGACACCAGGGCCTATTAAAGACGACAAGTTGTCTCCTAGAGTGTCAAGTACCACTCGTTATCTGTGGATGGTGTATTTGGCCATCACGGTATTGTGTGCCATCGCTTATTATCTGGCTGGTATGTCTTTATTTGATGCCATAGGGCACAGTTTTACGACGGTCTCGACGGGGGGCTTTTCAACTCATGATGCCAGTATGGGCTATTTCGATAGCCGCTTGATACTGTGGGTGTGTAACCTCTTTATGGTACTGGGCGCCATCAATTTTGCGTTGCATTATCGAGTCTATATCGCTCGCAGTATCAAACTGTATTGGCGAGATGAGGAAACCCATGGTTTTGTGTGGATCATTACGGTGGTGGCTTTATTATTGGGGTTATTTTTGCTGCAAAGTCGATCGGAAGAAGGATTTTGGAATGCGATCACTCAGGCTTTTTTTCACGTCATTTCCTTTATTACCAGCACAGGTTTTGCCGCCACTGACTTTGGCGCTTGGCCTGCGGTAACGTCAATTGTGCTTATTTTTGTTGGCTACATTGGCGGTTGCGCGGGGTCAACCGCGGGAGGTAACAAAGTTATTCGTAATATCATTTCGTTGAAGTCCATTAGTTTGGAAGTGAAGCGCCTAGTACACCCAAATGGCGTTTTTACTATGAAGTTTCAAGGGCGAATAATCAGTGATGATGTGCGTCATTCGATCATGGGATTCATGTGTGTGGCAGCCATTATTACTTTGGTGTTTACATTATTATTGATGGCGACGGGCATGAGTTTTATGGCGTCATTGAGTGCCACTGCCGCTTGTTTGAATGTATTGGGGCCAGGCTTCGCAGAATTGGGTCATAACTTTGCGCCTTTAAGCGACACAGGAACCTGGTTGATGAGCTTTGCCATGATTCTTGGTCGCTTAGAGTATTTCACTGTGCTGGTGTTGTTCTTACCCGTGCTGTGGCGTCATTAATGCATTAGCGTGCGGCACTATAGGTTGGTCACAGATAATTCACCGTTTCGCTTTGTGTCGCTCGGCTCAAGTTCGACAGCGATGCTCTTCGAGGTTGGTGTGTTGCTAAACTCACCATGACTGTCCAGCGGTACTAACGGGTTGGTTTCAGGGTAATAAGCGGCCAAGTTGCCAGCAGGGATACTGTAGGGAACGAGTTTGAAACCGTCTATTTTACGGACTATCCCGTCGTTCCATAGAGAACGAATGCTGACTTTCTGACCTTCTTGATAGCCTAAACGTTTTATGTCCGCAGGGTTGATGAACACCACTTTTCGCTCATTTTTAATGCCACGATAACGATCGTTTAAGCCGTAAATCGTCGTGTTGTATTGATCATGAGAGCGTAAGGTTTGCAGAATAAAGCTCTTCTCGGTCAACATGTCTTTTGCTTGCTTAGGCAAAATTGAATCTGGCAGAGGGTGGCTATGCAAAATGGCTTTACCCGCAGGTGTCTTCCAATTCCTTTCTCTGGCGCTGTTGCCCAGATAGAAACCACCATCTTGTAAAATGCGTTGGTTGAAGCCTGAGAAGCCCGGAACAACGGCGGCAATGTGTTCGCGAATGGTATCGTAATTTGCGATCAATGATGACCACTCAACAGGGTGGTTTCCAAGTGTGGCTTCTGCAATACCAGCGATGATGGCGGGTTCGGATTTTTGTAACTTGCTCATGGGTTCCAATACGCCACCAGAGGCGTGAATCATACTAAATGAATCTTCAACTGTGACTTTTTGCGCTCCATTGGCCTGATGGTCAATGTCAGTTCGACCAAGACAAGGCAGTATTAGAGCCTCTTTGCCGGTAATTAAATGAGACCGATTTAATTTGGTGCTGATTTGGACGGTTAGATCACATTTTTCTAGGGCCGCTGCGGTGGCTTGGGAATCGGGTGTCGCAGCGGCAAAGTTGCCACCTAAGGCGACAAAGACTTTTACCTTACCATCGCGCATGGCTCGAATGGTATCCACTACGGCGAGTCCCTCATGTTGTGGCGGGGTAAAGTGGAAGCGTTTTTCCATTGCGTCTAAAAAGGCACGAGAAGGACGTTCATTAATCCCCATAGTGCGATCGCCTTGAACATTGCTGTGGCCGCGTACCGGACAAGCCCCGGCTCCCGGTTTACCGAGATTGCCACGTAAGGCCAGTAAATTGACGATTTCATGAATCGTGGCCACAGAGTGGTGATGTTGAGTGATGCCCATGGCCCAAGTAATGATGACACTGTTGGCGTGTGCATAGACTTCGGCGGCTTGTTGTATTTCCTCTCGTGTTAAGCCTGCTTGGTTTAGAATGTCGTTCCAGGAGGTTTGCTTTACTCGTTCAAGATATGGCCCCATTCCCTGAGTATGCTGAGTAATAAAGTCATGATCAAAGACGGCTTTGCCTTCACGTTGAGCATTTTCTTCCATCTCAATCAAGACTTTTACCATGCCTCGAACGACTGCCATGTCACCGCCAATTTTGGGTGTGTAGTAGGCTGTATTGGTTGGTTTGGATGAATTGGTCAGCATTTCAATTGGATTTTGCGGGTTTTGGAAACGTTCTAAGCCCCGTTCTTTTAAGGTATTAAAGGTGAGTAATTGCGCCCCTCGTTGTACTACTTCTTTCAAGGTTTCCAACATGCGAGGGTGATTGGTACCGGGATTTTGGCCAAACACGAACACCGCATCAGCACGTTCAAAATCGTCTATTTCTATGGTGCCTTTGCCAATGCCGATACTGCTGGTTAAGCCATAGCCACTGGCTTCGTGACACATGTTAGAGCAATCTGGGAAGTTGTTTGTGCCGTAGGCACGAGCGAATAACTGATAGAGAAAGGCGGCTTCGTTACTGGCTCGCCCAGACGTATAAAAGGCTGCATTGTCTGGTGAATTCTGGCTATTTAGAGCGTTTGCAATTTGACTGAAAGCTTGAGTCCAAGAGATGGCTTCGTAGTGATCGGTTGCAGGGTTATAACGCATGGGCTCGGTTAAGCGCCCTTGATATTCTAAGAAGTAATCGCTTTGAGTATTTAACCAACTCACACTGTGCTGGGCCATAAACTCTGCGTCAACCTTACGAGACGTGGCTTCCCAGTTCACCGCCTTAGCCCCATTTTCACAAAAGCGGATTTTGGCTGGATCATGTTTTTCGCCCCAAGCACAGCCTGGACAATCGAAGCCTTGCGGTTGGTTGGTTTTCAATAGGGTGAAAATATTGCGTGTGGCGTTTTCACTTTTTAACCAATGTTGTGCTGTGCTTTTCAGCGCGCCCCAGCCGCCAGCGGGTCCTTTGTAAGGGGTATAAGTATGCGTTTTATTGGTCATGTTGTTTATCCTTTCGGGCGGTTGGAGCAAAGAATCTTGGTTTATCTTGTTTGGGAAGATGGATTAGGGTCAAGCCATATTGGTTAGCGAGTTCGGCCGCAAGGTGACTTGGTGAAGCAAGATGAATCAAATTGGACAATCCTGCTCTGACGGCTTTTTGAATCAATTCTGTGCTGCATCGACTGGACATAACAACACTGTGATTGTGCAATCTTATGCCTTGCTGTGCGGCGTACCCAATGATTTTATCTAGGCAATTATGTCGACCTATGTCTTCCATACAGACAATAGTGTCACCTTGTTCTGATAAGAGCAAAGCGGCATGCAAAGCTCCCGTTTTCTGGCCAAGCTGCTGCGCTTGATTGAGTTGCTTCCTTAGGGTGAAAAGGGTCTCTGACGGTAAGCACTTAGACTGGTCTAATGGTGTTAACGAAGGGAAGGCTTGATCAAGTGACTCAATACCACATAATCCGCAACCACTGGCCCCAAAGTGTATTTTACGTTTGCTTTTGAACTCGCTAAAGCGTCGACTGCTAATGATTAAATTGATTTGAATGCTCTCAATATTCAGAGGGCTTGTGTATGGCTGAATTTCAATGTCATGAACATCTTGATGCTGTTGGATGATGCCTTCGCTCAGGGCATAACCAAGAGCGAACTCCTCCACATTCACTGGTGTCATCATAATCACAGCGTAGGCAATGTCGTTGATGCTTAGACTCAATGGTACTTCTTCTACTAGGTCGGCATGAGCCTGTTCAAGAGAATCGGCTCTTTTTTCGAAGGCGGTACTGCGATAGCCATGAAACTTCAGTGAATTGAGCGACATAAGTGACCTTGTAGAATGATAAAAATCAAGTTTCATAGTACGTAGACAGAGGTTTGTCGTCCATGATTTTGTGGTGAAAAGACGGCGCATTTTTTGGTCTTGAGTGGCGGCCTGCCCGGTGGTAAAAGGATTACTTGGTATAGATGTTTATTTAAACAATGAAATGCCGTATTCTAGCGCCCCCAAATAAAATGACGTGTTTTTTGTATGCATTTTGTAAAAAATCTCTTAGATCAGGCATCAAGGGAGATTTTTACGCAACAAGAGTGGCAGTTAAGACAGACATACGACACAGTATGTTCGGGTTTTGTTTTACGTCCTGTTTAGCATAGAAAAAGTGTGTGACGTTGTGTTCAGTAAGTAGTTGGACTTTTGGGTAGTCCACATTTCCTTATGAGTTTTTATATGCCGTTTTTAAAACGCCTTTTTCGTTGGGTCTTAGAAGACCAACGAGCTTGGCTAGCCATGAACGTGGCTGTTTTTTTGCTATTTTTATGGGTTTATCGAGCGCTGGTTTCACCTTCAGAAGTCAATCCTAAAGACTATGTTCTGCCGACTCTCTCATCCAGCACCAGTATTCAAAAGCACTTTATCGAGCCTTCGAATAGTGACGATGTGACGTTTGAATCATTAGTGTCGACAGATCCATTAGAGGAAGTGGAGCAATCCAGTGTTGTTCCACCGAGCATTGATTATGTCATCAAACCAGGAGACACATTAGCGAAGATCTTCTCTCGCTTTGGTCTGTCTCGAAAATCCATGTACGCGGTGTTAGAGGCTGATCAAGAATATTTGGTGTTGGAACCCTTGCTGCCTAACAATCAGTTTACCTTTACGTTAGACAGTGAAGGTCAGCTGCAAACTCTGACGCGACGCATTGATATTAGTAAAAGTGTGTCTTACGTTCGTCATGGTCGTGGCGGTTTTACCTATCAGGAAGACATTAAACCCATTACTTATACGCACACCAGTATACACAGCAAGATAACCGGTAACTTCTATCTGTCAGCGAAAAAAATCGGCTTATCGGATAACAATATTTTAATCATTCATGATGTGCTAAAAGGTCGCGTGAACTTTCGCAAGGATTTGCGTGCGAATGATGAATTTGATCTGATCGTCAAGAACGGCAGCATTGACGGCGTCTCAGTTGGTGATACGCAAATTGAAGCTTTGCAGTTTCAAGTTCAGGGTAAAACGTACCGCGCTTTCTTGCATTCCGATGGACGTTTTTATGATCAAGATGGCAACAGTTTAACTCCTGCCTTATTACGCTGGCCCACGGCGAAACATTACCGCATTAGTTCGCCTTTCAATGCCAATCGACTTCATCCTATTACAGGGCATCCAGCGCCACACAATGGGGTAGATCTGGCAACGCCAGTTGGTACCAAGATCCTTGCTACTGGCGATGGGGTGGTAACACGAGTGGCAAAGCACAAATATGCGGGCAAATACATAGTGATTGATTACACTGGACCTTACGGCTCTCGCTTTTTGCATTTGAACAAAATATTAGTGAAAAAAGGTCAGAAGGTAAAACGAGGTCAAGTGATCGCCTTATCAGGGAACACCGGACGAACCACAGGAGCGCACTTGCATTACGAATTGCATATCAGAGGCCGCCCAGTGAACCCAATGACGGCAAAAATTCCAACGGCCAAATCTGTACCAGCAGATCAAAGGGACGAATACGATCGTAACGTCGCGCAGTGGATTGAAATGATGGCGAAAGATGAGTCGAGTACATAGAATACGTAAACTATTGTTGAGTGTTTCTGATGTGATTAAAAAAGCCTAGCTCTGTAGAACTAGGCTTTTTTGTTGATAAGGCTATACGCTATATGGCTTTTTTATAACTCCGATTTCCTAGAATAAAGAGCACTAGGAAAACCCCTAAGCCAATGGCTTGTAACCAAATGTCTAAATTAGGCCACAGCATCAAAACAGCGGCTGCCAGTGCCAAGACCCGAAATGGAATCGACAGTTTATCTTCTAGATAGCCTTCCATCGCCGCCACTAAAGCATACAACCCAAAGACGCCGAAGAAGCATAAACGCATGAGTGTTTCAGCATCACCGCCAATGAGCTGGGTATAGGCCATTAATAGCGGCACTATGTATAAACCTTTGGCCAATTTCCATGCCGTCATACCAGTCAACATGGGAGGCGTTTTGGCAATAGCGGCAGCAGCAAACGCGGTTAAACAAACAGGAGGTGTGACATTACTGTCCTGAGATAACCAGAAAATGATCATGTGCGCCGTGACCAAAATCATCGCTACATGTTGTGCCCCTAATGCTTGATCCATCAACATGCCTTTAAAATCATTCGGCACTTGAGCAACAAGAGCTTGAGCTTGATCCATCGGCATGCCTTGAGCAAGAGAGCCCATCACACCTGGGTCTACTAACATGAAAATGGCGTGAGCGGTTTCAGGTAGGGCACCGGAGGCAATCATTTCAACTAACTGGCTCTCCGCAATAAGATTAAATAAAGCCGGAGCCGATAAGGTGCCAAGTACGATATAAGACGCCGTCACAGGCAAGCCCATTCCTAAAATTAAGGACGCGATGGCAACGAGAACGATGGTGAAAAACAAGCTCCCGCCCGCCCAATCAGTAATTAACAAAGAAAAGGTGTTACCGACGCCGGTTGTGCTGATGACATTGACGACTAGACCTATGCCAATCAAAAGTACCGCGGTGGTCGACATGTTTTTCGCACCTTGTGCCATGGCATCTAAAATCGCTACTGGGCCCATTTTGTGTTTCTTGGAAAGAAACGAGGCCAAAATAACCGCGATGATACTTAAGCCTGCAGCATAGGTTGGGGTAAAACCTTGTACCAATAAGGTGACAAGCACAGCCAATGGCAAAATATGGTGCCAACCTTCTTTGAGTACTTGAGACACGACAATGTTGCTGTCATCTTCCGTCGCAATGACTTTACTGCGTTTGGCTTCGACACGAACAAAAAAGCCAACCGATAAGAAGTAAAGCAGAGCTGGAATGGCCGCGGCACCAATAATCGTAACGTAAGATACCTGGGTATAAGACGCCATAATGAAAGCACCAGCCCCCATCACAGGTGGCATTAATTGACCCCCAGTGGAAGCAGCGGCTTCAATACCCGCTGCAAAACGAGCAGGGAAGCCAGCGCGTCTCATTAAAGGAATCGTGATGACACCAGTGGAGACAGTATTGGCAACAGAAGATCCTGACACGGACCCCATGAGACCAGAGCCTAAAACGGCCACAAAGCCAGGTCCACCAATCATTTTACTGGCCAGAGCACGAGACAAATCAATGATGAAATCGCCAGCACCAGATTTCACTAAAAAGGCACCGAATAAGATAAACATGAAGACAAAGCTCCATGAGATTCTTGAAATTGAACCAAACATGCCGTCGGTACTAAAGAAACTGCGATACAGCAGGGTTTCCATGCTCAAGCCAGGGAAGGTAAACATGCCCCCTAACCATTGCCCCCACAAGACCACATAGCTTAAGGCGATGAGGATTAAAACAGGAATGAACCAACCGCTGGTTCGGCGGATCAATTCTAACGAAAGTAACACCGCTGCGCTGGACACGATCCAGTCGGCGGTATCGAAGGTAACCCCTCTGGCATAGAGGGCGTCTTCAAAGAAAATGATATAAAGCACCATGCCGGCTAATGCCAAGACAATGAGGCTGTCACACAGAAGAGCGAACTTACTCTGTTGCCATTTAGGATTGGCTGGAATCAGTAACGCACACAAGGCGCCAAAGCCAGCAAAATGAAAAGCAGACACCCATAATTCGGGCAAGGTTGCGATGGTGTTGATGTAAATATGAGCAACCGCTAAGAATATCGACAAAGTAAAGACAAAACGATTGATCCAAGGACTGGAGCGGTGCTTGGTTTCGAAGTCCTCAAGGTTGATTTCTTGGTCGTCTGTAGAGGGTGTTGGAGCAGTCATTAAGCTACCTTAGGAATACATATAGAACAAACAAAGCGCCACAGATAAAACCAAAAAATTATTGGTACTCTGTGGCGCTGCATTAAAAAGGCGAGTTATTCCGCTATCAAGTGTGCTGGAATATCAATGCCACGTTCACGATAGTAACGTGCTGCGCCAGGGTGAAGTGGTACCGGTAACCCTGCAATGGCTTTTTCAATCGCCATTACGGAAGTCGCTTTATGAATCGCGCTCAAGTAACTGAGGTTTTCATAAAGGGATTTGGTTAGCTGGTAAACATCGTCTTCTGAAAGATCCGCGCGGGTCGCCAAGAAGTTTGGTTGAGCCACTGTGTTGATGTTTTTGGTTTGACCTGGGTAAGTATTGGCTGGAATCACATAGCGAGTCCAGAGTTTGTAATTACCGTTGGCTTCTTTCATTTGCTCATCGGTGAAGTCCAGTACTTGTACCTTGTCGCCCATGGATGCATACAAACGTGTCACCGCACTCACAGGAACACCCGCAGGGGTATTCATGCCTTCGATATTGCCGTTTTGCATGGCGTCAGCGCTGGCACCGTAGCCCATGTAAGCCAAATTGAATTTGTCAGGATCAATGCCAAGACCTTTCAACTGCTGGCGACCAGACCCTTCTGTCCCTGAGTTTTTCTTACCGATGGAGAATTTATTGTTGGTTCCTTCTAAGTCTTTAAGATCGGCGACTGTGCCCGTTTTAGCCAAATCAGACTTCAATACGAAGTGTTCAACATTTTGCCAAAGCATGGAGACAGAGCGTAGCTCTGTTTGCTTGCCTGATTGCTTGAAAGGACCTTCACCTTCCCAAGCCCACGCACCATATAAGCCTTGTAAAATGGCAAATTGAGCTTGGTTTTCACGAAGGAGTTTAATGTTTTCACCGGAACCTGCAGAACTGATAGCGGAAACAGATAGACCGAATTTAGGTTCAAGTTTCACTTTACTCAAAGTCGCAATTGCCACGCCAACAGGGTAATAGGTGCCCCCAGTTGAAGCCGTAGCCAGAATGTAATTGCGTTTATCGTCTGCCGAAGCGGCACCAGATGATAGAGCGATTGCGGCGGCCGTGGCGCTGCTTAGAATGGCTTTGGTAACAAATCCCAATTTCATATTATTTTTCTCCTCATTATGGGGTGAGTCCAAGTTAACTATAGCGTTTTACTATAGCGAAATGCATACCAACTTTTTATCTTGTTGAAATATATGGCTTTTAATATTTTTTATTAGTCTGTCGTCTATTTTTTGCCTGAATTTGAGCGGATTCTTGCTGATACTAGAAAGTGATTGGTCGGCAAAAAATTGCTCACAGCGAAAGAGCGAAAAAGCCCTTTTTGTCCGTTCTTTTTACAAATAGATACCTTAGTATAAGCAATAATTTGCCGATGGAGCTGAAAACATAAAATGAAACAAGACCATAATATTCGTGTTGTAATGTTTGACTTGGGAAATGTTCTAGTGGATTTGGGAGACGTTGGGGAAATGCATGCTATGTTGAATACTCAAGGCGAAGAGTCTGAGGTATGGCGACAGTGGTTAGCATCTCCTGCTGTCGCGGCATTTGATGCGGGCCGAATTTCCTTTGATGCCTTTGCTGAAGCTTTACTGAAAGAAGTGGCAAGTGAAACCGACAAACACACTTTTATGCAAGCTTTTGAAGCTTGGCCAAGAGGTTTGTACGCTGGTGCCTTAGCCTTGGTGGATGAGGTTAAACCTGAATATCATCGTGCTATTTTGTCGAACACGAATGCCGCTCATTGGCCAAGACTGATGGATGAAATGGGGTTAGCTGGGCATTTTCATCATTATTTTGCTTCTCATCAACTAGGCTTGGTAAAGCCGGACCGTGCGGTTTATGAGGAAGTGCTGAAGCGCTTAGACGTAGCGCCACAAGAGATCTTGTTTATTGATGATAACCAAATAAACATCGATACCGCGACAACATTGGGGATTCATGCCCATAGAGTGAAAGGAATTGCAGAGGCTCGACAGGTTTTAAGCCAATATCAGGTATTAGAGCCATAAAGGCTGTCTAATCAAGATCAACACATGACTTAAGGAAGGTGCAAGGTGAATAACCCTAGGTGGACAATTTGAGGAGGTTAGATGAGAGGATTTGATGGGCTTAGCTCAAGTAACTACGCACGTACTCGGCCTTTGTATCCTGCTGAATTTTATTATTGGCTGTTTCAGCAGGTGAATGCTTCAAGTGTGGTGTGGGATTGTGCTTGTGGAACAGGACAAGCATCGGTTGATCTAGCGGCCTATTTTGATCAAGTTGAGGCGTCTGATATCAGTGAATCTCAAATTAATGCCGCCACCCCTCATCGTCGAGTGAATTACCAAGTATCACCGGCGGAAATAACTCACTACCCAGATCAGCATTTTGACTTAGTATGTGTTGCTCATGCTTTACACTGGTTCGATTTAGACGCTTTTTGGAAAGAATTAAAACGGGTGCTTAAACCCGGTGGTTTATTTGTCTGTTGGGGTTATAACCGATTGTTGGTAGGGGACGCAGAGGATCAGGCCATTACGCAGCATGTTATGCCTTTATTAGCGCCTTACTGGCCTCAACAAAGTCGGCTATTATGGAATGAGTATCGAGACATTGAATTCCCACTCGCCTTGATTGATGTGCCGGAGTTTGAGTTGATTTGTCACTGGACTGTGGCGCAAGTGAAAGATTTTATTTTTAGCTGGTCGGGGGCTCAAGAGTTTCTCGCCCAGCAGGGAGAAGAGGCTTTATTGACCAGCTTAGAGCCGTTGGAAAAAGCCTGGAGTAAGTTAAATCAAAAACAAGAAGTGAACTTACCGTTTTTTGTCAAAGCGGGTCGTTTTGCCTGATATAAAGTTTTGGTTGATCCTAATTTGCTTTTCGTAGTGAAGGTGAAACCAGAGATTAAGACTAAAGTGGAATAGCTAGGCATTAGCAGACCGCTATAGTAGTTCTGCATCCGAATAAAAAAATTAACAATGGAGCGGGTTATGAAATCATTATATAGCGCAATTTCAATTGAAGCGGAAAAGCAGGCCAATATCAGTCAGGCCGAGTTTGGAAAACGCTATCAAGAATCGATTGAAAACCCAGATGCATTTTGGGGCAGAGAAGGCTTGTGCTTAGACTGGTCTAAGCCATATACCAAGGTAAAAAATACCTCATTTGAGCGAGGTAACATCAGCATAAAATGGTTCGAAGATGGTGAGTTAAACGTGGCTCATAACTGCATCGATCGTCACCTTCCTCAACTGGCTGATAAAGTGGCTTATTACTGTGAAGGGGATTTAGAAAACGATGAAAAAGTTGCGATTACCTATCAAACTTTACACGATGAAGTAGGCCGATTGGCAAATGTGCTAAAGCGCCAAGGGGTTAAAAAAGGGGATCGTGTTGCCATTTATATGCCGATGATTCCCCAAGCCGTATACAGTATGTTGGCTTGTGCTCGCATTGGTGCTATTCACTCCGTTATTTTTGGTGGTTTTTCTGCCCATGCTATTGCCGATCGTTTAAACGATTGTGGTGTGAAATTGGTGATTACCGCCGATGAAGGTAAGCGCGCTGGTAACACTATTCCATTAAAACATAACGTCGATATGGCGTTAGACAATAATGCTTGTCCTTTGGTAGAAAAAGTCCTGGTATGTCGTTACACACAGAAAGACATTCCATGGGTCGCAGGTCGTGATTTGGATTGGGCACAAGAAACGGCCAACGAACCGACCTTCTGTCCTGCTGAACCTATGAACGCGGAAGACCCATTGTTCATTCTTTATACCTCAGGCTCAACAGGTAAACCAAAAGGGGTCGTTCACACAACTGGGGGGTATTTGGTCTATGTCTCGATTACTCACGGCCTTGTGTTTGATTTAAAAGCGGATGATGTTTATTGGTGTGCAGCGGATGTCGGCTGGATTACGGGCCATAGCTATATGGTATACGGGCCATTGGCGAATGGGGCAACCAGTCTTCTATTTGAAGGGGTGCCAACTTTCCCAGACTCTGGCCGTATTGGCCGTGTAGTTGACAAGTTTGGTGTCACTATCTTGTACACGGCACCAACGGCCATCCGAGCTTTGATGGCCAAAGGAGATGAGGCAACTCAATCCAGTGAGCGCAAATCTTTACGAATTTTGGGCAGTGTGGGTGAACCGATTAACCCAGAAGCTTGGTCTTGGTATTTTAGCGAAATCGGCAATAGTGCTTGTCCAATCGTCGACACCTGGTGGCAAACCGAAACGGGCGGCATGATGATGACCCCTAGAATTGGTCAAGGGGACATTAAACCGGGTTTCTGTACTGGTCCTTTGTATGGCATAAAACCTGCTTTGGTTGATGCTCAAGGTGTGGTGGTCGAGGATCAGGGGGCGTTAGCCGAAGGGGGGTTAGTCATAACGGACTCTTGGCCTGGGCAAGCGCGGACCGTTTATGGTGATCATGATCGTTTTGAACAAACCTATTTCAGTACCTTTGGTGGTATGTATTTTACGGGAGATGGAGCGTCTCGTGATGAAGACGGACATTATTTAATTACAGGCCGAATGGATGACGTGTTAAATGTGTCTGGTCACCGTTTGGGCACAGCTGAAATTGAAAGTGCTCTGGTTGCCCATCCATCGGTAGCGGAAGCGGCGATTGTAGGGTATCCACATGACATCAAAGGGCAAGGTATTTATGTTTATGTGACGCCAGTGGCGGGGGTGACGCCCGACGAAGAATTGAGTAAATCTTTGAAACAGTTTGTGCGCCAAGAAATTGGCCCAATTGCGACACCGGATTTGATTCAGTGGGCGAGCCGAGGCCTTCCTAAAACCCGTTCAGGTAAGATTATGCGTCGTATTTTGCGCAAAATTGCGGCAAATGAACAAGATCAATTAGGTGATACCAGTACGCTGGCAGATCCTAGCGTGGTTGATGATTTGATTGAAAACCGTTTAAATGAGTAGACATAGTACCGATCTAATAAGGATAAAATGTGCTGTCACTTGTTATCGCAGATGATCACCCTTTGTTTCGTAGCGCACTGAGTAGTGCGTTGCGGGCAGAAATTAAAGACATAGACATAGTCGAATCCAATGATTTGGATTCGACTATACGTTGTCTAGAGCAGGTGAAAGATCTCGATCTTTTGCTATTGGATTTGAACATGCCAGGCAGTGGGGAACTGTATGGATTGATTCGTATCCGTCGTGATTACCCTGATGTGCCTGTGGCCATTATTTCTGGCAGTGAAGACAGTGCTTTGGTCGCAAAAGTGATTGAAGCGGGTGCCTTGGGATTCATTCCAAAGACCAGTGAACCTGCTGTGTATGTTGAAGCCATAAATGAAATATTACGGGGCGACATTTGGCTACCAGAATTGCTTAAAAAAGAAGTCGACAATCAACCTGCGGCGGATTTGACCATGCAAAAGCGTGTTGCTGAGTTGACGCCACAACAATTCAAGGTGTTATGTTATTTGCATGAAGGTTTATTAAATAAGCAAATTGCTTATGAATTATCGATTTCTGAAGCGACTGTAAAAGCACATATTACGGCCATTTTTAGAAAGCTGGACATTAATAATCGAACGCAAGCTGTGTTGGTTGCCAGTGAACTCAAATTGCAAATGTCCCCCAATGAATAGCGTCGACTAGGATGGACGCTCTTCTTCTGAGTCTTCTTTAGTGTGACAGCATGATATTTTTTCTGGCACCGGATCTTCTCCTCCCTCATGCCATGGATGACATTTAGACAACCTTCTGATGCTTAAATAACTGCCTTTTATGACACCAAAACGTTCTATGGCTTGCAGGCTATATTGAGAGCAGGATGGGTAAAATCGACAGTTATTGCCCAACAATGGGCTAATCCCATATTGGTAAGCTTTTATTAAAAGCAGAGCAAGGGTTTTGATCATAGGTTGCTGTCAACTTGTTGTCTGAAATAAGGATGTATATCTTAGTGTCTATTTGATAATGTAAAACAATTCTTATTAAGACCCTATTATATTATGCCTGATTCCTCTTTAACACTTGATGCCAGTCAAATCGTCGCATATCAAGGCGAACCTGGTGCTTATTCCCATTTAGCTTGCAAACATACCTTCCCAGATTGGACGAGCGTTAATTGTGCGACGTTTGCAGACGCTTTACACAGGGTGGAACAAGGCGATGCATTTTACGCCATGATTCCCGTTGAAAACTCTACGGCAGGTCGTGTTGAAGAGATATACCGCGAATTACGCAAAACACAGTTGTTTGTTGTCAAAGAGCACTTCGAGCCGGTGAATCACTGTTTGATCGCCCGTGATGACATGACGTTAGATCAAGTGACACGAATTGGTAGTCACCCTCAAGCGTTAGCTCAGTGTGATGGCAACATTAAGGCGTTGGGGGTCAAAAATCAGGCCATGTACGACACAGCGGGTGCGGCCAAACACATTGCTGAGCAGGATGAACCGGGCTTAGCGGTGATTTCATCCGAGTTGGCGGCTGAGTTATACGGTTTGAAGGTGCTGCAACCCCATTTCAATGATACTCAAGGCAATACCACGCGATTTTTGGTATTCTCTCGTCAGCAAAAAATGCCTGTATATGAATCAGAGCATACTTATATTACGTCCTTTATGTTTCGTGTGCGCAATATGCCTGCGGCTTTGTATAAAGCCATGGGGGGCTTTGCAACACAAGGCATTAATATGCTGAAATTGGAAAGTTATATGGTGAATGGCAATTTTACCGCGACCCAATTTTATGTGGATGTAGAAGCCCATTTCCAAGCGCCAGCCATGCAGGCTGCGCTCGAAGAGTTACGTTTTTTTTCGGAAGAAGTGCGTATTTTAGGCACCTATTTAGCGGATGAGTATAGGCTGAAATAGATAGTATGCGATCTCACTTTTTATTGTTGTTGTGTTTCTGTAGTGCCCCGGCTTGGGCTGAAGAAGACCGATTCTTTTTGGATATGGATGCTTTAGGAAGCTCAGACCTTTCCGACACACAGTTGGGTGGATATGACGGTTTTCTAGAGGACATTCCTGTTGTTGTAACACCCTCAAAAATTCCTCAACCTAGAGTGGATGTGTCATCTAGCTTATCCGTGTTAGATGGTGAATTCATTCGTCGAGTCAATGTGCAATACGTTGAGGATCTATTGCAGTTTGTGCCTGGCTTTTCAGTGGTGCCGTACCGTGCTTCCAGTCAGATTGTGGCGTCCTATCATGGTACTCAACTTGATCAATATCGCCGTATTCAAGTATTGATTAATGGTCGTTCTGTCTACAGTGTTGGTCTTGCGCGAGTTGAGTGGGCGACTTTACCTTTGAATATTGAAGACGTTGCACGTGTGGAAATCAACCGTGGCCCGAATGCCGCCAGTTATGGTATTAACTCTTTTTTTGCCGTGGTCAATATCATTACTCGTTCGCCCTTGGAAACTCTTGGGAATAGTGTAACGGCTTACGCTGGGTCGCAAGGAGATATGCGTTTGTACGGTCAGCACAGTGGCTTAGGCAAAAAGGATTGGAGTTATCGAGCATCGGCTTCTACAACTAAGGTGGCTGGTTTTGACTTAGACGCTGATGGGGATGAACGACATGATGGCCATGGTGCTACCATGGGAAATGTCTTTCTACAGCAAGAAAGCTCGGACAGTCGTTTTGACTTGGACATTGGCGCAAGCCATTTAAAGGCTAATATTGACCCCTCGAATTATGAGTCAAATTCCTCAACTGGTTCATATGACACCAATGACCCTTTGCGAATCGTTGATAGAGAATACATTAAAGTAGGCTTTAGTCAGCAAACTTCTGCCAATCATGAATTAAAACTGCAATATTATTATGACCAATCTGATGCAAATGAATACCATGAAACCCTATTGAATTATCAGTTCTATAACCTGATATTTGGTGGTTCAGAAACGGAAAATGTTAATGATTCGTATGAGTTGGATTTAATTGAGACGCGCCATGATATTGAATTACAAAGTACTTGGCAGGCCTCAGATCAACTTAGGATGATTTCAGCTTTGGGTTACCGCTGGGAAAAAGCTGAATCAGAGCATTATTTATCTGGTATTGCTCGGGATGAAGTTTTTCGATTGTCTTCTAATATAGAATATCGAGCTGACCAGCATTGGGTGCTGAATACGGGTGCTATGTTGGAACACAGTGAATTGAGTGGAACTTTTTTGTCCCCTAAATTGGGTGTGACCTATAAGTTATCAGAGCAAGATTCGTTACGTTTTAATGTTTCGAAGGCTGTTCGTACGCCAGATTTATCTGATCAACACTTCCGCTGGCACTTCGTTTTATCAAACGGCGACAGTTCAACGGTGACCTATGCTGATGAGGGGGAAGAAGAAGAAAAAATCACCTCGTATGAGCTTGGTTATTATCGTTACTGGCCTACAAACGGTCTATCATTGGACATCAAGTTGTATCATGACGAAGTGGATGAGATGGTTCTCAGTTCAAAAGTTTTTAGCGCCTTATCTGGTACGGACGCACCAATAGAAGAAGGGGTGACAGAAGACGTCATCATCGATGGGGTGGAGCTGGAGCTGGATTGGCGTTCTCGCTCAGGCGCGATCACGCGTTTTACCTATGCATATCAAGACACGCAAACCGATAATTCAACACTGGAGCGAGCCACAACCCCCATTATGATGTCGTTGTTCAGTAGTTTGCCGTTATCAGACCATTGGTCTATTCAAGGTTATTACTGGTATGGCAAAGAGTTAGGAGGACGAGATTATCAAGTGGCTAACAGTTGGTTGGCTTATCGTCATTCATTTGGTCTATATAGCAAAGCCACTTTCGGGACTGGAGTTGAAGTTCGTTTAGACGATAATGCCTTGGTTTCTAGGAACAACGTTTTAGAAAAAGATGCCTATACTTATGTTTTTGCAAGTCTTACCTTTTAAGTTAGGTTGATCGAAAAGTGAAAAGGATTTTTTCGGTTTTTTTAGGATGGCTGTTGGCGTTTCAAGCTTCCGCTTCCATCTATGTACTGCACGATACGGAAGAGAGTTCGGTACGATCTTTGACGTTTCAGCTTTCTAAGCGTCTTGAAATTAGTGATTCACTGATTCCGATTCGTCCCCCTCACTTTCTCAATAACATTAGTCGCATGGATGATCAGGATATGGTTATCGCGGTTGGTCGTGATAGCTTCCAGCAAGCCTGTTTATCGATGTCGCGAGGAGCGGTTTTCGCGCTCTTTATTGGTGAAGAAGAATATCAGGCTATTCGCGCTAGCTGTTCAGTGCCGACGAGTGGCGTGTTTTCTGGAGCCCCAATCGAAAAACGACTGGCTTTACTCAAAGCCATCTGGTTAAACCCGAAACCCTTAGCCGTTTTATATTCTGATGCCATTAACCTTGACCAAGCTTCAATGGTGAGTACGGCCGCTAAATTTGGTTTTGATTTTGTGTTCTGGCAAACACCGACAGACCGCATATCGGTGCTTAGGTCATTGACTTTGCTAATGGATGAATCAGATCTGATTTTTTCTATTGTTGACAGTCAGTTGTATCAGCAGGGCAATGCCCAAGATATGTTAAAATTATTGTTCCATCAGCAAAAGGTCATGGTGGGGTCTTCCTTTGCATTTGTGCGAGCAGGTGCGCTCTTTGCCATTCACTCAGATGCGAAGAACAAATTGGCCCTATTAAGTCTGATGATTCAAAATTGGTGTACGAAGGGGAGGATGGTCGAGGCCGCTTATCCTGAGTCGCTGCGAGTGAGCTTTAATCCCTATTTGGTTAAAGCTCATGGTATTGTCCTGCCTTCAAAACTGTATTTAAAAGACCAGTTTGGTCTTTGCTCAGATAGTAATTGCCAATAACGCGCTAGTCATGTGTTTTATGTGATCTAGTGTGTTTTGCTGAAGGTCCACTCAGATTAAGGAAGGTATGAACAAGTTCACATGCTGAGGCAAGAGGACTTATTCGCACCTTCCTTAACGTAAAAAGCGTTTTACTAAGCTGGTGAATGGCACTGGTTTTTCGGCATGTAACCAATGGCCAGTGCCGGCCAAAATTTTAAAACTGGCATTGGGAAAGGCGTGTAATATACTGTCTTGATATTCTGTCACTATGTAATCCGATTTCTCTCCTTTGATGAATAAGGTCGCGATCGGGTTGCCTTTCATTAAGTCAGGTTTGGCTAAAATGGTGGGATAGGCTTTTGCAATGTGATCCACGGCTAATCTCAGCTGTAAGCCTTGGTCTGTTTTCGAGAGGTTTTTTAATAGGAACTGACGGATTGGCAAGCTTGGTTCATATGGTGTGAGTATGCTATCCGCTTCTTTACGGTTTGATATTGTTTGAGTTTGAAGCGCTTGTAGGCCTTCTAAGATCTTTGTGTGGCTAGGTTGATAATCAACCGGGGCGATGTCCACTACAATGAGCTTTTCGATATTGTTGGTTAAGCTGGCCATTTGCATGGCGACTTTGCCGCCCATTGAGTGTCCTAAGAGATAGAAACGTTCTAAGCCAGCCTCTTGTGTCCAATCTAGCACCGCCTGAGCCATTTTAGGATAGGTGGCCTCAGACATTGGTGACGATTGGCCATGATTGGGAAGGTCAATACAGTACACGGTAAACTGTTCAGCAAGAGATTGTGCGATAGAGTGCCAGTTATCAGCATTGCCAAATAAACCATGGATGACAATGAGATTTGGGCCGGTGGAACCATACTGTTTAACGTGTGTCATACTAACCTTATTTTATCCGAGTTTCGGGCTATTGTAGCAAGCGATACTGGTTGTCGTCTTCCATTAGAGTGGTATTAACGTGTTTGACCCTTTTTTTATAAAACAGCTTAAATCTCCCCTTCAGAAACTGGCATGGCGAATCGATGCAATAGGGATTCGAGCAAACCAGATTACTTTTTTGGGCTTTGTTGTCGGACTCATGAGCTTGCCGGCTTTGTATTATCAGGCATATGGATTGGCTTTGTTGTGCATTGTCATAAATCGTTTGATGGACGGCTTGGATGGGGCGGTAGCAAGGCTACAAGGGCCCACTGACTTGGGGGGCTATTTAGACATTACGTTAGATTTTATCTTTTATTCTGGAGTGGTGTTCGGGTTTGTATTGGCTAACCCTGAAGCCAATGCTGTTGCGGCGGCATTTTTGATTTTTGCTTTTATGGGCACGGGCAGCAGTTTTTTGGCCTTTGCGATCATGGCGGAAAAACGCAAAATTGAGCGCTTAGAGTATGGTAATAAATCGTTATATTTTTTGGGTGGCTTAACAGAGGGAGCGGAAACCATCGTTTTTTTAGTCTTGATCTGTCTGTTGCCCAACTACTTTGTTGAGCTGGCGTATGTTTTTGGTCTGATGTGTTGGGTGACGACGGTGACTCGAATTTATGCTGCTTATAAAACGTTGAAGTAAACAGGGATTATTCAAAAAAAGCGATTTCAATGTCGCTTTTAACGATCGCACAGCAGGCCAGTAGATAGCCGCTTTGTACCCAAGCAATCGGTTCAAATGGGTAACTGACGTGCCCCCAAAGAAGCTTAATTGAGCAGGATGAGCAATAACCTTCACGGCATTGGTATTCAACATGAATGCCTGCACGTTCAAGCTGCACTAATAGAGGTTCTGCTTCGGTTACCAGTATTTGTTTTTTACCGAGTAACACACGATGAACCGGGTCTTTGTCCTGAACAGGGGGAGTATCGCCTTCCTGTTCAGGGTGGAACATGTCTACATTAGAGGTCGAAGTCATCAAAATCCGATTCATCTAGATCATTGTCAATTTGGCCAACCAAATAGGAGCTGATTTCCGCTTCCTGTGGTGCAACCTGAACGTTATCACTGACTAGCCAAGCGTTGATCCAAGGGATTGGGTTGTGCTTGGTTTCAAAGTAAGTTTCTAAACCCACCGCTTGCATGCGAACATTGCTAATGTATTCAACATATTGGCCAAGGATCTGCGCATTCAAACCAATCATAGAACCGTCTTTAAACAGGTAGCTGGCCCATTCTTTTTCTTGCTCAGCGGCTTCAATGAAGATTTGACGCATTTCTTCTTTGCATTCAGCAGCAATGGTCGCCATCTCTGGGTCATCTTTACCGGATGCCATCAAGTTAAGCATGTGCTGTGTGCCTGTTAAATGTAGAGCTTCATCGCGGGCAATCAACTTGATGATCTTGGCATTACCTTCCATTAAGGTACGTTCAGCAAAAGCGAAACTACAAGCAAAGCTAACGTAAAAACGAATCGCTTCAAGGACATTCACAGAGGCAACCGTCAGATACAGTGCCTTTTTGAGTTCGTGCATGGATATTTCAATGTCGCCCTTGCCTGGAACGTGAAAGGTGCCTAATCCCATTGTATTGTATAGATTCACCATCTCGATCAAGCGGTCATAGTATTTTGACACACTGTCAGCACGCTTAGTGATTTCTTCGTTGTTTACGATGTCGTCAAAAATCTTGGTCGGATCATTCACAATATTACGAATAATGTGAGTATAAGAACGGCTGTGAATGGTTTCACTGAATGACCAGGTTTCAATCCAAGTTTCTAACTCAGGTAAAGATACAATTGGCAGCAAGGCAACGTTTGGTGAACGGCCCTGAACACTGTCGAGCAGAGTTTGATATTTCAGGTTGCTGAGGAAGATATGCTGTTCGTGTTCTTCTAGACGCTGGAAATCTTTGCGGTCAGTCGATAGGTCGACTTCTTCTGGACGCCAGAAAAACGACAATTGTTTCTCAATCAGCTTTTCAAAAATAGGATGTTTTTGCTGGTCATAACGAGCAACATTGACGTTTTCACCAAAGAACATAGGTTCTTTCATACTGTCGAAGTGTTTGCGGTTGAAAGTCGAGTAACTCATTTCGCAGTGTTATCCTCTGGAGCGAAAGGCAGCTTAAAAAGGCTGGCTTTATAAATTAATATGTTGAACTTTACATGACTAAGCCCCAACGTGATGGGGCTTAGTTATTACGTCTGTTAGACGAGTTTAGATCTTACAAGCACCGCCTGCGCAATCATCCATGTCTTCTTGCTTGTCCTCGGCACCATCACGAGTGTTGTGATAATAAAGGGTTTTCACCCCTAACTTGTACGCCGTTAATAGGTCTTTCAAAATCACCTTCATTGGGACTTTTTGAGACTCGAATTTTTGTGGGTCGTAGTTAGTGTTGGCCGAGATCGCTTGGTCAACAAACTTCTGCATAATGCCCACAAGCTGTAAGTAACCATCGTTTGAAGGAATGTTCCACAATAATTCGTAGTTGTCTTTCAATTTTTCAAACTCAGGAACCACTTGCTTCAAAATACCGTCTTTACTGGCTTTAACGGAAACATAACCACGTGGTGGCTCGATGCCGTTGGTTGCGTTACTGATCTGAGAAGAGGTCTCTGAAGGCATCAATGCGGTCAGGGTTGAGTTACGCAAGCCGTGTTCAACAATGTCTTTACGTAGCGCTTCCCAATCATACTGAAGCGTTGGTGGGCAAACCGCATCGATTTCTTTCTTGTAGCTGTCGATTGGTAGAATGCCTTTTGAGTAAGTTGTTTCATTAAACGCTAAGCAAGGCCCGAATTCTTTGGACAATTTGTTTGACGCTTTCAACAAGAAGTATTGGATCGCTTCAAAGGTTTTGTGTGTCAATTCGTTGGCGCTACCATCCGAATATTTCACGCCATTTTTCGCTAAGTAGTAAGCGTAGTTGATGACACCCACACCCAAAGTACGACGCAATTCAGTGGCACGTTGAGCGGCTGGAATTGGGTAGTTTTGGTAATCAAGTAGACTGTCCAAAGCACGAACGATCAACTCAGCCAATTCTTCTAGCTCGTTTAAGTCTTCTAGTGCGCCTAGGTTAAAGGCAGACAAGGTACATAAGGCAATTTCACCTTCTGGGTCGTCAACACGTTGCAACGGCTTAGTCGGCAAGGCAATTTCCAAACACAGATTACTTTGCTTAACCGGAGCGACTTTAGGATCAAACGGGCTGTGAGTATTACAGTGGTCAACGTTCTGTAGGTAAATACGACCTGTACTGGCTCGCTCAGAGGCAAACAGCGTAAATAATTCAGACGCTTTGATGGTCTGTTTGCGGATGCTGTCGTCTTTCTCGTAAAGCGTGTACAAGCGATCAAATTCTTCTTGATCCGCAAAGAATGCATCGTACAAACCTGGTACATCAGATGGACTGAATAAAGTGATGTTGTCACCTTTAATCAAGCGTTGGTACATCAAACGGTTGAATTGAACACCATAATCCAAGTGACGCACGCGGTTCTCTTCCACACCACGGTTGTTTTTCAGTACCAAAAGGCTTTCGACTTCTAAATGCCAAATTGGGTAGAACACAGTCGCTGCACCACCACGAACCCCACCTTGAGAACAGCTTTTCACTGCTGTCTGGAAATGCTTGTAGAAAGGAATACAGCCTGTGTGGAAGGCTTCGCCGCCACGAATAGGGCTGCCCAGCGCACGGATCGCCCCAGCATTCACACCGATACCGGCACGTTGGCTGACGTATTTTACGATGGCGCTGGAGGTGGCATTGATGGAATCCAACGAGTCGCCACATTCGATCAATACACAGCTACTAAACTGGCGAGTCGGTGTACGGATGCCAGACATAATCGGTGTTGGTAACGAAATTTTGAATTGCGATACGGCATCGTAGAAACGACGAATTAAATTCAAGCGCGTGTTTTTATCGTAATTGGCAAATAAGCAAGCGGCTACTAGGATGTAGATGAACTGAGGGCTTTCGTAAATATCGCCAGTGACACGGTTTTGAACCAGGTATTTGCCTTCTAATTGCTTAACGGCCGCATAGGAAAAGTTCATGTCACGAGAGTGATCAATGAAGCTGTTTAGTTGTTCGAAATCCGCTTCACTGTAATCTTCTAATAAATGACCATCGTAACGTTTTTGTGCGACAAGGTTTTTGACATGAGCATATAGGTGAGGTGGTTCAAAGTCACCGAACGCTTTTTTACGCAAATGGAAAATGGCTAAACGCGCGGCTAGGTATTGGTAATCCGGTGTGTTTTCGGAAATTAAATCGGCAGCGGATTTGATTAAGGTTTCGTGTATGTCTGTTGTACGAATACCTTCAAAGAATTGAATCTGGGCTTTCAATTCTACTTGGGAAACGGAGACATTATCTAACCCCTCGGCGGCCCACATAATGACTTTATGAATCTTTTCTAGATTGATATTTTCGGTCGTCCCGTTACGTTTCGTAACTGTGAGAGTACTCATGCCTTAACTTCCCATTAGCGCATTGTTTGAAAAAGAGGTGTCACACATTATGTAGTGTTTGTTTATATATCTAAACACTACATATAGTGTTTTATTTAAAATCTGTAACGAACAATAGTGCTCAATGGATTGAAAATCAAGGCTTGAAAAAAACGCAAAAATAAGAAATTCACCATGGCTAAGTGGTTACTTACCTTGTTTGCCACATGCTTTCGATGATGGCAATTTGGCAAGCGCTAGAAAGGAATTTTTTACATTTTTTTTTGCCCAAAATAGCGCGATATTCAATGCACAAAAAAGACTCAAGAAAATCACTCCAGCACCATTTTGAACGTGGCGACTGCACTGAATAAAACCACTTGGTGAAGCAGGTAAATGGGCAGCGCGTATTGCCCCATAAAAGCCAGCACTTTAACTGTAAGACTTTCCCCTATTGATACGGTTTGCCAGCCGAGGTAGCCAAGTAATGGGCCAATCAGCACCACACCAATCCAAGGAAATGGGAATACGATGTCTAATGTTCGGGTGGGCAAGGTGATAAAATGTTGCGTAATGAAATCAAACGCATTGGGGAACATTAGCCAATCTGTGAAGTGATACGTATAAAGAATTAAGGCGCCCAATAGAGCCGACAAAATAGGCCAATGAAGCAAGGGTCGAGTGAGCAGCGAGGCGAGTAAAATAAAGTGCAGAATGCCGAAGTAGATCCATTGAGTTGGCGCAGCTAAATAGGTTGTAAGTGAAATAGCCGCTGCCGCGATGAAGAGCTTGAGATCACGGCCCCATAGGGTGTTTGGACGGTTTGATTGATGTGTTAGATAACCGGACCAGCCCACAGCAGTGAGAAAAAGCGTTAGAATCAAGCTGCGAAAGTATACCCAGAATGGGTCATGAATTGAAAACTGAAGAAAATCAAAATTGCGTAGATCCCAGCAAAAATGGAATACAATCATCAAGGCGACAGCGAAACCTCGATAAGCATCAAGAAACACACTTCGTTTTTTGGCAACAGTGACATAGGGTAGAGTGACAGAAGAGGCTGGCATTGAATTCCGAGGCATAGGCTTAAATGACGATAAAACCATCATACCGTTACTTATTTTCCAGCTCAAGCAAGCAAGGCCTGTTGACGCAATTGAAAAGTGAACTGAACTGGCATCGTGAAGCCTTACACATGTATGGTCGAGACGTATTGGTGCCAAGGTTGGTGGCTTTTGTGGCGGATCAAGGCCTAAGTTATCGCTACACTGGAAAAGATCATCATGGGGAAGGTTGGCCGGAGAGTTTGCTGGCGCTAAAGCAAGAAGCCGAGGCGATAGCCGGGCAAGGGTTCAATGCCGTGCTGCTGAATTGGTATCGAGATGGTGAGGAATACATGGGCTGGCATGCAGACGATGAGTCTAGTTTGGGGCCTGCACCAGTCGTCGCTATGTTAAGCTTGGGCGCTCAGCGCAGCTTTGTTTTTCGCTACAAGCAAGACCACAAAATCAAGCACAGCCTTGAATTAGAGGACGGCTCTTGGTTGATTATGTCGTCTTCTGTTCAGGTCTTGTGGCAACATACTTTACCGGTTAGAAAAAAGGTCAAAGAAGAGCGTATTAGTTTAACCTTTCGCCGCTTACTCTGACCTTTTGGCGGGTTCACGTTTTATCACCATAACCATAAACTTCCAGCTACAAACCCTAGTTCTATTCCTAAGGCGCTTTGCGTTTCCTTAACCAGTTGTCTTGATGACGAACAAAACAGATCCGGTCGTGCAAACGGCTGGGGCGGCCTTGCCAAAATTCTATGAAATTGGGGGTGAGCAGATATCCTCCCCAATTTTCAGGGCAGGGAATCTTGTCTGTTGGTTGAAATTTTTGTACTTCGGCGTCGTAGGCGCTTTTGAGTTCACCCCGGTTCGCAATAATGACACTCTGTTGCGACGTTCTTGCAGCCAGCTGACTTTCACGAGGTCGTGTTGCAAAATACTCGGTAGATACATGACGTTCTACTTTTTCAATATGGCCTTCAATGCGAATTTGGCGAGACATGGCTGGCCAGAAAAAATTCATACAGGCCTTATTGTTTGCCGCTAACTGTTGACCTTTTTCACTGTCATAGTTAGTGAAAAAGACAAAACCACTGTCGTCTCTTTGTTTTAGTAGTACCACGCGAGAATGTGGCCAGCCGTCTGAGTCAACGGTACTAAGCGTCATCGCCGTTGGATCATCAGGGCAGGTTTCAATGGCGGCTTCAAGCCACTGATCGAATAAGCTAAGTGGGTTATTACCTGCTTGTTCTTCTAGTAAGTCGTCGAATTGATAATCACGACGAATTGATTGAAGGTCTCTGTTCATCATTAAATCCGGTAAGTCGAATGGGTCATGACTTTCGATACCTTGGTCATGATATTCATAATAGGGGTTGGAAATTCATAACCGCCGGCCTCTAAAGCCATGGCTTTGTGTTTGGCTTCGTCTATGTACATTTGCTCCAAAACGGCTTTGCTTTTTTGGTCTTGCTCAGGCAGTTTGGCCATGTGCTTTTCAAGGTGAACACAGACCTGGTCTTCCGTGGCGGCGACAAACCCCAAACTCAGTTTGTCACTGATAAAGCCAGCGCCAGCGCCAATCATAAAAGACGCGCCAAAAAACAGAGGGTTGAAGATGCTTGGTTGGCTACCAAGTTCGTACAGTCTTTGTTCGCACCACACTAGATGATCAATTTCTTCATCCGCAGCATGTTCCATTTCTTGCCGAACGCTAGGCAACTTGGCGGTGGTCGCTTGACCGGCATACAAGGCTTGAGCACATACTTCACCAGTATGATTGATCCTCATTAAGCCAGCAGCGTGCTTGCGTTCAGTGTTATCCAGTTCCGCTTCTTCAAATTGTATCGCTGGGCTTGGGCGTGACGCATGAGCAGCATGAGGTACTAGGGTTTGTAATGCCCGGTCAAAATGTAATACGGCTTTATCGACAAAGGATGTCATTAACCTTCTCCTCGTTAACCTGGCGGCCAAGTCATGTTGCGGCCGCCGAGCACGTGCATATGAATGTGATAAACAGTTTGGCCGCCGATTTCGTTGCAGTTCATGACAACACGATAACCTTCTTCACTGATGCCTTTTTGCTTGGCGACTTTGGCGGCCGTAATTTGTAACTTACCCACTAAGCTGGCGTCCTCATCCGTTAAGTCATTTAAGGTCGAAATATGACGCTTAGGAATGACCAAAAAATGGCAAGGTGCCTGTGGCATGATGTCTTCAAAAGCAATCACGTCATCGTCTTGGTACAAAATAGTGGCTGGAATTTCGCCCTTTACTAGTTTGCAAAATAAACAGTCCATCTTTTCTCCTACGTATTATTTAAGCTAAGTGGATCAGCATCAAGGGCTTTTACGCAAAGCTTTGATCCGTGACAAGGGGGAGGATTTTAAGCGCACCCCTTTTTGAATCAGTTTGGTTAAACGGGTTTCTAATTCATCATCAATGTCAGCACAAGATAATAAATCATCAAAACCCAGTTTTTGAGTGTAATCTAAAGACATTTTAACATTCTTGCTGATGAGTAAGCACTGATCTTCATCGCGCATTAAGGGTAACAAACGCTGTAAGGTAACGTGTGGAATGTGACCACCATTATCAAAGACCAAGATTACTGAGCCGGACTGACGTAAATCAGGGTTCTGGAAGTAGCCAATGAGTGTTTCTAATTCACTAAATTGCTCCACTTTGTGATTATGGTTGTTGGTTAACGCCTGCGCCTTTTGCATGTCTTCGTCTGATTGTCCGAACAAAATAATGTCAAATTGGTCAGCGAATTGATCCATTGGTTGTGTCTGGCGAAGGTGTACTCGGATGGGGATTTGAATGTTAATACTAGGATGAGATTGGGTCTTTTCATCCACTGAATTGTTATTTAACTCAACCAACTTGCCGTTTAAGTGATCGATGACAAGTCGGATGTAGCTCATGCCCAAATCAAAATGAGAAAATTGACTATGCACTCTGGTCGGCAGGGGGGAGCACTGAATTTCAAGCATGGTTACCCCTTCACGGTTAATCTCGTGGCGTATAAAGTGAAGGTTGAGGGCCTGATCAGAGAAGTGTTTGAATTCTTGTGCTAATACCTCAATCAAATGTTTGATCAGCGTTGCATTTTGAAGCACTTCGACCTGTTCTGTGTTTTCCAAGTTGATTGTGAGATTGGTGTCATCTTGATCGAGTTGCTGGAAATTTTCATGAGCTTCATCAATAAGCTTGTTCAGTGCCAACGGCATGGCTTGTTCAGCGGCTAGGTTACCCTTGATGTCGGTGAGTACATCTACTCGTTTAATTAAGCTCTTAATGTTGTTGTTAGCGACCTGACTTGAATCCAGAAAGAGTTTTGCATCGGCTGATTTTAAAGCCGGTTTTAAGTGTGCTATACCGCCACCGATGACATTAATTTGACGGCGTAAGCGGCTGGATAAATCAGACAACAGATCGAACATCTCCGCTTGAGAATAACCACGACGATGGGCGTATTTCTGTAAGAGTGGCGTGGTTTGAGCAATCATACCGGTGAAATGGATTAAGGCTTCTAAAATGATGGTGATGGTCAGCCCCCACTCCAATAAAATTTGGCTTGGGATAATGCCATAAACAGATAAAATCCAGGCAAAATGTCCAGTAAAAAGCAGGATTCTAGCGGCGAGGTAATAGCCAGAATAGGGCACATTTTTGACAAATGCGTAGATGGCATGGAAGGTTAATATAATCAGGGTTGCAACCACCATCGCCGACAAAATCATGATGTTGATTCTTTCCGGCATGACCGCAAAGATAAAGGCAAACAGAGCATTTATGGAGCCAATCAGGATTAATACCTTATCCATGGTTGGCAAATGGCGTTTGGTATCTAAATACAAGCGAGAGAAGAACACCACCGCCGTCAAACAACTTAATGCAGCAAGGTTGTAGATTCGTTCTTGAATGCCCGTATGATTCGGAAAAAGCGGCGAGATATGATCGTGTAAGGTTAGGTGTAAAACGACAATGCCCACCAACATAACACCATAGATCAAGTACATGGCATGGGTGGTCTTGATAAAGAAAAACACATTACAGAGAAACAATGTCAACAATATGCCGATCAGTAGCCCCGTTATCAGTATTTCATTTTGCGAGTCTTTAGTGGCCTCCGATAAGGTTTTTAACTCAATGTTGGCATTAATAGGCAGGTGTGACGACATCTTGATGTAGATGGTGAAAATAGGGGGGATATTGCTTGGAATAGGGTAGGCGTAACTCAAACCTTCAATGGGCAAATTGGCATAAGGTCTGGCACCACCTAACTCTACTTGAGCTTGATGGCCGTATAAATTGGGTAAGAATAAATCGAGTCGTTGCAATCTAGGTGCGCTGATATCAAGAATGATGGGCGTTTGGATTGTGGTCTGAACCGCCGCTTCAGTACGTATCCAGATATTACCTTTGACCATACCAAATTGCAGATAGTCTCGTGCCAGAGGGCGAAAGCGTTTGCTGTAGTAATCCGATGAAATGTCCTGATAACTGAGGCTTTGTGTTTCATCAAGGTAGTAAAACGCACTCTGGCCTATGTTAAATGTCGAGTGTGTATCGTCTATGATTGCGATACTGGCCTTCCCCCATGCAATGTTGGAGGCGCAGAGTAAAAAGAGTAAAATGAATCGATGAAGCAAAATGCTGGCCCATACTATGTCAGTAAAGGCTCTCATTATTAACTAGATAGGGGATTGAATGCTATATCCAATTTTAGTGGAGCATTATGTTTGGTTTGGCTTGCTGCTTTTGCTGGTCACTTGGTTTACTCGAAAGGACAAGCCTGAAACGCGCAGTAATTTTATGTATGGCTACGGAATGATTGTCGTATTGGGTTTTCTATTAGCTCTAGACTGGGTGGCAGGCATTATGTTTGGTTTGCTGGTGTTGGAAGTCGGTCGAATATTTAAAGCTTGGTTGGACAGGAAGGCCAATCAACTGAAAAAATAATAGTGTCATAGAGTCAAAAAAGGCTTCAGAAGAAGCCTTTTTAAATGGTCTGTTTTAGCAAAGCGAATCAGACTTATTTTTGCTCACGGGCGATGGCTCTGTGGCCAATGTCGGTACGGAAATAGACCTTGTCCCATGACAGAGTGTTTACCACGTCATAGGCACCAGCTTGAGCCTGTGCCACCGTGTCGCCCAGTGATACTGCGCACAAAACACGTCCACCATTTGTCACCACATCACCGTCTTTCAATGCCGTGCCTGCTTGGAAGACTTTCTGATGAGCTGGAAGTGCTGTGTTTAAACCCGAGATGACATCGCCTTTAGCGTAATCTGCAGGATAACCGCCAGCCGCCAGTACCACACCTAAACTGGCGCGAGGATCCCAGTCAGCGTCAACCGTATCCAACTTACCCGCAATGGCAGATAAACACATTTGAGCTAAATCAGAACGCAGACGCATCATAATAGGCTGGGTTTCTGGATCTCCAAAGCGGCAATTGTACTCAAGTACTTTTGGTGTGCCGTCAGGCGCGACCATGACACCAGCGTACAAGAAACCACGGTAGCGATTGCCTTCAGCATTCATGCCTTTCACTGTCGGCATAATCACTTCGCTCATAATGCGATCGTGAATTTCAGGTGTTACTACAGGGGCTGGAGAGTAAGCGCCCATGCCACCAGTATTCGGTCCTTTGTCGCCATTATCACGAGCTTTGTGATCTTGGCTGGTGGCCATTGGCAGCACAGTTTCGCCATCGACCATACAGATAAAGCTGGCTTCTTCGCCGACTAGAAACTCTTCGATGACCACGCGGTTGCCCGCATCACCAAATGCATTGCCTTGCAGCATGTCTTCAACCGCTTCAATCGCTTCGGCTTCGGTTTGCGCTAGGATAACGCCTTTACCAGCGGCTAGACCGTCCGCTTTCACCACGATAGGCGCGCCTTGTTGTTTTATGTAGGCAACCGCTGGTGCGATTTCGGTAAAGTTGCCGTACGCTGCGGTTGGGATGTGATGGCGCGCTAGGAAGTCTTTGGTGAATGCTTTAGAGCCTTCCAATTGTGCGGCCCCCTGAGTTGGGCCGAAAATGGCTAAGCCTTCTTTTTCAAACGCATCAGCAACGCCAATGACCAGTGGCGCTTCAGGGCCAACAATGGTGAGGTCAATGTTTTGCTGTTTTGCAAAAGCGACCAAACCGGCAACATCCGTTACCTCAATATCAACATTTTCAACCTTGTTCTCCGTTGCGGTTCCTGCGTTTCCAGGGGCAACAAAGATTTTTTCAACTTGGGTGGATTCCGCTGTTTTCCATGCCAAGGCATGTTCACGACCACCGTTACCAATAATAAGCACTTTCATTATCTAATCCTTCATCATTAAGGCGCTGTTGAAAGGTAACAGCGCCAATGGAAACATCTTAGTGGCGGAAGTGGCGCATGCCAGTGAAGACCATTGCCATGCCGGCTTCATCAGCTGCTGCAATGACTTCTTCATCACGCATCGAGCCACCAGGTTGAATCACTGCCGTGATCCCAGCTTGAGCAGCGGCATCAATGCCATCGCGGAATGGGAAGAAAGCATCCGATGCCATGACAGATCCTTCAACTTGAAGGTTCTCATCAGCCGCTTTAATGCCAGCGATTTTCGCACTGTAGACGCGGCTCATTTGGCCGGCGCCAACACCAATCGTTTGCCCAGCTTTCGCATAAACAATGGCGTTGGATTTAACGAATTTAGCCACTTTCCATGAGAATAGTAGGTCATTCAGCTCTTCTTGCGTTGGCTGACGTTTAGACACTACTTTTAGATCATCTAGTGTAATAGTGCCATCATCACGGTCTTGTACCAACAAACCACCGTTAACACGCTTGTAATCCATTGCAGGGATTCTGTCTTGTGACCATTGGCCACATTCTAGCAAGCGCACGTTTTGTTTTGCAGACACTATGTTAGCCGCAGCTTGACTAATGCTAGGCGCAATGATGACTTCAACAAATTGACGATCAATGATGGCCTGTGCGGTTTCAGCATCCAACTCTTGGTTGAACGCAATGATGCCGCCAAACGCCGAAGTTGGATCCGTTTGGAAAGCCAAGTCATAGGCTTCAAGTTGGCTTGTCGCCGTTGCAACACCACAAGGGTTTGCGTGCTTGACGATGACACAGGCTGGCTGTTGGAAGCTTTTAACACACTCTAGTGCCGCATCTGTGTCGGCGATGTTGTTATAAGACAGTGCCTTACCTTGCAGCTGTTTTGCTGTGCTAATGGACGCTTCTTGTGGATTGGCTTCCACATAAAATGCGGCTTTTTGATGAGGGTTTTCACCGTAGCGCATTTCTTCTTGTTTGTTGAACTGTAGATTGAAGGTGCGAGCGAAGTCTTCGCTGCCGCCGTCTACTTTTTTGCCTAAGAAATTGGCAATGGCACCGTCGTAATGTGAGGTGTGCTCAAAGGCTTTTACCGCAAGATCAAAACGTTGTTCGTAGTTAAGGCCGCCGTCTGCCTTTAATGACGCCAAAATAGCAGGGTAGCTGTCTGGAGAGACAACAATCGCCACATCTTTGTGGTTTTTCGCTGCCGAGCGAACCATGGTTGGACCACCAATGTCGATGTTCTCAATGGCCATAGGAAGGTCGCAATCTGGGCGTTCAATGGTGGCTTCGAATGGGTATAAATTGACGATGACCATGTCGATTTCATTGATGCCGTGTTGTTTCATGATGTCACCATCGATGTCACGACGGCCAAGGATACCACCGTGTACTTTCGGGTGCAGTGTCTTAACGCGACCATCCATCATTTCTGGGAAGCCGGTGTAGTCGGACACTTCGATGGCTGCTACTTGATTGTCTAGTAATAGACGGTAGGTACCACCAGTAGAAAGGATTTCAACGCCTTGAGCGGTCAGTTCGCGGGCGAATTCGACAATGCCTGTTTTGTCGGAAACACTGATTAACGCTCGTTTGATAGGAGTCACTGTTTTTTGATTTGCCATCATGGTTCTCGCAATGTAGTTAACATTAAATAAACAAGGGGAAGAAACAAAAAAAGGGCGAATCCGCCCTTTTTTATAATGCTTATAGCATGCCGTATTGCTTCAGCTTCTTGCGAAGCGTGCCTCGGTTTAGACCAAGGAGAGTGGATGCTTTAGTTTGATTGTCTTTCGTGTAATTCATCACCGATTCAAGAAGAGGCGCCTCAACCTCTGCTAATACTAATTGGTATAAATCCGTCACCGGCTGCCCATCCAAGTGGGCGAAATAATTTTGTAGTGCTTTCTCAACATTGTCACGAAGGGTTTGTGACTGCTCAGAAGAAGCGGCTTGAAACGTATGGGTTTGAGTTTGTTCTACCACAGAATGACCTTCTATTTTTTTAAAGCTAACCATTTAACAATGACATTGGTGATTAAACGACACACCGTTTAAACATCAACGCATTCGGTACCAAAATTGTTCGTCTATTGACGAGCAAAGAATTCTTCTAACTGATCGAGCTGTTCTTGCGTATTATCAATACGATTGAACACACTGCGAAACTGAGTGTTATCCGCTAACGTTTGCAGATACCAACCAACATGCTTACGAGCAATGCGTACACCAAGATAATCACCATAAAATTGATGCAAATTGTGTACGTGCTTGATAACCAATGCTTTTACTTCTGCAAGAGCAGGTGGATCTAACAATTCACTGGTTTGTAAATAGTGATTGATCTCATTGAAAACCCAAGGTTTCCCTTGCGCGGCACGACCAATCATAATGCCATCCGCTTGAGTATAGTCCTTTACAAATTTAGCGGTTTTCGCGTCCTTTATGTCGCCGTTGGCGAACACCGGGATTTGAATCGCCTGCTTTACCTCTGCAATGGTGTCGTACTCGACGCTTCCTTGAAATTTACATTCTCGGGTGCGGCCGTGAATGGCGAGTGCTTGAATACCAATGTCTTCCGCCATTTTGGCAATGGTCATGGCGTTTTTCTGCTCTTGACTCCACCCGGTACGAATTTTAAGGGTGACAGGCACCGACACACTATTTACAACCGTTTCCAGTATTTCGCGAACTAGGCTTTCATCTTTCAGTAAGGCTGATCCTGCGGCTTTATTGCAAACCTTTTTGGCAGGACAGCCCATGTTGATGTCGATGATCTGAGCCCCTAACGCCACATTTTGACGGGCGGCTTCGGCCATCATTTGAGGATCACCGCCAGCAATTTGAACGGATCTCGGCGACACTTCATGGTCGTGAACTAAACGATGACGACTTTTTGTTGAGTTCCACAACCTCACATCCGAGGTGACCATCTCGGAAACGACTAGGCCCGCACCTTGGTCATGACAAAGGCGACGAAAAGGCAAATCGGTTACACCAGCCATAGGGGCTAGAATAACGGGCTTTTCAACGCAATATGGGCCAATAGCAAATGCCATGATGTTCCTGAATACTGGATTGAATGTTAAAGATCTTCGACTGTGTCGAGCGGGCGTGAATAATACCTAGGCATTTTGTATTTTTGAAGTCTTGACAGGCGAAAAATTGGCTATTTTTTGTGCTTTTTTTGATCCCGCTGGAAAACTCTTGCTGAAATGCCCTGTTTTAGTAGGAACGAGTCTCCGCTGGAAAGGCTTTTAATTCATGGGTGACGGCTCGAGCGCCTGGGTCTTGTATTGGAATTACCAGATGAATAGGGGTATTGGGTGGCATGAAAGTAATGTCGAGGAAGTCTTTGTGCAGATAGGCACTGGGTGAAAACAGGCGAGCGGCGACGGGTTTACCATTTAAATCATAGAACTCCAGTGCAATCTTTGGCATAGGCTGAGAAAACGCGCTGTTGTTAGTGATGATGGCATTGACCATTAAGGCATTTGGGATGTCAGGGTGGCTCTGGATGCGCACATGTTGAATGGAAATCGCACTGACGTCATCAAACCTTGGTAGAGTACAACCTGTGTATGAACACAGCATGCGATACATGCCGCGAAAATGAGAGGAGCGGCTGCCTTCATCAAAGTAATGGCTGGCCACTTGTCCAATCAAAATGCCTAAGCCAACTAGGGTGGCCATAAACCAAAGCCAAGGGTGCGAGCGTTTTACTGGCTTGCTGGGTCTCGACTCATCCAATAAGGGAGCAAGGCTTTGTTGGGCGGACAATTGCTCTAAAAAGCTGTGTTGATGACCCGCCTCAGAGGGGCGAGTTTGCTCGGCGGCATTTTGCGCTAAGGTGTGCAAGGCGGTCATGTAATCCGGCTCAGGGCTTGGCTCAGGATTGCCTTTTGCTTGAATTGATTGCGCCTTGGTAGATGTTGTGGTGATGGCCGTTTTTGCGGAGAAAGGATCGGCCTCGCGCTGAGCTGATTTGTTGAGGCTTGCCGTCAACGCATCCGCTTTGGTGTCAAATCCATCTAATGGTTTAGATCGAGTGGGATTAGAGGGTCTTTTGGGCTGGATGTTGGGGCGCTGTGATCCTGCTTGCAGTGCCGCCTCGACTTCAGCCAGTTCTACTTCCCATGGGGCCAGTTCGTCCGTTGACTGGCTTGATGGTGACTGAGCTGCTTTCTTGTGACGCACCGCGGTGTTGGGAGTGTCGTCGTTCTTCGCCATTCGCTTGGAATTAGGGTTATCCATATCCTGCTTGGAGGCAGGCTGCAAATCATCGTCGGTGAACAAGGTATGCAACCAATCAGGGTTAACGATGTCGTCGGCTGGTGCTAGGCGGTTTTCTAGGTTGGCTTCATCCTGAGGAGAAGTCTGTGCCTGCCTGCTGGCTGTGTCTAATGGGGGCTGTTGAGACGATGTTTCTTTTTGGACTTTAGAGACTGAAGGCTCAGGGCGTTTCGGGCTTTTGGCAACCGCTTGAGCGGCATCAAAAATATGGAAACACTGACCGCATCTAACCTTACCCTTGGCCATACTCAATACTTCGTCACTGACACGAAATGCCGTTGAACATTTGGGGCAGCGAGTGGTTAAGCTATTGGCCATGGGCGTGTTTCTTCCTTAATGTAAAACAGGGTGCTGATTATAATTTATGCGTGTTTGGTACCGACAATGCGAACCCATTCATCACATTCAGTGACGTTCTCGATGGTAAACCAATCTTGATAAGCGTAGATCACTTCTTGCGCTTGGTTCGCTAAAATACCAGATAGTGCCAACTGACCTCCGGTTTTAACCAAAGCGGCAATGGTTGGCGCTAGCTTTGCGAGTGGGCCTGCTAAAATATTAGCGACCACTATGTCTGCCTGCAAATCGGATTCGTAGGGGGGCAGTTTTACTTCTAAGCGGCTAGGGTCAATCTGGTTACGTGACGCGTTTTCTTGCGTCGCTTGTACGGCTTGAGGGTCGATATCTATGCCCACCATATTGCTAGCCCCAAGTAATAACCCTGCAATGCCAAGAATGCCGGAACCACAACCATAATCAATAATGGTTTTGTCTTGGCAATCGACACTGTCGAGCCATTTTAAACAAAGTGCCGTGGTCGGATGGGTTCCTGTACCAAAGGCCAAACCTGGGTCGAGCATTAAATTAACCGCGTCTGGATCAGGCACATCACGCCAGCTTGGGCAAACCCATAGACGTTCGCCAAATTGGATCGGATGGTAATTGTCCATCCATTCTCTTTCCCAGTCTTTGTCTTCTAGAATTTCAATCTTGATGTCAATATCTGACTCGCCAATGGATGCGGCTTTGTGTTCTAGCACGGGGCGAATTTCGTCTAGTTTCGCCTCGGCTTCGAATAGGCCTGTTACCTTGGTGTTTTTCCATAATGGTGTGGTGTTAAGTTCTGGCTCATAAATAGGATCATCATGGATGTCTTCAAAAGTAACAACCATCGCACCGCACTCTAATAGAGTGTCTTCAAAGGCGGGTACATGGTCAGGAGTCGTGTGAATACGTATTTGAAGCCAAGGCATAAAAGATGTCCAACAATGAATAATCAGGAATAGAATAACGAAGCTTGGTGCGCGAGGCGAGAGGAAAATGACAGAGTCAGACGAATTAATTGTTCGCCTGACTCTGAGCGCGAGTCATTAAAGACCGAGCTTTTTCTCCAAATAATGGATATTTACGCCACCTTCGATGAAGTTAGCGTCATTGGCGAGCTCTTTTTGCAGCTCAATGTTGGTTTTGATACCGTCGATGAAGGTCTCATCCAGCGCGCCTGATAGGCGTTTTAGGGCAGCAGTACGATCCGCCGCATGACAAATGATCTTAGCAATCATAGAGTCGTACGTTGGTGGTACGGAGTAACCACTGTATAGATGAGAATCCACACGCACGCCCATACCGCCTGGTGCATGGAAATATTCCACTTTACCTGGGCTTGGCATGAAGGTTTTTGAATCTTCCGCATTGATGCGTGACTCAACCGCGTGGCCATTCAGCTTGATGTCTTCTTGTTTCAGAGACAAAGGCATGCCGCTGGCAATGCGCAATTGTTCTTTGACAATATCAACGCCCGTTACCATTTCAGTAACAGGGTGCTCTACCTGTACTCGAGTGTTCATTTCAATGAAGTAGAAATGGCCATCTTCGTAAAGGAATTCGAACGTGCCTGCACCTCGGTAGTTGATCTTGATGCAAGCATCCACACAGGCTTTTAAACACGCTTGGCGAGAGGCTTCATTCAGCATAGGTGCTGGCGCTTCTTCCAATACTTTTTGGTGACGACGTTGCAATGAGCAATCGCGATCGTATAGGTGAACAGCATTGCCTTGACCGTCGGCCAGTACTTGTACTTCAACGTGACGAGGGTTGGTTAGGAATTTTTCCATGTAAACCGTGCTGTCACCGAAGTAAGAACCCGCTTCAGATTGCGTGATGCTGATGGATTTTAGTAGGCTGGCTTCGTTATGAACGACGCGCATACCACGACCACCACCACCGGCAGCGGCTTTTACAATCACTGGAAAGCCAATTTCATTGGCGATGCGCAAACACTCATCTGGATCAGAAGGTACTGGACCATTCGACCCTGGTACAGTGGGTACGCCCGCTTCTTTCATGGCTTTGATCGCAGAAACCTTGTCACCCATTAGGCGAATGGTTTCCGCTTTTGGACCAATAAAGGCAAAGCCTGAGTTTTCAACTTGCTCAGCAAAATCCGCATTTTCCGCTAGGAAACCGTAACCTGGGTGAATTGCAGACGTATCCGTTAATTCAGCGGCACTGATGATGGCCGGAATGTTTAGGTAACTTTGAGCAGAGGGATTCGGACCAATACAGATGGATTCATCTGCTAGGCGAACATGTAATAAGTCACGGTCAATCTTTGAGTGAACCGCAACGGTTTTGATACCAAGTTCTTTACACGCACGTAGGATACGTAGCGCGATTTCGCCTCGGTTAGCAATCAATACCTTATCAAGCATGATAAAACCTTTAATGTTGGGTTATACGATGGTAACTAGCGGTTGGTCGAATTCAACTGGCTCGCCGTCTTCAACTAGGATCGCGCCGATAGTACCCGCTTTATCCGCTTCAATTTGGTTCATCATCTTCATCGCTTCAACGATACAAATGGTATCGCCAACATTTACTTTTTGGCCAACTTCAATGAATGGCTTCGCGCCAGGAGCGGAAGATTTGTAATAAGTGCCGACCATTGGAGATTTAACAATATGTCCTGTGATAGCCGCTGGTGCGTCAGCCACTGGAGCAGCAGGCGCCGCCACTGGTGCTGGAGCAGCAACGGGAGCAGGAGCAGCAATAGAGGTAACTACTTGTGCACCACCACGACTAATACGAACGGCTTCCTCGCCTTCCTTGATCTCGATTTCGTAGACGTTTGACTCTTCTAATAGTTCAATTAGTTTTTTAATTTTACGAATGTCCATGGGTACTCTCTTCTGTCTGTATTAGTTTATCAGTGCAACACACACTGATGGTTATAAATATAATCACTTTAAAAAGTGGCTTTAAACAAAAAATGCAGTCTAAAAATAGAAATGTTAAAGCGTGTAATTGAGGCGATTATCGATAAAAAGCGGGATATTGTCCAGTTCTTCGGGGAAATATCATAAAAAACTCAACTTTGCTTAAAATTCAATCAAGAGTAAACCTGCCTATTTAGCTAAAACCTTTTAACGTGAATTTTTAGAAAGGCGTTTGAAGACGCTTTAGTCGACTAATGAGCTCTGCCTTACTGGGTTCTCCTATCAAGGCCAATTGGGGGAGTGGGTGACCCGCGGCGTTTAAAAACACCAAAGACGGTGGCCCATACAAATTGAAGTGTTTCATCAGAGCTTGATTAGCGAGCGAATTGTCGGTGACGTCTACACGAACGAGACGAACTTGCGGCAACAGAGCTTGGGCTTCGCTTGAGGCCAGTATCGCTTCAACCGTTTTACAGCTCACGCACCAATCCGCGTATAAATCCAACACCATCGGCCTTGAGTCGGTGTTGGCCAGTAACTGATCCAATTCTTCTAAACTGCCAATTTGGGCGTCAAACAGCGAATCGATACTGGTCGTACTGTTGGACGGCAAGCGAATCCCTTGTAACGGCTGTAAGGGAGAGGAACCACCACTAAAGCCCCCCACCATTTGAACACTGCCAATTAAAAATAGTATCAGCACCAAAAACCAGCGCACAGGGTGAGACGCGACTGTGATAGCGCGATGAACAAAGTAGCCACTCATAGCCAATGCCAGCGCACTCCATAAAAATAAGTGTCCAGACAGGGGCAGCCAAGGGGTTAGCAACCAAATGGCGACGGCCAATAACCCAAAGCCGAATACCACTTTAATGTCTTCTAGCCAATCTCCTCGTTTAGGCAAAATACTGGGGCCAAATAAACCAACCAATAACAAGGGCACGCCCATTCCCAACGCCATGACAAACAAGATGAAAGCACCGTATAGGGCATCGCCTTGGCTGCTAATATAAAGTAAGGTGCCGGCCAGTGGCGCAGAGACGCAAGGTGAGACAATCAAGGTCGCCAAGATGCCCGCAATAAAAACGCTAACACTCGCGCGCCACGGCGAGGAGGTTTGTATGCGAAACGCCGTCAGTTTATTTTGCCAAGAAGACGGCATTTGCAACTGAAAAACGCCAAACATAGCCAGCGCCAACATCACAAAAATCGCCGCACTGAGAACAACGAAGAGGGGGCTTTGTAGTTTCGCTTGTAAATTAAATTGCAAGCCAAGCAATCCGACCAAACCGCCAATGGCGGCGTAAGTAAATGCCATGCCCAGCACGTACATTAAACTCAAGTAACCCCCTCTAAAGCGCGAAGGACCTTCTGTGGTTGACGTTTGCGTGCCAATGACAATCGCACTGACAATTGGGATCATAGGCAGAACGCAAGGTGTGAGGGAGAGCAGTAATCCCAATCCAAACATCAGCATCATACTTTGCAGCAAGCCATTGTCTTGTAGGTCCGTCAGAATTTTTTGTGCTGCAGAAGGTTCAAGTACCGATGGTTCTGTTGTGCTTGCCTTGTTGATCGCATTTGTCACGCTAGAAGGGTCTGTATCGGCTTCCGTTGTTGTCAAACCTTCTGGTACTTTGAACTGGATGGGGACGGTTTGTGGCGGATAGCATAACCCCTGATCGGCACATCCTTGGTAATGTAAGGTAGCTTGGATGGTCGTGCCGGCTGGCAGTTGAATGTCATAATACATTGGCAAACGTACCTGTTGGCGATAAATCATCACCTTGCCATAGTATTCATCTTCATGATCTTGAGCCGTTGGCAAGGGAGCAAAGTGCAGATGACTGGCTTGTGGACCTGAAATGCTAAAGCGTTGCTGGTACAAATAATAGCCGTCGGCTATGTTCCATTGAGCATGAAATTGACCTTCGATTGGCGCGCTTATGCTCAACTGGAAGGCTTGCTCGACGGGAAGAAATTGTGGTTTTTCAAAGGGCGTAGTCGGCGCAAAAGTAAAAGCATAAGCCGAGAAATGAAATATGAAAGCAGACAGAGCAACAAGCAAGCGCATAGATAAATTCAACAAGTAGAGAAGACCAAATAGTGATAAAGTCGTCATTTATCACCTCGAATGAAGAGAGTAGACTACCAATCCACCTTTAAGTTGCCAAATGTAAGGGGCTAAATTGAGTAAAAAGCTAATTTCTTTACTGTTTCCTGTGGTTTTCTTAGCCGCTTGCCAGAGTCAACCAGTATCACAAGACGATGCGGCACCAGCATTAGCGTTAGACACGTCAACGGCGGAAGACACATCGGAATCTGCCGCGGCAAGGTCAGAAAATGCTTCACCAGTCGCAGAAGAAGCGCCAACCCCAGCCCCTCTTACACCGGCCCAACAGCTGACCCAATCTCTGATCGAAAACGGTCGTCTGGCCTTATTAGCGGATCGCTTATTAACGCCAGAAGAAGACAATGCCAATTTGTATTTTCAAGCCGCGCTAGGTCGTGACCCTGGTAACTTCGACGCCATTCAAGGCATTGCCCAAATTGTCGAAATCTACACAGATTGGGCATGGCAAAAAGCACAAAATCGTCAATATCGACAAGCGGGAAAATATTTAGACCGCGCTCGGTCTGTTAATGCCCAAGATCCTCTCATCGTGGAGATGAACAGTCGCATTGAAGACCTAAAATTAAAACGCCAACAGCAAGCCGCGCAAGCCAAGCAACGTCAGGCCAAAGTACAAAAAAACACAGTCAGCTCGTCATCCGCTGCAAGCCAGACAGAACCGAGTGTGGCTGAGCAAGAAGGGGTTTTTAGATTACCAAAAGATTTATTTACATTGAGCGAAAAGGAAATAGTTGTCAAAATACAGCCTATTATTAACGCTGTTGCGGCAACGCAGAGTCGATTGGAAATTAACTGGCCGAATGATAAACAGGCTCGATTGATTTACCAGATTATTAACAGTCGCGTGACCGATTTTCGTGTACGAGCCATGATCTTCCATCGGGCCCGTTATACCGTAGCGTTACAACAGGATTAAGGTGGTACAAAAGATGTCTTGGTTAAAGGAAAAATGGCAAGCTTTAAGAGAGCGTTTGAACTTTTCTGGCGTCGGAAAAGTGGCAGCGGTTGTTGTATTGGTCTTAGCCGTATTGTTGAGCTTTTTAGGCATGTATTGGAGCAGTGAGCCCGATCAATTTGATGTGGTGGCCAGTGCCAAAGAACAAGCCGCCGAGCGTGGTTATCTTAACAACAGTAAAAAGCTAGTGGTTGGCTACACCACGGCCAGCACATTACACACTTTAGTGTCCACCTTGCTAGACAAGCCGGGTGGCTTCATTAGTAATGATTTGATGCCACCGGGATTGTTCATGGACAACATGCCGGCTTGGGAATTTGGGGTGTTGGTTCAATCTCGTGATCTAGCGCGGGCGTTCCGTAAAGAGTTCAGTCGTTCTCAGTCTCAGTCCACCGAAGATGTGAATTTGAAAATTGCCGAGCCACAATTTAACTTTGATACCAGAAGCTGGGCTTTACCATCCAGTGAAAGCGAATACCGTCGTGGTAATCAAGAATTACTGGAATACTTGGACCGTTTGGCGGGACAAGGTAATGACAAGGCGAACTTCTATGCTCGCGCTGATAACCTATCGGATTGGTTGTCTGATGTGAGCACGCGTTTGGGCAGCTTGTCTCAGCGTCTATCCGCCAGTGTTGCTAACGTACGAGAAAACACCGATCTTGCTGGTGACAGCAGTGCTCGTCAAAGTAATGATTCTGGAGCCTACCAATACGTCAAAACCCCTTGGTCAAAAGTGGACGATGTATTTTACGAAGCGCGTGGGGCCAGCTGGGCATTGATCCACATATTACGTTCTATCGAAGTGGACTTTGTGTTTACCCTACAAGACAAAAACGCCTTGGTTAGCCTGCGCCAAATCATTCGTGAATTGGAAGCGACGCAAGCCAGTATCTGGTCTCCCATTATTTTAAACGGCAGTGGTTTTGGGGTGTTGGCGAACCATTCTTTGGTGATGGCGTCTTACATCTCTCGCGCCAATACGGCCATCATTGACCTGCGCCGTTTGCTTGAGCAAGGCTAACCCGCCAATAGCATAAGGAAGGGCAGAAGTGGCTTTAAACTGTGTAGTTCGTCACGCTGAGTTTGAAGACGCTTCCGCCATGCTCGATATCTTTCGACAATGCGACCCGCATTCGACATTGGCCGATCGCCATCATGACATTAACCTGTTGGACGTCATGGATTGGCTCGAAACCACCACAGATCGACACCCTATTTTTATGGCGGAAAGAGATCAGCAAGTCATTGCTTGGTGCTCATTAGAAGCGTTTTACGGTTTACCCGCCTTTGATCAAGCCTGCGAAATCAGCCTGTATGTCCTGCCACAGTGGCAAGGCCAAGGGGTTGGCAAAGCCTTGCTTGAACACATCATCCAACACCGACAAGAGATTGGTTTTCTGCATCTGGTCGCCTACATCTACGCGGGCAATGACAACAGCCTGTGCTTCTTTAAAGCTAATGAGTTTGAAACATGGGGCAAACTGCCCAATATTGCTCGCAGTGAAGAGCGGGTTGAGGATGTTTATCTTTTGGGGCGGGAGTTTGCGGAAGGTCTAGTTGAGTAGGTTTTGCTTGGCCTGAGAATTTTGGGATTTCCTCTGAATGGCTTTGGTTGGGGAGCATTGTTATCTCTGCCCGAGAGGTCTTTTGCTTCCTCGGATTGGCTTTGGTTGAGAAGCATTTTTCCGCTCTGCTGAGCGGGTAACTTTTGCCAAACGCTGCAAAAGTAACCAAAAAATCTTTTTCAGAATCATAAGGGCTCATTTCTTTTGGATGTTGCCAATGTTTGCACAGGGTTCTCTATTGTAAGGTGTTGAGCTGTTTCAATGGTTGGAGAAAGGTCTTCGGTTACTGACTTGGGAAGACCATAAGGTCGCGCAATCAGGATCGCGTCGAACTGACAACAGTAGAGTTGCTGATTACCTCTTTTTACGTTTAAAAGCAGTCCGTTGAGATTGAGTGTCTAAGTTTTACAAAACGGTCATTTGAAATACAACTTTAATTTACAATAAAAGTTGTATTTTGGTGTTTGTAGTGAAGCTAGGTGGTTAAGGTTATTCGATAGATTGTGTTCGCCAAATTGGATTTGAGAGGTGTAATGATCCTGGAAGCGCATAATGTTAAGAAGCGTATAGGATGGCATCACACACTCCTTGTGTATACTTTTAATAAAGCTGTATAAATATACAGTTTATTTTTTTGGTTGCCAATTTTTGGCTCGTTTAGCCTAAAAAATAATCACAGTATTGCGCGTTTGCGCTAGTAGAAAAATAAAAAGTCTTTTAGTATCAATGGATAAGAATATCCGCAGCAAAAATAACAGGCCGTGGATAAATGTGTAAACGCGCATGCTCGTTTTTCCAGTTTTGGATTTTGTTGATATCTTGATAAAAACTTTTTTTATCAGTTATTTATAAAGGTATTGGTAAAGTCTTTGAGTTGTCTAAACGCGCATGCGCACTATTAAAATGTTATATGCTCAGAAGGAAAATAGCATTGATTAGAGAAATGGATATCTCAGATTACTCTCAAGTAATTGAATTATGGTCTCAAACAGAAGCCATGTTGTTGCGTGACGCAGATTCTAGAGAGAACATTGGCAAATACTTAGAACGCAACCCAAACCTCAGCTTTGTTGCTTTAGATGGTGACATTATTGTTGGTGCAATCTTAGTGGGTACAGACGGTCGTCGAGGTTACGTGCAACACTTGGCGGTCGACTCGATCTGTCGAGGTAAAGGTATTGGTGCCAAACTGATATCATCTGAAGTAGATGCTCTTGAGAAAATGGGTATAGCGAAAACTCATCTGTTTGTAGCCAATGAAAACCTTAATGCTCAATCATTCTATGAAAAATTGGGTTGGTTTCCTCGTGATGAAGTGCGGATGTTTTCCTTTAATTCGTCTGACAGTGGTAATGTCTAGCACGCATATAACAAAGCATTTAAGAGTGATTCGCAACGCTTGGCAGTTTCGCTTCGCTCAAGTATAGCCAAGCGCTGCTCACACCTTAATGCGGCGTTATATTTACCTTAATAGAGGCGTCAATTGGAAGTTGAAACGATAATTTCATACCTTGAAGAACTTGAACATCATCCAAGTGCTCAAATGTTTCGTGGTCACGGGAATTCCGAGTGGGAGTTGATTCCATCGATTGCTAGACTTAAACCTAAAGAATTACCAGTTAGGCACTATGACGGTTGGAAAGGCATTGAAAAACACTTACTAATGGAGTTTAAAAAGTATGCTTTAAGGCATATTGATAGAGAACCCGCCTCACAAATAGAATGGATGATTCAAGCGCAACATCATGGGGTTCCAACAAGGTTATTAGATTGGTCAACAAATCCACTCAAAGCTTTATATTTCGCCATCGAAAATGCTGAGCATGATGATAAAAACGGAAAGGTTTATGTTTTTACTCCACAGTCATGGTCACCCAGCCCAGACCTAGTAGATGTAGAATGCAATAAAAGCATCAAAGCATTTCACCCTGTGGTCATAAATGATCGAATTTTAGCGCAAGAAGGCTGTTTTACTTTATTCCCTCAAAAGGATAATCACAAAAGTTTCGAGCCTCTTGAAGAAGGTTTTGCTCCTCAAGAAGATGTGGTAAACATGGCTGTTATTATTATTCCCAAAGAGGCTAAAGCCCCTTTAAGAAACCAATTAAGAAAGCTAGGGGTTACAGATATGACTATGTTTCCTGATTTAGATGGAATTGCTAAAAAAATCCGACGAGATTTTGGTGTACTGTAAACATAACAAGCTAATTAATAAGGACAAAAAACAGTTGGCTGTTTTCGTTCCTCAACATTTTAGCCAACAATTTTTTGCCCATTATTAGGGCGTTATGCAATAAGGAGAAGACGGTGCTAAAGCCCGTAATACAGGAAGAACCTACAGGTTGCGGAATTGCGTCGGTGGCTAATGTTTTGGGCAAAACTTACTCGGAAATGAAGGCCGTAGCGAACGCTATGGATATCTATGCCGAAGATAAATCGCTGTGGTCCGATACCCAATATGTTAGGGGGATGCTGTCCAGCGCCGGAGTAGAGACGTCTCCTGATGAAATTCCTTTTGAATCTTGGGGCTGTCTGCCTGATTTGGCACTATTGTCCATCAAGCACCATCAGGAAGCTGGTAAAAATTTCTGGCATTGGGTTGTTTTTAAGCGCCAGGAGGGCCAAGAGTTTGTTTTGGATTCAGCGAGTTATCTGCCATCCAACATTCGGACGGACTTTGATGAAATGCAGCCCAAGTGGTTTATTGAGGTCATGAATGCATAACAAACCGCAGCAGTCGCTCCCGTTGGTCGCTGGGACCGCCAAAACGCTGCGCTTATTTGTCGGCCCCTGTACGGGGCGTTATAAGCCAAAGAGGTGTCCAAGTTGCATCATGTAATGTTCGATATTGATGGTACATTAGTTGAATCATATGACTTGGACTCAGAGCTTTTTTGTGATTCGGTCAAAGAGGTTACGGGAATTGCCTTAGATGCAGATTGGGGACGCTATCACCACGTTACGGATTCAGGGATTCTTCAGGAAGTTTTTGAGATGAATGGAATTCCGAATAAAGAAGAGACTGAGGCCAAAATAAAGCGGATCTTTATTGCGAAACTAGAACACTCTATCGCTTCTCAGCCAATTCAAGAAATACCTGGTGCAGAATCTTTTTTGTCGCTTCTTAAATCAATGAGTAATGTAATAATTTCTATTGCCACTGGGGGCTGGTATGAGAGTGCTGTTTTAAAGCTAAACTCGGCAGGAATAGACATTGATTCTCTAATAATTTCCTCATCGAATGATCACATATCAAGAACCGAAATAATGAAACATGCAGCGTCTAAAGCCACAAGAGGCAAAAATTATCCATGCACCTATTTTGGTGACGGCATCTGGGATAAAAAAGCTTGTGAACAACTTGGTTTTAACTTTGTCCTCGTGGGAAACAAAGTTAAGCATAATCAAAATATTACTTCTTTTAAGTCATCAAACAAGGCTCTTGCATATGTTGGCTTATAACAAATGTGTCATGTACGCACGCGCTGCGTGCAGGACTCGCCTCATACACAAGCGTTATATGTAAAGGGAAGTTCAATGAGATTATTTGGCCGTACAACTTCATTTAATGTACAAAAAATTCTTTGGTTACTTGAAGAACTAGATGTTGATTATGAACACATTGAACTTGGCGGTCGTTTTGGCGGGTTAGATACAGAAGATTTTGTTAAATTAAACCCAATGAAAAAAGTGCCAGTACTAATTGATGGTGATAAATCCATTTGGGAATCACACACAATTTTAAGGTACTTAGTCGCAAGCTATGGAAATAGTACATGGTATTCTAACTGTCCTTACGAACGATCTTTGTATGAACGGTGGTTAGATTGGTCACAAACTATCTTTCAGCCAGCATTTATGGGTACTTTTTGGGGGTATTATCGAAAACCTGAAAGTATGCGTGATATGGAAGCGGTAAATAAAGATTTGGAAACTTGCATAAATTGCTTACAGGTTGTTGAAAAGCAGCTTTATCAAACTGAATATTTGGCAAGTAAATCCATAAGCCTTGCTGATATAGTCGTTGGTGCCGTTATCTATAGGTTAATTTCACAGGGGCTAACTATAGAGTTACCTGAAAAGGTAGATAGTTGGTACAAGGCTCTAAATACTCGCCCAGGTTATAAAAAATGGGTTATGAGTGACTTTACCGAACTAAAAGCCCGAGAAGATTTTTAATATCACAAACGCATCAACGCGGATTTCGAGGATTGAATTTCTATGCTAACGGAAGAAGTTAAACAATCAATAAAAGAAAGCGTTTTGTGCTGGCTAGCGACCTCTGATGAAAAAGGAGAGCCAAATTGCTCACCAAAAGAGGTATTTACATACTCAGACAATGACGAACTTGTAATAGCAGATATTGCGTCACCAAATAGTGTAGCGAATCTAAAAGTAAATCCACACGTATGTGTTAGCTTTATTCACGTTTTTAAACAGAAAGGTTTTAAAATCAAGGGCCGCGCCAGATATTTCACGCCTCAATGTAAAGAATACCCCAGCCTTTTCAGCTTAGTGGAGCCTGTAGTCGGCAGAACTTTTCCCGTCAAGGGTATTATTTTGGTATCAGTGACAAGCTGTAGTCCAATTATTGCACCCGCTTATTACTTGGTCAGTGGTACCACCGAGGAAAGTCAAATAGATTCAGCTAAACAAACTTATGGCGTATAACAAACACGATCAAAAATCGTTCCACTTTGTTGCACTGGACCTTCCTATCGGTCGACCTTTTATGTAGGCGTTATGCGTAGCCCAAAAAAATCAAACAATTTGAAGGAATCAATGTTTATGATTACTTGTTATGTTAGGTATGTAATAGATCCAAAGAAGGTCAAAGAGTTCGAAGAGTACGCGAAAATGTGGATTCCACTTGTTGAGAAATTTGGTGGTCAACATAATGGCTACTTTCTGCCATCGGAAGGCGCAAACAATGTAGCTTTGGCGCTTTTTACGTTTGAAAGTTTGTCAGCTTATGAAGACTATCGCACTAAGTCTCTAAATGATCCTGAGTGTACTAAAGCTTTTGAATTTGCCGATCAAGTGGACTGCATTATTAGCTATGAGCGTAGCTTTTTTAGACCAGTACTCGGTTAAACAAGCTATGCATGAATTAAAGTAAATAATTAGGGTCAGAGTTAAATTAAATTCTAACGGACCCATGACCCCAAAGTATTATGCGTAAATCCGATAAGAAACTCGATAATCAAATCCGTTTAGCCCTGACTGATGTGTGTGAATCGGCGTTGAAAAGCCTTAATGGCTTTGAGTGGTTAACTCACAGTGTGAATTATGATCGCTTTCCGGAGAGTCTGAAGGTGGTGTGTGTGTTTGACACCAATGAGCATCTTGGGGCGTTTAACGTGTCTCCTTTGAGTCGCCAACTTGAAAGGCAAATTCATGCTGAATTTAACGCTTTAGGGGTTAAGGTTAAGAATATTCAAGGTCATGTGTTTTACGATACGGAAGAAAATTGCGAGCAGTTTCATAATGGCAATTGGGCGAGAAGGCTGCAAGGTTAGTGGTTTTTTTCATATTGCATTCTCAAACGTAAATGCCTGTCTGAAGAGCGTTTTGATTCAACGAGTGGTTCACAAGTCTCAAAGCGAGAATGTTGAAGATAAGAAAGAGCTAAGTTGTTGATATCATAAGCTTGTTGTTTGTAAATTAAACTGTTTGACGGCCTGATTACATGGACCAATCATGCATTTACTAAGGAATCGGTACCTTATATGAGATTCGAGTTGGATCATTTCTTTATATTGACTGATCAGCCTGAGCAAGCGGGAGATTTGTTGGTGGCGTTTGGTCTGCAAGAAAGTTTTCGCCGGGATCACAAGGGGCAGGGAACCTCGAATCGTCGTTTTGAGTTTGCTAATGGCATGTTGGAGATCTTGTATCTGCGAGATGTGGAGGAAGCCAGAAATGGCCCAGCTAAGGAGATGTATTTAGCGGAGCGAGTGGCACAGCCTGAGACGTCACCTTTTGGTGTGGTTCTGACTCGAATCAGTGGGTCGGAATCGGTTAGGCCTTTTAAGGGGTGGTCTTATCAAGCCGATTATTTTCCCGCGCCGAATGCGTTCCATGTAGGGGATAATTCAAATCGTCTGCACGAGCCTTTGTGCGTGTATGTGCCTTTTATGGCACCAGTAGAACGCAGTATAGATGCAAATCCGTTGCGAACCCTTGCTGAAGTGACACTCTTGGTTCCCGCACAAGCCTTCTCTGACACCTTAGATAGCTTGTCATCGGTTGATAGGTTAAGCGTTGAAAGAGGCGATGAGCATCTCGTCGAAATGACATTAGGCGAGGGAGTGTGTGGGAAATGGAAAGATTTTCACCCTCAATTGCCACTCAAAATTCACTGGTAACATGCGTTAATTTAACGACAAGGATGGTGTATGTTAGTCACGCCCAGTTTAAAGTATGAAGAGAGTTTTTATCGCTATGTTAAAGAGCTTGCTGATGAAGACCCTTATCCCTATCCGCTGACGTTTGATTATTCTGATTTTGCTCACTATGTGACTCTGTTAAAGCATTATTCTGAAGGCAAAACGTTACCGGATTCCCTTGTGCCGAATACCACTTTCTGGCTGATTGAAAATAATGAGATGGTCGCTTGCTCTCATTTACGACACGTTTTAAATGATTCACTTCGCTTTGCTGGTGGTCATATAGGAGTGGGTGTACGACCGTCTATGCGTGGCAAAGGTTATGGTCGGAAAATATTAGATTTAACCTTAGTGAAGGCCTATAAAATGGACATTTCTGAAGTACATGTCCATTGTTATGAAAGCAATTTAGCATCAAGAGCCATGATTGAATCTGTGGGGGGACAGTTTGATTCCAGCACCTATATAGAGTCTAAGAACGAAAAGATACTCAGATTCATACATTCTCAGTGACTCAGAATCCACATCATATCTGTTTGGCTTATGCCTTTGACCTATCAATGAGTGTCATGAATTTCCGCCACGAAGTCATAGCTGTCTCCTGGGAACCAAGAACGGGTAAATTCGACCGGTGTGCCTTCTTTATCGACACCGGTTCGTTCAATATACAGCACCGCAGCCTGTTCAGAAATATCCAATAATTGGGCGCGATTATCGTCCAGTGTAATGGCTCGAATGCGCTGAAATGCTCTGACGGGACGTCGGCCTTGTGCTTCTAGAATCTCATACAGAGAGCCTTCAATGGCAAAGGGGTTATCCAGATAATGACTGGGCACGGTTGCCAGTTCCAGCGCCATTGGCTTGCCATCCACATAGCGCAGACGATAAAAACGGACGACTTCTTCTTCGGGTGACAATTGCAAGGCATGGCGCTCATCGTCATGGGGCACACCAAGGGACCGATCAAGCCATTTGGCGGTGGTTTCTTTGCCTCTGTCGCGCATCACTTCGGTAAAGCTGCGCAAGTGATTTAACGGTTGTTCTACTCGCTCACTGACAAAGGTTCCGGCGCCTTGACGTTGTGTCAGAACGTCTTCTTTTACCAGTTCATCAATGGCTTTACGAATCGTCACTCGGGACACATCCAGATATTTCGCCAAATCTCTTTCGGGCGGTAATACGTCACCATTCCCTAATCTTTCTTCTGCAATGGCCGTTTGAATGGCATTTTTTACCTGAATATACAGTGGGATGCCCTTCTTTTTAAGGGCATCAGATGGACCAAAAAGGTCGTTCACTCTATGTATCGTCATAATGTATTTCCTGAATCGACACTCCATGCCACTGTTAAATTCATGACCGAGTCCCCCGTTTCTAGGTGACTTTATTCATTCGTCACTCTGTCCAAAGTCACCCCATTGGCATCAAAAACGTATACTTTGTGAGGCTCTATACCAAAGGAGACGGTGTCTCCCGCCTGAAAAGCCTGATCCCCGTCTACTTTTGTTACCAGCTCGCCTTCGTCTCCCAAATCCATATAGACATAAGAGACTTCACCAAGATGTTCAACGAGAGAAACAGAGCCTGTCAAAGGATTGTCCAGAGAGGCTTGAGTACAGTGCTCGGGACGCAAACCTATGGTCACCATTTGCCCTTGATGCAACTCTGAGCTGTTAACCGATGCGCTAATAATGCGACCGGATTCTAACATGACTTGCGTCGACTCAGGACCTTGTTGATGGATTTTCCCCGTTAAAAAGTTCATCTTAGGCGAACCAATAAAACCCGCCACAAACTGTGTTTTTGGTTGATGATACAGTTCAAGTGGGGCGCCGACCTGTTCAATGCGTCCCTTGTTCATCACCACAATTTTGTCGCCCAGAGTCATGGCCTCTGTTTGGTCATGGGTGACGTAGATTACCGTGGCCTGTAACTCTTGATGCAACTTACCCAACTCTACTCGTGTTTGTACCCGTAAAGACGCATCCAGATTCGATAAAGGCTCATCAAATAAAAATACTTTAGGTTCTCGAACAATCGCCCGACCAATTGCCACACGTTGACGCTGACCACCGGATAATTCACGCGGTAAACGCTCTAAAAGGTGATCGATTTTGAGTTTTTTGGCCGCTTCTAACACCTTGTTCTTAATAAAGGCTTTATTTTGACCTGCGATTTTGAGACCAAACGCCATGTTCTTATACACATTCATATGAGGGTATAAGGCGTAAGACTGAAACACCATTGCCACACCACGCTTGGCAGGGGGGCTGGTGTTGACTCGCTGACCATCAATCATCAAATCGCCTTCTGAGATCTCTTCCAACCCTGATAACAGCCTCAGCAGGGTGGATTTTCCACATCCGGATTCGCCAATTAAAACAACGAATTCCCCTTCTTTGACCTCAAGATCAATGCCATGAAGAACTCGGACATCTCCAAAGCGTTTTTGAATATTTTTCAGTTGTAAATTTGCCATATTAAATCCTTCTAGTCGCAATAAAACGACTACTTCACCGCGCCGCTGGTCAGACCACGGATTAACTGCCTAGAAAAAATGGTATAGAGAATCAGAACCGGAACAATGGCCATCGTCAGCGCCGCTAATACCGATGTCCAGTTGGTCACATATTGGCCCACGAACTGTTGAACCCCTAGGGTAATCGTCCTTGTTTCTTCACTCGGGGCGAGAATTAAGGGGAACCAAAGGTCATTCCAGATCGGGATCATGGTGAACACGGCCACCGTTGCCATTGCAGGTTTCAGTAGAGGCAAGATGATGCTAAAAAAGATACGGTATTCGCTGACCGCATCACATCGTGCGGCTTCCACTAGCTCTTTTGGAATCGTGCGGACAAACTCCGAGAGAATGTAGACCGCCAAGGGTAAGCCCTGCGCTATGTACACCAGCACCAAGGAGGTCAGTGTATTGACTAGATTAAGGTCGACCATCAGTCGCAAGATGCTCACCGTACCCAGGCGAATCGGAATCATGATGCCCATTGCAAACAAAAAGGTAATCAGCAAATTCATCCGGAAACGGTACTCAGTGAGTGCCCAAGCGGCCATGGCCCCCAACAAAATCACCAAGCCCACCGCCAAGACGGTTACCAGCAAGCTGTTCCAAGCAAACAAGCCAAAGTCAGAACGCAACAGCACCTGTTCAAATCCAACCAGTGAAAATGTCTCACTGGTTGGCAGGGCCAATGGATCACGAAAAATCCCCTTACGGTCTTTGAAGGCATTCATAATGACAATCAAGATAGGAAACAAGGCAATGACGGTATAGGCGAGTAAGATCCCATGAACGGTCACACTCTTAGACATCTGGCCTGCCGAGGTGTTTTTAGGTAAAAAAACCTGCATTAATTTCATGATTGGGCCCTTTTAAAACTGGAAGCGTTGAATACGACGCTGAATAAAAAACAAGAACAGCATCACACCCACCAAGATAATTAGGAACATCAAGGTCGCCACCGCCGCGCCCATTGTGCTGCTACCTTGTTGCAACTGAAACCCGAAGAAGGTTCGGTAGAAAAAGGTCCCCAACAGGTCGGTCGAAAAGTTCGGACCTGCGAGCGCTCCCTTTACCGCATAAATCAGTTCAAAGGCATTAAAATTGGCCACAAAGGTTAAAATCGACACCATCGCAATGGTCGGTAAAATCAACGGCAATTTTATGTGGAAAAAGGTTTGCATGGGGCTTGCGCCATCCACGGTACTGGCGTCAATAATGTCATCTGGAATATTCAACAAGGTGGCGTAAATCAGCATCATCGGAATGCCAACAAATTGCCAAACGGAAATAAAGCTTAAGGTCACCAGCGCACTGCCTTCTTTGCCCAGCCAGGCATCAAAGTATTGACCTAAACCTATGCTGTATAAAAACTCTTCCGAAATTCCCCAAATGGGGCTGAGTATCAGTTGCCAAACAAAACCAATGATCACCACAGACAGCATGGTTGGCATAAAAATCAGGGTTCGATAACTGCTGGCCAGTCTTAACTTAGGGGAACTCAGCAACACGGCTAATAACAGTCCAATCGGATTCTGTAGCAGCATATGAAAGGCAAAAAACTGAAGATTATTGGACAATGCATTCCAAAAAGCAGAGGACCAATTCTCATCCGTTACCAAGGTGATAAAATTCTTTAAACCAACAAACTCGCTTTGCCCTGCCTGTTCCTCATAAAGACTGAGAATCAGGGTGTCGAGAAGAGGGTAAACGCTAAAGGTAAGGTAAATGAGTAAACCTGGCCCAAGAAACCCCCATAGGTGCCATGGAAAAGGTTTGTGTTCTTTAGTACGTTTGGAAAACATCATGATTCACTCTCATCAATAAATGACAAGGAGGCGACGTCATTGGTCGTCTCCTTGTCATTTCACAGAACTGCGGCTGATTCAGCCATCTTTCTGTCATCTTTCTATCAGCGATCTTTCTATCAAGGATTCATGTTACTGCTGAGGTCCGTACCACTGTTCTAATCCTTGTTGAGTTTCAGTGGCCGCTTGCTCTGGTGTCATGGTGCCATTAATGACCTGAGCACTGACGTTCCACAGTTGGTTTTCCAGATTTGGTGTACCGCGAGAAAGAATCTGATACGAGTTACGAATCGTGGATTCGCACTGTTGGCGCCAACTGATAAAGGTTTGTGCCGCAGGGTCTTTTATCGCAACACTGTGATTTGACAGTGGGAAGAAGCCAGGCACTGCATTCGCAAACAATTCCCCAAACTCGGCGGAAGCCATCCAATTCAAGAAAATTTTGGCCGCTTCCTTATGCTTCGAAGCCGTATTAATGCCCATGCCAATGTCTGTGTGGTCACTGATATAGCAGGTGTCACCTTGTTTTAGGACGGGAGGTGGAAAGGCACCAAATTCAAAGTCCGCCTGATTATTAAAGGTTTGAATATCCCAAGACCCCGCTGGGTAAATGGCGGCCCGACCTAGCGTAAATAAGTTCTGTGAGTCTGAATATTTCTGGGCTTCAAAACCGCGCCCCAAATAAGGTTTCCATTTTGCTAACTCTTTCCAAGTATCCACATACGCTTGGTCCGTTAGCTTAGCGGTGCCATCAATCAGACCTTTACGACCGGCTTCTCCTTTCCAGTAATTAGGTCCAATGTTTTGAAAGCCCATTGTCGCCGCTTCCCATTGATCGGCGGTGCCCATATCCAACGGGGTATAACGACTTTCTGATTTGATTTTGGCCAATACTTTAAAAAACTCGTCTTGTGTTTTTGGCACCGTCAGATTGAGTTCTTCAAAAATCTCTTTGTTATAAATAAAACCGTGGATCACAGACGCCATTGGCAAGCAGAATTGCTCACGACCATCGTCTGTTACCCAAGCACTTTTCGCCACATCAGAAAAGTCTTCCAAACCCTTTAAGCCATTTAGCTTTTCAAGGTAACCAGAGTCAAAAAGCTGCAACGAAGCGTCGAAGGGGCGGCAAGTAATGATGTCGCCAGCTGAGCCTGCTTGGAGCTTTGCCTGTAAGGCGGAATTGTAGTCGGTCGGTGGGGTGGGGGAAAACTGTATCTTGATGTCTGGATGGTGCTTGTTAAAAGCGGGAATAATGGTATCAGACCATATATTTGCGTCGTCAGTTCTCCAGCTTTCGACATATAAGGTGTCCGAAGCCTGGGCCATGCCAGCCAACAATAATGTGGCAAAACAGGCTAGCTTGTAACTAGGTAAAGCGGAACATACTTTTCGCATGATAACTCTCCGATTGTGTTTTGTTGTTCTCTTAGTGTCATTTTCGTCATTGGTATTTCTTAGGTATTGTTATTTTTTCAAGATATCGCCAATAATGGGCAAATGTCAAACCAAAATAATCAGGTGATGCATTTCGTTTTGCACTTTTGGTTTTTTTGGTATTAAATTGGTTTTATTTTTCGGAATTGACTTATGCGAGTTATCATTCTTGATACTGCCAATCAGGTGGCTCAGTATGCCGCTGACCTTCTATTAGAGACGGTGCGCAAAAAAAGCCGACCTGTTTTAGGGTTGGCCACAGGTTCTACCCCCATTAGCACCTATCAGCAGGTCATTAATGCCGTTCAAGCAGGTCAGGCTTCCTTTAAAAACACCACCACCTTCAATTTGGATGAATACATTGGTATTGATGACACTCATCCGCAAAGCTATCGTCATTTTATGAAGCATTACCTTTTCAATCATATTGATATCGACTTAGCCAACACCCACCTTCCTATGGCGGCGTCACTTGATGAAACGCGATTAGTGGAAAACGCTCAAGATTACGAAAACGCCATTCAAGAGGCTGGCGGGATTGATTTACAACTGCTTGGGATTGGCGAAAATGGCCACATTGGTTTTAATGAGCCTACTTCCAGTCTGCGTTCTCGCACCCGAATTAAATCTTTGTCGGAATCCACCATCGAAGCCAATAAGCGCTTCTTTGCCGATGGTGAATATCAACCCCACCTCGCTTTAACCATGGGCATTGAAACCATTCTAGAAAGCAAACACATCTTATTGCTGGCGACAGGTCATAAAAAAGCCGCTGCTGTAAAAGCCATGGTAGAAGGCCCACTCACCGCCATGTGTCCAGCCAGTGCATTACAGCAACACGCCAAGGCTTGCTTGGTACTCGATCAAGATGCCGCCGCTCAATTGTCATTAAAAGATTATTATGTCTGGTGTGAGAAACAACGTCAGGAGCTGACATAAGGAGATGCAAATGAAACAGTTTTATCTGGGCGTGGATGGGGGCGGGACGTTCTGTCGAGCCCGTCTGGTCGACCACAATGGACAGGTCTTAGGAGAGGCGGTGGGAGGTTCTGGCAATCCAAGAACCGGAATCGAAAGCGCTTGGCAAAATATTCTTGAAGCCTGCTTTGAAGCGTGCAAGCAAGGGCACATTGACATAGAAGATTATCCAAATATTTCGATTGGTCTGGGGTTGGCTGGAGTCAATCAAGCATTAGAGCAAGAGCTCATCTTATCTCAACATTCTCCGTTTGGCCGTTGTTACCTACTGACCGATGCGCATGCGGCCTGTTTAGGGGCGTTTGATGGCGAAAACGGCGGTTTGATGATCGTCGGTACGGGCAGCTGTGGTGTTGTTTATATTGACAAGAAATTCGATATTGTTGGGGGATGGGGGTTTCCGCTTTCGGATCAGGGCAGTGGCGCACGAATTGGCTTGAGTGCATTAGAGTACTCTCTTGCGGCCTTGAGTGGCGTCTTGCCTGAGTCGGCTCTCACCCAATCCATTAATCGCGACTTTGGTCACCGCCCTGAACAATATGTGCAATTTCAAAACCACTCTCCCTTGCCTAAAGAGTTCGGTACATTCGCCATTAAAGTCTTTGATTTTGCCGAATCTGGTGACCCAATCGCTTTACGAATTATCTCAGAACAAGCGCAATGGATAAGCCAATACCTAACCTGCTTAATCCACAAAGGCGCACAGAGCATTGCCTTAGTGGGGGGCGTCTCTGAGGCAATAGCGCCTTATTTGCCCGATGACATACAAGCCTATTTACGTCCACCACAAGGCGACGCTATGGATGGTGCCATTAAAATGGCAAAAGAACAGATTGGGAGAACGTCTTTATGACAGTACTGAAGGTGAAGCGTCTATTTGATGGTGAACAATGGCTTAACCACCAGCAAGTTACGATAGAAAACGGTAAAATTCAGGATATTACCCCCATTGATTATCCCCAGTTAGCAACGCAACTCATTGACATACTGGCCCCAGGGTTTATTGATGTCCATGTGAACGGCGGCGGGGACGTTCTGTTTAACCATACGCCCACTCTGGATGCCTTAAAGGTGATCGTCAAAAACCATGCTCAATTTGGCACGGTCGCCATGATGCCAACGTTAATTTCCGATGACTATGACGTCATGTCACAAGCTCATGACGCTGTGTGCGAGGCATTACAACAGGGTTTGGCGGGTATAATTGGTTTACATTATGAAGGGCCTTATCTGAACCCGATTCGAAAAGGCGTGCATAACGAAGACAAGCTTCGTATGCCAAACGAAGAAAAGCTGTTCAAAATACTCGATGTCGCGAACCATGGCAAACTCATGGTCACCTTAGCGCCAGAGCAAGTCCCCGATGGCTTTATTGAAAAACTGGTTAAACAACACGCCATTGTTTGCATTGGGCACTCCGCCGCTACCTACGATGAAGCGATCAGGGCAGTCCATTGTGGTGCACGTGGCTTTACGCATCTCTTTAATGCCATGACGCCCCTGACAAGTAGAGAACCTGGGGTGGTTGGGGCAGCCTTGCAAAACCAATATAAGACTTGGTGCGGACTGATTGCCGACGGACATCATGTGCACCCTGCGACCATGAATATCGCTATGCAAGCCAAAGGCTGTGAACACATAATGCTGGTCACAGATGCCATACAAAGCGTTGGTTCCAGCAAGTCCGAACTGCCATTTTTAGGTCAAAAAATACATCGTAAAAATGGTAAGGTGACCACCGCCGACGGCACCTTAGCTGGGTCAGATCTGGACATGGCCAGTGCCGTTAGAAATACCATACAATTGATTAAACGAACCCCTCAAGAAGCTTTCCAAATGGCCTCCTTACGACCCGCGCAGTTTTTAGGTCTCGACCATCAACTTGGTCGTATTAAAGTCGGCTACCAAGCCAGCTTGGTTGCGCTTAACCAAGACTATTATGTCACCCAGACTTGGATCGACGGCCACCCCATGTTGGAGCCAAAAACGCACTAATAAGAATCACAACGCCACTTTTTTGGTGATCTAGCATGCATGTTTACTAAGCTTCTATCCTATGGATAACGCCAGCAAACCATGTGATGTTTGATGGCTATTTTTCTAACCTCTCTCCATCAGAATGGGCATGAATATTGCGTTAGGTTAATGAGTTACTTGAGTTACTCAATCGTATGTTCATCATCCGCTGTAGAGGTCATAACATGTTAAATAGATTATTTAAAAAACAGAAAACACCTCATTTCGCTATTGACGATAGTCGCCTAAATGACATTTCAGAAGATCAATATTCTGCAACGACTCAACAGAATAATCCTCTTGAGAATTTTTCTCACGGCGTTTCTAGTGCACTAAACTTTCTGCAAAATTTACTCAGATTTGCCAGCACAGCAGGGGAAGCCCAAGACAGTTTAATGCGGGAAATAGACGTTCGTTCTCATAATTTACGCACTGGGTTGAGTCAAACACGTCAAGAAATTGAAGCCAGCACCAAGAGTGCTAGCCAAATTAAAGAGAATACTCGACAGTCGGTTGAGCAAAGAACCCTTGCCATCAGTAATGAACTGGCTCGCATTAGTAATGAATTGGACGCCAAAGCCGAAGGCGCGACAAAAGTTTTGAACAATATCGAAGACATAGGGAAAGGCATTCAACTGCTTGCTCTCAATGCGACCATTGAAGCCGCACGTGCAGGGGATCATGGACGAGGGTTTGCGGTCGTTGCGAAAGAGGTTGGTGAACTTGCCAAAAAAACCATGGCACAAACCAATGAAGCCGTCAAACTGATCGACTTATCCAGTATGACTCAGTCACTCCAACAAACGATGAACACAGTTGATCAGGAACTCAGAACTCTGGATGTGGAAATTGCGTCTTCCCTATCTGACATTCAAACGCGTTTTACTCAAATGTCTGATCGTCTAGAAACCATCAGTGGACACAATTCAGTGGTATTTGAATTACTCGAAGCCAGTAAAGAATCGTCAAATCGAACCATCAATAAGGTGGGGTGGGCTTCTGATATAACGCAAT